>CAWCLK010000001.1:0-26943 GCA_963796225.1 uncultured bacterium
AGTCGCCCCGGGCGGGTCGCGCGACTGGTCGGCCGCGATGCCGGTGGCCGCCGACGTCCCGGTCTCGGGGGCGGACGGGACGCCCGAGCAGGTCACCGTCGACACCGGCCGCCGTGGCCGTGGCACGGTGCTGGTGCGTGCCTACGACGACGCCGGCAACGGCTCGGCGGTCGCCGCGGTCGAGGTCGGTCCCGTCGGCGGTGCCGGCGGCGGATCGGCCGACACCGCCGACCACGGCCGAGGTCGCGGACAGGCCGCGGCGGGACGCACGGGCGAAGGGTCGGGTACCTCCGCGTTGGCCGGCGAGGAGCTCGGGAGCAGCCAGCCGATCGTGCCGGTGTCCGCGCCGGGGCGGGGGAGCGCCATGGTCCTGGCCGTACTCGGCGTGCTCGCCCTGGCCGGCGTGCGCACCCGGCGGCGGAGGGTCGTGCGCTGACGGTCTACGGTCGGGCGGCATGGAGCCGCCCGACCTCGTTCGCACCCTCGTCCGCCCCCACCGGGTCGAGCTCGAGAAGGTGAAGGGATCCCGCTTCGTCGCGGACGCCGCCCCGGCCACCGACGAGCCGGCGGCCCTCGCCGTCGTCGACCGGCTGCGGGGCGAGACCCCCGACGCGTCCCACCACTGCTGGGCGTTCCGGCTCGAGGGCGGACGCGAGCGCAGCGACGACGACGGCGAACCCCGCGACACCGCCGGCGCCCCGATCCTCCGGCACCTGCAGGGCTCGGGGCTGGCCGACGTGGTCGTGGTCGTGACCCGCTGGTTCGGCGGGACCAAGCTCGGGCGTGGGGGACTGGTGCGGGCCTACGGGGCGGCGGCCGCTGCCGTGCTGGCCGACGCCCCGGTGGTCGAGCGTCCCATCACGACGACGTTGTCAGTGACGTACCCCTACGAGCTGTCCGGCACGGTCGAGGCCGTGCTCGCCGCGCACGACGCCACCGTCCTCGACGCCGCGTACGGGGCGGAGGTGGTCGCCCGCGTCGCCGTGCCGCGCTCGCGCGCCACCGCCTTCGTCGACGCCATGGCCGAGGCGACCGCGGGGCGGGTCAGACCATCGTGACTGGTGCCAGCTGTGCGAGCGGGGCGTTCCGGCCCGCCCGCAGCGTCACAGCCCCGAGGTCGTCGCCAACGCCACCACGCAGCGACATGAGACGGACAAGAGTCCTGAGAACTCGGGTCGATCGGCCCTCCGTGACGTCTTGGGTCGAGCGGACGATCGCATCAGGGCGCACGCCGCCCGAGCTGTGCCCTGTGGAGGTGGATCTCATGTGGCGCACGCTTCTCGGCTGGGTCGTGGTGGCACACGGACTGCTCACGATCGTGATCTGGTCTCCCAGCCCACGGACGCTGACCGCAGACGCACCGATGGACACCAGCCACTCGTGGCTGCTCGGTGACGCGCGGACGACGTCGTTGGCGCTGGCGATCGTCGCCGGACTTGTGATGGCTGCAGCGGGGGTCGGGTTCCTGACCCACCAGGCGTGGTGGGCCACGGCCGGGCTGGTCGGTGGGGCCATGTCGCTGGTGCTGTTCGGCCTGTTCTTCACGCCCTGGTGGGCTGCGGGCATCGCGATCAGCCTCGCGCTGGTCGTCGCCGCAGGTCGCGCCGGCATCGCTGTCTGAGGGGATCGGGTGATCACCATGCTGTTCCCACGTTTCCACGCCGACCTCGATGCTGCCCGGCGGCGCGTGGCGTCTGTCCCGTCGGCCACGTTCGAATCGCGGCACGGCACGGTCGAGTACGCGACGACTGGAACCGGCCGGCCGGTGCTGGCGGTCCACGGGATCCTCGGCAGCCACGTCGAGGGCGTGGGCCTGGCTCGCGTCTACTGGGGCGATGACTGTCTGGCGATCGGCCCGTCGCGGTTCGGCTACTTCGGCTCCGCCCTGCCCGATGGCGCCTCCACCGCGATGCAGGCCGACGTCCACGCCGAGTTGCTCGATCACCTGCAGGTCGGTCGGGCGGTGGTGATCGGGTTCTCGGCCGGTGGACCGTCGGCGATCCAGTTCGCCCTGCGCCACCCAGACCGGGTGACTGCACTGGTCCTGGCATCGTCGGCCCTGCCGCCATCGAGCAGCCCCCCGAGGTTCGCCAGGCCGCTGATGGGTATGGCGGCACGGTCCGAGTTCGCGTTCTGGGCGTTCAAGACCTTGCTGCCTGGTGTGTTGCACGCCCAGATGGGGGTCCCGGCCGGCTACGAGCCGACCGAGGACGAACGTGCCACGATCGCTGAGGTCACCGAGACCGTGTTCCCGGTGCGGCCCCGCCGGGACGGCTTCCTGTTCGACGCATTCATCGGCAACCCCTCGGTGCGGGACGCCCCGCTCGAGGAGCTGGCTGTCCCGACGCTCATCGTCCACGCGGCCGACGACGGTCTGGCGCCCTACGCCAACGCTGTTGCCGCTGCCCCTCGCATCCCGAAGTGCCAACTCGCCACCATCGACCGCGGAGGGCACCTGTTCCTCGGCCACGAGCCCGATGTCCGAGCCACGCTGCACTCGTACGTCTCGGACCTGACCACAGCCGCATGAGGCGGAGCGCGTTCCTCGACGACCAGACCCGAGGTCGACTGCAGCGAGGCAGGTGGCCGCGCTGTCGATGGCTTCTACGCGGGAAGCCGGACCGGCGGAGTCGTCCACAACGCCCTGGCCGCGGCCTTCGGTCCGTCAGTTCAGGGAGAACACCCGGCGGTCGGCCGAGTCGGACGACAGCGGCTGCCCGACGAGCGCTTCGAGGGCCGCGTGCTCCGAGGTGCTTGCATCGAGGAACGCAGCAACGACCTGGCTGCCCTGCGGGTAGCCAACCCACCAGCCAAGGGGACTCCCGATGCGCAGCGTGACCTACTCCATGGGCGTCTCGCTCGACGGGTACATCGTCGGGCCGGACGGGACCTTCGACTGGACGGAGCCTGACGACGACGTCTTTCGGTTCTGGATCGATGACATCCGGCAGGTCGGGGTCCACCTGATGGGACGACGGCTGTACGAGACCATGCTGTACTGGGAGACCGCCGAGCAGGAGCAGACGCTCGACGATGCGGAGCTCGAGTGGGCCGCGATCTGGAAGGCGCTGCCGAAGGTCGTGTTCTCCACGACGCTGTCCTCGGTGGCAGGCACCGCCCGCCTGGCGTCCGGCAGCCCAGCGGAGGAGATCGGGCGGTTGCGAGCCGAGCCGGGTGACGGCGAGATCGCGATCGGGGGTGCGACGTTCGCCGCCGATGTGGCGGCGGCGGGTCTCATCGACGAGTACCGAGCCATGGTTCACCCGGTCCTGGTGGGCGGTGGCATCCCGTTCTTCCCCCAAAGTGAGCGGCGCGAGGATCTCGAGCTGGTCGAGACCCGCACGTTCAACTCCAAGTTCGTCTATCTGCGCTACCGGGTCGCGAGGTGACCGACCGCTCACGTGCAGGTCACCGTCCACGACCGGATGAGGGAGGGACCCGCGGTGCGTGTCCCTCGAGACTTGCGAGGACGGCAGCGTGTGCCTCGTCCGGGGTGGTGGCGCCGACCAGGACGTGGTTGGCGAGTCCTTCGGCCTGGGCGACCAGGCGGTTCGCGAGGGCGACGGGGTCGGCGTCGGGACGGATCGCACCGTTGTCCTGCTCGCGCCGCACCGCGTCGCCCAGCCTGCGGTGCAGCCGCGTGTACTCGGAACGCAGTCGCGCCGCGATCTGCTCGTCGACGAGGCCGCGGGCGATGAAGGACTGGCGCACCCGTAGGTGGGTCCAGGAGAACGGGTCGTGGGGGATGAGCTGGGTGAGCACCACGACCAGGATGTCGTGGGCCGGTGCGTCGTCAGGGTCGCCGCCGAGTAGCTCGGCGATGCGCTCGCTGCTGTGTTGGTTGGCCCGGTCGAACCCGGCTTCGAGCAGACGGTCCTTGGACGCGAAGTAGTGCTGGACTCGGCCCAGTGACACCGACGCCCGTGCGGCCACGGCCCGCATCGAGGCCGCCGGCAGCCCGTGCTCGGCGACCACGTCGAGGAAGGCATCGGCGATGGCGCTCCGCTGTTCCTCGTGGGTCGCGCCGATCCCGCGTCGCCGTGTCGTGATGACTACCTCCGTGTCCCGGGGCTACCGATAACCTAGCAACAGGCCAATACAGTCGTATTGCTTTGTCTGTCCTGGTGGGAGCGTCGTGCGAGAGCGGATCTCGAGGCTCGTCGCCCCGCTGCGCCACCCTCGGCTGCGACGGCTGGTGGGGGCGTTCCTGGTCAACGAGCTCGGTGACGGGATCGCCGTGGTCGTGCTGCCCCTGCTCGTGTACCGCGCGACCAGCTCAGGCGTGCTCACCGGTCTCACGTTCGCTGTGGTGCGGGCAGCCGGGGTGGTCGGGCGGCCGATCGGCGGACTGCTGGCCGACCGGCTCGACCGCATCACGGTCCTGCGCACCACCTTCGTCGTTCGCGCCGGGCTGTTGGCCCTTGGCCTGTTGGCGCGCGCCGAGGGTGTGCTGGCCGTCTGTCTGGTGCTCACGGCGTTCGTCGGCACGGTCGACAATCCGTCCGGCGAGGCGGCGATCCGCGAGGGCGCCGCTGACCAGGCGCAGCAGGTGGCGACCATCCGCAAGGTCTCGCGTGCGATGTCGGGCGTGGTCGGGCTGAGCGCGGGCGGGCTGCTCGTCGGAGCAGTCGGGATCGAGCTCGCCGTTGCCGTCGACCTCGGCACTTACCTCGCCGCGCTCGTGCTGCTCCCGCCCGCCCTGTCCTCGACGGTCGCAGGTGCTGGCGCAGCGAGACCACGCACAGGTTGGGTCGCGGCCGCCCGCCGGACCGTGGCCGCGAGCCTGGCAGACGGACGCGAGGGCGTGCGGCACCTGCGCCATCACCCCGACCTGCGCGTGGTCGCCGGGATGGCCGCGCTGTCTGCTGGCGTGGTGACCGCCCTGCTGACCGTCGCCGTCGTCTGGCTCGACCAGCTCCCGGGCGCCCCGGCGGGCGCCTACGGCATCGCCCTCGCCGGCTACTCGTCCGGCGCCATCCTCGGCCTGCTCGCCGCCGGCGTCACCGCCTGGCGGATCAGCGTGCCCAGCCTGGCGACCCGAAGCCTGCTGGCCGCGGGCGTCGCCTGCGCCGCCGGCGTGATCGGTGCCGACTGGCGCGTCCTGACGGCGTCGTGGGTGGTCTGGGGCATCGTCTGGGGACCATTCGACGTGTGGGGCGACGCGCGCGTCCAGCACCTCACCCCGGACCGGCTGCTCGGACGCGTCTACGCAGGTATCGGGGCCCTGGCCGCGCTCGCACAGGTGATCGGCGGCGTCACGGCGGGCGCGCTGGCCGACGCGACCGATCCGCGCGTGCTCATCGTCGGCCTCGGGGCCCTGTTCCTCCTTGCCGCCACCTGGACTGCTGGCCACCGGTGACACGCGAAGACATGCGGCTGGCGCCGACTTGGTGCCTCGTCGTTGGCCTGTTGACGCATAACCATATCGGTATATGATGCCGTCATGGCACGAGCAGCAACGACGTCCGACGTCTTCAACGCGATCGCCGAGCCGCAGCGCCGGGAGATCCTGCTGCTGCTGCGGGCGGGTGAGCGGCCGGTGACCGAGTTGGCCCGGGAGTTGGGCATGACCCAGCCTGGGGCGTCCAAACACCTGCGGGTGCTCCGGGAGGTCGGGCTGGTGCGGCACCGCAAGGCGGGCAGGCAGCGCCTGTACGGCCTCGACGCCCGCGGGCTGCGGCCGGTCCACGAGTGGACCGGCGGGTTCGAGCGGTTCTGGAGCGAGAGCTTCGACCGGCTGGACGAGTACGTGCAGGACCTCGAGCAGGCAAGGCAGGAGGAGTAGTTGATGGGCGAGACAGGACGACAATCGCTGGCGCAGTCCGCGACGGCCGACCGCGAGATCGTGATCTCGCGGGTCATCAGCGCCCCACGGGAGCTGGTGTTCGAGGCGTTCACCGAGGTCCGGCACCTGTCGCGGTGGTGGGGACCGGAGGGGTTCACCACGACCACGCGGGCGTTCGAGTTCCGCGTCGGCGGGGAGTGGGACTTCGTGATGCACGGCCCGGACGGGACGGACTACCAGGAGTGGATCCGCTGGACGGAGATCGTCCCGCCGGAGCGGATCGCGCTGCTGCACGGTGAGTTCCGCGACGACCCGAACGCGTTCGAGTCGGTCCTCACGTTCGAGCCCGACGGTGCGGCGACCCGGATCGAGATGCGCACGGTGTTTCCCACCAAGCAGCTGCGCGACGAGGCGGTCGACACGTATCACGCGATCGAGGGCGGCCAGCAGACCTTGGGCAACCTGGCTGCCTACGTCACCGAGATCGCTCGGAAGACAGGCCAGGGCTGATGGCTGGCAAGGTCTTCTTCAGCGTGTCGATGTCGTTGGACGGGTTCGTCGCGCCCGCGTCATGTTCGACGCGGGCGAGCAGGCGTGGCCGGTGGAGGCACCGTTCCACACGCCGGTCTTCGTCGTGACGCACGAGCAGCGTGACCCCTGGCAACGGCCGGGTCGGGCCACCTTCTACTTCGTCAACGAGGGGATTGAGCCCGCGCTCGATCGGGCTCGCGAGGCCGCCGGCGACCAGGATGTCCGCATCTCGGGCGGCGGCGCAACGATCCTTCAGTACGTGAACGCCGGGCTGATCGACGAGTTCTCGATCACGCTGTCACCCGTGCTGTTCGGCTCCGGGATCCGGCTGTTCGAAGGCGTGGACGCGGGCCGCCTGGCTCTGGAGCCGGTCCATGCGGAGCCCTCCACGAGGGTGACGCACCTGACCTACGCCGTCCGGGGCCGGTAGACGCACGGGGAACGACCCACGGCCGACGGCGCACGGGAAGGCGCAACCACTCGGGCTGGCCCGTCGGGCAATCTGCGAGTTGCGCCAGGATCTGCTCGATATCCTGTTCTTATGCCTTGACAGTCATATGAACGGTGAGTAATACTATGGGTGTCACCGTGTTCGACGCCATCGTCGACCCGACCCGTCGAAGGATCCTCGAACTCCTCTGCGTCGCCGAACGGCCGGTGGGAGAGCTCGTCGTCGAGCTGCAGACGGAGCAGACCTCGGTCAGCAAGCACCTGCGAGTCCTGCGAGATGCCGGGCTCGTGACGGTGCGGCCCGTCGGCCGCCAGCGTTACTACGGGCTCGACACCGCTGGTCTGCATGTCCTGGACGAGTGGAGGGCACGGCTCCGGGAACGGTGAATCCACCGAAATGACAGGCACCTCGTGGCCACCAACCCCATGGATCCCACCAACCCCATCACCGCGCTGTGCATTCGAGGCATGGAGGCCGAAGGCCACGGCGAGCCCGCCCGCGCGCGGGCCCTGTTCCAGCAGGCGTGGGACCAGCACACCACCACCATTGAAGCGGCCGTGGCCGCCCACTACCTCGCACGCCACCAGGACACCGACGGCGACGCCCTCACCTGGAACCAACGTGCCCTGGACGCGGCGCTGGCCAGCGATCCCGCATCCGTGGGGGTCATGATGCCCTCCCTGCACCTCAACCTCGGACGCAGCCACGAGGGCGCCGGCCAGCACGGACTCGCGCGCCACCACTACGAGCAGGCGTTCGCAGCCAGCGGCGTCCTCGGGGACGACGGCTACAGCCAGATGACCCGCAACGGCATCGCGGCGGCGCTGGATCGCGTGGCAGCCGTCGTCGACCGTCCTTCGTGACAAGGAAGAAGCAATGCGCATTCGCCGGGCCGTTCCCGACCTCCGCACCGACGATCTCCCCGCGACCCGGGCCTTCTACCGGGACTTCCTCGGGTTCGAGATCGGCATGGACCTGGGGTGGGTGGTCAACTTCGTGGCCCCCGACAACCCCACGGCCCAGGTCATCGTCATCGACCGGGACCAGACCGCGGCCGTGGACCCGGACCTGAGCATCGAGGTCGGCGACGTCGACCGGATCCACGCGCAGGCGATCGCGCTCGGCTACGAGATCGTCCATCCGTTGACGGACGAACCGTGGGGCGTGCGTCGCTTCTTCGTAAGGGACCCGGGTGGCCAGGTCGTCAACGTGCTGTCGCATACGGAACAGGCGTGAGGTTGCCTCCACGGAGCCCGCACCGTCGCTGGCAGACTCGGACCTGATGGCCAGGCGTGGGAGGACCCCCCTGGTGCCTGAGACCCTGGATCTGGCGTACCCGTTCCGAGGGCGATGGTTGGTGCAGAACAGCCCCGCCAATCGCGTGCCCAGCCACGGAACGACGCTGTTCGCTTCGGCGTACGCGATCGACTTCGTGCCGGTCGATGGGCGTGGCCGCAGCGCGCGGCTCTCGTTGGCCTCGATCGTGCGTCCTGAACCACCGGAGAGGTTTCCCGGCTTCGGACGCTCGCTCACCGCTCCTGCTCGGGGCGTGGTCGTGGCTGTCCACGACGGCGAACCCGACCACGAGGCATTCCGAGGCATCCCCTCGATCCGGTACGCCCTGACCCAGCACCGGCGGGCTGCCAACGGGTGGGTCGGGTTGGGCGGCAATCACGTGATCATCGAGGCGAGGCCCGGCGAGCTCGTCGCGCTGTGCCATCTCCGGTACGGCAGCATCCGAGTTCGTGTCGGGCAGTCCGTCGCCATGGGAGACGAGGTCGGCCAGTGCGGCAACTCTGGCAACAGCACCGAGCCCCACGTCCACGTGCAGGGCATGGATTCCATCGACCCCCGACACAGCAGAGCCGTCCCCATCAGCTTCCACGGAGGACTCCCGCGCAACCGGGAGCTCGTCGAGGTCCCGTGAGAAGCCCGAATGCCAGAATGGTCCGTCGCGCCGGCGAGCCCGCCCCGCGGTGACAGCGACATCCGATCCGTTCCAGGCCGGGCGTTCTTCACCTCCCCGAGGTGATGAGCATCCAGAGCAGCGATGAGCATCCCGGGCGATTTCCACCCCGGATCCTCATCGGAGTCGCGGATGCTCATCGCGATCGGCACAGATCAGAGCCGCCGTTACGGGGTACGCGCCCCCTTCCGTGGCATCGAAGGTGGCGATAGTCCGGTCCTGAACGAGGTCGCGCGTGAGGTCGCTGAGCCTGGCTGCTTCGTGCTGGGGCCACGCACCCCGGTGGTGGGGAAGCTCACGGCGTGGTTTCGGCTCCGTCAGGACCCAGCGCGGCGGCGAGGAAGGCAGTAACGCGCTGCTCCCACTCCGCCCGGTGGGTGTCGAACGCCGCGGTGTGCCCGGTGTCGGGTACGACCCACAGCTCGACGGTCTCGGGCGATCCGCCTTGTATGTGGCGCCCCGAGAGCGGTTCGTCCTGCACCGCGCCGGCGGCGATCAGGAGGACCGGTCGGGGCGCGGCCACGGCGACGGCGCGCCGGAGCGTGATTGGTCGATCGGCTGCGGTGAGGATGTCGGCGACGCTGTAGGTCAGCCACTCGATCCGTTCCTGCACCGCACCGCGCCACCCGAACTGGTCGGAGAGCCAGGCCCTGTCGCCGGCCGTGCGGTTCGTCGCTCCCTCTGCGATGACGGCGCGGATCCTTGGGTCTGCGGCCGCGGCGCCAATGGCTTGCTCGCCGCCCATCGACATCCCGATGGCTGCGATGCGGTCGGCGTCGACGTCTGGCTGTGCCTCGAGAAATGTCACGGCGGCCGAGGCGTCCTCGTCGCCGTACCACCCGAAGTCCATCGCGCGACCGTCGCTTCGCCCATGGCCCCGGGCGTCGAACAGCAACACACCCAGCCCGTGGTCGGCCAGGACGGCGGCCTGGCCAACCACGGCCGATCGGGTGGAACCGGAACCGTGCATCAGCACGACGGCTGCCCCGTTCCTCGACGGGATGTACCAACCGGAGAGCGAGACCCCGTCGGCGGTCTCGAACTCGACATCGTCGTAGCCCAGTCCGCGGTCCCCTGGGGTCGTCGCCCCCACCGACGTCGGCGGGACATTCGTAGCAGCGACCGCTTGCCCAAGGGTCGTCAGCGCCAGGAGGATCGCCACGAGCAGGCCGGGGGCGAGGAGGGCACGCCTCCAGGGCCGAGCATCGTGCACCAGGACGATGGCCCCGAAGCTGACGAGGACGAGCCCGCCCGCGAGAACGAGCAGCCCCGCGAGCGTCGTCGCCTGGCCGCCCGTCTTCGCGAGATACGGCAAGCCAATACCGACTCCCACCGCCACGCTCAGACAACCCGTGGCGAACGCCACGCCCGCCCGTGCCACGCGTCCGGCATGGCCGAGGATGACGTGGAGCGACCAGACGAGACCGGCGACAGCCATCACTCGGACGATCTGCCACAAGGGCGAACCATCTCGCCCGGTGATGAAAGCGAGGCCGGCACCGACCGCAAGCAGGGCCGTTTCGAGGATTCGGTGGTGGCCCCATGCCGGACGTCGCGGAACAAGCCGGGCGTGCTCGGTCCCCGATCGGGGCTTGACGGACAGCAGCACCTCGAACTCCACTCAAGACCCAGGCGGACGCCTCCACCCAACTCTGCGCTTCCGCACAGGGGAGGTCAGGGCCGACCGGCACTGACCGGAAAGCCCTTCGTCACGGACGGCCCGACGCTGGTCCCGATGCGGAGCCACGGCGCACAGTCCTCATGCGAGTTGCCAGTCCTCTGTCGAGTCACGCCGAGGCCAGGCTCCGGCAGGCGCACCTCGTCATCAAGTCAGCCCACGACACAGGCGACAGGGGACTCCCGAGCGTTCTGCCAGAGCCCTACGACGATGACACCAGCGACAGCCTCGCGCCACCAGCATCCCCATCAGGGGACTTCGTGCGCGGGTGTGGAGGACTGGCCACGCTCCGTCGGTCCGGCGCCACCATGCGCGCGGAAGCGCGTCCGCGGACGCGCCCGAAGCAGGGAGTCGCAACCTGACCGTGGCCAGACGGGTCACCGTCCGAACGCTGCTCAGGTCGGGATGATCTCTCCGGCGTCAGGATCCCAGGCGTGGTCGATCTGGCGGGCGGTGGCCCCGGCGAGGTCGCGCCCCGCGAACCGGTCCACCAGGTGCAGGCCGAGGTCGAGGCCGCAGGACAGGCCGCCACCGGTGACGACGGCGCCGGCGTCGACCCAGCGGGTTCGGCGCGCCCCGTCGCCCTCGAGCTCGGCTGCGAGCACGTCGACGTCCTCCCAGTGCGTGGTCCAGGCGCGCCCCGCCAGCAGGTCCGCGCGGGCGAGCACGAACGCGCCGGTGCAGACGGACGCCATGACGGGCACGCGGGAAGCGGCGTCGCGCACGGTCGTCACGAGCCCCGGGTCCGCCAACGCCCCGTCCACGTCGATCGCCCCCGGCACGATCAGCACGTCCAGGTCGCGCGCATCCTCGAGCGCCACCGTCGGCGTGACGACCATGCCACCGAAGGCGGTGAGCGGGGCCGTGGACGCCCCGACGACCTGCACGACGAACGGCGCGGCGTCCCCGCGCCGCTCGGCGAGCCGGTTGGCGGTCAGCAGCACCTCGTAGGGCGCGCCGACGTCCAGCAGGTCGAACTGCTCGAACAGCAGCAGGCCGACGACGGTCGGCCTGGCGCCCCGCCCGCTCCGGTCGGACACGTCCGTTCCTCGCCTCGGTGATCGCGACACGGTAGGTCCGCCGCCGGGTACTGACAGCGACTGCGGTCCGTGACACGATGGAAGGTGGTCGAGACATCGGAGTTCGCCATGGAAGCCCAGGACGTCTACGGGCTCGTGCGCACTGATCGGGTTCCGCACCTGCAGCGCATGCTGGCCGAACGTGGCCTGCGGGGCACCACCGTGCAGGTCGCCCCGCCCGCGCCGGGGCGCTACCGGCTGCACGACGAGACGCTCCACCTCGACGCCTCGGCCGCGCGTCGGGGCGCCGCGTTGGGGACGCTGCTGGGTGCGGCCGTCGGTCTGGTGTTTGCGGGGATGGTCGCCATGACCCTGGTCGGCGCGGCCATCAGCGGCGCCGGGTTCGGGGCGCTGGTGGGGGCCATGGTCGGACTGCAGCGGGTCGAGTCGATGGACAACGACCCGGTGGCCTACCGCGAGGTCGCCCAGGGCGAGGACGTGGCGCTGGTCACGGTCCACCACGAGCACTGGCACAACCGGGCCCACCGGATCCTCGAGCGCCACGGGGCGGTGTTCGTCGAGGGGCCGGGGCCCAGCTGACCCCGGGCCCCTCCACGGCCCCGCCGGGCGGTCAGGCGGGACGATCCTCGTCGTCCCAGCCGACCTCCTGCCGTTGCTCGATCTCGTCGGGGTCCAGCGGCCGGTCGGGCGAGGGCACGTCGTCGGCGTCGTCGTCCCAGCCGACCTCCTGACGCTGCTCGATCTCGTCCGGGGTGAGGGGTTCGGAGGACGAGGCCATGAGGTACCTCCTGCACGTCGGGACACCGAATCGTGCCACGTCGACGTCATGACCGGGGCCCGACGGGGTCGGTCGGCCGGCCGTGACCCCGCGGGCCCCACGGCGGGGATCCAGGACGGGGTGGGCCCTCGAAGCACGGGTAGACGGTTGAAGATGCAACCGTCTTCCCCCGCGATCGAGGATCCCCATGGCTGTCCCCATGCACGTCCGCTTCTGGTTCGATCCGCTCTGCCCGTGGTGCTGGATCACCTCGCACTGGATCGACGAGGTCGCCCCGCACCGTGACCTCGAGGTGGACTGGCGCCCGATCAGCCTCAAGGTGCGCAACGAGGGCAAGGAGCTCGACCCCGAGTACGCCGAGAAGGTCCAGCCCGCCATGGACCGGTCGCTCGGGCTGCTGCGCATCATCGAACGGATGCGGCTGGACGGCGCGGCCGACCAGGTGCGCGACGCCTACCTCGAGTTCGGGCGGCACTTCCACCACGGCGAGGACGGCCTGACCTTCGACATCGAGGACGCCCTGTCCAAGGCCGGCGTGGACACCGCCTACGCCGCCGCGTACGACGACGAGGAGCTCGACGAGGCCGTGCGCCGGAGCACGCACCAGGCCGAGGAGGTCGCGGGCGACGACGTCGGCACGCCGATCATCGCCTTCGAGGTCGACGGCGAGTGGCGCGGCTACTTCGGCCCCGTGATCCCGTCGGTGCCAGAGCGCGAGCAGGCGCTGCAGCTGTGGGACGGCCTCGCGGCGATGGTGCAGGTCGAGGGCTTCTACGAGCTCAAGCGCACCCGGACCATCGGGCCCGACCTGGAGTCGGTGTCGCTCGACCGGTGACCCGCCGCGCAACCCGGCGGGCTGTTCGTGCGTCCATCCTGATGAGGGCCCGACCACACCGAGATGCGGGTCCTCGAGGACCCCACGATGCGACGCCTCGTTCCTGCCCTGGCCCTCGCCGTCCTGCTCGCCGGGTGCGCCACCGGCACGGACACGACGGCCCCGACCACACCGCCGACCGGGTCGGGGGAGCCCACGGCGGCCCCGAGCGCCCCGACCGGCTCGGCGACCGACGACCCGACGGCCACGCCGTCCACCCCGTCACCCACGGGTGACGCCACGCCGCCCTTCGCGGCCGACACCCGCCCCGACACCGCCGAGGGCACCGGTTCCCCGGTCACGTTGACCGACGTGCGCGTCGGGCAGCACGACGGATACGACCGCGTGGTCCTGGACGTCGCCGGCGGCGGCACGGCCGGGTGGGACGCGCGGTACGTCGACGACCCGCGCCACCAGGGATCGGGTGACCCCGTCGAGGTGGACGGGGACGCGGTCCTCGTGGTCGACGTGACCAACATCGGGCTGCCTGACGACACCGGTGCCACGCCCTACGACGGACCTGAGCGGGTGCGCGTCGGCGACACCATCGTGGAGGTTCTCGTCGGTGGCACCTTCGAGGGCCACACCCAGGTCTTCGTCGGCGTCAGCGGGGAGCACCCGTTCCGCGTCCGGGACGTCGACGGCTCGGTGGTCGTCGACGTCGCGGCCTGATCAGCCGGCCCGCCGGCGGCGCCGTGGCCCGAGGTCGACCGCGTCTCAGCCGGCGCGCCTGTACCGGGCCTCGGCCAGCGCGAAGACGCCGTACAGCGCCAGCCCGATGGCGACCGCGGCCAACAGCCACGGACCCCACGACTGCTGGGACAGCGTCTGCAGCGAGCCCGACAGGCCACGCGACTTGCTGGGGTCGTGCTGGACGGCTGCGACCACGAAGAACCCGCCCGTGATCAGGGTGACCACCGCGTGCGCCGCGTACCCGGCGCGCCCCGCCCGGCGGACGTTGCGGCGTACGTCACCGTGGCTGGTCCGGTTGATGCGCTCCATGAACTTCGTGTTCTTGGCGTGCCGGACGAGCTCGGCGATGCCAACGCCCACCACGATCACGCCGAGGGCGGCCACGATCCAGACGCCCCCGGGCATGCCGAGCAGGGTGGCGGTGGCCTTCGTGCTGCCGCTGCCTCCCGAGCTGCTGCCGCCGCCCACCAGCACCGTGATGGCCAGCCCACCCAACGCCAGGTAGATGACCGTCTTCACGGCGTACTTGACGCGCTTCTTGGCCTCGCTGCCCTCGACGGGGTCCCCGGTGAAGGTGATGACCAGCTGCCACACGCCATGGGCGAGCAGCCCGAGTGCGAGCAGCCCGAGCAGCCACGTGCCGGCGGGCTGCTGCTTGATGGCCTGCATCGCGTTCTGCTGGGAGGCCTGCCCGCCGCCGCTGCCGCCCTGCCCGAACTGGAACGCCAGCACGCCCAACGTGATGTACAGGACGCCCTTGGCGACCAGGCCGAAGCGCGCCAGGCCCGTCCGCCAGTCCGACGGGTCGGCGCCGCGCGCCGCGACGAACGTGTCCGTGCTCATGGTGGCTCCTCACCGCAGGCTCGCCCCGTGTTCGTGGCACACCCCGGGGCGGAACACGGTCGAACGTCCCCTCGCGGCCATGGCCCGAACGGCGCAGACGGGAGTGCGGCGCCTCAGGATTCCTGCAGCAGGTGCCACACCGAATCGAGGTCCACGAGCTCGTCCTCGCGGTTGACGACCAGCTCGAGCCGTCCGAGCGTGAACGCGCGCCCCGACACCGTGGCCCGCAGGGCGGTCCGGCCGTGGACCTCGTCGGTACCGAGGACCCGGCCGGTCATGCGGCTACCGGTGGGGGAGACCGTGACCAGTTCGTCGCCCTCGCCCATCAGCCCGTCGGCCTGCAGCAGCGCCATCCGGGCTGCCGTGCCGGTCCCGGTCGGGCAGGCGCACACGACGCCCGGGTGGACGTAGGTCGCGGCGCCCGCCTCGGTCGTCCCGTCCTCGAGGCTGGACCTCAGGTTGCCGGCGAAGGCGACGAAGGACAGCGGCCCGGTGTCGCCCAGCGTCGGATGGACCAGGTCGAGGTCGTGGGTGGCGGTCAGGCACAGCTCGTTGGCGAAGGAGGCCATGACGCTGCGTTCGGCCGCCGAGATGGCGAACCCGTGCGCGTCGGCGTCGACCACGGCGTAGAAGCATCCCGACCACACGAGGTCGAAGGTGACCTCGCCGTAGCTCGGCAGCGACACCGTCAGGTTGCGGGCGGCCACCCACGCGGGGTCGGCCTGCAGGGTGACGCGGTGGACCTCGGACCCGTCGTGGTGGGCCACGGCCCGCACCGGCCCGACGGGGGCCTCGAGCAGCACCTCCTGCTCGCCGGGCGGTCCGAGGGGGATGCGGCCGGTCTCGAGCAGCGCCGTGACCACGCAGATCGAGTTCGACCCCGAGAAGTGCGGGTAGCCCATGGCCTCCATGATCACGTACCCGAACGGCGCCTCGGGCGTCGCCGCGTCGACGATGAGGTTGACGCACATCGACGGGTCGCCGTAGGGCGGGTACAGCAGGAGCCTCCGCAGCCCGTCCCCGTGCTCCTGCAACCAGTCGCGCTTCTCGCGGGCCGTGGCACCGGGGACGTGGAAGGCGCCGGCCATCACGACGCGACTGACGTCGCCGCCGTAGTGGGCGTCGAGCAGGGTCAGGTGACGGCGGTCAGTCCGCGGCATGTGCGGCTCCGTGCTCGTCCCACTTGGCGTCCGGCACGACCACGATGTTGCCCACGTACTTCTTGGCCATGAACGCGGTCTGGGCGTCGTGGAAGCGACTGAGCGGGTAGGTGCCGGAGAGGATCGGGTCGATCTTCTCCTCCTCGATGTAGCGCACGAGGCGGCGGAAGGCCGTGCGGGTGCCCTGCGAGGACCCGTGCAGCTCGAGGTGCTTGAGGTACATCGTGCGCAGGTCGAGCTTGACCACGGGCCCGCCGATGGCGCCGGAGGTGGTGTAGCGGCCCTCGGGGCGCAGGATCCGCAGCAGGTCGTTGAACATGTCGCCCCCGACCAGGTCGGCGACCACGTCGATGACCTCGCCGTCGAGCATGTCCTCGACCTGCTGGACGAGGTCGCCCTTGCCTCGGAGGACGACGTCCTCGGCGCCGATGGCCTTGACCTGGTCGGCCTTGCCCTCGCTGGTGACGGCGTAGGGGATCGCCCCGCGCGCGCGTGCGAGCTGGACGATGCCCGATCCCACGCCACCGGACGCCCCGGTCACGAGGATGCGTTCGCCCTCGGCCAGACGGGCGCGGTCCAGCATGTGCTCGCCGGTCAGGTAGGCGCAGCAGAAGGTCGCGAGCTCGGCGTCGTCGAGGTCGCGGTGCACGACGTGGGCGTGGTCGGCGGGCACCACCTGGTACTCGGCGTACCCGCCGTCCCGGCCGTGGCCCATGTAGTCGATGTCGGCCAGCGAGTCGTCCTCGCGGTTGTAGATCGAGAAGTCGACCATCACCCGTTCGCCGACACGGCTGTCGGCCACCCCGTCCCCGACGGCCACGATCGTGCCGACCGTGTCGGTGCCCTGGATCCGCGGGAACTCGAGCGTCGAACGGCCGCGACGCCAGGTCGACACGGCGTCGGGGTCCTCCTCGAGCCCATAGGCACCCTCGCGCACCCACACGTCGGTGTTGTTCAGGCCGCAGGCACTGACCTCGACGAGGACCTCGTCAGGCCCGGGGGAGGGCACGGGCACGTCGTCGTGGACCTCGAGCTTGTCGAGGCCGCCGTGCCCGGTGAGCAGGACGGCCTGCATGGTGGACGGGATGGTCACGTCGTCTCCCTCGACGGCTGCGTGATGGGCAGCCGATGATCCAACCAGACCGCACCGGGGCGTGCGGCCGGCAGGGGGCCACGATCGATCGGGGTAGCGTCGCTGCCCCCGCAGCCGATCCGCATCACGAGGCCTCCCATGTCGACCGACCTGCTCTCCCTCCCGCTCGAGACCCTCGACGGTCGTCCGACCACGCTCGGCGAGCACGCCGACGGTCCCGTGCTCGTCGTCAACGTCGCGTCGAAGTGCGGCCTGACCCCGCAGTACGAGGGGCTCGAGCGCCTGCAGCAGACCTACGGCGACCGCGGCCTGACCGTGGTCGGGTTCCCGTGCAACCAGTTCAAGGGCCAGGAGCCGGGCACGGCCGAGGAGATCCAGACCTTCTGCTCGACGACCTACGGGGTCACGTTCCCGCTCATGGCGAAGGTCGACGTCAACGGCGAGCAGCGCCACCCGGTCTACGAGGTGCTGACCGACGCGCCCGACGCCGACGGCGAGGCCGGGGACGTCCAGTGGAACTTCGAGAAGTTCCTGCTCACCAGTGACGGCGACGTGGTCGCTCGGTTCCGGCCGGCGACCACGCCGGAGGATCCCGCCGTGGTCGAGGCGATCGAGGCGCAGCTGTCGGCGTGACCGACCGGCACGTCCTCGAGGCGCCCCGCATCGCCGTCCTCGGCGACCTGTCCGGCCACCTGAAACCGCTGCTGACGACGCTGGCCGAGCTGGGCGTCGAGGTGGACGACCGCAACGTCCCGCGACGGGTCAGCTGGCCGGACGACCTCGTCGTCGTCCAGGTCGGCGACCTCGTGCACAAGGGCCCCGTCAGCGAGCTGGTCGTCGCGGTGGTGGACGCGCTGTTCCGGCGCACGGGGCGGTGGGTGCAGCTGGTGGGCAACCACGAGGCCCAGTACGTGCCCGGCGGGACGTCGTTCTGGGTGCCGCCGATCGACGCGCGCGTCGGGGCCCGGCTGGGGGAGTGGTGGCAGGAGGGATTCCTGCGCCCCGCCGTGGCCGTGGACGACCGGCGTCGGGGCCCGGTGCTGGTCAGTCATGGTGGTCTGACGGTGCGGGCCTGGCGTGCCCTCGGCGAACCCGACCACGTGGGGGCGGTGGGGGCGCTGGCCGACCCCACGGCCCACGCCGCCCACGTGCTGCAGCCGGGGGTCATGGCGGCGCGCGACGCGGACCCGGGCGTGGCGTGGACCGAACCCAAGCAGGAGCTGCGGTCGCCCTGGCTAGTCCACGCGCAGATGGGCGGCGACGTGCCGTTCTCGCAGGTCCACGGCCACGCCCAGCCACTGCTGCCGCCGTCGAAGGGGCGGCGGGTTCCTCCGGAGCTGCGGGACTCCACCAGCATCGACGACCTGGGCCACGTGATCACGCGGGTGGGCGGGCGCGAGATCATCGGGATCGACCCGAGCGCCGGCGGCCGGCCGGCGCGGCCACGCGCCCTGCTGCTGTCGGGGCGGGTGCACCTGGCCGGGGCGCCGCCGGACGTGTGAGGGTCAGGCCAACCAGTCGCGCACCAGCGCCCGGAGGTGGTCGAGGTTGACCTTCGTCTGGGCACTGACCCAGACGACCTCGCCCCGCTCCAGCCCGCACGCCTCGGCCACGTCCCGCTTGCGCCGTTCGCGCCGCGAGCTCTTGACCTTGTCGTGCTTGGTGGCCACGACGGTGTGGGGGACGTCGTGCTGGCGCAGCCACGCCAGCATGTCGAGGTCCAGCGCGGTGGGCCCGACCTCGCCGTCGACCAGCAGCAGCACCATGCGCAGGCCGTCGCGCTCGACCAGGTACTGCTCCATGCGGCGCTGCCACCCGGCCCGGTCGACCTTCGACGCCTTCGCGTAGCCGTACCCGGGCAGGTCGACCAGCGTGCCGCCGCCGGCGAGGGCGAACTGGTTGAGCAGCCGGGTGCGGCCCGGCGTGCTCGAGGTCCGAGCCAGGCCCTGCCGGCCGGCAAGTGCGTTGAGCAGCGACGACTTGCCGACGTTGCTGCGCCCCGCCACGGCCACCTCGGCCCGTGACGTGGGCAGTGCGCCGACGACGTCGGCGGAGGTGACGAAGGTCAGGTCCAGGGGTGCACTCATGGCGGGGGAGTCTCGCAGGTCACGCGTCGTCGGCCAGCACCGTGCGGATCTCGATCTGCCCGCTGAGCGTGCGGTGCACCGGGCAGCGATTGGCGATCGACAGGAGCTTGTCCCGGTCGGCGGCGTCGAGGTCGCCGCGGACGGCCACGGTGCGTGTGAACTGCTCGATGTGGCCGTCGCGGTGCTCGCACGAGGCGCAGTCGTCGGCGTGCACGCGCTCGAATCGCACGGTGGTGACGACCTCGTCGAGCGCCAGCTCCTTGCGGTCCGCGTACATCCGCAGCGTCATGGAGGTGCAGGCGGCCAGCGCGGCACCGAGGTAGTCGTACGGGGTGGGGCCCGTCTCGGTCCCACCGACCGATCGTGGCTCGTCCGCCTGCAGGAGGAAGCCGCGGGTGGCCACACGGGAGGACAACCCCGTGGTGGTCCGGGCCACCGCGGTGTCGTCGGCGTAGCTGCCCGCGCCCCGCGGCAGGGGAGCCGGCGTCGTGGCCTCCGCCGCCTCGACCTCGAGCGGCACGTCCGGCAGGTACCGGCTGGCCCAGGCGGCGACGACCTCGGCGGCGTAGCGCGCGTCGGCCTCGTCGGTGAGCAGGTGGTCGGCGTCGGCCAGCGACACGAAGCTCTTGGGGTGGCGGGCGGCCTCGAACAGCACGCGGGCGTTGTCCACCCCGACCGTGTCGTCCAGGGGTGCGTGCAGGACCAGCAGGGCAGCGTCGAGGCCGGCGACCACGTCGGTCAGCCGGTGGGCCTCGAGGTCGTCGACGAAGCTGGACCGGATCGTGAAGGGCCGTCCCCCCAGGGTGACCTCGGCCTCGCCCCGCTCACGGATGGTGTCGAGGTCGTCGGCGAAGAGGTCGACGACGTGGTCGAGATCGGCCGGCGCCCCGATGGTCGCCACCGCCGCGATCCCCTCGACGCGTGCCGCCGCGACCAGCGCGGCAGCGCCGCCGAAGGAGTGGCCCACCAGCAGGCTCGGCGGGGCGATGGTGTCGCCCAGGTAGCCGGCGGCGGCCACGAGGTCGTCCACGTCGGAGGAGAACGTCGAGGCGGCGAAGTCCCCCTCGCTCGATCCGAGGCCGGGGAAGTCGAAGGACAGCACGGCGATGCCCCGGTCCGCCAGGGCGCGTGCCACCCGCCGCGCTGCCCGCAGGTCCTTCGAGCACGTGAAGCAGTGCGCGAACACGGCGGTGGCGTACACCGGCCCGTCGGGCCGTTCGAGCCGTGCGGACAGCTGCTCGTCGCGGGCGTTGGAGAAGGTGCAGGTGCTCGAGCGGGCCACGGCGCCTCCGGGATCGGGGGCGCCATCCTGCCGTGTGACTACGCCTCGAGCACGCGGACGTGGAACGGGTCGCCGATGCGTTCGGCCAGCGGGCGCTCGTGGGCGCGGTCGAGCAGCGCGACGACCTGCCGCCCCTCACGCGGGTCGACGTCCCGCAACCGGACGGTCGTGTCGCCGTCGAGCAGCGTCAGGCGACCCTCGGCCCGGTCGTACACGGCGGTCGTGCCGGCGGACAGCACCTCCGGCGGGGAGGGACGACGCCAGCCGACGACGACGCGCTTGTCGGTGACCACGACGACGCGGGCACGACGGCCGTCGGCCTCCACGCCCCAGGCGGAGGCGAGCAGGTACTCGTACCGGTCGAGGTGCTGGCGCACTCGCCGGACGGCACGGTCCAGGCGGCTCACGGTCGGCTCTCCTTGTCACCCCCCACCGTCTCACTGTCGGCGGCAGACCCGGGTCGCTTGAGCGGTGCGGGACGGCTCAGCCCGGCGGCGGCCTCGAGGGCGTCGAGCTCCTCGGCGAGGTGGTCGATGAGGCGTTGGACGCTGGGCAGGGCGGTGCGGTCCGCCGTGATCCCGAAGGCCATCTGGTCGCAGTAGCTGGTCTGGGTGATGTTGAGCGCGTAGCCGTCCTGCAGCAGCGAGGCGGGGTACAGGCCGGCCATGCGCGCGCCGTTCCAGTACAGCTCCTGGCTCGGGCCCGGGACGTTCGAGATCACCACGTTGAAGATCGGGCTGACGGACACGCCCCGAGATCCCGAGGACGTTGCCCGCGACCAGCGGCGAGGTCAGCGCGATCGCGTAGTCGGCCAGCTCGGCGGTGCTCATCCGGGACATGCGCGCCTTGGCCGCGTCCATGGACCGCTTCACGAGCTCGAGCCGTTCGACGGGGTCGGGCAGGTGCGTGGCGAGGTTGCACAGCACGAAGGACAGCGCGTTGCCGCGATCCGAGTCGTCGTTGGGCCGGATCGACACGGGCACGAAGCCGATGAGTGGCTCGTCGGGCAGCCCGTCGTGGGCCTGCAGGTAGCTCCGCAGCGCCCCGCCGCACATGGCCAGCACGACGTCGTTGACCGTGGACCCCGTGGCCTTCGCGACGCCGCGGATCCGGGCCAGCGAGTAGTCCTGCGCGACGAAACGGCGGGTCGAGGTGAGCCGGACGTTGATCATCGTCGCGGGCGCCTGGAACGGCAGCACCTCGGCCTCGTCGTGCCGTGCCTTGCGGGCCTGGTCCACCAGGGCCCGGCCCGCCCCGATCGCCGCGCCGGTGGCCGCCCCGACCTTCCCCGCCGCACTCCCGGCCCGCTTGAGCACCCCGGCCGGGCCGGGGTCGTCCGTGGCGCGCTCGGCGGTCGACGCGACGGGGCGTGTCGCCCACGGGGGCGGGACGTCGCGGTCCGTCGGGTCGGGCGTGAACGCCTGCAGCATCTGGCGCATCGCCGCGACGCCGTCGAGCAGCGAGTGGTGGACCTTGGTGAACAGCGCGACCTTGTCGTCCTCGATCCCCTCGATGAGGTACATCTCCCAGAGTGGGCGGTGGCGGTCCAGCGTGTGGCTGTGCACGTTGGAGCAGAACGACAGCAGCTCGCGGATCCGGCCCGGCGCGGGCAGCGCCAGGTGCCGGACGTGGTAGGCGATCTCGACGTCGTCAGCCTCGAAGCCGAAGGTCCCGAGCCGGCCGTAGGGCCGCTTGAGCACCTGGTCGAACGGCGGGCGGGGCGCGTCGTGCTCCATGGCGCGGTGGACGACCTGCTGCAGCCAGTCCTCGGGCGCGTCGGCGGGCCGGTCGAACAGCTGCAGCCCGCCGACGTGCATCGGCCGTTCCCTGGACTCCATCAGCAGCCACGCGGCGTCGAACAACGGCAGGCGTCCCATGGTGCTCCCTCCCTCGATGCCGCATCGTGCCCGACGCGACGTCCCCGTGCACCACGTCTGGCCCGGTCAGTCAGCACATCCCACGCACCGGCGGGCCGTGGGGCGGGCGAGCAGGCGGTCCACGGCGATCGCCCCGCCGCACACCTCGCACCGGCCGAGGGTGCCGGCGTCCAGGGCGACGGCGGCCCGGTCCAGCGCCCCGAGCTGCGCCCGGGCGTCGGCGAGCAACGTGGTGGCCTGGGCTCGTTCGAAGCCGATGGTGGCGCCCTCGGGGTCGTGCTCGTCGTCCGGGCTGTCATGGGTGGCGTCGACCAGTGCCGCGACGTCGCGCTCGAGCTGCCGGACGCGGGCCACCGTCCGGTCCCGCCGCCGCGTGATCTCGGCGTCCAGCGCTGCGCGGTCCGCGGGGGACAGGTGCGGGTCGCTCACAGCCAGACCGCCAGGGCCGCCACCGACGCCACCAGGGTCGCCGACGCCAGGGGGATGCCCCACCGCATCTTGCGGCGGGCGTCGGCCCACTGGCGGGTCGCCTCGACCCGCTCGGCCTCCGGATGGGTGGCGGCGGCGTTGCGCCGGCTCGGCGACGCGTGGGTGGGGCAGTGGTCGCGCCCCGGCACGGTCGTCGCCCCGCACCGGTAGAGCCGGTCGCCGCCCGCGAGGGGCACCCACGCGCGGCACAGCGAGGTGAGGTCGCGCTGCCGTTCCCGCCGGACCTCGAGCAGCGCCCCGATCGAGACGCTCCACAGCGACACGGCCGCCAGGACGGCGCCGAGCAGCAGCAGGATCACGGGCGGGACCTCGGCGGTGGGGGTGCGGGCAGGGGTGGGGCGCACAGGGTGCCGGGAGCGCGGCCCGGTCGCGACCCAGCGCTAGCGTCGCCGCCGTTCCCACCTCGCCCCGAGGACCTCTCGAGCACACCGACGTCGACCCGCCAGCCCGGCCGCCTCGCCTGGCTGACACCGTCGTTGGTGGCTGCGGCCGGCGCCTCGGCGGCCAGTGGCCTGGCCGGGTTCGCGGTGACCGCGGTGATCGGGGACGTGGCCCGCACGTTCGGGGCTCCCGGGGCGGGCCAGGACGTCGCCGCCCAGATCGGGTTGACCGGCACCACCCTCGGCGTGGCCCTGGCCTGCATCCGGCTGGCCTCGCTCGGGGCCCTGCCGGCCAGTGCCCTGGCCGATCGCCTCGGGCGCCGGGGGACGCTGCTCGGGGCCATGGCCGTGGGGCTCGCCATGACCGCCCTCGGGGCGGTGGCCCCCGGCTTCTGGTGGTGGGTCGCGGCCGTGGCGCTCGCCCGGCCCTTCCTGTCCACGGTCAACAACCTCGCCGGCGTGGTGGCCGCCGAGGAGACCACCTCCCGCCATCGGTCGTGGGCACTGGCCCTGATCGGCGCGTCGTACGGGCTCGGCGCCGGCGTGGTGCCGTTGCTCCGCGGGGCGCTGTCCGGCGCCTCCTACCGACTCACCACCTCGCTGGTGCTCGTGCCGCTGGTCGTGCTGCCGTGGCTGGCCCGGTCGCTGGAGGAGCCCGCCGTCTACACGCGGGTCGCCAGCCGCCCGGCCTCCCGTCGGGCCCGGGTGCTGGGCACGGTGCCCGCCGCCCACCGGGGACGGCTCGCACTGCTGTTGGTCACCACCGCCGCACTGAGCCTGGCCACCGGCCCCGGGTTCACCTACGTCGTGGTCTACGCCGAGCAGATCCTGGGCGCCTCGACGACCACCACCGCCACGCTCGTGCTCGCCGCGGGTCCGGTCGGGGCGCTCGGACTGCTGACCGGCCGGTGGCTGGCCGACCGGGCGGGCCGGCGCCCCGCCGCCGCACTCGCCCTGGTGGTCACGGCAGGTGGGCTCGCCACCGCCTACACCGGGTCGCTGCCCCTGCTCGTCGTCGGCTACCTCGTCTCGCTGGCGGCCGCCGCCGCGTTCGGGACGCCGGTCGGGGCGCTCGCGGCCGAGGCGTTCCCGACCTCCATCCGCGCCACGGTGGCCGGCTGGGCCGCGGCGTCCGGGGTGCTGGGGGCCGTCGCGGGCCTGGCGGCCTTCGGGGTGCTCGCCGACGTCACCGGCGGGTTCGGGGGCGCTGCTCGGATCCTCGCCGTGGCCGTGGCGCTCGGGGCGCTGCCGCTGGCGTGGTTGCCGGAGACCCGGGGGCACGAGCTCGACGGCGACCTCGGCACCGCCTGAGGACGCGCACGAGTGGCACCGGGGGGTGTCGAACCCCTTCCCCGCCAGACGGACCGACGGGGTCACCTCCGCCGCAGAGCGAGGGTGCGGTGGACCGCGGGGGCGCCACCGGGCGCCGGCCAGTGCCTCGCGTCCCAGCATGCCCGCCGCGCTCGCGGGGCGGGCAGGGACGAACGGCCCGGTCATCCGGGGTCCGGTGGCCGAACGGCCGAAGGCCATACGTCGGCAGCTCCGAACGGGGGGTGACACTCGCCGTCGGGATCCCGCCACATGGCGGTCCCGCGACCACACCTCCAGGGAGCCGTGCATGTCCGCCACCATCCCCGAACCCTCGCGCGCCAAGAAGGTGATGCCCGTCCCGTCGCTGCGCTTCACCAGCGGCCCCGCCGCCGGCGTCACGCTGCGGCTGGAGCACGAGGAGGGCACGCTCGGCCGTCGCGACGACAACCACTACGTCATCGCCGACCCCGGTGTCTCACGCGTCCACGCACGCATCACCCGCACCGGCGAGACCACGATCCTGGTCACCGACCTCGGCTCGTCCGGCGGCACGACCGTCAACGGCGAGTCCGTCACCGGGTCCTGCACCCTCGTGCACGGTGACCGACTCACCGTCGGCACCAGCGAGGCGGTGCTCGAGAACCCCGTCGCCGCGGCCGCGACCAGCGACGAGACCACCACCATGATGCTGCAGGTGCCCGAGGCCGAGGAGACCGGCCCGGCCCTCTCGCCGCGCCAGACCGAGGTCCTGCAGCTCATCGCCGAGGGCATGACCAACAGCGAGATCGGCGACCAGCTCGGCATCACCGAGCGGACCGTGAAGGCCTACGCCCAGGAGCTGTACACGAAGCTGGGCGTGCGCAACCGGGCCGGAGCAGTGGCCGAGGCCATCAACGCCGGGATCCTGTAACGCCGAACCCCGGAGCGGGCGGAGGGCATGGACCAACGACCCGGCACCCACGCCAGGCCGGACGGTGACGGGGTGCCGCGGGGCGGCGAGGACGCGTCCGCACCCGTCCTGTCGTTCCCGCCGGCCACGTACTGGCTGAAGGCCGCCGCCATGGTGGTCGCCCTGGTGGTGGCCCTGCGCCTGGTCGTCGCGCTGGAGAGCGTGCTGCTGGTGGTGCTGGCCTCCGCCGTGCTGGCGATCGGCCTGCAACCCACGATCCGCTGGTTGGAGACCCGGGGGGTGACCAGCGGCCTGGCCATGGCCGCGATCATGGTCGCCGGGCTGGCCGTCGCCGTGGGACTGGCGATCCTGCTGGTGCCGATGATCCTGACGCAGCTCGGCGAGCTGGCCGACGCGATCCCGTCCTTCGTGGACGAGATCCAGTACGGCTCGGGCGTGATCTCGGACATCGAGGACCAGTTCGGTGTCCTGGACCGTCTCGCGACGTTGCAGGACGCGTTGCCAGGCGGGCTCGTCGCAGTCGCTCGCGGCATCGGCACCGCCGCCTTCCAGCTCGGGCTCGTGCTGATCCTGACGCCCTACTTCGCGCTGTCGGTGCCGGACGCCAAGCGGTGGATCGTCCGGCTGGTGCGCCCGGGGCAGCGTGAGGACCTGCTCTACGTCCTCAACCGGTCCACCGACCTGATGGCGAACTACATGGCCGGCAACCTGCTGGTCAGCGTGATCGCCGGGGTGGTCGCGTTCGTCGGGCTCTCCCTGCTCGGGGTGCCCTACGCCATCACCCTGGCCGTCTTCGTGGCGGTCACCGACGTGGTGCCGGCCGTCGGGGCCACCGTCGGGGCGGTCGTCGTGATCGCGGTCGCCGCGCTGGAGGGTGTGGGGACGATGGTGGGTGCGGCCCTGCTGATCATCGTCTACCAGCAGGTCGAGAACTACGTGATCGTGCCCCGGGTGATGAAGGAGGCGATCGACATCAGGCCAGCGACGGGGATCATCGCCCTGCTGGCCGGTGGCGTGCTGGCCGGCCCCATCGGGGCGCTGCTCGCCCTGCCGATCGCGGCCATGGTCAAGATCGTGCTGGAGGAGTTCGTGCTCCGGCGACGCATCGAGCAGGTGCAGGCCGCCGACGCCGAGGCGCAGGCGCAGGGTGGCCGTCGGGGGCGGATCCGGCGCGGGGGGCTGACGCAGCGACCCCTGCCCTGACGGGGATCAGCTCGGCTTCTGGTCGCGGCGGGCCGCCACCTTCTTGCCCTTGACGCTGGAGGTGCGCAGGGCACCGATCACCTCGTCCACGGCGTCCTCGGGGACCTCCACCAGCGAGAACCGCTGGGCGATCTGGATGTCCCCGACGTCGCGTCCCGTCAGGCGGGTCTCGCCGGCGATGGCGCCGACGAGGTCCTTGGGCCGGATGCCGAGGTTGCGCCCCGCGCTGATCCACAGCCGCGTCATCCCCGTCGACGGGGGGCGCGGAGCCTTCGGCCCGCCGCCGCCACCGGTGGAGCGGTCCTGGCGCATGCGCACGTCGGGCAGCTCCTCCTCGTCCTCCGGCCCGGTGTCGGCGTCGTGGGCCAGTGCGAGGGCCGCAAGGGCGATCTCGACGAGGTCGAACTCGTCGGACAGGGACTCGACGACGGGGCGGAAGCGCTCGAGGGCGTCCGGGTCGTCGACCAGCGTCTCGCGCAGCGCCGCACGGGTCAGCTCGATTCGGCGGGCAC
>CAWCLK010000002.1:0-32536 GCA_963796225.1 uncultured bacterium
CGGACGGCGTCCCACGAGCACGCCGTCGTCGGAGGTGCCCGTGACCCGTCCACTCGCCGTGGTCGTCGCCGTCGTGCTGCTGGTCGGCGCTGCCGTCTGGCTCATGACCCTGGCTCGCGACCCCGCCCCGCCACGTGACCCGGCCGTCGCGCAGGTGCTGGCCTGGACGCCTCCGTCGGACTACACGATGGATGTCCGGGTGAGCTGCTTCTGCCCGTCCGGCACCTTCCACGTGACCGTCGAGGACGGCGAGCGTGTCGACGTCGAGGTCCTCGACGCACCCGGGCAGGCGATCGGCGACGTCACGCCGGAGCTGGCCCCGACCATGGTCGAGATCCTCGACCGTCTCCGCGAGACGGTCGACGGCGGGGGCGAGGTGCGGCAGCTGGTGGTCGCCGACGACGGCCACCCGGAGGTGGTCGACCTCGACCCCATCCCGAACGCCGATCGACGACGAGATCGGCTGGACCATCACCTCGTTCACGCCGGCCGGGTGAGCCCTACAGCTCGACCTGGGTCGAGATCTCGATCACGCGGTCGGTCGGCAGGTTGAAGTAGGCGGCCGCCGACGTGGCGTTGCGCCGGATGAACGCGAACAGGTGCTCGCGCCACATCGCCATGCCGGGGCGTTCGGTGACCACCACCGACTCCTTGCCGAGGAAGTAGGTCGTCTCGCGGTTGTCGACGCCGCAGTGGTCCCGGAGGTCGCGGCCGACGTTCGGCTGCTCGAGGAACCCGTAGTGCAGCTCGATGGCGGTGAAGCCATGGCCGAGGTCCTCGGTGACGACCCGCTCGACCGGATGGCGGCGAGGGACCCGGTCGGTCATGACGCTGACGCAGAGGATGCGCTCGTGCAGCACGTGGTTGGCGCGCACGTTGTAGAGCAGGGCCGGAGGTGCCATCCGGGGCGTGCCGAACATGTACACGGCGGTGCCCTCGACCCGCTGCGGTGGGTTCTCCATCAGGTGCCCGAGGAACGCGTCCATCGGCGTGCGACCACGACGGGTGCGATCGCGCACGATGTTGCGCCCCGTGTACCAGGTGGTCAGGACGGTGAAGACGATGCCGCCGACGACGATCGGGAACCACCCGCCGTGGGGGACCTTCTCGATGTTCGCGCCGAAGAAGGCCAGGTCGACGAGCAGGAAGAAGCCGCACAGCGACGCCGCCGCCAGCAGCGACCACTTGAAGCGGTCGCGGACCACCAGGTAGTACAGCAGCGTCGTGATCACCATCGTCATGGTCACCGCCACGCCGTAGGCGGCCGCCAGCGCCGTGGAGGTCCGGAACCCGATCACCAGGCCCACGCACGCGATCATCAGCAGCCAGTTCACGGCGGGGACGTAGATCTGGCCGCGCTCCGTCGCGGAGGTGTGGACGACCTTCATGCGTGGCAGGTAGCCGAACTGCGAGGCCTGCATCGTCAGCGAGAACGCCCCGGAGATCAGGGCCTGCGACGCGATCACCGTGGCCAGGGTGGCGAGCATCAGCAGGGGGATCGTCCCCCACGACGGGGCCATCCGGTAGAAGGGGTTGTCGATCGCGGCGGGGGTGGAGATCAGCAGCGCGCCCTGCCCGAAGTAGTTGAGCAGCAGGCCGGGAAGGACGAACCCGAACCACCCCACGCCGATGGGCCGGTGGCCGAAGTGGCCCATGTCGGCGTACAGGGCCTCGCCGCCAGTCACCACCAGGAAGACCGACCCCAGGGCGAGGAAGCCGGTCATGCCGTTGTCGGCGAAGAACTGCGCTCCGTACAGCGGGTTGACCGCGACGAGCACGCGCGGGTGCTGGACGATCTGCACGATCCCCAGCACGCCGAGCGTGGAGAACCAGACGACCATCACGGGCCCGAACACGCGCCCCACACCGCCGGTGCCGTAGCGCTGCACGACGAACAGCCCCACGAGGATCACGCCCGCGATGGGGACGGCGTACTCGGAGATCTGTGGCGCGGCGATCTCGGTGCCCTCGATGGCGGACAGCACGGAGATGGCCGGGGTGATCATGCCGTCGCCGTACAGCAGGGCGGTGCCGAACAGGCCCAGCAGGATCATGGCCCGGCGACGCTTGCGGGGTTCGGACGAGATCGGGATGAGGGAGGTGAGGGCCAGGATCCCGCCCTCGCCCTCGTTGTCGGCCCGCATCACGAAGACGAGGTACTTGATCGAGATCACGATGATCAGGGACCACACGATCAGCGACAGGATCCCGAGGACGTTGGGCTCGAGCACCTCGAGCCGGTGGCCCGTGCCCTCCATGGATTCGCGCATGGCGTAGAGGGGACTGGTGCCGATGTCGCCGTAGACCACACCCAGCGCCCCGAGCGCCAGCAGCGCCGTCGGAGACCCGCTGCCGTGCCCGGCCTCGGTCGTCTCGCTCGCCACGTGTCCTCCCTCGCTCGTCCTCATGGCCAGTCTCGCGCGCGCAGACGGTTCGCCGCTCGCCCCGAACCCGGACCACCCACGTTCATGGACGATCGGAGGACCCGATGGGCACCATCCGTGTCGGGTTGTCGGGATGGGACTACGACGACTGGCGAGGGGAGTTCTACCCGCCGGGCCTGCCGAAGACCCAACACCTGAGGTACGCGGCCGAGCAGGTCGACACCCTGGAGGTCAACGGGACCTTCTACGGACTCGTGTCGGCGAAGACGTTCCGGTCCTGGCGCGACACCGTCGGACCCGACGTCGTCATGGCCGTCAAGGGCAGTCGGTTCATCACGCACAACAAGAAGCTGCGGGACGCCGAGGCACCCCTGGCCAACTTCTTCGCCCAGGGGGTGCTCGAGCTCGACGACCGGCTCGGGCCGCTGTTGTGGCAGCTGCCGCCGAACCTCCACGTCGACGTCGACCGGCTCGAGGCGTTCCTCGACCTGCTGCCGCACCACACCGAGGACGCCCGCTCGCTGGCGGGGCGCCACGACGACCGCATCGACGAGCCGGCCTACGGCCCGGACACCGCCCACCGCCTCCGCCACGTCGTCGAGGTCCGGCACGAGTCGTGGCTGGACGCCGAGGTCGTCCGCGCCCTGCGGCGTCACGGCGTGGCGCTGGCCTGCTCCCACGCCGCCACGTGGCCTTACGTCGAGGAGGTGACCGCCGGGTTCGTGTACGTCCGGCTCCACGGTCCCGAGGAGGTCTACGGCAGTGCCTACGGCGAGGACGGCCTGCGCCACTGGGCCGACCGCGTCCGCACCTGGCACGCGGGCGAGGAACCCGACGACGCGCGCCGCATCACGGACCGGGTCCCGCCGCGGCGGCAGGAACGTGACGTCTACGTGTACTTCGACAACGACATGGGCGGGCACGCCCCGCGTGAGGCGGTCCGGATGCGTGAGCTGCTGGACGCCTGACCGGCTCGCACCGCGGGCGTCGGGCCGTGCCGTGTCTATCGTGGCCACCGACCCCTGCCGTCGCCGCGACGAGGACCCACGATGACCGCGGACCCGCGGGCCCGGCTGCCCAGCGTCACGGCGCTCCTGGCCCTCGACGCCGTCGGCGAGCTCGTCGCCACCCACGGCCACGACACGGTGGTCGTCGCGTTGCGCGACGAGCTGGACCGGGCACGGACGGCGGTCGGTGAGGGCGCCCCCGTCCCCAGCGAGGACGAGCTGGCCGACGCCACCGGGCAGGCGCTCGTCCGGGCCCGTCGTGCGCGTACGCGCGACGTGGTCAACGCCACCGGCGTCGTCCTGCACACCAACCTGGGGCGCGCCCCGCTCGGGGACGCCGCGATCGCCGCCATGGTGGCCGCGGCGGGTCCGAGCACGGTCGAGTACGACCTCGACCGGCGCCGACGGTCACGGCGCGGGGCCTACGCCGCCGAGCTGCTGCGGGACCTGGTCGGCGCCGAGGACGCGCTCGTGGTCAACAACGGCGCGGCGGCGCTGGTGCTGGCCCTGGCGGCGGTGGCCGGCGGTCGGCGGGTCGCCGTCTCCCGCGGCGAGCTGGTCGAGATCGGCGGGTCCTTCCGACTCCCGGCCATCGTCGAGGCCGCCGGCGTGGGGCTGACCGAGGTCGGGACCACCAACCGGACGCGGGCGGAGGACTACGCCGCCGCGGTCGCGGCGGACCCGGACGTCGTGGCGTTCCTGCGCGTGCACCCGTCGAACTTCCGGGTCGAGGGGTTCACCGCCCGCCCCGACGGGGCCGAGCTGGCCCGCGTCGCCCACGGCGCCGGCGTCGCGCTCGTCCACGACGTGGGGTCCGGCGTGCTGGACGACCGCCTGCCGCTGCCCCCGGGCGCCGACGAGCCCACGGTGGCCGGAGCCCTGGCCGAGGGCGCCGACGTGGTCGTGGCCTCCGGGGACAAGCTGCTCGGTGGCCCGCAGGCCGGACTGCTCGTGGGGACGCACGCGGCCGTGGAGGCGTGCCGGTCCCACCCGCTGGCACGCGCGCTGCGGGTCGACAAGGTCCGGCTCGCGGCCCTCGAGGCCACGCTCGACGCCTACCGGCGCGACCGCATCGACGAGCTGCCGACGTGGCACATGCTGCAGGTGCCTGTCGCCACCCTCGCCGCGCGGGCCGATGCCCTGGTGGCGGCCGTCGGCTCCGACCGGCTGCGCCCCGTGGACCTCGAGGCGGTCGTGGGTGGCGGCACGCTGCCCGGCGTCGCCGTCCCGTCCGCGGGTGTCGCGCTCACCGGGGACGCCGAGGAGCTCGCGGACGCCCTGGCCGACGCCGACCCGCCGGTCGTGGGGCGCGTCGACGACGGCGTCCTCGTGCTCGACCTGCGCACCGTCCCCCCGGCCCACGACGACCACCTTCGCGCCGTGCTCCGCCGCGTGCTGGCATGAGCGCGCCCGGCGTCGTGGTCGGGCGGGCCGAGGTCGTGCTGGCCCTGGCCGGTCACGTCGACCACGGCAAGAGCGCCCTGGCCGGGGCGCTGACCGGCTCGCGCACCGATCGGCGACAGGCCGAGCAGGCACGTGGGTTGACGGTCGACCTCGGCCACCTGGTGCTGCACGGCCCCCGCCCCGTCGCGGTCACCGACGTGCCCGGCCACGTCGACTACCTCGGCAACACGGTGGTGGGGCTGGCCGGTGCCACGCACGCCCTGCTCGTCGTGGCGGCCGACGACGGCTGGATGCCCCAGACCGAGGACCACGTCCGGGCCGCGACCCACCTCGACGTGCCGATCCCCGTCGTGGCGGTCAGCAAGACCGACCTCGTCGACGAGTCGCGCGTCGCTGCCGTGGCCGACGACGTGCGCCGACGGCTTGCCGCGGTGGGCGACCCCCCCACGGTGGTGCCCGTCAGTGCCACCGTCGGACGCGGCCTCGACGAGCTGCGTGACGCGCTGGGTGCACTGTCGGTCGCCCCGGCGGGGGACGGGGAGCCCCGCCTGTGGGTCGACCGGGCCTTCCGCGTGGAGGGGCGGGGCCTGGTCGTGGCGGGCACGCTGGCCGCGGGCGCCCTGGCCGTGGGGGACCGCGTCACCGTGTCGCCGCACGGGCGGACCGGGAGGGTCCGCGGGCTGCAGTGCCATGGACGGAGCGTGGACCGTGCCATCGCCCCGGCGCGGGTCGCGGTGGACCTCGCCGACGTCGCCGCCGAGCGCGGCGACCGCCTGGTGGCCGGGGCCCTCGGCCGCCACGCGCCGGCCACGACCCGCGTGGACGCCTGGGTCCACAGCCAGCACGCGCCCGGCATCGGGGACCGCGGGGCGTGGGTGCTCCACGTCGGCAGCACCCACGTCGAGGTCGAGGTCGCCCCGCTCGACCGCCAACCGCTGGTCGCTGGCGCCGATGGGCCCGTCGCGCTGCGCCTGGCCCGCCCGGTCCCGCTGGTCCACGGCGACCGCGTGGTGCTGCGCGACGCGGGGCGACGGGTGGTCGCAGGTGGAGGCGTGGTCCTCGACCCCGCCCCGCCGCCCCGACCCCGCGGACGACGTGCCCGCGAGGACCGGGCTCGCGTCCTGGCCGGCCTCCGCACGGCGCCCGATCCCGCGACGGCCCTCGCCGACGCCGACGGCGGTGTGGTCCCGGCCGCCCGCATCACGGTCGCGCTCGCGGACCCCGCGGCCGGTGAGGGAGCGGTCGCCGGGCACGTCGTGACGCGTGCCGCCCGCGACCGGCTCGCCACCGCCGCCCGGGAGCTGCTCGACGGAGCGGGACCGCCGGGGCGCGCGGTCGACGAGGTCGTGGCCGGCGTGGCGTCGGCGACGCGCGTGCCGGCCCCCGTGGTCCGGGCGGTGCTCGCCGACCTCGACGGCGTCGTGCGCCGCGACACCCGGATGGTCCTGGCCGACCGGGGAGCGGACCTCGACGCCGACCGGCAACGGGCGCTGGCCAGACTGCACGCCGCGCTGCGCGCCGCCCCGCTGGCCCCCGCCCCGCTCGACGACCTCGCCGCCGAGGCGCAGGTGCCGGCCGCGGACCTCGACCGGCTGGTGCGCAACCGGCAGGTTCTGCGCAGTGGCCCCTACGGGTTCCTGCCTGCCGCCGTCGACCTCGTCCTTGCCCGCCTGCGTGAGCTGGAGGAACGGGTCGGCGCGTTCACCGTGGCCGAGGCCCGCGACGCGCTCGGCATCACGCGCAAGCACGCCGTCCCGTGGATGGAGCTGCTCGACCGGCTCGGGGCAACCCTCCGCGAGGGGGACCGGCGCCGGATCACGCCAGCCGGATCGTCCCGGCCCGCCCGGACTCCAGGCGACCGATGACGGCGGCCACGTCGCCCCCGGCGACGAGGTCACTGCAGAGGTCGTCGACGGTCGCCGGGGGGCAGGCCAGCAGCAGCCCGCCGGAGGTCTGCGCGTCGGCGAGCAGCGTCAGCGTGGCCTCGTCACCGTCCACCCCGGCCCGGGACCGGACGGCTTCGACGTTGCGTCGCGTCCCGCCGGGAACGTGGCCAGCGTCGAGCAGCTCTCGCACACCCGGCAGCAGCGGCACCCCTGCCGGATCCACCACCGCGGAGACGCCCGAGGCGCTGGCGACGCGGTGCAGGTGCCCGAGCAACCCGAAGCCCGTGACGTCCGTGGCGGCGTGGACCCCTGCGTCCCGTGCCGCCGCGGCCGCGTCCCGGTTGTGCCGGGTCATGACCCCGACCGCGGCCTCGTGCGACTCGTGCAGCGCCCCGCCCGGTTGCACGGCCTCGACGGGGGAGCGTTTCGCCGCCGTCACGACGATGCCGGTGCCGATCGGCCCGGTCAGGACGAGCACGTCGCCGGGACGTCCCCCTGCCTGCGTCAGCGGCGGTGTCGAGGTCTCGCCGAGCACCGCCTGGCCGAAGAAGGGTTCGGGGCTGTCGATGGAGTGGCCGCCGACCGCCATCCATCCACCGGTCGAGGCCGCCTCACGCGCCCCGCCCAGGACGGCGCGCAGCTCGGCGATGTCGCGATCCGCCGGCCAGCCCACGAGGTTGAGGGCCACCACCGGGGTCGCGCCCATGGCGAAGACGTCGCTGGCGGCGTTGGTCGCGGCGATGCGGCCCCAGGTCGCCGGGTCGTCCACGATCGGGGTGAAGAAGTCGGTGGTCAACACCATGGAGCGGTCGCCGACGTCCCAGACCGCCGCGTCGTCGCCGACGCCGACGGACAGCCGCGGGTGCACGCCCTCGGGGACGGCCGCCAGGATCTGGTCGAGGACGTCCAGGCCCAGCTTGCAGGCGCAGCCGGCCCCGTGGGACAGCGCCGTCAGGCGGGTGGGGGCGGTGTTGGAGGAGGTCTCGGTGGAGGTCATGGGCCCCGGTCTACCACGAGGCGGACGCCACGTCGTCCACGAGGTCCTGCAGGCCGTCGGCACGGCTCCACGACCGTGCCGTCGGGGTGCCGTCCCCCGTCGTGAGCACGAGGTGGGTCAGAGCAGGGTCCCAGTCGAGGTGGCGGACGGGCTCGCGGATGTCCTCGACCAGCTCGGCGGTCTCGCGGGTGCCGAGGGTCACGTCCAGGATGCGCCAGTGGTCGTGCGAGCCCGGGTCGCAGCATCCCTCGGCGACGGTGACGCGACGGCCTCCGCGGAAGGTGCCCATCACGAACTCGGCGCCGTGGGCGGTCGGCGGCAGCTCCTCGCTGGCGCCCCGCAGCGTCCCGTCCCGCTCGACCGGCAGCATGCGCACCTGGATGCCGGCGGAGGACCGCAGGGTCACCGCGAGCTCGTCGGCTGCCGGCGACCACGACATCGCCAGGACCTCGAGCTCCTCGCCGGGGGCGGGCTCGAGCGGCCACCGGTGCTGTTCGACCATCTGGGACGTCGCGGCGACGACCTCGCGTCGATCGGTGCCCTCGATCGTGCGGACGAAGGCCAGGTGGCTGCCGTCCCCGGAGACGGCGGGGCGGCTGCCATCGCCGAGCACGCGGGTCGTCCCGTCGGTGAGGTCCACCTCGACGAGCTCGTCGCCGCCGTCCTCGATGTGGCGCGTGACCACGGCCACGTCGCGGACGTCGACGAGCTCGAGGTCGGCCAGTCCCTGCCCGGCCTCGACCGGGAACTCGTCGCTCACGACACCGGTGGAGGCGTCGACCACGACCACGGTGTCCTCGCGCAGTCCGACGACGCGTTCGTGGCCGACGGGCACCGGCGACGCGGTGTCGGCAGCCGTCGCCGTGGGCCCCGGTGATGCGGTCACGGCGGGGGAGCAGGCGGTCAGCACGGCCACCGCGCCGGCCGCCAGCCAGCGCGCGCCCCGCGGCATCGCCGACGACCTCATGAGGACGGCGGGACCAGCCGGCGCTCCAGGGCCAACCGGCGCTCGTCGGCGCGGATCCAGCGGTACACCGCGGCTGCGGCCGCGGTGAGGTAGACGATCCCACCGGGGATCCACATGATGGCCGCGGCCAGCTGCTGGTCCGCGAGCGGCGTCATGCCCCAGGTCGCCGCCGTGTCGAGGTGGCTGGCGTACCACGGGGCGGTCGCGGCGGTCATCGTGGCGGCCAGCAGCACCGAGATCATGGAGGAGACGAAGGCAGCCAGCCCCGCGACCGCGACGGGGCGGGGCCGGGCAGCGCCCATCACCGTCCAGAAGCCGAGCGCGGTCACCAGCAGGGTGGCGTGCTCGGTGATGTGCAGCAGGGGCATCTGCACGGCCGCGTCGTACAGGGCCGGGAGGTGCCAGACCAGCAGGGTGAGGATGTGCAGTCCCACGGCGGCGACGACCGCCGTGGCGGCATGACGGCGCAGCGTGCGTGCCAGCCTGCGTGCGCCCCGCCGCCGCCAGCGGATCGGCAGGACCGGCAGGATCCCGAGGTGCACGCGCCCGAGCAGCAGCAGGGGAGCGGCCACCAGCGTCAGCAGCAGGTGCTGGACCATGTGGGCGGAGAACAGCGACTCGGACAGCGCATCCAGTGGCGACACCAGCGCCACGACCAGCGCCAGCATGCCGGCGGCGAACAGCGCGACCGCCCGTTCGGAGATCCCCGCGCCCCGTCCGCCGGTGCGCCACAGGCCCCGGACCGTGTGGGCGTAGACCAGCACGGTCGCCACCAGCAGGGCCAGGAGCGAGATGTCCAGCGTCCACGCACTCCACAGGTCGTGCGGGGCGATGGGCTGGCCGGCGTGGGCGAGGACAAGCACGAGTCAGCCGGTCGCGCAGGGGTGGATGAACACGACCGGGACCCACTCGGCCACGATCAGGACCGCGTTGAACGTGTTGATCACGATCCCGGTGGAGCCGAGGAACCGTGCCGCCTGGATGCCGGGCGCCGGGTCGGTCGCCCGGCTGATGCCGAGGCTGACCCAGAGCGCGTGCAGGGCCAGCAGGAGCGTCACGGCGGTGATCACGTGGAAGGGCCACAGCTGGCCGGTCCGGCACGCCCAGCCGTTCATGCCCGACTGGCCGATGAGGTGGGCCAGCCACGCCATGATCCCGCCGAACAGCGCGTAGGCGAGCCGGATGCCCGACACGCGGGCGGCGACGTCGGATTCGGCGGTGGAGCTCATCCCGACCCTCCCGACGCGAACAGGTTCGGGAACAGGTACAGCGTCGAGAACACGAACACCCAGACCGCGTCGACGAAGTGCCAGTAGATCGCGGCCGTGGAGAACTGCGTCTCCTCCTTGGGCCCGTAGGCGCCCCGTCCCAGCCGGACGAGGATGAACAGCCAGATGATGATCCCCACGAGCACGTGCGCGCCGTGGAAGTTCAGGATCGTGTAGTACAGCGACCCGTAGGCGTTGTCGTACCAGGTGAACTCGGTCGGGATCTTCGTGAACTCGTAGATGTGGGTGACGAGGAAGAACCCGGCCAGGACGACGGTGCCGACCGTCCACGCCCACACGCGGCCGCGGTCCCCCCGCTTGATGGCCTTCTCGGCCCGCCAGATGGTCAGGCTGGAGGACAGCAGCGCCACGCTGCGGATGGCGGTGAACCACAGCTCGGGCGGGGTGATGTCGCCGGGTGGCCACTCGGGGGAGATCGACCACAGGTAGATGTAGGAGTACAGCAGGTTGATGAACATCACCGCTTCGGTGAGCGACAGCATGATCACACCCCAGAAGGCCACGGAGCGGCCGGAGGTGCGTTGCAGTCGGTAGCGGCGACTGGCGTCCTGGACGATGTCGGTCATGGGGCATCCCCTTCGGGCCAGAACCAGCCGATGACGCTGAGGGTGAGCAGGGCCAGCGCCCCGACGCCGAACAGCGCGGAGCGCAGGAGCATGGCGGTGGAGACCGCCAGCAGCGAGACGGCGACGGCCAGCGGCCAGTACGACGGCCCCGGCATCTCCTTGACCTGCTCGAACCCACCGTCGGGGCCGGCGGTGAGGAACACCTCGTGCTCGAGCTCGGCCGGCGCCAGCGCCAGCTCCGGGTCGGTGACGACGTCGCCGCGCGATGCCGAGTCCCCCTCGGGCCCGGGCTCGACCCACAGCGGGTTGCGATCGGTGACGATGGGCGTCTGCGCGAAGTTGTAGTCGGGCGGGGGAGAGGTGGTGGCCCACTCGAGGGTCCCCGCACCCCACGGGTTGGGACCAGCAGGAGCGCCGTACCGACGGCTCCAGAAGAAGTTCACGAAGGCGCCGACCAGCCCGAGGCCGAACAGCAGCGCCCCGACGGACTCGAGGGCGTTGAGCCAACCCCAGCCGAGACCCGCCTCGTAGGTGAAGGTCCGCCGCGGCATGCCCCACAGCCCGAGCAGGTGCATCGGTCCGAAGGCGAGGTTGGCGCCGACGAACGAGACCCAGAAGGTCAGCTTGGCGAACCCCTCGTGCAGCATCCGGCCGGTGATCTTCGGCATCCAGTAGTGGAAGCCGGCCATCAGCCCGAACACGACGGCCGAGGCCAGGATGTAGTGGAAGTGCCCCACGACGAAGTAGCTGTCGTGAGCGAGCTGGTCGAACTGCACGAGGCCGACCATCACGCCGCTGATCCCGCCGATCAGGAACGTCCACATCTCGCCGAAGGCCCACAGCAACGGGCTGTCGAACCGCGGACGCCCGTCCCACAGGGTGGCGATCCACGCGAAGAACTGGATGCCGCTGGGGATCACCACCAGCAGGGACACCGCGGAGAAGAACGAGGTCGTCAGGTTCGGCAGGCCGGCCACGAACATGTGGTGGACCCACAGGCCGAAGCTGATCAGGGCCGTGGACAGGATGCCGGCGACCACCCACGGGTAGCCGACGATCCTCCGCCGCGAGAACGTGGCGACGATCATCGTCACGATGCCCGTGGACGGCAGCAGCATGACGTAGACCACCGGATGGCCCCAGAACCAGAACAGGTGCTGCCACAGCAGTGGGTCGCCGCCGGCGTCGGGGGAGAAGAACTTCATCCCCCAGGCGCGGGAGAACTCGAGGAAGATCGGCGCGACGGTGAACGAGGGCCAGGCGAACAGCACCATGAAGCCGACCGCCACCATGGCCCACACGAACACCGGGATCCGGCTGACGCTCATCCCGGGGGCGCGCAGCTTGAAGGTCGTCACGAGGAAGTTGATCGCCCCGGCCGTGGTGGACAGGCCGAGGAACGTCACGCCGATGGCGTAGAACGACATGCCGAGGCCCGGGCTGAAGGTGTCGAGCGTCAGCGGCGTGTACGCGAACCATCCACCGTCGGGCACCTGACCCACGAGGAAGCTCGAGTACATGAAGAGCCCGGCGAGCAGGAAGACCCAGTAGCTGAACATGTTCAGCCGTGGGAACGCCATGTCGCGCGCCCCGACGATCAGCGGGAGGAAGTAGTTGGCGAAGGCCGACTCGGCAGGCACGGCGAACAGCAGGATCATCGTCGTGCCGTGCATGGTGAACATCTGGTTGTAGACCTCGGCCGACAGCACGTTGGCCTCGGGCTGCGCCAGCTGGGCCCGGATCAGCAGCGCCTCGATCCCGCCGATGAGCAGGAACGCGAACGCGGTCACGAAGTAGCGCCGGCCCACGCGCTTGTGGTCGACGGAGCTGAGGAACCCCAGCACGCCCGGCTGGTCGCTCCAGGTGGCTTCGAGGCGTTGGACGACGGTCGTGGACACGGTCACTCCAGGCTCAGCAGGTAGGCGACGAGGGCATCGAGGTCCTCGCCGTCCAGGCTCTGGGGGGGCATCTGCGCACCGGGCTTGATGGTCTGGGCGTTGGCGACCCAGGCGCGCAGGTCCGCCTCGGTCAGCGGGCGGATCCCGGCGCCGATGTGCTCGCGCGACGCCAGGTGCGTGAGGTCGGGACCGAAGCCGCCCTTCTCGGCGACGCCGCGGATGGTGTGGCAGCCCACGCAGCTCTGGCCCTCGAAGACGTCCTGGCCCCGGGACGCCAGCTCGGAGGTGGGCTCCTCGGCCTCGGCGGCCTGCTGCTCGGCCCACGACCGGAACTGGTCGGGCTCCATCGCCACGACCTCGAACTTCATCCACGCGTGCTGCAGCCCGCAGTACTCGGCGCAGTAGCCCGGGTAGGTGCCGGGCTCGTCGGCCTCGAGCACGAACTCGGCGGGGCGTCCGGGGACGAGGTCGACCTTCCCGGCGAGCTGGGGGACCCAGAAGCTGTGGATGACGTCGTCCGACCGCAGCTTCACCGTGACCTCGGTGCCGGTGGGCACGTGCACCTCGTTGGCGCTGGCGAAGTCCTCGACCCCGTCGATCCCCGAGTAGTCCAGCTGCCACCAGTAGCGATGGCCGGTGACCTCGACGACCAGCTCGCCGGGGCCCTGGGACTGCGCGGCCGTGGTCGCGATCTGCACGCCGAAGAACGCGGCCATGATCACGGCGGGCATCACGATGCCGCCGCCGATGACGAACCGGCGTCCGAGGCGGCTGTCGTCGCCGTGCTCGACGCGTGCCTCACCCGTGTCGACGTCGTCCCGTCCCCCCGGAACGCCCCCCACAGCCACAGGACGACGACGAGCACCGTGACGGCGGTGCCGGCGATCATGAGCGCCCAGAACAGCCAGTCGATGCGGGCGGCTTCGGGGCCGCGCGGGTCGAAGCCGCCCTGGCTGCAGCCACCGAGGAACAGCAGCGACGCCGCCAGCACGGTGGCGGTGCGGAGCCGGTGTCGGGTCCTGATGGGGATCATCCTTCGGTGCAGGGCCGCGTGACGTAGCGGCGTTCGGCGGTGCGTCCCACGTAGGCGTCGCCGACCAGCCGCAGGCCCATCACGGCGTCACGGTCCGGTCGCGACACGAACGTGCGACGCGTCATCTCGGTGTTGGGCACGCCGTCGAACGTGGTCCACGGCAGCGCGCCGTCGTACTTCACGGTGTTGTCGCGCAGGGCGTCGACCACGCCGGCGCGCGTGATGTCACCCTCGGCGATGGCGTCCTTGATGGCCTCGTGGAGCGGGTACTGGCTGACCCAGCCGGCGACCCAGGCGTCGTTGGCCGGCACGGCCGGGTCGTCCGCGGCGATGTCGCGGTCCTCGCCCAGGCCCAGCGACCGGCGCATGTCGATGTAGGCCTTCCCGCCCTGCGTGAGCGGTCCCACGTTGCCGACCCGCCAGAAGCGTGACTGCAGCACGTCCGCGGCGGCGTCGTCCTCGAGCAGCGAGGGCGCATAGCTGGGAGCCATCCCGACGAGCATCCCGTCCCACCCGCGCTCGGCGGTGGCGGTGGCGATCTCGGCGGTCTCGGCCGGGGCGGTGGCCAGGACCACCACGTCGGGTCGGACCTCGGCGATGCGCTCGACGGCGGGGGTGACGTCGCCGCCCGGCTCCACCACCACGACGTGCTGGGAGGGTTCGAACTCGGCGCGGGTGCTGTCGCCGCTGCCGTCGGGGTCGACCCAGTACTCCACGCCGGCCTGGACGTCGTCGCCGTAGCGGTCCGGCCCGCGGACGAGCACGACGTGGTCGACCTGGGGCACGTCACCGAGCTGGGCCAACGCCCAGTCCATGCCGTCGATGGCCTGGAAGCAGTAGCTGGCCCCCGACTCGGCGACGATGTTCTCGAAGCCCCAGCCGGACCACCAGCCGATGGGCACGGACAGCACCTCGGCCTTCTTGTACTCGGGCAGGGCCTCGACGGTCATCGTGGTGCCCATCGACAACGCCAGGGCGAGGATGTCCGGCTCGATCTCGTCGAAGGCCTTGAGGTGCGTGGCGACCTCGTGCGCGTTGTCGCGGACGTGCTCCTCGAGCGCCACGTCGTAGTGGGGCTCGATCCCGTCGTTGCGCTTGAAGGTGACCCCGCCCTCCTCGTTGACGTGGTCCCAGAAGGCGATGGCCCCGTCGCGCGCGGCCTCGCCGAACGCAGCGAACGGACCGGACAGGTCGACCAGCGCGCCGAGGTGGATGCACCCGTTGTCGGGGTTGACCGCGTCCGGGCAGGCCTCGTCGGTCACGCCGTGGTCGGTGAGCACGTCGAAACGGGGCGTCGGTGCCGGGGCGTCCGGCAGGGCCATCGGCGGTTCGTAGCCGGGCATGGTGCCGGGCTCGACGCTGCACGCACCGGCGAGCAGGCCGAGTGCGAGCAACGCCGCGGCGGGGCGCAGCGGACGGCGGGCGGTGTCACGCAAGGCCCTCACCCGCCTTCGTCTCGCCCGTGGCGGTGCGTTGGAGGTGGGTGTTCTCGGCGCCGTAGCGGTCGGAGCGCAGCAGGTGCTCGCACACCCGGAAGGTGACGGTCCACACCACGACGGGCACCACGAACAGCGCGACCCGCAACGTGTTGATGATGATCCCCACGTCGATCGACGTGACCTCGGCGACGATGTCGTTGGCGCCGCCGATCAGCATCACGACGTAGAAGGAGAAGACGGCGGCGCCCAGCGAGGTCCGGTAGGGGTGCTCGCGCGGGCGGTCGAGCAGGTGGTGCTCGTACTGCCATGCGCCGGTCAGGCGCTGCTCGACGAAGGGGTAGACGTAGAGCATGAGGAAGGTGAGCCCCGGGAACAGTGCACCGGAGAAGAACACGTTCGGGATCTCGTAGCCGAAGGCCTGGACCGACAGCGACGGCATCAGGCGCAGGGCACCCTCGACCCAGCCCATGTACCAGTCCGGTTGTGCGAAGGCCGTGACGGTGGCGGGGTGGTAGGGCCCGTACAGCCAGATCGGGTTGATCTGCACCAGCCCGCCGAGGAACGACAGGACGGCGGTCACCAGGAACAGCAGTCCCACCGACTTCGCCGCGTAGGTCGGCCACAGCCGCTCGCCGACGACGTTCTTGTTGGTGCGGCCCGGCCCCGGGAACTGGGTGTGCTTCTGGCGGACCACGAAGAACAGGTGGACGCTGATCAGGCCCAGGATGATGAACGGCAGCACGAACACGTGCCCGATGAACAGCCGTGAGACGATGTCGGGGCTGGGGAACTCGCCGCCCCAGACGAGGAACGCCAGCCAGGTCCCGACCACGGGGATCGACTGCGTGATGCTGAAGCCGATGCGCAGCCCCACGCCGGACAGCAGGTCGTCGGGCAGGCTGTACCCGGCGAAGCCCTCGACGATCCCGAGCACCAGCAGGGTCACGCCGATGAGCCAGTTGAGCTCGCGGGGCCGGCGGAAGGCGCCGGTGAAGAAGATCCGCATGAGGTGCACGACGATCGAGCCCACGAACACGAGCGCGGCCCAGTGGTGGATCTGGCGGATCAGCATCCCGCCGGGCACCTCGAACACGATCCCGAGGATGGACGCGTAGGCCGCCGAGACCTCACGTCCGTGCATGGGGGTGTAGGGGCCGCTGTAGACGACCTCGCGGAAGCTGGCGTCGAAGAAGAACGCGAGGAAGGTCCCCGTGACGAGCAGCACCACGAAGGAGTAGAGCGCGATCTCGCCGAGCAGGAACGACCAGTGCTCGGGGAAGACCTTGCGCATGCCGGTACGGGCGAACTCGCCGGCACGCATGCGGTCGTCGAGGAAGCGGGCGAGGCGGTCGATCACGGGCGCGTCCACCAGCCTGGGCCGACGGCCTCGGGGTAGTCGCCCAAGGCGATGAGGTAGCCGCGGTCGTCGATGCCCAGCGGCAGCTGTGGCAACGGACGCGCCGCCGGGCCGAGGATGGGCTGGCCGCCCTCCTCGATCTGGAACGACGACTGGTGGCACGGGCAGAGCAGGGTCTGGAACTCGACCTGGTACTCGCCGACCGAGCAGCCGGCGTGGGTGCAGACGCGCGAGTAGGCGATGTAGCCGTCGACCACCCAGTCCTGGCGCGTTGGCGGCCGCAGCTTGACGCGGTCCGTGTCGAGGCGCACCAGCATGGTCTGCGCGGTGCCCGAGCCGGGATAGCCCTCGGGGTAGACCACGAGGTAGCCGCCGACGGCGAGGTCGTCGCGGTGCACGGGGGTGCCGCTCTCGGTGATGAGGCGCGGCCGGGGCACGAGCGAGAACTCGGTGTGCCGCAGCGCGTCGCCGGGCCGGGGGCCGAGGGAGCGCAGGGGGAACAGCGCGGCCAGGCCCGTGGCACCGAGCGCGGTCGCCAGCGCCCCGCCGAGCAGGCGGCGGCGCTTGACGCCCTCGAGGCGACCCTCGAACTCCTCGGCCGCCGCATGGCGCTGTTCGGGCGGGTCGGTCATCAGCTCGCGTTCCTCGACCTCACCGCCCGGCGGCATCAACCGGTGGCCCCAGGCCACCAGCCCGTACCCGATGCCTCCCAGGGCCACGGCGAGCCCGATGCCCAGCAGCTGGGTGTTGGCCCCGAGCACGAAGACCACCATGAACATGACGGCCCCGGCCGCCCCGACCAGGAAGGCCAGCGCGACGACCCGGGTCGCCCGGGCGGCGTCCTGCACCTCGTTGCTCACGCCCCGCACCTCCTCACGACCGCTTGCCGATCCAGCGCACGAACAGCAGCAGCCCGAGGACCCCGATGACGCCGGCGGCCAGTCCCTCGGCGGTCGGCCCGAGGTAGGCCAGGGCGTGGCCCCCGACGTTCTGGGGGTGCTTCATGTACTGCACGTAGGCGGCGACGTCGGACGCCTCCTCGTCGCCGATGGCCTTCTCCGAGAACTCGGGCATCGTCCCGAGCCCGGTGCGCATGGCCTCGACCACGTTCTCGGGGGTCGAGCGTTCCAGCGACGTCGCGACGTGGCCGTTGGCCAGCGTCCCGCCGTGGGTGCTCCACGAGTGGCAGGAGGCGCAGTTGAGCTGGAACAGCTCGAAGCCGTGGCTGACGTCCGCACCGGCCACGTCGACCACCGGCACGTCCGGCCCGTCGAGGATCTCGGCGGCGTAGGCGGTCAGGGCGCTGATCTGGCCCGGCAGGTACTCCGGGACGGTCTGCGGCCGGCGGGGCACCTGCACAGCGTCCTCGCCGGGCTCGGCATCCTCGAGGTAGCCGAGGTCGACGATGGGCATGCGTCCCGAGCTGACCGCCAGGTGGACCGCTGCGGCCCCCTTGCCCTGCAGGTCGGGACCCCAGTCGGTGCCGTCGCCCTCGGGCCCGTGGCAGCTGGCGCAGTCGCGGCGCCACAGCGTCTCGCCCCGGTCGATCGGGTCCTGCTGTGCGTCGCCGCGTTGCGGGGCCTGGGCCCCGGCGGAGGTCGACACCAGCGTGGCGTTGACCCCCCACACCAGTGCCCCGAACAGTGCCCATGCAAGGACGACCTGCAAGGTGCGGCGTCGACTGGAACCGTGACGGGCGGCGTGGCGCCAGCCGGACACGGCACCCCCTGGTGACGACGGTCGACGGACGCGCCCGACCCTAGGGGTGACCCGGTGGTCGACCCCGGCCGAACGGCCGGGGTCGCGGACAGGGTGGCGACGCGTCACGAACGGCGGAACGCGCGCGCGATCACCGCCCCGAGGACGGCGGCGGCCGCGAGCAGGGCGGCACCGCCGGCAGCGTCCCGCGATTCGGGGTCGTTGGGAAGGACCGCCTCGAGGGCCGGTCGGCGGTCACGACCGCGCGCCTCGAGGACGTCGGCGAGCGCCTCGGCGTGCAGCCGGGCGTGGCGATGCTCCCGGCGGGAGCGCAACCCCCGCCGCGACAGGCCCCACACGACCACCAGACCGGCGACCCCGGCGCCGGCCGCGATGGCGACGCGCTGGGCCTGCTCGGGCAGGTCGTGCTCGGGACGTGCGCGGCGGTCCAGCTCGTCGATGTCGCGCTGGAGCCGCTGCCGCGCGGCCTCGATCTCGCTCAGCGTTGCAGTTGCGTCCTGGCCCACTGGGCGTTCTCCTCGATCGAGCGTCGGGTCTTCTCGGGCTGCAGCGGCACCGCTGTCGCGCGGCTGCGGGCGATCCCGAGCGCGATGCCGGCGACGGCGAACAGGACGACGGCGACGATCGCCCACGCCGCCCAGAGCGGCATCACGGTGGCCAGCCCGTACGCGATGGCCGTCAGGGCGCAGCCGAGGCCGATCAGGGCGACGAGGCCTCCGACCGCGGCGGCGGCCGCTGCCTGGAGGCGGACGCTGACGGCGTCGGTCAGCTCGTGCTTGGCGAGCTCGATCTCCTTGCGGACGATCGTCTGCACCTCGCCCAGGGCGTCCCCGACGAGCTGGCCCGTCGACCGACCCTCGACCCGTCCGGGCTCCGCAGCGGGGGGCTGGACGTGGTCGACGACGTCGTGGTCCGCGGCCATCGCGTCCTCCTGGTGTGCCGGCAGTCTCGTCCGGAGGTCCGTGGCGGAGTGGGGGGTTGGTGCGGGGTCGAACGGACAGGCGTCCGTCCCGCGGCGGGGCCGAACCGCGGACGAGAGCCGTCGAGAGGACCGACCGACGTGGCGACCGACCCACTCCGTAAGTACCGGTCCAAGCGTGCGTTCGACCGCACCGAGGAGCCCAGCGGCGACGACGTGCGTCGCTCCGGCGACGACCCCATCTTCGTGATCCAGCACCACGACGCCTCCAGCGAGCACTGGGACGTCCGCCTGGAGGTCGACGGAGTGCTGGCATCGTGGGCGGTCCCCAAGGGGCCGTCGACCGACCCGAACGAGAAGCGGTTGGCCAAGCAGGTGGAGGACCACCCGTTGGACTACGCCGACTTCGAGGGCCACATCCCCGACGACGAGTACGGCGGCGGGGACGTGGTCGTCTGGGACCTCGGCCCGTACCGCAACGACACCGTCGACGACGATGACGAACCGGTGTCGATGCGGGACGCCATCGACGGTGGTCACGTGCGGGTGACGTTGCAGGGCGAGAAGCTCGAGGGCGCCTTCGTGCTGCAGCAGACGAAGATGAACGGCGATCCGAGCAACTGGCTGCTCATCAAGGTCGACGACGACGGGGCGGACGCACGGCGCAACCCAACCAGCACCGAGCCCGAGTCCGTCCTGTCGGGGCGGACCGTGCAGGATGTCGCTGCCGAGGCCGAACAGGACCAGGAGGACGAGGGATGAGCGACCTCTTCGACCGGCTCGACGACGACGCCCGTGACCGGCTCGAGCGCGAGGACCTGCACATCCCCGGGGCCATGCGGGCCACGCTGACCGACGACCACTTCGCCGACCCGAACTGGATCTACGAGCGCAAGCTGGACGGCGTTCGGGTCCTCGCCGCCCGCGAGGGCGGTCGCGTCCGGCTGCGCAGCCGCAACGACCTGGACCTCGATGACACCTACCCGGAGCTCGTCGACGCGCTGTCGGGCGGAGGGCCCGACCTCGTCGTCGACGGCGAGGTCGTCGCGTTCGAAGGGAACGTCACCAGCTTCTCCCGCCTGCAGCAGCGCATGCAGATTCGTGACGCCGAGAAGGCGCGGGCGTCGGGTGTCGCGGTCACCTACTACCTGTTCGACGTCATGCACCTCGACGGCTGGAGCACGCGCGAGCTCGCGCTGCGCGACCGCAAGCGACTGCTGCGCGCTGCCATCGACTTCGCCGATCCCCTGCGCTTCACCGCCCACCGCAACGAGGACGGGCCGGCCTTCCTGGAGGACGCGTGTCGGCGCGGATGGGAGGGGCTGATCGCCAAGGACGCGAGCTCGACCTACCGGTCGTCGCGCAGCCGCGACTGGCTGAAGTTCAAGTGCGTCCACCAACAGGAGCTGGTCATCGGTGGGTTCACCGCCCCGAAGGGCAGCCGCACCCGGTTCGGGGCGCTGCTCGTCGGCTATCACGAGGACGGCGAGCTGCGGTACGCCGGCAAGGTCGGCACCGGCTACGACCAGCAGACCCTCGACCGCGTGGGCGACCTGCTCGAGTCCAGGACGAGGACCACCTCGCCCTTCGACGACCGCGTCCGCGAGTCCGACGTCACGTGGGTGACCCCCGAGCTCGTCGGCGAGTTCGGGTTCACCGAGTGGACCCGGGACGGCCGGCTGCGCCACCCCCGCTTCCTGGGGCTTCGCGACGACAAGGACGCCGCCGACGTGGTCCGCGAACGGCCACAGTGACACCGACGTGAGGAGCACCTCGATGGACGCCGGTCCCCACGACGCCTTCGGTCGGACCGTGGACGTCAGCCACCCCGACCGCGTGATGTTCCCCGACGCGGGAATCACCAAGGGCGACCTGATCGCCTACCACGAACGCATCGCCCCGACGATGCTGGCCCACGTGGCGGGGCGCCCCGTGGCGCTGAAGCGCTACCCGGAGGGCATCGGCGACGACGGCTTCTTCCAGAAGAAGGCGCCCGAGCACCTGCCCGACTGGGTCCGGCGCGTCGACGTGGAGAAGCGCGAGGGCGGCGTGGTGCCCCACGTCGTGGTCGAGGAGGAGGCCACGCTGCTCGAGCTCGTCCAGTACGGCGTGGTCGAGCTGCACCCGTGGCTCAGCCTGGCCGACGACCTCGAGCACCCCGACCGGATCGTGCTGGACCTCGACCCCGAGGAGGGGGACCTGGACGGGGCGCGACTGGCCGCCCGGGCGGTCCGTGACGTGCTGCGCGAGATCGAGCTCGAGCCGCACGTGATGACCAGTGGGTCGAAGGGCTACCACGTCGTGGCCGCGATCGAACCCGACAGCGACTTCGACGTGGTCCGCGACCTCACCCACGACGTCGCACGCGTGGTCGCCGACCGCCACCCCGACGAGACGACCATCGCCCATCGCATCGCGGACCGCGGGGGGCGCGTGTTCCTCGACTACCTGCGCAACGGGTACGGCCAGACCAGCGTCGCGCCCTACGGCGTGCGTGCCCGCCCCGGCGCCCCGATCGCCACGCCCCTCGACTGGGACGAGCTCGGCTCGACCGACCCGCGCGACTACCGCGTGGACAACGTCTTCCGTCGCCTGGGCCAGCGCGACGACCCTTGGGCGACGATGTCACGCGGTGACGTGGCGACGGCACGTGGCCATCTGGACGAGCTGCTCGACGAGGCGTAGTGCTGCGCTGCCCGATGGGACGGGTTGAGCGCGCGCGCCACGGGGTAGCCCTTGGGTGCCATCTCCCACCACCGATCTCTCCCACCACCGATCCCCGGAGTCCCACCCCGATGACGTCCGCGCACGACCCGTACCCCTCCCGCAAGGTCGAGACACCCCGCGTGATCGAGCGCGAGGAGCCCGTGGTGTACGGCACCGCCGACGACGGCCCACTCACCCAGGAGCAGCTCGACGCCTTCGACCACGACGGGTTCCTGCAGGTGCCCGACCTGTTCGCCGAGGACGAGGTGCACGCGATGCTCGACGAGCTCCAGCGCCTCAAGCACGAGGACCACATCCGGGAGGCCGACGGCACCATCACCGACCCGGACACCGGCGACGTCCGGTCCGTCTTCACGGTGCACCGCCACTCGGACCTGTTCGACAAGATGATCCGCGACGACCGCACGGCAGGTGCCGCCCGACAGATCCTCGGATCCGAGGTCTACCTCCACCACACGCGCGTGAACGACAAGCCGGGCTTCGGTGGCAGTGGGTTCGACTGGCACTCCGACTTCGAGACCTGGCACACCGAGGACGGCATGCCGCGGATGCGGTGCCTGTCCGCCTCCATCCTGCTGACCGACAACCACTCGCAGAACGGCCCACTGCTGCTGATCCCCGGCTCGCAGCGCAGCTTCATCGCCTGTGTCGGGTCGACCCCGGAACGCAACTGGGAGACCTCCCTGAAGAACCAGGTCGCCGGTGTGCCGGACGAGGACCTCATCGCGTCGATGCACACCGAGCACGGTCTGCACGTCGGGACGGCAGAGGCCGGGGCGGTGCTCTTCTTCGACTGCAACACGCTGCACGCGTCCAACGGCAACGTGACCAAGGACCGACGGTCGAACGTCTTCGCGGTCTACAACTCGGTCGACAACGCGCTCGAGGAGCCGTTCGAGGCCCCGATGCGCCGACCGGAGTTCCTCGGCTCGCGCGAGTTCACACCTCTGGACGTGATCGGCTGACGATCGGCGGGCCCACGTTCGTCCGGGACGCGGGCCCGCTCGAGCACCCATGCTGGTCGGACACGACGACGAAGAGGATCAGCATGAAGGCGGTCACCTGGCACGGCAAGCGCGACGTCCGCGTGGAGGAGGTCCCCGACCCCACCATCCAGGAGTCGACCGACGCCATCGTCCGGATGACGTCGTCCGGCCTGTGCGGCTCCGACCTGCACCTCTACGAGGTGCTCGGGATGTTCATGCACGAGGGTGACATCCTCGGTCACGAGCCCATGGGGATCGTCGAGGAGGTCGGCTCGGACGTCGAGCACGTGAAGCCCGGCGACCGTGTCGTGATCCCCTTCAACATCTCCTGCGGGCACTGCTTCATGTGCGACCGCGGCCTGTTCGCCCAGTGCGAGACCACCCAGAACACCGACCACGGCACCGGCGCCTCCCTCTACGGCTACACCGAGCTGTACGGCCAGGTCCCCGGTGCGCAGGCCGAGTACCTGCGCGTGCCCCACGCCGACTTCGGGCCCATCCCGGTCCCCGAGGACGTCCCCGAGGACCGTGTCCTGTACCTCTCGGACATCCTGCCCACCGCCTGGCAGGGTGCCGCGTTCGCGGACGTCCAGCCCGGCGACACCGTCGCCGTGCTGGGGCTCGGCCCGGTCGGCCAGTTCGTGACGCGATCCGCCCAGCAGATGGGCGCGGAGCGCGTCATCGGGATCGACCAGGTCCCCGAGCGCCTCGAGCGCGCCCGGGCCCACGGCGTGGAGACGATCGACTTCTCCGACATCGACGGGCAGATCGGCGACGCCGTGCGTGACCTGACCAAGGGCCGCGGTGCCGACGGTGTCGTCGAGGCCGTCGGGATGGAGGCCCACGGTGCCGGCGCCGCCAAGCTGGCGCAGACGCTGGTCGGGGCGCTCCCGAAGGCCCTTGCCAAGCCCGCCACCGAGGAGGCTGGCATCGACCGGCTCGGGGCCCTGTACAGCGCCTTCGATGCGGTGCGACGGGGTGGGGCCGTCTCGATCTCGGGTGTCTACGGCGGCGCCCTCGACCCCATGCCCATGATGCAGATGTTCGACAAGGGCATCCAGATCCGTATGGGCCAGTGCCACGTGAAGCGCTGGATCGACGACCTCATGCCACTGGTCCTCGACGACGACGACCCCATGGGCACCGAGTCGATGGCCACCCACCACCTGCCGATCGACGAGGCACCCCGTGCCTACGCCGACTTCCAGGAGAAGGCCGACGGCATGGTGAAGACCGTCTTCACCTTCTGACGGAACCGACGCACGACGACGAGGGCCCGCCACGCGGTGGGGCCCTCGTCGTGTGCGAGACGGTTCCGGTGTCGGGGTACCGGAAGTGTCGACGACGCGGTCGTCGCGAGCGGCCATGCCGACGGTTCCGGTAGCCCAGTACCGGAAGTGTCAGCGGCCCGCCCGCATCCGCACACGCCCCAGACCCCGGAGGTGCGCGCGGCGGTCGGCCCCGTGGCCGGCGTGTTCGACCGGGCTCGCGACGCGGCCCGAGACCTGTTCAGCCGCTGATCCCGGCCGGGCGGCGGTGGCCCTGCGCCCCGCCGCCCGGCAGGATGAACAGGATCGAGGCAGGAGGACGTCCGATGGCACGCGCGACCTGGAGTGGGTCGATCAGCTTCGGCCTGGTCAACGTCCCGGTGAAGCTGTTCACGGCCGTGCGCAGCCACACGGTGCACTTCACCCAGCTGCACAAGGACACCCACGCCCGCATCCGCCAGAAGCGGGTCGACGCGGAGACCGGCGAGGAGGTCGCGTACGAGGACATCGTCAAGGGCTACGAGGTCGCCAGCGACCAGTACGTCGTCGTCGACCCCGACGAGCTCGCCGAGCTGGACCCCGACGCGTCCCGGCTGATCGACATCCGCGACTTCGTGGACCTGCGCGACATCGACCCCGTCTACTACGACCGCCCGTACTACCTGATGCCCGATGGCGAGGCGGCCGCGAAGCCGTACCGGCTGCTGACCGACGCGATGTCCCGCACCGACAAGGTCGCCGTCGCCAAGATGGTCATGCGCAACAAGGAGTACCTGGTCGCGATCCGGGCGAGTGACGACCTGCTCCTGCTGTCGACCATGAACTACGCCGACGAGGTGGCCGACCCCGGCGACCTCGACGCACCCGACAACCTGGCCGACGTCGACGTGTCCGAGCGCGAGGTCGCCATGGCCGAGCAGCTGATCGACTCACTGGTGACCGAGTTCGACCCGAGCGGGTACGAGGACACCTACCAGCAGCGTGTCGTCGAGTTCCTCGAGGCCAAGTCGAGGGGCCAGAAGGTCGACCTGCAGCCGCCCGAGCGCGACACCGGTGGCGTCGTCGACCTCATGAGCGCCCTCGAGCAGAGCCTCGAGCGTGCCGCCCAGGGGCGGGGCGCCGCGAGCGACACGGGTGACTCCGGCGACCTCGAGGACATGACCAAGGACGAGCTCTACGACCTCGCCCAGGAGCGCGAGGTCCCGGGTCGCTCGTCGATGACCAAGGACGAGCTCGTCGCCGCCCTGTCCGAGGCCCCCCTGGCACAGGCCAGCTGAGGGCGTCGTCAGGTGGACGGCGGGAGGTCCAGGGTGATCACCCGCTGCACGGCGCGTTCCGCCGGGGCCAGCCGGTCGCGCGTCTCCTGGTCGTCGTCCCAGGTCTCGTCGAGGCGGCCCAGGCGATAGGCCTTCGGGACGCGGGGGTCCACGTAGCTGCTGCGGGCAACGGCCCGGGTGTTGCCGAGCCGGTCGGCTGCCGCGTCGATGGCCGACAGTATGGCCGCATCGGCGTCACGGTCGGACTCGGGCTGGCCAGCCTCATGCAGCCGGTCCGCCACCAGCACGGTGGCGCCCCACGTGCGGAAGTCCTTCGCCGTGAGCTGCTCGCCTGCGATGTCGGCGAGGTAGTCGTTCACGTCGGCGGACCCGATGCGGTGCCACCCGTCGTTCGTCTCGTAGGAGAACAGGCGTTGGCCCGGGATCTCCTCGCACCTCAGGAGCTGCCGGGCCAGGCGCGGGTGGCGGACCTCGAGGTCCTGCTCGCGCCCGGACTTGCCGACGAACGCGAAGTGGATGCGGCTGCCGGCGATCTCGACGTGGTCGTGCTCGAGCGTGGTCAGCCCGAAGGTGCCGTTGGTCCGGGCGTACTGGTCGTTGCCCACCCGGATCAGGGTCTCGTCGAGCAGGGCCAGGACGAGCGCCAGGATCTTCTCGCGCGTGAAGCGTCGCGTCCGCAGGGTCGCGTCGATCTCGTCGCGGACCCGGGGGAGTGCGTCGGCGAACAGGCCCATGCGGTGGAACTTCGTGGCGTCCCGGATCCCGCGCCAGTGCGGGTGGTACAGGTACTGCTTGCGTCCCGCGTCGTCGCGGCCGGTGGCCTGGACGTGGCCACGCTCGTCGCGGCAGATCCAGACGTCGGTCCAGGCCGGTGGGATCACCAGCGCCTCTGCGCGGGCACGGTCCGGATGGTCCCGCGGGACGGTGCTGCCGTCCGGGAACCGGTACGTGAACCCTAGGCCCCACCGGTGGCGGGTGATGCCTGGTTCGTCGTCGCCGACGTACACGAGCCCGACCGCGTCGGCGTGGTCGTCGGGTGTTGCGTCATCGGGCAGCGCCGAGGCCACCCGGAGGGCCCGGGTGACGCTCAGGTCGTCCTGGTGCGCTGTCACGGTGGCGTCACGGGCGCCCGTCCTCGGTGACGGCATGCTCGATGCACCGGCGCGTCATCGGCACGGCGTCCAGGCGTTCCTCGGCGATCTCGGTGCCGCAGACCTCGCACTGGGCGTAGGTGCCCTCGTCGATCCGCTCGAGGGCGCGCTCCACGTCCTGCAGCCGGCGCTCGGTCTCCTCGCGCAGCGACGCCTGCTCCTCCTGCTGGCGCGTGGCCTTGGCGCGGTGGGCGGCACCGGCCTCACCCTGCTCCATCTCGTGGGCGGACCCGTCGGCGGGGCGGACCGACAGCTCGTCGAGCCGAGCGCGATCCTGGTCGCGGGCATCCTCGAGGCGGGTGCGGAAGCGGTCCAGCGTGGCGGTGTCCATGGGAGGTCCTTCGTCGGGCACGTGCACCCGAGGTTCGGGACCGTCGTGGCACGCCCCGTGGCCGTCCGACCACCGACGACTGCACGCGCCTGCTAGCCGCTGACGGCGTCCCAGAGCCGCGCTGTCCCTGCGGCGGCCGCGGCCGCCAGGCCCAGTCCGAGACCCGCCGCGACGGCCGTTCGTGCCACGCGTGTGGCGGTGGGGGGAGCGGGGCGCTCGGCGGGTACGACGTCCTCGGGGCGACGGTGCCCGTCGGCACGGTCGAGCGAGCCGTGGTGGCGGGCCAGCTGCATGACCTCGGCGGTGTGCAGGGCACGGCGCCCCGACCCGGCCTGCTGGATCTGGGTCTGGCACGAGAACCCGTCGGCGACGACGACCGTGTCGTCGTCGGCGTCGCGGACGGCGGGCAGCAGCCCGGCGTGCTCGCCACAGTCCATGGAGATGTCGTACTTGCCGTCCTCGAAGCCCCACGAGCCGGCCAGGCCGCAGCAGCCTCCGGACAGCGACTCGACCTCGAGGCCCATGCCGTCCTGCAGCACGTGCTGCTCGGGGTCGATGCCGCCGGTGGCGCGGTGGTGGCAGTGGCCCCACAGCAGGGCGTCACCATCGATCCGCGGCACGTCGATGTCGAAGTGCTCGAAGAACTCGGCGAAGTGGTAGCTCTGCTGCGACAGTCGTTGGGCGTCGTCGTCGTGGGGGAGGATGCCCGTGAGCTCGTCCTTGAACACCGCGAGGCAGCTGGGCTCCATCCCGACCACCGGTGTGCCGGCCCGGATCTCGTCGCGCAGGGAGTCCAGCACGCGGTGCAGGTAGCGCTCGGCGATGTCCAGGAACCCGTAGTCGTACAGCGGTCGGCCGCAGCACACGTGGCCCTCGGGGATCACGACCTGCCAGCCGGCGTCCTCGATGGCCTCCACGCAGGCCACGCCGACGTGGGTGTGCAGGTGGTTGTTGAACGTGTCGGGCCAGAGCACGACGCGACGCCCGCCCGGGTTGCGGGTCCCGCCCCGCTGCTGCCACCACTGCTGCAGGGTCATCGGGGCGAAGGTCGGCAGGTCACGCTGCTGGTCGAGGCCACCGACCCACTTGACCAGCCGGGACAGGCCCGGGGTCTGGGTCACCGCGTTGGCGATCTCGGGGATGCGGGCCGCGATCCGTGAGGCCTGGTCGATGAACCCGAAGGAGTACGCGTACCGGGGCCGCCAGCGGCGCACGCTCTTGAAGTGCTTGTGGAGGAACTCGGCCTTGTACGTCGGCATGTCGACGTTGACCGGGCAGTCGTTGGTGCAGCCCTTGCAGGACAGGCACAGGTCCAGCGCGTCGTAGACCTCCCTCGACTGCCACCCGTCGGTGATGACGTCGCCCTGCAGCATCTCGAACAGCAGCCGGGCGCGTCCGCGGGTGGTGTGCTCCTCCTCCTGGGTGACCTGGTAGCTGGGGCACATCACCTCGTCGCCGTCGGGGTTGCGGCACTTGCCGACGCCGACGCAGCGCAGCGCCGCGTGTGCGAAGTCGCCGCCGTCCCTCTCGTAGGCGAACTTCACGTCGGGGCGGGGCGGGTTGTAGTTCGTGCCGAGCCGCAGGTCCTCGTCCAGCTTGAACGGGTCGACGACCTTGCCCGGGTTCATCTTCCACTCGGGGTCCCAGATGCGCTTGAAGTCGCGCATGGCCTGGACGAGGTCGGGGCCGAACTGCTTCTCGAGCAGCTCGGCCTTCTGCTGGCCGTCGCCGTGCTCGCCCGACAGCGACCCGCCGTAGGACACGACCAGGTCGGCGGCCTCCTCCATGAACGCCCGGTAGTCCCGGACGCCCTGGGCCGTGCGCAGGTCGAAGGAGATCCGTGAGTGCACGCACCCCTGGCCGAGGTGGCCGTACATCGCCCCGCGGTAGCCGTACCGGTCGTAGAGGTCCTGCAGGTCCCGCAGGTAGGGACCCACGACCTCGGGCGGCACGGCGGAGTCCTCCCAGCCGGGCCAGTGGTCCCGCCCGTCGGGCGGGAAGGCCGTGGCGCCCAGGCCGCCTTCGCGGACCTGCCAGATCGCCTCGGTGTCACCCCCGAGCTGCTCGCTCTCGTAGAACCCGACGCTGCCGTGGTCGACGTCGGTCTCCTCGGCCAACCAGTCGACGAACGCCTGCGCCTGCTCGCGCGCGTCGTCGGCGTCGTCCGAGCCGAACTGGACCAGCAGCCAGGCACGGTCGCCGGGACGCGAGGGGAGCCGGTCCAGTCCGTGCTTCTTCATGTGCTGCTCGCGCTCGTCCTCGAACAGCAGGTGGTCGATGGCCTCCAGCGCGATCGGCCGGAACCGTTCCATGATGGACGGCACGGCGTCCCCGGCGTGGGAGATGTCCTCGAACGCCACCACCACGAGGGCGCGTTCGTGCAGCTCGGGGATCAGCTTCAGCGTCGCGTTCAGGACCGTGACGCAGGTGCCCTCGGTGCCGACCAGCGCCCGGGCCACGTTGAAGCCCCGTTCGGGCAGCAGCTCGTCGAGGTTGTAGCCCGACACCCGGCGGGGCAGCTCGTCCACGGGCTGGAAGCCGGCACGGATCTGGTCCGCGTAGCGGTCCCGGAAGTCGCGCAGCTGGCGGTAGATCTCGCCCTTGCGTCCGCCTTCGGCGATGATCCGGTCGAGGTCGTCCTCCTCGTTCGACCCGACCCAGAACCGCTCGCCGTCGTAGGTGACGATCTCGAGCGCCTCGACGTTGTCCGAGGTCCGCGGCCCGTCGCCGTAGAACTGGGCCTGCACCGAGTGGATCCCGCAGGAGTTGTTGCCGATGTTCCCACCGATGGCGCACCGCGAGTGCGACGACGGGTCCGGCCCGAACACGAGGTGGGCCTGCGCCCCGGTGTGCTCGTTGACCTTCTCGTTGATGGCTCCTGGCTCGACGGTGACCAGGCGCCGGTCGGTGTCCACGTCCCCCATGTGCCGCAGGTACTTGGAGTGGTCGATCACGACCGCGTAGTTGATGGTCTCGCCCGACAGGCTGGTTCCCCCGCCGCGGTTGAGGATCGGCGCGCCGTGCCGGCTGCACACCCGGTGCGTCGTCACGACGTCCTCGGTCGTCTTCGGCACGACGACGCCGATGGGGATCTGGCGGAAGTTGGACGCGTCGTTGGCGTACATCGCCAGCGACGTCGTGCCGAAGCGGACCTCGCCCTCGATGGCCTGCGTGAGCTCCTGGTGCACCGCGACCGCGTCGACCTGCTGCACGGACGTCATCCCGGTGGCAGCCGCCGGGTCGCCCTTGCTCGGGATCTGGACGTGACGTCGGTGGCGTGGGGGAGGGGTCGACAGGCTGGCCATGGCTCCTCGAGGAGGGTCGGGGGTGGGGGGTGCGGTGGGTCTCAGGTCGCGGCGAGCTCGTCGGCGGCGTCGCGTCGGAGCGCGAGCCCGTGGCCGGGACGTGACCGGTCGGGGCGCAGCGCCCCGCCCTCGGGTTCGAGGGCACCGGCCAGGACGTGCTGTTCGATCCGCACGTGGTCGTGGAAGTACTCGATGTGGCGGATGGCGGGCGCGGCGCAACAGACGTGGGCCGACAGGTTGGGCACGCAGTGCGCGGACAGGTCGATGGTGTGGGCGAAGCACAGCGCGGCCGCGTCGAGGAAGCCGGTGAACCCACCGCAGCGTGTGACGTCGGCCTGCACGCAGTCGACGGCCCCCGACGTGATCAGGTCGCGGAAGTGGAACGTGTCGTAGCCGTACTCGCCGGCGGCGACCGTCACGCCGGGCGCCACCGATTCGCGCACGTGCCGCAGCCCGCGCAGGTTGTCGGACGAGACCGGTTCCTCGTGCCAGCGCACGCCGAGTTCGGCGAAGGCCGCCGAGCGCTCGAGGGCCTGCTGGACCGTGTAGGCGCCGTTGGCGTCGACCATCAGCTCGACGTCGGGGCCCACGGCCTGGCGCACCGCGGCCACGCGGTCGACGTCCTCGGCGGGGTGGCGGCCCACCTTCATCTTCACCCGTGGGATGCCCTGGTCGACCCATCCGGTCAGCTGCTCGACGAGCTGGTCGGTCGAGTAGTTGGTGAAGCCGCCGGAGCCGTAGACGGTGGCGTCCTCACGTGCGGCGCCCCACAGGTCGAGCAGCGAGAGGTCCAGGGCACGGGCCTTGGCGTCCCACAGGGCGACGTCGATCGCCGAGATGGCGTGCGCCCCGATGCCGGGGCGCCCGGCGTTGCGCAGGGCGGCGAACATGTCCAGCCACCGGCCACGGACGTCCATGGCGTCCGTCCCGTGCACCACGTCGGCGAGCTCGTCCTCGATCAACGTGGCCACGGCGGTGGGCCCGTAGGTCCAGCCCAGTCCGGTCACGTCGCCGGCGTGGACCTCGACCACCACCATGGTGGTCGAGTCCCACGTGAGGGTGCCGTCCTGTTCTTCAGGGGTGGAGGTCGGGAAGCTCCAGCTGGAGACCTCCACCCCGTCGATGGGCAGGCGCATCAGTGGCCGGGGAGGAAGGACGCGGCCTTCTCCTTGGTCCCCTCCCACATGATGTGGAACGCGTTCGTGTCGCCCTTGAGCAGCGCCTCGGTCATCTTCTTGACCTGCTCCGGCGTCGCGTGCGGCGGGATCGGTGGGACCTCCGGGTCGCTCAGCACGTCGATCACGTACGGGCGATCCGACGCCCAGGCCTCCGCGAGCACGCCGTCGATGTCCTCGGCCTTCTCGACCCGGCCGCCGCCGAGTCCCAACGACTCCGCGTACGACGCGTAGTTGAAGGGGGGCAGCGACTGGGTGGTGACGTTCTTCGGGAAGCCGCCCATGGCCCGCTGCTCCCAGGTGACCTGGTTGAGGTCCTCGTTGTTGAGCACGACCATGACCAGCTTGGGGTTCTCCCACCGCTCCCAATAGCGGGCGACGTCGATGAGGACGTTGATGCCGATCATCTGCATGGCACCGTCACCGACCGTGGCCAGCACCGGGCGGTCCGGGTGGGCGAACTTCGCGCCGAGCGCGTAGGGCATCGCCGGGCCCATGGTGGCCAGGTTGCCCGACAGGCTCGCGCGCATGGTGCCGCGGATCTTCAGGTACCGGGCGAACCAGTTGGTGCTGGAGCCGGAGTCGGCGGTGATGATCGTGTCGTCGGGCAGGTGGTCGTTCATCTTCCAGAAGACCGACTGGGGGTTGACCGGGTCGGCGTCCATGCCGGCCCGCTCGTCCATGAGGTTCCACCAGTCGTGGATCTCCTTCTCGAGCTTCTCGCGGAAGGAGCGGTCCTCCTTGCGTTGCAGCTTCGGGATCAGGCGCCGCAGCGTGTCCTTGGCGTCACCGACGAGGTTGACCTTGTTGGGGAAGCGCAGGCCGATGTTGTGGGCCGAGATGTCGATCTCGATCCCCACCGCCTGGTCGTACGGGGGCACGAACTGCGTGTAGGGGAAGTTGGTCCCCACCTGCAGCCAGACGTCGCACTCCCGGGTCATCACCCAGCTGGGACGTGTCCCGAGCAGGCCGATGCCGCCGGTCACGTAGGGCAGGTCGTCGGGCAGGACGTCCTTGCCGATCAGCGCCTTGGCGATCCCGCCACCGGTGACCTCGGCGAGCTCACGCAGCTCGTCGGCGGCGCCGGCCGCACCCTGGCCGGCCAGGATGCCGACCTTGCTGCCCTCGTTGATGTAGCGGGCCGCCTCGTCGATCAGCTCCTCGGGCGGGTAGACCTCGGGGGCGCTCATGTGGCCCAGCGAGCCGGGCAGCTCCTTGAAGTTGTTGCCGGGGCTGGAGTACTCCATCTCCTGCACGTCGGCGGTCATGATGATCGCCGTTACGGTCTGCTGGGCCATCGCGGTGCGGTACGCGCGGTCGATGGCCACGGGGATCTGCTTGGGGTTGGTCACCTCGACCAGGTACTCGCTGGCCACGTCCTTGTAGAGCGTGCGCAGGTCGATCTCCTGCTGGAAGCTGGTGCCCAGCGACGAGGAGCCCTGCTGCCCGAC
>CAWCLK010000003.1:0-32304 GCA_963796225.1 uncultured bacterium
CGCAGCGGACCCACCCCGCCCTCAGCCGACCACCAGGGTGACGAGCAGCGCCATCGGCACGCTGACGAACAGGAACACGCCGATGGTCGTCAGCCCGGCGACGTCCTGGTCGCCGTAGAAGCTGTTGCGCCGCCCGATCGTCTGCGTGTCGGTCCAACCCTTGGTCGAGGCGTCGATGAACCGCGACAGCACGCCGAACATCGGCAGGAGCGCGGCCACGACCAGCACGGCGGGCGTCAGCACCTCCCCGACGCCGAGGTCGCTGAACGCCACCCACGCGACGGTCACCGACCCGGCCAGCAGCAGCGCGATGCCCCAGAGGACCCCCACGGCGCGGGCGAGATCGCCGAGGTCGCGCCGGGACCAGGGAGGGGGCGGCGGTGGACGGACGGGCCCCTGGTCCACGCGTGCCTCCCGGCGGTCGGCGACCGTTCCACGGTACGACCGTCCCCGCGTCAGCGCATCAGCAACGTGCGGATCCGCCGCCCCGCCACGACCAGTCCCCCGGTCGCCATGGCCACGAGCACGGCGACGTGGCCGATGACGGTGAGGTCGAAGGTCCAGAACCAGCAGGCCCGCACCAGCTCGACCCCGTGGTAGAGCGGCGAGAACCGGGCGATCGCCTGGACCGGCCCGGGATACACGTCGAGCGGGTAGAAGGTCGCCGAGAACAGGAACAGCGGGAGCGTGGTCAGCTGGATCAGGTCGAAGTCCTGCCACGATCGCATGTAGGTCGTGCACGCCATCCCGACCGCCCCGAAGGCGAAGCCGATCAGCACGGCGGCGGGCACCGCCAGGACCGCGCCGGGGATCGAGGGGGCCAGGCGCGCCAGGACGGCGATGACGAGGAACCCGACCCCGTACAGCGCCCCGCGCATCTGCGAGAAGGTGATCTCGCCGATGGCGACGTCGCCGGGGCGCATCGGGGTGGCCAGGACGGCGTCGTAGACCTTCTCCTGCTTGAGCTTGGAGAACAGGTTGAAGGTCGACTCGGTCACCGCCCCGTTCATGGCCGACGCGGCCAGCAGCGCCGGGGCGACGAAGGTGGCGTAGTCGACCGGCGCCCCGCCCGGGCCGGTCACGTCACCGACGAGTCGGCCGAGCCCCACCCCGACCGCGAACAGGTAGAAGGCTGGTTCGAAGGCCCCCGAGACCACCGCGGGCCAGATCCGCTTGTAGACCCGCAGATTGCGTTCCAGCAGGTGCCGTGCGGGGAACCGTTCGTTTCGCGGGGAGGGGTCGTGGGTGGTCGCGCTCACGGCACCAACCGCCGGGCGAAGGTGTGCCGCGCCACGAGTCCCCCGACCAGCGCGTAGGCCAGCGGCACCGCCACGTGGACGGCGACGGGGAGCGCGGGGGCGGTCCCGAGCGTCGCGGCCCGGGCGAGCTCGACCGCGTGGTACAGCGGCAGGACGCGGGCCACGACCGCCACGGGGTCGGGCAGCTGCGCCACCGGGAAGAAGGTCCCCGACAGCAGGAACATGGGGATGACCCCGAACCGGAAGACGGTGCTGAGGTGGGCGACGTTCTCGACCGTCGCGGTGAAGGCGGTCATGGGCAGGCCGAAGGACAGCCCGGCCAGCGCCGCCGCCGGCAGGGCCAACAGGACCCCGCCGACCGATCCGAGCCCCAGCACCACGATGGCGATGCCGAAGGCGGCGGCCGCCAGCAGCAGCCGCACCGTGATCCACATCGTGGTGCCGAGCAGGAGGTCGTCCACCTCGACCGGGGTGGCCAAGGCCGCGTGGAACGTCCGGCGCCACTTGATGCCGGCCATCACCGGCCAGGCGCCCTGCATGGCGGCGGTCTGCATCGCGGAGGCGGCCATCATCCCCGGCGCGAGGAACGCGGCGTAGGACAGCCCGCCGAGGCTGGCCTCCCCCGCCCCGCGGTCGACGAGGCTGCCGAGCCCCAGCCCCATCGCCCCGAGGTAGAGCAGGGGGTTGAGGAACGCCGAGGTCACGCTGCCGCGCCAGTTGCGGCGGTAGCGGCGGGCCTCGACCTCGGCGACGTGCAGGGAACGGGACCACCGCCCCGGGACGGGTCGCGGGGCGATGCTGGTCGTGGTGCTGGAGGCGGCCATCAGTCGACCAGCGTCCGCCCCGTCAGCGCCAGGAAGACGTCCTCGAGGGTGGCACGGCGGGTGAGGGCGGCGGTGGGTTCGATGCCGCGTTCGAGGACGGCGCGGTGGGCGTCGTCGGCGTCCTCGGCGTACACGAGGACCCGGTCGGGCAGGGCCTCGATCCGCTCGCCCGCGCCCCGCAGCCGGTCCGCGGCGTCCTCGATCCCACCGCGGTCGAACCGCAGCTCGAGGACCTCCTTGGTGACGTGCTGGGCGATCAGCTCGCTGGGGGCGCCCTCGGCCACGATCTGGGCGCGGTCCATGACGACCAGGCGGTCGCAGAGCTGTTCGGCCTCGTCCATGTAGTGGGTGGTGAGGATCAGCGTGACCCCGCGGGTCTTCAGCCGGTACAGCCGGTCCCACAGGGCGTGGCGCGCCTGCGGGTCCAGGCCCGTGGTGGGCTCGTCGAGCAGGACCATGTCCGGTTCGTTGATCAGCGACCGGGCGATCGTCAGCCGCCGCTTCATCCCGCCCGACAGCGGTTCGACGTTGTCGTGGGCGCGCTCGGTCAGCTGGACGAAGTCGAGCAGCTCGTCGGCACGTTCCCCGACGACGTCGCGGGGCAGCCCGAAGTACCGGCCGTAGACGATGAGGTTCTCGCGGACGGACAGCTCCTGGTCGAGGGTGTCCTCCTGCGGGACCACCCCGAGGCGTGCCCGGATCGCCGGCCCGTCCGCGGCGGGGTCCATCCCGAGGACGCGCAGCGTGCCCGACGTCGCCGGCGAGACCGCCCCGATCATCCGCATCGTCGACGACTTGCCGGCGCCGTTGGGGCCCAGGAACCCGAAGGCCTCGCCCCGTCGGACGCGCACGTCGATCCCGTCGACGGCCGTGAAGTCGCCGAACTGCTTGGTGAGGCCCTGGGCCTCGACGTCGTACTCGGACATGGCGCGGGACGGTAGCGGCCCCCCGCGACGCGTCAGGCGACGGGTGTCAGCCGGAACACGCGCAGCTCGCGCCCCGCGGCCCGGTCGGTGTAGTCGTCGAAGGCCGGCCACACCGCGATCAGCCGGGGCCACACGTCGGCGCGCTGCTCCCCCTCGAGCAGGTGGGGGGTGACGGGGACGTGCCGGCCGTCGGTCTCGACCACGGCGGTCTCGGCGGCGAGCAGGTTCAGCGTCCACACCGGGTGCGACGGCTGGCCCCAGTTCGACCCGACGACGAGGAAGTCCTCGCCATCGGGCACGTAGGCCAGCGGGGTCCGACGGAGCTCACCGGACCGCCGCCCCGCCACGACCAGCACGAGCGTGGGCACGGCCAGCCGGGCCAGGTGCACCCGTCCCCCGGTCAGCCGGTGGAGCAGCCGGTCCAGGCGCGGGACCAGGACCCGCCCGATGCGACGGAACAGCGGGTTGAGCGCCAGGCGGCGACCGATCCGGACGCGCAGCGGGACGGCGGGGCGGTCGCTCACGGGGTCCTCATCGGCCGCGGGAAGTGGGGGACGTGGGTCAGGACGCCAGGTCGGCGTCGTCGCGGACGCCGACGGAGGGCAGTCCGGACCACAGCAGGCGCACGAGCAGGTCGCGCAGCTCGGAGCGCGGCACCGGAGCGGTCTGGTCGTCCGGCCCGGACAGCCACCAGGCGCTGACCTGGTGCACCGAGCCGATCAGGGCGTGGGCGACGAGCTCGGCGTGACCGACCTCGAACCCGTAGCGCCCGAACTGCTCGCGCAGGACGCCGGCGAGGCGGCGCCCCAGCTCGTGGGTGAAGTCGCCCACCGCCTGGGACACCTCGGGGCGCTCGGCGGCCGCGCTGTGGAGCAGGAAGCGGTAGGTCTCGGGGCGGTCCTCGACGGCTGCGAGGAACGCGTCGATCGTGGCGCGCAGCTTCTCGCGGGGGCCCTCGGCGACCTCGAGCCCGGTCTCCAGGCGTTCCTCGAGCACGCGCGCCGCCCGCCGCGCCACGGCCTCGTACAGCCCACCCTTGTCGCCGAAGTGGCGGTACAGGATTGGCTTGGTCACGCCGGCCTCGGACGCGATGTCCTCCATCCGCACGGCCGCACCGTGGGTCGCGATCGCCCGGTCGGCCGCTTCGAGCAGCTGGGCCCGGCGTTCGGGATCACGTCGTGTGCTGGGGCCGGTCACCGTCGCCTCGGGGTCGCTCGGCGCAGAGGTTACCGACAGTAACAGGCACGGTCTGTCAGAGGCGCGGGGCCGGTACCCCATCAACTCGGGGTTCGATCGCGGCCATGGCGGCCAGCACGAGGTCCTCGCGCCACCACGGCGCGACGACCTGGACGCCGACCGGCAGCCCGGCGCTGCCCGTCTCGTGCGAGCGGGCGAGGCGAGCGACCAGGTCGACGCCGGGGCGGCGATCGGTCTCCTCGCCGGGGCGGACGGTCGTGACCGGGACCACCCCTGCCGGCAGGCCGGTGAGGTTGGCGAAGAACGTGGTGGTGCTCGACCAGGTGAGGTCGCGGAACCCCCCGTGCCGCAGGGCCGGCATCGCCTGGGGCGGCATCAGCACCACGTCCGGCCCCTCGGTGAAGGCCCGAGACAGGCGGCGGAACAGGCGCTCGCGCGCGATGACCGCGTCCCCGTACTCGCTCGTGGTCCGCGTCCCGGCGTTGCGCACTGTCCCGGCGGCACCGGTCTGGCCCGCCGCGGCCAGCGCTCGGCCCATGCCCCGGGCGACCGGCCGGGGCAGGTGTCCCGCCGTGGTCAGGAGTCGCGCCACGCGCGAGACCGGGTCGTCACCGATGTCGTCGCGCAGGTGCCGGAAGCCGTCCCCGCCGAGCAGCGTGGCGTACAGGTCGTAGACCTCGTCAGCCGGCACCGGGTCCCACGCGACCTCGCGGGCCCCGGCCACCACCAGGGCGTCGCGCGCCTCGCGGACCGCACGGCGGACGGCCGGGCTGGGGGGCAGCCCGCCGTCGTCCTCGCAGACGCCGACCGTCAGGCCCTCGAGCGACACCGCGTCGGGATCCGGGGCGGGCAGCGGCGGGACCTTGGGTTCGGGCGGCAGGCCGTCCGAGCGATCCGACAGCACGCGCATGCCGAGGACCACGTCGGCGACCGTGCGACCCATGGGACCGGCCTGGGGGACGATGGCCTCCTGCCACTCGTCGAACTCAGCGGGGTTGTCCCACCACTCGAGCCGGTGGGTGGTCGGCTTGATCGTGGCGATCCCGCAGTAGTGGGCCGGCACCCGCAGGCTCCCGCCGATGTCGGCGCCGAGCCCCAGGGGCGTTCCCCGGGCCGCGAGCAGGGCCCCTTCGCCGCCGCTCGAGCCCCCGGGTGTCCGCTCGAGGTCGTACGGGTTGTTGGTCACGCCGTACAGCGGGTTGTGGGTCTCGGTCTCCATCAGCATGACCGGGACGTTGGTCTTCACGAACGGGATCGCCCCGGCCCCCCGCAGCCGCGTGACCAGCGGCCCCTCGCGGGTGGACCGGCGGTCGGCACGGGACGGCAGCCCCCACGTGCTGGGCGCCCCCATCACCTCGAACTGGTCCTTGATGGAGACCGGCACGCCGTGCAGCAGGCCGAGCTCCACGCCCGCGGCGACGGCCTCGTCGGCCGTGGCGGCCGCCGCCTCAGCAGCCTCGTCCATGCGCCAGGTGACCGCGTTGATGCGGGGCTGGACCGCGTCCACGCGCGCCCGGAGGTCGTCGAGGACCTCACGCGAGGAGACCTCCTTCGCCGCGATCATGGCGGCGAGCTCGGTCGCCGAACGGGTGTGCAGGTCGCTCATCGGGACGCTCCGGACGCCGGGGTGCGACGGAGACTACGGTCGCCAACCCCCACAGGTCGGAGCCGACGTGGACTTCCGTGACACCGCCGAGGAGGCCGCCTTCCGCGAGGAGGCTGCCGGCTGGCTGGACGAGGCGCTGGGTGACCTCCCCGACGCCCCGCCGGCCAACCAGGCCGAGAAGGACGAGCGCGCCAAGCAGTGGCAGCGCACCCTGCACGGCGGCGGCTGGGCCGGGTTGACCTGGCCCGAGCAGTACGGCGGGCGCGGGCTCACCCCGGTGCACGAGGCGATCTTCTTCCAGGAGGCCGCCCGCCGCAACGCCCCGCAGCCGGCCAACCTGCTGGGCATGATCCTCGCCGGCCCGACGATCATGGTCCACGGCACCGACGAGCAGAAGGACCGGTTCCTCCCGCCGATCCTGTCGGGCGAGGAGATCTGGTGCCAGGGCTTCTCCGAGCCCGGCTCCGGGTCCGACCTGGCCAGCCTGTCGTCGAAGGCGGTCGAGACCGAGGAGGGCTACGTCGTCACGGGCCAGAAGGTCTGGAACTCGTTCGGGCACCAGGCCGACCGCTGCATGCTGCTGGCCCGCACCGCCTCGGCCGACGAGCAGGGCAAGCACGCCGGCATCACCTACTTCCTCGCCCCGATGGAGGGCGTCGAGGTCCGGCCGCTGGTGATGGTCAACGGCGACGCCGACTTCAACGAGCTGTTCATCGACGACCTGCACGTGCGTGACGACGAGGTCCTCGGCGGCGTCGGTGACGGGTGGAAGGTCGCGATGACCACGCTGGCCTTCGAACGCTCCAGCCTCGCCTTCCAGCTGCAGGTCGAGACACGCCACGGGGTCGAGGCGCTGGCGCGGCTGCTGCGCGACCGCGGCCTGGCCGACGACCCGCGCCTGCTGGCCGAGCTCGGCCGCCTGCAGGGCCAGTCCGAGGCACTGCGCCTGTCGACCACCAGGGCGATCTCGGCGGTGCAGGCCGGCGGGGCGCCGGGCCCGGAGGGCTCCACGGCCAAGCTGACCTGGGCCCACCTCATGCAGGACCTGGCCCGGGTGGCGCTCGAGGTGCTCGGCCCCGAGCTGCACGACCCGGCCCACGCCTACTGGCGCCGTCTGTACCTGCGCGCCCGCGGCAAGTCGGTCGAGGGCGGCACCGACGAGATCCAGCGGTCGATCGTCGCCGAGCGCGTGCTCGGCCTGCCCAAGTCGCGATAAGGAGCGTCCGATGCGAGCCACCTTCACCGACGAGCAGGTCGCGCTGCGCGAGGTCGCGCGGGACCTCGCGGCCGACGCACGCCCCGACCACCCGCAGGCCCGCGAGCGCCTGCCCGAATCCGACACCGCCACCCGTGCCCTGATGGACGGCTTCGCCGGGCTCGGCCTGCCCGAGGAGGTCGGCGGCGCCGGCGGCGGGCTGGTCGACCTGTCGATCCTGCTGCACGAGCTCGGCCGCCAGGTCGTGAACACCCGCTTCGTCCCGCACGTGCTGGCCACGCACCTCGCGCACGGGGCGGGGCTGGACGTCTCGACGGCCGCGGCCGGGTCGACGACGTGGACGCTCGCCCTGGACGAGGTCGGCACCCCGCCGGCCGGCCCGTGGTCCGAGGTCGGTGACGGTCGACGGACCCGCGTGCCGCATGCCGCCGATGCCGACGCGATCGTGACGTGCGTCGGCGACGACGACGTCGCGGTGCTGCGGGGCTGCTCGGTCGAGCCCGAGGAGGAGACCTTCGACCTCGGTCGCCCCGCCGCGACCGTCACGCTGGACGGCGAGGTGGTCGTCCGCGACGGCGGCGCCGGCGCCGGGCTGCGCCGCGTGTGGACCCTGGCCGCGGCCGAGCTGGTCGGCGTGGGGCGGGGCGCGGTCGAGACTGCCGCCGCCTACGCGGGCGAGCGCCAGCAGTTCGGCCAGCCCATCGGGCGGTTCCAGGGCGTGGCCCACCAGCTTGCCGATGCCCTGGTCGCCGTCGAGAACGCCTGGTCGCTGGTGCTGTACGCGGGGTGGGCGGTCGACGCCGACGCGCCGGACGCGGACACGGCCGTGGCGCTGGCCAAGGCGTCGGCCTCCGAGGCAGCCGTCTTCGCCGCCGAGCGCGGCACCCAGGTCCACGGCGGCATCGGGATCACCTGGGAGGCCATGCCCCACGTGTTCCTGCGCCGCGCCGTGGCCGGCGCCACCAGCATGGGCGATGCCGCCTGGCACCGGACCCGGGTGGGGCGCGCACTGGTCGACGCGGTGGGCTGACGGCGCCCCAGGTCAGGCGCGGGGCGCCAGCAGGTGGGTGCCCTCGTCGTCCTCCAGCCACGCCAGCACCTCGGGCAGCAGGTCGTCGGGCGCCCCGAGGTGCAGCACCTCGACGCCCAGCAGCTCGGCCAGCGCGTCGGCCTGGGGGTCGTCGGTCCGGGAGGTGACCACGACCCCGCCCGTGGGCGTGGGCGGGGCGTCGGCGTCGGCGTCGGGTGCCAGCGCGGCCGCGCACCGGGGACCGAACAGCACCTCCATGAGTGCGGCGACGTCACCGCCCCGCCGCGGCCGCGGGGCGGGGCGCCGGGTCGGGGCGCGCGCCCCGACCGCGCCGGCCATCGCGGCGGCCAGCAACGACGGTTGGGGGACGCCGGCGGCCGGGGCGGGAACCGTCAGAGGTCGCCCGATGCCCGACCGCAGGTCCACCAGCACCACGTCGGGCAGCTGTCCCGTGGGGGCGAGCACGGCCAGTCCCGGGACCACGCCGCGATCGACGACCAGGGGGGCCCGGGCCGCGGCGGGGGCGGCCAGCGCGTCCGCCAGCCCGGCGGCGACGGTCCGGGCGGCCACGGCGTCGCCCTGCCCCCACGTGATCGGCGGGGCGTCGAGGCGGGCGAGGCTGGTCGGGTGCAGCGCCCCGAGCCTCCCCGCCACGTCCACCGGCGGCGCGGCGGGGTCGGCGACCACGATGCGGGCGGACGCGGGGATTCCCGTGCGCGAGACGACCTGCGGGGCCGCGGCGTCGGGGACCGGGGACCATCCTGCCCGGGCGAAGCCGGACCAGGCCTCGGGGAGGACGGGAGCGGCCGGGGCGGGGGCGGGCAGGGGGCCGGCACGGGCGGCCAGGGCCTGCTGCAACAGTCGGCTGGCCTCCTCGGTGGCGACGGGCGCTCCGCCGAGCGACGGGAGGGCGGCACCGCCGGGGGCCGCGCCGGGGGCCGCGAGCAATGGGGCGAAGACCCTCGCCGGGGCGGGCATCGGCGGGGCGCTGGCCTGCTCCACCAGGGTCTGCAGCGTCGCAGCGAGGGCGGGATCGGCGATGCGGTAGCCACCCCCGACGTGCTCGACGGTGCCGCCGGCGACGAGTCGCGCGACCAGGCCGCGGGCCACGTCCACCACGTCGGCGCGGGACAGCGCCGGCCCGGAGGCCAGCGGGGCAACGAGGTCGGCCAGCGGCACGGCGCGGTCCCCGCCCGAGATGACGCGCGCGAGCACCTCGGCCTCCATCGGGCCGTCGACCACGATGGCGTACCGCGCCAGCACCGGGGCCAGCGCGGCCACGGCGTCGACCTGCATCACCACCTCCCCACGCGTGCGGCACCCGTCGGCCGACACTGGGACGCCTGAAGGGACGTGGCGCCGTCGCCACACTCTGATACCGTTCGGTATGTCAATCCCTGCGGCCCCCGAGCGCACCCGTCCCCGACCCGAGGACCTTCGATGACGACCTCCGCCCCGACCTGGGACCTGCTGCTGCGCGGCGGCACCGTGTTCGACGGCCACGGGGGCGCCCCGGTCCGCGAGGACGTGGCGATCGCCGACGGACGCGTGGTCGCCCGCGGTGTCGACCTGCCCGTCGACCAGGCCCGCGAGGTCGTCGACGCCACCGGCCGCTGGGTGCTGCCCGGCCTGCTCGACATCCACACCCACGTCGACCTCGAGGTCGAGGTCGACCCCGGCCTGACCGAGGTGGTGCGCCACGGGACGACCACGACGGTGATGAGCAACTGCTCCCTGGGCCTGGCCTTCGGCAACCAGCGCACCGACGACCAGGACCCGATCGTCGACTGCTTCGCACGGGTCGAGAACATCCCCAAGCACGTCCTCGAGGCCGTCGCCGAGAAGGCCGACTGGACCGACCCGCGCGGCTACCTCGACCACCTGGACACCCTGCCGCTCGGGGCGAACGTCGTGCCGATGCTCCCCCACTCGATGCTGCGCACCGAGGTGATGGGGCTGGCCGGCTCGATCAGCCGCAACCCGACCGAGGCGGACATCGCCGCGATGGAGTCCATCCTCGACGATGCGATGTCCGCGGGGTACGTGGGCTTCTCCACCGACGCCCTGCCATTCCACTACCTGGCCAACGACCCGAACCGCCAGAAGAAGATCCCGACCCAGTGGACCACCCACGAGGAGCTCGGCCGCCTGGTCGAGGTGCTGCGCCGGCACGACCGCGTGTGGCAGGCCACCCCGCCGAAGGACTCGCCACCCGAGACGATCCGCACCTTCCTGCTGGCGCGTGGGCGCGGGAAGCGGCGCCCCGTCCGGCTCACGGCGGTCGCGGCCCTCGACGTCGCCAGCAACCGCGGCCTGCTGCGGCTGGCCAAGGTGCTCAGCCGCGTCATGAACTCGAAGGCCGTGGGCGGGGAGTTCCGCATGCAGGCGCTGGCCGCCCCGTTCAAGGTCTGGGGTGACGGGCCGATCACGCCGCAGTTCGAGGAGATCGAACCGCTCCGCCGGCTCAACGAGCCCGACCTCGAGGACGTCGCCGCCCGCCGCGCGATCCTCGAGGACCCCGCCTGGCAGGCGTGGTTCCGCCAGGTCTGGACCGAGGGCAAGGACGGGCGGGGCGTCGCCGGGCTCAAGCGCCGGCTGCGGCTCGAGGACTTCACGATCACCCGGGACCTCGACGACATGACGGTCGACGGCACCGCGGCCGTCGCCGCGTGGGACGGCGAGACCCTCGGTGCCGTGCTGCGCCGCGCCGACGCCTGGCAGCGCACGGGCGAGGGCGCCCGCGACGACGAGGAACGCGCCGCGTTCGAGGCGATGCCGACGCTCGACGGCGACGAGGTCACGTTCCTCGTCCACGTCCTGCACCGCTACGACACCGACCTGCGCTGGTACATGGTCTCGGCCAACCAGGACCCGGACGGCGTCCGGGCCGCGCTGTTCGACCCCCAGTTCCTCCCCGGGTTCAACGACAGCGGGGCGCACCTGACCAACATGGCGTTCTACGACGCCAACCTGCGGGGCCTGCACCTGGCCCAGCGCGACGGGCTCGACCGGGTCGCCACGCACGTGCGGCGCCTGACGAAGGACCCGGCCGACTTCTTCCGCCTCGACGTGGGCACGCTCGACGTCGGGGCCCGCGCCGACGTCGCCGTCATCGACCCCGACACGCTGGCCGCCTGGGACACCGAGTCCACCACCGAGCTGGTCCACCGGGACGCCTTCGACCACGTCCAGGTCGTCAACCGCCCGCCCGACGTCGTCACCCACACCGTGGTGGGTGGCCGGCTGGTCTGGGCCGACGGGGACCCCGCGCCGGCCCTGGGCGTCGAGCGGGCCGGGGCGGTCCTCACGGCGTCCTGACGGTCCTCAGGCGCAGGCGTCGGTGAGCTGTCCGTGCAGCTCGCCCAGGGCGTCGGGCAGCGCCGCCAGGTCGCCGGTCGGCGAGAACACGACCAACCGGTGGGCATCGAGCGCGTGCAGGCGCTCGGCCATCTCCGCGTTCGGCACCCGGGTCCAGTTCACCGTGACCTCCAGCGCGGCGGGGTCGCGGTCGTGCTCCTCGGCCGTGCGGCGCGCCAGCGCGACCAGCTCGTCGAGCCGGTCCATGGCGGCGGTGACCCCGCCGCCGGCCACGGTGTCGGCGTCGATGGCGGGGAAGTACCCGTCGCCGAGCCGACCGGCCCGTCGTGCGGCGGCTTCGGAGTGGCCGCCGACCGTGATCGGCACCGCACCGCCGGACGGGCTCGGCAGCGACACGCAGTCGGTGAAGTCCACGAACTCGCCCGCGAAGGTCGCACCCTCGGTCCCGGCAGCCCACAGGGACCGCAGCGCCTGCATCCACTCGTCCGTGCGTGCGCCCCGCCGCTCGAAGGGCACGTCCAGGGCCTCGAACTCCTCCCGCAGCCACCCGGCGCCGATGCCGAGGCGGGTGCGCCCACCCGACAGGGCGTGCAGCGTGGCGAGCTCCTTGGCCAGCACCAGCGGGTTGCGCTGCGGCAGGATGAGGATGCCCGTCCCCAGCAGCAGCTCGGTCGTGTGCGCCCCGACCCAGGTCAGCCACACCAGCGGGTCCGGCAGGTCGACCTCCTCGAGCATCGGTGCCTTCCCGGACGGGTTGTACGGGTACCGCGACTCGTAGCCGCGGGGCGCGACGACGTGCTCGAAGGTCCAGACCGAGTCGAACCCGGCCGCCTCCGCGGCCGTGCCCATGGTCCGCGCCCCCTCGGCCGTCGCGAAGGGCCCGACGTTGGCCCCGCTGATGCCGAACTCCACGATGACTCCGTCCTCGGGTGCGTGCGGTGACCGTAGACGGCAGGGCTTCGCGCAACGGTGACCACGGCGAAACACGCTCGGAACACCCGCCCGCCATGCTGCGCACTGTCATCGACTGGTGCATCGAGGAAGGCGCGAGACATGTCCGACCGGGACCTGCTCGAGATCCGCGTCCGGCTGACGCGGCTGGCGTCCGAGCTGGCGCTGGCACGCAGCGAACGCGACATCGACCGCATCTCGGCCGAGGTGTCGCGCGTGCGGGCCAGCCTCGACAACCTGCTGCTGATGCTCCCCGCCGCCTGATCCCTCCTGCTCCCACTCCCGCTCGGGGACGGCGGCCGGGGTGACGTCCACCCGGACGGGGTCACCGGGCAGGACAGCGTGCGAGGTCGTCCGAACCCGACGCGAACCGACCCGGGAGCACGGACCATGGCCGCCGTCGACGACGAGATCCCGCACCCGACCCACCTCGGGCTCAACATCGCCAAGACGATCCCCGACGACCGCCCCGAGTGGGACGGCGACCGGCTGCGCCCCCACCCGGACCCTGCCGCCGTGGCCGGACCGGTGCGCGAGGTGCTGCCCGAGGAGGGGACGCTGCCGTCCGACGACTACCTCGACCTCATCGCGGGCGAGGCGGGCGGCACCCTCGGGCGCGTCTGGGAGCTGCCGGAGGAGGCGGTCATCGCCTGGGTTCGCGACGCGTTGGCCGCAGACCTCGAACGCTGACGTCGTCGGCTACGACACGATCTCGAAGTGGTCCTCGAGGTCGGCGATGCGCAGCACGTGACGCACCGCGTCGGTGGGGTGCTCGAGGACCAGCCGACGGTCGTCGGCACGCAGCCGCTGGTCCAGCTCCACCAGGGCCCGCAACCCGGCCGAGTCGACGAACTCGAGGTGGGCCATCCCCACGTGGACCGCACGCACCTCGTCCGGCAGGTCTCCTGCCACCTCGGTCACGAGCCGTCGTGCCGTGTGGGCGTCCAACTCGCCGGACAGGTCGAAACGGCGCACACCGGTCCCGGAGTGCTGGTCGTCGAGGCGAAACCCGGACGCGATCATCACACCACCTCGGGGCGGAGGGACAGCGAATCGTTCCGGGGACTGGGGAACACGGAGATGCTATCGCGCCGTCCCCGCAACCGGCGCACCCCCGGCGTGTGACGGTGCCGTCCCGGGGCGCCCGGCCCTAGCCTCGTCTGCAGCCCCCCACCAAGATGGTCCGATGACACCGCCCCAGGGTGAGACACCCCCGCACGTCGTGGTGCTCGGCGCCTCCGCCGGGGGGCTCGACCCCCTCCGGCGCCTGGTCGCGGCGCTGCCCGCTGACCTCCCGGCGGCCCTCTTCGTCGTGGTCCACGTCCCGGCCACCGCCCCCAGCGCCCTCGCCCGGCTGCTGGATCGCGCCGGTCCCCTGCCCGCCCACCCCGCCGAGGACATGGCCCCGATCGAACCGGGCACGGTGACGACCGCTCGGCCGGACCACCACCTGCTCGTCAAGGCCACCCACGTGGTGGTGTCGCGCGGCGTCCGCGAGAACGGCCACCGCCCCGCCATCGACCCGCTGTTCCGAAGCGCGGCACGTGCCCACGGGGCCGGAGTGACCGCCGTCGTGCTCTCCGGCACGCTCGACGACGGCAGCGCCGGGGCGGTGCACGTCCGGGAGCACGGCGGCCGGGTGTTCGTGCAGGACCCGGAGGAGGCGGCGTACCGCGAGATGCCCGACAACGTCCTCGCGGCCGTCACCGTCGACGCTGTCCTGCCTGCCGAGGGCCTCGCGGCCGCCATCGTGGACGCCACAGCGGTACCCCGCCCCCCGGCCGACCCCGGACCCGACCACCTCGACGCGGTCGAGCGACCCGAGGAGCCGGGACCGTCCTGGCAGGCACAGGACCGCGACGACCTCATGAGCTGCCCCGACTGCGGCGGCCCGATGGTCGAGGAACCCCACGACGGGGAGGACGCGCCCCCGCGCTTTCGGTGCCGGGTGGGCCACGCGTGGACGCTGGAGAGCCTGCTCGACGTGCAGCACGACAACCTGGAACGCAGCCTCTGGGCGGCCGTCCGGGTGCTGGAGGAACGCATCACGCTGCTCGACCGGCTCACCCGACGGGCACGGGAGCGCGGCCACGCCCGTGCCGAGGAGCGCTACACCGACGAGGTGGCCACGGTGACCGGCGAGGTGCGCCGACTCCGTGAGCTGCTGCGCCCGGGGCTGCGGGCCACCTCGCCGGATCCGTCCACCCACGACGGCTAGTGTCGCCACCACACACACGCGACACGGCCCTCGACCGAGTTCCTCATGACGACCGACGCGTCGGGGCACGACGACCCCGACCACGTCCCTGCCGACGACGAGGGACTCGACGCCCTCCTCGACCACGTCCGACGCCAGCGCGGCTTCGACTTCACCGGCTACAAGCGCACCACCATCGCGCGACGGGTGGGCAAGCGGGTCCAGGCCCTGGGGCTCGCTGGCTACCGGGACTACATCGACCACCTCGAGGTCGACCCCGCCGAGTTCCAGCGCCTGTTCGACACCGTGCTGATCAACGTCACCCGGTTCCAGCGCGATGCCGAGGCGTGGCGGACCCTGCAGGACGAGGTGCTGCCCGCGATCCTGCGGGCCAAGCCCGCCGACGCCCCGATCCGCGTGTGGTCCGCGGGCTGCTCGACGGGCCAGGAGGCCTACTCGGTGGCCATCGCCCTGACGGAGATCCTGGGCACCGAGACGTTCCTGGAGCGCGTCAAGATCTACGGGACCGACATCGACGCCCCGGCGCTGGCCGTGGCCCGCCACGCCACGTACCCGGCCGAGGAGCTCGACGCCTTCGACCCCGACGTGCGTGATCGCTACTTCCTGCCCGCCGGCGAGGTCACTCCGGTCCTGCCGGGGGTGGACGGGTCCGGCGACGGGTGGACCTTCCGTCCCGACCTGCGTCGGGCGATGATCTTCGGGGAGCACAACCTCCTCTCGGACGCGCCGATCTCGCGCCTCGACCTGCTGGTGTGCCGCAACACGCTCATGTACTTCAACGCGGACGTGCAGGCGCACGTGCTGCAGCGGTTCCACTTCGCGCTGCGGCCCCACGGGGTGCTGTTCCTCGGCAAGGCCGAGAAGCTGCTGAGCCACGACCACTCGTTCGAGCCGATCGACAGCACGCGTCGGTTCTTCCGCAAGGTGGCGGGGATGCCGCCCCCACGGTTGCTCGACGTCGACGAGGGCCGCGAGCGTGCGCTCGACCACGTCCTGGCCAACCTCGGCCTGCGGGACGCCACCTTCGACGTCGGCCCGGTCGCCAAGGTCGCCGTGGACCCCGCGGGCCACCTGGTGACCGCGAACGAGCCCGCCAGGCGCATGTTCCGCCTGCGGGCCGGCGACCTCGGCCGACCCCTGCGCGACCTCGAGCTCTCGTACCGGCCGGTGGAGCTGCGCGGGGCGATCGAGCAGGCCGAGGCCTCGAGGCAGTCGGTCGAGGTGACCGACGTGGCCTGGCAGGCGGGCCCCGGCGACGACCGTGTCCTCGACGTCACCGTCGTCCCGCTGGGATCGGCGGACGGCGGCCCACTCGGCAGCGCCATCACCTTCCTCGACGTGACCGACCGCGCACGGCTGCGCCACGACGTCGAGGTGGTCAGCCAGCAGCTCGACACCGCCTACGAGGAGCTGCAGGCCTCGCACGAGGAGCTCGAGACCACCAACGAGGAGCTCCAGTCCACCGTCGAGGAGCTCGAGACCACCAACGAGGAGCTCCAGTCGACCAACGAGGAGCTCGAGACGATGAACGAGGAGCTGCAGTCGACCAACGACGAGCTCCACGCCACCAACGACGAGCTGTCCCTGCGCCGGGACGAGCTGCGCGAGGTCAACGACTTCCTCGAGGCCGTGCTGACCGGGGTCAACCGCGGCGTCGTCGTCCTCGACCCCGACCTGATCGTGCGCGTCTGGAACGGACAGGCCGAGGAGCTGTGGGGCCTGCGCGAGGACGAGGTCCTCGACCGGAACTTCCTCAACCTCGACATCGGCCTGCCGGTCGACGACCTGCGCGAGATCCTGCGCCAACAGCTGACCGGTGACGGCGACGTGGCCGAGACCGACCTGGCGGCCCACGACCGCCGGGGACGCCAGATCCTGTGCCACGTCACCAGCTCGCCGCTGCGGACCACCCGCGGAGACGTCCGGGGCGCCATCATGCTGATGCACACGCGGACGCCGGACACGACGTGACCGGGGACCCGCTGCGCCTCGACGACCCACGGACTCGGGTCGCATCCTTCGAGGCCCGTGCGGTGCTGTCCCCGACCGGTCGCGTGCTCGACGCCGACGCCAACATGATCCAGCTGCTGGGGCGGGATCCTGCCACCGTGCTCGACGCCTCGTTCGCCCGGTTCGTGGCCCCCGCGGACCGGCCGACGTTCCGGCGTGCCCTGGTGCGAAGTGAGCCGGGACGACGCTGGAGGGTCCGGCTGCAGCACGACGGACACGTGCACGAGGCCCTGATGACGGCGGCACGCCCGAGCATCGAGCACGACGACGTGGTGATCGCCGTGCTGGCCGGCGACGACGCGGCCCACCTGCGCGCTCGGGCGGACGAGCTGGCACGCTCCAACGCCACCAAGCAGGCGGTGATCGACAGCCTGCAGGCGGCCCTGGTCCCCGAACCACGCCCCGTGGCCGGTCTTGCCGTCGCGGTCCGACACGCCGCCCACCATGCGGTGACGGCGGTCTCGGGCGACGCCAGTGACGTCCTGCCCCTGGACCGCGACCGGTGCCACGTCGCCCTGGTCGACGTGACCGGCCACGGCGTGGCGCACGCGGCCGAGGCCCTGTTGCTGGTGCAGACGCTGCGCGTCCTGGCACTGGGCGGCACGCCCGTCGGCCAGCTGTTCGCGGCGGCCCTACCACTGGTGCGCGCGCAGGAACGCCGCCTCAGTGCGGCCGGCGTGGTCGGCAGGTTCGACGCACGCACCGGGCAGCTCGAGCTGGCCGGGGCCGGGGCGCCGCCGGTGGCCGTCCTGCGCGCGGACGGCGCCACCGAGCTCGTGGGGCTCCCCGGGGCCCCGTTCGGCTTCGACGTCGGACCGTCCACGTGCCCCGTCGACGTCCAGCTCGACGTGGGCGACCAGGCGCTGTTGGTCACCGACGGCGTGCTGGGACGCCGTCCGGATCGGTGGGAGACGGCCGTCCGCGAGATCTCCCCGGAGGCGACGCGAGGGCCGCTGGACCGCCTCGCGGCAGCCCTCGTCCAGTCCGCGGTCGACGACGGGGCGAGCGACGACGCCACGGTCGTGGCACTGCGCCGGGTGGTTCGCGCCGCCCCTCTTCCCCGACCCGACGAATCGGTCTTCGAGCTCGTGCTCGACCACGCGCTCGTGGACGTCCCCCCGGCACGTCTGGCCCTGCGACGATGGCTCGGCCAGCACCCCGTCCCCCTGCCCGTGGTGGACGACGCCGTCCTGGTGATGTCCGAGCTGGCCTCCAACGCGGTCCGGGTCGCGAGGACCACGGTCACGGTCACCGCGCAGCTGGAGGACGACGGCCGAGTACGGATCGACGTGCGCGACGACGGCCCGGGCCTGCCTCCCGCGGCCCAGGCACGCCTGCTCGATGCCCGCGGGGCCGCGGACCGCACCCGCGGGCTCTTCCTGGTTGCCGAGATCGCGGACGACGTGTTCGTGGCCTCCGACGGTTCGGGCACGCTGGTGCGCACCTGGTGTCGCGGCGAGCCCACACCCGAGCAGCACCCGTGACCGCCCGCCCCGTGGTGGCCCTCGTGGCCTCGGCCGGCGGGCTCGAGGCCCTCAGCTCCGTGCTGGGCGGCCTGCCCGACCGGCTGGCGGCCCCCGTGCTCGTCATCCTGCACCAGGATCCCGACAACCCCTCGCGCCTCCCCCAGCTGCTGGCCGCCCGGACCGACCTGCCCGTCGCCCACGCGCGGGACGGCGACGCGCTGGACCCGGGCCACGTCCTGGTCGCCCCGCCGGGGCGCCACCTGCTGGTCACCGTGCCGCGCCGCGTCGCGCTGCTCTCGGCGGGTGCGTTCCCGCCCAACCGTCCGTCCGCGGACCTGCTGCTGGTGTCCATGGCACTCGCGCTGGGACCGGACGCGATCGCCGCCGTCCTGTCGGGCGGCGGCCACGACGGCGCGACCGGTGCCGTGGCCGTCCACGACTTCGGAGGACGGGTGCTCGTCTCCGACGAGGCCACCTCGACCCACTCGGCGATGCCGCTGGCCACCCTCGCACGCTCGGGCTCTCACGCCGAGGCGCTGCCCATCGACTCCATCGCCTCGCGCATCACGGAGCTGGTCGACCTGGCCCAGGTCAGGTGACCAGCAACCGCACGCTGATCGCGATGCTCACCAGCACCAGCAGTGGTCGGACCAGCCGCGCCCCGCGGGCCAGCACGAGGTTCGACCCCATCCGCGCCCCGGCGAACTGGCCAACAGCCATGACCAGCCCCACGGCCCACACGGGTGCGCCGCCCAGCACGAAGAAGAGCAGGGCGGCGAGGTTGCTGGTGAGGTTGAGCACCTTGGTGTGCGCCGTGGCCCCGGTGAGGTCCTGCCCACGCAGCGTGACGAACGCGAGGGCGAAGAACGACCCCGTCCCCGGCCCGAAGAACCCGTCGTAGAAGCCGATCGCCGGGGCGGCGGTGCCAGCGAAGGCCCGCGGGCCGATGCGGGCCGCCCGGGTGACCTCGCCCGCCTGCGGCCGGACGAGGAAGTACAGGCCCATGGCCAGCACGAGGAACGGCAGCAGGGTCTCGAGGAACCCCGGGTCGACCTGCTGCACGAGCACCGTCCCCACGGAGGCGCCGACGAAGGTGGTGGCGATGGCCACGCGCAGGTCCCGGGGTCGGACCGCCCCCCGGCGGGTGTAGTTCCACGTCGCCGAGGCCGCCCCGAACGACGACTGCACCTTGTTGGTCGCCAGGGCGGCCGTCGGTGGGAGGCCCGCGGCGAGCAACGCCGGGACGCTCAGCAGGCCGCCGCCCCCGGCGATGGAATCGACGAAGCCGGCCGTGGCGCCGACGACGAACAGCAGCGCCAGGACCTCGAGGGAGACGGGCAGGGTCACGCGGGACCTTCGGGCGAGGCGGGAGCCGTCGAGCGTACGCGGCACGCCCCTACGATGGCCGGAGCCGAACGGCGACTGCCCGAGCACGTGGGGACCACCCTGACCGACTCGCCGGACCCGACGGCACGCGTGGCGATCGACGTGCCTGCCGACCCCCGGTTCCTGCAGGTCCTGCGGGTGGCGGCCGCCGCCGCCAGCCTCGAGGTCATCGACGACTTCCAGCGCATCGACGACCTGCGCCTGGCCATCGACGAGCTGTCCGCGGCCGCCATCGACTCGGCGCACCGCGACGCGCGCATCGACGTCGAGATCTGGGCGGACGGCGATGCCGTGCGCGTGCGCGGTCGTGTCCGTGCCCGTGAGGGCGACACCGCGCCGGCCCTCAGTGACATCGGCCAGCTGCTGGTGGCCTCCGTCAGCCGGTCGTACCGCCTCGACCGCGACGGCGAGGACGTCGTCTTCGAGCTCGTGCTCGGGACGAGCGACGCGGGCAGGACGTGAGCCACGGCCGGGCCCGGACGGCGGAAACGCCCGGCCCCGACGGGTCACACGCAGAGTGGCACCACCCGGGTGGGAGCGGCGGGGTCGGTGGCGCCGGTGTGTGACTGGACCGTGACGCTTCCACTGTCGCGCCCCGCCCGCCGCCCGACAACAGCCATCCCCCCGGCGCCGTACGGGGGACCTGACACCCGACCGTGGACGGGGTGCGCGCGTCAGGTGGTGCGACGTCGACGCTGCGGGGCGAAGGTTGCCTGCGGGTCCCGGGCGGAGGCGGTGCCGCCCCGCACCAGCGCGAACCGCATCGCGATGGCGCCGGCGATGCCGAGCACGGCGGTCACGACCCGACGCAGTCGCCGCAGCGGACCCGGGACAGGGATCGAGGAGCTGAGCACGCTCGCGGCGGTGAGTGCCTTGGACGCCTTCCACAGATCTCCCGAGACGCCCTCGTGCAGGACGCGTCCGACCTCGGGGTGCTCGTCGGCGCGGCGTTGCAGCGACTCGGCCAGGGCCATCTCGGTGGCCTTGCCGACCGTCGCCATCCGGCGGGTGACGTGCTCGCTGACCTCGTCGGGCTGCAACAGGTCGAGCACGTCCGCCGTCCCGGCGACGGCCGACGCGCCGAACAGCAGCGGCAGCTCCTTGCGCGTGTGGGCCCACAGCGGCACGGCGGTGTCGGCCAGCAGCACGCCCGTGTAGGTGCCGAGGACGGGACCGAGCAGCATCGCCGCGACCCCGCCGAGGTTGCCCAGCCCGCGCCCGAACCGGTTGCGGAACACCAGGGGGGCGACGGCGGCGGTGGTGGCCGCCCCGCTGAAGCCCGCGAGCGTCCACGACCCCATGCTCATCGCCGAGGACGGCCGGAACACGCGCAGCATGTTGAGGAACCGCGACGGTCGCCCGAGGTCGTGGATCAGGAACGCCGTGCCCGTCGCGCCCGCCGCCACCGACACCCAGCGGCCACGGGTCACCAGCCAGTCGAGCTGCTCGCGGTCGAGCAGCTGGGCCGCCCCCGCGACGGTGGACGCCCCGGCGCCGACCCCGCCCACGAACAGGTAGGCCGGCACCGACCAGATCCAGACCGGTTCCTTGATGGCGGGCCGGCCGTAGTAGGTGGGCCCCTCCCCCGGTTCGGTGGACGCCGCCGGCGAGTCGAGGGCGCGCAGGGTCTCGCTCATCGCCTGCTCCCGCCCATGGCCACCGCGCCCACGGCCGCGGCCAGCATCCCGAGCCCGGCCACGAGCGCCGAGCGCCACGCCCCGCCGATCTCGACCGTCGGGTCCACGGGGTCGGGCGGCAGGTTGTAGACCTCGGGGCGGTCCATCAGCAGGAAGAACGCGTTGAGCCCGCCGGTGCCGGGCTGGTCGGCCTCGTCCGCGCCGTACAGGTAGGCCTGCTCGTATCCCGCCTCGTGCAGGGTCTGGACCCGCTGCTCGGCGATCTCGCGCAGGTCGTCGATGTCCCCGAACACGATCGAGTCGGTGGGGCACGACTTGGCGCAGGCCGGCTCCATGCCGCCCTGCAGCCGGTCGTAGCACAGGGTGCACTTCCAGGCCCGGCCGTCCTGCTCGTTGCGGTCGATCACGCCGAAGGGGCACGCGGGGATGCACATCCCGCACCCGTTGCACACGTCGGGCTGCAGGTAGACCGAGTCGTACTCGGTGCGGATCAGCGAGCCGGTCGGGCACACGTCCAGGCAGCCGGAGTGCACGCAGTGCTTGCACACGTCCGACATCATCAGCCAGCTGAACTCGCCGGACGGGTCGGGGCCGAGCGGCGGGACCACGTCGGGGGCGTCGTCGCCCTCGAACCACGACACGTCGGCGAAGCCGGTGGTGGGGTTGGCACCGGGGCGCTCGATGAACGCCACGTGCCGCCAGGTCGACGCCCCGAGGTCACCGGTGTTGTCGTACGACTCGCCCGTGAACACCATGCCGTCGTCGGGCAGCTCGTTCCACTGCTTGCAGGCGACCTCACAGGCCTTGCACCCGATGCAGACCGTGGTGTCGGTGAAGAAGCCGTAGCGCCCCGGCGGGAGGGCCTCGCGCATGCGGACCTCGGACTCGTGGCGCAGCTCGGGGGTCTCCGCCGCGGTCGGCTGCGTGCTGGCGTCCGGCATCAGCTCTCCTCGGTCTTCTGGGACTGCGCGATGCGCTGGGCGTGCTCGCCCTCGGGCCGGTCCCCGATGGCGTCGACGTCGCGCAGGGCGTCCGGGTCGGGGCGCGGGGCCACCAGCGGGCCGGACGTCACGACCCGTCGACCGCGCGACCGGCGGCCCGGTTCGAGGTTGCAGGTCAGGGCCTTGGATTCCTGGATGGAGACGTTGGGGTCCGCCACGAAGCCGATCAGCTCGTTGACGGTGTCCCCGGTCACCAGCCCGTGGCTGGACCAGTGGTAGGGCAGCCCGATGGTGTGGACGGTGCGGCGGTTGCCCTTGCGGCCGATCTGGGTGGGCTGGATGCGCGGGGTCACCAGGGCCCGTGCCTCGATCTCGCCCCGGGCGGTGCGCACGGTGACCCACCCGCCGTTGGTGATGCCCTTCTCGGCGGCGAGCTGGGGGGAGATCTCGCAGAACAGCTCGGGCATCAGCTCGGACAGCCACGACAGCCAGCGGCTCATCCCACCGGCGGTGTGGTGCTCGGTCAGCCGGTAGGTCGTCAGCGCGTAGGGGAAGTCGGGGTCGTTCACGGGGCGGTGGTAGGGGTTGTCGGGGCGCACCCACTGGATCCGCGCCGGGTTGACCTGCTGCGGGTACAGCAGGTTCTCGACCACCGACTCCTGGGGCTCGTAGTGGGTGGGCAGGGGCCCGTCGAGCAGCCCGACGGGCGAGAACAGCCACGCCTTGCCGTCGGCCTGCATGATGAACGGGTCGTCCCCGGCGATCGCGTCCACCCCGGTGGCGCCCTCCTCGGGGCGGTACGACGGCGGCCGTCCCGGCACGAAGTCCATCGAGTCCCCGAGCGTCTGCCACGACTCGGACTCGGCGTCCCACCACACGTACTTCTTGCGTTCCGACCAAGGGTTGCCGTCGGGGTCGGCCGAGGCACGGTTGTAGATGATGCGCCGGTTGTCCGGCCACGCCCAGGCCCACTCGGGTGCGATCCAGTTCTGTTCGTTCCAGGGCTTGCGACGCGCGGTCTGGTTGACCCCGTCGGCGTACGCCCCGACGTAGATCCAGCACCCCGCCTTCGTGGAGCCGTCGTCCTTCAGCTGCGTGTAGCTGGACAGGTACTGGCGTTCACCGTCGTCGCCGACCTCCCAGCCGGAGATCTCGGCGAGCACCGCCTCGGCCACGGGTTCGTCGTGGGGCCCGTGGGTCGGGTAGTCCCACGTCAGGTCGTGGATCGGCCGGTCCTTCGCGTCGGTCGAGTCGGCGTACAGGGCCTTGAGCCGCTTGCCCAGGTCGTGGATGAACTGCAGCTCGCTGCGGCAGTCCCCCGGCGGGTCGACGGCGGCGTGGTGCCACTGCAGCAGCCGCTGGGTGTTGGTGAAGGCCCCGTCCTTCTCGGTGTGGTTGGCCGCGGGCAGGAAGAACACCTCGGTCTGGCAGTCCTCGGGGCGGACCTCGCCACGGTCGAACTCGGGGCCCGTACGCCAGAAGTCGGCCGACTCGGTGAGTTGGAAGTCCCGGACCACGCACCAGTCGAGGTTGCGCGCCGCCGACCGGTGCAGCGCCCCGTGCATCGACCCCACCGTGGGGTTCTCGCCCATGATGAAGTAGCCCTCGACCGCCCCGTCCTGCATCGCGGTGACCGTGGTCATGTGCGAGTGGTCGCCGCTGATGTGGGGCAGGTGGCCGTAGCACCAGTCGTTGTCCTCGGTGGCCGCGTCACCGAACCAGGCCTTGAGCAGCGACACCATGTAGGAGCGGTAGTTGGCCCAGTACCCGGTGGCGGTCTCGTTGTAGGCGACGTAGTCGTCGAGCGTGACGTCCCGTTCCGCGTGGGGCATCATCAGGTAGCCGGGCAGCAGGTTGTACAGGGTCGGGATGTCGGTGGACCCCTGGATCGACGCGTGGCCGCGCAGGGCCATGATCCCGCCGCCGGGGCGGCCGATGTTGCCCAGCAGCGTCTGCAGGATCGAGGCGGTGCGGATGTACTGGACACCGACGGTGTGCTGGGTCCAGCCGACCGCGTAGCAGAACGCCGCGGTCCGCTCGCGGCCGGAGTTCGAGGTCAGGGCCTCGGCCACACGGAGGAACTGCTCCTCGGGCACGCCGCACACGTCGGCGACCATCTCGGGGGTGTACCGGGCGAAGTGGCGCTTGAGGATCTGGAAGACGCAGTTGGGGTGCTCGAGGGTCTCGTCCCGTTCGACGCGGGTGATGTTCTCGCCCCGCGAGCCCTCCGCGTCCCCGGCGAACTGGGCCTTCTTGCCCGCGGAGGGAGCCACCTCGGCCCCGACGTACTGCCAGCTGGACGGGTCGTACTGGCCCTTCTCGGGGTCCCACCCGGAGAACAGCCCGTCGAGGTCCTCGGGGTCGCCGTACTCGTCCGAGATGATCGTGGCCGCGTTGGTGTAGGCCACCACGTACTCGCGGAACTCCTTGCCCTCGCTGAGCACGTGGTTGACCAGGCCGCCGAGGAAGGCGATGTCGGTCCCGGCCCGCAGGGGCACGTGGATGTCGGCGACGGCCGAGGTGCGGGTGAAGCGCGGATCGACGTGGATGATCGTCGCGCCCCGCCGCTTGGCCTCCATCACCCACTGGAACCCCACGGGATGGCACTCGGCCATGTTGGAGCCCTGGATGACGATGCAGTCAGAATTGGCAAGGTCCTGCTGGAACGAGGTGGCCCCACCTCGCCCGAAGGAGGTCCCCAGACCGGGGACCGTGGAGGAGTGTCATATGCGGGCCTGGTTCTCGATCTGCAACGCGCCCAGCGCCGTGAACAGCTTCTTGATGAGGTAGTTCTCCTCGTTGTCCAGCGTGGCGCCGCCGAGGTGGGCGAACCCCAGCGTCCGGCGCAGTGGACGGCCGTCCTCGGTCTGCTGCTCCCAGGTGCGATCGCGGGTGTCCTTGACCTTCTGCGCGATGCGGTCCATCGCCCAGTCGAGGTCCACGACCTCCCACTCGGTCCCACCGGGCCGCCGGTACAGCGCGCTGGTGACGCGATGGTCGCCGGTCACCAGCTGGTAGGTCGCCGCGCCCTTGGGACAGAGCTTCCCGCGCGAGATGGGCGAGTCCTCGTCGCCCTCGATGTCGATCAGCTCGCCGTCCTTGACGTACAGCTTCTGACCGCACCCGACGGCGCAGTAGGGGCAGATCGAGCGCACGGCGTCGGCCTGGGCCGTGCGGGGCGGGATGCCGGAGCGGGACCGCTTCGAACCGGCGGAGTCGAGCACGAGACCGGACAGGTCCCGGTGCTTGAGCTGGCGGATCACCGGCCAGTCCTGCAGGCCCATGTCCACCTCCTCCGGTCGTCGTCGCACCGCGCACGCGCGACGCCCCGACCCTAGACAGACGGGTCGGGGCGGCGCAGCAGAACCGTGCTGACCGGTCGGACAGGGACCTCGTCAGCCGCGGGCGGACGCGAACTGCTCGACCATCGCGTCGTTGAACGCGTCGAGGTCGTCGGGATTGCGGCTGGTGACGAGCACGTTCGGGCCGCCCTCGCAGACGACGACCTGCTGGTCCTGCCAGGTGGCGCCGGCATTGCGAAGGTCGGTCTGCAGGCTCGGCCACGACGTCATCTGGCGGTCCCGGACGACGTCGGCCTCGATCAGGGTCCACGAGGCGTGGCAGATCGCCGCGACGGGCTTGCCCTGGTCGAAGAAGCCCTTCGCGAACGCGACGGCGTCGTCGTTCGTGCGCAGCAGGTCGGGGTTGGCCACGCCGCCGGGCAGCATGAGGGCGTCGTAGTCGTCGGCAGAGACGTCGGACACCACGGCGTCGACCGGGAAGTGCGACCCGCGGTCGAGGTGCTCGAACGCCTGGATCTTGCCGTCGTCGGTGGAGACCAGGTCCGTGGTGGCACCCGCGTGCTCCAGCGCCTGTCTGGGGCTGGACAGCTCGATCTGCTCGGTGCCTTCCGGGGCGCACAGGATGGCCACGCGCATGCCGTCGAGGTCGTTCGCCATGTTCGGTCCTTGTCGTTGTTCGTGAAACGAGTCTGGGGGCGATTCCGGCCGCCCGTCACGGCCACGCGGTCGATGGCCACGGGACGCTGGACGTTCGTGGGCCGACGGCATGGCGGCGAGATGTTTGACCACCCCAAGCAATGGGCACCACCTGGTCGAGACCCCATTGCTGCTCACGAGCACGGGAGGCATCGACCATGGAGACCGACACGTGGTGCTACGGCGTGTACCGACGGACGCAGGACGGCCAGTGGCTGTATCCCTGGGGTGAGCCCGTCCCGGGAGCCACGGACCTGACGGTCGGCGACGTGCTGCGCCTCGGACTGGCCGAGGGGAGCAACGGCGTGGCCGTCGAGGACCTGCCCGACCACCTGCACACCGACGCGCTCGTCGACCACGACGTCGAGTCCCTCGCAGCCGCGGGAGACCCGGCGGACTTCGCGGACCGCGTGATCGGCATGTCGGCCCCCGAGCTGCACGTGCGCGCCATGGTGACCATCTCCGACATCGCGGAGATGGTCGACGTGGCGCCGGACACGATCGCGGCCTACCGCTACCGCGGGTACCTGCCCGAGCCCCAGGCCGTCATCGGTCGCACGCCGGTGTGGTCCCGCCCCGTCATCCAGCACTGGCTGCAGACACGCCCCGGCAACGGGTGGCGGACCGACATCTACGGCGACCGGGCCGAGCACGACGAGCGGGTGCGGCACCTGCGAGCGGCACGCCGCCAGAAGCGACAGCGCAGCCCGGCCTGACCTGCTCGTCCCGGGGGCGGGGAAGGACCAGACGATGGCGGCATCGACGATCCGGCTGGAGGTGCCGGCGCGGCCCGCGTTCCTGGGCCTGCTCCGTGTGACGGCCGCCGCAGCCATCGCGGATGCGGCCGCGTTCCCCGACCTCGACGACGTGCGCCTCGCCATCGACGAGCTCGCCGCGGGCGCGATCGCGGACGCCCCGCCCGACGAGGTGCTGCGGGTGGACATCGACGTCCGCCCCGGCGAGCTGGTGGTCCGGGGGCGGCTGCGGGCCGGGGCGCGGACCCCATCCCTGTCCACGATCGGCCGCCAGCTGGTCTCGACGGTCTGTGCCGACCACACGCTCGGGCGCGACCGGGACGACATCGTGTTCGACTTCACCATGGCCGTCGGCGCCCCTGGACGAACGGACAGGTGACCGCAGGTGCGCACCCCACCGGGGCGCGGCAGCATGAAGGACGAGCGCCGAGTGGCGGCGCGCCGCCGGATCCCCGGACGTCCGCCTGCGCGCCAGAGAACCCAGGGGGCTCGTCGTGTTCAGCCAACCGTGCGGCCAGGAGGCCGACGAGGCCGCACGATTCCGCGAGCTCCGACGCACCGGCGACCGTCGGCTGCGGGACCAGCTCGTCGAGGACCACCTGGGCCTGGCCACCGCGATGGCCCGGCGCTACGAGGGACGGGGCGTGCCCCGCGACGACCTCGTCCAGGTCGCGACCATCGGCCTGCTCAAGGCGGTGCTCCGGTACGACCCCGATCGCGGCCCCGCCTTCAGCTCCTACGCCGTCCCCACCATCCTGGGCGAGCTCCGCCACCACTTCCGGGACCACGGGTGGACCATCAGCGTCCCGCGCCGGCTGCAGGAGCTTCGTCACCGCGCGGACACGACCGCTGCCCACCTGGCCCAGGTGCACGGCCGCGAACCCACGGTCGACGAGGTCGCCGACCACCTGGGCGAGGACGCCGACAGCGTGCTGCTCGCCCTCGACGGCCTGCGCACCGCCTACGCGCCGGGCACGCTCGACACCGGGGCCGTGGAGGGGCTCACCCGCGGTGATCCACCGCAGGAGCACGCCGAGGACCGGGTCGTCGCCCGCCGTCTGCTGGCGACGCTGCCGGAACGGGAACGGCGCATCGTCGTGCTGCGCTACTGGGGCGGGCTGTCCCAACAACAGATCGCCGACCGGGTCGGCTGCAGCCAGATGCACGTGTCGCGCCTGCTCCGACGCAGCCTCGCCTCGCTCCAGGCGACGGCCGGCGAGCCTCCGGCGCGCTGACACCTCCATCAGGGCACACGGCGCATCGGACGGGGTCTACCGACCTTCGTCCACTGTCGCCAGAGCATGGACACATGGTCACACCTGAGCGGTCGACGTCGCGGGGTCCAGCCCCCACCCTCGAAGGTGACGCCCCCGACCACCCCCGCCCTGCCCGAGGAGCTCACCCATGGCCCGTTCCCGTTCCCGCACCCCCGTCGTCGTCGTCGCCGGCGCCTCCGCCGGCGTCGGGCGCGCCACGGCCATCCGGTTCGCCGAGGAGGGATGGGACGTCGGGCTGATCGCACGGGGCCGGCGTGGTCTCGAAGGTGCGGCGGCCGACGTCCGCGAGGCCGGCGGCCGGGCGCACATCGTCGCCTGCGACGTGGCCGACGCCGATGCCGTCGACGACGCCGCCTCGCAGTTCGAGCGCGAGCTCGGTCCCATCGACGTGTGGGTCAACAACGCGATGGTGACCGTCTACGGGCCGTTCGAAGAGCTCGAGCCGAGGGAGTTCCAGCGCGTCACCGACGTGACCTTCCACGGCTCCGTGTGGGGCACCAAGGCCGCCCTGAAGCGCATGCGGCCGCGCAACAAGGGTGTGATCGTCCAGGTCGGCTCCGCCCTCGGGGAGCGCGGCATCCCCCTGCAGTCGGCCTACTGCGCCTCCAAGCACGCGCTCAACGGGTTCATCGACTCGGTGCGTACCGAGCTGATGTCGGAGGACACCGGGATCAGCCTGCGTGTGGCCCAGATGCCGGCGCTGAACACCCCCCAGTTCGCCTGGGGCCGCAACCACCTCGACCAGCACCCCCAGCCGGTCCCGCCGATCTTCCAGCCCGAGGTCGCGGCCGAGGCCGTCTACCACCTGGCCACCCACTCGCGACGCGAGATCTGGGTCGGCGCGTCGACCGTCGGCACGATCCTCGGGGATCGCGTCTCGGACGACCTCATGGACAACTACCTGGCCCGCAACGGCATCAGCGCCCAGAAGACCTCGGACAAGTCGCGGCCCGAGAAGCGCGACAACCTCTTCGAGCCGGTCGACGACGACCTGGACTTCGGGGCCCACGGGCCCTTCGACGAGAAGGCCAAGCCGCGCAGCCTCGAGCTCGAGGTCGCGCGACGGCGTGGCGTGCTCGCCACCGTCGGCGCCACGCTGGCCGCAGGGGCGGCCGCGGTCTGGTTCGCCAACCGCGACGCGGCCTGACGCCTGCGACGCCCGAAGGAGGACGAGCACCACGACGAAGGCAGCGACGTGCAATCCATCGGACGCACCACCTGGGTCATCCCGGAGGGTCACATCCCCTCGCGGAGCACCGGTCCCGAGCCGCAGATGACCAGCCACGAGACCGCCAACATCCTCAACGCCGGTGACGACGACGCGACGGTCGAGATCACCCTCTACTTCACCGACCGCGAACCCGTCGGCCCCTACCGCGTCGAGGTCCCGGCCCGTCGAACCCGCCACCTGCGGTTCAACGAGCTCGAGGATCCCGAACGGGTGCCGCGTGACACCGACTACTCGTCGGTGCTCGTGAGCGACGTCCCCGTCGTCGTGCAGCACACCCGCCTCGACTCGCGCCAGGCCGAGCTCGGCCTGCTGACCACGGTGGCGTACCCGGCATGAGCGACGACGGACACGACGGACACGACGACGGCCGCTACCCGGACCTCGAGGAGTACGGCTTCCTCGGGGACTGCCACGACTGGGCCCTGGTGCACCGCGACGGATCGATCGACTGGTGCTGCTTCGAACGCGACGAGGGCCGAACCACGGCGGCACGCATCCTCGACTGGGACCGGGGCGGCCACTGCACCATCCAACCCGCGGAGGAGTTCACGTCCTCGTTCGGCTACGTCCCGGACACCAACGTGCTGCGGACCGAGCACCGGACCGATCACGGCGTGATCGAGGTCACCGACGCCCTGCTGGTGCAACGGGCCGAGGACGACGCCTCGGTGGACGTCCTGCCCCGGCTGCAGCTGGTCCGCCGCATCCGGTGCACCGAGGGCGCGGTCCGGGTCCGGGCGGAGCTGCTCCCCCGCTTCGACCTCGGCCTGACCTCCGCCCACGTCCAGCAGCGCAGCGAGCGGGGCTGGACCGCGATGGGTGGCGAGGACGCGCTGGCGATCTGGAGCGACCTCGACCTCGACGAGTCCACGTGGGCACGGGTCGCCGGCGAGACCATGCTCGAGGAGGGTGACGAGCACTGGCTGAGCTTCTGCTACCTCGCCCCCGAGAAGATCGTGGATGGGGTGACCGACACGTCGCCGGAGGAGCTGGCCGACGGGCTCGACCACACGATCGCGTACTGGCAGTCCTGGGCGCAGGAGTGCGCCTACGAGGGCCCGTACCGCGATGCGGTCGTGCGCAGCGCGCTGGTGCTCAAGGCCCTGACCGATGCCAACACCGGTGCCGTCGCCGCGGCCGCCACGACCTCGCTGCCCGAGCAGGTGGGCGGGGAACGCAACTTCGACTACCGCTTCGCGTGGATGCGCGACGCCTCGACCATGCTGGCCGCCCTCTACGACGTGGGCTACACCGCCGAGGCCGACGCGTTCATGGGATGGCTGGGGCGCGCCACCGCTGGTACCGCCGAGGACCTGCAGGTGATGTACCGGCTCTCGGGTGGCCGCATGATGCCCGAGGTGGAGCTGTCGGATCTCGAGGGCTACCGCGGCTCGTCGCCGGTACGGATCGGCAACGCCGCGGCGGAGCAGTTCCAGCTCGACGTCTACGGCGAGCTGGTCTCCACCGTCTGGCGCTACCACCGGCACGGCCGCGAGCTGAGCCAGGAGACCATCCACCTGCTGGCCGACGTCCTGTCCCAGCTGGAGGACGTCTGGACCGAGCCCGACGCCGGGATCTGGGAGCAGCGGGGCAACTACGAGCCATTCGTGTCGTCGAAGCTGTACGCGTGGCGCGCCGCGCACCTGCTCGGCGAGCTGGCCGAGGAGATCCCCGAGCTCGACATCGATCCGGACCGGTGCCGCCGCCTGCGCGACGAGATCCGCGAGGAGATCGAGCGGTACGGGGTCGACCGCAGCACCAACGCGCTCATGCGTGCGTTCGGCCGCCACACCCAGGACGCGTCGAACCTGCTCGCGATCCTGCTCAACTTCTGGGACGTGGACGATCCCCGCGCCGAGGCGACGATCGCGTCGGTCGAGGATGAGCTCACCGACGGCCCGCTCGTGCACCGCTACCGCGTGGCCGATGGGCTGCAGGGGCACCAGAACGCCTTCTTCTGGACCTCGTTCTGGATGGTCGAGTGCAAGGCACGGGCGGGGCGGCTCGACGAGGCCACGAAGCAGTTCGAGCAGCTGCTCGACCGGGCGAGCCCACTCGGCCTGCTGTCCGAGGAGTGCGACGCCGCCGCGGACTCGCTGGTCGGCAACTACCCGCAGGCGATCTCCCACGTCGGCCTGATCCGGGCCGCGCTCGCCCTGCAGGGCGACCTGCGCGACGACTGACGAGACGACGAGGACGAGGACGACCCATGCGAGAATCGATCGACACCACCGCCAGCGCGATCGGCCGCGGCCTGCTGGCCGGCTTCGCCGGAACCGTCGCGATGACGATCGCCATGCGACTGGACAACCTCGACCAGGGCCCCGAGGACTCCGGGATCCCCGCCGAGGGCGCTGCCGAGGTCCTCGGCATCGACTCGTTCGAGGACGACCGCGCCAGGGCCCGGACCGGCGAGCTCGTCCACTGGGGCTACGGCACCGCGGTCGGGGCCGTCCGGGGGCTGCTCGGCCGCACGGGCATGGGTCCCAACCTGGCCGACACCGCCTTCCACGGCGTGGTGTGGGCCGCCGAGCAGGCCCTGTTGCCCGCGCTGGACCTCGCCCCGCCGACACCGAAGTGGAGCCGCGCCGGACTGACCGCGGACCTGGTCCACCACGCCGTGTATGGCTTGGCCACCAACGGCGTGTACCGCCTGCTGTCCCCGAGCACCTGACTCACTCGACAGGGCCGAGACCACGGCCCTTCGTGAAGGAAGGATCGAAGCCTCGATCGTACGGTCGAGAGTGAGCCCAGGAAGGAGCACGCATGTCCAGGACCGTCGCAGATGCCACGCTCGAGCGCCTGTCCCAGTGGGGGGTGGAGGTCGTCTTCGGCTACCCCGGTGACGGCATCAACGGCCTGCTCGGTGCCTTCGAGGGCGACGGCACGCCCGAGTTCGTGCAGACGCGGCACGAGGAGATCTCGGCCTTCACGGCGGGGGCCTACGCGAAGTTCGCCCGCAAGCCCGCCGTGTGCATGTCGACGTCCGGGCCCGGCGCGATCCACATGCTCAACGGGCTCTACGACGCCAAGCTCGACCACGCCCCGGTCGTGGCCA
>CAWCLK010000004.1:0-18572 GCA_963796225.1 uncultured bacterium
CTCGTGCCCACGGGTCCCCGTGCCGTGCACCAGCAGGACGGGTTCGTGCTCGGGGTGCGTGAACGTCGGACAGTCCAGCGACTGGTCGAGGACCTGCGCGTCCACCGAGAAGGGCGGATCAGACGGGGCCGCCCACGCGGTCGTCGCCCCGACCGTGCCGATGGCGACGGCGGCCGCCGCCATGGCGACCGCCGCACGTGGTCGTGGAACTCCCCGGGTCATGCTCGCCCCATCCCTCGGACGAGGCGAGCGTACCCAGCGGCCGGATCAGCCCTTCAGGCTGGCGTCCAGCGTGATCTCGGGCACCGAGGCCAGCGCCGCGGAGATCGGGCAGTTCTCCTTGGACTCCTGCGCGGCCTTCTGGAAGTCGTCGTCGGACACGCCCTCGACCTCGACGATCGTCTTCAGGGCGATCTTCCCGATGCGGGGCGCGGAACCCGACATGTCGAGCGACACCTTCGCGGTGGTCTCGATGGAGGTGGGCGGGGTCCCAGCCTTGGACAGGACGCCCGCGAGGAACTGCGAGAAGCAGCCGGCGTGGGCCGCCCCGATCAGCTCCTCGGGGTTGGTGCCCTCGCCATCGGCGAAGCGTGAGGCCTTGGTGAACGGGCCCTCGAGGCCCGTGGCCGTCGACATCGTGCCCTTGCCGTCGTCGAGGTTGCCTTCCCAGCGGGCGGTGGCGGTCGCGGCCATGCGTGGCTCCTTGTGTTCGTGTCCGGGCGGTCGGCCCGTCGTTGGACAGTGCAGGTTCGCGACCGCGAACCCTACGGTTGGTCCCTCGCCCACGTCAGGTGTTCGCATGTCCACCACCAATGCCGCGCCCGAACCCACCCCGGCCGAGAAGGTCCTCGGCGCCATCGGCGGGATCCAGGCACTGGCCATCGGCGTGACGCGCCAGGCCACCGAGTTCGCCGCCGACCGTCTCCCCGCCATGCCGGGGTTCCCCGCCGACGCGCTCGACGCCCCGACCGCCATCGTCGACAAGGTCTTCGAGTCGGTCGAGGACGCGCTGGCGCCCCGCTCCACCCTGGCCCGCGACGTCGTCCACCAGCAGGGCACCTTCGTCCGCAGCGTCTTCGGCAGCGTGCAGCCGATCGTCGACGCCCTGTCGGGACAGCGCCACGGCCCCGAGGCCTGACACCCCCCGCGTTCCCACGTCTCGACCTGACGGGTCGTCAGGCCAAACAGTAGGCTCCGCCCGGCCATCGGCGGGAGCGGGCGAACGTGAGTGACGAATTGGACCAGGTGCGGCGGGACTTCCCTCCGGCGGGCACGGCGGAGCCCTACGCGGGGTTCCAGGGGACCGTCGGACGGACGATGGCCCGGTCGACCTCGTGGTGGCCACCTCGCCCCACGGCCCCGCCCGACGCCCCCAACGTCGTGGTCATCCTGTGCGACGACATGGGGTTCTCCGACCCCGGCTGCTTCGGGTCCGAGATCTCGACACCGAACCTCGACCGGCTGGCCGCCGAGGGGCTGCGCCTGGCCAACTTCCACGTCACGCCGATGTGCTCGCCGTCGCGGGCGACGATGCTGACCGGGCTGACCAGCCAGCTCGCCGGCGTCGGGCACGTCTGCCACTCCGACCCCGGCTTCCCGGGGTACGCGGCGGAGCTTGCCGACGACGCCGCGACCCTGCCCGAGGTGCTGCGTGACCGGCACGGCTACTCGACGCTGATGGCCGGCAAGTGGCACCTGGCCAAGGACAGCGACCTCGCCGACGCCGGGCCCCGCCGGTCGTGGCCGCTGCAGAAGGGCTACGACCGCTTCTACGGCTTCCTCGACGGGTTCACGAACCTCCACCAGCCGCACCGGCTGGTCCGCGACAACCACACCGTCGAGGTGGACCGCTACCCCGACGGCTACTACGCCACCGACGACCTGACCGACCAGGCGATCGCGATGATCCGGTCGGCGTGCGTGGCCGACCCGTCCCGGCCGTTCCACCTCTACCTCGCCCACGGCGCCGGCCACGCCCCGCTGCACGCCCCGGCCGAGCTGGTCGACCGCTACGCCTCGGTGTACGAGGTCGGCTGGGACGAGATCCGACGGCGCCGACACGCCCGCGCCCAGGAGCTCGGGGTCGTGCCCGAGGGCGTCGCGCTGCCGCCCCGCAACAGCGAACCCGGGTACGAGGCCCCCGCCTGGGACGAGCTGTCGGACATGGAGCGCGAGGTCTTCGCCCGGTACATGGCGGCCTATGCCGGGATGATCGAGTCGGTCGACGCGAACCTGGGGCGCCTGCGGGCCGCGCTCGAGGAGCTCGGCCAGTGGGACAACACCCTGCTGCTGTTCACCTCCGACAACGGGGCGAGCAAGGAGGGCGGGACGTCGGGCACGACCTCCTACTACACCCACCTCGGCGGCGACGTGGGGATCGAGCGTGACCACGCCCGGCTGGACCTGATCGGCGGGCCGCAGTGCATGCCCCACTACCCGCAGGGCTGGGCCATGGCGTGCAACACCCCCTACCGGCTCTACAAGACCACCACCCATGCCGGCGGCCGGCAGGTCCCCGCCGTCGTGTCGTGGCCCGCCCGGATCGAGGACCCCGGCGCGATCCGTCGGCAGTACGTGCACCTGTCCGACGTCGTGCCGACCGTGATGGACGCGCTCGGGGCGGCGTGGCCCGACCACCGCGACGGGCTGCCGCTCAAGCAGCCCGAGGGCGCATCGTTCCTCCCGGTGCTGCTCGACGCCGACGCCCCGTCCGGCCACACCGAGCAGCTGTTCGAGCTCGCGGGCAACCGCGCCTACTACCGCGACGGGTGGGAGATCGTGTCGCTGCACCAGCCGCTGCGGAACCTCGACGAGGACCCGTGGGAGCTGTACGACCTCGACGCCGACCCGACGGAGACGACCGACCTCGCCGACCAGCACCCCGAGCGGGTCGCCGAGCTGGCCGAGGCGTGGGAGGAGGCCGCGTGGGCCGCGCAGGTCTACCCGGTCGACGAAGGCTCGGGGCTGAAGTACCTGATCCGCCCCGAGGGCACGGACCGGTTCGCCGAGCCCGTGACGATCCCGGCCGGGACCCCCACGCTGGAACGCTGGCGGTCGCTTCAGCTGGTGCTGCTGCGGTCGTGCCGGATCATCGTGTCGCTCGAGCACACCCGCCGCGACCGCGGGACGCTGGTCAGCCACGGCGACCAGGGCGGCGGCTACGCGATCTACGTCGGCGGGCCGCTGGCACCGTCGGACGATCACGTCGTCGCCGTGCACAACGACGGGCACGGCGCCGTCCAGGTGCTGGACGGCGGGGTGCTGCCCCACGGGGCGCGCGAGGTCGTGCTCGACCTCTACGCGGGCGGTGGAGGGCACTGGACCCCGTCGCTCGAGGTCGACGGGCAGGTCGTGGCCGGCGGCGACGACCACCGCTGGGTCGCGCTGTTCCCCATGGCGCCGTTCGAGGGCATCACCGTGGGCAGGGACCCGCGGTCGCCGGTGTCGTGGCGCGTGCACGAGACCGAGGCGGGCGCGTTCCCGTACACCGGCACCCTGCGCCACGTCGCCTACGTCCCGGGTGAGCTCGCGCCGGACTCGCCGATGCACTTCATCGACCAGATGCGCGAGATCGCCCTGCAGTATGACTGAGGTCGTGCTCGCGGCGTCGGCCGACGAGCTGTCGCTGACGCTGCCGACCTACGGCGTCGTCGCCGTGAACGCGATCCTCGCGGTGATCATGTTCGGGGTGGGCCTGGACCTCGACCTGTCCGAGTTCCGGCGCACGCTGCGCGCCCCGCGCGGCCCGGCCGTGGGGTTGGTCACCCAGTTCCTGCTCCTGCCGGCCCTGGCCTACGGGGCCGTGCGCCTGCTCGCGCCGGAGCCGGCCGTGGCGCTCGGCGTGCTGCTCGTGTGCGCGTGCCCGGGCGGGACCGTCAGCAACGTCATCACCCACCTCGCCGACGCCAACGTGTCGCTGTCGATCGCGATGACCACGGTGTCGACCTTCCTCGCGCTGGTCGCCACCCCGGCGAACCTGGCGTTCTGGGGCTCGCGCGTCCCCGCCCTCGACGAGCTCGGCGTGCGGCTCGACCCGGTCGAGCTCACCGTGGCGCTGCTGCTCGTGATGGGGCTACCGGTCCTGACCGGCGTGCTGGTGGCTCGCCACCGCCCCGCGGCGGCGGACCGGCTGCGCCGCCCCATGCGCGTGCTGGCCGTGGCGGGGCTGCTGACGCTGATCGTCGGCGCCGGGGCGGCCAACCTCGGCCGAGCGGTCACCACCCTGCGGGCCACCCTCCTCGTGGTCGTGGTCGTCAACGCCGGGGCATTGGCCCTCGGATACGGTGCGGCGGCGGCCCTCCGGCTGCCGGTCCGGGACCGGCGCGCCGTCAGCATCGAGGTCGGGATCCAGAACTCCGCCCTCGCCCTGACGCTCGCGCTGCAGTTCTTCGGCGACCTCGGTGCCGCTGCCCTCGTCGCCGCCACCTGGGGTCTCTGGCACATGGTCACCGGTCTCGCCCTCGCCCGTCTCTGGCGGGGCCGCTCGCTGTTCGCGACCGCCATCGCGGACACCGCGTGACGCCCCCGCCGGGGCGTCGACGCGGCGGACCGTCCCGGACGGCCGAGGCCATCGCCGCGGGCCGTGCGATCGGCCTGCGCGACCTGCACGACCCGATCGCCCACCGCGTGCTCAGCGACGGCCGCCGGCGGCTGGTGCACGCACTGCGCGCCACCATCGAGGCGTCCCCGACCGGCGAGACCGTGGTCAACACGCTCACGGCCGGGCTGGCCGGGCACGCCGCCCTGCGCATGGACGCCGTCGACCGGACCACCCGCGGGGCGCTGGAGGACGGGTGTCGGCAGCTGGTCGTGCTCGGTGCCGGCTACGACACCCGCGCCTGGCGCCTGCCCGAGCTCGCCGGCTGCCACGTCGTCGAGGTCGACCTGCCCGCCACCCAGGCGGTCAAGCAACGTCGCCTCGACGGGCTGACCCCGGTCACGCCCGTCGTGTTCGCCCCGTCCGACCTGTCCGAGGACACGCTCGTGCACGCGCTGGCGTCCACCGGCCACGACCGCAGCACGCCCACCCTCTGGCTGTGGGAGGCCGTCGCCCCGTACCTGCCGGCCGACGCCGTGCGCACCACCGTGGCGGCCATCGCCGACCTCTCGGTCGACGGCAGCCACCTCGCCATGACGGTGGCCCGGCCCGAGCTGATCGGCAGCGGCCCCATCAGCCGGCTGCTCAGCCCCGCCGCCCGGGGCCTGTTCGCCGGGATCGGCGAGCCGCTGCGCAGCACCTTCGACGACGACGCGGCGACCGCCCTGCTCGAGGATGCCGGCTTCCACGGCGTGCAGGTGACCGGTCCGGCCGACTGGGCCCGTGCGACGGGGCGGTCCCCGCTGACCGACCCCTTCGCGGCCGAGCGGCTGGCCGTCGCACGCCGCTGATGCCGGTCAGGCCGCGGGGACCGTCAGGGCGCGGGTGGCCGTGCCGCCGACCGTGAGCTCGACGAGCTCGCCGCGGTGCAGCAGCTCGAGGAGTCCCTCGCCCGCCTCGTAGGTGTAGGTCACCTCGAAGCGGGTGATGTCGACGCGCAGGCGCTTGCCCCGGACGGTCACGGCGAAGCAGAGCCGGTCCCAGCCACCGGGCAGGTGGGGCGAGAACGCCACGCGACCGCTGTCGTCGTCACGCATGCCGCCGAAGCCGTACACGAGCGAGAGCCAGACGCCACCCGCCGCGGCCACGTGCACGCCGTCGGCGACGTTGCCGGCCACGTCGGCGAGATCCATGAACAGCCCGTAGCGGAAGTACTCGATGGCCTTCGCGCTGTCGCCGAGCTCGGCGGCCACGACCGACTGGATCGACGTGGACAGGCTGGAGTCGCCGGTGGTCAGCGGGTCGTAGTAGTCGAAGTTGTGCCGCTTGAGCTCGGGGGTGAACTCGTCGCCCAGCAGGAACATGGCCAGCACGATGTCGGCCTGCTTGAGCACCTGGAACCGGTAGATGACGAGCGGGTGGAAGTGCAGCAACAGGGGGTAGCGGTCACGGGGCGTGTGCTCGAAGTCCCAGATCGCCTTCTCGAGGAAGTTGGCGTCCTGCGGGGTGATGCCGAGCTCCTCGTCGTACGGGATGTGCATCCCGTCGGCCGCGCGGCGCCACACGTCGACCTCGTCGGGGGTGACACGCGTGGCGTGGGCGAGCCGCGCGTACCCGTCCGGGTCGGTGCGCTGGATGTGGCCGACCACCGTGGCGGCGTACCGCAGGTTCAGCCGGGCCATGAGGTTGGTGTAGGCGTTGTCGTTGACCAACGTCGTGTACTCGTCGGGCCCGGTCACGCCGAAGATGTGGAAGACCTCGTCGTCGTCGAAGAAGCCCAGGTCGGCCCACAACCGTGCGGTCTCGACGAGCATCTCCGCCCCGTACCGGTGCAGGAACGGGCCGTCGCCGGTGACGTCGACGTACTGCTTGAGGGCGTACATGATGTCGGCGTTGATGTGGTACTGCGCCGTGCCGGCCTCGTAGTAGGCCGAGGCCTCCTCGCCGTTGATCGTGCGCCACGGGTACAGCGCCCCGCGCTGGTTGACCTCGGCGGCCCGACGCCGGGCCGCGTCGAGCATGCCGTGCCGGAAACGCAGCAGGCTGCGGGCCACGTGGGGCATCGTGTACGTCAGGAAGGGCATGACGTAGATCTCGGTGTCCCAGAAGTAGTGCCCCTCGTAGCCCGACCCGGTCAGGCCCTTGGCGGGCACCCCGGTGGTCTCGGCCCGGGCCGTGGCCTGCAGCAGCTGGAAGATGGACCACCGCACCGCCTGCTGGACGACCGGGTTGCCCTCGATCACCACGTCGCTGTTGGTCCACATCTCGTCGAACCGGGCCCGCTGCGCGTCGGCGAGCGCGTCGAAGCCCTCCCGCATCGCCCGGTCCAGCGTGCGTGAGCAGCGGTCCGACAACTGCCCCGTCGAGACCGACCGCGAGGTGTGGTAGGTCGCGAACTTGTCGATGCGGATCGAGGTCCCCTCGGGGGCGTCGAGGGTGACCACGAGCTTGCCGCGCTCGGCGTCGACCTCGCAGTGTTCGTCGAACGGTGGCCACGGGCCGTCGGTGCCCGGGACCGACACCGTCACCTCGTGGTCGATCGCGCACGCCAGGGTCATGCCGGACTCGGCGACCCGGTACTCGAGGGTGGCGCGCCGGTCCTGGCAGTGCTGGTTCACCCCCTTGAGCACGTCGCCGAGGTTGCGCGCCTGGCGCGGGTCGAAGGTCTCGGCGCTGCCCGAGCCGCCGGTGATCTCGTGGCGGAGCTGGCTGGAGATGACCACCGGGGCGTCGCCCTCGAGCATCGTCACCTCGTAGCGGATGCCGATGAGATGGCGGTGCTGCATCGACACGAGCCGGGTCGACGTGACCTTGACGAGCTTGCCGGACGGCGTGCGCCAGAGGACCTCACGGCGCAGCTGCCCGTCGCGGAAGTCGAGTCGCCGCTCGTAGTGCTCGAGGTCCGCGACCGGCAGGTGCAGCGGTTCGTCGTCGACGTAGAGGTGGAACCGCCGCGCGTCGGGCACCGGCACGAGGGTCTGGCCGACCTTGGCGAACCCGTAGGCCTCCTCGGCGTGGTGGATCGGCCAGGTCTCGTGGAAGCCGTTGATGTAGCTGCCGCGGTCGAAGTACGGCCGCCCCTCGTCGGCGCACCCGCGGATGCCGACGTAGCCGTTCGCCAGGGCGAAGATGGTCTCGGCCCGAGCGAGGTAGTCCTCCTCGAAGGCGGTCTCGACCAGGGCCCACTCGTCGATGGGGTAGACGGTGGTGGGCAGGCCGACGATCTCACGGTGGAGCATGGGTCAGGGCCCCCTGAGACGGTGCGGGTGGTGGGATCAGGCGGGCACGAGCTCGCCGAGGTCGTCGACGACGACGTCGGCACCGTGCTCCAGCAGGCGGTCGGAGTCCCCCTCGCGATCCACGCCGATCACGAAGCCGAAGCCGCCGAGGCGTCCCGCCTCGACGCCGACGACGGCGTCCTCCACGACCACGGCACGGCCCGCCGTGGTGCCGAGGCGGCGTGCGGCCTCGAGGAAGGTGTCGGGAGAGGGTTTGCCGGGCAGGTTGAGCTCGTCGGCGACCAGCCCGTCGACCCGATCGTCGAACAGGTCGGCCAGGTCGGCGGCGGCCAGGACGGGACCGGCGTTCCTGGACGACGACACGACTGCGGTCTTCAGGCCGGCGTCACGGACGTGCCGGACGAACCGGATCGACCCCTCGAAGGACGTCACGCCCTCCTCCTCGATCAGGCGCAGGACCAGCTCGTTCTTGCGCGTCCCGAGCCCGTGGATGGTGTCCGCCGTGGGCGCGTCCCCGGCCTCACCCTCGGGCAGCACGATCCGGCGCGACTCGAGGAAGCTGGCCACACCCTCGAAGCGCGGCTTGCCGTCGACGAACTGCAGGTAGTCGGGGTCGATGCGGAAGGGCGTGAAGGGGTGGCCGTGCTCGCGGCTCCAGCGCTTCAGGAACTCGTCGAACATGTCCTTCCATGCGGCGGCGTGCAGCGACGCGGTGTCGGTCAGCACACCGTCGAGGTCGAACAGCACGGCGTCGTAGCGGGTCAGGTCCAGATCGGTCACGAATTGGCTCACGGTCCGGTGGGCATCCAGCACCGTAACCAAGCGTCACGGGGTGTCGCCGGCCGTCCGTCCGCGGACCTCGCGTCCGGTCAGGTGCGGGAGGTGGGGCGTCGCGCCGTGGCGGGCGCAGCGGCCAGCAGCACGGTGCCGAGCAGGCCGCATACCAGTGCCAGGAGCAGAAGGGTCGGGGCGTCCTCGGGTCCGGTCGCGGCGAGCTCGGCCGGGGCGGCGTCGGCCTGGTCCTGGACCTGCGGGGCCGCTGGGGCGGCTGGGGCCTCGGCGGGCTGCTCGAACTGGACCCCGAGCACCTCGACCGGGTCCACCGTGAAGGTGACGTGGGTCGGGGCGGTGCGCCGGACCTGCACGTTCAGGCTGGTGGGCCCCGCCGGGGCGTAGCCGTCCGGGGCCGCGAGCAGGGTCGCGGCGACCTCGCCGCAGGTGGACTCGACCGAGCCGGAGCCGCGCAGCTGCTCGCCCGCGACCGCCAGCATCGCCCCGTCCACCGCCGCCCCGTCGAGGTCGACCACGGAGGCCGTGACGGTGCCGCGGCACTCGATGTCGTCGGAGTCGCCGATGCCGACCTCGTCCGGGCCGGTCTCGTCCGGGCCGGTCTCGGCCGACTGCGCCGGGTCGCGTTCGACCGAGGACGCCTCGCCCACGCCCGACGTGTCGGAGGCACCCTCGGGGCCCTCCTGCGCGAAGGCGGCCGATGGCAGGCACAGCAGCAGCCCCACCGCGGCGGCGACGAGTCCTCGACGCATGGTTCCCGAGTCCTTGTGGTCGACCCACCCCCTCGCGACCGGATGGTCGTCACGGGGCGGGCTCGCCACTGGCTCCCCTCGGCGGGTGGGGCGCGGGGCCCCAGGCGACCGGATGGCCCGGCCGAGGTTCACAGCCTCCCGGGGTTCGGCTCGCGCCTCACCCGAGGTGGACTCACGACTGGTAGTCGTGAAACTACGGATAGTTCTACGTGCTCGGCACCGACGACGCAATGGTCCTCGATGACCAGTCCGAGTCTAGCCCACCCGCCTCCATTTGAACAGGAGCAACATCCACAACATCCACAACATCACCCACAGCTGTGGACAGCCGTGCGCCGCTCATGCACAGGCCCACCGCGCATGAGCGCCTCGCGAGCGACGCCTCAGGCCGGGTTCACGAAGTTGAGGTGGCTGCGCGAGGCGGTGGGACCGCGCTGGCCCTGGTACTTCGACCCCGTGGCCTTCGAGCCGTAGGGGTGCTCGGAGGCCTGGTCGAGCTGGAAGAAGGCGAACTGCCCGATCTTCATCCCGGGGTACATCTTGATCGGCAGCGTCGCCACGTTGGACAGCTCGAGGGTCACGTAGCCGTCGAACCCGCAGTCGATGAAGCCCGCGGTCGAGTGGATGAGCAGGCCGAGGCGCCCCAACGACGACTTGCCCTCCAACCGGGCGACCACGTCGTCGGGCAGCGCGATCCGTTCGAGCGTGGCACCGAGGACGAACTCGCCCGGGTGCAGCACGAAGGCCTCGTCCTCGTCGACCTCGACCAGCTCGGTGAGCTCGGGCTGCTCCTCGCGCACGTCGATGTAGGGGTACTTGTGGTTGGCGAAGACGCGGAACTGGCTGTCCAACCGCACGTCCACCGAGGACGGCTGGATCGCCCCGTCGGCCAGCGGGTCGATGGTGATCCGACCGCTGTCGAGGGCGGCACGGATGGTGCGGTCCGACAGGATCACGGGCGGCCCTCACGGCGTCGGGGACGGGCCCGAGCGTAGGCCGGGCGTCGCCCAGGCCGACGTTGGTCCCCGGCCGAGCGCGTCGGTAGGCTCCCGCCCCTCGCGGGTGTAGCTCAATGGTAGAGCTCCAGCTTCCCAAGCTGGCGACGGGGGTTCGATTCCCCTCACCCGCTCCGAACGCATCGTCCCTGCTCAGAGGCCGGTTTCTCGATCCGGCGTCCGCAGCGGACAGGCCCTCGGCCTCCCAGACGAGGTCGCCGAAGCGCTGGGCCGCCTCGGGCTGCATGCCCGGCATCACGTGCGCATAGGTGTCCAGCGTGAAGGCGACCGAGCTGTGACCGAGCCGCTCGGAGACCACCTTGGGATTGACGCCCGCCTGCAGGAGCAGCGTCGCGTGGGTGTGGCGCAGGTCGTGGAACCGGATCCGCCGCAGTCCGGTCCAGCGCACGGCGCGGTCGAAGGCACCCCGGTGACGAGGTCTTCGAGGAGATCATCGGAAGTCGGCCAGCCTCCCGCGCCTCCTGAGCGGTGGCGGACGTCGAGATCTCGGGCCCTGCCCGACAAGACCTGCGCGAGATCCACCACTGGATCGCCCAGGACGATCCCGTTGCCGCCGACCGGGTTCTGTCGGACCTTCGCGACGCCGCCACCCGCCTGGCGGAAATGCCGGGCCTCGGCCACGTGCGAGATGACCTCGCAGACGAGACGCTCCGGCCTGGACGGTCCACCGGTACGTGGTGATCTATCAGCCCGACCGCGTCCCGTTGCTGATCGTGCGAGTCCTCAGCGGCTACCGGGACATCGGATCCATCTTCACGTGAGCCGCTGTGGCTCCGGCTGCTTGGTATCGCCCGCGGCAACGCGCGTCACCACGCAGACGGGTTCGGCAGCGGTTTCCGATCGGGCGGAACAAGCGCTCATACGCTTGCCGGGGGTCGCGGGAGGAGCGAGATGATGGGCTTACCCGAACGTTGCCCGCAGTGCGGTGGCGGTCTCGAGTCTGGCCGCGTGGTCGGGCAAGGCGTGTACCTCAACTGGATCCCAGAGGGTGAGCGCGTCGGGTGGGTCACGATCGGCAAGGAGCATGTCGCCACGGGCTCGCTCGTCCGTGGCCCCGAACTCGCTTCTGTGCGATGTCGAGCATGCAGACTCGGGTTCTTCCAGACCTGAGGCACCTCGCGGGCTGAGGGGGGGTTGGAATGATCGGTATCGCCGCGATAGGAGGCCTCGCTGTAACGGCTGCGGTTTCCGCTCGCCGATGCGCGTCCGCGGACGCGGACGTCACTGGCGCGGATCTGTCTCGTACGCCTGGCCTCGGTGGCGGATCGCAACGACTCGGACCGTCTTGGCATCTCGCCGTTCGTAGATGATGCGGTAGGCCCCGACCCGGTACGACCACAGCCCGGACAGTCGGCCACGTAGCTCGTAGCCGGCCTCGGGATCGCGCTCCAGCTCGCCCAGTGCGTCGAGCACGGCGTCGGCACGCAGGAAGTCCAGCTCGGTCAGGGCGTCACGTGCCGAGCGGGCCAGGAAGACCCGAGCCACTACGCCTGCTCGCGGTTGGCCATCTCCTGGCGGACCTCATCGAGGGCGACCTCGTCACCGGCAGCCAGGTCGTCCAGCCCCCGACGAATCGCGGCGAGCGTGTCGTCGTCGGAGAGGATCTCGGCGGTCTCCTCGAGTGCCTCGTACTCGTTGATCGGGATGACGACGGCGGACGGGCGCCCGTGACGGGTGATGGTCACATGCTCACGACGGTCCGCCACCTCGTCGAGCAGGTCAGCGAGGTGGCTGCGGAACTCTCGGACAGGCACAGTCTTGGGCATGAGAGAAGTGTACATGATTGCGTACGCATCGGCTGGTGCGCTACGGACCGGGAGCGTTCCAGATCGCCTGTCGCGGACGGGCCGCTGTAAGGGTGAGGACCGGCGGCTCCCGCATGCCCGCCTCGCGGCGGTGGACAGATCCTGCATCGTGATGCACAATGAACAATGCAGAGGAGGCTCGACATGCCCAAGGGGTTCACCGTCCGTCTCGACGACGACCAGGCCGCCGAGCTCGAAGCGATCGCCAAGGTCGACGGGGTCTCGGTCGCCGAGGAGATCCGTCAGGCCATCACGGTCCAGATCGCCGAGCGGCGCAAGGACAAGGAGTTCCGTGCCCGGCTGCGCCAGTCGATCCAGGACAACCAGAAGGTGCTCGAGCGTCTGGCCCGGTAAGTGGACTGGGAGTACCTGGACCTGGCCGACTTCCTGCTGATCGCCGAGGCCGTGCTCGACATCCCGGCCGAGGATCTCGCGCGCGCCGGTCGGCTGGATCTGGCCGACTCCGCCCTGCACGCCCCAGCGGCCGCGTTCGGTGGCGTGGAGTTCTACCCGAACCTGGCTCGCAAGACCGCGGTGCTTGCCTCGCGGCTGATCCGCAACCATCCCCTGCCGGATGGCAACAAACGGGTCGGCTACCTGTGCGCACTCGAGTTCGTCGCCCGCAACGGCGGCACGTGGACCTACCCGCCCGACGACCCGGAGGGTGACGAGACCGTCGCCATCATCGAAGGCGTCGCCGCTGGCGAGGTGGACGAGGACGAGCTCGCCGACTGGATCAGCCACCGGCTGGCGTGATCATGCGGCTCCCGACACGTACTGCATGACGGTGTAGGAGGCGTGCCGGTCCAGCGAGTGGCGGGCCCGGTCGTAGCGGATCGTGGTCCGCGGATCGGCGTGGCGGGCGAACTCCTGCACGTCTCGCAGCGACACCCCGGCGTTGAGCGCCGCGGTGATGGCCGAGTGCCGCAGTGAGTGCGGGGTGATGTGCTTGCCACACCCGATGCGGCGGGCCAGCCGTGCCACGATCCGGGCGGCGGCCGGCCGGTTCATCCGGGTGCCCGCGCGGGTGAGCAGCAGTGGCCCGGTAGTGCGTCCGGCAACGACCGGATCAATCGCCGCGACCGTGCGGGGTGGCAGCGGGATCACGGCGGGCTTGTCGCCCTTGCCCACGATGGCCAGGGTGTGGTGCCAGCGGTCCTCGGCCAGGTCGTCGACGTCCGCCCCGCACGCTTCGCCGACGCGAAGCCCGTTGATCGCCAGCAGGCACGCCAGCGCATACACGTGGCCGCCCTCGGCCTCCGCGGCGTCGAGCCAGTCCTTCAGTTCGGTGCGTGACAGGGCCGCACGGGGCGAGTCCGACGGGCGCCGTGGGCGGCGGACGTTGCCGGCCGGATTGCCCATGACCAGTCCCTCGTCGAGCGCCCACCGGTAGAACCCGGTGATGGTCGCCAGCCGCCGGTTGACCGTGGCCGGCGCCAGCCCTTGAGCCTCGAGCTGGCGGGCGTAGCCCTCAATGTCGGCCCGGCGGACCTCGAACAGCCCGCGCGACTGCCCACAGCAGTGGGCCAGCCACAGCGACAGGTCCGATGCGTAGGCGGCACGGGTCGCCGCAGAGGCGTACCCGGCAACGAACTCGTTGACGTGCCGGACCGCATGCGTGCGGTCATCGGTGGAGGGGTTCATGGAGGTGTCCTTGGTCGACAACCTCCCAGCATCCACCGACGTCAGCCCGCGCGGTATCGCTCTCCACGACGCCGACCATGTAACGATGCACAGCGGCGGATCCAGCATGCAAGCCCAGGCCGAGCCGGCCGTGATAAGGTTGCCTTATGGATCTTCTGCATGAGTACCGTGAGGCGCGGCGTGGCGAGGAGCTCGCGCGCCTTCGCCGTGTGATCGCACTGCGTGCGATGATCGCGACGGGGATGAGCCAGCGACAGGTCGCCGAGGCACTGGGGGTATCGCAGCCGGCGGTCAGCCAGCAGTTGACGTCCTCGTCCGACCTGACCGGGGTGCACCCGCAACTGTTGCTGGAGGCGGCCGCACCCGTCCTGAAGGCCCTCGCCGAGGACCTCGGCTACACCCGCCTAGCCGCCTTTGGGTCCCTCGCCCGCCACGACGCACGTGCGGACTCCGACATCGACCTGCTCGTCGAAGCGCCCGCCGGCACGTCGTCGTTCTCGTTCATCCAGTTCAAGCAGCTGATCGAGCAGGTCCTGGGACGCGAGATCGACCTCGTCTCCTACGGAGGGCTGAAACCGCGGCGGGACGAGGACATCCGGCGTGACGCGGTGCTGCTGTGATGGGCCGCCGTGCCGCCAAGGAGTTGCTCCACATCCGCGACTGGCTGCTCCGCGCCGACGAGATCGTCGAACGGGGCAAGGACCGCTACCTCGCTGACAAGCTCCTCCAGGAGGCCGGCGACTCCCTGATGATGAAGCTAGGCGAGGCCGCGAACCGGCTGTCAAAGCTGGGCGTGAACGCTCCCGACGGCGTCGACTGGGCCCTCGCGGTGGCCAACCGCAACTTCATCATCCACCAGTACGACGCGATCGACCGGGAGCAGACCTGGCTCACGCTCTCCGTCGACCTCCCCCAGTGGCACGCGTCGCTTAATACCAAGATCGAACAGGCCGAGACCGACCTCGAGACGTGAGGATCGCCCCGGCGGATATCGCGCAGTGGTGCCGCGGCCAGGAACGTGCGTGTACCGGCGGTTACAGAGCCTGCCGCCGAGGCTGGCCGGCTGGCAGACTTGCGGCAATGAAGAACACGTATCCGCGCGCTATGACGACGGCGGAGCGAGACGTCCTTACCAGGGTGCTGTCCGTCGAGTTCGCTGGCGTCGAGGCGCTCCGAGGATCCGTTCGAGGGAGCTGTCGTCGTCGGTGGATGTGGTTGCGGTTGTCCGACCATCTACTTCCGGAGGGACGATCCCGCCGAGGGGATGGTGCTCGTTTCGGAGGGCCTGCTTCCCCGGGATCAAGAGCAGGCGGTTCTGCTGTTCACCAACGACAGAGCCAGATCGCAGTCCTCGAGCTGATGTGGATGACGCCGACGCCACCCATCCACTTCCCGCCCGCGACAACCTGCAAGTCGACCCGGAGGCGACCGCCTGTATCGCCGGGCGGTGTTGTGCTGGGGGGCCGGCTGGTACGGCGGATACGCCACGCGTCCCTCACATTATCCGTGGTTGAAAGCGCGGCCCGATCGTGGGATTGGAACTCACCGTGCCATGTGTGTCGTTCGTAGTGCTACGTTGATACAAAGCGAATGGCGAAGGGTGGGGATGGCGGACAGGTCGGCTTATGATGCTGGGAGGGCTGGTGGCGACCGCACGGTGGCGCTGCACCTGGCCATCCTGCAGGAGGGTGTAGTACCGTTCCCGGTCCGCTGGGAGTGGGACCACCTCGCGTGGTTGGTCCTTCCGGGGATCATGGCTGTCGTGGCCGCGGGCACGTGGTCCGACATCGGCGATAAGCAAGCCGCACGGTGGCTTCGTGAACGGGGCGTGCCTAGACGGAAGGGAACCGGGCCGACGCCCGCGTGGGTACGGCTCACGCGTACCTCCCGGCGATTGGCTTCTTCGGCGTGGTCGTCCTGTCGGATGGCGGGGTGGGCGACCAACTTCGGTTTTCCGAACGGAAGCCCACTCCAGGACCGCCTCGTCGACATCAAGTCCCTGCATGTCCCCGGTCTCGAAGGATGGTCGCCGTCCATCCTCGGGTACGCCGCGGGGCCGTGGTCGAGGCCGTCGCCGTCGCCGTGGCAAGGGTGGCGCCGTGCGGGCAGATCTTCTCCCCGCGCGATCCTGCGGCCTATGTGCGTCCACTGGCTCGGTGGAGACAACGAGCCCTCGTGGCGACGGGGTCGGTCGTGGCAGCGGGGACGTCCTTGAGGGGGGTCGAGGTCGTGACCGGCCCGTCCAGTGCGGTGTTGGCCGTTGCCATCGTCTTCGTGTTGGCCTGCCGAGACGGTTCGTTGGATGGTGGTGCGCCACCGCCAGCAGGCAACCAGCCCGGAGGCGGTGGCCTTCGACGACGCGGCGCGGACCACCACACTGCACGCGGTGAGTGGTCAGCGATCGCCATCATCGGCCAGGCCATCGGCACGCACCTGTGGAACGCCTCGTGGACCTGGCGGGTGTGTGGCGCTGGTTGGCCATCGTCGGCTCGCTGATCTCCTTGGTCTGTCGATCGGCTGGCTTACGGGTGGGCCTGGTTGGGTCGTGCAGCGAGACCGCGCGCCAGGCCACGGCCTGCAGGGCACAATCGTGATCGTCAGATGGACCCGCACTCGCCGCTGCCGCCTACGGCCGCTGCCGAAGCAGATCCCCGGCATGATCACCTCTGGCACCCTCGAACCGGGAAGTCGCCTGCCACCGATCAGCAGCTGGCCTCCGACCTCGACCTGGCTGCGGGACCGTGGCCGGCCTACCGCGAGTTGGAGGGCGACCGTCTGGTCGTGACCGCAGGCCGACAGGGGCACGCGTCAGCGACCCCGCCAGCTGGTCGGCTGGTGTGCCAGCCGCCGAGGCCCAACGCAGGCTGGACGAAGCCGCAAGCGGTACGCGCTCTCGCCCGTCAACTGGGTGCGTCCGTCGCGGAAGCCCTCGCTCGCGTAGGGACGCGCTCGACGCACAGACACCGTCGGACCGCGCGCCGGGCGAGTCATGAACGCCGCCCACTGCCACGATGCGACCGCCAGATAGCGCTGATCAAACTGCATGGGCAGGACAGGCGCGTACCAGCGGACCTCGCCGGCAGGAATGCCACGTAGGGACGTGGAATGTGAGGGCTGAGCGAACTACAGGGGGCCGACGCCGTGGGATCAGCTGGGGGCAGTCGCTCTCGTGCGCCAACGGCCGGTTGTTGTCATGCCTCCGCCGTCGTCCTCGTCCTGGTGATGATCGCCGGATCGCTCCTGCGCGTCCGCACGGCTGACGCCGTGGCGCTCGGGTGGTCGAGGCGGCAATGCCAACGCCTCCGGAACGGCGATCAGCCTGCACCAGTCGGACACAGGTGGACCTGGCGAGGGCTACATCGTCGCCGGGCCGAGTGGGTCCGGGTCGACGACGTCGGCACTCCGGCGGCAGTCGCCGACCTGCATCGGCGACGATCCAGCTCCACGACCGCGGTGCGGCTGTCCGCGGTGTCGGTCGCACTCGAAGATGGAACGCGGGAGGACCACGTCGTCCATCTCCGATGCCTCAGCCGATCATCCTGCTCGCTGAGCGTCGCCGACCTCGGGTCTGGCCTCTTGAACTATCGTGTATCGACCAGTGTGTTGTCGTTGCGATCGAGCGCATAGCGACCCTGTCTACGTCAAGCCCCTCGTGGTGGGATGGTTCGGGCACAGCGGTGCGTGGCTCGTCGCCGTCGACGGCGGGCTCGAGGAGGCGTATGTTGAGGCTGTCCGGGGGAGTGACTTGAAGAGATTCCCGGGGTCCAGAGTGCTGTCGGCGGCCTGACCTACGCGGCCCGGTTGTCCTCCCCGGACACTTCAGTGCTCGGCGTCGGCGAGCAGGGCGCGGTAGACCGCGTTGGACAGGTGCCGCTTGAGGCACCTGGTGTTCGGTGCGGGTCTTGCCCTCGGCCATGCGACGGTTCACGTAGGCCCTGCCGGCGCCGCGGGGCATGCCGATCTGGACCTTGGCGGCGTGTGCAGGACCTTCTTCATCTGCCGGTGGCCGCCCAGGTTGAGCCGGTAGCGCACGACCTCTCCGGAGGAGGCGGCGATTGGGGCGGTGCCGGTGAACGAGGCGAAGTGACCGGCCGTCGGAAACCGGCGAACGTCACCCACGATGGCGATGATCGTCGCGGCGGCGACCCGGCCGATCCCGTCGATTCGGTCAGGCAGGTGCCGTAGTCGGCGATGTTCCGCCTGGTCGAGTTCGGCGTTGATGGCCTTGCGCTTGCGGTACAGAGCACACGCAGCTCCTCGGCGAGCAGCTCCTTGATGGTCTGCCGGCGTCGGAGAGCCCGACCGGGTCGGTGGGCCGGATCGAGCGGAGTAGCCGGCGACCCTCGGCCGACAACGGGCCCAGATGGCCGCCTGGCTGCAGCTTCACCGAGCTGTTCGTGGATCCGTACCAGGGTCTTCTGCCGGGCCGGGACGATGTGCAGCGCCGCTCGACCAGCAGCCCCAGCACCTGGGGCGCGCCGTCGGCGACGACCTCAGGCAGCAGAGTGGCGTGCCGGCCTGCGACGGCGACCGAGCGGCGTCGTGGGCATCGGTCTTGTGGCGGTCACCAACGAGCTTGCGGACCTGAGCCGCCAACGCCGGTGTAACATCGCGGACCTGCTCGTCGACCTCGGGCCGCTGCCCAGGGACAGCAGCCACCCCAATCCATCAGCGTTCTGGATTCCCCAGACCCCGATCAGGCCAAGCGCTTGGACCAACCCAGCAGCCGGTCGATCTGGTGAAGGTCCGCGTCCACGCGGAGCTGGTCGAGGACCTGGTCGTGCTCGTCG
>CAWCLK010000005.1:0-119513 GCA_963796225.1 uncultured bacterium
GCGAAGGACAGCAGCGCCATGGCCGTGGCCAGCACCGTGCGACCCTCGATGTCGGTGGTCGCGTCCACCTCGACCAGGTCCGCCCCGACCACACGCGGGTCGGCGCCGGCGGCGCGCGCCGCAGCGAACAGGTCGTGGGGTGCCAGGCCACCCGGCCGGGCGCCGGGGCACGCCGGGGCGTGGGCGCTGTCGAGGACGTCGACGTCGAGGTCGATCGCGATGGCCTCGCAGTGGTCGAGCCGCGCGAGTGCCTCGCGCATCGCCGCCCCGCCCCCGACGGCCCGGACCTCGTCGGCGGTCCGCCACGTGATGCCGTGCTCGGCGGCCCAGTCGGCATACGGGCGCGAGTTCGTGAACGCCCCGATGCCGAGCTGCACCACGTTGCTCCCGGGCAGGCCGTCCTCGATCAGTCCGCGGACGGGTGTGCCGTTGCGCGGTCCGTCGTCGAGGTGGCGGACGTCGTGGTGCGCGTCGAGGGTGACCAGCCCGACCCGCGACAGGTCCGGGCCGCACATCCCCACGACCCACGGCCGCGTGATGGCGTTGTCACCGCCGAGGAACACGTGGACCGCGTCCCGGTCGAGGTCGCCGGCCAGGCGACGCACCTCGCGCATGGCGGGCTCGAGGTCGAGCTCGGCCACCGGCCAGTCCCCGAGGTCGGCACACGGCACGACGTCCTCGAGGTCGACCTCGTCCACCGGGTCCCAGGGCGACAGCCGCGCCAGCGCCTGACGGACGGCGGGCGGGGTGCGCCAGCCCTCGGACGGCGAGATCGACCCGACCGAGCACGGCACTCCCACCACCCGCAGCGGGGCGCTGGCCGGGTCCCCGGCGCCGAGCCACCTCGACGCGCGCGGCCACTGCGGGTCGTCACCGGCCGGGGGACGGTCGAAGGTCACCGAGCGCTCCTTGCGTGGGGTCGTTCAGTCGGTGGGCCAGACCGGGCGGCCGCCCCGGATCACGCCCCGCACCAGCGGGACCCCGGGGCGGTAGGCGAGGTGGACGTGGGTCGGGGCGCCGAGCACGACCAGGTCGGCTCGGGCCCCGACGCGCAGGTGCCCCACGTCGTCGCGCTGCAGGGCGGCCGCCCCGCCGGCGGTGGCGGCCCAGACCGCCTCGGCGGGGGTCAGGCCGCACTCGCGCACGGCCAGCGCGATCACGAACGGCATCGAGGTGGTGTAGGAGGTGCCCGGGTTGCAGTCGCTGGCGACCGCCACGGTGACCCCGGCGTCCCACAGCCGCCGACCGTCGGGGTAGACCGGGGAGCGCGTGGAGAAGTCCGCCCCCGGCACGAGGGTGGCGACCACGCCGGCGTCGGCCAGCGCGGCCACGTCGTGGTCGGTGAGGTGGGTGCAGTGGTCGGCGGAGGCGGCCCCGAGCTCGCAGGCGACCTGCACGCCGGGGCCGGGGCGCAGCTGGTTGGCGTGCACGCGGGCCCCGAGCCCGGCGGCCTGCCCGGCCCGCAGGATCGTGCGTGCCGCGTCGGCGTCGAAGGCGCCGTCCTCGACGAACACGTCGATCCAGCGGGCCAGCGGGGCGCAGGCCTCCAGCATGGGGCCGGTGACCAGCTCGACGTAGCCGGCGACGTCCACGTCGCCGTCGTCGTCGCGGAACTCCGGCCCGACCACGTGCGCCCCGAGGAAGGTGGTGTCCTCGGTGAGCCGGCGCGCGACGGCCAGCATGCGGGCCTCGTGGGCGACGTCGAGCCCGTACCCGGACTTGACCTCCAGCGTGGTGGTGCCCTGCGCCAACGCCTCGCCGGCCAGCCGATCGGCGTGGGCCCACAGCTGCTGGTCGGTGGCGGCCCGGGTGGCCCGGACGGTGCGCTGGATCCCACCGGCGGTGTAGTCCCGGCCCGCCATCCGGGCGGCGAACTCGTCGGCCCGGTCGCCGCCGAACACCACGTGGGTGTGGCTGTCGACGAACCCGGGCAGCACGCAGGCACCCTCGACGTCGGTGCGGGCGTCGGCCGCCGGGGCCTGCGACGACGGGCCGACCCAGGCGATGCGGTCGCCCTCCACGACCACGGCGGCGTCCCGCACGATGCCCAGCGGGCCGTCACCGAGCTCGGGGTCGTTGGTGACCAGCTCGCCGACGTGGTCCAGCAGCCCCGACCTCACGTCTGCTCCCGGTCCTGTCCCGACGGGTCCGGCCCTTCGCGGAGCGGGATCCGCACGCCCCGCTGCTCGGCGACCTGCTCGGCGACCTCGTACCCGGCGTCGACGTGCCGGATGACGCCGGTGCCCGGGTCGTTGGACAGCACGCGGGCGAGCTTCTGCGCCGCCAGCTCGGTGCCGTCGGCGACGCTGACCTGCCCGGCGTGGATCGACCGGCCCATCCCGACGCCGCCGCCGTGGTGGATCGACACCCATGACGCCCCGGAGGCGACGTTGACCATCGCGTTGAGCAGCGGCCAGTCCGCGATGGCGTCGGACCCATCGAGCATCGCCTCGGTCTCGCGGTAGGGCGAGGCGACCGAGCCGGTGTCGAGGTGGTCGCGGCCGATGACCACCGGGGCGGAGATCCGCCCGTCGGCGACCATCTCGTTGAACCGCAGGCCGGCGACGTCCCGCTCGCCGTACCCGAGCCAGCAGATGCGTGACGGCAGCCCCTGGAAGGCGACCTTCTCGCGGGCCAGCCGGATCCAGCGGGCCAGGGTCTCGTTCTCGGGGAACAGCTCGAGCACGGCGTCGTCGGTGGCGGCGATGTCGGCGGGGTCACCGGACAGGGCGGCCCAGCGGAACGGGCCCTTGCCCTCGCAGAACAGCGGCCGGATGTAGGCGGGGACGAACCCGGGGTAGTCGAACGCCCGCGCGTAGCCGCCGAGCTTCGCCTCGCCCCGCAACGAGTTGCCGTAGTCGAAGACCTCCGCCCCGGCGTCGAGGAACCCGACCATCGCCTCGACGTGGGTCGCCATCGACGCGCGTGCCTGCTCGGTGAACCCGGCCGGGTCCTTCTCGCGGGCGGCGTGCCAGTCCTCGAACGCGACCTCGACCGGCAGGTACGCCAGCGGGTCGTGGGCGGAGGTCTGGTCGGTGACGATGTCGACCGCCACGCCCCGCCGCAGCAGCTCGGGCACGACCTCGGCCGCGTTGCCGAGCACCCCGATGGACAGCGGGCGCCGCGCAGCCCGGGCGTCCTCGGCCTGCCGGATCGCGTCGTCGAGGTCGTCGGCGGCGACGTCGAGGTACCGGGTGTCCAGCCGCCGCTGGATCCGGGACGGGTCGCACTCGATGCAGAGCACCACGCCCTCGTTCATGGTGACCGCCAGCGGCTGCGCCCCGCCCATCCCACCGAGCCCCGCGGTCAGGGTCAGCGTCCCGGCCAGCGTGCCCCCGAACCGCTTCTGGGCGATGGCCGCGAAGGTCTCGTAGGTGCCCTGCAGGATCCCCTGCGTGCCGATGTAGATCCACGACCCGGCGGTCATCTGCCCGTACATCGTCAGGCCCATGGCCTCGAGCCGGCGGAACTCCTCCCAGCTGGCCCAGTCCGGCACCAGGTTGCTGTTGGCGATCAGGACACGGGGCGCCCACTCGTGGGTGGTCAGCACGCCGACCGGGCGACCGGACTGCACCAGCAGCGTCTCGTCGTCGGCCAGCGTCGTGAGCGTGCGGACGATGGCGTCGAAGCTGGCCCAGTCCCGGGCCGCCTGCCCGTGCCCCCGTACACCACCAGCTCGTCGGGGTGCTCGGCGACCTCGGGGTCGAGGTTGTTCTGCAGCATCCGCAACGCGGCTTCCTGCGACCACCCGCGGGCGGTGCGGGTCGTGCCCCGCGGGGCGCGGACCGGCCTGGCTCCCTGCATGGCGTGCCTCCTACTCCAGAGCTCCGATGGCGGCCTCGACGGCGGCCAGCAACGCCCCGTCGACGACCAGCCCGCGGACGGCCTCGATGTCCGGGGCGAGGTGGCGGTCGGGACCCGGGCCGGGGACCTGCGTGCGCACGAGGTCCCGGGCCGCGCCGGTGCCCGCAGCGGGCTGCAGCGGGGCGCGCAGGTCCAACGCCCGCGCGCCGGCCATCACCTCGATCGCCAGCACGCGCCCCAGCGCGTCGACCGACCGGCGCAGCTTGCGGGCCGCCGACCAGCCCATCGACACGTGGTCCTCCTGCATCGCCGAGGACGGGATCGAGTCCACCGACGCCGGCACGGCCAGCCGCTTCATCTCGCTGACCAGCCCCGCCTGCGTGTACTGGGCGATCATCAGCCCCGAGTCCACGCCCGGGTCGTCGGCGAGGAACGGCGCCAGCCCGTGGTTGCGCGCGGTGTCGAGGAACCGGTCCGTGCGACGCTCCGCCATCGAGGCCAGGTCCGCGGCCGCGATCGCCAGGAAGTCCAGCACGTACCCCACCGGCGCCCCGTGGAAGTTCCCGTTGGACTCGACCCGCCCGTCCTCGGTCAGGACGGGGTTGTCGATCGTGCTGGCCAGCTCGCGCTCGGCCACCGCCACGGCGTGGGCCAGCGTGTCGCGCACCGCCCCGGCCACCTGCGGGGCGCACCGCAACGCGTAGGCGTCCTGCACCCGGGTGTCCTCGGGTGTGGCGTGGCTGGCCACGATCGGCGAGCCGGCCAGCAGCCGCCGCAGGTTCGCGGCCGACGCGGCCAGCCCCGGGTGGGGCCGCAGCGCCTGCAGGTCGGCAGCGAACACCTGGTCGGTGCCGAGCAGCGCCTCCACCGACATCGCCGCCGCCACGTCCGCGACCCGCACCAGCCCCGTCAGGTCATGGATCGCCAGCAGCAGCATCCCCAGCATCCCGTCGGTGCCGTTGATCAGCGCCAGGCCCTCCTTCTCGACCAGCGCCACCGGCGACAACCCGACCTCGGCGAGCACGTCCGCCGCCGCCCCGACGGTGCCGTCGGGCCGGGCCATCTCCCCCTCGCCCATCATCCCCAGCGCCACCGCCGCCAGCGGGGCGAGGTCGCCGCGAGCAGCCCAACGACCCGTACTCGGCCACCACCGGGGTCACGCCCGGCGTCCAGCATCCCGGCCAGCAGCTCCACCAGCTCCGGCCGGACGCCCGTCCGCCCCGTGGCCAGCGTCCGCAGCCGCAGCAGCATCATCGCGCGGACGACCTCGACCTCGACCGCCGGACCCGACCCGGCGGCGTGCGACCGGATCAACGACCGCTGCAGCGCCGCGCGCCTGTCCGCCGGGATGTAGGTCGTGGCCAACGCCCCGAACCCCGTCGACACCCCGTACGTCGGGACCTCGCTGGCCGCCATCGCCACGACCTGCTGCCGCCCCGCGGCGACCGTCCGCCGGCGCCTCGTCGGACACGGCCACCCCACGACGATGGCGTGCCACCTCCACGACCTCGGCAGCGGTTGGAGGGGCAGGACGCAGCAGGACGGGCTCCATGCCGACAACCTCACCACATGGCGCGACGGCGTGCCGGCCGAAGCCGCGCAACGCGCGGGTCAGCCGCCGGCGATGTAGCCGGCGAGCTGCTCGCGTTCGTGGGCGAGCTCGTCGATGCGGACCTTCACCACGTCGCCGATGGAGACGATGCCGACCAGGCCGTCGTCCACGACCGGCAGGTGGCGGAACCGCCCCTCGGTCATCGTGGCCATGAGCTCGTCGGAGGTCGTGGCCGGGGCGCAGGTCCGCACGTCGCGCTTCATGATGTCCTGGACGGGGCGGTCGAGGACCGCGGCCCCGTCCGTCGCGAGGCGCCGCACGACGTCGCGTTCGGACATGATCCCGAGGACCTCGCCACCGTCGGGCGAGACCACCAGCGCGCCGACGTTGTGGCGCGCCAGTGCCGCGACGGCATCACGCACGGTCGTCTGCGGCGTGATCGTGGCGACCTCGTGGCCCTTGCGGTCGAGGATGTCCTTGGCTCGCACGAATCGTCCTCCCGGGTCTCCCTGTCCCGAGTGTTCCACAGCGGGGGTGGTTCGCGCCGGGGGTTTCGCAACCGGCCACGCGGCGTCGTCCGTGCCATGCTGGGGGCCCCGACCGACCGGAGCCCCGGGTGGCTGGCGACACCGACGACGACTGGCGCGCGCAGCTCCGCCCCCAGGCCACCCGCTGGCTCAGCCCCGTGGGCGGGCGCCGCCCCGCGGACTGGGCCGAGGACCTGGCGGCGGCCGAGCCCGACACGTACGGGACGGACGGCGTGGTCGCCGAGCTCGAACAGGAGGTGGCGTCCGTGCTCGGGACCGAGGCCGCCGTGCTGCTGCCCACGGGCACGATGGCACAGGGGATCGCGCTGCGGCTCCACGCCGAGGACGCCGGCCGCCGGGTCGTGGCCATGCACCCGACGGCCCACCCGCTGCTGCACGAGGACGACGTCGCTGGTCCGGGTGCACCGGCTCGAGCCCCGCCCCCTCGGCGATCCCACCCAGCTGCCGACCGCCGAGGACCTGCGGGGCGTGGCCGACCCGCTGGCCGCCGTCCTCGTCGAGCTCCCCGCCCGCGAGCTGGGCGGACGGCTGCACGCGTGGGAGGACCTGCTCGAGCTCGTGCAGGTCGCCCGGGACGGTGGCGCCGCGGTGCACTGCGACGGGGCGCGGCTGTGGGAGTGCGAGCCGGCCTACGACCGGGACGCCGCCGAGATCGCCGCACTGTTCGACTCGGTGTACGTGTCGCTCTACAAGGGCCTGGGCGGCATCGGCGGGGCGTGCCTGGCCGGTGACGCCGGCTTCGTCGCCCGGGCCGCCGAGTGGCGCCACCGCCTCGGCGGCACGGTCTACGGGCTCTGGCCCTACGCCGCCGCGGGGCTGCACGGCCTGCGCGAGCACCGCCCCGCCATGGCCGCACGGCTCGCGCACCTGCGGGACGTGGCCGCCGCCCTGCGCAGCCTGCCCGGGGTGGAGGTCACCCCGGACCCGCCCGAGGCGGCCCTGTGCCACCTGTACCTGCGCACCACGCCGGACGCCTACGACCGTGGCGCGCGCGAGCTCGCCGAGGACACCGGGATCTGGCCCTGGGAGCGGGCCCACCGCACGGCCCGTCCCGACTGGATGGCGGTCGAGCTGCACGCCAGCGACAACCTGCAGGCCCTCACGGCGGACGAGGTGCGGGACGCCATCGCCCGGCTGGTCGGGACCACCTGAGGCGTCCCGCGACCGGGCCGGCGGCCCCTTGCGCAGAGGGCCCTTCGGCGCGCACGGGCGCGCGCCGAATCGTAGGGTGACGGGAGGTCACCAGCGTCAGGAGCCGACCATGGGCCGCGTCGTCGTGGGAACCGACGGGTCACCCGGCGGGCAGGCCGCCGTGCGCTTCGCGGCCGAGGAGGCCCGGATGCGTGGGGCGACCCTCGAAGCGGTCTACGTGCACGCCATCCCGGCGCGGGACAGCGCGTTCTCCCACGGGCTGTCGGCCGAGGTCGCCTCCGCCGACCTCTACACCGAGATGATGGAACGGGACCGCGAGGTCGAGGAGGAGGCCCAGGACCGCGCCCGCCAGTTCGGGCAGGCGCTGCTGGACCGGTCCCTCGCCGCGGCCGAGGCCGGCGACCTCGACGCCGAGACCACCGTGCTGTTCGACCGGCGCCCCGCGCGCACGCTCATCGACGCGGTGCGTCGGCGCGACGACGTCGACCTGCTCGTGGTGGGGTCGCGGGGACGGGGCGAGCTGACCGGCGTGATCCTCGGGTCGACCAGCCAGGCCTGCGTCACCCACGCCCGCGTCCCGGTGACCGTGGTCCCGACGCCGCGGTGACGCTCAGCCGGCCACCCGGGCCAGCCGGTCGGCGTCCAGCGGCAGGTAGCCGTGCGCCTCGTCGTCCCACGCCCACCCGCGTGCGTCGGCGGCAGGCAGGCCCGCTTCGCGCAGCGGCACCTTGCGCGGCCGGAACCAGGTGGTGCGGGGCATCGCGTCGATGACGTGCACCACCGCGGGACGGTGGTGGGCGGGCAGCGGCATGACCGCGGCGGTCAGGGCCGCCGGGGCGATCTCGTGGCCCTCGCGTTCCGTCACCGCCGCGACCACGACCTCGTCGGCGTCCGCGGCGGGGCGCGCCCCGTAGACCGCGACCAGGTCCACACCGGGGACGTCGCCCAGCGCTCGCTCGATCGGCACGGTGCCCACGGCCCCCTGGGCCGTGTGCACGAGCGCGACCACCGTGTCCACCCACCAGAAGTCGCCGTCGACGTCGACGAGGAACAGGTCCCCGGTGGCGACCCAGGCGTCGTCGCGCTGGAACACGCCCCGCAACGGGGTCGCCGTGGTCGTGGCGCGGGTGTCGTCCACCCGGGCCAGCAGCATCCCGACCTCGCCGGGGCGGCAGGCGACCGCGAAGCCGTCCTCGCGCTCGACCAGGCGCCCCGCGTCGACGTCGTAGGCCGCCACGGCGACGTCGGCCGAGCCGGGCAGCGGGCGTCCCTTGGCGCCGATCTTCTTCCCGGAGGTGTTGCCGAGCACGACCCCGCCCTCGGTCGAGGCGTAGAACTCGAGCACGCCGGCCGGGGCGAAGCGGTCCAGGACCCGGCGCCACAGCCCTGCGGGCATGCCGGACCCGACGAACAGCCGGACCGGGTGGTGGCGCTCGACCGGGTTCGCGGGTGCCTCGACGAGGTCGCGGCACAGCGTCCACGTGTAGGAGACGATGGTGACGCCGTAGCGACGGACCTCGGACCAGAACGTGGCGGGGTCGAACGAGGTCGCCAGGGCCAGCCGCGCCCCGCCGGCCACCGCCCCGCCGATGGAGGTCAGCAGCCCCGAGGGGTGGTGGATGGGGGTCACCGAGTACACGGTGTCGGCCCCGGACAGCGCCGCAGCGGACGCGGTGCCGTAGGCGGACAGGGCCCACCGGCGGTTGGTGATGCGGTTGACGCGGGTCCGTTCGCCGGCCCCGGTGAACAGCACGAACGCGAGGTCCTCGGCCCGGCCCGGGTTCGGGCGGTACCAGGCCGGCAGCGACACGGCGTCGGGGTCGATGCGTTCCATGTCGGTCAGCCCGAAGCCGAGCTCGCGCGGTTCGCCGCCACCACCGAGCACGAGCACCGGCACGTCGGCCGCACCCTGGGCGGCCTCGGCGTGCTCGGGGTCCGCGACGATGCGGGTGACCTGGCCGAGCTGGGCCTCGCGTTCGAGCGGCCCGTCGGGGCGCAGCATGACGGCGACGGCGCCCAGCCGGGACAGCGCCGCCACCAGCGCGAGCGCGGACGGGCGCGTGCCCATCAGCACGCCCACGTGCTCGCCCTGGCGGACGCCGACGTGCAGCAGCCCGCGCACGATGTTGTCGATGCGGACGGCCGCGTCGCCCCAGGTGTGGGCACGGTCCTCGAAGAGGAAGAAGGTCTCGTTCGGGTGGCGCCGCGCCTGCTGGGCGAGCAGCAGCCCCATCGACATCGGCGTGTCGCGGCGCGCTCGTTGCAGGCGGACCAGCCGGGGCAGCTGCTCGACGCCGGCGCCGGCCACGTCGACCACCGCGTCGACCACGGACTCGGCGGCGCTGGCCACCGAGCGCACCACGTTCATGCCGACGTCGGCGGCCAGCTCGAGGCCGAACTGCAGGTGCAGGCCCTGGCCGTCGTCGGCCGCGCCGTCCTGCATCGGTTCGATCCCCTCGGGCAGCTCGCCCTCGCCCCCCACGTGGCGGATCCAGCCGGCGACCGCGGGCCAGGTGATCTCCACGGCCTTGCTGCCGACCACGAGGCCGAAGTGCCCGGCCGGCATGCGACGTTCGTGCACGTCGGCGCGGGGCGCGGCGCGCAGGATGCCGCGGACCGTGACGGGGCGGGCGATCTCGTCGACGTCGCCGATGAAGCACAGGGTGGGGCTGTCGATGTCGGCCAGGGTGACCAGCCGGCCGTCGATGACGAAGCCGCCCTCGAGCATGCGGTTGTGGTGGACGAACTGCTCGAGCAGGTCGGCGATGGCCGGCCCGGCGTAGGCCACCCACCCCTCGCGGTCGAGGAAGCGGCGCTGGCCCTCGCGCGGGAGCAGCGCGTCGCGGTCGTGCAGCTGCAGCAGGAAGTCCAGCCGCTGACGGGCGGTCTTGACCGGGTCGAGCAGCTGGAAGCCGGTGCGCACGGCCCACGCCGGCAGGGAGACGTTGCGGACCGGCCCGGCGGCGAGCCCGGCCACGCGGGAGACCAGCTCCTCGGGCAGCCCGAAGGGCATGCCGCCGTGGGTGTCGACCGGGGAGCCGAAGGTCACCAGGCTGGCGATGCCGTCGGAGCGGCGGTACGCGGCGGTCTGGTAGCAGAACATCCCGCCCTGCGAGTACCCGGCGAGGTGCACGTCCTGGCCGGTCGCCTCGCGGACCTCGTCGATGGCGGCGCTGACCGCGAGCACGTGGTCGGTGACGGTGCGGTCGAGGCCGCCCTCCTCGCGTTCCGGGGCGCCGAAGTCGACCACCCACGGGTCGACACCGCGGGCGGCGAGCTGCGCCACGGCGCTGGTGCTGGGCGAGACGTCGTAGACCTCGGTGGACACCATCAGCGGTGGCACGAGCAGGATCGGTGGCCGGTCCGGGCGCTCGACGGCGCGGTCCGGGAAGTACCGGCGCAGGCGATGCACCGAGTCCTCGGAGACGACGTCGAAGGGGGAGGGCTCGTCGCCGGTCTCGAGGCCCCCGAAGCGGGCGATCTCGAGGGCGTTCTGGGCCGCGGCACCCAGACGGGTCACGGAGCGCGTCGCGCGGCGAAGGGGCGAGGTCATGGGGATCGGCGTCCAGGAGGCGGGGGCAGGGCGGGCGCGCCGGGAGGGGGACGGCGAGGGATTACAGGAGCAGGCCCTGTCGTGACAGGGAGATCCCGGCGATCACGGCGAGGACGGTGCCCACGATCACGCGCAGGTACAGGCCGACGAGGCGTCCGGTCGTGATCTCCCGCGCGTCCTCGGCGCCGGGCCACACGCCGGTCCGGTGGTAGCGCACGAGGGCGGCGAGCGTGCCCGCGGCCATCGCGGCGCCGATCGCGCCGAAGCCACCGACGAGCAGGAACGTCCACATGCCGTCGACCACGGCCATGCCCTCTCGTGTCAGGTCGGGCGTCGAAGGGTACCCGGGGGCGGGTTAGCCTCCCGCCCCGGCGACGTCCCAGGAGGCACGCGTGCTCGCCGTCCTGCTGGTCGTCGTGCTGCTGGCGGCGATGGTGGCGTGGGGCGTCGAGTGGTGGGTGCGCGAACGCGGCGTCCAGCGCTCCGCCGACGGGTTGGCCGCCGTGCTGCAGGCCGACGTCGAGCTGCACGTCACGGGCCGGCCCCTGGCCTGGCACACGCTGCGCCGCGAGCTGCCGGAGGTCGTGGTGGTCGCCGACGACCTGCCGGTGCTCGACGGGCGCGCCACCCTGGACCGGCTTCGCGTCGACCTGGACGGGGTCCAGTTGCTGGGACGGGGCGAGGACCAGCGCGTGACCGCGCAGCACGGTCGCTTCCACCTCACCCTCGGCAACGACCAGCTGCTGCGGATGATCACCCTGCCGTCCTACCTGGTGTCCTTCGAGGTCGTGCCGTCGGGGCTGCGCCTGACGACGGTGGCGGGTGTCAGCGTGGACGCCACGGTGAACCTGGACGCGCACAGCCTGCTGGTGCGCCCCGCCAGCACCATGCTGCGCCTGCTGCCCCAGCCGTCGTTCCGCCTGCCGCTGCCGAGCTGGCCGTACGGCGCCCGCGTGGAGGGCTTCACGCTGCACCGCGGCAGCCTGGAGGCCTGGGGGACGCTGGACCCCGGTGAGCTCGTCTTCCCGGTCCGGGTGCCGTGGCGACGCTGGCTGCTGGACCCGCCGGCGGACGTCGCCTGAGCCCTCGGCGCCACCTCAAGCCAGCGGTCCAGTGGTCTGACCACTTGACGTCCTGAACGCCGGCCACGTACCGTCGCCGTCCCCCATCCCGAGGACGTCGTGAGCTTCTCGCCCGTGGCCCGTCGCTCGCTGATCGACGAGGTCGTCGACCAGCTCGTGGCCGGGATCGTCTCGGGCGAGCTGCCGGCGGGCGAGCCGCTGCCCGCCGAACGCCGCCTCGCCGAGGCGCTGGGCGTGTCCCGCCCGGCGGTGCGCGAGGCCCTGCAACGCCTGGCGCAGTCGCGCCTGGTCGACGTCCGCCAGGGCGAGGGGACCACGGTGGCCGACTTCCGGCGCACCGCCGGGCCCGAGCTGCTGCCCCACCTGCTGGTCCGCGACGGGGCGCTGGACCCCTCGGTCGCCCGCTCGATCGTCGAGGTCCGGGCCATGCTCGGTCCCGGAGCTGCCCAGCTCGCCGCCGAACGGGGCGGGGCGGGCCTGGCCGAGGAGCTCGACGCCCTGGCGGACCGCATCGCGGACGACGACGACCCGATCGGACGGCAACGCGCTGCGCTGGCGTGGTGGGACCGCCTGATCGACGCCACCGACAACGTGTCGTTGCGCCTGCTGTTCAACGCCCTGCGCGGGGCGTACGAGCCGGCGCTGCCCGCCCTCGCCCACGTCCTGGCGGCCGAGGTCGCGCAGGTCGACGGCTACCGGACCATCGCCCGCGCCGTCGGCGACGGCAACGGGACCCGTGCTGCCGCCAGCGCCCGGGCCCTGCTGCGCCCCGGCACCGAGGCGGTGCTGGCGGCGCTGGACGCCATCGGCGCGGCGACCGCACCGGCGGCCGGAACCCCCGACGCACACGGCGACATCGACGCCTGATCGGGACGGCGCCGCCGCCGAACCCCCGGAGGAGACCGCATGAGCACCGCCACCACAGGTGGTCAGACCACCCGGCCATCTCGCACGACCGGCGCCCGCGGGCGCACGCCCTCCCTCGGCGAGGTCGCCCGGGCGCACCTGCGCCGACCGACGGTGTGGATCCTCGCCGGACTGACCCTCGCGGCCGCGGCGGCCCGCGTCGCCATCGGCGGATGGACGCGCATCGACCTGCTGGTCGTGGCGCTGCAGGTCGGCTCGTTCCCGCTGCTCGAGTGGGTGCTGCACACCGCGGTCCTGCACTGGCGTCCGCGTCGGCTGGGTCGCCTCACGCTCGACCCGCTGGTCGCGCGCAAGCACCGCGCCCACCACGCCGACCCCCGCGACCCGGACCTGGTCTTCATCCCCATGCCGACCCTGGTGCTGGCCGTCCTGGCCACCGTGGCCATCGGCCTGCTGGCCTTCCCGCGCCTCGGCCTCGGCCTGACCTTCCTCGTGGTCCAGGGCCTGCTCGGCAGCATCTACGAGTGGACCCACCACCTCGTCCACACCGACTACTCGCCCCGCACCCGGCTCGTCCGCGCCATCCGCACCCACCACCGGCTCCACCACTACAAGAACGAGCGCTACTGGTTCACCGTGACCACCAGTGGCACCGCCGACCGCCTCCTCGGCACGGAGCCCGACCCCAGCGAGGTCGAGACCTCACCCACCGCCCGCAACCTCCACGGCCTGGCCTGATCAGTTCTGGGACGGGTCGTCGGGGAAGGTGGCCAGCATCCGCAGGCGGTCCGACTGGCGGCGGAAGACGTCGCGCCACAGCCCGTCGGGGTCGGCGGTCCTCGGGTCGGTCGGCTCGGCGTCGAGGGTGAACCACGAGCCGGAGGCGATCTCGCCCTCGAGCTGCCCGACGGCCCAGCCCGCGTACCCGGCGTAGACCCGGATCGCCCGCAGCCCCGGCAGCTCGTCGGGGTCACGGCGCAGGTCCACCACGCCGAGCCCGTCCATGACGGGCTGCACCCCGTCCGGCACGGGCAGGTCCGGGTCGAGCCACCCGAGCGCGATGGCGACCTCGGGTTGGACCGGACCACCGATGAAGACCTCGTCGGGCGGGGCGGCCAGCGTGCCCCAGTCGCCGAGCTCGTCCTCCAGCGGCAGGCCCGACGGGCGGTTGAGCACCAGCCCCATCGCCCCGTCCACGTCGTCGTGCTGCAGCAGCAGGATGACCGTCCGGTCGAAGTTCGGGTCCTCCAGCGACGGGGTCGCCACCAGCAGCCGTCCGGTGAGCGTGGTCGTCACGTCGGGCGTCCTCCTGTGGCGTCGCCGCCGACGATAGGCGGGGCGCCCCTAGGCTCGCAGCCGACCGACGACGAGGACGCGGCCGGTGCCTGACGTGGCCTTCGCCCCGCCGCGGTTCGTCGTGTCCGCCGCCTCCGAATCGCCCTCGGTGCCCGCGGAGGTCCCGGCGGAGGTCGGCTCGTTGCTGGCCGGGTTGTCGCCGTGGGCCGGGGCGCTGGTGGCGGCCGGGCTGGTGCTGCTCACCTGGGTGCTGACCCGCTTCGTGGGCCTGCGCCTGCTGGACCTCGCCGTGCGCCGCTCGGACACCGACTGGGACGACCGGTTCCTGCTGCGGGGCGCCCCGCACCGGCTGGCCTTCGTCCCGGCGGCCCTGGTCGCCGCGTCGCTGGTCGCCGCGGTGCCCGACGCCCCGACGACCGTGGTGGTGGCGGTCCAGCGCGTGGCGTTGAGCATCGTGGCCGTGTCGGTGACCTGGGCGATCTTCGGGGCGCTGGACGCGATCAACGACATCTACGAACGCCACGAGTACGCGACCAGCCGCCCCATCAAGGGCTACCTGCAGCTGGTCAAGCTGCTGCTGGCGCTGGTCACCGTCGTCCTGGTGGTCTCGATCCTCATGTGGCAGTCGCCGGTGCTGCTGCTCAGCGGGCTGGGCGCGGCGACGGCGATCCTGATCCTGGTCTTCCGGGACACGATCCTGTCGCTGGTCGCCTCCATCCAGCTGGCCACCAACGACATGGTCCGGGTGGGGGACTGGATCACCGTGGAGTCGCTGGGCGTGGACGGCGACGTGCTCGACATCGCCCTGCACACGATCACGATCCGCAACTTCGACATGACCTACGCGTTCGTGCCCACGCACGAGCTGATCGCCACGCCCTTCCGCAACTGGCGCGGCATGCGCGAGGTCGAGGGCCGACGGATCATGCGAAGCATCCACGTCGACGTGACCAGCGTCCGGTTCCTCACCGACGCCGACCTGTCCCGCTACGCGGCCTGGCCGCTGCTGGCCGAGGAGATCGCCGAGCGGCTCGACGCCCTCGACCTGCCCGACGGGGGCCACGACCCCGAGGACGCCGCCCTGCAGGACGTCCGACGGATCACCAACCTCGCGCTGTTCCGGGCCTACGCGCTGCAGTGGCTGCGCTCCCGCGACGACCTGCACGTCGACAACGCCTTCCCGATGATGGTCCGGCTGCTGCCGTCGACGCCCAGCGGGCAACCGGTGGAGGTCTACTGCTTCGCCCGCGAGACCGCCTGGGTGCCCTTCGAGGCCCTGCAGTCGGACGTGTTCGACCACCTGCACGCGATGCTGCCGGCCTTCGACCTGCGTCCGTACCAGTACCTCGGCCACACCGTCCCCGAACCCGGGAGGACCGCCTGATCCCGACCCGCGAGATCCCCATGCTCTTCGGTGACGAGCACGTCAAGCGCTACCGCGAGACCGACGGTGCCGAGGGCCACGAGTGGCAGTCGGGCGTCTTCACGCTGCTGCTGACCACCACGGGGCGTCGCAGCGGGAAGGCGCGCACCACCCCGCTGATCTACGGCGAGTACGAGGGCCACTACGTCGTGGTGGCCTCCAAGGGTGGCGCCGACGACCACCCGGACTGGTACCACAACCTCGTGGACCACCCCGAGGTCGAGGTCCAGGTCGGCCCGGACGTCTTCGCGGCCAGCGCCCGCACCGCGACGGCGGACGAGAAGGACAAGATCTGGCCGATGATGGCCGACATCTGGCCGGACTACGACAACTACGCCGAGAAGACCGATCGCGACATCCCGGTCGTCCTCCTCGACCCCCACGCCGCGGAGGGCACCGCCGCCCCCGAGGCCGCCGCCACCGCCGGCCCCTCGGAACCCCAGGGCATCTAGGCACCGCACCGCCGCCGCCCCCCACCTTCCGCCACTCCCGCTCCCCCGAACCGGGCACCGCATCCGGGCTCCACGCCCGCCGGCGGTGCCCGGTTCGCGTGCGCCGGGACTCCCGGGCCTTGACAGGTTTGGACGAATGACCTAGACGTGTGTCCAGGACGTTCGCCCAAGACGGGTGAGGCGACGGGACGAGGTGGACACGTGGCGCCGACTGCCAGCGACGGGGACGCGACCCGAGCCCGCCTGCTGCAGGCCACGACCGACCTGATCGTCGAGCAGGGTTGGGGCGGGGTCTCGACACGTTCGATCGCCGACCGGGCCGGGGTCCGCCCCGGCGTCGTCCACTACCACTTCGGGTCGATCGAGGACCTCAAGCGCCTGGCCAGCATGACGGCCATGCGCGACCTGTTCGAGGTGTTCATCGCGGCGGTCGCCGAACAGCCTCCCCGCCAGGTCCTGGAGGAGCTGGCGCGTGCGGCCACCGAGGAGTTCGGGCCCACGACCGACACCGCCACGCTGATGTACGAGGTCGTCCCCGCCGCCGCCCGCGACCGGGCGCTGCAGGCCGACTTCCGGGAGCTGCTCGACCGCTTCCGCCACGCCGTGGCCGACAGCATCCGCCGCTGGCACCCGACCCCCGCCGCCGACCCCGTCGTGCTGGCCGAGCTGCTCGGCGCGGCCGTGGACGGCCTGCAGCTGCACCTCATGGCCGACCCGGACCTCGACCTGGCCGCCCACCTCGGCCCCCTGCTGGACCTGCTCGGACCGGAGAGAACGCCATGAGCACCACCACCTCCCTGGAGACGGCCATCTCGCTGCGGGGCGTCACGCGCAGCTTCGGCGAGGGCCACACCCGCGTGGACGCCGTCGCCGACGTCGACCTCACGGTCGCCACCGGGGAGATGGTCGTCGTCCTCGGCCCGTCCGGGTCCGGCAAGACCACCCTGCTCAACCTCGTCGGGGGCATCGACCAGCCGACCGCGGGGGAGCTGCACGTCGCCGGGCAGCGCCTCGGTGGGCTCGACGACCACGACCTGACGGCCTTCCGGCGCGACCACGTCGGGTTCGTGTTCCAGTTCTTCAACCTGGTCCCGACGCTGACCGCCCGCGAGAACGTCGCGCTGGTGCTCGAGCTGACGGGGCGGGGCGACGTGTCCGAGGTCGACGGCCTGCTGGCCGCCGTCGGCCTGAGCGACCGGGCCGACCACTTCCCCGGGCAGCTGTCCGGCGGCGAGCAGCAGCGGGTCGCGATCGCCCGTGCCCTGGCCAAGCACCCCCCGCTGCTGCTGTGCGACGAACCGACCGGGGCCCTGGACCTCGAGACGGGGCGGCAGATCCTCGGGGTGCTGCAGCGGCTGCACCGCGAGCGGGGGATGACCGTCCTGATGGTCACGCACAACGCCGTGGTGGCCGAGATGGCGAACCGCGTCGTGCGGATGCGGTCCGGGCACGTCGTCAGCGACGACGTGGTCGAGGCCCCCGCCGACGCCGACACGCTGGTGTGGTGACGTGATGGGATCGCCGACCCTGCGCACCAAGCTGCGTCGTGACCTGCGCCGCCAGGCGACCGCGTTCGTCTCCGTGGCGGTCACCGTCCTGATCGGCGTGGCGCTGTTCGGCGCCGCGTTCGACGCCTACCTCAACCTGACCGGTTCGTACGCGCAGGTCTTCGACGACCTCGCGATCTCCGACGTGTGGGTCACCGGCGGGGACACGCCGGCGATCGCCGACCAGGTCGGCGGCATCGACGGGGTCGACCGCGTGGCGACCCGCGTCGAGGCGGACCTGCCCCTGCGGGTGGGCGGCGACAAGCTGCGCGGCCGCGTCGTCGGCCTGCCCACCGACCCGGCCCTCGACCAGGTGGCACTGGAGTCCGGCACGCGCCCCGACGGCGCGGGCGTGCTCGCCGAACGCCACCTCGACGGGGCGTTCGACCTCACCGACGGCGTGGAGGTCCTCGTCGACGGGGCGTGGCAGCCCGTGCAGGTGACGGGCACGGCGTCGTCCGGCGAGTACCTGTGGCTGGCGTCCAGCAAGCAGGAGCTCGTGTCGCTGCCCAGCGAGTTCGGCGTGCTGTTCGCCCCGGAGCCGGTGGCCGAGGAGCTGACCGGCCGCGCCCCGAACCAGGTGCTGGTCCGGCTGGCCGACGGGGTCTCCCGCGACGAGCTCGCGCCCCGCATCGAGCAGGTCGCCCGCGAGCTCGGTGCCACCGCCGTGACGACGTGGGACGACCAGCCGAGCAACGCCGCCCTGCAGGAGGACATCACCGGGTTCAGCCAGATGGCGCTGCTGTTCCCCCTGCTGTTCCTCACGGCTGCGGCCATGGCCTCCTACACCCTGCTGTCCCGCCAGGTGCACCGCGAGCGCCCGCTGATCGGCATGCTGCGGGCCCAGGGCGCCTCGCGGCGGGACGTCGCCCGCCACGAGCTCGGGTTCGGGTTGGTCGCGGGACTCGGCGGGGCGATCCCCGGGATGCTGCTGGGGCTGTGGCTGGCCCGGCTGCTGACCGAGCTGTACGTCGGCTTCCTCGAGCTGCCCGTCACGGCCGTGGCGTTCCACCCCATCACCCCGGTGATCGGCATCGCCTTCGGCGCCATCACCGGCGGACTGGCTGCCTGGGCCCCGGCCCGCACGGCCGCACGGACCTCGCCGGCCGAGGCCATGCGGGGCGTGGTGCCGGCCACCGGCGGGCGCGTCAGCCTGCTGGAGCGCCTGGTGCCGTTCGCCTCGCACCTGCCGGCGTCGTGGCGCCTGGTGCTGCGGTCGATCAGCCGCAACCCGCGCCGCACCCTGATGACCATCGGCGGGGTGATGCTGTCGCTGCTGCTGGTGCTGGTGTCGTGGTCCATGCTGGACACCATCCAGGGCAACCTGGAGCAGCAGTTCAGCCAGCGTGACCGTTCCGACGTCCGCGTCCAGTTCACCGTGCCCGACGGGCAGCAGGCCCTGCAGGCGGTGCGCGGCGTGGACGGGGTCGCCGACGTCGAGCCCACCACGACACTCCCGGTCACCGTCACCGGCCCCGCCGGGGCCTACGCCACCGTCCTCGAGGCCCACCCCGCCGACACCACGCTGCGCTCGCTCTCGGTGGTCGAGGGGGACACCGCCGGGCTCGCCTCCGACGGCCTGCTGCTCGGCACCGCGATGCAGGACCTGGTCGGCGTCGGCGTGGGCGACACCGTCGAGGTCCGGGTCGAGGACCCGACCACCGGCGGGACGCTGCTCACCGTGGAGGGGCCGGTCACCGGGTTCGTCCAGGAGACGCTGGGCACCTCCGTGTACGCCTCGACCGCCACGCTCGCCCGGCTCGCCGGCACCGAGGTCCCGACGACCGGGGCGCTGGTGGCGCTGCAGGACGGCGCCGACGGACCCGCGGTGCGGGACCGGATCGAGGCGCTCGACGTGGTCGCGTCGTCGCAGTCGTCGGCGGCGATCCGCGAGCTGCTGGACGACGTGACCGGCCTGCTCGTCGGCTTCGTGTCCATCATGCTGGCGTGCGGGGCGGTGCTGGCGGGGACGATGATCTTCACCACCGTCTCCGTCTCCATCGCCGAGCGGACGCGCGAGGTCGCGACCCTGCGGGCCTCCGGCGTGCCCACCCGCACCATCGCCCGACTGATCACCACCGAGAACCTGGTCGTGGCCCTGCTGGGGATCGTCCCCGGCGTGCTGCTGGGACTGGTCGGTGGTCGGGCGATGATGGCGACCTACACGACCGACCAGTTCGCGTTCGCCTTCATGGTCGCCCCGACCACGGTGGTGGTGTCGGTCCTGGCGCTGCTGGTCGTGGCTGCCGCCTCGCAGCTTCCCGGCCTGCGATCGCTGTCCCGGCTGGACCTGGCCCAGACCGTCCGCGAGCGCACCGCCTGACGCTCACGCCGCCAGGCGCCGTCGGACCGTGCGCGCGATGGCACGGGCGTCCAGCCGCATCAGCCGCAGCTGGCCGGACAGGTCGGCCCGGTATCCGTTGAAGAACAGGTTCGGGGCGTCAGGGTGGTCCCGCCCGCGCGCCACCATGGGCCGCCCGTGGTCGTCCAGCACGCCGAGGTGCCCGACCAGGTCCTCCAGCCCGGTCCGGTAGCCGGTGGCGGCGATCACGACGTCCGGCCGGATCCGCGCCCCGTCGGCCAGGACGACGTCGTCGCCGGCGAGGGCGTCGACACCGGCGACGACCTCGATCCGACCGGCCCGAAGGCGTGCGACGAACCCGTCGTCGTAGGCCGGTGAACGCTGCCGCGTCCGGGCCATCGTCGCGACGCCGGCAGGCGCCCGGGGCAGCCCGTGGTCGTCGAGGCGTCCGAACATCGCCCGCTGCACCAGCCAGCCCATCTCGTCCGCCACTCGAGGCGGGAGGTGGTTCATGACGATCCCCGGGACGTTGACGGTGACGCCGAGGAAGGTCCGCGCCGTGATGTTCGGCGGGGTCCGACACGCCACGCGCACCCGCGCAGCCCCGGCATCGACGAGGTGGGTGGCGACCTCCATGCCGGTCACGTTGGGCCCGACGACGAGCACGTCGCGGCCTCGGTACGGGGCGGCCGAGCGGTACGAGCTGGCGTGCAGGAGCTCTCCGGCGTAGTCGTCCCGGCCGGGCCAGTCGGGCAGCCGCGGGTCGTGGTCGTGCCCGGTGGCGACCACCACGACCCGTGCCTCGAGGACCTCCCCGTCCGTGTGGACGCGCCACGTATCATCGGTGCGTCGCAGCGCGGACACGGTCGTGTCGCACCGCACCGCCAGGTCGTGGTGGACCGCGTAGTCCTCGAGGTAGGCGACCCAGTCGTCGCGTGTCGGCCATGCCCCGTACCGACGACGCGTGGCCCGGAAGCCGGGCAGGGTCGACATCCAGCCCGGCGTGTTCAGTCGCAGTCCGTCGTAGCGCGCCCGCCAGCTGGTCCCGACCGAGGGGCCCGATTCGAGCACGAGCGCGTCGATCCCCGCCCGGTGCAGCGCCCCGGCCGCGGCGAGTCCCGCCGGCCCCCCGCCACAGACGACGACCGCGACCTCGCTCATGGCGCTCCCTCGCGTCGTCCCCGAGGGCACCGTAGACCCCGCGGACCCCGCTGGCGAGGGCACGCCGGGGCCGGACCTCGTCTAGCCTGCCGTCGGCGGGCGAGGGGTCGACGTGGCGGGGAGGCGGCTGGGGAGCGTCGCAGTCCTGGCCGCGGTCGCGGTCCTGGTCCCGAGCCCCGCGCTGGCGCACTGGTCCGCCCCGCCCGCCACGCGCCAGCCGCTGGCCGCCGACACGCCGGCGCCGGCGTGCACGCCGGACGGCGACCCCGCCGTGCTCGAGGGGACCGTGGCCGCGGGCGAGGAGGGCCAGTACCGGCTGCTGCCGGTCGAGGTCGCGGGCGGCACCACCCGCGTGGAGGTGCGCAGCACCTACGGCGACGTCGGGAGCGAACAACCGGGCGGCGACACGGTCGTGGACCTGGGCCTGTGGGACGCGGACGGGACCGCGGGACCGGACGCGTTCCGCGGCTGGGGCGGCTCCCACGCCGGCGTCACCCAGAAGGACCTCCCACCCGTCTGGGTGCAGGCCGACGGCGCGTCGCGCGGGTTCGGTCCCGGGCCCATCGAGCCCGGAACCTGGCACGTGGAGGTGGGGTTCGGCAACGTCGCCGACGGGGGCGGCTGGTACCGCGTCGAGGTCACCTGCCTCGACCCGGTGACCGGGCCGCCACCGGCGCCCGATCCGGTGGACGCCACGCACGTGGCCCGCGACGAGCCCGGCTGGTACCACGGCGACTTCCACATGCACGCCTACCACTCGAGCCCCGACGGGCCGGGCAACGCCGAGGTCGTCGCCCACGCCCGCGAGGTCGGGCTCGACTTCCTCCCCATCACGGAGTACGTGACCACCTGGCACCACCAGGCCTGGGGGACCGTGGCCGAGGCCAACCCCGACCTGGTGATCTGGCCGGGGCGGGAGGTCATCACCTACGACGGCCACGCCATCGTGCTCGGCGAGACGCCCCACAGCGTCGAGTACCGGGCGGGGTTCCGGCAGATCACCATGGGCGACATCCAGCGCGCCGCGGTGGCGGACGGAGCGCTGTTCGGCCTGGCCCACCCCACGATCTTCCCCGAGCCCCTCGGGGACATGTGCCGCGGGTGCCACGCCGACTACCTCGATGCCATCGACCTCGACCAGGTCACCACGCTGGAGGTGCTGACCGGCCCGGTCGAGTACGACGCCTCCTACCTCGGTGGGCCGCCGGCCGGACCCGGCATCGAGTTCCCGTTCATGCAGACCGCCATCGACCTGTGGGAGGGCTACCTCCTCGACGGGCACCGCATCACCGCCGTCAGCGGGTCCGACGCCAAGCAGGCGTCCGGACACGGCGTCAACGCGACGGCGGTCTGGGCCGCGTCGCTGTCCCGCGAGGACCTCGTCGACGGACTGCGCCACCAGCGCGCCTACGTGCGGACCCGCGGGGTGGCCGACAGCCCGGAGCTCGAGCTGACCGCCACCGACGGGACCGACACGGTGATGATCGGCGGCACCCTGGTCGGGGACCTCGCCACCCTGCAGGTCACGCTGCGGGGCGCGACCGGCCAGGTCGTGGACGTGGTCCGCAACGGCCTGTCCACGGTGCAGGTCCCCGTGGCCTCGGACCCGTTCACGGTCGAGGTCCCGATGATCCGGGGCGTCGACGGTGGCCCGCTCGGCACCTTCTACCGCGTGGACGTCCGCGAGCCCACGGGGATTCGCTCGATCGTGTCGAACCCGATCTGGCTCGCCGCCGCGGCTCCCGACGAGCCAGCCCCCGACGACGCCGAGACCGGCGACCCCGCTCCCTACCCCCCGGTGCCGAGCTCACCCCCGGCGCCCCCGGACGGAGGTGGCGCCGGCCCCACCCTCCCGGCCACGGGCGGGGGTCCGATGGCGGGCATGGGGATGGGCGCGCTGCTCGGCGCGAGCATCCTCCGTCTGCGCCGGCACGGACCCCGCTGAGCGCCACCCGCACGATGCGGGGCGTGCGGCTCCCTGACCCATCCCCCTCGCGCGGCGTAGGGTCCGCCCTCCCGCGTCTCCGGACCGCTCGTGACGTCACACCCCGCCCCGCCCGACGCCGTCGAGGCCACCACGCGTCGTGGTCTGCGCCTGGCCCAGGCGACCGTCGCCTACAACGTGGTCGAGGGGGTCGTGGCCGTGACCGCGGGGCTGGCGGCGGGGCTGTTGTCCGTGGTGGGCTTCGGGATCGACTCGGGGATCGAGTCCATCTCGGCGGTGCTGGTGGCGCTGCGCCTGTCGGCGCGACTGCGCCATGGCGAGGCCGACGAGCACCGCGAGCGGATCGCGCTGCGGCTGGTGGCGCTGACCTTCTTCCTGCTGGCCGCCTACGTCGTCGTGGAGGGGATCCGGTCGCTGCTCGTGGGTGAGGCCCCGACGTCCTCGCCGGTTGCCATCGGCGTGCTCGTGGCGTCGATCGTCGTCATGCCGGTGCTGGCTGGGGCCAAGACCCGCGTCGGCAACCAGCTCGGCGGCGATCCCCTGATCCTGGCCGACGCCGCCGAGACCCGCCTGTGCGTGTGGCTGTCGGTGTCGACGCTGCTCGGGGTCGGCCTGTACGAGCTCACCGGCCAGGCCTGGCTGGACCCGCTGGCCGGCTTCGTCATCGCCGGGTTCGCGATCCACGAAGGCCGGGAGGCCTGGGAGGGCGAGCTCGTCGAGGACGACGACTGATCGAGGCCCCCGCGCCCCACCCGGACGCCTAGCGTCGCGACGCCCCGCGACACCGAGGACCCGCCGTGAGCCGACGACCGCCTCGCCCGCCTGGCCGAGCAGTACTGGGAGCAGCAGCTCGAGGCCAGCCCGCTGCGGGCCACGCTGCTCGGCGACCACCGGTACGACGACCGCCTGCCGTCGCTGGACCGGGACACGATGCGGGCCGAACGCGATGCGGACGCCGCGCTCGCCGAGGAGGCCGCCGCCCTGGACCTCGACGACGACGGCGATCGGCTCACCCGCGACCTGCTGGTGGACGAGGCCCGCCGCCAGGTCGCCGCATACGACACCGACATGCTGAGCGCCCCGATCGACCCCTTCCTCGGGATGCACGGCATGCTCATGCAGGTCGCCAACCAGACGACGCTGACGGCGCCCGAGCAGGCCGAGATGCTGCTCGAGCGCTACGCCGCCGTCCCGCGGCTGTTCGACGAGGTCGAGGCGCTGACGCGGGAGCGGCTGGCGGCGGGTCGCACACCGGCCGCGACCTCGGTCCAGCGCGTGGTCGACCAGGTCACCAGCCACCTGGCCTCCGACCTCGACGCCGACCCGTTCCTGACGACCGCCCCGCCGGAGGGCACGCCGGCCGACTGGCACGAGCGGCTGCGGACCGTCGTGGCCGACGTCGTCCGTCCCGCCTACGCCGCCCACCTGGCGTTCGTCCGCGACGACGTCCTGCCGGTGGCCCGCGACGACGACCACGCCGGTCTGGCGCACGTGCCGGGAGGTGCCGAGGCGTACGCGACGCTGGGTCGCGTCTACACCTCGCTCGAGCTCGACCCGGCCGAGGTGCACCGCATCGGCGTCGAGCACGTCGAGGGTCCGCTGGCCGCCGAGTGGGCCGAGATCGGCGAGCGGGCGCTCGGGATCTCCGACCTCGGCGAGCTGTTCGAGCGGCTGCGCACCGACGCCGACCTGTACTACCGCGACGGCGACGAGATGGTGGCCCACGCCGAGGAGGTCGTGGCCAGGGCATGGACCGCGGTCGACGGGTGGTTCCACGCCGCGCCCGACGCCCCGTGCCAGGTCCAGCCCGTCCCCGCCTCGCTGGCGCCCGCGATGCCGCCGGCCTACTACCAGGTGCCGGCCGAGGACGGCTCGCGCCCCGGCACCTACTTCGTGAACACCCACGACGCCCCGTCCCGCCCCCGGTGGATGTACGAGGGGGTCGCCTTCCACGAGGCGATCCCCGGCCACCACTTCGACCGGACCCTGGCGCAGGAGCTGCGGGGCGTCCCGGCGTTCCGTCGGTACACGGTCAACCACGCCCACGTCGAGGGGTGGGGCCTGTACGCCGAGCGGCTGGCCGACGAGATGGGGCTGTACTCCTCCGAGCTCGACCGCCTCGGGATGCTGTTGATGGACGCGTGGCGGGCCGGACGGCTCGTCGTCGACACCGGGCTGCACCACCACGGCTGGACCCGCGCGCAGGCGATCCGCTGGTTCGAGGAGTTCACGCCCCTGCACCCCGGCGTGATCGCGCAGGAGGTCGACCGCTACATCGGGATGCCCGGGCAGGCGCTGGCCTACAAGCTCGGCCAGCGCCACATCCTCCAGCTGCGGCGACGGGCCGAGGAGGAGCTCGGCGACCGGTTCGACATCGCCGCGTTCCACGACGCGATCCTGGTCGAGGGCAGCCTGCCGCTGCCCGTGCTGACCACCCGCGTGGAGCACGCCCTCGGCCTGACCGCGTCCTGACGGCCGACGTGTCACACTTGCCGGTCTGCGGGGCGACCCGCCAGTGGAAACGGACCGACCATGGACCTCGACCCCGTGGTGACCAACCCCGAGCTGTACTCGGTCGTCTTCGAGAACGACCGCGTCCGGGTGCTGGCCTACACCGACGCCCCGGGTGACCGCACCACGCCCCACGGCCATCCCGACAGCGTGATGATCACGCTCAGCTCCTTCGACCGGCGGCTGTACGCCGGCGAGGAGGAGCGCGACGTGCAGATCGCCGCGGAGACCGTCGCGTGGTTGCCCGCCCAGGAGCATGCGGGCCACAACATCGGGCAGACCCCGACCCGGGTGCTGTTCGTCGAGCTGAAGGAACCTGCCCCGGGCCCGGCGACCCCGGGCACCGTCGGTCCCGTCGGCGTCTGACCACGGTCGGTGGCAGGTCGTCCACCCCCGTCCGGCCGGTGCGTTCGTAGCCTCGTGATGCCGACGACGAGCCAGGAGGCACGGTGCGACGACCGGACCGGGTGCGCCCCGTCCGTGTCGTGCTCGCCCTCGTGGTCGCGTTGGTGGCCGGGGGGTGCGCCTTCCCGCGGGACGCGAAGGGCACGCTGGACACCATCCGCTCGTCGGGCCAGCTTCGCCTGGGGGTGACCGAGGCTGCCCCGTGGGTCGTCCGGACCGACGACGGGTGGGGCGGTGTCTCCATCGAGCTCGTGCGCCAGCTCGCCGACGAGGTCGGCGCCGAGGTGGTCTTCATCGAGGGCACCCAGGACGAGCTGCTCGACGCGCTCGAACGCCACGCCCTGGACGTGGTCGCCGCCGGGTTGGCGGAGGGCGACCCCTGGGGGTCCCGCGTGACCTTCACCCCACCGATCGCGCACAGCCGCCTCGTGGTGGCCTCCCCGTCGGGCGAGCCGGTCGAGGACCTCGCCGACCGCGAGGTCCTGGTCGAGCAGGGCACCGTCGCCGAGGCCCTGCTGCGGACGGTGGGCGCGACCCCGCGTCCCGTCGCCTCGCTCCCGGCGCACCCGGAGGGGCTGGTCGCCCTCGAGGACTGGCGCCTGGACCGCCTCGGACTGACCGCGACGCCCCGCGTCCTGCTCGAGGAGGCCCACGTGCTCGCACTGCCCACGGGCGAGAACGCCTGGCTGACCACGGTGCAGGAGTTCCTCGCCAACCACGAGCCCCCCTCCCCGGCCGAGCTGGAGGCCGCGTCATGACCTCCCGCCCCTCCGACGCGCCTGCCTCCGACGAGGCCACGCCCCGCAGCCGCACCGACGTCCCGGACGAGATCGCCGAGGCCCGCCGACGCGCGATGCGCCTGCAGGTCATCACCGTCGTGCACGTCACGGCCGCGGCCGTCGTCGTGGCGATGGTGCTGGGCAGCTCCCAGGCGATGAAGTCCGCCTGGCTGGACGACGTCATCGGGCTCATCCCGCCGATCGCCTACCTCATCGCGGGGCGGTTCGCGTGGCGCCCCGCCACCGACCGCTTCCCCTACGGCTTCCACCGCAGCCAGTCGATCGCGTTCTTCTGGGCCGCGCTGGCCCTGGTCCTGCTGGGCCTGTACATCGGCTTCGAGGCCCTCACCAAGCTCCTGGAGGCCGAGCACCCGTCGATCGGCATGGCCGAGGTCTTCGGCCAGCGGATCTGGCTGGGGTGGCTCATGATCGCGGCGCTGGCGTTCACGTCGATCCCCCAGTTCTTCCTCGGTCGCGCGAAGATGCCGCTCGCGGAGAAGCTCAACGACAAGGTGCTGCACGCCGACGCCGACATGAACCGCGCCGACTACCTGTCGGCTGCGGCCGCGGCCGTCGGGGTCCTCGGCATCGGGCTGGGCTGGCCGCTGGCCGACCCGCTCGCCGCGCTGTACATCGGCATCGAGGTGACCCGCGACGGCGTTCATGCACATGCGCGGCTTCACCGTCCACCTGATGGGCGAGGCACCCGCAGGAGCTGTCCTACGGCGGCACGCCTCGGCGTGGTCCCGCAGCTCGAGGAGTGCCTGCGCGGCCAGGAGTGGGTCCAGGACGCCCGCGTGCGGCTGCGCGAGGAGGGCCGGGTCTTCTTCGGCGAGGCGTTCGTCGTGCCGGTGGCGGACACGGTGGCCGTGGACGACGTCACCGGCGCCACCCGGGACCTGTACGCCGAGGACTGGCGCATCCAGGACATGGTCATCACGCTGGTCCCCGACCTGGAGACCGAGGACCAGCACAAGGGCCTGCAGTCCTCCGAGCCCGAGTACGGCGACTCCTGACCCGGTGTGGCAGGGTCGCACGGCCCTTCGCCGGCACGCCCCGGACCAGTAGACAGTGGGGTCGTGTGACGCGTCCACGACCGGACACGACGCCGACACGGGGGCTGTTCGTGCTCACGCTGACCGACCTGCACAAGCGCTACGGCGACGTCGCCGCACTCGACGGGCTGGGCCTGACGGCCCGCCCGGGACGACTGCTGGGCTTCCTCGGCCCCAACGGCGCCGGCAAGACCACGACCATGCGTGCCGTGTTCGGCCTGGTCGGGCTGGACAGCGGCCGGGTCCGGTGGCACGACGCCCCGATCACCCAGGCCGAGATGCTGCGCTTCGGCTACATGCCCGAGCAGCGGGGCCTGTACCCGCGCATGCCGGCCGGGGCACAGCTGACCTACCTGGCGCGGCTCCACGGCATGTCGGCCGCGGCGGCCAGCGCAGCGGCCACCGAGTGGCTCGACCGGCTCGGGCTCGGCGACCGCGTCGACGACCCCGTCAACACGCTGTCCCACGGCAACCAGCAGCGTGTCCAGCTGGCCGCGTCGCTGGTCCACGAACCGGACCTGCTCGTGCTCGACGAGCCGTTCAACGGCCTGGACCCCATCGGCGTGGCCGCCATGAGCGACGTGCTGCGCGACCGCGCCGCGCGGGGCGCGACGGTCCTGTTCTCCTCGCACCAGCTCGACCTCGTCGAGGCCCTCTGCGACGACGTGGTGATCATCGCGGCGGGGCGCGACGTGCTGGCGGGCAGCCTCGACGAGGTGCGCTCCAGCACGCAGCACCGCCGGGTCGAGCTGCGCCTGGCCGGGGGGCAGGTGCCCCCGGCCCCGGAGGGCGTCGAACCCGTCGCCGAACGCGACGGCCTGGTGACCTGGCGCGTGCCCGCCGACACCGACCCGGTCTCGCTGCTGGACGGCGTCCGCACCCACGGGCAGGTCGAACGCTTCGCCTTCGAGCCGCCCACCCTGTCGGAGATCTTCCGCGACGTCGTCGGCATCAGCCTCGACGCCGCCGAGGCCCGCCACGCCCACACGGCCGCGGAGGTGCAGGCATGACCACGCGCGACATCGTCCGCCTGGTGGCGGGGCGCGAGATCCGCGACCGCATCCGCAACCGGGGCTTCCTCATCGGCACCGCCGTCACGCTGCTGCTGGTGCTCGGGCTGGTGATCGTCCCGAGCCTGTTCGACGACGGGGCCCCGCCCAGCTTCGACCTCGGGGTCGTGGGGGAGGTCGACCCGCTGTTCGGCGACGCGGTCGCGGGGGCGGCCACCTCCCAGGACATCGACGTCACGGTGACCTCGGTCGCGGACCGGGCGACGGCCGAGTCCCGGGTCGAGGACGGCGAGCTCGACGCCGTGCTCGTGGACCCGGACACGCTGCTGGTCGCCGACGACGTCGACGGGCAGCTGCGGGGCATCGTCGAACAGGGCCGCCAGCAGGCGGCGCTGCTCGGCAGCCTGACCGACGCCGGCCTGGACGTCGGCGAGGCCGCCCAGCTGCTGGCGGGGCGTCCCCCCGTGCAGGTGGTCACGCCGGACGGCACCGAGGAGCAGTCGGACGCGGGCGAGGGCATCGCGTTCTTCGCGACCGTGCTGCTGTTCCTCATCGTGCAGATCAACGGCAGCACGCTGCTGACCGGCACCATCGAGGAGAAGTCCTCCCGCGTCGTCGAGGTGCTGCTGGGCAGCGTCCGACCCTGGCAGCTGCTGGCCGGCAAGCTCACCGGGATCATGGTGCTGGCCGTCGGCCAGCTGGTGCTGTTCATCGGCGTGACGCTGGGCGCCAACGCGGCGGTCGACGCGTTCGAGGTGCCACCCGCCGCCACCTCGGCCGTGCTGGTCGGCGTGCTGATGTTCGTGCTCGGGTTCGCGTTCTACGCCGCGCTCTACGCCGTCGCGGGCTCGATGGCGTCCTCGCTGGAGGACGCCCAGAGCTCGGCGGGGCCGCTGGGGTTCCTCACCGCCGGCGCGTACATCGGCACGCTGCTCGGCGTGGTGCCCAACCCCGACTCGGTGTTCGCCCAGGTCCTGAGCTACCTGCCGCCCACCGCCCCGTTCGCGGTGCCGGCCCGCATCTCGGTCGGCGCGATCTCCGTCCCCGAGGTGCTGGTGGCCGCGACGATCACCGCCGTCGCCGCCGTGCTCACCGTGCGGCTCGCCGGGCGGCTGTACTCGGCCGCGATCCTCGCGGGCGGGAAGCTGACGTGGCGCGAGGTCTGGCGGGCCGAACCGGTCAGCTGACCGGCCGGATCAGGTGACCACCGCCGCCCAGAACGGGGCGGTGACCAGGGCGGCCAGCACCCCGACGCCCACCAGCGCCGAGGACAGCTCCTCGTCCAGCCCCGCCGCCGTGGCCACGACGCCGGCGGTCACCATCGGGGGCATCGCGGCCTCGAACACCGAGGTCTGCCAGGCCATCCCCCCGGCGTCGAGCAGGAGCATGACGCCGTACGCCGCGGCGGGGGCGGCCGCCATGCGCAGGACCAGTCCGAGCAGCATCGGCTCGAACGTGCCCCACGCGCTGGGCAGGCGCAGCCGCATGCCCACGGCCAGCATGGTGAGCGGGACCAGCATCGCCCCGAGCCGTCCGGCGACCTCGAACAGGACCTCGTCCACGGCCCCCGGGAGCACGACCTGGCGCAGCACGAACGCGGCCACCAGGGCGACGAACGGCGGGAAGGTCAGCACGCGGCGCAGCGTGCCCCCGAGGGTCGGGGAGGACCCGGCGCCGTAGCGGGCGGCGACGAGCGACCCCCAGGTCGCCAGCGCGAGGAACGACCCGAGCTGGTCGTACAGCAGGGCCTGGCCGACGTGGTCGGGGCCGAGCAGGGCGGTGACGGCCGGGATGCCGAGGAAGCTGGTGTTGCCGAGCGGGACCACCAGCAGCATCGTCCCGGTGGTGCGTGCGCTCCACCCGCGGGCCCGGGACAGCACCAGCACGAGCATGGCCAGCAGCGCCAGGGTCCCCCAGGCCACGGCCACGGGCACCACGGTGCTGGTCCCGAGCTCGAGGTCGGGGACCTCGGTCAGGATCAGGCCCGGCAGCGCGAACCACAGGACCAGGGCGTCGAGGGTCTGCGGCGCGCGGTCGGGGATGGCGGGCAGCCGCGCGGCGACGACGCCGAGCAACAGGAGCACGAGGACGGTCAGCATGCGCGCAGGTGAGCACACTCTCACGCCCGCCGGCGAACCGCAGATCGGCCGCCCGACGGCCATCCACGCCAGACCCCAACGCCTACCCTGTCCGATCGGCCACGGCCGTTGTCGCGGTGGCGGAACGGCCAGGTCCACACTCCGCACGCCTTCACCGCCCGGCCCCCGCGCTGAGGATGTCACCTCCCGTGTTCGCCCCTCCCGTCTCCTCGCACGTCCGCCCCCGCCACGCGACCTTGCTCTGCGTCGTCGCGCTGGCCCTGTCGCTGGTCGCGAGCCTCGTGGTCACCGCCGCGCCCGCGGCTGCCGCCTCGACCCGCCCGCGCACCGACCAGGAGTCCTGGCTCGAGTGGCAGGTCGCCGACGCGCTCAGCGACGCACGCCAGTCGCCCCGCTCGGTCGACCCCGGGGCCCCCGAGCCGGCTGTCGGACCGCTGACCGGCTGGACCGACCTGCGCGGGTTCGCGCGGGACTGGTCCGACGCGATGGCCCAGCGCCGCACGATGTCGCACAACCCGGCCTTCGCCGACGGCTACTGCTGCTGGACCAAGGCGGGCGAGGTGCTCGCACAGGTCGGCGTCGGGACCGACGTGAGCGCGGACGACCTCGCCCGTGCGACCGACCGCGCCGTCGAGATGTGGTTCGACTCGCCGCCGCACCGCAGCGCCATCCTGGACGGTGCCTTCGACCAGGTGGGGGTCGGCGTGACGGTCGACCACGCCGCCGGGACGATCTGGATCGCGGTGGACTTCCGCCAGACCAACGGCTCACCACCCGGGACGGCCTGGTACCGGCCGGGAAGCCAGCCCCCGCCCACCCCCGGGCCGGGCTGGGCCTGCCACAGCGACAACGCGCCCTTCGGCGCCACGTCGTGGCCGCTGCCGGCGTCCTCGCTGGTGCGCCGCGGCGGCGATGACCGCGTGGCCACGGCCCTGGCCGTGTCCAGCGGCGTGGTCGACCCGGGTGCCGTGCTGGTCGCCTCGGCCGCGACGCCCAGCGACGCACTGGCCGCCGCCGGCCTGGCGGGGACGCTCGGCGCCCCGGTGGTGCTGACCGACGGGCGGCGCCTCGACGGGCGGGTCGCGGATCGGCTGCGTCGGTGGCGGCCCGATCGCGTCGTCCTGGTCGGCGGCGAGCAGGTCCTGTCCGCACGCGTGGCCGCCGACGTGGGTCGCGCCGTGCCCTCGGCCCGGGTCGAACGCGCCGAGGGCCACGACCGCTACACCACGGCCGCGACGCTGGCCGACCACCTGGCCCGCGCCGGCGGGAACACGAACCGGGTGCTCCTCGCCCTCGGCGACCACCCGCAGCCCGAACGGGCCTGGGCCGACGCGGTCAGCGTGTCGGGCCTGGCCGCGTCGCACGACCACCCGGTGCTGCTGACCGCCCCGGGCTCGTTGCCGGCCGCGACGCGCGACGCCCTGCGCCGGCTCGCCCCGAACCAGGTGCTGGTGCCCGGCGGCCCGTCCGGTGTCAGCGACGCCGTCCTCGACCAGGTCCGCGCCGCCATCCCCGACGCCCACGTCGAACGGCTCGCCGGGGCGAACCGCTACGAGACCTCCCGCGCGGTCGTGGCGCGCGACCAGCAGCTGCGGTCGAGCTGGACCCGGCGTGTCTTCGTCGTCGACGGCGAGGACTGGCCGGACGCCCTCACGGCCGGTCCCGCGGCGGCACGCAACGGTGCCGTGCTGACGCTGGTGGACGGGTCCGGCTCGGGCGATGGCCCCGGGCTGGCGCACGTCCGCGACCTGTCGAACCGGCTGCAGCGGCTGCAGGTGACGCTGGCCGGCGGGCCGGCCGCGATCTCGACCGACCGGGCAGCGGCGATCCGCGACGGGCTCCACTGCCTCTGAGGCCTGCCGACCGACCCGGCCGCCTGCCGACCGGCCCGCAGCCTCGGGCCTAGAGCGGCGGCGGGTCGGTGGGCGGCGGGGCGCCGGGCGGTCCCTCGGGGCCGCCGGGGCCCCGAGCCAGGTTGGCGAACTTGGTGACGTGGCCGAGGAAGGCGAGCTTGACCACGCCGGTGCCGCCGTTGCGGTGCTTGGAGATGATCAGCTCGGCGATGCCCCGGTCGGGGGAGTCCTCGTTGTAGACCTCGTCGCGGTAGATGAACCCGACGATGTCGGCGTCCTGCTCGACCGCCCCGGACTCGCGCAGGTCCGCCAGCATGGGGCGCTTGTCGGTGCGGGCTTCCGGCGAGCGGTTCAGCTGCGACAGCGCGATGACCGGGACGTTGAGCTCCTTGGCCAGCATCTTCAGGCCACGGGAGATCTGCGAGACCTCCTCCTGGCGGTTGTCGACGCGGCGGTGGGAGGTCATCAGCTGCAGGTAGTCGACGATGATCATCCGCAGGCCGTACCGCTGCTTGAGCCGCCGGCACTTGGACGAGATCTCCATCATGTTGATCGACGGGGTGTCGTCGATGAACAGCGGCGCCTCGGCCAGCTTGCCCAGCGCCTCGCCGAGCTTGCGCCAGTCATGGTCCTCGAGCCGCCCCGTCTTCAGCCGCGACGAGTCGATCATCGCCTCGGACGACAGCAGGCGCTGCACGATCTCCTGCTTGGACATCTCCAGCGAGAAGATCGCGACGGGCTCCTGCAGCTCCGCCGTCACGTATTGCGCGATGCTCAATGAAAGCGAGCTCTTGCCCATCGCCGGCCTGGCGGCGAGGATGATGAGGTTCTGGGGCTGGAAGCCGGCGGTGAGGCGGTCGAGGTCGCGGAAGCCGGTGGGCAACCCGGTGACGTCGTCGCCCTTCTCGGACAGCTCCTCGATGGTGCGGAAGGACTCGGCGAGCAGGTCCTTCAGCGCCGTCGCCTCGCCGGTGGTGCCGCTGTCGGCCACGCCGAACATGATCGACTCGGCCTCGGAGACCGTGGCGATGGGGTCGTCGGTGGGGTCGTAGCCGAGCTTGACGATGTCGGTGCCGGCCTGGATGAGGCGGCGCAGCAGGGCACGGTCGCGGACGATGCGGCCGTAGTGCACGGCGTTGGCCGCCGTCGGGGTGGCCGACACGAGGTCGTGGATGGCCTGCGCCCCGCCGACCTCGGCCAGCCGCCCCGTGGCGGCCAGCAGGTCGAGCAGCGTCACCGGGTCGATCGGTTCGCTGCGGGCCATCAGCTCCTGGACGGCCTCGTACACCGTGCGGTGGGCCGAGCGGTAGAAGTCCTCGGCCTGGAGGAACTCGGACACCTCGATCGCGGCGTTGCGCGACAGCAGGCAGGCGCCGAGCACCGAGACCTCGGCCTCCAGCGAGTGCGGGGGCACGCGGTCGAAACCGCGTGCCGTCCCGCGCTCGCTGGAGCCGTGGTCGGCGGGTGGTTCGTCGGGCGGTGGGGGAAGGGCACCGTCGTCGACCTGTGACGTGACGTCCGCCATGCGGACCCTCCCCTGGTTACGCCTCCGCGTCCGGTTCCGCGGCGTCGTCGATCTCGAGCTCGGCCTGCTCGTCGACCTGCTCCTCGTACTCGTCGGCGGCCTCGAGGGCCTGCTCGACCAGTGCCTCCACGGAGTCGATCGCGGGCACGGTCTCGCCCTGCTGGACGGCGGCGGCCTCCTCGAGGGTGTCGACGCCTCCCTCGGCAGCCTCGGCCTCGGGGGCCTCGCCCTCGGTGGCCTCGCCCTCGGCCTCGGCCGCGGGCTGCTCGCCCTCCTGGCCGATCAGCGGCGGCGGCGGCTCGGGCGCGGCGATCTGGCCGGCGATGACCTCGCCGGTCTCGTCGAGCACCTCGATCGTGGCGAGCGCCTCGACCTGCGGGTGGACCTGGATCGGCACCTCGTAGGTGCCGATCTCCTTGATCGTGCCCTTCAGGTCGATGCGCTTCTTCTCGATCTGGTGGCCGCGCTCCTTGAGGACGCGGTGGATGTCGTTGACGCCCACCGAGCCGTACAGGTGGCCGCGCTCGTCGACGCGCACCTTGATCTGCAGCGTGCGGTTCTCGATGGCGTCCTTGGACGCCTCGGCCGAACCGAGCGTCTTGGCCTCGACGGCCTTGCGGGACCGGGTCAGCGCCTCGGCCTCGCGCATCGCGCCCCTGGTGGCCACGATGGCCATGCCGCGGGGCAGCAGGTAGTTGCGGCCGTAGCCGTTGGCGACGTCGACGACGTCACCGGCCAGGCCGAGGTTGTCGACCTCTTGCTTGAGGATCACCTTCATGATGTTGGGTCCTCTCCGCTCAGCGCGCGACGTACGGGATCAGCGCCATCTCGCGGGCGTTCTTGATCGCCTCGGAGAGCTTGGCCTGGTGCTTGGCGCACGCACCGGTGGTGCGACGGGCCTTGATCTTGGCGCGCTCGTTCAGGAAGGGCTTGAGCGTCGACAGGTCCTTGTAGTCGACGTACTCGATGCCCTGCTTGCACAGCTGGCACGGCTTCGGACGTGCTGGCTTGCGCTTCTTCTTCGGCTTCGGGGGCATGGACGAACCTCCTTGGGGGTCGTCGGGTGGGCCACGGCGGGCCCGGGATCAACGTGTGGGGGTCTAGAACGGGACGTCGTCGTCACCGGGGGGCGGGGGCGTGCCGTCGAAGCCGCCGCCACCGCCCGAGCCACCGCCGGCCTGGGGGCCGGAGGTCTTGGTGACCGTGGCCTTGGCCCAGCGCAGGGAGGGCGAGACCTCGTCGGCCAGGATCTCGGTCACCCACCGGGTGCCCGAGCCGTCCTTGGCCTCGTACGAGCGCACCTGGATGCGCCCGATGACGATGACGCGGTCGCCCTTGCGCAGCGACTCGGCCACGTTCTCGGCCATGTCGCGCCAGACGTTCACGTTCATGAACGTCGTCTCTTCCTGCTGCTGGCCCGACCGGTCGGTGTAGCGACGGTTGGACGCGATGCGGATCCCGCAGACGGCGGCACCCGAGGGCGTGAAGCGCAGCTCGGGGTCGTCGGTGAGGTTCCCGATCATCGTGACGTAGTTGCTCTCGAAGGCCATGGGGTCTCCCTCGTTCCTCGTGGCGTGTGGGGTCGGGCGGCAGTCAGCTGCCGCGTCGAGGACGAAGAGAGGTCAGGCCGAGACCCGGCGCACCCGGACTTCGGGGCGCACGGTCTTGAAGCGCACGACGTCGTCGAGGATCTTGAGCTGGCGTTCGACCTCGGCGACGGCCTCGGTCGTGCCCTCGAAGTCGAGGACGCCGTACCAGGCGTGGGTGCGCTTGTTGATCTCGTGCATCAACTCGCGCTTGCCCCACCAGGCGTCGTCGACCAGGGTCGCCTGCTGGTCGTCCAGCATGCCCTTGATCCGCTCGTAGAGCGCGGTGGCGGCCTCCTCGTCGAGGAGGTCGGTCAGAATGACCATCATCTCATAGCGGCGCACAGGCACCTCCTGTGGTCGTGTGCGGCCTCCGCGGTCGCACGGCGCGCGCATGCGCCGTGCCGTGGGAGGCAGGGGTGCGGTCGGAACCGTCCGGGTCCGGACAGTCCTGCGCGCCGGCCCTGCGAGCAGGGGCCCGGCGCGACCCGGCCACGATACCCGGCGTCGTCGTCCTTCGACAACCGGGACCCTACGGGCGTGCTGTGACAGCACGGTCGATCGATCGCGCGGCTGGGGAAAAGATGGCCTTGGGTTCCGTCTGGGGGCATGGTGAGGTCGCCGGGTGGGGTCCGGCGAACGCGGGGTGGGTCGCGGTCAGGCGGCGGGTTCGAGGGTGACGTTCTGGCCGAGCTGTTCGAGCTGCTTGATGAGCCGGCGGATGCGGTGCTCGGTGGAGTTGCGCTGGTCGTGCCAGTCCGGACCGAGTTCGCGGAACGGGACACGGTCACGGACGATGAAGTAGAAGGCGACGAGGATGTCGTGGCGGGTGGCGCCGACCGCCTTGGCATAGCCCCGTCGGGCGCGGATCTGGGCCTGGTGGGCGGCCAGGTAGGTGCCCTTGGTCCGCCCCGCAGCCTTGGCCGCCGCGGTCAGCTCGGTGCGTAGCCAGACCGAGCCCTTGCGGGTCTTGCCCGAGCGGGTCTTGCCCGCGGACTCGTCGTTGCCGGGACAGATCCCGGCCCACGAGGCCAGGTGCGCGGCGGAGGGGAAGCGGTCCATGTCGGTGCCGCACTCGGCCAGCAGCACCTGCGCGCCACGCAGCGACACGCCCGGGATCGTCGTCACCAGCTCGGGCAGGTCATCGAAAGGGGCGAACAGCTGCTCCAACCGGGCGTCGAGCTGGGCGATCTGACCGTCCAGGAAGTCCACGTGGGTGAGGATCTGGCCGATCAGCAGGCCGTGATGCTCGCGGCGAAACCGGCCCGACAGCGCCTCGGCCAGCTCGTCCTGCCGGTCCTTGAGCGGCCCGTGCGCCATGCCGGCGAGCACCGTGACGTCGTCCTCGCCGCCGACCAGGGCGGCAAGGATCTGCCGGGCCGTCTTGGTCTGCAGTGTCGACACCACCGAGCTGAGCTTGATCATGGCATCCTGCAACACCTTGTCCAGCCGTTGGACCTCCCGCGACCGTTCCTCCGACAGCGCCCGCCGATAGCGGGTCAGATCCCGCAGGTCCCGGATCGGCCGTGGCGGCACGAACGACGGCCGGACCAGGCCCTGCTCGACCAGCCGAGCGATCCAGGCCGAGTCGGCCACGTCGGTCTTGCGACCCGGGACGTTGCGCAGATGCCGAGCGTTGAGCAACCAGCACTCGAACCGCTCCTCGAGCACGAAGAACACCGGCTTCCAATAGACCCCGGTCGACTCCATCCCCACCAGCGTCACCTCGAACCGGGCCAACCAGTCCGACAGCTCCAACAACCCCTTGACCGTCGTCTGAAACGTCGCCGTTCGTGACGCCCGCCCCCCTTTGGGGCCCGGGAACCTCACCGTGGCCGTCACCGTGCGCTTGTGCACATCCAGCCCGGCACACCGCTCGACAAAGAACTCATCCTCTCTCACGTCCATCATGGTCTCCTCTCTCGTCGTGATGGACGCCGCCCGGAGGAGCCTGCTGATGAAGAGTCTGGGGAACGCGCTCGAAGCAGCAGCCACAGGTCCCTGAAGCTCCCGCGCCACACTGTGGATCGGGTTCGCAACACCAAGCCGCGACGACGTCGGCCGGGCGACCCCTCAATCTTCCGAGCCGCAGATCGCCGCGCAAGCGGCGCCGATCACTGTGGACGGCCGCGTCAGGATGCGTCCCAGGGATCGCTGAACAGCACCCGCCGCCCGAACGCACCGAGGGTCCCGAGCACGCTGACGCCCCCGAGCAGCCCCCACACGGTCCGGGACGTCCCGCCGTCGTCGGGCGTGTCGATCGCGACCGTGCCCTCGACGTCGTCGCCCCCGGCCGGGTCGGACGCCTCCGGGAAGTCCTGGAAGCTGGGTGACGGGACCGGCACGCTGCGGTCCTCGGCCACCGACGGGGCCGGGGCGGTGGGGGTGGGCGACGGCGAGGTCGACTCGGACTCCACCGCCACCGGAACGGCGGTGCCGGTGGTCGGGTCGGGCTGCGGCGTGGGCGAGGACGACGACGGCGTGGGCGATGGCGAGCGGGAGCTGCGGCTCGGCGACGGCGACGGCGAGGAGGTCTCGGTCGGCGAGGGATCGGTCTCGCTGGGCGACGGCTCCGGCTCGCTGGTGGGGTCGTCGGTGGGTGAGGGCCGGGTCGGGCACGGCCGTGGGGTCCTCGGAAGGGGACGGCGACGACGCGGCCTCCACGATCACGGTGCTCGGGAACTGCGCCATGCCGTCCGCGCGGTCGACGTACTCGAACCGGCCCACCTCGTCGAACTCGACGATGCGTTCCTCGCCCTCGCAGCCGACGAGCCGCTGCACGCAGCCGGTGGTCTTGCTCGGGTCGTCGTCGAAGGAGATGGTCCGGCTGTCCTCGACGACCCACGTCCAGCGCACCGTGTCCCCGGCCTCGACCGTGATGGTGCGCGGGGAGAACCCGCCGTCCTCGTCGGCGACGACCTTGACGGTGTGGGTGGTGGCCGCCTCGGCGGGGCTCGCAGCGGTCCACCAGGCGCCCACGGCGAGCAGCACCAGGCACGCCGCAGCGAGCAGTCGCGACAGGACCACCGGACGGTGGGCGGGGCGGGTGGGGGCGACCATGGCGGGCAACGGTACCCCGACCCCGCGCACCGCCCGGCCGACCGGCCGCGGCGAATGGACCGCCCGGGCGGTGGCGAGCGGGCGCTCCGGTCTCTACTGTGGTGGTCTCACTGGGGAGCGAGGTCCGGGGCAGACCCGGGGGCAAGGGGCCAACCGTGCAGAGCACGACCATTCCGTCATCCACCCGCGAGCAGACGCGGCCGGCGCGCCACGTCCTGCGCTGGGTCCTCTTCGGACTCGTGCTGCTGGCGACGATCTCCGCCGCCGCGGCGCTACCGGTCCTGCTCGGCTGACGCCAGGCGGTCCTCCAGCAGGTCCAGCACGGCGGCCCACCGCTGGCAGTGCTCGGCACGGGCGTGCTCCTCGAGCCACCCGACGAAGGCGCTCTTGGCCGCGAGGCTGAGGTCGAAGTGCCACTCGTCGGCACGCAGCAGCCGCTTGCCTCGGATGGCCTCCTCGCCCACCTCCTCGACGAACCGGGCGACCAGCCGCCAGTCGAACACGTCCTCGGCCTCGGTCCCGAGTGGGTGGTCGGGCACCACCTCGGCGTAGGTCGTGACCTCGGAGCGGTTGTCGAACCCGAAGCGGCTGGTCAGCGTGTGCTTGGCCCGACGTCCCTCCTCGTCGTTGTCGAGGAGCACGAGCACCGGCAGGGAGGTCTCCGCACGCAGGACGACGGCCTGCAGCGCCGCGGGCAGCGCCCCGCCCGCGGGTTCGATCGCCAGCCGGTCCACGTCGGCCTGCCGGCCGAGGACGCGCCCCGCCACCCGCAGGTAGGCCTCGTCGGTGCCACCCTCGACCACCACGACCCCGGCCACGCCGGCGGGGATGCGCATGGTGCGGTCGAGCACGGCGGCGATCCCGCCGTCGCGGAACAGCCCACCGAGCAGGGGCGCCTGCGGCTCGTCACCGCAGGCCTGCCCGACCACCCGGGTGCGCCCGCGGGGGTCGCGCGCGACCGCGACGACGCGGGAATCCGCGACCCGGGGGAGCACGAAGGGCGACTCGGTCGTCAGCAGGACCGGGGCGTCGGCCGCCACGCCGACCTCGAGCAGCTCGTCCCGCAGGACCTCCTGCGCCCCGGGGTGCAGGAACGCCTCGGGCTCCTCCACGACGACCGCGGGGACCTCGACGCCGGCCCGCACCAGGTGGGCGGCCAGCGCGGCGGCGAAGGTGGCGCGCAGCACGTGGGCGCCGACGGGGAACCCGTCCCGGTCGCGGACCACGACGTCGCCGCCCACCCCGTCGGGCAGCGCCAGCTCGGCGACCTCGGGGAGGACCCGCTGGAGCGTCGGCAGCAGGTCCGCCGCCAGCTCGGCCGGGTCGATCCCGACGAGGTCGTCGGCCAGCCGGGCGAGCACGTCCGCGGGGCGGTCGTCGGCCCAGGCCAGGACCGGGCGTCCGCCGTCGGGCGGGGCGGCGGCGTGGACGTCGACGACGCGCTGGCCGAGGGGCCACGACACGGTGACCCGCAGCTCGGCGACGCGGCCGTGGGTCCGGTCACGGTGGTGCAGGACGACGGTGGGGACCGCGTCGGGCACGGCGCGGGGGCGCTCCCGCTCGAGGGTGAAGGGGATCCGCTCGTCGAGCGCGGCGGCCAGGGCACGGGCGAGGTTGGACTTGCCCGCGAGGTTGGGACCGACGAGTGCGGTGACGGCCGCCCCGAGGTCCAGCTCCACCGGTGCGCCCCACACCGTGCGGTGGTCGTGGACCTCGATCCTGGCCAGTCGCATCGCGCCGCCCTCGTCGTCAGGACCCCGGCTCCCAGTCCAGCATCGCACGTGCGAAGGCGTCGGGGGACTCGACCGGCGAGAAGTGGCCGGTGTCGGGCAGCTGCGTGACGGACGGGGCGTCGAGGGCATCCCGGAGGCGCGTGCCGATCGTGTCCCACGTCTGGAACACGTCCTGTTCGCCCCAGATCAGCTGGGACGGGGCGGGCAGCCGCTGCAGGGTCCCGGCGGCCATGACGGTCTGCAGCGGGTCCAGCGCCTGCAGGTGCCGTGCGAACGCCCGGCGTCCGTCGTCGTCGCGGACCTTGGCGTCGAAGAACACGCGCTCGGCCAGCTCGGGCGTGACCCGGTCCGGGTCGGCGAACCCACGCCGCACCTCGCGCCACATGTACGGGTTGGGCATCAGGCGCGCCGCGCCCAGCACCGGGTACAGGCCGGCCCGGGCCACCAGCTGCAGCATCCGCACCGGGGTGACGGGCCAGCTGTCCTCGAAGACCGTGTCGGCCAGCGTCAGCCGGGTCAGCAGGGTGGGGTGTCGCGACACGAGGATCTGCGCGGCCGCCCCGCCGAGGTCGTGGCCGACCAGCCACGCGCCCCGTCCCAGGTGGATGCGGATCCAGGTGGCCACGAGCTCGGCCGCCCCGGCCAGCGAGTGGTCGGCCCGGGCGGGCAGCAGGGTCTGGCCGTAGCCGGGCAGGTCGAAGGCGACGACGTGGTGGCCGGCGGCGACCAGCGGCACCATCACGTCGCGCCACAGCTCGGCCGAGGACGGGATGCCGTGCAGCAGCACGATCGAGTCCCGGTCCGCGTCGGGTTCGCCACCCTCGAGGGCCGACAGGGCCGCCCCGCCGATCGCCCAGCTGCGTCGCACCAGGCCGTCGGCGTCGGGGACCATGTCCTCGTCGGGGTCGCCGAGCTCCGGGGCGGTCACGTGAACCTCGCGAGCACGTAGCGCTTCTTGCCGATGCGCAGGACCATGGTGGTCGGGGAGGCCAGGTCGTCGGGGCCGAGCACGCGGGTGGGGTCCTCGACCCGGGCGTTGTTGAGCCGCACCGCACCCTGGCCGACGAGCCGGCGGGCCTCGGCGTTGGAGGCGGTTCGCCCCGGCGTCCGTGAGCAGCTGCAGCAGCCCCACGCCCTCCTCCAGGCGCGCTCGGTCGAGCTCGATGGCGTCGGCGCCCTCGAAGGCGTCGGCGAGGACCCGGTCGTCCATGCCGACGAAGGGCTGGTCGCCGAACAGCACGGCGGTGGCGTTCTCGGCCTGCTCGACCCCGGCGTCCCCATGGATGATCCGGGTGGCCTCGCGGGCCAGGACGCGGTGGGCGTGCCGTCCGGCGGGGTCGGCCTCGTGCTCGACGGCGAGCTGGTCGATCTCGTCGAGCTCGAGGTAGGTGAACAGCCGCAGGAACCGGACCACGTCGCGGTCGTCGGCGTTCATCCACCACTGGTAGTAGGCGTAGGGCGAGGTGAGGTCGGGGTCGAGCCACACGGCGTTGCCGGCGGACTTGCCGAACTTCGCCCCGTCGGCCGTCAGCAGCAGCGGCCACACGAGCCCGTAGGTCTGCGCGCCGTGCAGCCGGCGGGTGAGGTCGATGCCGGCGGTGATGTTGCCCCACTGGTCGGTGCCGCCGCCCTGCAGCCGGCACCCTTCGAGCCTCGTACAGGTGGGCGAAGTCGTAGGCCTGCAGCAGCTGGTAGCTGAACTCGGTGAACGACAGGCCCTGCTCACGCTGCTCGAGGCGCTTCTTCACCGACTCGCGGGCGATCATGGCGTTGACGGAGAAGTGCTTGCCGACGTCCCGGAGGAAGTCGAGGAAGCTCATCGGGCCGATCCAGTCGTGGTTGTCCACGAGGATCCCGCGGTCCGGGTCGGACAGGTCCAGGACCCGGCCGAGGTCGCGCCGGATGCCGGCGAGGTTGGCCTCGAGCACGGCGTCGGTCAGCAGCTCGCGCTCGGTGTCGCGGCCCGAGGGGTCGCCGATGCGGCCGGTGGCCCCGCCGGCGATGGCGATCGCGCGGTGCCCGGCGCGTTGCAGGTGGCTCATCGCCATCATCCCGACCAGGCTGCCGGCGTGCAGCGAGGGCGCCGTGGGGTCGAAGCCCACGTAGAAGGTCACGCGGTCGGTCTCGAAGAGCGCGCGCAGCCCGGCCTCGTCGGTGATGTCGGCGACGAAGCCGCGGGCCCGGAGGGTGTCGATCGGGTTGGTGGCCATGGGGCCAACGCTACTCGCCGGCCTCCGGGGCTCCCGAGCCGGGCGGCTGCGGCCATCCCGGCACCCCCGTCGACGGCGGTGGGACGAGCGCGGGGACCCGCGCCGCCGGCATCCACTCGGGCATGCCGTCGGCCCACACGTAGGTGTCGGGGCGCACGGTCCCGGCGACCACCAGGTCACGCATGGCCGCGAGGTCGATCGGCCCCTGCTGCGCGCCCTGCTGCAGGTGGAACCAGCGGGCGGGCTCGGGCATGGACACGACCTTCGGCGTCGACGAGGGCACCGACCGTAGCCGCCACGACGAGGCTGCCTACGCTCGGCGCACCCCGGACCGGATCCGTCCATGCGCCTGGCTCGCACCGCCTTCCGCACGCTGCTGCGCCCCCGGCCGCCCGTCGTCGACGGCGAGCTGGCCGTGCGGGGGCTCGACGGGGCGGTGACCCTGCGACGGGACCGCTGGCACGTCCCGCACGTCGAGGCGACCACCGCCCACGACGCGTGGTGGGGCCTGGGGTTCGCCCAGGGCCAGGACCGGGCCTTCCAGATCACCTCCTTCGCGCACGTGGCGGCGGGACGGCTCGCCGAGCTCACGGGGGCCGACGGCCTGCCGGTGGACCGGCTGATGCGCCGGCTCGGCCTCACCCACGTGTCGCGGGCCAGCATCCCGCGGCTGTCGGACGAGGTCGGCGTGGCGCTGGACGCCTTCGCGCGCGGGGTCACGGCCGGGATGACCGACGGGTCCACCCGCCCCGCCGTCGAGTTCACGCTGCTGCGGACCCGCCCACGCCCGATCACGGCCATCGACGTCGCGAGCATCGTGCGGCTGTTCGCGTTCCTGCTGGCGGCCAACTGGCAGGACGAGCTGGCACGCCTGGCCGTGCTCGAGGCCGACGGGCCCGACGCGCTGCTCCGCCTCGACGACCGCGCCGCCCACGACCTGCCGACGACGCTGGGCCATCCCGAGGGCGAGCACGCGGCCAGCGCGCTCGCCGCCGACCTCGATGCCCTGGCCCGCTGGGTCCCCGTGGGCGGGGCGTCGAACAACTGGGCGATGTCCGGGGCCCACACGCGCTCGGGCGCCCCGATCGTGGCCAACGACCCGCACCTGCCCCCGTCCCTGCCGACCTTCTGGTACCTGGCCCACGTGACCTGCCCGGACTGGTCGATCGCCGGCGCCGCCCTGCCCGGCACCCCGTCCATCGCGGCCGGCCACAACGGCCACGGGGCGTGGGGGACCACGGCCGGGCACTGCGACGAGACCGACCTGTTCCTCGAGCAGCTGCGGCGGGACGGCGACGGGGCGTGGGCGGTGCTCGACGGCGACGACTTCGTCCCCGCCCAGGTGCGCCGCGAGGTCATCGCCGTGGCCGGTGGCGACAGCCACGTCGAGGAGGTGGTCGTCACCCCGCGCGGTCCCGTGGTCGGCCCGGCGCTCGACGGCGCCCCGCACGGGCTGTCGCTCGCGGCGACGTGGCTGGACCCCGACCCGATCGAGGGCTACCTCGCCCTGCCCACCGCCCGGGGGCCCGAGGACCTGCACGAGGCCTTCCGTGCCTGGCCCGGCATGTCGCTGAACGTGGTGTGGGGCGACACGGACGGGCACGTCGCCTGGCAGCTGGCCGGCGGGCTGCCGCTGCGCCGGACCGGCCACGGGACCCTGCCGCTGCCGGGCTGGGTCGAGGAGGTCGGCTGGGACGGCCGTGTCGACTACGACGACCTGCCCCACGAGGTCGACCCGCCCGGCGGGGTGGTGGCCACGGCCAACAACGTGCCCGTGCCCCACGTCCCGGCCGGCGAGGGGCCCTTCCTCGGGGTCGACCACCTCGAGGGCTACCGGGTGGCGGCCATCCGCGAGGTCCTGGCCGAACGCGACGACTGGACGGTCGCCGACACCCTGGCCGCCCAGCGCGACACCCGCTCGCTGCCCTGGCGCCGGGCCCGCCCGCTGCTGGTCGACCGGCCCCGCCCCGCCGACCCCGACGCGGCGATCGCCTGGGGCCTGCTGGCGTCGTGGGACGGCGACGTGGCCGCCGAATTCGGCCGCGGCGGCGGTCTACGAGCTGGTCATGGCGGACCTGCGTCGGGCGATCATGGCCCACCTCGTCCCCATCGCGGCCACGACGCTGCTGGACCAGACGCCGGTCCCGGGCCTGGTCGAGGACGCGCTCGGCGGCCTGCGCGGCACGGCCCACACGCTGGCCGCGCTGGAGGACCCCGAGCGCATCGCCGTGCCCGGACGGGCGCCGTTCGACCCCGGCGCCGCGATCGAGGACGCCCTCGCCCACGCGGTCTGGCGGCTGCGCCGGCACGGGGACGACGTCGAGGACTGGGCCTGGGGACGCGTGCGTCCCCTGCGCCTGCACCACCCCGTCTCGGGGGCCGCCCCGCCCCTGGCGGCGGTGTTCGACCGGGGCCCGTTCCCGCTGGCGGGGGACAGCCACACGATCCCCCAGGCGTCGCCGATGCCCTCGGACCCGCTCGGTCGTGACCCCATCGGGGTGGGTCAGCCTGCGGATGGCCGTGGACCTCGGTGACCTCGAGGCGTCCCGCTGGGTGCTGCCGGGAGGCCAGTCCGGCGACCCGTCGTCGCCGCACTACGACGACCAGCTGGCCGTCTTCCTGTCCGGCGGCGGCATCCCGATCCCGTGGTCACCCGCCGCCGTCGCCCACGCCACGGTCCACACCCTCGTGCTGAGCCCGGCGGACGACGTCAGCCGCCCCGGGTCGCCCGGCTGACCAGGGCCAGGAAGGCCGCGGCGGCGGGGCCCGGGGGACCGGGGCGGCGGACCACCCCGATGGCGCGACGCAGCACGGGCCGGGGCCGAGCCACCACCGCGCCGGCCCGACGTGCCTGCTCGGCGATGCGGGGCGGGACCACCGACACGCCCGCGCCCGCCAGTACGAGGGGCAGGATCGCCTCGCGCTGCTCGACCTCCACGGCCAGGGTCGGGGTGGCGTCGACGCCCTCCAGGGCACGGTCCAGCAGGCGCCGCGTGGACGTCCCCGCCGGGGTGGCGACCACCGGCAGGCTCGCGAGCCGGGACAGCGTGACGGTCGCGCCCAGGTCGGCGCCCGGCGGGGCGATCACCAGCAGCTCCTGGTCGACGGCCACCTCGGTGACCAGCGGCGGGCCGACGTCGTCGAGCTCGGCGAGCCCGAGGTCGACGAGCCCGTCACGGACGGCCGTCGGGACCGCCGTGGCCTCCTCGGCCTCGACGATGCGCACCTGCACGCCGGGGTGCGCGGCCCGCATCGCGCCCACCCAGGCGACGAGCGGGTCGACCACCAGCGTGGGCAGCGCCATGATGCTCAGCTCCCCGGCCTCGAGCCCGGCGACGTCGCGGGCGGCGTCCCGCGCCGCGGCCAGGTCCTGCCGGGCCCGGCGGGCCGCCGGGGCGAACGCGCGCCCCGCCGCGGACAGCCGCACGCCTCGACCGACTCGGTCGAACAGGTCCACCCCGAGCTCCTGCTCGAGCGTGCGGATGCCGTGCGACAGCGTCGGCTGGGCGACGTGCAGGGCCTCGGCTGCGCGCGTGAACCCGCCGTGCTCGATGACGGCGAGCACGTACTCGACCTGGCGGAGCTCCATCGGGACGAACCATAGACGCATCTCGATGGAACTCGTGTGAAGGATCTGTTGGACCTCTCGGATGGTGCCGCGGTCCACCTGGGGATGACGTCGAGGACGCAGGACCAGGACACCGATGGGGGCCGAGGGCTGGATGGCCGTGCTGGCCATCGGGGCAGGTGTCGGCCTGCTCGGCGGCCTCTTCGGCAAGGGCGGCTCGGCCATCGCCACCCCGCTGCTGCATGCCGCCGGGATCCCCGCCATCGTGGCCGTCGCCGCCCCGCTGCCGGCCACCGTGCCCGGCACGCTGGCCGCCGCGGCGGTCTACCGACGCGAGGGCCACCTCGACCGCACCGTGCTGTGGTGGAGTGTGGCCATCGGCATCCCCGCCGCCGCGCTCGGGGCGCTGGCGACTCGCTGGATCGGGGGCGAGGTGCTGGTGCAGGCCACCGACGTGGTCGTCGCCGTCCTCGGCGTCCGGATCCTCGCGGGACGCCTCGCGACCGGACGCGACGACGGGGAGCCCCGCGGCCGCCGCCTCGGGCACGCGCGCATGACGCTGGTCGCCCTGGTCGTCGGGTTCAGCGCTGGGCTGCTGGCCAACAGCGGCGGGTTCCTGCTCGCCCCGCTGTACCTCGGCGTGCTGCGGCTCCCGGTGCGCCCCGCCCTGGCCACCTCGCTGGCGGTCGCGGCCGTCCTCGCGGTACCCGGCACGCTGGTCCACGCCGCCCTCGGCCACATCGACTGGACGGTCGTCGGGGTGTTCGGCGTGGCCTCGGTGCCGTTGTCAGCGGTCGGGGCGCGACTGGCGCTGCGCATCGATCCGGACGTGCTCGAGCTGGTGTTCGGCGCCAGCCTCGTGGTGCTGGGCCTCGGGTTCCTGCTGCTCGGCTGACCGACGGGGAAATCGCCCGCCCGCAGAGGGGTTACCGTGCAGGGCCGACGACGCGAGAGGCGAGGCGAGACGTGGTGACCTGCCGCTGCGGCGTGCTGAACAACCTCACCGGCGAGCAGGCCGCGGAGTACGCGCGCCACCACCTCGACGTGACCCGCGCCGACACGGGGCGGACCACGACCTACCGATGCCCGGACACCGGGATCGAGTGGGTCGAGGAACGCGCCCCGAACGCCTACGACGACCAGACGAGACGACTCCGACGGATGGGGCGTTGAGCGGATGAGCGAACGAAGGGGCTGACATGGGACTGCTCGCGAAGAAGGGCGGCGGCGACGAGGAGAAGGACCCGTCGGGCCAGTCGCTGGACCTCGAGCGCAAGCACTGCCCGGTGTGCAAGCGCGAGCTGCCCCCGTGGCGCGAGGAGTGCCCCGACGACGGGGCGCGGCTGGTGCGGCTGACCGAGCTGCCGTCCGAGGACGGTCCGTCCATCCCGGCCCACCTGCTCGACGGCCTCGACGACGAGCCCGCCCCGGGCGAGCAGGACGACGACCCCGAGGCCTGACACCCGACCGCCCCGCCAGCCCCGTCCCGCCCCGCCTGCATTGGGTGCATGACCGAGGGCCGAAGCGGCCCGATGCACCCAATGCCGCGCCGGAGCCGGCCCCTTCGGATACCGGTCGGTGTGCAAGACTGTGCGCCGGGCGACGCGGCGGGAGCATGCGGTGACGGCGACGGACGTGACCTCGACGGGGCGGGGCGACGACGCGCCCCGGCTGTCCCGGTGGACCTACGCGGGCTACGGCGTCGGGTCCGTGGGGACCGGGATCTTCTCGACGGTGCCCGGCCTGCTGCTGCTGACCTTCATGGTCAACCAGCTGGACGTGTCGCCCGCGCTGGCCGGGGCGGTGATCCTGCTGCCACGGCTGTGGGACGTGGTCACCGACCCCTTCGCGGGGTCGCTGTCGGACCGCACCCGGTCCCGGTGGGGCCCGCGCCGGCCGTGGCTGCTCGGCGGGGCGATCCTCATGCCGATCGCGTTCATCGGGCTGTTCCAGGTGCCGGGGTTGTCGGGCACCGGGGCGGCGCTGTGGGTGCTCGGCCTGTACGTGCTGGGCACGACGGCGTTCACGATCTTCCAGGTGCCCTACGTGGCGATGCCCGCGGAGATGACCGACAGCGAGGACGAGCGCACCTCCATCGTGTCGTGGCGCATCGCGTTCCTCACGATCGGGATCCTCGTCGCGGGCGGGGCGGCTCCGGCCGTGGTGAACGGGTCCGGCGGCGGGCGCGAGGGGTACGCGGTGATGGGTTGGGTGATCGGCGCCGCGCTGTTCGCCACGCTGCTGGCGTGCTTCCTCGGCACGGCCCGCACGAGGGCGGCGGCGCCCGACGACCTCGACCGTCCGGTTCCGTGACCAGTTCCGCGCGACCACCGAGAACCGGCCGTTCCGCTGGCTGTTCGCGGCGTTCCTGCTGCAGGCCCTCGGTGTCGGGGTGATCCTGGCCGGCGTCGACTTCTTCGCCACCTACACCCTCGACGACCCCGACGCGACCACGTTCCTGTTCATCGCCCTGGTGGGCCCGGCGCTGGTCACCATGCCGTTCTGGAACTGGTTCGGGCACCGGTTCGGCAAGCGCACCGGCTTCATGGCGTGCGTGACGATCTTCGCCGTCGGGGCGCTGTCGCTGGTCACCGCCTCGCCCGACCACGTCGTGCTCGTGTACCTGCAGGTCGCCGTGATGGGCACCGGGTACGCCGGCACGCAGATGTTCCCCTACGCCATGCTCCCCGACGTGATCGCCGCCGACGCGGCCGCCACCGGCCAGCAGCGCGCCGGCGCCTTCACCGGGATCTGGACCGCCGGCGAGAAGGCCGGCCTGGCCGTCGGTCCCGCCATCTACGCGCTCATCCTCACCATCACCGGCTTCGTCGAGTCCAACGCCGACGAGGTCGTCGCCCAGACCGACCTCGCGCTGACCGGCATCGTCGTCGGCTTCGCGGTCGATCCCCGCCCTGCTGATGCTGGCCACGGTGCCGATGCTGCAGCGCTACCCGCGCCACACCCCGACGCCCGACGCCTGACGCCGAGCGCCCCCGCCCCGTCTCCCCGACTCACAGGAGGACCCGCCATGCCGCTGCCCACGACCGGCCGATCCCGCGACGACATCCTGGCCGACCTCGGCCACCGCCGCGCCGACGACCTCGACACCCATGGCGGCCGCACCTGGGCCTACGTGTACGACGCGGGGCGGGCCGACGCCGAGGCCGTCGCCGCCGAGGCGCTCGTCGCCGCCATGCACGAGAACGCCCTGGACCCCACGGTCTTCCCCAGCGTGCTCGACCTCGAGACCGACCTCGTGCGCATCGCCGCCGACCACCTGCACGGCGACGAGCAGCGTCGTCGGCAACTTCACCTCGGGTGGCACCGAGTCGTGCATGCTGGCCGTCAAGACCGCCCGCGACCATGCGCGGGCGACGCGGGGCGTCGGCGGCGGGCGGACCGGGGTGCGGGGCGAGGTCGTCCTGCCCGAGACCGCCCACGCCGCCTTCCGCAAGGCCGCGCACTACTTCGACCTCGACCTGGTCGACGTGTCCGTGGACCCGACCACGTTCAAGGCCGACCCCGACGCGATCCGCGACGCCATCACCGACCGCACCGTGCTGGTCGTGGCCTCCGCCCCGTCGTACGCCCACGGCGTGGTCGACCCCATCGAGGCGATCGCGGCCATCACCCGCGAGGCCGGCGTGCTGTTCCACGTCGACGCGTGCATCGGCGGCTGGCTGCTGCCCTACTACGCGCGGCTGGGCGACGACATCGCCCTCTTCGACTTCCGCGTCGACGGCGTGACGTCGATCTCGATGGACCTGCACAAGTACGCCTACACGCCCAAGGGCGCCTCGACCCTGCTGTACCGGTCGCGCGACATCCGCCGCCATCAGCTGTTCGCCAGCGCGAAGTGGACCGGCTACACGATGATCAACACGACCTTCCAGTCCACCAAGTCGGCCGGGCCGCTGGCCGGGGCGTGGGCCACCCTGCAGGCCTTCGGCGACGACGGCTACCTCGAGGCCGCCCGCGCGACCCGCGAGGCCACCCGGGCGCTGGTCGCCGGCATCCGCGAGATCGAGGGCCTCGACGTCCTCGGCGTGCCCGAGATGAGCCTCGTCGCCATCGTCGCCGAGCCCCGCGATGGCGACGGCCGCAGCCCCGACCTGTTCGTCCTGGCCGACGAGATGAAGCATCGCGACTGGTACGTCCAGCCCCAGCTGCGGTACGGCTCCTCGCCCGCCAACATCCACCTCACCGCCACGGCCACCTCGCTCGACCGGGTCGACGAGCTGCTGGCCGACCTGCGCGACGCGGTCGACGCCGCCGCCACCCACGAACGCGACCCGGACTTCCAGCAGCTGCTCGACGGGCTCGGGGCGCTGGACCCGGACGCCTTCACCGAGGAGATGTACGCCGGCATGCTCGGGGCGGTGGGCCTGGGCGAGGGCGCCTCCCTGCCGGACGACATGGCCGAGATCAACGCCATCCTCGACGCCCTGCCGCCGACGCTGCGCGAGCAGCTCCTGCTGGCCTTCCTCAACGACCTGTACGTCTAGGCACCGAGGTGGGCACCCGGGACCCGGCGATCGCCACCCCCACGGTGCCCAGTTCGCAGGCCGGATGATGTGGGCACCGCAGCCCCCGTGATCACCGGGGCCACGGTGCCCAGTTCGCTTCGGTCACGCCAGCGCGAGGCGGATGCGGCGGAAGCCCTTGCCCTTGTTCTCGACCTTGGCGACCCGGACGTGGCCGACCTCGGTGGTGTCGCCCACGTGGGTGCCGCCGTCGGCCTGGCGGTCGAGCCCGACGATGTCGATGACCCGGACCTCGCGCAGCGAGGCGGGCAGCAGCGAGACCTTGGTGCGGATGAGGCTCGGGTCCTGGTCGGCCTCGTCGCGGGGCAGGAAGCTGACGGTGACGTCGCGGCCGAGCCCGAGCTGGCGGTTGAGCTCGTCCTCGATGGGGTCACGGTCGCGCCCGGAATCCCAGTCGGGGATCTCGAAGTCCAGCCGCCCTTCGCCCGGCTCCATGTTCCCGCCGGTGACGGGAGCCTGGAACCGCTCCCACACCACACCGCACAGCGCGTGCATGGCGGTGTGGGTACGCATGAGTTGGTAGCGACGGTCCCAGTCGACCTCGCCCCGCACCCCGGTCCCGGCCGACGGCAGCGCGACGACGTCGTCGGACAGGTGGTGCCACACCCCGTTGTGGTCGGCCGACACACTCGCGACCTCGAGCCGGTCGTCGCCGACCCACAGCGCCCCGGCATCCGGCGGCTGGCCCCCGCCACCGGGGTAGAACACCGTGCGGTCCAGGAGCACCCGCCGGCCGTGGGTGTCGACGTCTGCGATGGTGGCCTGCACCTCGCGGGCGTAGGCGTCGGTGGAGTAGATCCGGTCGGTCACGAGCGGCCTCGTCGGTGGTGGACGGACGGCGAAGGGCGTGCCGGCCACGCTAGCCACCGCCCCGTGCTGAGTAGGCTCGACCCGATGCGACTGCGGATCGACGAACTCGCCAGCCGGACCGGGACCACGTCCCGGAACATCCGCGCGTACCAGGCCCGCGGACTGCTGCACCCGCCCGAGCTCGACGGTCGGACCGGCTACTACGACGAGGACCACGTCCGCCGGCTCGAGATCATCGGCGAGCTGCAGGAACGCGGGTTCTCGCTCGAGGCGATCAAGGCCATCATCGACACGTGGTCGCAGGGTGGGGACCTGGCCCACCTCATCGGGTTCCGCCACCTCATCGACGCCCCGATCAGCGCCGAGGACCCGGTCGAGATCGACGTCGAGGAGCTGTTCGACACCTTCCCCGAGGCGCGCGAGGACTGGGCGCTGATCACCCGCGCGGTCGAGCTCGAGCTGGTCGAGCTGCAGGAGGACGGGCGCGTCGTCGTGCCCAGCCCGATGCTGCTCAACGCGGGGCGCGAGCTGATCAACCTCGGCGTGCCGCTGTCCGAGATCCTCGACCTCGTCGAGGTGCTGCGGGGCGAGATCCAGTTCATCGCCGACCGGTTCCTGCGGATCGTGTCCGACTACGCGATCAAGCCGCTGATCGACGAACCGGACATCTCCGCCGAGCGCGTGAACGAGGTCATGGGGCCGCTGGAGCGCCTGCGCCCCGTGGCGATGGAGATCGCCCGGCCCTTCCTGGCCCGCTCGATCCGCATCGCGATCGACCACACCGTCGAGCACTACCGCGACGTCATCGAGCGTGCCGAGCAGGTCCACCGCACCGCGCTCGAGGCCGGGCCCGGCGAGGAGTCGGCCTGACCGAGGGGCGGAGGGGGAACGCGGTGCGACGTCCGGTAGTGGTGATCCTGGTCGTGGTCGTCGCCGTGATGGCGGCATCGAACTGCTGGACGGCCCGAAGGTCCTGGTCCGCTCGTCGGGGGCGTGGCGGTCCGTGCCGGCCGCGGACAGCGGCGTCCGGTGGCTGGACGCGACCTGGGGCGGGGTTCTCGTGGGCGGCGTGACCGAGGACGGGGGCCCGCTCGTGGTCGTCGTCGAACGTGACCGGGCTGGCCCGTGGCCGTGGACGGTGACGGCGGGGTCTGGTCGATGCAGGGCGGTGAACGGGTCGTGGTGGTCGACGACGAGGCGGCCGGGCATCCCGTCGGCACCGTGCTGTGGCACATGCCCGAGCTGGACGGCGAGCCGTCCGACCCCGAGGTCCTCGAGCCCTACGCCCCGACCCTGCCGGACGGGCGCGCCCCCGACCGCCTGTGGCTGACCGAGGAGGACGAGGGCGCGGCGGCCGTGGGCGGTTTCCTCGACGACGACGGGCACCTCGCCCTGGTGCCGCTGGACTGGGAGACGTGGGAGTTCGTGGACGACCCGCCGGGCCTGTACCTCGCGGCCGACCCGAGGCGTCCGAGCTGCGCGTCGGCGGGACCGAGGGCACCTACGTGGTCGTCGGCCCGGTCTCCGACGAGGCAGGCGCGACCGGCACGGGCGTGCAGTCCTGGGTCGCCGGCACGATGGACGAGCACTCGTGGGCACGGGTGCACCCGTCCCCGATGCCGGACCCGGTCACGGACCTGCGCGGGTGGGCACTCAGCCTCTACGTCGCCGGGCCGGTCGACGGTCGCCCCGTGGTCGTCGAGGCCCACGGTTGGGGCCCACCGCTGGACGTGCCGGACATCGCGCTCGACCCCGAGGACTCCACCGTGCTGATCGCCGAGGTCCCGATGGCCGACGGCGAACGCCCCGCGGTCGTGCTCCAGACCCCGGACGGGGCGGTGCTGCATCGTCCCGTCGACGACGACTGGTCCGAGACGCGGCTGCCGCCCGGCCACGCCGACGCCGCGCTGCTCGTGGACGACGGGACCCGCGGCGTGACGGCCTACGCCGTCGTGGACGGACGCCTGTGGTGGCGGGCACTGCCGTGACGGCGGACCGTCAGGTGCTCGGCGTCGAGGTAGGACGCGGTCACGCCCCGCGGGCTGGCGTCGACGAGCTCGTAGCCGGCCGCGCGCACCGCCTCGACCACCCGAGCGAGGGGCTGGGCATCGGGCACGCCGTCGTCGGCCCACGGGTCGGGGCGCTCGAGCACGGTCCCGAGGCGGAACACGGTCGGGTCGAGGTCGTCGTCCACCTCGTCCCAGGCGAGCGGCGTGGCCACGGTGGCGAGCGGGCTGGCCCGTGGGCTCCACGGGGCGATCAGCGTGGCGCCGGGCATGCTGCGCGACCAGTCCAGCAGGGTCCGGCCACCTCGCCCCGCCTTGCGCATCTCCACCGTGAGGTCGTCCGGGTGGCGGTCGGCGACCATGCGCGCGATCGCGAGGGTCAGTGGCCGCAACGTGCTGCCGTCGGTGGGCTCGATGGGCACCCGCACGTGGACACCGCGCCCGCCGGTGGTGGTCACGCGGGGTGCGAGCCCGAGCTCGACGAGCACCTCACGGACCCACCCCGCGATCCGGCCGACGGGGACGTCGCGCTCGCCGGGGTCGACGTCGAGGACGAGCAGGTCGGGGCGGCCGTCGTCGTCGACGCGCGCGATCGCCGGGTGCAGCTCGATGGTGTTCTGCTGGACGAACCAGGCCAGGTCCTCGACGTCGTCGACCACCGCGTAGGCGACCTCACGCCCCGCCGACCCGGCCCACTGCCGCCAGCGGCGGATCGAGGACGGGGCGTGGTCGGGCAGGTCCTTCTGGAAGAACCCCGACGCCCCGACGCCCCGCGGGAACCGCCGGACCGACAGCGGTCGGCCACGAAGCTGCGGCAGCAGCCGATCGGCGGCGGCGTGGACGTGGTCCCACAGGTCCTGCTTGGTGAGCCCGACCTCGGGCCACAGGACCTTGTCGGGACTCGACAGCCGCACCGGCATGCTCGCTCCTCTCCAGCAGCGAGCATGCCCCGGACCTGGCCTGTCGGCCTAGCCCAGGTGCGCGGCGTTCCAGAGCAGGCCACTGACCGGGCCGACCATGCCGAGCTCGCGGAACATCCCCACCACGTGCTCGCTGACCTCGCGGCGGGTGCGGGCCCAGTGGGGGTTGGCGTCGCGGGCTGCCTTGGCCTCGCCGACGTCCAGGCCGACGTTGCGGTAGACGGCGCCGGTGATCAGCTCGTCCGTGGACAGCATGCCGACCAGCGCCAGCAGCGGCCGGTCGAGGCCCACGTCGCCACCGCGGGACGTCGGCCCACTGGCGTGCCATCTCCTCGCGGGCGAAGGACATGTGCCGGGCCTCCTCGACCACGTGGATCTCGTTGACGGTGCGGCACACGGGCTGGACGCGCTCGTCGTCCATGGCGCGGCGCTGCAGGACGTCGAGGATCTCCTCGACGTACAGCGTCCCGGCGAAGGCGACGGCCTCGTCGGCCAGGGCCACCGTGAACACCTCGCCGAGGCGTTCGTTGAACGGGTGCGGGGCGTAGTACGGGGCGTCGAGGTAGTCGAGCAGCTGCGAGAACATCACCGAGTGACGGCACTCGTCGCCCACCTCGGTCAGGGCGTAGCGGACGTGCTGGCTGCGGGGGTCCTTGCGCTGCGCGTACTTGAGGATCATGCGCATGAGGATGGTCTCGAACCAGATCCCCGCCGACGCCACGGCTGCCACCTCGTGCCGCGTCAGGTCGATGCGCTGCTGCTCGGACATGCGGTCCCACAGCGGCGTGCCGTACAGGCTCGAGTTCTCCGGCGAGGTGAAGTACAGCCCGTCCACCCAGGGCTGGTCCCAGTCGACGTCGACCGTGGGGTCGTAGGAGAGCTTGGCCGACGACGCGAGCAGGCGCGTCGCGGTGCGTTCGCGGTCGGGCGGGGCGAGCAGGCTGGCCATGGGAGAGACCTCGGGTGGGCGATGGCGGGTCGGTATCACGGTTGCTTCGTCATCTCATGTTACACAGTTTGATGTAACAAAGGAAGGGGTGACATCGCCCGTCCGGGCAGGGGCGCGTCCCCGACGCGGCACGTCCCGCCCCGATCCGCTTGCATGCGCCCCATGACCGAGAGCCCCACGGACGTCGCCGTCGACGTCGCGGTGAACCTCGCCCAGAGCCTGATCGTCATGGGTGCGGCCGCGGCGCTGGCGGTGCTGGCCTACATCGTGGCGACGCGTGCCCTGTTCCGGTTCAAGCCGGGCGGACCGGTTCGCCCAGGAGGCCACCGACCGGTGCCGCTGGCCGGGACGGTGGACGGTCGCCCTGCTCGCGGTGCTGGCATCGCTCCCGGCCACGCAGCTGCCCGAGGGCGCTCACCGACCGACTCCAGCACGGCCTCACGATCGCCGTGATCGCCACCTCGACGTGGTGGGCGCTGCGCCTGGCGCTGGCGATCGAGGCCACACTGCTGGGCCAGCTCGACCTCGACACCTACGGCGGCGACTACGCCCGGCGCCGCCAGACCCAGGTCATCATCCTGCGTCGGGTCGCCGCGGCGATCATCATCATGCTGGCCATCGGCGCCGTCCTGCTGACCTTCGACGAGGCACGGTCGCTGGGGACGTCACTGCTCGCGTCCGCCGGGATCCTGTCGCTGGTCGCCGGTGTCGCCGCGCAGTCGACCCTCGGCAACATCGTGGCCGGCATCCAGATCGCCGTGGCGGAGCCGATCAAGCTCGACGACGTCGTCCTCATCGAGGGCGAGTGGGGCAACATCGAGGAGATCTCGCTCACCTACGTGATCGTGCGGATCTGGGACCGCCGCCGGCTGGTGCTGCCGACCTCGTACTTCATCAACAACCCGATCACGAACTGGACGCGGGGCGGGACCGACATCTCGGGAACGGTGTTCTGGTACCTCGACCACCGCACGCCCATGGAGGCCATGCGCGAGGAGTTCCTGCGACGCGTGGACGCCCATCCGCTGTGGGACCGCAAGGAGGCGTCGCTGCTGGTCACCGACGTGCGCGAGGACGTCATCGAGGTCCGCGCGATGGTCACGGCCGCCGACGCCTGGCAGCTGTGGGACCTGCGCAACTCGCTGCGCGAGGGCATGCTCGCGTGGCTGGTGGCCCACCACCCCGAGGCCCTGCCGGCTCGGCGGCTGCTCGAGGCCGCCCCGATGCCGGAGACCCCGCCTCCGGCCGCGGCCCACTCCACCCCGCCCCGCTCCCACGACGAGCCGCGGACGAGGACGGGGACGAGGACCCGCGCAGCCGGACCGCCGAGCTCCCCCGGTGACGGACGCGTGGCGACGGGATCCGCGGGGCCCGTGACGTACCGTGGGCGCCCATGCCGACCTGCCCGAGCTGCCACGACCAGTACGACGCCGACGGGCCCGACCGCTGCGTCTCCTGCGACGTGCCGCTGATCCCTGACGACGCGCCGCTGCCCCCACGGGTCGATCGGCTGCTCGGGACGTTCCACGTCGCGGTCTCGGACCGCGTGACCGCCATCCTGCAACGCCGCGGCATCGCCCACAGCGTCGTCCCCGCGGGCGACGACCGCGTCGAGGTCGTGGTGGACCGGGCCTACCGCGACGACCTGCGGGCCGAGCTGGCGGTCAACTGGAACGGGATCGTCACGAGCCTGGACCGGGAGGTCGTCGTCGAGCTGCTGCGTGCCGGTGCCCCCCAGCCGGGGTGGTTCGACGCCCCGACCTCGGCCTGGGTCGACCGCCAGGGTCGCCTGCAGGTCGACGCCGGCGGCGAGGAGGACGCGATGGCCGACGCGGGGCGCATGTGGGGCCCCACCCTGGTCGTGATCGGGGCCGTGGTCGGCCTGTTCGGCTGGTACGGCCAGGACAGCGGTGCCCTGCTGGTGCTGGGCCTCGGCCTGGTCGGGCTCGGGCTGTTCCTGCCCCGATGACCCGCGACGCCCGCCCCGCCCCGGCGGCCAGCGCACTGCTGGCCGCGGCCGTCGTCGTGGCCGGCGCCACGTGGAAGTCGATCCGGCTGTCGAGCCTGGCCGGCCAGTACCTGTGGTGGGGCTACAGCGACATCCCCGCGCTGTTCCACGCGGAACGGCTCGACGTCGGGGCGGTGCCCTACCTCGACCACCCGGTCGAGTACCCGGTGCTGACGGGGCTGCAGATGTGGCTGGCGGGCGGGCCCGCCTCCGACGGCCGGTCGTTCCTGTGGTGGACCGTGCCGATCCTGGCCGGTTCGGCCGCGGTGGCCGCGTGGCTGCTGGCCCGCGAGCTCGGCTGGCGGCGCGCGCTCGTGCTGGCTGCCGCCCCGACCCTGCTGGTGTCCGGCGCCGTCAACTGGGACCTGCCCAGCGTCGCCCTGGCCACCGCGGGGCTGGTCGCCCACCGGCGGGGGCGCGACGGCTGGGCCGGGGTGTGGCTCGGGCTCGGCACCGCGGCCAAGCTGTGGCCGGGGATCGCGCTGCTCGCGCTGGTCCCCGCCGCCTGGGCCCTGCGAGGACGCCGCGCCGGCCTGGCCACCGTCGGCGGCGCCGTGGGCGCGTGGGCGGCGGTGAACCTGCCGGTGCTGGTGGCCGCCCCGCGCGGGTGGTGGCGGTTCGTCGAGCTCAACCGCGAACGGGTGCTGGACTGGGACCCGCTGCTCGCCGTCGCCGGCCGCACCTTCGCCTGGCAGCCCTCCGTGCCCGCGGTCAACCGCCTGTCCGGCGTCCTCGTGGTCACCGGGATGGTCGTGATCCTCGTGGCGACGGTGCGACGCACCGAGCCGGGGCGGTGGCACCACGCGGTCCTGCCGCTGCTGGCCTGGTTCCTGCTGGCCAACAAGGTGTGGTCGCCGCAGTTCTCCCTGTGGCTGCTGCCGCTGCTCGCCATCACCTTCCCGGGATGGCGCTGGGTCCTGGCCTTCGGCGCCGCCGACGTGGCCGTGACCATCACCCGGTTCCGCTACCTCGGCACGGTGGTCGACGACCCCGTCACCCAGGCCGGGGCGTGGTCGAACGGCCCCGTTCGACCTGGCGCTGGTCGTGCGCGCGGTCGTCCTGGTCGGGGCGGTCTGGGTCGCCTGGTCCCGCGCCACGGCACCCGACACGGCACCCGTCACCCGCTGACCGAGCGCCCGCCCCCGCGGCGTGAGGTCGAACTTCTCGATCAGGTGGTGCCACTGGCAGGACCGGCACACCTCGACGGTGTAGACCCGCAGGTCGCCGTGGCGACGCATCATGGCCGCCAGCGCATCGCGCGGCACGGCCTTGCCCCGCCGGGCCGCCGGGCCGTAGGTGGGGAAGACGTAGGTGACGTGGGCCAGCGTGTCGCCGTTGCACATCGGGCAGTCCTCGTCGACGGGCTGCCCGATGTGGGTGCCGGCGCGCACGAGCTCGGGGTGCGCGTCGCACACCGAGTCGCGGGCCGTCAGCCCCTCGCGGACGTCCCGGACCGTGGCCCGACGGGCCATCCGGTAGTCCACGCGTCCCTGCCGCACGTCACGCGCCTTTCACGCCCGGTCGACACACGACCGTCCACAAGCGTACGCACGTCGTCCAGCGGCGGACAGTGCCGCCCCGAACACCACCGTCCGGGGTGGGTCAGCACGTAGGCTCGCCGCGCGAACCGGACCTTCGCGGGGAGGCGGCGTCCATGGTCGACCGGCGGGAACCCAACTCACCTCGCACGTCGGCGACGACGCGTCGCACCGAGTGGAAGGCCGTCCCCGTCGACGACCGGCCCCTGGTGGACCTGCTCGGGTGGCTCGGCTGGCTGCTGGGCGGCGAGATGATCGTCGTCGGGCTGGTGGCGCTGGCCCGCGCCGGGTTCGACGACTTCGACCTGTTCGACCCCATCGCCTCCGTCGGCCCGTACCACCTCACGCGGCTGTTCGCGCTGATCACCCTGGCGCTCGGGATCATCGTCTGGGCCGGCACCGCCGGGACCCCCGACGACCTCGGCCTGCGGGTGCTCGGGGCGCTGCTGCTGGTGACCGGGATCGTGTGGATGATCGAGCCGGACGGCTTCCACCAGTGGCTCGGCACCGAGGTCGCCGACGGGGTGCACTACGCCGTGCTCGGCGTGTCCCTGATCGTGTTCTCCCTGATCCCGCCGTTCCGGGTCGGTCGGCGTCCCACGGCCGACTGACCCCCGTCACCCCCCTCGCACACGTCGGACCCCGCCAGGAGGCGGGGTCCGAGACGCGGGGCGAGTGGCCTCAGGGTCGAGGCTCGCTCAGCTGGTCATCCACTCGGGCTTCCCGCCCTTGGTCTTCCAGAAGATGTCGGCGATCTCGTCGATGAGGTCGAGCAGCTTCTGGCCGTCGGCCGGGTCCATCGACTTCTTGGCGTCACCGGCGGCCTTGGTGGCCCTCCAGAACAGGTCGTGGAGCTCGGGGTACTCCTCGAGGTGCGGCGGCTTGAAGTAGTCGGTCCACAGCACCCACAGGTGGTGCTTGGCGAGGTCCGCGCGCTGCTCCTTGATGTGGATGCAACGGATCCGGAAGGTCTCGTCGTCGGAGTCCTGGTACTTCTTGGCGATCTCGTGCACCGACTCGGCCTCGATGCGGGCCTGGGCGGGGTTGTAGACACCGCACATCAGGTCGCAGTGGGCCGACACCGTCTCGACCGGACGGAACGGGTTGAGCTGATCGATCCAGTTGCGCATGCGCATCCTGTCATGCTCCTCTCTGGGGGCGTTTCGCGACTCGTTCGCGACTGTAGTCAGGACCGGACCGGCCCCGTCCACCGCCAAACGTCGAGGATTCCCGCCCCGTGACACCTCCCACGTCACCCGCCAGCACGCGCCGTCGCGGCATGCGACGCACGGTGGTCGGGCTGGTGCTGGCCTGGGTCGCCGCGCTGCTCGCCAACCGCAGCCTGCGACGGGTGGAGGGCCCCTCGATGCTGCCGTCGTTGTGGCCCGGCGACCTTCTGCTCACCGTGCCGGCCGCCTGGGTGCGACCGCGGCCCGGGGACGTGGTCGTGGCCGAGGTCGCCGGCCGGCGGGTCACCAAGCGCCTGGCCGCCCCGCCCGGCGCGCAGGTGGAGCTGCGGGACGGCCACCTGCTGGTCGACGGGCAGTGGTGGGCCGTGCCCGACGCCGTCGTCGTCGACGAGGACGCGATCCTCAGCACCCGCGAGGGCGGGACCGTGCTCCTCGGGGACCACCGCGCACGGTCCACCGACGGGCGCACGCACGGACCGGTCGCCGCGGACGCCATCGACCGCGTCGCACTGGCCCGGCTGGCGCCCCTCGCCTGGCTGCGGGGCCGCGCGACGCCCCGCCCCGACGCGCGGCCGCGTCCCGGGGTCCGGCTGGTGGTGCTCGACCCCGACGACCGGGTCCTGCTGTTCCGGGTGACCGACGTCGACGGCAGCGGCGCCAGCTGGTGGGAGGCCCCCGGGGGCGGTCGCCATCCCGGCGAACCCGCCCGTGACGCCGCCCGGCGCGAGCTCGCGGAGGAGGTCGGCGCCGTCGGCCTCGACCCGGTCCCGCTCGACGAGGTCCACGTGCGGCGCACGCGGCTCGGCGGTGCGGACCTCGAGAAGGTCGAGGACCTCTTCGCCGTGCGCCTGGCCGACGACACCGTCGACACCCACGGCTGGACCTCCGCGGAGGTGCGCGACATCGCCGAGGTCCGGTGGTGGGACCCCGCCGACCTCGCCGACCTCGCCGAGGACGGCGTCGTGCCCATGGAGCTGCCGCGCCTGCTGCAGCGCGCCGTCCGACTGGTCTGATCCCGACGGGGCAGGCGTCACCGGCCCGATCGGGTCATGGTCGCCCCGCACACCCTGACTCCTCCGGGCAGTCCTTGGACGGAGCGGGACCGAGGTCCTTCACGCCGCCGGACGCGACGCGCATGCTGACGGGGCGACGTGAGGACGGACGTTGACAGCACCTTCCGGGACTTCGGCCTTCCCGGCGGCGACAGCCGCGGGGGAGTTCGTCGTGTCCGAGGACCGCGCGGTCGCACGCGTGCTCCGCTGGGTGCGGGTGGTCACCATCGGCATGCTCGTGCTGCTCGGGGCCACGGTGTGGCGCGAGGCCTGGCCGGTGGACGGCGTCGAGGTCGGTCCCGCCGTCCTGGTGATCTCCCTCTGGCTGCTCGGGACCAACGTGTGGTCGCTGCGCCACGACCGAGGTCTGCCCGGCGCCGACGGCACCACCGTCGAGGTCTGCAGCGACGTCGGCCTGGCACTGGTGATGACCGTTCTCGGCGGTCCGCTGGTGACCGACACCCTGCCGCTGCTCGGGGTGCTCGTGGTCATCGAGGCGTCGGTGCGACTGTCACGGCGCCCCGCAGCAGCCATCACGGCCACGTACGTCGCCGTCAGCATCCTCACCATCACCCTGCGCTGGCCCGCCTGGGTCGGCTGGTCCGGCCGCGACGTCCTCACCGACCTGCTGCCGGCCGCCGTCGCGCTGCCCATCGCCCACCTGCTCGTGGCCCACCTCGCCACCGACCGGGCCCAGACCCGCGACGTCGCGCTCGGCCAGGCCCGTCGGCTGGCGATGGTCGCCCGCGACCTGCGCGCCGCCAACGCCCGGCTGGCCGGCACCAACGAGGAGCTGACCGCCTTCGCGGGACGCATCGCCCACGACCTGCGCAGCCCGCTCGGCACCGTGGTCACCGCCCTGGAGACGCTGCAACGCCCCGAGCTGGACCTGCCCGTCGACACCCGCGAGTTCCTCGTCACCCAGTCGCTGCGGGCCGCCCGCCGGTCCGTGGCGATCGTCGGGGCCCTGCTCGACCACGCCTCCGCCGAGGGACGCGCCCCGGAGGTCGCACTGGTCGACGTCGGCGAGGTCGCCGCCGAGGTCGTCGCGACCCTGCCCGCGGAGATGCTCGGCACCGTGCACCTCGACCTGCCGCCCGGACCCGCGCTCGCGTGGGCCGACGCCCAGCTGCTGCCGCTGGTGCTGCAGAACCTGGTCACCAACGCGCTGGCCCACGGCGGCGAGCGCCTCGGCCGCATCGCGGTGACCACGTCGACCGAGGACGAGGGCGTCGTGGTGACCGTCGCCGACGACGGCGCCGGGATCCCCGAGGCGCTGCGGGCCGACGCGTTCACGGCCGGCACGGGCGACGGGGACGCACGGGGACTGGGGCTCGGGCTGGCGACCTGCCACTCGATCGTGCACCGCCACGGTGGCCGCATCTGGATCGAGGACAGCGACATGGGCGGCGCCGCGGTGTGCTTCGTGCTGCCGTGGCCCGACGGGGAGGGCCCGCAGGAGCACCTCCGGGACCGCCAGGCCGCGCCGAACACGCGGGCACCACGTGCGCCGCGGGTCGTCGACCTCGACGCGGGCCCGGCCGATCAGCGCACGCTGGCCACCAGCAGCAGCTCGGGGTCGTCGAGGGCCACCTCGGTGGCGTCGTACCGGCCGGGCTCCGCCCCCGCGACGCGTCGGACCTCCAGCCCCGCGTCCTCGGCCATGCGCACCAGCCGCGGGACGGTGTAGGCGGCGGTCCACAGGTCGAAGCGTGCCCGCGTGTCGTCGGGGCCACGCACCTCGCTGACCTGGTGGTGCACGAGCGACACCGGGTCGAAGGCATCACCCTCGACGAGGTGGCGGACGGCGAACAGCGCGTGGAAGGCCGTGACCACGACGAGGCCGCCGGGGCGCACGCACGACGCGACCCCCGCGAGCACGTCGGGGTCGGTGGCCGGGTCGGTCCCGAAGGCGCCCTGGCACAGCGTCCACGCCACGTCCGCCCCGCCCCGCCGCAGCCCCGCGACCTCGTCCAGCCGCCGCGCGTCGCCGGTGAGGAAGGTCAGCTCGGTGCCCGCCGGCCAGGTGTCGCGTTCCCGGTCGGCAGCCGCCCGGGCGGCCTCCACCAGGGCGGGGGAGACGTCCACACCGACACCCGAGACGCCCCGCGCCGCCAGCGCCCGCAGGTGCCGGCCGTCGCCGCACCCGACGTCGACGACCCGCTGGCCCGCCTCCAGCGCGGTGTGGGCCACGAGGGCGTCGACCTCGGCGGTGGTGTGGGCGGCGAAGGCGTTGCGGCGGTAGAGCTCGCCCTGGAACTCACCGATCGGGACGTAGAAGGGGTCGGCGTCCGGGCCGGGCGGGGCGGGGACCTCGACGGGGCGGTCGCGGTGGTCGCGGAACGCCATCGTCTACAGGTCCAGCTCGGCAGCGACCTGCTCGACGCCCGGGGCGTCCCCGCCCGCCTCGACCGCCGCCCACCACCGGTCCAGTGCCGCGTAGGCGACCTCGTCGTCCACCGGACCGACCTCCAGGCGCAGCTCGAGCAGCCAGTTCCAGGCCTCGCCCACTCGCGGGCCCGGGTCCATGCCGGTGTGGGCCATGATCTGGTTGCCGTCGATCGGCGGCCGCATGGCCTCGAGCTCCTCCTGCTCGCGCAGCTCGGCGATGCGGACCTCGAGGTCGTCCATGCGGCGCTGGATCGCCCGCGCCTTGCGGGCGTTGCGGGTGGTGACGTCGGCCCGGGTGAGCTGGTTGAGGCGGTCCAGCAGGGGCCCGGCATCGCGGACGTAGCGCCGCACGGCCGAGTCGGTCCAGCCCATCTTGTAGGTGTGGAAGCGCAGGTGCAGCTCGACCAGGGTCGAGACGTCCTTGATGGTGTCGTTGTCGAAGCGCAGCGCCTTCATCCGCCGCCGGGTCATGCGCGCCCCGACCACCTCGTGGTGGTGGAAGGTCACGTTGCCGTCGTCGAGGATGCGACGGGTGTCGGGCTTGGCGATGTCGTGGAACAGCGCGGCCAGCCGCAGCACCACGTCGGGACCGTCGGTGGTCTCGAGCGCCATGGCGTTCTCGATCACCGCCAACGAGTGCGCCCACACGTCCTTGTGGCGGTGGATCGGGTCCCAGCAGGCGGCGAGCTCGTCGAGCTCGGGCACCACCCACTGGCTCAGCCCGGTGTCGACCAGCAGCTGCAGGCCGCGGGCCGGGTGGTCGGAGGCCATGAGCTTGACCAGCTCGTCGCGGATCCGTTCGGCCGAGATCGTGGCCAGCTGCTCGCGCATGGCGGTGGCGGCGGCGAGCGTGTCCGGGTCGGGCTCGGCGTCCAGCCGGGCCGCGAACCGTGCGAGCCGGACCATCCGCAACGGGTCGTCGCCGAAGGAGGTGTGCGGGTCGATGGGCGTGCGCAGCACCCGGCGCTGCAGGTCCCCCAGCCCCCCGAAGGCGTCGACGAACAGGAAGTCGGGGACCTTCACGGCCATCGCGTTGACCGTGAAGTCCCGCCGCGCGAGGTCGTCCTCGAGCGAGTCGCCGTAGGTGACCTCGGGGTGGCGCGAGTCCGGCTCGTACTCGTCGGCCCGGAAGGTCGTGATCTCGACCTGGCGGTCGGGGCGTGGGTGGGCGGGATCGGACGAGCGCTTCTCGCCCGACACCGTGCCGAAGCGCGCCCCGGTCAGCCACACCGTGTCGGCCCAGCCGCGCAGGACCGCCTCGGTGTCCTCGGGGCGGGCGTCGGTGGTGAAGTCCAGGTCGACGTGGTCGAGGGCGGCGGCGTCCCCACCGGCGAGCAGCACGTCGCGGACCGTCCCACCGACGAGGTAGAGGTCGAACCCCGCGGCGGCGAAGGCCTCGCCGAGCTCGCGGGCCTCGGGGAACACGTCGACGAGCCGCCCCAACTGGGCGGCCTGGTCGTCGGTCAGGGCGTGGTCGGGCACGCGAGGGCTCACGGGGGTCGTGGAGGACGTGGGGACGAGGTGGGACGCGACGGGCGTCGACGGACCCCGAGGCTACTGGGCGGGCCAGCCGGCCGACTCCCTGCGCGGTCCTGCTACCGCTGTCGTAGACGCCACCGGGGCCGCTGTCTACCGTGCGGCCCGGTGGCACCGTTCGACCACCCGAGCTCCCTGGAGGAAACAACCCCATGCGTCTGCGTCGATTCCGAACCTCGGCGGCCGTCCTGGCCGCCGCCGCCCTCGTCCTGACCGCCTGCGGCGGTGACGACACCGGCGGCGAGAGCACCGAGACCGGCTCGCCCACCGAGGACATGACCTCCGAGCCCGCCACCGGCGGCGAGACCACGTCGGAGGCGATGGCCGGTGACGTGACCACGCTGACCGAGGGGACGCTGACGGTCTGCTCCGACATCCCCTACCCGCCCTTCGAGTTCGAGGAGGACGGGGAGATCACGGGCTTCGACATCGACGTGATGCGGGCGATCGCGGACCAGATGGGCCTGGAGCTCGAGGTGAACGCGATCGGCTTCGACCCGATCCAGTCCGGCACGGCGCTGAACTCCAACCAGTGCGACGTCGCGGCCTCGGCGATGACGATCACCGAGGAGCGCAAGGCCAACCTCGACTTCACCGACCCCTACTACGACGCCAAGCAGTCGTTGCTGACCGCGGACGACTCCGGGATCGGCACCATCGAGGACCTCTCCGGCGCGTCCGTCGGCGTGCAGTCGGCGACCACGGGCGAGACCTACGCCCGCGAGAACGCCCCCGAGGACGTCGAGATCACGGCCTTCGAGAACCCCGGTGACCTCCTGACCGCCCTGCAGGCGGGCCAGGTCGACGCCGTGCTGCAGGACCTCCCGGTCAACGCCGACTACGCGCGTGGCCACGACGGCTTCTCCATCGTCGAGGAGTACGACACCGGCGAGCAGTACGGCTTCGCCGTCAAGAAGGACCGCGAGGACGACCTGCTCCAGGCCCTGAACGACGGCCTGCAGGGTGCTCGTGACGACGGCACCTACGACGAGCTGTACGACCAGTACTTCTCGGCCGAGTGAACTCGGCGACCTGATCACCTCTCGGTGCCGGGGACCCGCTGTAGGGTCCCCGGCATCCTGTCGGGAGGACGTCCCTGAGACGCCGCACACGCCAACGCCTCGTCCGCGGGACGATGTACGGCGTCTTCGTGCTCGCACTGGTCCTGCTCGCGGTGGTCGCCGACTGGGACACGCTGGCAACCAACTTCGCCAACATGGACCTGGCCCGGTCGATGTTCCCCGAAGTCATCACCATCGCCGCGAAGAACACGATGCTCTACACGGCGCTCGCGTTCGTGTTCGGGCTGGTGCTCGGGCTGGTCCTGGCGTTGATGAAGCTGTCTCCCGTGGCGCCGTATCGCTGGGTGGCGACCGCCTACATCGAGGTCTTCCGCGGGCTGCCAGCGCTGCTGACGCTGTTCCTGGTCGGCCTCGGTGTTCCGTTGGCCTTCCAGACCAACTGGCCACGCCTCTACAGCATCATCCTCGGGCTCGGGCTCGTCGCCGCCGCCTACATGGCCGAGACCATCCGCGCGGGGATCCAGGCGGTCCCGAAGGGACAGATGGAGGCGGCCCGCTCGCTGGGCATGAACCAGTTCTGGGCCATGACCTCGATCGTGATCCCCCAGGCGTTCCGCATCATCATCCCGCCGCTGACCAACGAGTTCGTCCTGCTGATCAAGGACACCTCGCTGGCCTTCGTGATCGGGTTCACCCTCGAGGGGCGGGAGCTGACGAAGTTCGGTCGTGACGTGCTCGGCCAGAACGCCAACGCCACCCCGCTGATCGTGGCCGGGGCGATGTACCTCATCGTCACCATCCCCCTCACGCAGCTGGTCGCCGTCCTCGAGCGGCGGCAGGCGAGGGCCCGCTGATGCCGTCCTCGCCCCGACCGGACGTTCCGGCCATCGACGTGCAGCGACTGCACAAGTCCTTCGGGGACCTCGAGGTCCTGACCGGGATCGACTTCCACGTCGACCCGGGCGAGGTGGTGTGCGTCATCGGGCCCTCGGGGTCGGGCAAGTCGACGCTCCTGCGGTGCGTGAACCTGCTCGAGCAGCCGACCGCGGGGCGCGTGCTGATCGAGGGGATCGACATCACCGACGAGGACACCGACGTCAACCAGGTGCGCACGCGGATCGGGATGGTGTTCCAGTCCTTCAACCTCTTCCCGCACCTCTCGGTGCTGCGCAACCTCACCATCGCGCAGCGGCGCGTGAAGCGACGGTCGACCGCCGAGGCCGAGGAGGTCGCCCGGCGCAACCTCGAACGGGTCGGGCTGCTCGACAAGATCGACGCCTACCCGGCCCACCTGTCGGGTGGCCAGCAGCAGCGCGCCGCCATCGCCCGAGCGCTGTCGATGGACCCGGACATGATGCTGTTCGACGAACCGACCTCGGCCCTCGACCCCGAGCTGGTCGGCGACGTGCTGGAGGTCATGCGCAGCCTCGCCCACGAGGGCATGACCATGATGGTGGTCACCCACGAGATGGGCTTCGCCCGCGAGGTCGCCGACCGGGTCGTGTTCATGGACGGGGGCGTGGTCGTCGAGGAGGACACCCCCGTGCGGCTGCTCACCGACCCCCGTGAGGACCGCACCCGGGAGTTCCTCAGCAAGGTGTTGTGAGTCCCTGCGTGCGGCCTGCGACCACTCGCCGACCTCGACCTGTCCGGCGGATGGTGACCCCCCGAGAATCGGGACCTTCGGCGACCACTTTCCCGACCATGTGGGTTGACCCGGGACCGGGGTGGGGCGGACCATCCCGGGTGTCAGACTTTCCCCGTCTCCCCACCTCCCGAGGAGGTGCTCCCATGCCCTCAGTCTCGACCCCGACCTGGTCCGCGACGCAGGACGCGGCACTCGCCGACCTGCTCCTCGCCTGGCACCGGATGGACGACCTGCGGCGCAGCAGCGACTTCGCCGCCCGCAGCCAGGCCCTGCTCGAGCTCGAGCAGGCCCGCCGTGCCTTCCGTGCCAGCGCCCGCCCGGTGCTGGCCGCCTGACCGGTCCACTCCCGCAACCGACGATGGGCGCCCCGCCACGGGGCGCCCATCGTCGTGTCGGGGCGGTTCAGCCGTCGTCGTCGTGCTCCAACTGGGTGACCTTGTCCCCGACGGAGCCGAGCAGCATCCCGAGCGAGCCGACGATGAACAGCCAGATGGCGGCGAGCTTGGTGGACTCCCAGAGGAACATCACCGACCCGGCGAAGAAGCACACGTTGCCGACCAGGCCAAGGGTGCTGTGCAGCCAGTGCAGGTCCTCGGCGATGGCGACGGCGCGCTCGCGCAGGCCGGCGGGGCGGTCCGGGGACAGGTCTCGGGTGGTGCTCACGGGGTTCCTCGCACACAGACGACGGCGGGAGGTGTCGTCCCGAGTACGAGGCCGGGGTCACCACCGGGGCGCCCCGCCGGCACCCACGTTCGTCAGCCCGTCCCGTCCAGGCGAAGGTCGGCGTCGCCCGTGGCGCGGGCGTCGGCGTGCAGGATCAGCCGGGCTGCCCGGTCGTAGGTGAGGTAGTTCCACACCCACGACAGGAACACGGCCACCCGGTTGCGGAAGCCCACCAGGAACAGCAGGTGCAGGACCAGCCAGGACAGCCACGCCAGCGGTCCACCGAACCGGATGCCGAACGGCAGCTCCGCGACCGCGTCGTGCCGGCCGATGGTCGCCATCGTCCCCTTGTCGACGTAGTGGAAGGGGCTGTCGTCCACCGCGCCGGCGAGCTGCGCGTCGAGCTCGGCCACGATGCGGTCGGCGACGTAGCGACCCTGCTGCAGGGCCACCGGGGCGAGCTGGGGGAGCAGCTGCCCGTCGGGGTCGGTCGCCCCGGCCACGTCCCCGATCACGTACACGTCGGGGTCGTCGGGCAGCTGCAACGTGGGCGTCACGACGACCCGCCCGCCACGGGTGCGTTCCGCCCCGAGCTGGCTGCCCAGCGGCGCCGCCGTGATGCCGGCCACCCACACCAGGGTGCGCGTGGGGATGGTGGTGCCGTCGTCGAGCACGACGTGGTCGGCCTCGGCACGGGCCAGGGCCGAGCCCAGCCGCACCTCGACGCCGCGACGCCGCAGCGCCTGCAGCGCGTACCGGCCGGAGCGTTCGTGGAACCCCCCGAGCAGGCGGTCCGCCATCTCGACCAGCACGATCCGCACGCGCCGCAGGTCCAGTCGCGGGTGGTCGCGGCGCAGGACGTCGTCGACCAGCTCGGCCAGCGCCCCGGCCAGCTCGACGCCCGTCGGTCCACCGCCGGCCACGACGAAGGTGAGCAGGGACGGATCGGGGTCGGGGTCGGCGGCGGCCTGCTCGAACTGGCGCAGGACGTGGTCGCGCAGCGCCAGCGACTCGGCCAGGGACTTCAGCCCGAAGCCGTGCTCGGCCACGCCGGGCACGCCGAAGTCGCTGGTGACGGCACCCGCGGCCACGACGAGCCGGTCGTAGGCCAGGTGCGCCCCGTCGGCGAGGACGACCTCGTGGGCGTCCCGGTCGACGCGCACGGCCTCGCCCAGCCGGACGTCCACCGCCGTGGGCCGCGTCGACCGGCGCCGCAGGCCGAAGATGGGCCGCAGCGGGTGGCCGACGTCCTGGGGCTGCAGGCCCGAGGTGGCCACCTGGTACAGCAGGGGCTGGAAGGTGTGGTGGTTGCGGCGGTCGAGCAGCGTCACCTGCAGGGGACGGTCCTCCGCCGCGGCGGCCAGCTGACGAGCCGCGGTCAGGCCGCCGAAGCCAGCGCCGATGACGACGACGTGGGGCGTTCCGGCCAGCATGGGACCTCGCAGCGACTTCGTGAAGGATTTCACAAAGTCTCCCCGACGCGGCGTCCCGCGTCAAGGCGCCCCGCCGGGTCGATCAGCCCGCGTTCGCCCGTCCGGCGCGCCGGCCCGGGGGAGGAATCAGCCGGCGTTGGCCAGTCCGGCGGCACGGAGGGACACCTTGAAGTCGTGCGGGTTGCTGGCGGCCGACAGGGCGTCCTTGAGGCTCACCTCGCCCCGCTGGAACAGGTCCAGCAGGTGCTGGTCGAAGGTCTGCATCCCGTAGTAGGAGCCCTCGGAGATGGCGTCGGTGACCTGGTCGGTCAGGGCCGGGTCGGTGATGAACTCCTGGATGCGGGAGGTCATGGCCAGCGCCTCGATCACCGCGACGCGGCCCTCGCCGGTGGAGCGGGCCACCAGCCGCTGGCAGACGATGCCCTTGAGCGCCGCGGCCAGCGACAGCCGCGCCTGGTGCTGCTGCTCCTTGGGGTACATGTCGATGATGCGGTGGACGGTCTCGGCCGCGTCGGTGGTGTGCAGGGTCGAGATGACGAAGTGGCCGGTCTCGGCAGCCTGCAGGGCCGCCGTCACGGTCTCGAGGTCACGCATCTCACCGATGAAGATCACGTCCGGGTCCTGGCGGGACACGGCCCGCAGCGCGGTCGGGAAGTCCGAGGTGTCCACGCCGATCTCGCGCTGGTCGATGATCGCGACGTCGTCGCGGTGCATGACCTCGATCGGGTCCTCGATGGTGACCACGTGGCACCGGCGCATGCGGTTGATGTGGCCGATCATCGCCGCGGTGGTCGTGGTCTTGCCGGAGCCGGTCGGTCCGGTCACGAGGACCAGGCCGCGGTGCTCCTCGGACAGCTTGCGGACGACCGGCGGCAGGCCGAGGTCGTCGAAGCTCGGGGCGCCCGACAGGATCAGCCGCAGCACCATGCCGACGACACCCCGCTGCCGGAAGGCGTTGACGCGGAAGCGCTGACCGGACTCGGGCAGGGCGTAGGCGAAGTCGGCCTCGCCGCGCTCCTCGAAGATGTGGCGGTTGCGCTCGTCCATCATCGCCAGCGCGAACGCCTCGGTGTCCGTGGGCGACAGCGGCGGCAGCTGCGTGATCGGCTTGAGCTCGCCGTCGATGCGCACGTAGGCCGGTCCGCCGGCCTTCAGGTGCAGGTCGGACCCGCCGCGCTCGATGCAGTGCTGCAGGTAGTCGTTGACGGTGGCCACGAGGAGATCCTTCTCGCGTCACGGCGGCAGATGGACGTCACGGGGGCCACGACAGCCCCACCATCAACGCATCGGCAGGTGCGCAGGGGACCTGTAGGCCACCGTCAGAGCTCGACCATCACCGTCACCGGTCCGTCGTTGACCAGCCGGACCTGCATGTCGGTGCGGAACCGCCCCGTCGCCGTGGTGATCCCCCGGTCGCGCAACCGCGCCACGACGGCGTCGACCAGCGGCTCGGCGACCTCGGGACGGGCCGCCTGGACAAAGGACGGGCGCCGGCCCTTGCGGGCGTCGCCGTACAGCGTGAACTGGCTGACCACGAGCAGGCTCCCGCCGACGTCCTCGCACGACAGGTTCATGGCGCCGGCGTCGTCCGGGAACAGGCGCAGCCCCGCGAGCTTGTCGGCCACGCGGTGCGCGGTCGCCTCGTCGTCGTCGTGGGTGACCCCGACCAGCGCGACCAGCCCCGGGCCGATGCGTCCCACCTCGACGCCGTCCGAGGTGACGCTGGCCTCGGTCACACGCTGCACGAGTGCTCGCACGCCCCGGCCTCCTGGTGGACCCAGCCGACCCTAATGGTCGCTGCCCGCACGGCGAGCCGGACGTTCGGGCGCGCGCCCGGCGCACCTGCCGTCGATACAGTCGAGACATGCCGAGGTACCCGACGCAGCGCGCGACGTCCGCGGGAGGCGTCGTGTGCGACGACCGTGACGACGGCCGCCGGTGGGTGCTGCTGATCGCCCGCCGAAACGCCGCGGGGCGCCCCCAGTGGACCCTGCCCAAGGGCGGGATCGAGGAGGGCGAGACCGAGGAGCAGGCCGCCCTGCGGGAGGTGCGCGAGGAGACCGGTCACGGGGCGGTGATCACCCACCTGCTCGGCACCATCGACTACTGGTTCGTGTGGCGTCCCGACCGGATCCGCTACCACAAGTACGTTCACTACTACTTCATGTGGTGGGACGGGCATCCGCCCGGCGAACGCGACGACGAGGCCGAGCACGTCGAGTGGGTACCGATCGAGATCGCGCTGGTGCGCCTGGCCCATCGCAACGAGCGGCGGCTCGTCGAACAGGCCATGCACGACAGCCCGCAGCAGGCCCAGCCCGTCGGACCCGCCCGGTCCTGACGAGGTGGCGTGCCGGGGCGCTGGCCGCCCTGCTGCTGGCGCTGGTGCTGGTCGTGCCGACCGGCGTCGGGGCCCAGGAGCTGTCGACGCCGGACCCGCAGGTGCGGCTGGTGGTGACCTCGCTCAGCGGCGTCGTCGGCCCCGCGCTGGTGCCCGAGGGCGAGGAGGTGCCCGACGAGGCCGACGACCTCGACCTGCGGGTCCTGATCGAGAACGAGGGCGAGGTCGACGTCGCCGACCTGCAGGTCGTCGTCGAGGTCCACGAGTCGGTGCAGGGGGCCCGCAGCCTGCTGACCCAGGCCCTGGACGACGGGGTGGTGGACACCGAGCGGCGGGTGGTCGAGCGCGCCGACGTGCGGGACGGTGACGAGCTGCCCGCGGGGGACATCGCCGGCGAGGCACTGACCGTCGACGGCGACCAGATCGGCTGGGCCAACACCAACGACGTGTACCCGGTGGAGATCTCGGTGCTGTACGGCACCGACGTGCTGGACCACGTGGTGACCGCGGTCGTGCACCTGCGCGACCGCGAGCGGCTCGACCGACCGCTGCAGACCACGGTGGTCTGGCCGATCTCGGCACCGACGACTCGCACGGCCGCCGGGCGCTATCCCGAGGCCGTCCCCGCGACGCTGGCACCGGGCGGCCGCGTGGACGTGCTGCTGTCGGCCCTCGAGCGCCGCCCCGAGGCCCCGGTGCTGCTCGCCCCGGAGGCCGAGCTGGTCGAGGAGCTGGCCGACCGGGCCAACGGGTTCACCCTCGTGGACGGGACCCGGGTGGCCAGTGACGACCCCGCCGCCGCGGTCGCCTCCCGCCTGCTGGAACGGCTGCGGACCCTGGCCGAGGACAGCCCCATGCCCCTGGTGGTCGGTCCGTACGGGCGGGCCGACGTCGCGGCGCTGGCCGCGGCGCCGAGGGGCATCCGCGAGATGGCGGAATCGTCGATCCAGACGGCGCGGACACGCACCCAGGCGCTGCTCGGACCAGCGCCGGCCAGCGACCTGTACCTGGCCACGACCCCGCTGACACCGGGGGCGCTCGACCTGCTCGAACCCGACACGCACCTGCTCCTGCCCTTCGAGCAGCTGCAGGCCACCAGCCAGCTCGCCGAGGACCTGGCCGTGGGCCACGCCCGTCGGCGCGTGGGGGACGACGAGGACGAGGTCCCGGAACGGGTCGGCACGGTCGCGGACCCGGGCGTGGCCCAGATCCTGGCCGACCCGCCCACCGAGGCGGGCCCCGCCATCGCCCGCCAACGGCTGGTGGCCGAGACCGCCCTGATGCACCAGACCCGCCCCGGGGAGGACGGCCGGGCGTTGCTGGTGCTGCCGCCCGTGCAGTGGGACCCCGGTCGCGCCGTGGCCCCGGCCCTGCTGGCCGGCCTGCTCGACAGCCCGTGGCTGGACCTGGGCACCCCGCGGCGGCCCGCCGACCAGGCCCCGCTGGCGGCGCTGGCCGCCGGCGCCGCGGTCATCCCCGGCACCGTCACGTCCGAGCTCACCAGCGCCCACGAGCAGCTCGACGCCCTCCGCGTGGCGATGCCCGACGGCCTGCCCGAGCTCGACGGCCAGACCGTGGCCGACCTCGACGACGCCCTGGTGCGGGCCCTGACGCCCGAGGCACTGGCCGACGCCGGGGCCGAGGCGCTGGCACGCATCCTCGCCGTGCGCGCGGTGGCCGACGATGCGTTCGGGGAGGTCACGCTGCCGGAGGAGGCGGGGGTCACCCTCACCAGCGACACGGGCGAGGTCCCGATCACCCTGACCCGCACCGAGGGCGGCGACATCGAGCTGCTCGTCGAGGTGACCTCCGGTGCGGGACTGCTCTGGGAGCAGGGTGGCGAGAGCCAGCGCATCACGCTGCCGGAGGGAGCGTCGCGCACGGTGGCCTTCAGCGCCCGCGCCGCCGCCCGCGGCACCTTCCAGGTCACGGTCAGTGTCTGGGACCCCACGCACCGTAAGCTGCTCGACAGCGCCGACGTGGCCGTACGCTCCACGGCCATCAGCCAGCCGGCGCTGCTGATCATCGGCGGGGTCGTGCTGGTCCTGCTCGCCATCGGAGCCCGGCGCCGGCGCTCCCCGACGCTCGAGGTGGTGCGATGACGTCCCCGCCGCTCGCCGCCGCGACCGTCGCGGCAGACGTGCATCCCATCGCGCTGCATGGGACACTTGGCCACCGGAACGAGGGTGCTGGCGTGCGCGGCGAACGGGGCGACATCATCACGGGCTGGCTGGCCCAGCTCCTCGTCGTCATGGCCGTGGTCGGGCTCTTCGGCTACGAGCTGCTCGCCGTCGCCATCACCACCCTGACCCTGGACGGGGACGCCGAGCAGGTCGCCGACGTCGCCGCCGACACCTACGACAGCACCTCCTCCGAATCCTCCGCGCTCGAGGCCGCCCAGGCGGAGGCCGAATCCCGCGGTGCCGAGGTCGTCGACCTCGTCGTCCAGGAGGACGCGGTCGAGGTCACCGTCACCAAGGAGACGCCCACCCTGATCGTGCACCGGATCCCCGGGCTCGAGGGGCTCGCCGACGTCGCGGCGACACGTCGCTCCAGGTGGGGCCCGTGAGCGAGGGACGTCGACCCACCGACACGCCACCCGAGCCCGTCCCGACCGCCCCGCGGTCGGCGGACAACAGCTCGTGGCCGACCGTCCGACGGCTCGGTCCCGGCGGCCGCTACCACCTCGAGGAGAGCATCGCCTCGGGGGGTGCCGCGACCGTGTGGCGCGCCTACGACGAGCAGCTCGACCGCTCCGTGGCGATCAAGATCCTCCACCCGCACCTCGTGGGTGACGAGGACACCGTGCGCCGGTTCGAACGCGAATCCCGCAACGCGGCGCGCCTGCACCACCCGAACGCCATCCAGATCTACGACTCCGGGCGCGTCGACGACGTCGTCTACCTGGTCATGGAGTTCGTCGACGGCCCCACCCTCAAGCAGGTCCTGCGCGACCACGGGGCGCTCGACGACTGGCAGACCGTGGCCGCCATCGGCGAGCAGATCGCCGCGGCGCTGGCGGAAGCGCACGCCCAGGGCCTGATCCACCGCGACATCAAGCCGGCGAACATCCTGTTCACGTCCGAGGGGATCGTGAAGGTCGTCGACTTCGGCATCGCCAAGGCCCTGACCGGCGCCACCACCGACCTGACCGCCGAGGGCACCACCGTCGGCACGGCCACCTACATCGCGCCCGAGCAGTACACGGGGGCCGAGGTGGACGGCCGCGCCGACGTCTACGCCCTCGGCATGGTGATGTACGAGTGCCTCACCGGGCGCCCGGCGTTCTCCGGCGACACGCCCACGGCCACCGCCGCCGCCCGGCTGACGCGCGAGATCCTCCCGCCCCGCCAGGTCCGCGCCGACGTCGACCGCCGCCTCGAGGACGTGATCGTGCGGTGCGCCCGCCGAGACCCCAACGAGCGCTTCAACGACGTGTCGGCCGTGGCCCACGCGCTGCGCGGGCTCAACAACGCCATCGAGCCGCACGAGCTCACCCGGGAGCTGCTCCACCAGGACCCGCCCGACGAGCCGTCGCTGCCCGACTTCCCGATCGTCGACCCGGAGGCCGAGACGGACCCCGGCATGCCGGCGGGGCCGCGGCGGGGCGGGAAGCTGCGCATGGCCCTGGCGTTCCTCGCCGGCATGGCGCTGACGGCCGTGGCGGTCATGGCGCTGACCAGCAGCGGGCGCGGGCCGCTGGTGGACGAGACCGCCCCGCCGGTCGACTCCCTCGAGATCCTCCGCGCCCAGGACTACGACCCGATCGGGCGCGACGGCGAGAACCCCGACCAGGTCAGCTACGCCTTCGACCGTGACGTGACCACCCAGTGGAACACCGAGGGCTACCTCGGCGATTCCGCCCTCAGCGCCAAGCCCGGCGTGGGCCTGTGGTTCGAGCTCGGCGACCAACCGGTGTCGTCCATCTCGATCGACTTCAGCGCCCCGGGCGTGACGTTCAAGGTCTTCGGTGCCGACGTCCTGCCCGAGGCGACGGGCGCCGAGAGCCTCATCGACTGGGGCACCACGATCGCCGAGTACGACGCCGAGTCGGCCTCGGACACCTACGCGCTGCCCGAGGTGCAGTCCCACCGCTACTGGCTGGTCCTGATCACCGACCTGCCGGTGGACGCGGCCGACGGCCGCAACCGGGTCGGGATCGCCGAGCTCAAGTTCATCGGGCCGTCCGACCCCGAGGGGACCACGCCGACCAGCCTCGAGGACGCGACGTGATCGGCTTCGACGACCACGCCGACGAGGACGTCGTCGCCGTGTACGTCGACGCCGGGCGGGCTCGCAACGACCGCGAGGCGGCCTTCGCCGAGCTGGTGCGACGCTACGAACGCCGCGTCTTCGCGATCTGCCTGCGCCAGCTGGGATCCCGGGCCGACGCCGAGGACGCCGCGCAGGACACCTTCGTCCACCTCGCCCGCAAGGCGCACCAGTTCCGCGGGGACAGCCGCTGGTCGACCTTCGTGTACCGGGTCGCCGTGAACGCCTGCCGCGACCTGCAGCGCCGCGAGGGACGCCGACCGCACGTCCCGGTCGCCGACGTGACCGAGGCCCAGGTCGGCGCCGGCGTGACACCGGACACCGCCCCCGACGAGGTGGCGGGGCGCGAGACCGCCCTGGAGGTCCAGGCCGCACTGGCCCGGCTCGACGACCTGTCGCGCACCCTGATCGTCCTGTGCGCCATCGAGGGGCTCAGCTACCCCGAGGCCGCCGAGATCCTCGACATGCCGGTGGGCACGATCAAGAGCCGCGTCTTCCGGGCGCGGGCGCAGCTGGCCGAGATGCTGGCCGACACGACCACCGGCGGGACGTCCGCCCCCACCGCGCCCCGCGCCCGGCCCGCCAGCGCGGACGTGCCGCCGTCCCGGCGCCCACGGGGCCCTCCGGCCTGATCCGCGCAGCCCCGCCGACGACGCAACCGCGGTCGTGATGGCGGCGTCCCACTCCTGCACGCACCTCCGACCCTCCTTCCTGCGACCCCCACCCCCCTTCTCCGAAGAGGCTCCTCCGTGGACACCGGCGAACGCCTCGCCGCGTACCTGAGCGGCGACCTGGACCCCGACGAGCGCACGGCCCTCGAGGCCGAGCTCGACGGGGACCCGGCGCTGCGTGCCCACCTCGCGCGCCTGCGCCGCTCCGACGAGGCGCTGGCGGCGCTGCGCGACGACGTCACGCTGCCCGACGGCTTCTCCGACCGCCTCCAGCAGCGCCTGGCACCCGAGCTCGACGCGGTGCTGTCCGACGAGCTGGCCGCCCGCCGGGCCCGGCGGGGCGCACCCCGCTGGCTGCTGGCCGCCTCGGCCGCAGCGGCCGTCGTGGCGGTGGTCGCCGGCGGGATCGGCCTGGTCAGCACCGGCGGTGGGGACGACGCCGGCGAGAGCGCCGGCGGTGACGCCGGTGTGGCGCTCGACGGCGCCGACGACACCGGCATGGCCGAATCCATGCTGGCGCCCAGCCAGGGCCCGGTCATCGTCGACCGCGGCCGATCCCTCGACCGTGACGACCTGCAGGCCCTGGCCGACGACCCCGACGTGCAGGCCGCGCTGGCCGACGGACCGGTCGCCGAGGACCCGGCCGCCGTGGCGCTGGACTACGCCGTCACCCTCGGCCTGCCCTCCGACGCCCCGGCGCTCAGGCAGGACACGACCGAGGACGCCCAGGACGGCGCCGAGACCGCGGCGCCGAGAGCTCCGGCCAGCGCGGCGACCACCTCGCTGCAGGTCCAGGTGCGCGGGGACGTCTCCGACGACGAACGGGCCACCGTCGGGGCGTGCCTGGCGGTCCTGTACGAGGACGCGGCGGCCCCGGTGGTGCCGGTGTACGCCGAGCTGGCCGAGGACACCGACGGCACGCCCGTGGTCGTCTACGCCGCCCTGGCGCCGGACGCCGACGGCGAGTACGCCCGACTCGAGGTGTGGATGGTCGACCGCGAGACCTGCCAGCCGCGCCTGTTCGTGCAGTCCGACCTCGGCTAGCCGGTCGAGCGGAACGCCCCGTACGCGGCGGCCAGGAACGTGACCAGCCGCAGCGGGTTGCTGCCGACGACCCGCCCCGCCGCGACCACGCTCCCCGTCGCGACCACGTAGGCCCCGGCCACCGCCAGCAGGGCCAGGCCGATCGCCAGGTACCGGAACGGGTCCGCGCGATTGCCGCCCGCCCCGCGGCGGACCGCCTCGGCCACCAGGTAGCCGGCCACACCGGCCGCGATCCAGGTCAGGAACCCGAACGAGAAGACCTGGGCGAGCACGAACGCCGCGACCACGGCCGCCCCGACGCCGGCCGCCACGCCCTTGACGTACTGCTCCGGCTTGCCCAGCCCACGGGCGCGCAGGGCCTGGCGTGCACAGTCGGGGCACTTGAACCCGACCGGCGCGGACACCATGCAGTCGGGACAGATGTTGGTGCCGCACTGCACGCACGAGATGCGGGTCTCGACCCGCGGGTGGCGGGCGCACGTCGGGGCGGTGTCGGTCTCCATCGGGGCGAGTCTACGGCGGCCGTCGCACGAGTCCTCGCGGCTGGAATGGAGCGCCGCGTCGCCCCGTTAGCCTCCATGACAGACCCGGCCCGTCGTGGCCCTCCCGCAGACCGCGAGGTCCCCCGCCATGTCCGCACCCACCTCCCAGACCCGTGACGTCGTCATCATCGGCTCCGGCCCGGCCGGCCTGACCGCGGCCACCTACGCGGCCCGTGCCTCGCTGGAGCCGCTGCTGATCGAGGGCATCACCGCCGGCGGCCCCACCGGGGGCCAGCTGACCCTGACCACCGACGTCGAGAACTACCCCGGGTTCCCGCAGGGGATCATGGGCCCGCAGCTGATCATGGACATGCGCGCCCAGGCCGAACGCTTCGGCACGACGTTCATCACCGACGACGTGGTCGAGCTGGACCTGTCGAAGCGGCCCTTCAGGATCGTGACGACCTCCAACGGCGAGGTGTTCGCCAACGCCCTGATCCTGGCCACCGGGGCCCGCCCGCGGAAGCTGGGCGTGCCCGGCGAGGACGAGCTCTGGGGCGGCGGCGTGTCGGCCTGCGCGACCTGCGACGGGTTCTTCTTCCGCGACAAGCACGTGGTCGTCGTGGGCGGCGGCGACTCGGCCATGGAGGAGGCGACCTTCCTGACCAAGTTCGCCTCGAAGGTGTCGATCGTGCACCGCCGCAGCGAGCTGCGCGCCTCGAAGATCATGCAGGACCGGGCCTTCAAGAACGACAAGATCGAGTTCGTCCTCAACGCCAACGTGACCGAGATCAAGGGCACCGACGGCCAGGTCACCGCGGTCGAGCTGACCGACACCGAGTCCGGCCAGACCCGCGACATGGACGCCGACGGGGTGTTCCTGGCCATCGGGCACATCCCCAACACCTCCCTGGTCGAGGGCGTGCTCGACACCGACGACGAGGGCTACCTCGTCGTCGACGAGCCCTCCACCCGCACCAACGTGCCCGGCGTGTTCGCCTGTGGCGACGTGATGGACCACGTCTACCGCCAGGCCGTCACCGCCGCCGGCACCGGCTGCCGCGCCGCCATCGACGCCGAGCGCTACCTCGTCGACGCCCCCGTCGACCCGGCGGAGCACTGGCGCAGCGAACCGGCCTGACGCGAACAGGCCGGGCGCCCCGCGCCCTCGCCCCGTCCCCGACCCCTCGACCACCGAACCCGCAACGCGGGAATGCGTGGTCGGCCCCCTACCGTTGCTCCGACGACGTCCCGACCGAAGATGGAGACCCCATGGGTGCAACCCCCGTCACCGACGACAAGTTCGGCACCGAGGTCCTCGAGTCCGACACCCCGGTGCTCGTGGACTTCTGGGCCGAGTGGTGCGGGCCCTGCAAGATGGTCGGCCCCATCGTCGACGAGATCGCCGAGGAGCAGGCCGGCAGCATGAAGGTCATGAAGCTCAACGTCGACGAGAACCCCGCCACCGCCCGCGCCTACGGCGTGATGAGCATCCCCACCCTGCTGGTCTTCAAGGACGGCGAGCCCGCCAAGCGGATCGTCGGCGCCAAGCCCAAGCAGGCCCTGCTCGCCGACCTCGACGGGTTCATCTGACCAGCTCGCGGCGGTAGCGACCCCCCCTCGCTCCGCCGCTCTCGAAGCCGCGGCGCTCCGGCCCCCCCGAACGGAGCGCCGCGGCTTCTCTCTTGTCGAGTGCGCCCGTCGCCGCCGCGTCGGCGTGTGGCCCATCGGGACGCCGTGCAGCGCGGCGTTCGACGGGCGGGTGGTCGGCGCCGTGTGGCGTGTGCCCATCGGGTGGACGGGCGCGACGGGCGGGTGTGCGTCTGTCTGCACGGGTGGACGGGCGACCCGTCGGAGGCGGTCGACGGGCCCCGTAGGCTCTGCGCGATGCGGATCATCAGGTTGGGCGACACGGGCCCGTCGGTGGAGGACGTCCAGCGGCGGCTGGCGGAGCTTCGGCGTCGCCGTCGACGGTGACGTGCCGGGCGAGTTCGCCGACGGCACACACGCCGCCGTGCGCGCCTTCCAGCAGTCCCGGGGCCTCGTGGCGGACGGCGTCGTCGGCCGGGACACCTGGCGATCGCTCGTCGAGGCCAGCTTCTCGCTCGGGGACCGCCTGCTGTACCTGACCCGTCCCATGCAGCGGGGCGACGACGTGCGTGACCTGCAGGAACGGCTGAACCGGCTCGGGTTCGACTCCGGCCAGGTCGACGGCATCTTCGGTTCCGACACCCGCGCCGCGGTCGTCGACTTCCAGGCCAACACCGGGCTCGTGGACGACGGCACGGCCGGTCCCGAGACCTTCGACGGGCTGCGTCGCCTGCACCGTTCGCACCAGGCCGTGCCCGCCGCCGCCGTCCGCGAACGCCACCTCGCCGTGCCCAGCCACCGTCCGACCATGGCCGGCGTGCCGCTGCTCATCGACGCCTCCCACGGGCCCGACGACCCGGGGTTCGTCTCGCCCGGCGGCGTCCCGGAGCACGAGGTGACCTGGGCGATCGCCAACCGGCTGCACGGTCGCCTCGCGGCGCTCGGGGCCCGACCGGTGCTCGCCCGCGGCCCCGGCACCACCCCCACCGCGTCACGCCGCGCCGCCCAGGCCAACCGCGAGGGCGTCGAGGCGATCGTGTCCGTGCACTGCAACGGACTGCCCGGCTCGACCGCCGCCCGCGGGGCGTCGGCGACCTACTTCGGCCACGAGGGCTCGATCTCGGAACGCGGTCGACGGCTCGCCACCGAGGCGGTCGAACGCATCTGCGACGCCACCGGCACCCCGAACTGCCGCGCCCACCCGTCGACGTCCGCGCTCCTGCGCGAATCGCGTGCCGTGGCCATCGCGGTCGAGGTGGGCTTCCTCACCCACCCCGAGGAGGGGCGGCTGCTCACCGACCCCGAGTACCAGGGGATCGTCGCGGGATGCCTGAGCGACGCCGTGGCCGACTGGATGCTGGGCTGACGGCGGTCGGTCAGCCCCGCATGCGACTGCGCAGCTGCGTGTAGGCGTACTGCCGCCAGATGCGCTGGCGCAGTGCCTCGAGGTCGTCACGCACGTCCGACGAGGGCAACGCGATCTCGGTGTCGTGGATCGGGGCGGTCAGGTGGGCCCGCAGCAGCACCAGGTGGCCGCCGCTGCCGTGGCCACCGAGCAGCACCGTCTGGGGCGCGTACAGCGGGTCCGGGTCGATGCCGCCGAACCCCGACGCGTGGATCCCGAACCGGGCCAGGGCCACCGACGGGGGCACCTCGAGGTCCAGCTCGCCCTGCTCGATCACCACGTCGTGCACGAGGTCGTGGTCGGAGGCGTCGTCCACGTCCGGGTGGATGGTGTGGCTGGTGCCGGTCAGCAGCAGGTCGGGGCGGGCGATCAGGTCACCGAGGATCGACCGCATGGTCAGCAGCAGCCCGAGCCGCGTGCGGCCGTCCTCCGAGCGGCGGGGGGCCGGGAACGGGTGCACCGGCAGACCCGCGACCTCGTCGGCAGCAAGCAGCCCGCCCACCCGTCGGGGGTCCGACAACGCCGCGCGGAACTGGGCCGTGAGGTCCGTGATGGTGGTCGACGTCGCGGTGGTCACGGATGGCTCCCGGGGCGCGGGCCGGGGGAGCGCCCCGGCCAAGCGTAGAACGCCCGCGACGTCTCCGGGCCCGGTCAGGCCGCCTCGTCGAAGGCGCTGGCGTCGACCTCGGCGTCGACCTCGACGTCGGCAGGGCGCACCGGCGGGGCCACGTGGGTGTAGCGGTGGCCGCGAGGGCACTGCACGGCCAGGTGCTCGACCGGACCGTGGGTGGACGGCAGCGAGGTCCGTCCCACGACCTCCAGCGGCAGGCCGCAGGTGGCCAGGTCGTGCGCCCAGCCCTCCTCCTGCCCGGTCAGCAGCTCGGCGCAGCCAGCATCCAGGAACAGCATGGGAGAGACCTCGGGTCGGCGGGCGGGGACTCGGCCGCGCCGTGCTGCGCGACCAGGCACAGCATGCCAGTGCTTGCTGTAGTTAGCAAGATGGTCACTCGGGCAAGCACTGCTGCCGTGGCCGTGTCCGTCCCGTCGGCCGCGGGACGCGCCACATCAGGCCGGCAGCGTCAGCCGTTCGACCCCGGCGGGGTCGGGTCCGCGAGCAGCCGCCGTGACTCCGGGGCGGGAACCGGCATGCCCACGCCGCCGTCCGGAGCCGGGGCCGGGGCGGGACTGCGGCGGGGGAGCAGGTCGAGGACCTCCTCCACGGCGTGCTCGATCGCCTCGGTCCACCGCACAGTGCGCTTGGTGTCCAGCCGCATCAGCGGGTACCGCGGGTGCTCGGTGGCCACCTCGAACCCCTCGTGCAGCAGCCAGGTCACCGGCAGCACGCAGTCCGACTCGCGCCAGCGCCGGTCCCCGTAGGCCTCCACGGCGGGCAGGCCCAGGCGCAGGGCCTCCTTCAGCGCCGACTGCACCAGCAGCCGTCCCACCCCGTGCTTGCGGTGCGGGGCGCCGACCCACAGCGTGGCCAGCAGCAGCGCGTCCCGGGACGCCCCGGGAACCGGCGGACGGCGGGGCGCGAACTGGTCGGTCGGGCCGAACAGGGCGAACCCGGCGACCTCGTCGTCGATGCGCACCACGCGGCCCGGCGGCCGCCCCGCCAGCACCTGGTTGGTGGTCCAGGCCTGCTTGGCCACCAGCGGGTCGCCTGCGAGCTCGTCGTGGTCGGACGCATCGGGGCGGGGGCGGCCGAGCTCCCAGAACAGGCAGGCACGGCACCGGTCGGGGAGCGACTCGATGGCCTCGCCGTCCAGCGGCCGGACCTTGCGGGTCATCGCGAGCGACCTCGACGCACCGCCGCGAGCTCAGTGGCACCTGCACGGAGGTCACCGAGGCCCCCGGGTGGCCAGGTGCGGTCCGGCGGGACCACTCGGGTCACCCACGCCCCGAACCCGGCGCCCACGAGCAGGCCGACGGCCGCGCGCCGCCACCCTCCGGCGGCGTGGCGACGGGGCTGGGGCTGCTGCGGCGTCACGACCACACCTCCTGCTCCGGTGCACGCTACCGGCGTGGTCACCGTTCGGACGCGCCCGTCGACGTTGCCGGCCGGTCCACCCGAGGACGTACGCTCGGGGGCATCCTCGACCCGGCGGTTCCACGTGCGCCTCGACACCGACCCCTACCTGCACCGGTACGCCACGCGGGTGAGTGGGCTGTCGGCATCCGCCATCCGCGCGCTGTTCTCCGTGGCCTCCCGCCCGGAGGTGGTCTCGTTCGCCGGGGGCCAGCCCTACACCGCGGCCCTGGACTTCGACGCGGTCGAGGACGTGGTCACCCGCCTGCTGCGCGAGGAGGGCCCCACGGCCCTGCAGTACGGGATCGGACAGGGCCGCCCGGAGCTGCGCGAGCAGCTGGTCGAGGTCATGCGCCACGAAGGCGTGCCCGCCCACGCCGACGACCTGGTCGTCACCGTCGGGGGCCAGCAGGCGCTCGAGCTGATCGCCACCTGCTTCGTGGACCCCGGGGACGTCGTGATCGCCGAGGGTCCGACCTACGTCGGCGGGCTCGGGGCGCTGAAGTCGATGCAGGCCGACATCCGCCACGTCGAGATGGACGAGGACGGCATGCGCATCGACCTGCTCGAGGAGACCCTCGACCAGGTCGCCGCCGAGGGGCGACGCTGCACCTTCGTGTACGTCATCCCGAACCACCAGAACCCGGCCGGGGTGTCGCTGTCGGTCGAGCGTCGGCACCAGCTGGCCGAGCTGGCCGAGGAACGCGACCTGCTCATCCTCGAGGACAACCCCTACGGCCTGCTGGACTTCGACGGGCGCACCTGGCCGAGCCTGCGCGAGCTGGTGCCCGACCGGGTGATCTACGTCGGCACCGTCTCCAAGACCTTCGCCCCCGGGATGCGCACGGGCTGGATCGCCGCCCCCGCCCCGATCCGCGACAAGCTGGTGCTGCTGCGCGAGGCCGCCGACCTGTGCCCCTCCGCGCTGACCCAGATGATCGTGGAGCGGTGGTTCGCCACCCAGCCGTGGCAGGACCAGGTGGCACGGTTCCGCAAGATCTACCAGGAACGGGCCGAGACGCTGCTCGACGCGCTCGAGGCCGAGATGCCCGCCGGCGTGACCTGGACGCACCCGATCGGGGGCTTCTACATCTGGCTGACCGTGCCTGCCGGGGTCGACACCTCCGACCTGCTGGCCAAGGCGGTCTCGCAGCGCGTCGCCTACGTGCCCGGCTCGGGCTTCTACGCCGACGGGTCCGGCACCTCGCAGATGCGCCTGTGCTACTCCTTCCCGACCCCCGACCGCATCCGCGAGGGCGCCGCGCGACTCGGCGAGCTGCTGCACACCGAGCTCGAGCTGGTCCGCGCCGTCTACGGGGACACCTCGCCGTAGCCGGACGCGGCCGGGACCCACGACCACGAGGAGACCCGTCGTGACACACCGAGTCGCCGTGTTGGCCGGGGGCAGCTCGCTCGAACGCGAGGTGAGCCTGCGCTCCGGCAGCCGCGTGGCCGACGCACTGGCCGACCGCGGCCACCAGGTCGAACGCATCGACGTCGACGCGTCGATGATCACCCAGTTGACCGCCGCGCCCTACGACGTGGCCTTCCTGTGCCTGCACGGCAGCGCCGGGGAGGACGGCACCGTGCAGTCGCTGCTCGAGCTGCTCGGGCTGCCCTACACCGGCCCGGACGTCCTGGCGTCGTCGCTGGCATGGAACAAGCCGATCGCGCAGGGCCTGTTCGACCGGCAGGGCATCGCCGTGCCCGCCAACGTCGTGCTGTCCCAGCAGGCGTTCCGGGACATGGGCGCGGCGGCCGTCATCGACCGGCTGGCGGCCGAGCTCGGCACCCCGCTGGTGGTCAAGCCGGCGACCGGGGGATCCTCGCTCGGCCTGTCGATCGTGGAGGACCCGGCCCGGCTGCCCGCCGCCATCGTCGGGGCGTTCTCCTACGCCGAGGCGGTGCTCGTCGAGCAGTTCGTCCCGGGCACCGAGGTCGCCGTGTCGCTGGTCGGCGGCCAACCCCTGCCCCCGGTGGAGATCCGCCCCAAGGAGGGCGCCTACGACTTCGCGGCCCGGTACACCGCCGGGGCCACCGAGTTCCACGTGCCCGCCCGGCTCGACGACGACGTCCGGGCTGCCTGCGAGGACGCCGCCCAGCGCGCCTACGCCGCGATCGGGGCCCGGCACGTCACGCGGGCGGACCTGGTGGTCGACCCCGAGGGCGTCCCGCACCTGCTCGAGCTCGACACGTGCCCGGGCCTGACCGAGACGTCGCTGCTGCCCCTCGGGGCGCAGGCGGCCGGCATGTCCTTCCAGGACCTGTGCGAGCGCATCCTCGAGCTGGCCCTCGAGGGGGACGGGGCATGAGCGAGGACACCGGGGTCTTCACCACCCCCGACATCGAGGACCTCGACGCCCTGGACGACGAGCTCGACGACCTCGACCTCGACATCACACCCCGCGAGGCCACCGACCTCGACGGTCCCGCCCCGCACGTCGTCGTGTTCGACGTCGGCGAGGTCCTGATCGACGAGACCCGTGTGTGGGCCATCTGGGCCGACATCCTGGGCATCTCGCGGTTCACCTTCGCCGCGGTGCTCGGCGCGGCCATCGCCCAGGGGGAGGACCACGAGGTCGTCTTCCCGCACGTGGCCCCCAACACCGAGTGGCGCGAGTTCGAGGGCGAGCACGAACGTCGCTACGGCGGCTTCACGGACGAGGACGTCTACTCCGACGTGCGCATGTGCCTCGAGGAGCTGCTGGCCATGGGGGTGCGGGTCGGCATCGCCGGGAACCAGCCCGCCCGGCGCCGTCAGCAGCTGCTCGACCTGCACCTGCCCCACGACGTGCTCGCCACCAGCGACGACCTGCTGGCCGAGAAGCCGGACGAGGGCTTCTTCCGTGCCATCATGGACCTCGTGGGTGCCGACGAGCCGGGCCAGGTCCTGTACGTCGGCGACCGGGTGGACAACGACGTGCTGCCGGCCATGGCCTTCGGGATGCGCACCTGCTGGCTGCGTCGCGGGCCGTGGGGGCAGCTGCAGGAGCTGCCGGACGGCGTCGAGCCGGACCTCGTGCTCGACGGGCTCGGAGAGCTGCCGCTGCTGCTGCAGGGCTGGCGTGAGGAGGAGCAGGCCGATGGGTGACGACGCCAAGCGGGCCGCCGGCCGCGCTGCCGCCGAACAGGTCGAGGACGGCATGCGCCTCGGGCTGGGCACCGGTTCCACCGTCGCCCACTTCCTCGACGGGCTGGCCGACCGTGGCCTGCAGGTCCAGGGCGTGCCCACCTCCCGGGCCACCGAACAGCGCTGTCGCGAGCTCGGGATCGGGCTGCTGGACCCGGCCGAGGTCGACCGGCTCGACCTGTGCGTCGACGGCGCGGACGAGCTCACCGACGACCTGGTGCTGACCAAGGGCGGCGGCGGGGCGCTGCTGCGCGAGAAGGTCGTCGCCGCCATGGCCGACCGGATGCTCGTCATCGCCACGACGGACAAGGTCGTGGACCGCCTCGCGGACTCCTTCGCCCTGCCCGTCGAGGTCGTGCCCTTCGCCGCCGGCCCCGTGACCCGGCGGGTGCGCGACCTGGGGTTCGAGGTCACGGTGCGGGGCGCCGGCGACTACGCGACCGACAACGGCAACGTGATCCTGGACTGCCACATGCCCGGCGGGATCGAGGACCCCGAGGCGATGGACGTCGCGCTGTCGCTCATCCCCGGCATCGCCGAGCACGGGCTGTTCGTCGACCTGGCCACCGTGGCGCTGCTCGGCGACGCGGACGGGAACGTGACCACCCTGGAGCGCCCCGAGGGCGCCTGAGGGCCCAGGGGCCCAGGCGGCCGCCTGCGCGTCCCGACGGGGCGCGCGGGGCCGTGGCGGGGCGCGCAGACGCGCGCCCCGGGAACGGGATCCTCAGTCGCCCAGTGAGATGTCCGCCTGCAACCCCCGGGCGATGACCCCGACGATGCGCTCGAGGTCGTCGACCGACCCGAACTCGATGCGGATGTTGCCCTTGCGCGCACCCATCGAGATCTTGACCCGGGCGGCGAGGGCGTCGGACAGGTCGTCCTGCAGGTCGATCAGGCCCGGGGCGGTGACCCTGCGGGACGGGCTGCCCCCGCTGCTGCGGCTGCTGCCCGAACCCGTGGAGCTGCCCGAGCTGGAGGGCGCGTCGTCATCGTCGAGCAGCCGCAGCCGGACGACCTCCTCGGTGGCGCGTACCGACATGCCCTCCGCGACGATGCGGTCGGCCAGCTGTTCCTGGCTGGCGCGGTCGGGCAGGGCGAGCACCGCCTTGGCGTGACCTGCCGACAGGACCCCGGCGGCCACCCGGCGCTGCACGGCGGGCGGCAACGAGAGCAGGCGCATGGCGTTGGTGATCGTGGGCCGGGACTTCCCGAGTCGCTGGGCGAGCTCCTCCTGGGTGACCCCGAAGTCCTCCAGCAGCTGCTGGTAGGCCGCGCCCTCCTCCAGCGGGTTGAGCTGCACCCGGTGGATGTTCTCGATCAGCGCTTCCTTGAGCAGGTCCGCGTCCTCGGTGTGGCGCACCACCGCGGGGATCCGGGTCCGGCCCGCGACCTTCGAGGCTCGCAGTCGACGCTCCCCGGCGATCAGCTCGTACTGGTGCCCATCGAGCGGGCGGACCACGACAGGCTGGAGCACGCCGACGTCCCGGATGCTCTGGGCCAGGCCCTCGATCTCCTCGTCGTCGAACACGCCCCGCGGCTGGCGAGGGTTCGGGATGATCGCGCTGACGGCGATCTCCTCCAGCGTGGCCCGGTCCTGCTCACCCGGCGGGATGAGGGCAGCGAGCCCACGTCCCAGTCCACCGCGGCGGTTCACCTCTGCCATGACGAGCCCTCCTCGGGGCGCTGGGGCGTGGACGAGGGGTCCACGTGGAACATCGGGTCGTCGGTGTCCGGGCCGCCGGTCGCCTGCGGCGCGATGTGCCCGTCCGACGCGTCAGGATCGACCGCTGTCGTCCGCAACACGGTCTGGAGCGGCACCGCCGGGGGTCCCCGGATCATCGTCGGTCTGAGAGGATTCTGGTGCGTCGTCGCTGGTGGCCGGAGGGTCGTGTTCGTGATCCGGGGCCGCAGCGTGGTCCGGGGCTGTCGGGGACGCGCCCAGCAGCGCGTCGAGGGCACTCACGGGCCCACCGTCGTCATCCGCGACCAGGCCGAGCCGTCGAGCGAGCTCGCGAGCGAGGCGCTGGTAGGCCCGCGCCCCGCGGCTCGACGGGTCGAACTCCGTGATGGGCTGGCCGTACGACGGCGCCTCGGACAGGCGCACGGTCCGAGGGATGACGGTGCTGAAGGCCAGCTCGCCGAAGTGTCCCCGCACCTCGTCGACGACCTGCTGGGAGAGGTTGGTCCGACCGTCGTACATCGTCATGAGCACGCCGCCGAGCTGCAGGGCGTTGTTCAGCCCACTGCGCACCATCTCGATCGTGCGCATGAGCTGCCCCAGGCCTTCCAGTGCGTAGTACTCGCACTGGATGGGCACGAGCACCTGGTCGGAGGCGACCAGGGCGTTCACGGTCAGCAGCCCCAGCGACGGAGGGCAGTCGATGAGCACGACGTCGTACTGGTCACGGACGGCGTCCAGCGCCGAGCGCAGACGATGCTCGCGGGAGAACTGCGGGACGAGCTCGATCTCGGCCCCGGCGAGGTCCAGGCTCGAGGGCACGATGTGCAGCCGACGCACCGCCGTGGGTTCCGCCGCGTCCTCGAGCGGCATCTGCTCGACGATCACGCGGTAGGTCGACGGGGCGCCCTCCGAGACGCGCAGACCCAGTCCCGTGGTCGCGTTCCCCTGGGGGTCCAGGTCCACGACCAGGACGTCCAGCCCCTCGGCCGCCAGAGCCGCACCGAGGGACACGGTCGTCGTGGTCTTGCCCACCCCACCCTTCTGGTTGGTGACCGCCATCACGATCGCGTGCGTGGTGGGGGGCGGCGTGGGCTCCGAGGTGGGCACCTCCCCGAGGTCCTGCGTCGGGAGGGCGCGGGGCCCGGGCTCGGGCACCGCGGTCGTCGCGGCGGGCGTTTCGGGGGCTGGCGACGGGGCGTCGGTGCACGTCCGGAGCATCGGGCACGTCCGGGGCAGCCGTGTGATGAACCGGTTCGGATGGCGCGTCCTCGACGTCGCGGGGCGCGTCGTCCGGGGGCTGCGGGGCGAGCGGGGTGCACCGGCGCAGGGGTGTCAGGGGCAGCGTCATCGACCGGCTCGACCGAGGAAGGAAGGTCGGCGGAGGACGCGCCCTCGCCGGTGCCGGCGGGCCGGTCACGCATCTCGGGGGGCGGCCCGAGGGGAGCGGGCGGAGCGCCGCGCTGTCGTCGTCGCCAGTTCAACGCTTCCCCTCAATGCTCGTGGCCCCGGGACGCGGGGTGCGGCGGATGATAACAACGAGCGGCCGGGTTCCTTCCGGGCTGTCCCCAAGCTCCTCGGGCGTGGCCGCGATCTCGGCACCCCAGTCGCGCAGTGCGCCGACCGCAGCCTCGAGCTCCTCCTCCCACCGTCCCCCCTTGATGGCATAGACGAACCCGCCGGGGCGCAGGAAGGGGACCGTCCACCCGACGAGCCGCTCCAGCGGCGCGACCGCACGTGCGGTCACCAGGTCGAACGATCCTCCAAGCTCCGTGCGCGCCACCTCCTCCGCGCGGCCATGGATCGCGGTGACGGGGAGATCGAGCTCCGCAGCCACCGACCGCAGGAACTCGACCTTCTTCCGAGTCGCGTCGAGGAGCGTGACGTCGAGATCGGGACGCAGGATGGCGACGACGAGACCGGGGAAGCCACCACCCGAGCCCACGTCCAGGACCCGGGCGGGGCCGCGGGGAAGGGACTCGGCGAAGGCCACACACTCCGGAAGGTGGCGTTCGCGGAGCTCGGTCCGGGCGCGCTTCGACACCAGGTTGTGCGGGGATGCCTCGACCGCCGACACGAAGTGTTCGAGGTGCGCGTCCTGGATGTCAGTGAGTGGCATGGCGCGGAGGCTAGCGCGCATGAGGGCGCCCGCGAGACCCAGGTTCCACGGGGAACATCCAGGGTAGCGGTCGTTCTTGCCGCCGCGGGCGTCGTCGGGTGCCCCCGCCGTTCCACGGGGAACAATCGCGGTCCCGCCGGGGGGCGGTGACCCGCAGTTCCACGTGGAACGCTCGGCCGACCGCATGAAAGCTGACTCAAACGCGCCTTCACGGCCTGGCGTGGCCCCCTGCGCCTTTCGCGAGAGCGCCAGGATGCCAACCCAGCCCCCGTGCCGACAGCCAAGACGGCGAGGAGGGACCCCGCGACGGCGCCGCTGCAACGCGGCCCGCATCACCGGATATCCCTTCCGAGGACGCCCCGGTCCCGCGCGCCCGTCGTGTTCCGACCCTCGAGAAGCGCCGCAGCACCACTGCCCGGGGACCGTGCGGACATCGCTGGGATCCTGCGTCCGCCCCCAGCGGCCACTCACGGTCTGCGTGCCCGCGCCGGCTGCCGTGCCGGCTCGGGAGACGTCGAGCAAACTCCGCCGGGAACCGTGCTGTCCCCCCGGCCCCGCGTCGTCCGGCGCCAGCGCATGCCCCGTCACGCGGCGCCGTGGGACGCCGTAGGCATCGCACGGATCACATGCTGCATCTGACGAGGTGCACGGCGTGGCTGGCGGGACACCACTCGGGCGGCGTTCGCTCCCCGGGAGGCGCGCACTGCTGCTGGCCGTGGCGACTGGCGTGTGAAGGCGCTCCCACGCCACTCGAGGTCACCACGCTCTTGTGAAGGCCACGTGCCATCGAGAACCTGGCCGACAGGCCGATCCAGCTGGCCCGACGGGCGGCGAGGGGACGGACGGTGCGCGGCGTCCCACGTGCAACCCGGCAGACGCGGTCATATCGTCAGGGGAGTCGGACCACCTCCAGGCGGGACGCGTACGGCGCTTCACCATCCTGGGCGCCCCCTGACGCGTCGCAGTCCACGCCAAATGGTCTCTGACCTGCAGGGATGCGTGACAGATGCCACGCACGCGGCGGAGAACGGAGAAGACGCGGATCAGAGACATGTCGAGCTGAATCCAGACGTGAGCACTCGCTTCTCGCGCATTTCGACTGGTCAACAGCGGATTACGCCCCGCTGCACGCGTTTCACGTGGAACCTGCGACAAACGACAGCGCCCGGGACATCGTCCCGGGCGCTGTGGGGGAGTGCGAGTGGGACCGTCAGTCCTCGACCTCGATGACGACCCGCCGGCCGGGCTCTCGGCCCTGGCTGCGGCTGGCGACACCCTCGTGGTCACCGACCAGACGGTGGACGGCCTTGCGCTCGAAGACGTCCATGGGCTCGAGCCGCTGCGGCTCGCCGGTGTCGAGGGCGTCCTCGATCGCGTCCTCGGCCTTCTCCAGCAGCTTCTCGAGACGCCGGGCGCGGTAGCCCTCGACGTCGACCTTCACCCGGGAGCGCTGCTGGAACTCGCGCTGCATGGCCGAGCGCAGCAGCTCCTGGATCGCCTCCAGCGTCTGCCCGCGGCGACCGATCAGCGCCCCGCCACCGACGTCGACGATCTCGACCTCGGCCTGGTCCTCGTCGTCGAGGATGCGGATCTTCAGGTGCCCGGGAAGGTCCAGGGCGTCGAGCAGGCCCTCGACGAAGTCGGCGGCAGCGTCGGCCTCGTCGTCCAGGGTCGGGTCACCCTCCTCGGAGCGGTCGGTGGAGCTGGCGTCGTCCGCCTCGTCGTCGTCCTCGTCGTCGTCCGAGGCCCACGCGATGGCGGCCTCGAGCGAGATCGACACCTCCGAGACCTCCGCGTCGCGGGGGACCGACACCTGGACCTTGACGTCCTGGTCGAACAGGTCACCCAGGGCGGTGCGAAGGACCTTGGCGAGGTCGTCGCCCTGTGCCGTGGCGCGCGTGCTCATCGATCTGACTCCTTGTTGGTCGACCTGCTCACCCGCGCCCACGGCGCGAGCGGCGAGAAGGAAGATGGTCGGACGAGCCCTTGGTGGCGGGCTTGCCGTTGTTCTTGGCCTTGGCAGGCCCGGGCTTGGAAGCCTTGGGGGACCCGTTGGTGGCCGGACGCGACGACGCGGCCTTGCCCCCGCCGGCCTTCGGTGCGCTCGGCTTCGCGTCGGATCCGCCGTCCTTGTGGTGGTGCCCCGACGAGGTCGGACCCTCGGGGTGGACCTCCACCTCGTGGAGCACGATCGCCTGCTGGGCGATCTGCCAGACGTTGGTGGTGACCCAGTACAGGAGCACACCCATCGGGAAGTTGAAGGAGATGAACGCCAGGAACAGCGGCATGACGTACATCAGCACCTTCTGCTGCTGCGCCTGCGCCCCGTCGCTGGCCGCCGTGTTCTTGGCCATCATCTGGCGCTGCGACCAGAACATGCTGGCCGCCATCAGCACGATCAGGGCGATGCCCCAGAAGCCGGCCGCGTTCGCCGGCGTGGTCAGGCCGGTGTCGTTCGGCGTGAAGAAGTAGAAGTCGGAGCGCAACAGGTCGCCGAGCACCGTGCCGGCCGGGTGGCCCTCCAGGGGCGCGCGCAGGACACTGAACAGCGCGATGAAGATCGGGGCCTGCGCCAGCAGCGGCAGACAGCCGCCGGCCGGGTTGACGCCGGCCTCCTGGTACAGCGCCGTCATCTCCTCGTTCATCTTCTGACGCTGCGCCTTGTACCGCTCCGGGTCCTTGCGCATCAGGTCGCGATCCGTCTTGTACTTCTTCTGGATCGCCTTGATCTTGGGCTGCAGCTGCTGCATGGCGCGCATCGAGCGGGTCTGCTTGATGGCCAGAGGGCAGCAGCAGCACCCGCACGATCAGCGTCAGGGCGATGATCGCGAAGCCCCACGCCGGCTCGTCACCGACGAAGCTCAGGGCCGAGTGCAGCACCCTCAGCGCATCGACGAACAGGTCGCGGAAGCCGTTCCAGAGTTCGCTCACGGGTCACTTCTTCTTCAGCGGGGAGGCTTGACGGGGTCGAACCCGCCGGGGTGCCACGGATGGCACCGCGCGACGCGGGCGATGGCGTAGCCCAGTCCTCGGACGGCGCCGTGCACACGCAGGCTGTCCACGGCGTACTGGGAGCAGGTCGGGTGGAAGCGGCACCGGGGAGTGCGCAGCAGCGCGGTGCGCTGGTACAGGCCCACGAGGAACATGAGCACGCGCGCGATCGGCGACGGGCGCCGATCCGTGGTGGGGTCCGGGGTCGTCACGGACACGGGGTGCTCACGAGGTCGAGGCCGCGCGCCGCGGCCCGCAGGTCGTCGGTCACGTCCGTGACGTGGGCGGTCGCACACGCGGCACGCGCGGTCAGCACGAGGTCGTGGCCCGACGCCCAGGGCAGGGATCGGACCGCCTCTCGCAGCAGTCGCTTCGCACGGTTGCGCTGGACGGCCCCGCCGACCCGTCGTGACGCCACGACGGCCACACGGGTGGGGTCCGCATCGCCACGGGGACGGTCGTGCACGACGAGCAGCCGCCCGGCGCGGGAGCGACGAGCGGCGAACACGGCGGAGATGTCGGACGAGGCGCGGAGGCGTTCGGGTGCCGACACCGTGGGCGCGACCACGAGGGACTCAGGCGCTGAGCTGCTTGCGGCCCTTGCGGCGACGGTTCTTGACGATCGCGCGACCGGCGCGAGTCTGCATCCGGGCGCGGAAGCCGTGCTTCTTGTTCCGGCGGCGGTTGTTGGGCTGGAAGGTGCGCTTCATGGAGGGACCTCCGGGGACGAAGGGGCCGGCAGGCACGCGGGGCGCGGGAGGCAGGTGAGAGAGGTGCTCGTGTGAGTCCGCGCCGGTGCCGGGGGTGCGGCAGTCGACCGGGGCAGTCTACGGAGGGTGGCGGAGTCGGGGCAACCCGCCGCCAGGAGCGTGCGGGGCCCGAACGACGGCACGGTCGTGGCGGGGCAGTTCCCGGGGTCGGGACGGGGCACGTCCACCCAGGGAGGATGACGCGCACGCGAGTAGCACAGGTCACGTCCCGGGGCGCACCGAATCCGGGCGGATCGCGCAGATCGGGCACGAACCGCTCGACCACCGCGCAGACACGCGCATTGTGGAAAACCCCTTGCACCGCCGCCAGCGGTGTGCCTATGCTCCCGACCGCTCGGCGTCGAGAGCCGCCGCGGGGGGAACTGACCCCGCACTCCCGGTCGCGCCATGGGCCTTCCCCCGGTCTCCGGACCACGTGACCGTTCGGTCTTTCCACAGCTTGTGGACATACCTGTGGACGGGAGGGCCCGTTCCTGGTCCCGTCGTCACGTGTCGTCCCGACCGATGACGCAGTCGTACCGAGACCTCGAACCGTGCCTGGAGTTGTACGTGGATCCTGTCGGACCCCTCGACCTGGCGTCGTTGTGGCAGCAGTGCCTCGACCTGATCATGCCGCGGGCGGGCTCCCCCGTCGCCCGCCAGTGGTTGGAGGCCACCGAGCCGGTCGGGTTCTCCGACGACACGCTCGTGCTGGCCACGCCCCACTCCTTCGCCCGCGAGTGGCTCGACCTCAAGCTCGGTGACGAGCTGCGCACCCACCTGTCCCAGGCCGCGGGCCGTCAGCTGCACGTGGTGATCACGGTCCAGCCCGGCGGGGCGTCCCTGTCGCCGGCCGACCTGCCCGAGGTCGCCCCGCGCCGCCACGCCCCGACGACCGAGCCCGGCCACGCCCCGCCCCCGCCCCGCGACGGACGCGGCCCAGGGGCCCGGCGGCCCCCCACCGGCCCACGGCACCCCGCCCCCCTCGCACACCGGCACGCCGACCCCGCACGTCGACCCGCCGCCGGTGGCCCCCACGGCACCGCCGCCGGCCGCGCACACCGGTACGCCGGTCCCCGGCGACCTGGCCGGCGCGTCGGACCGTGGGGTCCTGTCGCGTCCGGACGGGCCCACGGTCTGGCTGCCCGAGACGCCGGACACCGACAGCCAGCTCAACCCCAAGTACCTGTTCGACCACTTCGTGATCGGCCAGTCCAACCGCTTCGCCCACGCCGCGGCGGTCGCGGTGGCCGAGGCGCCGGCCAAGTCCTACAACCCGCTGTTCATCTACGGCGGCTCGGGGCTGGGCAAGACCCACCTGCTGCACGCCATCGGCCACTACGTCCAGCGCCTCTACAGCCGGCTGAGCGTCCGCTACGTCACGACCGAGCAGTTCACCAACGAGTTCATCACGTCCATCCAGAACAAGGGATCGGCGGGCTTCCAGCGCCGCTACCGCGAGATCGACGTGCTGCTCATCGACGACATCCAGTTCCTCGAGCGGGCAGAACGCACGCAGGAGGAGTTCTTCCACACCTTCAACGCGCTGCACAACGCCGAGAAGCAGATCGTCATCTCCAGCGACCGCGCGCCCCGCTCCATCGCCCAGCTCGAGGACCGGCTCCGCAGCCGCTTCGAGTGGGGCCTGATGGTCGACGTGCAGCCTCCCGAGCTCGAGACCCGCATCGCCATCCTGCGTCGCAAGGCCGAGGCCGAACGCCTCGACCTGCCCCACGAGGTGCTCGAGCTGATCGGTGAGCGGGTCCGGTCCAACATCCGCGAGCTCGAGGGGGCCCTGCACCGCGTGGCCGCCTACGCCAGCCTGTCCGGCTCGCGTCCCGACGTGACCATGGCCGAGGGTGTGCTCAAGGACGTCCTGCCCGACGAGCGCGAGCGCGAGATCACGGCCGACCTGATCATGGACGTCGTGGCCGACTTCTTCGGCCTGACGGTCGACGACCTGTGCTCCGAGTCACGCACCCGCCAGCTGGTCAACGCCCGCCAGGTCGCCATGTACCTGGTGCGCGAGCTGACCGACATGAGCTTCCCGCAGATCGGCAAGTCCTTCGGTGGACGCGACCACTCCACGGTCATGCACGCCAAGGACAAGATCGCGAACCTCATGAAGGAGAAGCACGCGATCTACGAGCAGGTCCAGGAGCTCACCGCCCGGATCCGCACGACCGCCCGCGGCGGCATCTGATGCGGTCCTGCCGCGCTCTCCGACCGGCCCCGACGGGCCGGTCGACGGGTCCTGTCACCCCGATCACGGCTCGCCGGTTCCCACAGTCTGTGGAAAACTCTGGGGACAACGTGGTGGACAGGCGGTGGACGGACGTGGACGACAGCCGCGAGTCCGTGGACGAACCGTGGACGGCCGACCCACTCCGCCTGCGGATCGTCCGTGGACGGGCGGTGGACGGCGACTACCGTGGTCCCCACGTCCCGCGGAACTACACGCGTGTCATGGGGACGGCAGTGGACGAGGCGCGCCCCGCTCCACACCGGCTCCACATGCCGACATGCGCGCTGACCTGCAGGAACGGGGGTTTGTCCCCAGTGTCCACACCCCCGATGACGACGATGAATCTCAGTACTTCTCCAAAGATCTTCTCCGGACCTGTGGGGAAGTCCCGTGCGGGAGCCACACCATGAAGCTGCGAGCTGACCGGACCGAGTTCGCCGAGGCGATCTCCTGGGCGACGCGGACCGTCGGGGCGCGGGTGACCCTGCCGGCGCTGTCGGGCGTGCTGCTCGACGCCGCCGACGGGCGGCTGACCTGCCGGGCCACCGACCTCGAGGTCGCGGCCGAGGTCTCCATCCCCGTGCAGATCGACGAACCCGGGCGGGCGCTGCTGCCCGGGCGGCTGCTGGCGCAGCTGGTGGCCAAGTTCCCCGAGGCCCCGGTCGAGCTGTCCGGGGACGCCGAACGGGTCGAGCTCAACTGCGGGCGCGCCACGTTCCACGTCCGCGGGATGCCGGTCGACGACTTCCCGGCGCTGCCCAGCCCCGACCCCGACCTCGAACCCGGGCTGGTCAAGGCCGATGCGTTCTCGCGCCTGGTCGGCCAGGTCGCCCGGGCTGCCTCGACCGAGGAGGCCCGCCCCGTCCTGACCGGCGTCAAGCTCGAGGCGGGCGACGGGCAGCTGACCGCCGCCGCGACCGACAGCTACCGCCTGGCCATGCGGACCATCCCGTGGGAGCAGGCCGTCACCGGTGACTCGCTGGTCCCGGCGCGCGCCCTGCAGGAGGCCGCCAAGGCTGCCACCGAGCTCGGCGGGACCGTGTCGGTGGTGCTCGAGGACGGCCAGGTGTCGTTCCTGCTCGGCGACCGGCGCCTGACCAGCCGGCTGATCGAGGGCAGCTTCCCGAACGTGCGTGGGCTGCTCCCCGAGACGCACGAGACCACCGTCGTGATCGAACGCGCCCCGCTGATCGAGGCGTTGCAGCGCGTGTCGGTCGTGGCCCAGGGCAAGGCCAACTCGCCCGTGACGCTGACCTTCGAGGACGGCACCGTCGACCTGCGCGCCAACAACGCCGAGGTCGGTGACGCCGCCGAGGCCCTGCCGGCCGAGATCGACGGCGAGGGGCTCACCATCGCGTTCAACCCGGGGCTGCTGCTCGCGGGCCTCGAGGCCACCGGCACCGAGAAGATCCGCGTCGAGCTGCGTGACGGGCTCAAGCCGGCGGTGATCCGCCCGCAGCCCGCCGAGGGCGACGAGGGCCCCGCCGACGACTTCACCTACCTGCTCATGCCCATGCGGGTGAACTGAGCCCGAGTCGGACGAGCAGCCCAACCCACGGAAGGTTGACTCGGCCATGCAGGTCACCCGTCTGGAGGTCCAGGACGTCCGCAGCTACGCGTCGGCGTCCCTGGACCTGCAGCCCGGGGTGACGGTCCTGCTGGGCCCCAACGCCCAGGGCAAGACCAACCTGCTCGAGGCCCTGGTGCGGGCCGCGACCGGGTCCAGCCACCGCGTGGCGGGTGACACCGCCCTCGTCCGCGCCGGTGCCGACCTCGGGGTGGTCCGGGTGCAGGTGCGCACCGACGAGGGCCGTCGACGCACCCTCGAGCTCGAGATCGGCACCGGACGGCGCACCCGGACCCGGGTCGACGGCCAGGACGTGCGCCGGGCCGCCGACGCGCTGGGCGTGCTGCGTGCCGTGCTGTTCGCGCCCGAGGACCTCGCGATCGTGCGGGGCGAACCGGACCAGCGGCGCCGGTTCCTCGACGACCTGCTGTCGCAGCGTCGTCCCGCCTACGCCGCCGCCAAGGCCGAGTACGACCGGGTGCTGCGCCAGCGCAACCAGCTGCTCAAGCAGGCTCGCGGCCTGTCCGGCAGCGCCCGGGACGCCGCCCTGGCCACGCTGGACACCTGGACCGAGCAGCTGATCGGCCACGGGGCGGGGCTGCTCGCGGCCCGGATCGCAGTCGTGCACGCCCTGGCCGGGCCCGTGGACGCGACCTACCGGCGGATCGCCGACCGCCCCGAGCCGGTGGGGCTGACCTACCGCTCCTCGACCGGCACGCAGGTGGCGGGCGACCCGGACCGGGGGGTCCCGGACCGCGACGCGCTGGCCGCCGAGCTGCAGGCCGCCCAGGCCGAGGTGTCGGCCGACGAGGTGGCTCGTGGGGTCACGCTGGTGGGGCCGCACCGCGACGACCTCGACCTCGCCATCGGGGCGTTGTCGGCCCGCACGCACGCCAGCCAGGGCGAGGCCTGGTCGCTGGCGCTGGCCCTGCGGCTGGCCACCTTCGAGGTCCTCGCCGACGTCGGTGACCGGCCCGTGGTGCTGCTCGACGACGTGTTCTCCGAGCTCGACGCCCGACGCCGCGAGCAGCTGGCCGCCGCCTGCCGGGACTGGCCCCAGGTCATCGTCACCGCCGCGGTGCAGGCCGACGTGCCCCTGGAGGGCCGCTACGTGGACGTGCGCATCACCGACGGGCGCAGCCACCTCGCGCCCCGCCCCGTCGTGGTGCCCGCCGACCCCGACGAGCTGGACGACCTCGACGTCGGGGGTGCCGCGTGAGCACGCCCCGCCGCCCCGAGGACGACCGCCGCGTCACGTGGGGCACCGACCGGGACCCGTCGGTGTACGCGCGTCGTCGGGCACGTGGGGCCCGTCGCCGGGCCGGGCAGGACCGCCAGGAGTTCGACCCGGCACCGCCCGGTGACGACGACTGGACCGTCGCCGATCGTTCCCAGGTGGTCCGGGTCCCCCACGGGCCCGAGTCGCTCGGTGAGCTGCTCGACGGCGTCGTCCGCGACCGGCGGTGGGGCGAGAAGCTGCGGGGCGCGACCGTCTTCGACCGCTGGGAGGAGGTCGTCGGCCCCGAGCTCGCCCAGCACTGCCAGCCCGTGCGGATCAGCGGCGGCGTGCTCACCGTGGCGGCATCCAGCCCGCAGTGGGCCACCCAGCTGCGCTACCTCACCGGCCAGCTGCAGCTGAACGTCAACGCGGCCATGGGGGAGCCTGTCGTCGGGTCGGTCAACGTGGTGGTCGGCCGTCCGGACGCGCGAGGGCGCTGACCGCGCGCCCGCGGGGTGAGGGGGGGTGCGGGTGGGGGTTGCTCAAGCCGGTGGCATCGACGCCGACGGGGCGGGTGGCGCGCCGGGGCGCGCCGGGGGAGACCGAGACGATCCTGCGAGGCCGCCCACCGTGACCACGACCGTGCCCACATCGCGATCCGTCCCCACGGTCCGGCTCGGTCGGCGTCCGGTCCACGACCGCCGGCTCGAGGTCGTCGCCTACGAGCTGCTGGGCAGTCCGGCGGACGACGACGCGGCCCCGGACCGTCACGCCGACGTGTTCGTGGCCGGGATGATCGACATCGGCCTGGACCGGGTGGCCGGCGGACGGGACGTCCTGCTCGGCCTGTCCGACACCATGCTGCGCGACGGCGTGCTGGCCCACCTGCCCCTGGACCGGCTCGTCCTCGCCGTCGACGCGGACAACGCCCCCGACGACGACCTGGTCGCCATGCTCCACGCGGCACGTCGGGGCGGCCTGCGGATGCAGGTCGCCGACCCCATCGCCCACCCCCACCTGGCCGCGCTGGCCGACGGCGCGGACTGGGTGGCCGTCGACGTGGCCGCACTCGCCCCCGACGAGCGACGTGCCCGACGCCAGCGGCTGCAGCAGGTCGGGGCGACGATCGTGGCACGGGGCGTGGACCGCCACGAGCTCCACGACGACTGCCTCGACGCCGGGTTCGACCTGTTCACCGGGACCGTGCTGTCGCGGCCCCGGCTGGTCCAGGGCCGTCGGCTCGGCCGCGACCAGGCCGCGCTGCTGCGCCTGGTGTCGCTGCTCGCCGACCCCGACGTCACCGTGGACGCGATCGAGCAGGCGGTCACCGCCAGCCCCACCCTGTCCCTGCAGGTCCTGCGCTTCGTCCGGTCCGCCCGCACGGGCCTGCGCCACGACGTCGGGTCGGTGCGCCGCGCGGTCGTGCTGGTCGGGCCGCAGGTCCTGCGCCAGCTCGCCGGGGTCCTGCTGCTCCTGCAGGCCGAACGTCCGCCCGAGGAGACCGCTCGCGTCGCCCTCGCGCGTGCCGAGGCCTGCGCGGTGGTTGCGGCCGCCCTCGGGGAGCCCGACGCGGAGTACCGGACGGTGGGGCTGCTGTCGGCCGTCGACCTGCTGCTCGGCATCCCGGTCGACGTGGCCACCGCCGACCTGCCGCTGACCCCGGCCGTGCGGGCCGCCGTGGTGAGCCACGAGGGCCGTCTCGGTCGCGTCCTGCAGGCGGTCCTCGCCTACGCCGCCTGCGACTGGGACGCCGAGGTGCTCGCCGGGTTCGACCCGGCCGTGCTGGCCGAGGCCCACCTGACCGGCCTGGCCCGCGCCGACGAGCAGCTCGCCCTCGCCCGGACCCTGGCAGCCTGACGGCTTGCCGCCGCGCGGCCGGCTGCGCGACCATGCCGGCCGTGCCCGAGCTGCCCGACATCGAGGACTACCGCGCCGCCCTGCGGTCGCGGGTGCTCGGCGACGTGCTCGAACGGCTGCGGATCACGTCGTTCTCGCTGCTGAAGACCTACGACCCGCCCGTGTCGGCGGTCGAGGGCCAGGTGGTGACCGACGTCCGTCGGCTCGGCAAGCGGCTGGTGTTCGCCTTCGAGGACGTCCCCGGCGAACCGGAGCCGCTCTTCCTCGTCCTGCACCTGATGATCGCCGGGCGGCTGCGGTGGCGCGACCACGGGGCCAAGGTCCCCGGCCGCATCGGCCTGGCCGCCTTCGACTTCCCCTCCGGGACGGCGATCCTCACCGAGGCGGGCACGAAGAAGCGCGCCTCGCTGCACGTGGTGCGGGGCGAGCAGGCCCTGCGCGAGGGCCACGACCGGGGCGGGGTCGAGCCGCTCGAGGCCGACCTGGCCACGTTCACCGAGGCGCTCACCCGCGAGAACCGCACGCTCAAGCGGGCCCTGACCGACCCGCGGCTGTTCTCCGGGATCGGCAACGCCTTCAGCGACGAGATCCTGCACGCCGCCGGGATGTCGCCGGTGCAGACCACCAGCCGCCTCGACGCCGACGAGATCGCGCGGCTGCGCGAGGCCGTGGTGGCCACGCTCGAGCACTGGGTCGCCCGTCTGCGGGAGCAGACCGGCGAGGGCTTCCCCGAGGAGGTCACCGCGTTCCGCCCCGACTTCGCCGTCCACGGGCGCTACGAGCAGCCGTGCCCGGTGTGCGGCACGCCGGTGCAGCGGATCCGGTACGCGGACAACGAGACCAACTACTGCCCCCGCTGCCAGACCGGCGGCAAGGTGCTGGCCGACCGCAGCCTGTCGCGCCTGCTCAAGGACGACTGGCCGCGGACCGTGGACGAGCTCGAGGGGTAGCCGGACGGGCGTCTCGCGGGTGTGGGTCCGCCCGGGGCGCCACCCCTCCCGCTGGTACCATCACGGGCCACTGCGCGGACGCTCGTTGTCGTCCGCATCGGGCCCGTCCGTCGCCCCGCACGCGGGGCACGACACGGCCGGCCCTGGCTCGACCCGACCTCACAAGGACCGCCGTGGCTGCTGGACCCAATGCCGACTACAGCGCCAAGAACATCACGGTCCTCGAGGGGCTCGAGGCCGTGCGCAAGCGCCCCGGCATGTACATCGGCTCCACCGGGGCCCGCGGCCTGCACCACCTGGTGTGGGAGGTCGTGGACAACTCGGTCGACGAGGCGCTGGCGGGGCGCTGCAGCCGCATCGACGTCACCCTGACCGCCGACGGGGCGGTGCGGGTGGCCGACGACGGCTCGGGCATCCCCGTCGACCTGCACGAGAAGGAGAACCGCTCCGCGCTGGAGGTCGTGCTGACCGTCCTGCACGCCGGCGGCAAGTTCGACAGCACCGCCTACGCCGTCTCCGGCGGGCTGCACGGCGTGGGCATCTCGGTGGTCAACGCCCTGTCCAGCCGTGTCCTCGCCGAGGTGCGCCGCGACGGCGGGCTGTACCGGCAGGAGTACAGCCGCGGCGTCCCGCTCGGCCCGGTCGAGCGTGTCGGCGACGCCGACGACACCGGCACCACGATCACGTTCTGGCCCGACGAGCAGATCTTCGAATCCGTCGAGTTCACCGTCGGCACCATCGTGCGGCGCCTCCGCGACACCGCCTTCCTCACCGCCGGCCTGCGGATCGTCCTGGTCGACGAGCGTGAGCGGCCCGACGCCGACGCCGAGGAGGGCACCACCCGCGAGTGGGAGTTCCACGCCCCCAACGGCCTGGCCGACTTCGTCGACCACCTGCGTTCCACGCGGAACAAGGACGGCCTGCACGACCCGATCCACTACGAGGCCGAGGAGGTCCTCGAGTCCACCGGCGCCCAGTCGGTGGAGGTCTCCCTGCAGTGGATCCAGGACTTCAACGACTCCATCCTCAGCTACGCCAACACCATCAACACCCACGAGGGCGGCACCCACGAGGAGGGCTTCCGCACGGCCCTGACCTCCGTGGTCAACCGCTACGCCAAGGACAAGAACCTCCTGAAGTCCAAGGACGTCGATTCGCTGACCGGCGACGACCTGCGCTCGGGCCTGATCGCCATCATCTCGGTCAAGGTCGGGGATCCCCAGTTCGAGGGCCAGACCAAGACCAAGCTCGGCAACACCGAGGTCAAGAGCTTCGTGCAGAAGGTGACCTACGAGCGCCTGCAGCAGTGGCTCGAGGAGCACCCCACCGACGCCAAGGCGATCATCAGCAAGGCCGAGGGCGAGGCGCACGCACGCATCGCCGCCCGCAAGGCACGCGACCTCACCCGGCGCAAGTCACTGCTCGAATCGACCTCGCTGCCGGGCAAGCTCGCCGACTGCCAGACCAAGGACCCGGCCGAGTCCGAGCTCTACATCGTCGAGGGTGACTCGGCCGGTGGCTCGGCCAAGATGGCCCGCGACCGGCGTACCCAGGCGATCCTGCCGATCCGCGGCAAGATCATCAACGTCGAGAAGGCCAACCTGGCCAAGACCCTGCGCAACAACGAGGTGCAGGCGCTGATCACCGCCATGGGCACCGGCTTCGCGGACGACTTCGACGTCACCCGGGCCCGGTACCACAAGCTCATCCTGATGGCGGACGCCGACGTCGACGGCGCCCACATCCGGACCCTGCTGCTGACCTTCCTGTTCCGCCACATGAAGCCGCTGATCGAGGCCGGGTACGTCTTCCTGGCCCAGCCGCCGCTGTACCAGATCAAGCACAGCAAGCGGAAGAACTGGGTGGAGTACGCCTACAGCGACCCCGAACGGGACGGGATCATGGCCGACCTCCCCCAGGACGGCAAGCCCGACGTCCAGCGGTTCAAGGGCCTGGGCGAGATGGACCCGGAGCAGCTCTGGGAGACCACGATGAACCCCGACAACCGCACGCTGCGGCTGGTGACCATGGAGGACGCCGCCGTCGCGGACGAGATGTTCACGATCCTCATGGGCGAGGACGTCGAGTCGCGTCGCGAGTTCATCCAGACCAATGCCCGGTACGCCACCCTCGACGTGTAGCCGTGCGACGTTCTCTGCTCTGGCTGGGGCTCGGCCTGGTCGTCTTCGTTCTCGCCGCGCTGCTGCTCGCGCCGGCCGCCCTGGTGCTGCGTGCCCTGGGGCTCAGCCTCGTGGCGATCGTGCCGGCCGCGGCCGTGGTGCTGTTCGCCGGCGACAGCCGACGCCGCAGCGACGTCTACGGCGGCCACGTCCCCCGGGACCCGGACGAGTCGCCGCCCGCAGCCGACCACGACCTCGACGACCACGATCCCGACGGAGCTCGCTGATGGACCGCACCGTGCGCGCCGCCCTCACCGCCTTCGTCATCGGCCTGCTCGCCGTCGGCGGGATCGCCGCCTTCCTGGGTGTGCCCGCCGTCCCCGCCCTGGTGTCCGGCCTGGTCGCCGGGATCCTGTTCGGTGGCCTGATCCTCGCGGCCTCCCGGCGGTCCCAGCAGTTCCACGACGACCGCCCCGGCGACGGCGGCTGACCGCGCGCTCCCACCACGTCGCGGGTCCTGTGCCGTGCCCGGCAGATCGGCCCAGTATGGCGCACGACATCGGACGGGCGTGTAGGCCCGGCGGGGGTGCCGGACATGTCTGGGGCAGGTGCTCTTTCCCCACGGGGGTGGGGAGTGCACCGCCTGCTCCACATCGAAGGTGTCCCGCTCCGCAGGGGACGCCGTGGAGCGGACGATCGGCCCGCTGGTGGACCTCGGTCAGGCTCGCCCCCCTTGACCGGGCGCCCCACCAGCGGGCCGGTCCCACATCTCGGGCGGCCGGCACGGTGCGACACCTCGGGGGGTCGCACCGCCGGCCGCCCCGCGCCGCCTGTCAGCCCTCCACGATGCTCGGGCTGCAGGCGGACGGCGTGTCACATCGGCAACGTGGCGCAGCCGCCCGTCAGCCCTCGGCTCGATGCTCGGGCTGCAGGCGGACGGGACGCGACATCGGGACCTGGCGCAGCCGCCTGTCAGCCCTCGGGGGTCTGGCCGGGGGCGGGTTCGTCCGGGACGAACCCGACGAACTGCTCGCTGGTGTCGGGGAAGAAGCCCGCACAGGCGTCGTCGGGGTAGTCGTCGATGACCGGACCGATGGTCCAGCCCTCGAGCCCCTCGGCCTCGAGCGCCTGCTCGGCCACCTCGATCGCCGCGTCCAGGCGGAGGCACCGGTCCATCAGCGCGAGCCGGATCTGCTCCATCGCCCGTCGGACGCGCTCGTCGTCGGTGCCGTAGTCGGGGATGGGCAGACCCACGGGCGGCGACGGGGTCGCCGTGGGCGAGGGCGAGGGAGAGGGCGCGGGCGGCGTGGTCGTGGCCGTGTCCTGCGGCGTGGGCGAGGGCAGCGGGGTGTCGACGACGCGTCGCAGCTGCTGGCGGGGAACACGCCCACGGCGCCGGACTCGAGCGTGCAGGCGACCAGGGGCGGGATGTCGGCCGGGTCGGTCACGCCCGGGTCGATCTGGCCGGTGGCCCACAGCGCCTCGCAGGTGGCCACGGGGCCGTCCTCGCCGACCTGCACCACCGCCGTGCTGGCCTGCGTGGACGGGGCGTCGTAGCAGCCGACCCGGACGGGGTCCTGCACGCGTGAGGTGGTGACGGCCACGGCGGCGGCCGTGGCGACGGCGGCGGCCACGGCCACGCCGGTCAGCCAGCGCCGCCGGCGACGCCGCTGGTCCAGCTCGCTGGGCTGGCCGGCCAGCACGGCCTCGCGCATGGCGCGGGCCGCCGGGTCCTGCGCGTCGGGCAGGGGCAGCTCGCGCAGCGGGTCGGCGTCGCGCAGGCGGTCGAGGGGGTCGCGTGTCATGCGTCACCCCCCTGCGCGTCGGCCTCGAGCAGCGCCAGGGCCTCGCCCAGGCGCTGACGAGCACGGTGGAGCCGCACGGAGACCGCCGAGACCGACAGGTCCAGGATCTCGGCGATCTGGGCGTGGGGGAGGTCCTCCCAGGCGGCCAGCCGCAGGATCTCGCGGTCGACCTCGGCCAGCTCGGCGAGGGCGGCACGCACGAGCGCGACCTCGGTCGCCGCCTCCCCGATGTCGCGGCTGTCGGTGTCGGTGCCCTCGGCCTGCACACGGGACAGCAGGGCACGACGACGGCGTTGACCGCGGTGGGTGTTGGCCAGGACCCGGCGGGCGGTGGCCAGCAGCCACGACACCTGGCCGTCACGGTCCTCCGGGACGTCCTCCAGCCTGCGCCACGCGACGGTGAAGGTCTCGTTGGTGACGTCGTTCGCGTCGTCGGACGCACTCGTCCGGCGCAGCGCGTAGGCCATCACGATGCGGTAGTGGTCGTCGAAGAGGCGACGGAACCGGTCGTCGGGTTCGTGGCCCCGCCGCGCCGCGGCGAGGTCGCGCATCAGCTGATCCGCAGGTAGCGGATGCGGTCGTTCCAGCCCGAGAGCATGCTGGCAGCGGTGTCGCCCGCCCCGGTCGAGCCCGGGTAGGCGTCCCAGCCGCTGTCCCGCAGCGTCGTCGCGCAGCCCCCGATGCGGTAGGACGAGGTCTGTGCCGCGAACCCCCAGTCGGCCAGGTCCTGGTAGATCGACTGGTCGTGGAACCGCAGGGAGCGCCCCGCGAACCCGACGTGCTCGTACAGGGTCAGCCAGTCGGCGCAGGTGCTGATCGCACCGACCTGCGGCACGGCCGGGCCCGCGAGTCGCCAGTCGGCCGGTCGGACCGCCTGCGGGCCGACGGCATGCAGGGCGGCCAGGGCGACGGCCCGGTCGCGCTGCGTGACGGCCTGCTCCGCGTCCTCGTCCGTGCGGAAGCAGTCCGTCTCGCCGTCCTGGTGCCAGACGACACATGCCCGTGCGTCTCCCCACCCTGTCATGAGGTCGATGGTTCGCCCCTCGAACCGTGCGTTGCCCGGGTGCTGTGCCCGCCCGGCGTGACGCCCCGCTGCCATGGCGGGAAGGGCCATGACCGCCAGCAGCAGCATGGCCAGAACCGCCACGGCCGCACTGGCAGCCGCCGTTCGGGTCCAGGTCACGTCGTGCACCCCCTGATGCATGTCACGGGACGAGCCACCCGGAAGTTCGGCTCGCCACCTCCCGTGGGGCGGGAGGCACGCAGGAGGGATATGTCCGGCACGAGCCCCGTCACTACCGTCCGAGCGTCATCCGCTCGCCACCACGGGCGCGTCGCGCGGTCGCCGCGCGTCGCCGGGCTCGCCGGTCGTCAGAGGGGCCCCGTGGCGCTGATACCGTCCCCGGTCGCTGCTGGACGCCCCCGGGACCCTCGATGACCGACACCATCGTCTCGCGCGAGGTCGACGACGGTCTGACGTCGATCAACGCCGACGTCTCGACGTCCCAGTACCTGCGGCAGATGTGGGAGCGTCGCGAGTTCGCCGTCGAGGTGCCCCTCGAGGAGCTGCGCACGCAGCACAAGACCACGCTGATCGGCAACGTGTGGCACCTGGGCAACCCGATCCTGACGATCGGGGTGTACTACTTCGTGTTCGGCACGCTGCTCGGCGGTGGTCGCCCCGACAACTTCCTGCCGTGGCTGACCGTCGGGCTGTTCGCGTTCCGCTTCACCCAGAAGTGCTTCACCGCCGGGGCCAAGGCCCTGCCGTCCAACAGCGGGCTGATCAAGGCGATCCGCTTCCCCCGGGCCCTGCTGCCGGTGTCCGCGGTGGTCAGCAACCTCATGAGCTTCGCCATCGAGCTCGGGATCCTGGCCGTCGTGGTCGAGATCTACGCGCTCACCGACTCGAGCGGCAGCGTGCTGGGGCTGTCCAAGCGCTGGCTGCTGCTGCCGCTGGTGGTGCTGGTGCACAGCGCCTTCACGCTCGGGGCGGCCTTCATCGCCGCGCGGCTCAACGACGCCTACCGCGACATCGAGCAGCTGATCCCGTTCATCTTCCAGCTGCTGCGGTACCTGTCCGGCGTGATGATCCCGATCGCCACGCTGGCCAACCGCGACGGCGTGCCGGCGCTGGCCAAGACCATCCTGCGCCTCAACCCGCTGGCGCAGATGATCAACCTCTACCGGTGGATCTTCCTCGGCGAGACGATCATCATCGCCGACGTGGTGCAGACCACCGTGCTGTCCTTCGCGCTGCTGTGGTTCGGCTTCCGGTTCTTCCGTGCGGCCGAGTGGCGGTACGGGCTGTCATGAGCGCGCCGCTGTCGATCCGGGTGCGGGACCTGCACCTCGAGTACGAGATCTACGAGGACCGCCGCGCGGCGATCCGCGACCGGCTCGTCTACCAGAAGGGCACCGGGCGCAGCGTCGTCCACGCCCTCAAGGGCCTGTCCTTCGACGTCCACAAGGGCGAGTCGGTCGGCGTGATCGGCTCCAACGGGTCCGGCAAGTCGACCCTGCTGACCGCCCTGGCGGGCCTGCTGCCCCCGACGTCGGGGGAGATCCTGGTCTCGGCCGAACCCAAGCTGCTGGGCGTGGGCGCGACGCTGATCCCCGTCGCGTCGGGGTGGCGCAACATCCGCATCGGGTGCCTCGCCCTCGGGATGAGCCGCGACGAGCTCGACGACCGCATCGAGGAGATCGGGCGCTTCACCGACCTCGGCGAGGCCCTCAACCGCCCGCTGCGCACCTACTCGTCGGGGATGAAGGCGCGCCTGCACTTCGCGATCGCGACCTCCCAGCGCCCCGAGATCCTGCTGATCGACGAGGCGCTGGCGGTGGGGGACAAGAAGTTCAAGCGCAAGTCCACCCAGCGCATCCAGGGGATGCTCGAGCAGGCCGGCACGCTGCTGCTGGTCAGCCACTCGCTGACCAGCATCAGCAACCAGTGCGAACGTGCCCTGTGGATCGAGAAGGGCGTGCTGCGGGCCGACGGCCCCGTCGACGAGGTCATCGCGGCCTACGAGGCCGACGAGGAGTCCTCCTGAGTCGGCGCCGTGGCGTCCGACAGGTCCGGGTCGACGTCGAGGTGGGTCAGGGCCGGCGCGACCTCGTCGCCGACGCCGACGAGCCCGTTGCTGACGGCGGCCACGCCGTACAGGCGGGGCGTGGTGGTGTCGGCGGTCCCGGTGACGATGATCGGCCGTGCCCACACCATCGCCCCGTCCAGCGGCAGCGGCGTCATGGGACCGAACTGCACCGCTGAGCCGTTGGCGTTGAGCAGCGTGAACAGGCTGGCCAGGTCGCCGTCGGTGTCGATGGCGCTCTGGGCCACCAGCGGGCTGGCGACGGGGCGGCCCGGGCTGTCGGCGAAGCGCACCAGCCGGAGCCGTTCGGGGTCGTCGTGGTCGGCCACGGCGATCCCGGTCATGATGTCGCGGGTGGAGGTGGGCTTGTCGGCCGCACCGGGGCCGTAGGGGCGGATCGCGACCCAGTGGCCGCCGAGCTCGCCCTCGCCGGGCATGAACAGCGACACCGCCATCGAGGGGCCGGTGGTGCGCTCCTGGTCGTTGCCGCGGGCCACGCCGTCGCCGGGGGCGGCGCTGATGGCCCAGCTGTCCGAGCCGTTGAACAGCGTCTCGGCGTCCTCGACGTGGTAGCGGCCGAGCATCGCCGTCTGCACCGTCAGCAGGTCCTGCGGGTACAGCAGGTGCGCCCGCAGGTCGTCGGGCATCTGGTCGATGGGCTCGACCAGGCCGGGGAAGATCTCCATCCAGGCGTCGAGGATGGGGTCGTCGGCCCCGCCCACCTCGGTGCGGTACAGGTGCACGCTGCCGTCGTAGGCGTCCACGGTGGCCTTGACCGAGGCGTGCAGGTAGTTGTAGCCCCCGCCGGCGAGGCCACTGCGGTCCGGCACGGCGGTGCGTCGCGCGAACTGGGCGTGCGGGTAGGTCGACGCCGTGGTGTAGCCGTCGATGACCCAGGTGACCCGCCCGCCGGTGACGACCGGGTAGGCGTTGCCGTCGAAGCGCAGGAACGGGGCGAGGGCGTCGAGCCGCTCGCGCACGCTGCGGCGGAACAGCAGCTGGGAGTCGTCGGTGAGCTCGGCCGACACGAAGGGCTCGAACTGCCCGACGGTCAGCGCCAGCACGGCACGGCGGAAGGCGGAGTCGAGGGGGATGCCCGTGTCGGCGTCGAAGGCGGTGCCGCCGAACTCACGGCGCTGGGTGCCGACGATCGCGTACCAGTCGTCGAGGCCCTCGCCGAAGTACAGCTCGGGGCGCTCGAGGCCCAGGTCCGCGGCGGCGGAGGCCACGGCGGGGCGGCCGTCGGGTGCCGGCTCGTCGGCGGGCAGGGCCACCACGCCGTCGCCGTGCGTGTAGACGAGGTGGGTGTTGACCCAGCCACGTTCGGGCAGGTCGGCGCGGTTGACGTTGCGGGTGGCCAGCAGCACGGGGCGGCGCACCCCGTCGATCTCGTACCGGTCGAGGTCGACGTCGCTGATGCGCGTGGCGGTCGTGCCCACCAGCACCTGCAGCGGGCGGGCCAGCTGGTCCTCGCTGAACAGCGGCATGCGGTCGAGGTCGTCGGCCTGGGCGTCGGTCGGCGCCCCGTCGATGCCGTCGGCGAACTCGACGGTGACGTCCTCGACGGCGTCGAGCCGGTAGGCGTCCCGGGTGGCCTCGAGGTTGTGGGCGATGTAGGGCAGCTCGCGGGCAGCCTCGGCGGGGCGCACGACCACCTGCTGGACGACCGCCGGCAGGACGGACAGCACCACGACCTGCAGCACCGCCCAGGTCCCCACCGCCCAGGCGAGCGGACGCCAGCGCCGGGTCCGGGCGGTCCAGATCCCGATCCAGCCGGTGAGCAGGGCGACCACCGCGAGCACGGCCAGGCCCGGCAGCACCACGTGCACGATGGTCCAGCCGACCCCGTCGAAGGGTCCGGAACGGTCGGTGGCCGTCGCGGGCCAGCTCACGAACACGTAGCTGGCGGCCTGGACGAGGGCGAGGGCCGCGACGAGCACCGCCACGTGCCGCAGCACGCGCGGGTTCGAGCGCCGCCCGCCCCGCGGCAGGCGCAACGCCCCGCTGGCCAGGTAGCCGTACACGGCCAGGCCCAGCGCCACGAGCAGCAGCTGACGCAGCCACGAGCTCACGAGCGCCAGGAACGGCAGGCGGAACAGGTGGTAGCCGAGGTCCCAGCCGACCTCGGGGGCGCGCACGCCCAGGTCGGGCCCGTGCAGGAACAGCACCCACGGTTGCCACTGGTCCAGTGCGGCCGACCCGATCCGCAGGGTCAGCAGCACGGCGACGCCCACCAGCAGCCACCGGTGGGCCGGGCCCATGCGGTCGCGGTAGCGACGCACGAGCCGGTTCGGGCTGTTGTCGGGGGCCGGCGGCGTGCGCAGCGCCACCAGGGTCGAGCTGATCAGGACGAGCCCGGAGACGACCATGGCGGCGAGGGCCAGCAGCAGCTGGGCGGTGACCCGCGTGGACCACACCGGGGCGGAGGTCACGCTGGCGTACCACCACCGGTCCAGGATGGTCTGCGCGGCCAGCTGGACCAGCAGCCCGAGCACGACCAGGCCCAGCACGAGACCCCCGATCCAGCGCTGGCGACGCGTGCGGCGGTCGAGCCAGGCGACGATCGGGTAGGGCTGGACACGGGTGCGGGCAGGCATGGGTGACGGAGCCTATCCGCGCCCCGCCACCCGACCTCACAGGGCTCGTGCGGGCTGTGGTCGGCCGCCACGGTCGAGGCCCCCGGGCGAGTAGACTGGCGGGGTGCCCGCGGCGGTCCGCGGCCCGTCCCGGCGGGTCGTGTGCCCCGGCCCTTCGCCACCTCGGGTCACCCCCTTCTGCTCGACGCCGCCTCCGGACGAGGACCTGCGTGGCCGACGACATCCCGCCCCCCGACGGACCCCCCGCCGACGAGCCCCCCGCCGACGGCGGTGGGTCCCCGGCCGACCCGGTCACGCGTGCCGATGACGGCACACCCGTCGACGAGCGCGGCGCACCGCTGGCCGCCCGGGTGACCACGGTGGTCATCGAGGACGAGATGAAGGCCTCGTACCTCGACTACGCCATGAGCGTGATCGTGGGTCGTGCGCTGCCGGACGTGCGGGACGGCCTCAAGCCCGTGCACCGTCGCATCCTGTACTCGATGGACGAGACGGGCCTGCGCCCCACCTCGCCGTACCGCAAGTGCGCCTCCGCGGTCGGCGACGTGATGAAGAAGTACCACCCGCACGGCGACTCGGCGATCTACGACGCGCTGGTCCGCATGGGCCAGGACTTCTCGATCCGCTACGAGCTGATCGACGGGCACGGCAACTTCGGCTCCGTCGACGGCGACCCGCCCGCGGCGATGCGGTACACCGAGTCGCGCCTGTCGCGCCTGGCCATGGAGCTGCTGCGCGACATCGACGAGGAGACCGTCGACCTCGTCTCCAACTACGACGGCTACGAGCAGGAGCCGGTCGTCCTGCCGGCCCGGTTCCCCAACCTGCTCGCCAACGGCTCCACCGGCATCGCCGTGGGCATGGCCACCAACATCCCGCCGCACAACCTCGGCGAGCTGATCGACGCCACGGTCGCGCTCATCGACGACGACACGCTGACCGCCGTCGACCTCATGCAGTACGTGCCGGCGCCCGACTTCCCGACCGGTGGGCTGATCCTCGGCCAGGCCGGCGCCCACGAGGCGTTCACCACCGGCCGTGGGTCGATCAAGGTCCGTGCCGTCTGCGAGATCGAGGAGGCCCGCAGCTCGCGCGAACGCGAGCGGATCGTGGTCACCGAGATCCCCTACATGGTCAACAAGGCCCGGCTGCTCGAGAAGATCGCCGACCTGGTCAACGCGAAGACCATCCCCGGGATCGCCGACCTGCGCGACGAGTCCTCCCGCGAGGGCATGCGCGTCGTCATCGAGCTCAAGCGGGACGCCAACGCGCAGGTCGTGCTCAACCAGCTGTACAAGCACACCCAGCTGCAGGACACCTTCGGCGTCAACTGCCTCGCGCTGGTCGACGGCGTGCCGCGCACGCTGACGCTCGACCAGGCGCTGCGCCACTACGTCGCCCACCAGGTCGAGGTCATCGAACGGCGCACCGCCTACCGGCTGCGCAAGGCCCGCGACCGCGCCCACGTCGTCGAGGGCCTGCTCATCGCCCTGGACGCCATCGACGAGATCATCGCGCTGATCCGTGGGTCCGAGACCGCCGACGTCGCCCGCCAGGGGCTGATCGAGCAGTTCGACCTGTCCGAGATCCAGGCGCAGGCCATCCTGGACATGCAGCTGCGCCGCCTGGCCGCCCTCGAGCGCCAGAAGCTGCAGGACGAGTACGACGAGCTGATGTCCCGCATCGCCGACTACGAGGCGATCCTGGCCGACCCGTCCCGCGTGCGCACCATCATCAAGGAGGAGCTCGGCGAGATCCGCGACAAGTACGCGGACCCGCGCCGGTCGAAGATCGTCCCCGACGACGGCGAGATGACCGTCGAGGACCTCATCCCCGAGTCCGACGTCGTGCTGACCCTGTCACGGGCCGGCTACGTCAAGCGCACCCCGGTCGACGCCTTCAAGAGCCAGCGGCGTGGCGGCAAGGGCGTGCGCGGGGCGCAGATGCGCGAGGACGACATCGTCTCCACGCTGCTGACCTGCTCGACCCACGACTTCCTGCTGTTCTTCACCAACCAGGGCCGGGTCTACCGCATCAAGGCGTACCAGGTCCCCGAGAAGTCCCGCGACGCCAAGGGCGTGTACGTGGCCAACGTGCCCGGCCTGGCGCTGGAACCCGACGAGACCGTCGCCGCGGTCCTGCCACTGCGCGAGTTCGACGAGGACCGCTTCATCACCTTCGCCACGGCGCAGGGGACGGTCAAGCGCACGCGGCTGGACGACTTCGACTCGCCCCGCTCGGTGCTGATCGCGATCAACCTCAACGAGGGTGACGAGCTGATCGGCGTCGGGCTGACCGGCGGCAGCGACGAGATCCTGCTGGTGTCCCGCTGGGGCAAGGCCATCCGCTTCGAGGAGGGCGACGTCCGCGCCATGGGGCGCAACGCGGCCGGTGTGCGTGGCATGCGCCTCGGTGACGAACGCGACGACGCGGTGCTGTCCATGGCCGTGGTCGACGCCGAGACGGACCGCTACGTGTTCACGGTGACCAACAAGGGCCAGGGCAAGCGCACCGAGGTCCAGCGCTACCGCGTCCAGGGGCGCGGCGGCTCGGGGATCATCACCCACTCCCTGCGGGAGGGCGAGGTCCTGGCCGGGGCGCTGGTGGCCCACTACGAGAACACCGAGGTCCTGCTGATGTCGGACGCCGGCACGGTGATCCGCATGGACGCCTCCGAGTTCCGCCAGCAGAGCCGCTCCACCCAGGGCGTCAACGTCATGCGGACCGGCGAGTCCAACGTGATCGGGCTGGCGCTGGTGGTCGAGAACGACGACGACGAGGACGACGAGTCCACCCCGTCGCTGGCCGAGATGGCCGGCATCGACCCGTCCGAGGACGGGGCCACGCCACCCACCCCGTCCGACGCCGACGAGTCCGGTGACCCCGATGCGTCCGAAGCCTCCGAGGAGGACGATCCGGGCGACACGGATGGCTGATCTCGGCGTCCCATCGTCGGGGTCGGTCCCCGGGAGTGGCCGCGAACGCAGCCGTAGACTCAGCCCACCCCCGTTCCCCACCCCCATCGCAGGAGTGACCACGTGATCCGGCGCAGGCTCACCCTCAAGCGTGTGGACCCGTGGTCCGTGCTGAAGTTCGGCTTCGTCGTCAACATCGCCTTCATGCTGGTGGCGATGCTGGGCTTCTGGATCCTCTGGATCGTGGTGGGTCGGCTCGGTCTGATCGACCAGTTCTGCGACTCGGTCGGCACCATCGTGCTCGACCTGCAGGAGTGCTCGCTCAACGGCGGCAACATCTTCCGGACCCTGCTGTTCCTGGGCCTGCTCGGCGTGGTGGTGCAGACCGGGATCATGGTCTTCGGGGCGTTCCTCTACAACCTCATCGCCGACCTGACCGGTGGGCTCGGGTTCACCTTCCTCGACGAGTCCGGTGACACCGTGCGCGAGTCGCGGACCACCGGCGAGACCACCACCGCTGCGCGGGCAGCCACGGGGCGGGAGACATCGGACTCCCGGACCGGCGCGGCCGCCGGCGCGTCGGCCAGCAGTGCGCGGACCGGGTCCGGGACCCCACCGTCCGGCGACGCACCCCGCTCCGCCTCGGCCCGTCCCGGTGGGCCTCCGGACCAGTCCAGCGCCCCGCGCGAACCCACGCCCGACGGCCCGCCACCCGCGCCCGGGCCAGGTTCTGGCAGTGAGACCTCGTCCACGCCCTCGTCCCCGTCGGAGTCCGCTCCGCCACGGTCGGACCGGCCCGGCTCGTCGGGCGGTTCGTCGCTGTGGGGCGACCCCACACGCTCCAACGACCGCACCTGACGGGGCGCGACGGCGCATTCGCCCCGCTCCGGTGGGGCCGGTACATTGCGCGGCGCTCCGCGGGCATGCCGTCCGCGGTCTTCACTTCGGGCCCATAGCTCAGCTTGGTTAGAGCGCACCCCTGATAAGGGTGAGGCCGATGGTTCAAGTCCATCTGGGCCCACAGCGAGCCGGTGACGGTTCTTTCGCAAGATCGTGACACTTCGGGCCCCGACCGCTCCGGTCGGGGCCCGACGTGCGTCCGCGCGAGGTTGTCGGGCCGTCTGGTGGTGCCGTCGCCCCGTCGCGCTGCCACTGTGGGGTGGCGTCCTGCTGCCGGGGCGCTGCCGAAGCCTGTCGGGGCACGGGGTCGAGCCGACCCGACGGGTCGGCTCGGTCAGGCGGCGATGTCGGGACCCGCGCGAGCCGGGGCAGGGTCGTGGTCGAACATGGCGGGCTGCCAGGCGTCGCGGACGACCCATCGGGCCTTGCGGTAGGAACGGTGTTCGTCGGTGCCGGCGTGGTTGTGGCTGTCGTTGAGCGCTGCGGCGACGAGCGCCACGATGAGCGTCCAGCGGGTTCGGCCCCGCAGCCGTAGCCGGCCCTTCCCGAACGCGAACGTGGGGTTGGTCTTGAGCTGGCCGAACCATCCCTCGACGGCGGACCGCGGGGTGCCGTAGCTGCGGTGCCAGTCGTCGGACCCGAACAGGTCGCGGGCCATCGGCTGCTTGTTGACGATGCCCGGGATGAGCACGGTCTTCTGGGTGCAGACGTTGGGGGCCTTGTCCGGGCTGGGCGGGTCGAGGACCGACGGGCGCGACGGGGTGAACGTGTCGGGGTGGAACCAGGCCCGCAGCGCGCAGTTGGGGCCGTCGGCGCGGTCGGCGCAGCAGCGGGCGCGGAAGCTGCCGTCACCGGCCTGGCGGGTGTGCGCGCCGAGCAGGTAGCGGGCACGTTCGTGTTGCCGCTGACGCCAGGCGTCGTGCCGGGCGGCCGAGTCGGGGTCGTCGGCCTTGACCTTCGGCTCGGGGTCGGGTTCGAGCAGCCCGAGGGGGGTGCTGGGGCAGTAGGCGTTGCCGTTGGCGGCCAGCGCCCCGGACCCGGGGGCGGTGGAGTGGGTGCCCTGCTGGTGCTGCTTGGGGTCGTAGACCGTCAGGATCCCCTGGGCGCGCCAGTAGGTGTGCCACTCGTCGAGCGCGTCGGTGTAGCCCTTGTCCGCGACGATGCGGCGCACGGCGCGGGGGTGGTGGGCGACGATGCGGTCGAGCAGGCCGCGGCCGTGGGCGCGTTCGGGGGTGTTGCCGGACCGCAGGTCGACGCCGACGCAGAAGGGGCGTCCTCGGTCGTCACGGGCGGTGACGGCTTGCAACGAGTAGCCGAGCAGGGACTGGCGTTCGCCGTCCTTGTCGCGGACGCGCCAGTCGCAGTCGGGGTCCGACGAGCCGGCCAGGGCGTCGCGGCGGGTGCGGCGGCGTACCCAAGCCTCGAGGCCGGTGCCGTCGACGGTCAGCGTGCCGAGGTCGACGTCGGGCGGCAGCGTCACGGCGAGGACCGCGTGGGTGAGCTCGGCGAGGGCCTGTTCGCTCTCGGCGAGCTCGTCGTCGCTGTACGGCGTGCCGTCCGGTCTGGTGGCGTTGGGCGACACCTCGTACGCCCGGGCGACGGCGACGAGCCTGCGGGCCATGGCGCGGTAGGACCGGAACACCAGCGCGTCCGGCGGCACGTCGTCACGGTCGTAGCCACGCCGTTCACGGACCGCGCCGGCGTCGTACCACAGGTCGCCAGGCAACAGTTCGAGCTGGGCGGTCGCCTCGGACACGAACCAGGCCCGGCCGTCGAGGACGGCCATGAGCAGTCCGATCAACAGGGTGCGGGCGGGCACGACGTCGGGGCGGGACGGCCCCAGACGCTGCTCGACCAGTCGGGCAGCGCCGGATCCGTCGACGATCGCGGCGGCGCGCCGGTACCGCTTGGCGGCACTGCGCTGCTCTGGCCCGCGGTGGCGGTGCCGGTCCGACGGGGCTGCCCAGATCGTCACGGACGCCCCCGCAGCGCCGAACGTGCCGTGTCGTCGTCGGTGGCGGGGACGTGCTCGAGGACGTTGTTGACGAACCCCATGGTGGTCACGCCCGCGGCGCGCATGAGCGCGTCGAGGGGCGTGTTGCGGCGCAGGTGCTCGACGATCCACGTGGTCCGCAGGCGGGAGACCGACAGGTAGGGCGCGTCGGCACCGGCGAGCATCGTGGCGATCTTGTGGGTGACGTTGCGTCGGCCCTTCATCGTCAGGGTCCCGCAGACCGCGTCGTCGCCGGTCCGTTCCATGACGGCGAGCAGCGGGTCGGCGTACCGGTCCAGGCACGGCACCGACCGGCCGCGCGGCGCGTCGCCGGGCACGACCGCGACGACGGCGCCGTCGGCAGCGCGGCACGCGTCGCGGCCCGACATCCGGGTGAAGTCGTAGGCGGTCAGCCCGCACCCGACCCCGAGCAGGATGGCGGCTTCGGCCCGCCGGGCGAACAGCGCGGAACCCAGCGTCTGGGCGGCGGTGAGCAGCCGGGCGACCTCCCGGTCGGTGTAGGGCGCCTCGCTGTGTTCGCGGCGGCCGTACGACCGGAACTCGGGCCACAGGTGCGGGTGGGCTGCCCGGCCCATGTCACGCAGCCGGGCCCGGACCGTGCTGCGGGATGTCTCGGCGAGCCGGTCCAGCGACACATCCACGAACCGCTCGAGCACCTCGGGGCGCAGCGCGGTCCGCGGGTCGAGCCCGTGACCGGACTGCTCGGTGAACAGCAGCAGCCGCGCGACGTGCACGGCATGGGACCGGGCCATGTCCCGTTCGGCGACTCGACCAGCCCCATGACGTCGACAGTCAGGCCGGCGACGCGGTCCACTCGTCAGCGGTCAGCGTCCTGGGCGTGTAGCCGTCGAGCAACGCCGCGGCGTGCTCGCGGTGCGGCGAGGGCAGGGCGGGCATGGTGCGGGCACGGGTTCCTCCGGGCGGTCGTCCCACGCGCCTGCCTCCTGCCCAGGGTGTCGTGCGAGGATGTCGCCGGGGGCCTGGGGGTTGCAAGGCGCTGGTCTCCCGGTGGTCGGCGACCCGCCGCCTGGCACACGTTGGACGGTGCCGTTGCCGTGAAACGACCGTCAGATCACCCTGCGGCGCGCGAAATGACCGTCAACTATGGTCGCGCAACATTGGCGATTGGGGCACGGGTGGCGGGGAGCCCGGATGGCGGACCTGCCAACGCTGCGGCGCCCAGAAGTGGGGCTACCCGAACACCAAGTGGTGCGGCCGCGCCTGCCGCGAGGCCGCCGCGCGCGAGAAGCGCAACGGAGCCGCACGCATCGCCGAGTTGGAAGACGCGGCACGTACCGCGGACACGTCGCTTGACGCCGTCGCGGACGTGCTGCGTGGTATCGGCGCGGCATCGCGCCGCGGGCTCGACAGGAGACCGTCGTCGCCATCATCGAGGCCGCCCTCCAGGAGATCGATGTAGCCCGGAAGAAGCTTGCGACCGTACTCGGAAGCGACGTGGAGGAGTGACCAGCCCGTCAGCGTCCCGGGATCTTCCTAGGGTTCTTGTGCAGCAGGCGGCGTCTGCAACGCCCGCTTGTATCGACACCCTGGTGATGACCGATAACGATGCTTCTATAAGTGTCAAGCGGCCTGCACGGCGGGGTTGGGGACCAAGAGTCTCGGGACATCTCGCGGGCGATGTAGCGCTTCAGGCAGCGCATGATCTCGCGGTCGGATTTCCCCTCGGCGGTCTTCTTCTTCGCGTAGGCCTGTGTGCGCCTCTCGGTGCGCAGTCGGGACAGCGCGATCATGTGTAGGGCGTGGTTGGCATGGCGGTCCCCGCCTGGGCGGTTGAGCCGATGACGGGTCCTGGCGGCTGGCCCGAGGTCGCGGGCAGCGGCGCGACCCCGCACAGGTGCGCGAACGTATCCTGTCGTCGTCGAGCCGGTCGGGGTTGTCCCCGGCGGTGATCAGCAGCTGCGCAGCCGACTGCGGTCCCACCCCGT
>CAWCLK010000006.1:0-152500 GCA_963796225.1 uncultured bacterium
CTTCCGGAAGCCGCGCAGCACCTCGATCCCGTTGCGGCCGGGCAGCATCACGTCGAGCACCACCAGGTCGGGCGGATCGGAGCGCAGGTGGCGTAGGGCCGCGGTGCCGTCGGCGAAGTCGGTCACCTCGTACCCGGCGTCCTCGAGGTAGCGGCGGCACACGTCGCGCACCATGGCCTCGTCGTCGACGACGACGACACGACCCGCGGGCACGGCCGGTTCCATGCGCGCCAGCGTACGGCGGCCAGGCCGGCGACCCGGGCTGGGGGCGCCCCGTTCATCGGCCGTTCACGACCGCAGCGCGTCCAGGATGGCACGGGCACGGGCGTCGTCGGAGAGCGCCTCGAGGGGCTGGGGGAGCGGGTGGGCCCAGTTGGCACGTGTGGGGGGCTGCGTGCCCGGCACGTTGGGCCGGGTGGTCACCGCCAGCAGGTCCTCGAGCTGGCCGAGGACGATCGCCGACGGTGCCGACGCGAGCCAGCGGTGGGCGGCGACCAGGACGTCGTCCAGCGGGGCGTACCCGTCGCCGGCGATGGCCGCCAGCTTCCAACGCAGGCGCTGGAAGAAGCTGGCATCCGGGTCCTGTCCGATCCGTTCGAGCTCGGCTTCGTCCTCGCCGGTCCACACGCCGGCCACGGTGGGCAGGTCGTGGGTCGACAGCGACGCGAGGGCGTCGGGAGCCCACGTCGACGGTGGCTCGTCCTCGAACCACCCGACGTGGTAGCGCAGCATCCGGCGCTCGTGCAGCTCGCGGCGCACACCCGCTCCGACCGTGCCGAGGTCCTCGCCGACGATGACGGCGCCGGCGCGGTGGGACTCGAGCGCCAGCACGTCGAAGAGGTCGTCGGTCGGCTGGGCCACGTAGGCCCCCTCGGCCGGGGTGCCGCCGGGCGGGATCCAGAACAGGCGGAAGAGGCCGAGGGCGTGGTCGATGCGCAGCGCCCCGGCGTGGCGGAGCGACGCGCGGATCGTGCGGGCCAGCGGCTCGTACCCCGCGGCCCGGAGCTTCCACGGCACGTAGGCGGGCAGCTGCCAGTCCTGCCCGTGCGGACCCAGGGCGTCCGGCGGGGCGCCCACGGTCACGCCGTCCGCCAGCAGGTCCTGGTCGATCCACCCGTCGAAGCCGTGCGGGGACGCGCCGACGGGCAGGTCCCGCAGCAGGTGCAGGGGCGCGGCCGCCTCGGCCAGCTGGCGGTCCGCGCACCACTGCAGCCACTGGTGGAACCGCACCCGCCGCGGGTCCTCGCGCGCCATGCGGTCCATGCCGCCCCCGTCGGGGTGGCGCAGGTCGGCGGGCCACGCACGCCAGTCGGCGCCGTGCCGCTCGACGGCCACCGACCACCGGGCGAAGTCGGTCACGCCCGGATCGGCCGAGGCGAGCCAGGCCTCCAGCGCCGGATCGTCGCCGGCGGCGGCGAAGGCGGCCTCGAGGGCGGCCAGCTTGGTGGCAGCGACGTGGTCGTGGTCGATGCGCCCGTCGGGAGGCGGCAGCACCCGCCCGACGGTGTCCCCGCCGGGCACCTCGGCCACGCGCAGTGACAACCAGTCGAGCATCCGCCGGGACGAGGGCAGGTAGGGGCTGGCGTCGCGGGGGGTGGTCGCCACGGCGGCGCCGGTGGGGTTGACCATCAGCGCGTCGGCACCGAACCCAGCCAGCGCGTGGGCGAGCAGGCGCAGGTCGGCGAAGTCGCCGATGCCCTCCGAGCCGTGGGACCAGGCCGCGTACAGCTGGACCGCGACACCCCACCAGCGCAGGTCGTCGGGCAGGTGGCAGGTACCCGGCGACACGATCAGGCGGGTCGGCGTGTCGCGTCCGGCGACCCGCAGCTCGTGGTAGCCGAGGGGGAGGTCGCCCGGGACGGTGTGGCCGACCTCGCGCCGGGTGCCGTCCTCGAGGACCAGCGTGGCGGGGGCGTCGAGCTCGTGGCCGGTGTCGGGGTGCAGCACCAGGACGGCGTCGTCGGTCGGCGGCGGCCCCTCGGCCCGCGGGTCCCCACCCATGGCCTCGACGAGGGCGTCGTGGGTGGCGGGGGGCGTCTCGCGCCACTGCCCGTCGGCGTCCTCGAACCCCGGGATGATCCCCCAGGCGTCGGGCGGGGCGGCCTGTCCCTCGCTCATGCCGCGTCCTCGTCGTCGCGTACCAACAGGGCGACGGGGAAGGCACCGAGCAGGTCGGCGACCGGGTGCTCGCCCCCGTCGTGGGTGGTGCCCGTCAGCCGGTCGGTCCACCGGCCGGCGGGCAGGGTGAGCGTCGTGCCGGCCCAGTCGAACTGTCCCACGGGTCCCAGTGCCACGCTCAGCCGTGGCACCACGGCGACGACGTCGGCGCCCCGCTGATGGGCCATGACGTGCTCGGCGCGGTCGCCGGTGGCCTCCATGGCGCGCACGTCCTCGCGGGTGAGGTCACGTTCGCGGCGCAGGTGCAGGGCCTGGCGCAGCACCCACAGCTTCGCGATGCCGTCGTCGTCCGGGTCGGTCAGCGTGCGCGTCAGATCCGCCGGGTCGACGCCGGCCTCGAGGCGCTCGAGCAGCTCGCGGCGTCGGGCGAAGTCCACGGGGCGGCGGTTGTCCGGGTCCACCAGGGACAGGTCCCACAGCTCGCACCCCTGGTAGGTGTCGGGCACGCCGGGGCTGGTGCACCGCAGCAGGACCTGGGCGAGGCTGTTGACGCGCCCTGCGGGGCGTACGACCTCCAGGAGTCGCTCGAGCCGCTCGGCCACGGGCGGGTGCTCCACCAGCCCCCGCGCCCACGCCTCGAGGTCGGCCTCGTAGGCCTCGTCGGGGTCGAGCCACGAGGTGTCCTGCTTGGCCTCCCGCACGGCCTTGCGCAGGTAGGCCACCAGCCGGTCGCCGTCGATGGGCCACGCCCCGACGACCGTCTGCCACGCCAGGTACGCGGCGGCGGGGCTGGGCCCGTGCTCGCCCTGCAGCTCCGCAGTGGCGTCCTGCAGGTCGGCCAGCGCGTCGGCCCAGGCGTCGGTGACCTCGGACAGCACCGCCAGCCGTGCGCGGACGTCCTCGCTGCGCTTGGTGTCGTGCGTGGACGTGGTCAGCATGGCGCGCGGCCAGGTCGCCTGGCGCCGCGCGTTCGCGTCGTGCAGGGCGGCGGGTGGTTCGCCGATGCAGTCGGGGTCGCCGCCGACCTCGTTGAGCGCCACGAACCGCACGTCGCGGTAGAAGGCGGTGTCCTCGACGCCCTTGGCCATGACCGGCCCGGAGACCTGCTGGAACCGTGCCGCCAGCTCGTCGCTGGATCGGCCGCGGCGGTCCAGCACGAGGCTGGCCTCGAGCAGGTCCAGCAGCGCGTGGTCGCTGGCTTCGAGCACGTCCCGGGCATGGGCGGCGGCCCGTCGCACGGTGGCGCGGTCCTCGTCGGTGACCTCGTCGCGCTCGGGCACCACGTAGGTCCGGTAGCGGTCCATGCCGACCAGCACCGCGCGCAGCACCCGGCAGGCGGACTCCTCGGTCGCCCGCACGTCGGTGTCCGCCGCGGCCGCGATCAGCAGCCGGGCCAGGGCCCGGTGCTCGGCGACCAGCACGGTGTCGACGACCTCGCCCTTGGCCTGCCGGACCAGCTCGTCGTGCGGGGTGGCCTGGTGCGCGACGGAGGCGACCAGCCGGTTCAGGGGCTCCTCGGCCCGGGGGTCGACCATGGTCCCGAGCAGCCGCCGGGCGAAGCCGTAGCCCACGTCGCCGTCGACGGGCCAGCCCTCGCGAACGGGCTCGTCGTCCTCGAGGATCTTCTCGATCACCAGCCACGCGTCGGGCGCGTCCTCGCGGATCCGTAGGAACGCCCCGCCCGGGTCGCGCATGCCGTCGGGGTGGTCGACCCGCAGGCCGTCGGCGTCGCCGTCGGTGACCATGCGCAGGCTGCGGCCCAGCACCCAGTCGGCCACCTCCGGGTCCTCGATGCGCACGCCCCCGAGGCTGGTCACGTCGAAGAAGCGGCGGTAGTTGAGCTCGGCGACCCCGTCACGCCAGAACCGCAGGTCGTGGTGCTGTCGGGCGAGCAGGGCCTGCAGCGTGTCCCGGTCGGGCGTCCCGTCGGCCGGGTCCACGCCGACCTCGGCCAGCGAACCCGGGCGGACCGGGAAGCGGTGCTCGTGGTAGGCGAAGGCCGGCTCGTCGTCGTGGGTCACGAGCTCGATCTCGTCGAGGACCGCGTCGAGGTGGTCGCCGAGGACGGGCACGACGACCCGCGCCACGCCGTCCTCGACGTGCCAGTCGATGTCGAAGCGCGTGGCCGCGTGGCTGTCGGGGCCCTGGCGCAGCACGTCCCACCACGACGGGTTGGCGGCGGTCAGCACCGCGACGTGGTTGGGCACGATGTCGACGACCAGGCCGAGGTCGAGCTCGCGCAGCCGTGCCACCAGGCGACCGAACCCCTCCTCGCCGCCCCGGTCGGGGTCGACCACCGTCGGGTCCACCACGTCGTAGCCGTGGTCCGAGCCGGGTTCGGCCGCCAGCAGCGGGGACGTGTAGACGTGGGAGACGCCGAGCCGGGCCAGGTAGTCGGCCACCTCCGCCACGGCGTCCAGGTCGAAGTCCGGGCGGACCTGCAGCCGGTAGGTGCTGGCGGGCGTCATGCGTCCTCCACGGCCGTCATGATCACGGTCGACCGCGCGACCACGGTCCGGCGCGTGCCGGCCTTGATCGTCTCGACCTCGTGCTCGCGCCGGGGTTGGCCCTCGGCGGTGTCGAAGCGCAGCGCCCACGCGTCCGCCAGGTCGCCGTCGGGCAGGCTCACCTCGACGTCCTCGTCGGTGGGGTTGAACAGCAGCAGGAACGAGTCGTCGACCACCGGCTCGCCGTGGTAGTGCGGCGTCAGGATCCCCTCACCGTTGAGGAACACCTGCAGTGCGGTGGCGCCCGCCTCCCAGTCGTCGTCGCTCATCGGGGAGCCGTCGGGTGCCAGCCAGGCGATGTCGCGCACGTCGGCGCCTCGGATCGCGTGGCCCTGGAACCACTTGCGCCGCCGGAAGACCGGGTGGTCGGCGCGCAGCTCGATCAGCCAGCGGGCGACCTCGAGCAGGTCCTCGTCGACGTCGTCCCAGTCGAACCACGAGATCGGGTTGTCCTGGGCGTAGCCGTTGTTGTTGCCGCCCTGCGTGCGGCCCATCTCGTCGCCGCCGAGCAGCATCGGCACGCCCTGTGACAGCAGCAGCGTGGCCAGGAAGTTGCGTTGCTGGCGGGCCCTCGACGCCAGCACCTCCGGGTCGTCGGTCTCGCCCTCGACCCCGTGGTTCCACGACCGGTTGTCGTCGGTCCCGTCGCGGTTGCCCTCGCCGTTGGCCTCGTTGTGCTTGTCGTTGTAGGACACGAGGTCGCGCAGGGTGAAGCCGTCGTGGGCGGTCACGAAGTTGATGCTCGCCGACGGGCGGCGGGTGTCGGATTCGTACAGGTCGCTGGACCCGGTCAGGCGCGACGCGAACTCGCCGAGGGTGTGCGGCGTGCCCCGCCAGTAGTCGCGCATCGTGTCGCGGTACATGCCGTTCCACTCGGACCAGAGCGGCGGGAAGTTGCCGACCTGGTAGCCGCCCTCGCCCACGTCCCAGGGCTCGGCGATCAGCTTGACCTGGCTGATCACCGGGTCCTGCTGGATGACCTCGAAGAAGGTCGACAGGCGGTCGACGTCGTGCAGCTCGCGGGCCAGTGTCGCCGCGAGGTCGAACCGGAACCCGTCGACGTGCATCTCGGTGACCCAGTAGCGCAGCGAGTCCATGATCATGCGGATCACGCTGGGGCTGCGCATGTTCAGGCTGTTGCCCGTTCCGGTGTAGTCCATGTAGTGGCGCGGGTCGTCCTCGACGAGCCGGTAGTAGGTCGGGTTGTCGATGCCGCGCCACGACAGCGTGGGGCCGAGGTGGTTGCCCTCGGCGGTGTGGTTGTAGACCACGTCGAGGATCACCTCGATGCCGGCGGCGTGCAGGGCACGGACCATGGCCTTGAACTCGCCGACGACCTGCTCGGCGCCCTCGGACGCGTACCCGCGGTGCGGGGCGAAGTAGGCCAGCGTGTTGTAGCCCCAGTAGTCCGACAGCCCGGACTCGACCAGGTGGTGCTCGGACACGAAGTGGTGGACGGGCATGAGCTCCACCGCGGTCACGCCCAGGCGACGCAGGTGGTCGATCGAGGCGGGGTGGGCCAGGCCGGCGTAGGTGCCGCGCAGCCGTTCGGGGATCTCGGGGTGCTGGGCCGTGAAGCCCTTCACGTGCACCTCGTAGACGACGCTGTCCTCCATGGGGGTCTGCAGGAGCCGGTCGCCGCGCCAGTCGAAGAGCGACGAGGTGACCACGGCGCGCGGCACGTGCGGGGCGCTGTCGAGCTCGCTGGGGTCCCCGTCGGGGTCGTCGAAGCGGTACCCGAACACCGACTCGTGCCACTCGAGGTCGCCGTCGACGGCCTTGGCGTAGGGGTCCATCAGCAGCTTGGCGGGGTTGCACCGCAGGCCCTGCGCGGGGTCGTAGGGACCGTGCACGCGGAAGCCGTAGCGCTGGCCCGGGCCGACGTCGGGGAGGAAGGCGTGCCAGACCTGGCCCGTCACCTCCGGCATGGGGATCCGGACCTCGCCCGCGTCCTCGTCGGCGCTGCCGACGTCGAACAGGCACAGCTCGACCTGCTCGGCGACCTCGGAGAACAGCGAGAAGTTGGTCCCCGTGCCGTCGTAGGTCGCACCGAGGGGGTAGGGACGGCCGGGCCAGCAGCGCAGTGTCACGAGGCGGGTCCTTGGGTCGAGGAGGCGGACAAGGGGTGGACCGGGGCGTTCGCCAGCACGAGCGTCGCCGGACCGGGGACCTCCGTCCGGTCGACGACGGTCGTGCCCACGCGGTCGGCGGACGGGCCGCCGAAGCGGGCGGCCGTGGTGTCACAGGCGACCACCCACGTCCCCGGCACGTCCACCGTGCGTGCGGTGGAGCCGAGGTTGGTGACCACCACCATGCGTTCGTTGCCGCAGGCCCGTTCGAGCACCACCAGCTCCTCGTCGCCCCGCGCCTGCGGTTCGCCCGCCCCGGGGTCTGCGATCGGCGGCCAGGCCGCACGCAGGGCCAGCAGGTGGCGGTGCAGCGCCAGCGTGGCGGCGTGCTCGCCCTCGGCCTCGTCGCGCAGGTGCCACGACAGGACGGCGGAGCGGAAGGTCGCCTCGTCCTGCGGGTCGGGCACCTCGCCCTGCCAGGCGAAGTCGGCGAACTCCTCGCGCCGGCCACGCCGGACGGCCTCGACGAGGTCGGGGTCGCCGTGCGAGGTGAAGTAGGGGAACGGGTTCGGCTCGGCGTACTCCTCGCCCATGAACAGCATCGGCACGTACGGCAGCGTGAGCAGCAGCGCCGTGGCCGCCTTGCGTGCCTCGAACGGCGCGAGGTGGACCAGGCGGTCCCCGGCGGCGCGGTTGCCGACCTGGTCGTGGTTCTGCAGGCAGGCGACGAAGCGGTCGTGCGGCACGTCCGGGGCGCGGCGCGCCGACGGTGCGGCGCCGGTAGGCGGACCAGCGCCCCGCGTACAGCAGGCGGTCGCGCAGCATGGCCGGCAGGTCGCCCAGCCCCGCGTAGTCGACGTAGTAGGCGGCGTCCTCGCCGGTCAGGGCGGTGTGCAGGACGTGGTGGGCGTCGTCGAGCCACTGGGCATCGAGGCCGTACCCGCCGACCTCGGGTGCGCGGACCAGCCGCGGGTCCTGCAGGTCGGATTCGGCGACGATCCAGACGGGGCGGCCGCGGCGCCGACCCTCGCCGTGGACGGCGTCGGCGAGCTCGGCCAGCAGGTGGGTGGCGGACTGGTCCACGATCCCGTGCACCGCGTCCAGCCGCAGCCCGTCGACGTGGAAGTCGCGGACCCACCGCACGGCGTTCTCGACGACGTACCGGCGCACGGGGTCGCTGTCGGGACCGTCCACGTTCAGGCCGTCGCCCCACGGGGTGACGTGGTGGTCGGAGAAGTACGGGCCGAAGTCGCCGAGGACGTTGCCCTCGGGGCCGACGTGGTTGTAGACGACGTCGAGCACGACGGCGATGCCGCGTGCGTGCGCGGCGTCGACCAGTCGTCGCAGGCCGTCCGGGCCGCCGTAGGTGTCCTGCACGGCGAACGGCAGCACCCCGTCGTAGCCCCAGTTGCGCCCGCCGGGGAACTGGGCGACCGGCAGCAGCTCGATCGCGGTGATGCCGTCGGCGGCCAGCGCGGCCAGCCGGGGGACGATGGCGTCGAAGGTGCCCTCCGGCGTGAACGTGCCGACGTGCAGCTCGTAGACGACCAGGCGGGAGCGGTCCGGCGGGACGAAGCCGTCGTCGGTCCACGCGAAGGCGGCCGGGTCGTCGACGGCGGAGGGCCCGTGCACGCCGTCGGGCTGGTGGCGGGACGCCGGGTCGGGCCGGTCGACGGACCCGTCGGGGCCGTGCAGGCGGTAGCGGTAGCGCTGGCCCGCCGACGCGCCCTCGGCCAGGCCCACGTGGTAGCCGTCGACGGCGTCGAGGCGCAGGGGCGGCCGGTCCTCGAGGAGCAGGTCGACGGCGTCTGCGCGGGGCGCCCAGACCGCGACGCGCACGCCACCGTCGACCGGCGTGGCGCCGAGGGGAGCTGGGGGGACGCGGGGGGTGGCGCGAGGATCGGGGAGGGTGATGGGGGACCTGCCGGCAGCGGGGTGACGGACGAGGGACGAGGGTCCCACATCGAGCCGGCTCGCGCGGTGACCGGGCGTTCATCCGCGAGCGGTTGACGAGCGGGGCGCGATCGGCGTTCACTCCCGGGCTCGCCCGACGGGCGACCACCGGCCCGTGTCCCGGTGCCTCCTCTCCGTCCAGGCCGCCATGATGCCCGTCCGGGCCTACCTCGCGCTGCTGTCCTCGAACCTCGAGGGCATGGGCCGGCGTGTCGTCGCGCTGGTCGTCGCGCTGGTGGCCGGGATCGCGCTGCAGCTGGTGAACCCGCAGCTGCTGCGGTCGGTGATCGACGGGGCGCTGGCCGGCGAGCCCTCCTCGGCCCTGGTGCCGCTGGCCGCGGTCTTCATCGTCGTCGCGCTCACGCACCAGGGCGTGGCGATCACCGCGACCTGGCTGGCCGAGGACGTCGGGTGGCGAGCCACCAATCGCCTGCGCGCCGACCTCACCGCCCACGTCCTCGACCTGGACATGGGCTTCCACACCCAGCACACGCCGGGGCACCTCATCGAGCGGGTCGACGGCGACGTCACCGCCCTGTCGAACTTCTTCGCGGCCATGACCGTCAAGGTGCTCGGCAACGGCCTGCTCATCCTCGGGATCATCGTGCTGATCACGCGCGAGTCGTGGATGCTCGGACTCCTCGTCGCCGGGCTCGTGGGCGGGGCGCTGGTGGCCTTCGCCCGGCTGCACGCGGTCGCGGTGCCGTGGTGGACCGCCGTGAGCGCCACGCAGGCCGAGCTCTACGGCCAGGTCGGCGAGCAGGTCGAGGGGACCGAGGACATCGTCCCCAACGGTGCCGCCGGGTTCATGCAGGAACGGTTCGCGCGACGGCTGCGGACCTACCTGCCCCAGTACGTGCGTGGCTGGACCGGCTTCGCCATGATGTGGGGCACCAGCCAGGTGCTGTCCAGCGCCATGGTCGTGGGCATCGTGCTGGTCGGGGCGTGGCAGTTCGCCCGCGGCGGGCTCACGATCGGGACGATCTTCCTCGTCGTCTACTACGTCGACATGATCGAACGGCCGCTGCACCAGCTCCGTGACCAGTTCCAGGACCTGCAGAAGGCCGGCGGGGCGGTCGTCCGGATCTCGCAGCTGCGCGAGGTCCAGCCCCGCGTCTGGCCCGGCGGCGGCACGCACCTGCCGGCGGGACCGCTCGAGGTCGCCTTCGAGGACGTCGACTTCACGTACGGCGACGAGGGCGAGGATCCACGCGTGCTCCACGGCGTGGACGTCGTCGTGCGGCCCGGGCGGTCGCTGGGTCTGATCGGTCGGACCGGGTCGGGCAAGTCCACCATCGCCAAGCTCGCGGTCCGCCTGCACGAGCCCGACGCGGGCACGGTGCGGGTGGGTGGCGTGCCGATCGGCGAGGTCTCCGACCTGCGCCGCCACGTCGGCATGGTGACCCAGGACGTCCAGCTGTTCCGGGCCTCGGTCCGCGACAACCTGACGTTCTTCGACCCGGCGGTGTCCGACGCGCGCCTGCTCGAGGTGATCGAGGCGCTGTCGCTGGGGCCGTGGTTCGAGACGCTGTCCGACGGGCTCGACACCGTGCTGGACGGGGACGACCTGTCCGCGGGCCAGGCCCAGCTGCTGGCCTTCGCGCGCATCTTCCTGCACGACCCCGGCCTGGTGGTCCTCGACGAGGCCTCGTCCCGTCTCGACCCGGTCACCGAGGCGATGCTGGAGCGGGCCATCGACCGGCTGCTGGCCGACCGCACCGCCATCGTGATCGCCCACCGGCTGCACACACTCCACCGGGTCGACGACGTGCTGGTGCTCGACGAGGGCCGGGTCGTCGAGCACGGGGACCGCGCGACGCTGGCCGCGGACCCCGACAGCCGCTTCGCGCGCCTGCTGGCCGCGGGCATGGAGGAGGTGCTGTCGTGACCTCCTCGCCGTGGCGTGTCGTGTGGCGGCTGGTGCGCAACCAGCCGGGCCGCTACGCGGCCAGCCTGACCGTGTGGATCGCGATCTGGACGATGCCGGTCCTGCTCGGCCTGCTGTCGCGCCAGTTCTTCGACGGCCTGGCGGGCACGGGCGGCTGGGCGGCGCCGAGCGTCGCCACCGCGATCGTGGTGTGGACCTGCGCCTACGTCGGCGCGATCGTGACCGGCATGCGGCTGCACGCGAGCCTGATGGTCCGGGCCCGCACCGGCGTGCAGCGCACGATGCTGGCGTGGATCTTCGGCCTGCCGGCGGCCCGCCCCGTCGCCGAGAGCCCGGGCGAGGTGGTCAGTCGGTTCCGCGACGACACCGAGCACCTGCAGGAGGCCTTCGACTTCAGCGTGGACTTCGCCGGCTCGATCCTGTCGGCCGTGATCGCCTTCGCGCTGCTGGTCACCGTCGACCCCGTCGTCACGGTGGTCGTGTTCGTCCCGGTCCTGCTCGTGGTCGGGATCGTGTTCGCCCTCGGCGGCCGAATCCGCCGCTACCGCATCGCCGCCCGGGAGACCACCGAGGACGTGACCGGCTTCCTCGGCGAGTCGTTCGGGGCCGTGCAGTCCGTGAAGGTGGCGGGCGCGGAGCGGCCCCTGCTGGCCCGCTTCGCGGTGCTCAACGACCACCGTCGCCGGATGATGGTGCGCGACCGCACGCTCACGGCCGCGACCGACGCGCTGATCAACAACACGACCAACGTGGCGGTCGGCGTCGTGCTGCTGCTGGCCGCCGGGTCCATCGGGGCGGGCGGACCGGACGGGCTGACGGTCGGTGACGTGGCGCTGTTCACGTCGCTGCTCGGCCGGGTGACCTTCGCCGCCTACATGACCGGGCAGTTCCTCGCCCGCGTACGGCAGGCCGGCGTCTCCGTCGAGCGCATGGTCGACCTGCTCCCGGGGGCCGACGCGGGCGACCTCACGCGCCATCGCCGCCTCGAGGACCCGGAGGTCGCCGACGCCCCGCCCGCGCTGACGCCCACGGCCGACGCCCCGCTGCTGTCCCTGCGCGGGCTGACCGTCGAGCATCCCGGCGGGGCGCGGGGGATCGAGGACGTCGACCTCGACGTGCAGCGCGGTCAGCTGGTGGTGGTGACGGGGCGCGTCGGCAGCGGCAAGACCACGCTGCTGCGTGCGGCGCTCGGGCTCCTGCCCGCCCGCGGCACGATCGCCTGGGAGGGACAGGTGCTGGACGACCCCGCGGCCGCGCTCGGCCCGCCCCGCACCGCCTACACCCCCCAGGTGCCGAAGCTGTTCTCGATGGACCTGCGTGACAACCTGGCCATGGGGGCCGACGTCGACGACGAGGCGCTGCTGGCCGCGATGGCCGACGCCACGCTGGACGTCGACCTGGCGGCCATGCCCCACGGGCTGGACACCACCGTGGGGCCCCGGGGCCTGCGCCTGTCCGGCGGCCAGATCCAGCGGTCCGCCGCGGCGCGGATGCTGGTCCGCCGCCCCGACCTGCTGGTCTTCGACGACCTGTCCTCGGCCCTCGATGTCGAGACCGAGGCCATCCTGTGGGAGCGGCTGTTCGGCCGGCCCGGCACGACCACGGCGCTCGTCGTGTCGCACCGACGCCCCGCCCTGGCCCGCGCCGACCTCGTCGTCGTGCTCGAGGACGGACGCGTCGCCGACCGCGGCACGGCCCGGGACCTGCTCGTGCGCTCCGCGACCTTCCGAAATCTCTGGGGCTGAGGCCCGGGGATCTCTGGGGCTGAGCCCGGGGTCAGTCCAGGGTCACCGCCGTGCAGCCGGTTCGGTACTCGTGGGTGCCGTCGGTCACGACCCAGTCCACGCCGTGGGTGCCGGTCGGGAAGTCCGCGACGTCCTCCGGGGCGAACCTCCCCGCCCCGTGCCCGTTGCCGGCGGCGTTGGTCGTGAAGGTCGCCGTCGGGATCAGGGCGCCGACCGGATCGCTGCAGTCCGGGTCGAGCGGATGGGCCTCCAGGGTCACCTGGAAGGTGGCGCCGGGCACCGCCCCGACGAGCACGTATCGCTCGAGGGCATAGACGATCGGGCCCTCGGCGTGGATGTTCTCCACGAACCCGGACCGCAGCGGGGCGTCGTCGGTGGGGGCCAGCGCCAGGTGCTGGGAGTGCTGCGTGGCATCCGCCAGTGCGGGTGCCGCAGTGCCGAGCAGGGACACCAGTCCGAGTGCCAGGGCCAGGGTCGTGCGACGCATCGGCGTTCCTTGTCGTCGGCCGTACCTGTCCATCCTCCGCCCCGGACGTGACCTCCGCGGGGGCGAACGTCCCGGGTCCGGGGCCCCGCCCTCGTCGAGCGCTCGCCGGCGTTCCGGGACCTGTGGTGCCGGCGGTGGGGGGACATGTGTCCTTCTCGCGGGATCCGGCCGGGGGAGGCTCATCCCGGGCTCGCCGCTGGGGCGGGCCCTGAGGAGAACGATCCATGAGCAGCCCTGCACGCAGGTTCAAGACCGTGACGGGGACGGTCGTGGGCATGACGCTGGTCCTGTCGGCGCCCGCTTTCGCCCACGAGTGCTTCAACGTCAGCAAGAACGAGCACAACCCGGGCGCCGGCGCCCAGGTCGTCCTCGGCCCCGACGACGAGATCGTCTCGGCCACCAACGGCGTGGTCAACCGCATCGAGCACGGCCTGATCGACCCGGAGACCGGGGAGGGCTTCCACGGCATCATCGCCTTCGACGAGGACGGGGACGGGGTGGCCGACGGCAGCACCTACATCGTCGGCCCTGACGACGAGATCCCAGAGCAGGCACAGGAGCACGGGGCCGAGTGCAACGGCATCGTGAACATCGAGACCTACTTCGAGACCTGCCTGGCCGGCTAGCTCGAGGACCATCACGTCCGGGGCAGCGCTCCGTCCCGCAGGACGACGGCCAGGACCTGCGCGGTCCTGGCCGTCTCCCACACCCGCGGTCATCGGCTGCCGGGTGACAGGCGGGGACGCCGTGTGGCACCATCCAGCCATGCACGATCACGCCGCGCCCCTCTTCTCGCTGTCCGCCCCGGTCGGGACGGGCACGCGAACGCGCGGCGTCGGGTAGCCCTCCGCCTCATTCCTCGCTGCCCGACGAGACCTGCGGAACCGACGTGCCCGCGGGGCGCCCTAGGCTCGCCCGCGCGCACGACCGCCCTTGGCCCACACGTGGCCAGCTCTCGAAAGCGTGCACCTCATGCCTGACCAGATCACCGTCCACCACGCCGACGACAGCGTCCAGCTCGACGCCGGCGCCACTGCCCTGCAGGCCCTGAAGGCCCTCGAGGCCATCCGGGGCCAGATCGTCGCCGCCACCGTGAACGGGGACGAGTGGGACCTCGACCGCCCCGTGGGGGAGGGGGTGGGACCCGATGGTGTCGCGACCGTCGAGCCCGTCTACGCCGACACCGAGCAGGGGCGCGCCATCCTGCGCCACTCGGTGGCCCACCTGATGGCGCAGGCCGTCACCGACCTCTACCCGGGCGCCAAGTGGGCGATCGGCCCACCGGTCGAGAACGGCTTCTACTACGACTTCGACGTCGAGCGCCCCTTCACCCCCGAGGACCTCGAGCGCATCGAGGCCCGCATGCAGGAGCTGATGAAGGAGCGCCAGTCCTTCGTCCGCGAGGAGCTGTCCAAGGAGGACGCCCTCGCCCTGTTCGCCGACCAGCCCTACAAGCGCGAGGTCATCGAGCGCGTCAGCGAGGGCGGCGCTGATCAGGACGCGGCCGTCGGCGCGGACGAGGAGCCGGTCTACACCGTCTACCGCAACGTGCGCCCGGAAGGTGAGGAGGCCTGGGTCGACCTGTGCCGAGGTCCCCACATCCCGTCCTCCGAGCGCGTCCCGGCCTTCAAGCTGCTGCGCACCGCGGGCGCCTACTGGCGCGGCCGCGAGGACCAGCCGATGCTCCAGCGCATCTACGGCACCGCGTGGGAGTCGAAGAAGGCCCTCGAGGCACACCTGCACCAGCTCGAGGAGGCCCGCAAGCGCGACCACCGCAAGCTCGGCCGCGAGCTCGAGCTCGTGCACTTCCCCGAGGAGGTCGGCTCTGGCCTGGCGATCTTCCTGCCGAAGGGCGCGCTGGTCCGCAAGCAGATGGAGGACTGGATCCGCGACGAGGTCCTCAAGCGCGGCTACGAGGCGGTCTACACCCCGCACGTGGCCAACGAGGAGCTCTGGCGGATCTCCGGCCACCTGCAGAACTACGGCGAGCTGATGTTCCCGGGGATGGAGGTCGACACCGACGCCGAGGGGCACGGTGGGCAGGCCTACCGGCTCAAGCCGATGAACTGCCCGTTCCACATCCTCGCGTACCAGTCGCGCGTGCGGTCCTACCGCGAGCTGCCCCTGCGCATCAGCGAGCTCGGCACCGTCTACCGCTACGAGAAGTCCGGCGTGGTCAACGGCATGCTGCGGGCCCGGGGGTTCACCCAGGACGACAGCCACATCTTCTGCACCGACGAGCAGGTCGTCGACGAGGTCGTGGCCTGCATCCACTTCGCGCGCGACCTGTACGAGGCCTTCGGGCTCGGCGAGCCGTCGCGCGTGGCGGTGTCCACCCGCCCCGAGGGCAAGTCGATCGGGTCGGCCGAGCAGTGGGAGCGCGCCGAGGACGCGCTCAAGCAGGCGTGCGTCGCGTCCGGCTACGACTACGTGGTCGACGAGGGTGAGGGTGCCTTCTACGGGCCCAAGATCGACATCCACGCCAAGGACGCCATCGGCCGCGAGTGGCAGCTGACCACCATCCAGGTGGACTTCAACCTCCCCGAGCGCTTCGACGTGACCTACGTCGGGGCGGACGGCGAGGCGCACCGGCCCTACATGGTCCACCGTGCGCTGTTCGGTTCGATCGAACGGTTCTTCGCCGTGATGCTCGAGTCGTTCAACGGGGCGTTCCCGACCTGGCTCGCCCCGGTGCAGGCCACCGTGATCCCGGTCGCGCAGGACTTCGACGACTACGCGCACGAGGTCGCGGCGGCGCTGCGGGCCGAAGGCGTGCGGGTCGAGGTCGATGCCTCCGGCGACACCCTCGGCAACAAGATCCGCAAGGCCCAGACCAGCAAGGTCCCGTACGGGTTGATCGTCGGCGGTGACGAGGCCGAGGCGCGCACCGTGTCGATCCGGCCCTACCGCGGCAACCAGCGCAAGGGCGTGGACCTGGACGCGTTCGTGACCGAGATCGCCGACGAGATCGCCACCCGCGTGGTGCGGTCGGACGCCGACGCCTGATCGCGACGTGCAGGCCCTGCGGATCGCCCGCCCCACCGACCAGCGCGCATCGACGTGGCTGGACCCGGACGGCTACCCCGTCGCCCTCGTACCCACTCCGTGGATCCCCACGACGTGAGACAGGGGCGGCCATGGCCGCGAGCTCGATCGACACGACCACGGCCCGCCGGCTGCGTTCGCTCAACCTCGTCGTCGGACTGGCGCACCTGGCCCAGGCGGCCGCGATGTGGTGGCTCAGCAACGACCTGACCCTGCCGGTGACCGGGTCGTTCCTCACCGACGACCCCGTCGCGATGCGCGGGGCGCTGCCGACCGAGACGCTGTTCGACGTCCCCATCGGTCCGGCCGTGGCCGTCTTCCTGCTCCTGGCGGCCGTCGACCACCTCGCCGTGGCCGGACCCGCCCGCGGGCCCTACGAGCGGATGCTCGCCGCGGGCCGCAACGACATCCGGTGGCTCGAGTACGGCGTCAGCGCGTCGCTGATGGTGGTGCTCATCGCCATGTTCTCGGGTGTGTGGGGCGTCGCGGCCCTGGTGGCCATCGTCGGGGCGAACTCGGCCATGATCGGCTTCGGGCTGCTCCAGGAGCGGTTCGTCCGTCCCGGCCCCGGGGCCGACATGACCGCGTGGTGGCTGGGCACGGTGGCCGGGCTGGTGCCGTGGATCGTGATCACGATCCAGCTGACCGTCGGCGACCAGGGGGCCCCGAGCTTCGTGTACGTGATCTTCGCGGTGGAGCTGGTGCTGTTCGCGCTGTTCGGCCTCACCCAGTGGCTGCAGTACCGCCAGGTCGGGCGGTGGGCGGACTACCTCACCGGCGAACGCACCTACGTTCTCCTCAGCCTGGTGGCCAAGTCGCTGCTCGCCTGGCTCATCTTCGGCAACGTCCTGCGCACCTGACCCCGGCACCTGATCCCGACGAGGCCCCGCATGACCCACCAGCCCGACGACCCGCTGACCGAGACGGTCGGGGAGGTGGGCCGCGACGCCCGCGACGACCAGCCCGGGCTGGCCGTCGACCAGCTCCAACGGCTGTGGGCGCCCTGGCGGTTCGGCTACATCTCCGGCGGTGACCGCATCGAGGGCTGCCCCTTCTGCGTGCTGCCCGACCGCGGTCCGGAGCGCGACCGCGAGTCGTTGATCCTGCATCGTGGCGAGCACGCCTACGTGATCTTCAACGCCTACCCGTACAACCCCGGCCACCTCATGGTCGTGCCCTACGCCCACGAGGAGCACCTCGAGTCGCTGCCCGACGACTGCGCCCACGAGATCTGGGACCTCGGCCGCCGCGCCGTCCCGATCCTCAAGCAGCGCCTGCACTGCCAGGGCGTCAACGTCGGGCTGAACCTGTCACCGGCCGCGGGTGCGGGCATCGCCGAGCACCTGCACCTGCACGTCGTCCCGCGGTGGATCGGCGACACCAACTTCATCTCGGTCATCGGCGCCGCCCGCGTGCTGCCCCGGGCGCTGGAGGAGATGTACGACGAGCTCGCCGACGGCTGGACGTAGTTCGTCATCCCGGCCGCTCTGCCGACCATCGGCGCCGTGCCAGACGCTCCAGCTGCGCGAGGTCCTCCGCGACGATGTCGCTGTGTCGGGCCGCCTCGAGGATGATGTCGACCTGGCGGCGCAGCGCGGTGGCGCGGTGGCGGAATCCGGCTTCCTCGAGGTCGCGTGCGACTTCCGACGCCGACACGATCAGTGCCCCGGACACGGTCGGGTACGTCACGGCCGTGCGGCGGAGTCGGTCGAACGCGAGCCGGACGTAGTCGTCGTAGGTGATGTGGCGCGCCCGGATGAGGGTCCGTTCCCGCTCGTCGGTCGAGGCTCGCGGGGGCAGCTGGCGACGACCGAGCTCCCACAGCACGAGCTCGAGGTGCTGGACGACCTCGAAGGCGCTGGTCACGTCGGCCGTCGTCCCGACCAGCGAGCCGATCGCGAGGTCGACCAGCTGTTGCACGCCGAACTCGATGTCGCCGGTGAGGGTGCGCCGACCGACGTCCACGGCGTGCCGGACGACGTCCTCGATCTGCTCCGCCGAGGCCCCGTCGGTCCAGACCTGTGCGAGTGGCCGTCCCTCGATGACGTACAGGCCGACCCGGACCTCGAGCTGGACGATGGCTCCCGGTGGCAGCGCATCCAGCAGGGCGGCTTCGTCGATCGCCCCGACCCACCCGCTCCGGATGGCACGCACACGAACGGAGGCGGTCGCCGGCGCCTGGATCGTCGGTTCGGGCGTCCCCTCCCGTTGCTCGACCGGCAGGATGGTGCGGATGCGGTCGACCGTGGTGTCGGAGATGCGTCGCCCGAGCGCCCCGGAGTACATGGAGCGGACGGCATTGCGGATGGCGCCCATCACAGCCACGACGGAGCTGGCGGCCAGCACGATGCCGACGAGGATCGACAGGTCCGGTGTGCCAGCGATCTCGCCCGGGCGGATGGTGCGGAACACGGCGACCACGTAGGCGAACAGGCCCAGCATCAGGCTCATGACCGACTGCTGGTACCAGTCCTGCAGGAATCCCATCACGACGTTGGCCGAGAACTGTGCGGCGGCCAGGGCGACGGTGGCCGACCGGACCCAGAACGTGATGCCGGCAACCGTCAGCAGCGCACCGGCCAGCGTGGCGTACAGGATCCGTGCACTGTCGGCGTCGAACTGCAGCCATGCCGGCAGTGCGTCGGGGCCCAGGACATCGTCGATCCACAGGCAGGCGATCGCCAGCATGAGGCCCGCTGTGACGAACAGCACAGGACGCACGAGCAGCGACTCGGAGATCCGAGATGAGCGTCGTCCACGTTGGCGAGCCACCGAGGGCCTGTCCCTTCCGCCGTCCTGAGGGGTCCCGGCCACGGTAGACCGACCCGGGGGTGCCGGTAGCGACTCACGCCCAGCTGATGCCGCCGTCCAGGAGGCCATCGCGGGGCGTGACCGACGCGATGGTGCGCATCACGTCGTAGATCGCCAGCAGGTGCGGGCCGAGCACCGGCTTGCCCGAGGTCAGCAGCGCCCCGGACAGGCGCCGTTCCGGGTCGGCCCAGCCCACGATGTTGGTGAAGCCGAGGTGGCCGAAGGCGAAGTGGGTGTGCGGGCCGTACAGGCTGAGCATCCGCGCCCCGAGCATGAACCCCATCCCGTACCGGACGGGGAAGCCCAGGGTGAGGTCGGCCTCCATCCACGACTGCTCGGTCACGGCGCGGTGGATCGTGCGCGGCTCGAAGACGCGCACGCCGTCGAGCTCGCCCCGTCGGCGCAGCAGCTCGTAGAAGCGGGACAGCTCGTTGGCGGTGCCCACGACGTTCGCGGCCGGCACCACCCCGGTGAGGAACCGCGGGTCGTCGAGCACCGCGGTCACCTCGTCGAAGGGCAGGCCCAGCGCGCGCTCGAGCAGCGTGGACAGCGGGGGCAGGACCGGCAGCCCGGTCAGGTGGTTGCGCACGACCTGGTCGACCCGGTCGGCCGGGACGCCGTACCCCAGGCCGGTGAACCCCAGCGGGTCGAGCACGAGGTCCCGCCAGGACCTGGTCGATGCCGGTGCCGGTGACGCGCCGGACGACCTCGCCGAGGATGAAGCCGCCGCTGACGGCGTGGTAGGCAGCCCACCGTCCCGGCGGCATGATCGGTCGTGCCTCGCTGAGCTGCGGACAGCAGGTGCTGCTCGTCGCCCAGCAGGTCGAGGTCGAGCGCGTCGCTGGGCAGGTTCGGCACCCCGGCGCGGTGGGCCAGCACGTGTCCGATGGTGATGGCCTGCTTGCCGTGCGCCGCGAACTCGGGGATGTACTCGCACACCCGGTCGTCGACGTGCAGCAGCCCGTGGTCGTCGAGGACGTGCACCACCATGGCGGTGATCGCCTTGCTGGCCGAGGCCAGCACGAACGGGTGGTCGGGCGTGCACACGACGGCGGGGTCCCCACGCCCCGCGTCGCCCGTCCGCCCGCGCAGGCTCGCGCCGGTTCGGAGGTCGGACGGGGGACCGTTGCCGACCGCGTGGCCGATGGTGCGGTCGAGCACGACCTCGCCGTCGCGCCGCAGGCACAGGGCGATGGCCGGGTGGATCCCGGTGCGGTAGACGCGTTCGACCGCGGTCCAGATGCGTTCGGGGGCGTCCGCCGGCATGCCCACGCGGGCGGCGGGGACCTCGGCGTCGGGGCGGACCCGGGTGACCGTCGCGAGATCACGCGGGACCCGGCTGCGGCGTACCGGCCCTGGCAGGCGCGGCAGCACACCGGCCGCGCCGCGCAGGGCCGTGTCGACCATCCCACGCACGGTCTCGCGCTCCTCGCCGGGGCGCGACGCCGGCCCCGCGACGGCAGGTGTAGCAGGCGCACGTGCCGCCGGGCGCACCACCCGGTTGGGTACGGTTCCTCAGGTCTCGTCCACGAGGGCCCACACGGTGGCACTGCGCTCCAACTTCTCCGAGGGGATCAACCGCATCGTCGGTCCCATCGGGTCGGGCATCGCCCGCACCGGCGTGACGCCGAACGCCCTCACGACGCTGGGCCTGGTCCTGACCAGCGTCGCGGCGCTGCTCGTGGGCACCGGACGTCCCGTCCTGGCCGGCTGGGTGCTGGTGTTCGGCGGGCTGATGGACACCTTCGACGGGGCCGTGGCACGGGCGCGCGGCACCTCGACCCCGTTCGGGGGGTTCTACGACTCGGTGACCGACCGGCTGGCCGACGGGATCATCCTCGGCGGCGTGGCCTGGTGGGTCGCCGACGACCCCCGGCTGTTCCTGCTGACCATCGCGGCGCTGGTCGCCGCCGAGGTCACCTCGTACGTGCGGGCCAAGGCCGAGGCCATCGACCTGACCTGCTCCATCGGCGTGCTCGAACGGGCCGAACGCGCCATCCTGCTGATGGCCGGCCTGGTGTTCCACCGGTTCGTGCTCGAACCGGTCCTGTGGGTCCTCGCGGTCGGTGGCGTCGTGACCGTGGTCCAGCGCATCCACCACGTCTGGTGCCAGATCGACCGCGACGTGCCCGAGGAGCTGCTCGTGGCCACCGCCGGTGACCGGGCCTGGAACCGCGCCTTCCTGGCGACCGCCCGCAAGTTCTACGGGGCGCAGAACTTCGACGCCGCCATGGACGACCTCGTCTCCACGTCCGCCACGGGGGAGCTCGGTCCCCGCGTCCCCGACCCAGGGCCCGCGCGAATGAGGGTCGCGGCCTCCGTCGAGGACCTGCCTCCCGCCCCGCCCGAGACGCTCAAGCAGCGGGCGGCGTACTGGCAGTACCGGGCCGTGTGGGAGGCCGCGGCGCGGCTGCCCCACGGGGTCGCTGCCCGCATCCCGCACCGGGCCGGGGCCGCCTGGTACCGCATGGCGTCCACCTCGCAGCTCGACCAGGTGCGGCGCAACCTCTCGCGCGTCACCGGGCATCCGCCGGCGGACCAGCTCGAACGCACGGTGAAGGCGGCCTACGTCAGCTACGCCCGCTACTGGCTCGACTCGTTCCGCCTGCACCGGATGTCGCCCGAGGACGTGCTCGCCCGCTCCACCGGCGAGAACCTCCAGCTCGTCGACGACATCGTCGGCCCGGGCAAGGGCGCGATCCTGGCGACGGGCCACCTCGGCTCGTGGGACATCGGTGCGTTCTTCACCACCCAGCGCAGGTGGGGGATGGCCGTGGTGGCCGAGGTCGTCGAGCCCCGGCGCCTGTTCCACCGCTTCGTCGACCTGCGGCGCAAGGCGGGCATCGAGGTCTTCCCCCTGGTGCGGGGCGGGGACATGGTCAGCCGGCTCGAGGGCGTCGTCCGCGACGGGGGACTGGCCACGCTGCTGGCCGACCGCGACCTCGGGAAGAAGGGGCCCGTCGTCGAGTTCTTCGGTGAACCCTGTCGGCTGCCGCCGGGGCCGGCCATCCTCGCGCGACGGACGGGACGTCCCGTCGCCGTCGGGGCGTTCTTCACACGCGGCGACGACGGCTACCACGGGGTCATCCACTCGGTCGTGGACGTGGCGCACCTGTCCGTCGAGGACGGCACGCAGGTGATCGGCCGCGAGCTCGAGGGGCTGATCTCGCGGGCGCCCGAGCAGTGGCACGTGTTCGTGCGCAACTGGCTGGCCGACCGCGAACCCGACCACCCGGCCGTCGCGGCCGCGGGACGCTGACGACGGTGCGCGTCGCCCTCGTCAGCCCCTACGACATGGACGCCCCCGGCGGGGTCCAGCAGCACGTCCATCACCTGGCCACCGCGCTGCGCCGGCTCGGGGACGAGGTGACGGTCGTCGCGCCGGGCACCCGCAGCCGGGGCGAGCTCGTGGCCGTCGGGCCGTCGGTCCGCGTGCCCTTCAACGACTCGGTGGCACCCATCGGGCTGCGCCCCGACCTGTACCGGCGCACGGCCCGGACGCTGCGCCGGCTCGCCCCCGACGTCGTGCACGTGCACGAACCCATGGTCCCGTGGGTGTCGCTGGCCGCCACGATGACCTCGCCGGCCCCGGTGGTGGCCACCTTCCACGCCTGGTCGGACCGGGACCGCGCGTACCGGCTGGCCCGTCGCGTGCTGCGCCCCGCGCTGGCCCGGATCGACGCCCACCTCGCGGTCAGCCCGGCCGCGGCGGCCTACCACGGGGCGGCGCTCGGCCGGCGCCCCGAGGCCTTCGAGATCGTGCCCAACGGCGTCGAGGTCGGCCGGTTCCGCGGGGCGCGCCCCTTCCCCCAGATGCGCGAGCAGCCCAGCCTGCTGTTCGTGGGGCGCCTGGAGCCCCGCAAGGGCCTGGACCAGCTCCTCCACGCCATGACCCGGTTGAAGACGACCCGCCCCGACCTGCGCCTGTACGTGGTGGGGGACGGCCCGGACCGGGACCGCTGCCAGCAGCTGTTGCCCGCCCGGCTGCGGTCCGACGTGGTGTTCCTCGGACGGGTCGACGGGGACGAGCTGCCGCGCTTCTACGCCTCCTGCGACCTGTTCGTGGCGCCGGCGCTGGGGGGCGAGTCCTTCGGCATCGTGCTGATCGAGGCCATGGCCGCTGGCTGCCCGGTCGTGGCCAGCGACATCCCGGGCTACGCGTCGGTGGTGACCGACGGGGTGGACGGGCGCCTGGTCCCGCCCCGCGACCCGGCAGCGCTGGCCGAGGCGATCGGGACGCTGCTCGACAACCCGCCGTTGGCCACCGCATTGGCCGAGACCGCGTCGGCGTCGGTGGACCGCTACGACTGGTCGGCGGTCGCTCGGCAGGTGCGCGCTGTCTATACCCGGGTCGTCGGAGAACCCCACGGCGGCCAGTAGTCTCGCCGGCGTCGCCTCACCCCCGGTGCTGCCATGGTCTTCGTCCTCATCGGCGTCGTCGTCCTGCTGGTCGTCGTCGCGCTGTGGTTCGTCGGCATGTACAACCGGCTGGTGCGCCTGCGCAACCAGTGCGAGCAGGCCTGGGCCGGCATCGACGTCCAGCTCACCCGCCGCCACGACCTCATCCCGAACCTGGTCGAGACGGTCAAGGGCTACGCCTCGCACGAACGCGAGACCCTCGAGCAGGTCATCCAGGCCCGCAACACCGCCGTGGCCGCGTCCGGCCCGGCCCAGCAGGCCCAGGCCGAGAACGTCCTCACCGGGGCCCTGCGCCAGCTGTTCGCCCTGTCCGAGTCGTACCCCGACCTCAAGGCCGACGCGAACTTCCGCGAGCTGCAGACCGAGCTGACCAACACCGAGGGCCTGGTGGCACGCAGTCGCCAGACCTACAACGCCACGGTGCAGCAGTACGACACGGCACGTGAGGTGTTCCCGACCAACATCGTCGCGGGGATGTTCAACTTCGAACCCCGCGAGTACTTCGAGGCCACCGACCCCGAGACCCGGGGTCCGGTCACCGTGGAGTTCTGATCCCATCATGCGCATGATCGCGGCGGCGCTGGCCGCCTCCCTGCTCCTTGCTGCCTGCTCGTCGGCGCCCGACGAGGAGGTCTCCCCGTCGCCCAGCGAGACGACCACGACGACCGAGTCGCCGTCCCCGACCGAGTCGGCGACGCCCGCATCGGCGTTCCCGCTGACCGGCGTGGCGACCGACGAGCCCCGGCTGGACCAGCCGGTGGTGTCGGTCAAGATCGAGAACACGCCCTCGGCGCGCCCGCAGGCCGGACTCGACCGGGCCGACGTGGTCTTCGAGGAGATCGTCGAGGGGGGTGTGACCCGCTTCGCCGCGCTGTTCCACTCGGACCTGCCGGCCGAGGTCGGCCCCGTGCGCTCGGCCCGCCTGGTGGACGTGCCGCTGCTGAACCCGTGGCACAGCATCCTCGTCTACTCCGGTGCACGCGAGGACGTCACGGCGGCGCTGCGTGCTGCCGACCACATCGGGCTGCTGGCCGACCCGGGGACGGGGCCGATCTTCTCCCGCGCCCCCGGTCGCCCCGGCTCGCACGACCTCATGGCCGACCTCACCCTCGCCCTCGAGCAGCGCGACCGGCTCGAGGACGCCGAGGCCGTCCCGCCCCCGCCGTGGACCTTCGGCGAGGACACGCCCTCGGGCGGGGTCGACCAGGAGCAGTTCGAGATCGCCATGACCTCGGCCTCGCGCTCCGGGTGGGAGTGGGACGCCGATGCCGGCGTGTACCGCCGACTGCAGAACGGCCAGCCGATGGTGGTCACGGGCGAGGGCCGCGTCGGGGCGGCGAACGTGATCGTGGTCCTCACCGACGTCGGACGTGGTGGCTGCTGCGACACCGCCGGCAACCCCTTCACCGTGACCCGCCTCGAGGGGTCCGGGGACGCCATCCTGTGGCGCGACGGGCAGCGGTTCGACATCACCTGGACCAAGCAGGACGTCGGCCAGCACCTGGAGTTCTCCGACGCCTCCGGCGACCCGGTCGTGCTCGCGCCGGGCGCGTCCTGGATCCACCTCGCCCCGGCGTCGGCGGCCCCGGCCGCCCCCGACGAAGGCTGACACGGCCGCACGGCGTGCGCTGACCACACCGGTCCTGCGTGGTCGGTGGGGCTCGCACGCCACCGGCAGTACCCTGTGGGACGAACGCCCTGCGACGATTCCCGACCTGATCGAAGGTGCTGTGGCATGAGCGACGCCACCCCTGCTTCCACCCCCGCCACCGGGACCACCCGCGTCAAGCGCGGGATGGCCGACATGCTCAAGGGCGGCGTCATCATGGACGTCGTCACCGCCGAGCAGGCCCGCATCGCCGAGGAGGCCGGGGCGGTTGCCGTCATGGCCCTCGAACGCGTCCCCGCCGACATCCGCAAGGACGGCGGCGTGGCCCGGATGTCGGACCCCGAGATGATCGACTCGATCGTCGACACGGTCTCCATCCCGGTCATGGCCAAGGCCCGCATCGGCCACTTCGTCGAGGCCCAGGTGCTGCAGAGCCTCGGGGTCGACTACGTCGACGAGTCCGAGGTCCTCACCCCGGCCGACGAGGCCAACCACATCGACAAGTGGGCCTTCGACGTCCCGTTCGTGTGCGGGGCCACCAACCTCGGTGAAGCGCTGCGCCGTCTCGGCGAGGGCGCGGCGATGATCCGCTCCAAGGGCGAGGCCGGCACCGGCAACGTGGTCGAGGCCACCCGCCACATGCGCTCGATCACCGCCGCCATCCGCCAGCTGGCCACGATGGACGACACCGAGCTGTACGCGGCCGCCAAGGAGCACCGCGCCCCGCTCGAGCTGGTCCGCGAGGTCGCCGAGACCGGCCGCCTGCCCGTGGTGCTGTTCACCGCCGGCGGGATCGCCACCCCGGCCGACGCCGCCATGATGATGCAGCTCGGCGCGGACGGCGTGTTCGTCGGGTCCGGGATCTTCAAGTCCGGCAACCCCGAACAGCGCGCCCGTGCCATCGTCGAGGCCACCACCAACTTCGACGACCCGTCGGTGATCGCCAAGGTCTCCCGCGGGCTGGGCGAGGCGATGGTCGGGATCAACATCCCGGACCTGCCCGAGGACCAGCGGTACGCCGACCGCGGCTGGTGATCTGGCGTCGGGACCGGCCGAACGACGCGCTGCGCACGTCCCGATGACGGATTCGCGACGCGGCGGCGGCCGGCGCAGAGAGTGGATTCCGGGGCAGCGCCTGTCGGGTGACCCGGAGGCGTTCGACGCGCCCGACGACGCCCCGGTCGTCGGCGTGCTCGCGCTGCAGGGCGACGTGCTCGAGCACCTGCGGGCGCTGCACCGCGTCGGGGCGCGCCCCGTCCGGGTGCGCCGCGCGGACGACCTCGACCAGCTCGACGGGTTGATCATCCCGGGGGGCGAGTCGACCACCATCGGCAAGCTGCTCGTCCGCTTCGAGATGCTCGACGACCTGCGCGAACGCATCGAGGCCGGCCTGCCGACCTTCGGCACGTGCGCGGGGATGATCCTGCTCTCGAGCGAGCTCGACCAGGACTTCGCCCAGCCGCTGCTCGGGCGTGCTGCCGATGCGCACGCGGCGCAACGCCTTCGGCCGGCAGGTGGACTCCTTCGACACCGCGCTCGAGGTGGCCGGGCTCGACGGGGGACCGGTGGACGTCTCGTTCATCCGCGCCCCGTGGGTGCAGGACGTCCTCGGCGACGACGTCGAGGTCCTCGCCGCCGTCGACGGCCACCCCGTGGTGGTGCGCCGCGGCCACGTCCTGGCCACCGCCTTCCACCCCGAGGTCACCGGCGACGACCGCCTCCACGCCGCGTTCGTCGCCACCGTCCGCGAGGCGAAGCGGTCGCGACGACCGACGGCGGCCTGATCCGCCCCGCGTTCTGGTGCACCGCAACCCCGCGATGATCTCGGATCTGGGACTCGAACGCACCGGGGTGCCCAGGGTACCGGGGCGTGTCGTCGCTCACGTCGAAGGCGGGTCCGTGCCCGGGGACGATGCGGGTGGCGGCCGCGAGCACCCGTTCCCGCCCGCGGTGCAGGGCGTCGAGGTCGACCGCCCGCGGGTCGCCCTCCATGCTCGGCGTGCCACCACAGGTGGGTCAGCGCGACGATGCCGTCGGCGGTCGTGGCGACGGTGGTGACGTCCTGGGGCGTGTGGCCGGGTGTCTCCCACAGGACCACGTCGTCGGCCAGGGCGAAGCCCTCGGCGGGGCGGTCGCGCCAGGTGTCGCCCCGGTAGGTCGCCCACACGTCGTGCACGGCGGCGCCGGGGAACAGGCCGACGTGCATCGTGTGGTCGGGATGGTGGTGGCTGAGCACCACGTCGGTCACGTCGGCAGGGGCCAGTCCGTGGTCCAGCAGCGGGGCGAGGATCACGCTGGGGTCGGTCACCATGCCCGGGTCGACGACGGCCACGAGGTCGCCGGAACGCACCAGCGAGACCGTGCCCGCCACGTGCGCCACGTCGCCCTCCCGCCGGGCATAGCCGTCGACCAGCACGTCCACCGTCGCCATCTGCCGTCCTCCGGGTCCGCGAGCCGGCCGACCCTACGCCGTCGGGGTATCGTCGTGCCCGTCGCGCGGACCGGGAGGGCGACGTGGGTGAGCACACGCTGATCCGTGGCGGGACGGTCTTCGACGGTCGGGGCGGGCCCGGGATGGCCGCCGACGTGCTGGTGCACGACGGTCGGGTCTCCGAGCTGGTGCCGCCGGACGCCCCGACGCCGCACGCCGACCGGACCATCGACGCCTCCGGCTGCTGGGTGACCCCCGGGTTCGTGGACCTGCACACCCACTACGACGCCGAGGTCGAGGTCAGCCCGGGCCTGGACGAATCGGTCCGGCACGGGATCACGACGGCGCTGGTCGGCTCGTGCGGGCTGTCCATGGCGGTCGGGGACCCCGAGGACCTCGCCGACATGTTCTGCCGGGTCGAGGGCATCCCGCGCACGCAGGTCCTGCCGCTGCTGGAACGCATCGTCGACTGGGACTCGCCGAGCGCCTACCTCGACCACCTCGAGGGCCTGCCGGTCGGCCCGAACCTCACGGCCATGCTGGGACACTCGACGATCCGCGCCCACGTCATGGGGCTGGAACGCTCGCTGTCCGAGGACACCCGCCCGACCCGTGACGAGCTGCTCGGGATGGGTCGGCTGGTCCGCGAGGCCTGCGAGGCCGGCTACCTCGGCCTGTCGGTCAACACGCTGCCGTGGGACAAGATGGACGGCGACCGCTTCCGCAGCCGCCCGACGCCCAGCGTCTTCGCCCACTGGGACGAGTACCGCTTCTTCAACCGGATCCTGCGTCGCTACGGGGCCATCTGGCAGGGCGTGCCCGACGTCTCGACGAAGATCAACGTCCTGGCGTTCCTGTGGGAGTCCGCCGGCCTCGGCCGTCGTGACCCACTGCGCACCATGATCATCACGCTGCTGGACACGAAGGCCGACCGCACCGTGACCCACACGGTCGGGGCGCTGGCGCGGCTGTTCAACACCACCCTCGGCGCCGACCTGCGCCTGCAGAGCCTGCCGGTGCCGTTCGACCTGTACGTCGAGGGCATGGAGGTGCCGGTGCTCGAGGAGATCGGGGCGGGCACCGCCGCGCTCGGCGTGGAGGACCCGCAGGCACGGGCCGAGCTGCTGCGTGACCCGTCCTACCGCGACCGGTTCCGGAAGCAGTGGTCGGCGTGGTTCCCGGGGCGCGCGTACCACCGCGACCTCGACGAGGCCCGGATCCTCGACTGCCCGGACGCGGCCGTCGCGGGCCGGACCTTCGGCGAGGTCGCCCGCGACCGCGGCCAGGACCCGATCGACACCTTCCTCGACCTGCAGGCCGAGCACGGCCAGAAGCTGCGGTGGCACACCGTCGTCGGCAACGACCGGCCGGAGCGGCTCGAGTGGATCATGGACCACCCGGACGTCCTGATCGGGTTCTCCGACGCGGGGGCGCACCTGCGCAACATGGCCTACTACAACTTCCCGCTGCGCATGCTGAAGCGCGTCCGGGACGCCGAGCTCGAGGGCCGCGGGTTCATGACCGTGGGCCGGGCCGTCCACCGCCTGACCGCCGAGATCGCCGACTACCTCGGCATCGAGGGCGGGACGCTGGCGCCGGGGCGCCCCGCCGACGTCGTGGTCATCGACCCCGAACGCCTCGACGACCGCGTCGAGCAGATGCACGAGGCGCCCATGGCCGGGCTCGACGGGTACGTGCGCTACGTGCGACGCAACCCCGGCACGGTCCGCAGCGTGCTGGTCAACGGACACCTCGCGTGGCACGAGGACCAGCCGGGCGCCGGCCTCGGCGAGACGGCGATGGGCCGGCTGCGGCGCCCGATCGACCGTCCGCTGGGCCCGCCCGCCTGATCAGGCCCTCCCGGTCGACCTGGCCCAGTCCGGCTCGCCCTCGCCCGCCTCGCGGGGGTGCGCGGCGGCGTAGGCGTCGAGGTCGACCTCGGGGAAGTCGCCCATCAGGATCACCTCGCGCTGCAGGTCGATGTCGAGGCGTTCGCGGACGGTACGACGGATCAGCTCGCTGACGGCGAGCACGTCCGTGCCGGTCGCCCCGCCCCGGTTGCACAGCGCCAGCAGGTGCAGCTCGCTGAGGCCCACGGGCCCCCAGTGGTCGCCGTTCATGAACCCCGCCGCGCGCAGGACCAGGGCCGCGGGCAGCCGCACGGCGTCGCCGTCGGGCCGGTACCACGACAGCATCCGCTCGGCGTAGGCCGCCCCGCGGACCTGCGTGGCGACGTCCACGGCCACCTCGCGCGGGACCGCCGCCCCGACGAAGAAGCTGCCCACCGACGGGCGCCAGGTCGGCGCGTCGACGACCATGCCCTTGCGGGCGCGCACGTCCAGCACCGACTGGCGTCGCGCGGCGACGTCGTCCGGGGCGCGCCCCGCCTCGGCGTGGTAGCGCGCGAGCTCCTCGTAGGTCAGCTCGGCCGGCGCCCCGGTCGCCACCCGGCAGGTGACGCGCAGCAGGACCAGCGGCGGCGGGACGTCGGAGGTGGGCTTCAGCGCGCTGGTGCGGTACCCGAAGGCCAGGTCGGCGGGGGAGAGGGTGCGCACCCGCCCCGCCGCGACGTCGTACGCCTCGGCGGACACCAGCACGTCGGAGAGCTGCTGGCCGTAGGCGCCGGCGTTCTGCACCACCCCCGCCCCGATCGTGCCCGGGATGCCGGACATCAGCTCCATCCCGTGCCAGCCCCGGGCGGTCGTCTCGGCCACGACCTCGTCCAGGGACCGGCTGGCGTCCACGGTCACCCGCACCGTGCCGTCCCCGACCTCGTCGGTGTCCAGGCCCGCCCCGTCGCGGAACAGCAGGACCGTGCCGGGGACCCGCTCGCCGGGGATGGTGTTGCTGAGCTGGCCCAGGACCCGCACCCGCTGGCGGTCCGCAACGGGCAGGGCGTCGAGGCGTGCCCGCAGCTCGTCCGGGTCGCTGACCACGGCGGCCTCGTCGGCCCGCCACGGCAGCGCGAAGGTGCCGAAGCGTGGCGTGGCGTCGGGGTCGAGGGGCGGCACGGCGTCCTGCGAGGTCGGGGGTCCGGGGAGGGGCGGTGGGCCGCGACGGTAGGGCCTCGCCGCGCCCTGATCGTCCCGCACCGCCCTCCGGGTGGCCGTGGACGGCCGTCGCCGCGTCGTCCACGGGTACGCTCGGCCGTCCGACACCCGCGCCCCCCGAGAGTCCCCGGAGCACCCATGGCCGGTCACAGCAAGTGGGCCAACACCAAGCACCGCAAGCAGCGCCAGGACGCCAAGCGGGGCAAGGAGTTCGGCAAGGCCATCCGGCTGATCGAGTCCTCGGCCAAGGAGTCCGGCACCTCCGACCCCGAGATGAGCCCGTCGCTGGCCACCGCGGTGCAGAAGGCCAAGGACATCTCGGTCCCCAAGGACGCCATCGAGCGTGCGTGCAAGCGGGGTGCGGGCGAGCTGGACGAGGACGTCGCCTACGAGACCGCGCAGTACGAGGGCTATGCGCCCGGCGGGGTCGCGGTGCTCGTCGACATCCTCACCGACAACCGCAACCGGACCGCCTCCGACGTCCGCGGGGCCTTCACCAAGACCGGCGGCAACCTGGCCGAGCCCGGGGCCGTGGCGTTCATGTTCTCGCGTCGCGGGCAGGTCGAGCTCGCGGGGGACGGGCGTGACCGAGGACGACGTCATGCTCGCCGGGCTCGAGTCCGGGCTCGAGGACGTCGAGGTCGACGACGACACGATCACCGCCTGGTGCGACCCCTCCGACGTCACCGACCTGCGCAAGGCGCTCGAGGGCGCGGGGCTGAAGGTGCGCTCGTCGGGCTCGACGATGGTCCCGGCCACCTACGTCCCGGTCGAGGACGTCGCCGACGCGAAGAAGATCCTGCGGCTGCTGGACTACCTGGACGACTCCGACGACGTCCAGGAGGTCTACGCCAACTTCGACATCCCCGACGAGGTGATGGAGCAGGCCCTCGAGGACGCCTGACGGCCCGGCACGCCCGCGCGTCACGCCTCCTCGCCCCTGGCGCGGCACGGGGCTAGTGTGAACACACGTTCGACCGCCCATGCGACGAAAGCCTCCCGGTGCCCACCACGCGTGATCCTGTGGTCGTGCTCGGGGTCGACCCCGGCCTGACCCGGTGCGGGATCGGCGTCGTCGCGGGCCCCCCGGGGCGTCCGGTCCACGTCGGCCACGACTGCGTGCGGACGGCACCGGACGTTCCCCTCGAGCAGCGCCTGGCGACCCTCCACGACGGCATCGCGGCCGCCATCGCCACCCACCGGCCGGTGCTGGTCGCCGTCGAACGGGTGCTGTTCTCGAAGAACGTGCGCACCGCCATGGCCACCGGCCACGCCGCCGGGGTCGTCATGCTGGCCGCCGCCCAGGCCGGCCTCCCGGTCGTGCAGCTCACCCCGACCGACGTGAAGGCGTCGGTCGCCGGGGACGGGGCGGCCGACAAGGACGGTGTGGCCCGCATGGTCGTCGCCCAGCTCGCGCTGGCGTCCACGCCCCGCCCCGCCGACGCCGCCGACGCGCTGGCCATCGCCCTGGCGGCCCTGTCCCGGATGCGCACCACCGCCCCGGCCGCGGGGCGGGGTGCCAGCGCGACGTCCGGCGGTGGTGCGGCCAGCTGGGAACAGCTCGTCGCAGACCGCGGCCTGTCGGTCGCCGGCGGCACGCGTGCCACCGACGCGGTCCGGGGCCGTCCGTGATCGCCCACCTGCGTGGCCGGGTCAGCCATCGCGGCACCGAGTTCGTCGTCGTCGACGTCGGGGGCGTGGGCTACCTCGTCCACGTGGCCTCCCTGGACCGCGTCCCGCCCCGTGGCCAGGACGTCGAGCTGCACACCTCGCTGCAGGTGCGCGAGGACTCGATGACCCTCTACGGGTTCCCGGACCGTGCCGACCTCGAGCTGTTCGACCTGCTGCTGACCTCGTCCGGTGTGGGGCCCAAGCTCGCGCTCGCGGCCCTGCGGACCCACCGGGCCGACGTGCTGCGCGCGGCGATCGCCACCGGGGACGTCGCCACGCTGACGGCCGTGCCCGGCATCGGGAAGAAGTCCGCCGACCGGCTGGTGCTCGAGCTGCGCGACAAGGTCGGGGCCGGGTTCGACATGGCCCCGGACGGCGTGGCCTTCGACGCCACCGCGGGGCCCAGCACGCCGCTGGGCGAGGTGCGCGAGGCGCTGGCGTCGCTGGGCTACTCCGCCGGCGAGGTCCAGGCCGCCCTGGCCGACCTCGACCCCGAGGGCACCACCTCGGACCTGCTGCGCCGGGCGCTGCGCTCGCTCGGCGCGGCCACCGGTGGGCGCTGAGATGACCGCCGACCTGCCCGACGACCACGTGCTCGACGACCAGCGCCTGCCGGGCGAGGACCGCTTCGAGGCGTCGCTGCGCCCACGCCGGCTCGACGACTTCGTCGGCCAGCCGCGCGTCCGCCGGCAGCTGGACCTGGTCATTCGCGGGGCGCAGCAACGCGACCAGCCCGTCGACCACGTGCTGCTGTCCGGCCCGCCCGGCCTGGGCAAGACCAGCCTCGCCGCGATCATCGCCGCCGAGGTCGGGGCGCTGTTCCGCGCCACCTCCGGGCCGGCCCTGGAACGCCCCGGCGACCTCGCCGCCATCCTGACCAACCTCGAACCCGGTGACGTGCTGTTCGTGGACGAGGTGCACCGCCTGCCCCGCACGGTCGAGGAGGTGCTCTACCCCGCGATGGAGGACTTCCAGCTCGACATCGTGGTGGGCAAGGGACCCGCGGCCCGCTCGATCCGGCTGGACCTGCCCCGGTTCACCATGGTCGGTGCCACCACCCGGACCGGCCTGATCGCCTCCCCGCTGCGCGACCGCTTCGGGTTCGCCGCGCACCTCGACTACTACGACGTCGACGACCTGCAGCGCATCGTGCTGCGCTCGGCCGGCCTGCTGGAGGTGCCGGTCGACGACGACGGGGCGCGCGAGATCGCCCGCCGTTCCCGGGGCACGCCCCGCATCGCCAACCGGCTGCTGCGCCGCGTCCGCGACTACGCCGAGGTCGAGGGCGACGGCCGGGTCGACCAGGACGTCGCCCACCACGCCCTGGCGGTCTTCGACGTCGACGACATCGGCCTGGACCGCCTCGACCGCCGCGTGCTCGAGGCGCTCGTCCACCGCTTCGCCGGCGGCCCGGTCGGCCTGGCCACGCTGGCCACCGCCGTCGGCGAGGAGCCCGACACGGTCGAGGACGCCGTCGAACCCTTCCTCATCCAGCTCGGCATGGTGCAGCGCACCCCGCGGGGGCGCGTGGCCACCGCCGCTGCCTGGACCCACCTCGGCCTGCAGCCGGGCGACGCCCCCGCCAGCCCGCCCACCCTGTTCGAGTAGCGCCGCGCGTGCTCACTCGCCAGGGGCTCGCTCCGCGACGCCGGCGACGTTCGAGTAGCGCCGCTGCGTTCGCCAGCGGCGAGCGCTGCGGTAGCCTCGGAGCAACGCCCGCCGAGATCGGCGGGCGTCCGCGCGTGCCGCCTCGACTGGTGGCCCTGCGCACGTCGACACCTCGACGCCTCCGACCTGAGGATCCGTCATGATCGTCCTCCTCGCCGAGAGCAGCGGCGACGCCGCCTCCGCTGGCGGCAGCCTGGTCTCCTTCCTTCCGCTGCTGCTCATCGGCGCCTTCGTCTACTTCGCGATGATCCGCCCACAGCGCAAGCGCCAGCAGGCCACCCAGTCCATGCAGAAGGAGCTCGCCGTCGGCTCCGACGTCGTCACCATCGGTGGGATGCACGGCCGCGTGGACGCGCTCGGCGAGACCACCGTCGACCTCGACGTCACCGGTGACGGGGACGTGATCATGAGGTTCAAGCGGTCGGCCATCGCCGAGATCCTCTCCGACGAGGTCGACGTGGACACCGACGACGAGCACGAGGACGCCTCGGAGACCGCGGAGTCCAGCGAGTGACCTCGTCGGACGAGGATCGTTCCCCGAGCGCGCTGACCGACCCGGCGACCATCCTGCGGGAGGCGCCGGAGGTCGCGCTGCTGCGCGGCGTCGACGCCGACGCCGCCGTGCGGGAGAACGAGGAGGTCGCGCGCGACGCGGCCGCCCGCACCGGCGCGGACGTCGACGTCCTGTCCCTCCTGCAGCAGGACGGCGTGGTCTCCGCGTTCCTGAAGCTGTCCGACCAGTTCCTCGGCCAGCTCGGCTTCACCGAACACGGCTTCCGCCACGCCAACCTCGTCGGCCGGATCGCCTACAACGTCCTGCACCACCTCGGGGCGGACGACGACGTGTGCGAGCTGGCCGCCCTCGGCGGGTACCTGCACGACGTCGGCAACGTCGTCAGCCGCCTCAACCACGGCCTCTCCAGCGCCTGGATCGCCTACGACGCCCTGCGGCGCCTCGAGGTCGACCCGTACCGCATCGGACTGGTGCTGTCGGCCGTGGGCAACCACGAGGAGCAGTACGGATCGGCGATCGGCCCCGTCGGGGCCGCCGTGATCCTCGCCGACAAGGCCGACGTCCACCGCTCGCGGGTGCGCCAGGGGGCGGACACCGCCGCCGACATCCACGACCGCGTGAACGACGCCGTGACCCACTCGTTCCTGCGGGTGGACGCGGACGCGGCCACCATCACGCTCGAGCTCGAGCTCGACACCGACCGCTCCACGGTCATCGAGTACTTCGAGATCTTCCTCGACCGGATGATCATGTGCCGCCGTGCGGCACGCACCCTCGGGTGCGAGTTCCAGATCACCGCCAACGGCATCCCGCTGGGATGAGCGCCTGCAAGGCCGTCCGTCCGGCTGCACCAAGGACCGCAACGTGAAACGCACCAGCCTGATCGTGTCGCTGACCAGCATCCTGGTCGTGGTCGCCATCGCGGCCGGGTTCTTCCTCGCCGGGGCCCGCCCGCAGCTCGGCCTCGACCTGCAGGGCGGGATCTCCGCGGCCCTGCAGCCGGACCCGGATGCCGGCAACCAGCCGGACGACATCAACGAGGCGCTCGACGTCGCGGTCAACCTCATCCGCCAGCGCGTGGACAGCCTCGGTGTGGCCGAGCCGGACATCGCCCGCCAGGGCGAGGACACCATCCTCGTGCAGCTGCCGGGCATCACCGACGCCGAGCGCGCCCGCCAGGTCATCGGCCAGACCGCCCAGCTGACCTTCCACCCGGTGGAGCGGTTCGTGGTCCCGGGCACGCCCGAGTACACCGCCACGCCGCCGTGCATGATCCCCGAGACCGACGGCAACGGCGACGTCGTGACCGGCGGCGACGGGGAACCGGTCTACGTGCTCAACCCGGACCGGCCCAGCCCCACCCGTCCGGCCGAGGACGGCACGCGGTACGTCTGCGGCGAGGCACCCGACCCGGACGCGACACCGCGCGAGCCGGTGGACACCGGCGCGGACACGCCCCGCCTGCAGGACCTGCTCGAGAGCGAGTCCGCCAGCGAGACGCCCGCCGCGACCGAGTCCGAGACCGCCTCGACCTCGGACACCGCCACGCCCACGGAGACGACCTCGGCGACCGAGGAGCCCTCCGGCAACGCGATGGCCGTCACCGCCGCCCAGTCCGGCACCGCGTCCGAGGCCCCCTCGCCGACTGCCACCGACGACGCCACCGCGTCCGAGTCCGCATCGGCCACCGAGGAGCCGACGGGGACCGCCACGCCGACCGAGGCGCCCACGTTCGACGACGGGCTGCCCCAGGACGCCCCGCGCCCGCTGAAGTACGTGGTCGGGGCCGTGCCCACCGACGAGGTCGCCCTGGCCAAGGACGAACCCACGGCCTCCGAGACGCCCACCGACGGCGCCTCCGAGACGCCCACCGCGTCGGAGTCCGCCACCGACTCCGAGTCCGACTCCGAGGCGGGTGCGCTGCCCGGCGACCCGCTGACCGGTGACGACATCGAGGCCGCGCAGCCCAGCATCGGGTCGGGCGGCTGGGTCGTGCAGCTCGACCTCGACAGCGACGGCGGCAAGGCGTTCCAGATGGTCACCGCCGAGCTCGCCTGCGAGCGGGACGCGGGTCGGGCCGGCCAGCTGGCCATCGTGCTCGACGACGTCGTGCGGTCCGCCCCGAACATGGCCCAGGGCGTGATGTGCGGCCAGGGCATCCAGGGTGGGTCGGCCACGATCACCGTGGGCAGCTCCGGCGACCCCGACCAGGACCAGGAGGAGGCCCAGAACCTCGCGCTGGTGCTCGAGGTGGGCGCCCTGCCGCTGACGCTGACCGAGGCGACCTTCGACACCGTCTCGCCCTCGCTGGGTGCCGCGTCGCTGCGCAACGGCCTGATCGCGGGCCTGATCGGCCTGCTGCTGGTGGGCATCTACCTGATCGGGTTCTACCGCTGGCTGGGCGTGATCGCGATCGGGGCGCTGACGATCTTCGGGGTGCTCGTGATCGGGGTGATCACGGCGATGGGCGCCGCCGGGTTCGCGCTGACCCTGGCCGGTGTGGCCGGGATCATCGTGTCGCTCGGCATCACGGCCGACTCGTCGATCCTGTACTTCGAACGCATCCGTGACGAGGTCGCGGAGGGCAAGACGATGCGCACGGCGACCCGCCGGGCGTTCAGCAGCGCCTTCCGGACCAACCTGGCCGGCAACACCGTGACCCTGGCCGCGGCCCTGATCCTGTACTTCCTGGCCGTCGGTCCGGTCCGCGGGTTCGCCTTCACGCTGGGCCTGTCGACCATCCTCGACCTGATCATCCTCTGGATGTACACGCGGTCGGTCGTCATGCTCCTGGCCGGGTCCAAGCGTCTGACGAAACGGGCCATCCGGGTCCACGAGCCGGCCACGACCGACGCGACCGCAGGGGGTGCGGCATGAAGCAGCCACGCTTCGACTTCATCGGACGAACCCGCCTGTGGGCCATCATCTCGGTGAGCCTGATGGCGGTCGCGCTCCTCGGCATCCTCGTGCGTGGGTTCAACCTGTCCATCGACTTCGAGGGTGGGACCAGCTTCACCGTCGAGGGCATCACCAACGACGTCACGGCCGGTGAGGTCAACGACGCGGTCGAGGCCGCCGGCGGCGAGGACGTCCGCGCACAGCTGGTCTCGGACACCTCCGGGACCCAGGGTGCGCTCGTGCGCCTGTCGGCCGTCGACATCGACGGGCAGGTGTCCGACGACGTCGAGGCCGCCCTGGCCGACGTGACGGGCAGCGACAAGATCGAGGAATCCTTCGTCGGACCCACGTGGGGTGCGGCGATCTCCCGCAAGGCGCTCGAGGCGCTGATCGTCTTCCTCATCGTCGTGGTGATCTACATCACGGTGCGGCTCGAGGCGAAGATGGCCGGGGCCGCGATCGTGGCGCTGGTCCACGACATCCTGCTGGTGGTGGGCGTGTACGCCTGGGGCCAGTTCACGGTCAGTCCGAACACGGTGATCGCGCTGCTGACCATCCTCGGGTACTCGCTCTACGACACGGTGGTCGTGTTCGACCGGATCGACGAGAACCGGCCACACCTCGGTCGGCCGGGACGCCGCACCTACTCGCAGCTGGTCAACACCTCCCAGAACGAGGTGCTGTGGCGTTCCATCAACACCTCCGTGACGTCCCTGCTGCCGGTCGCGGCCCTGCTGCTGATCGGGTCGCAGCTGCTCGGGGCGACGACCCTGCGGGACCTGGCCCTGGCCCTGTTCCTCGGCATGGCGTCGGGCACCTACTCGTCGCTGTTCGTGGCGGGCCCGGCGCTCGCGTGGTGGGTCGAGCGCGAGCCCGACATGCAGGACCTGCACCGCAAGCACCGGGGCGCCGGCGAGGAGCTCGTGGCCCCCGAACCGCAGGAGGCCGCCGCGGGGCGCCGGCCGATCACCACCGAGTACGTGCGCGGAGAAGGCAAGGGCAAGCGCCGCCGGCGCTGACTCCGGCCGCTGCGAGGGCAAGGAGCGCGCAGCGCCGCGGCGCTGCTGATCGCTGGACAGGCTGGTTACGCTCGTGTGACCCCGGTCGACCTGCCCACCGAGGAGGACGACGACGAGCGAGAGCGCCGAGGAACCACGACCGACGCCACCGCCCCCGCGGCCGTCGGGGGTCAAGGGCGTGCTCTCGCGCCTCCCGCTGGCGTCGCGTGACGTCCCGCCCGAGCTGACCGGCCTCGCGTCCCGCATCCGCGACAGCTCGCCGAAGGTCGACATCCGCGAGGTCGTGCGCGCCTACCAGTATGCGCGTGACGCCCACGAGGGCCAGTTCCGCAAGTCCGGCGAGGCCTACATCAGCCACCCGATCGCGGTGGCGACCGAGCTGGCGGACCTCGGCCTCGACACGGCGACCATCGTCGCCGCGCTGCTGCACGACGTGGTCGAGGACACCCCGGCCACCCGGGACGAGATCGAGCGCTACTTCGGTGACGACGTCGCCCACCTGGTCGACGGCGTCACCAAGCTGGACCGGCTGCAGGTCGACTCCAAGGAGCACCAGCAGGCCGAGACCTTCCGCAAGATGATCGTGGCGATGGCCCAGGACATCCGGGTCCTGATGATCAAGCTGGCCGACCGCCTGCACAACATGGCCACGCTCGAGCACATGCCGCGCGAGAAGCAGAAGCGCATCGCGCAGGAGACCCTCGACATCTACGCGCCCCTGGCCCACCGGCTGGGGATGCAGCGGTTCAAGCTGCAGCTCGAGGACCTGGGGTTCGCCACGCTGCACCCCAAGCGCTACGAGGAGATCGTGGCGATGGTCTCCGAGCGCAACCCCGAGCGCGAGGCCTACATCGACGACGTCACCCGCGACCTCGAGTCCCAGTTGCGCGAGCTGCGCATCAAGGGCCAGGTGACCGGTCGCCCCAAGCACTACTACTCCATCTACGAGAAGATGGTGGTGCGGGGCAAGGAGTTCGACGAGATCCACGACCTCGTGGGGATGCGGGTCATCGTCGGCTCGGTGCGGGACTGCTACGCGGTCCTGGGGCAGATCCACGCGACCTGGCGCCCGGTCCCCGGGCGTTTCAAGGACTACATCGCGATGCCCAAGTTCAACCTCTACCAGTCGCTGCACACGTCGGTGATCGGGCCCCACGGCCGCCCGCTCGAGATCCAGATCCGCACACGCGCCATGCACAACACCGCCGAGTACGGCGTCGCCGCCCACTGGAAGTACAAGGACGGCCACCGGGCGGGCACCGCCAACGGGGCGCCGGTCGAGCAGGGCAACGAGTTCCCGTGGATCGACCAGCTGCTCGACTGGCAGGAGGACGTCGAGGACCCCGGTGACTTCCTCGAGTCGCTGCGGATCGACCTGTACGAGGACGAGGTCTTCGTGTTCACGCCCCGCGGCGACCCGCGGGCGCTGCCGGCCGGGTCCACGCCCATCGACTTCGCCTACGCCATCCACACCGAGGTCGGGCACCGCTGCATCGGGGCGCGGGTCAACGGCCGCCTCGTGCCGCTCGACGTCGAGCTGCACAACGGCGACACGGTCGAGGTCCTCACCTCCAAGGCCGAGGACGCGGGGCCGTCGCGGGACTGGCTGCGTGTGGCCCAGTCGACCCGCGCCCAGTCCAAGATCCGGTCGCACTTCAACCGCGAGCGACGCGAGGACGCCACCGAACGCGGCCGCGAGGCCATCACCCGCGCCCTGCGCAAGAAGGGGATCGGCTTCGCCCGCGCCGTGGCGGACGGCCATCTCGCCGCCGTCGCCGACGAGCTGTCCTACAAGGAGCTCGAGGCGCTGTACCGGGCGGTGGGCGAGCACCACGTCGGGCCCGGCGTGGTCGCCAACCACGTGGCCCGGCGGCTCGAGGAGCTCGCCGAGCCCGAAGCCGCGCCGGTCGTCCCGCCGGAGAAGTCCCCGATCCGGATCGGGGCCACCGAGGCCGAGGACGTCACGGTCGAGGGGGACAGCGGCATGCTGGTCAGCCTCGCCCGGTGCTGCACCCCCGTCCCCGGCGACGCCATCCTCGGCTTCGTCACCCGCGGCCGGGGCGTGTCCGTCCACCGCACCGACTGCCCGAACGTGACCGACCTGCAACAGCACCCCGAACGCTTCGTGCCCGTCGAGTGGTCCGGGACCTCGACCCCCGGCTCGACCTTCATGGTCGCCATCGAGATCGAGGCCTTCGACCGCAAGCACCTGCTGCGCGACATCACCGCGGTCCTCGGTGACCTGCACATCAACATCACGTCCGCGCAGGTCACGACCCGCAAGGACCGCCAGGCGGTCCTGCGCTTCACCTTCGAGCTGGCCGACCCGGTCCACCTGCAGTACGCCCTTCGCTCGGTGCGCAACGTCGACGGGGTCTACGACGCCTACCGGGTCGTGCCGGGTGGTGGCCGAGCGGCCTGACCGACCCGCCACATCGAGGGAATGGGCACCACTAGGGTCGGGCAGCGCTGGCGATGCCGCCGGATGTCGTGCCACCGGGAGAGGGCACGAGCCGGGGCGTGTGGGAGGGCAGCAGATGCGTCGAATCGTGCTCGTGTCGGTCGTGGTCGGACTGTGTGCGTCCCTGGTGGTCGCGATGGGGGCCGCCCCGGCGCTCGGCCACCCCGAACGACCCGTGGAGCAGTCCGACGAGGGCACCTTCCCCAGCCGGCGTGACGACGGGCCCAGCGTCGTGGTCTGCAAGCCGGACTCGGGGCAGCGCCTGGCCACCCTGCCCGCCGCGATCCGGGAGCGTGACGAGGCCCTGCTCGACCGCTGCCGCTTCGAGCACATCCAGCAGGCCGTGAACTGGGTCGCCGCCGAAGGCCAGCCGGGGACCCGGATCCTGGTGCTGCCGGGCGTCTACCGCGAGGAGCCCAGCGTCCGCGCCCACGACGAGCTCAACGGCGCCCCGCTCGACCGCCCCGACCTCGCCGACAGGTGCGGCGAGATCGGGGACGGGACCGGGCAGGAGGCCGGCTCGGACACGCCGGTGCTGACCTACGCCGACCAGTACCTGTGCCCGCACAAGGAGAACCTCGTCGCCGTGCTCGGTGACACGACCCCGGACGACGACAACATCCGGTGCGACGGCAACCTCTGCGACCTGCAGATCCAGGGGATGGGCGGTCGCCCCGGCGACGTCATCATCGACGGCAACTTCGACCTGCTGAACGGGCTGAAGGCCGACCGGGTCGACGGGCTCTGGCTCGGCAACGTCACCGCCCAGCACTTCGACTTCAACGGCATCTACGTCATCGAGAGCGCCGGCGCGACGATCGACGACGCGGTCGGGCGCTTCAACCACGAGTACGGCTTCCTGTCCTTCGTGGCGTGGGTGCACTACGAGGACTGCGAAGGCCACGGCAACGGCGACTCGGCGGTCTACCCGGGGGCCTCACCGAACGTGAACCAGACCAGCGGGCTCATCCCGCTGCACCGCGACGAGATCACGTTCTCGACCGAGGTCGTGGGCTGCCGCGGACACCACAACGCCCTCGGGTTCTCGGGCACCACCGGCAACAGCATCTTCACCCACCACAACGAGTTCGACCACAACGCGACCGGCTTCTCGCACGACAGCCTGTTCCCGGGCCACCCGGGCACGCCCCAGAACCACAGCCTGCTCGAGGACAACCTGGTCCACGAGAACAACACCAACTACTACGACCAGACCGCCCACCGGGGGATCTGCGACGACCCGCTGCCCGAGCGTGACTACGAGGACGGCAACGTGTGCCCGGCGATCCCGCTGCGGGTCGGCACCGGCATCATCAACCCCGGCGGCAACTTCAACTGGTACCACCGCAACCAGCTGTACGACAACTGGTCCAACGCGGCCTTCCAGTTCTGGATCCCGGCCGAGATCCGCGAGGAGACCCTCGACGAGGACGCCCACTTCCGCCAGGAGTGCGGCCCCGACGGCGACCAGGTCTGCCCCTTCGAGGAGACCTCGCACTGGAACACCTTCAGCGCCAACCGGCTGGCCGAGAACCCCCTGCAGGGCAGCGTCCAGCCCAACGGCGTCGACTGGCTGTGGGACGGCGAGGGCCAGGGCAACTGCTGGGACGCGTCCGGTGACGACGCCAACACCTCCGCCGCAGGCGCCGTCACCACCTCGATCGTCGAGGGGATGGGCGTGTCGTCGCCGTTCCCGGACTGCGACGACACCCGTGCTGTCACCTTCTCGCCACTGACCTCGATCGCGGCCGAGGCCGGCTGCATCGAGTACAGCTCCAGCAGCAACCCCGACCCCGCCGGCTGCGACTGGCTGCACACGCCGCCGGTCCCGGCGGGGCGTGGGCCCGAGGTCGTCACGCTCGAACGCCTCGCCGGCGAGGACCGGGTCGAGACCTCCATCCTGGCGGCCCGGGAGGGCTACCCGACCACCGCCCCGGTGGTGGTGCTCGCCCGCGCGGACGCCTACCCCGACGCCCTGGCCGGCGCCCCGCTGGCCCACGCGCGTGGGGGACCGCTGCTGCTCACGCGCGGCGACCGGCTGGACCCGCGGACCGCGGCGGAGATCTCGCGGCTCGGCGCCCAGCAGGTCATCCTGCTGGGCGGGACGGCCGCGCTGGCGCCCCAGGTCGAAGCCGACCTGCGGGCCCAGGGCTTCGCCGACGACGAGGTCGTGCGCCTCAGCGGCGCCGACCGGTTCGCCACGGCCGTGGCCATCGCGCGCCAGCTGCCGGCCACCGACGCGCTGCTGGCCAAGGGCGTCGACGAGGGCGGCCCGGGCTGGGTCGACGCCCTGGCCGCCAGCCCCGTCGCGGCGCTGGCCGAACGGCCCATCCTGCTGACCCGCCCCGACGGGCTGCCAGCGGCCACGGCCGCGTACCTGGACGAGGGCGAGATCGAGTCCGTCGACGTCGTCGGTGGGCCCGTGGCGGTCAGCAAGGCCGTCATGGAGGACCTGCGGTCGCGACCGACGCTGCACGACGTCGAGCGGGTCGCGGGCGAGGACCGGTACGAGACGTCGCTGGCCCTGGCCCAGTTCGCGCTCCAGCTCGGTGCCGACCCCACCGAGCTGTGGCTGTCGCGGGGCGACGACTGGCCCGACGGCGTGTCCGCCGGGTCGGCCATCGCCGTCGACGAGGGCATCATGCTGCTCGTCGGCGACCGCATCGCCGGCAGCCCGCTGGCCACGTGGCTGAACGAGGTCCACCCGTACTTCGACACCGAGAGCGACGACAGCGTCCGGGACGTGCTCGAACGCGTGCACGTGCTCGGTGGGCAGAAGGCGATCGACGGGATCATCGACGACGAGCTGCGGGCCGTGTACGGCGCCGAGCGCGGCGACGCCCAGGGCGACCGCAGCCACGGGACGGAGCTCAGCTCCGGCCGGTTCAACCTGCTGCCGGGTGCCGACGAGGCCTACGCCGGCGTGACGGGGTACGCCGTCATGGAACGCCAGCTCGACGGGACGACGCGCACCCGCGTGTACGTGCGAGGGCTGCCGACCACGCCCGGCACCCACCACGCCGTCCACGTGCACAGCGAACCGTGCAGCTCGCGCCCCGTGGCCGACAACCCGCACTTCGCCCGCGACCCCGACGGCCCGGCCACCGAGCCCAACGAGATCCATCCCGGCTTCGGCACCAGCGCCGGCGGCACGGGGATCGGGGACTCGACGGTCGCCTACCACCCCGACGACGACACCCTCTCGGTGATGCTGCACAGCCCGGACGGGACCAAGCAGGTCTGCGCGGACCTCGGCTGACGCGAGGGCGAGCCCCCCGCGCCTGCGGTACCGTCGCGACCCGGACCATTCGGGCCGGCGGGGGTGAGCGGAGGTCCTCTATGGCACGGTGGACGACGCCCCGGGCGGCGGTCGGCGCGCGGATCCTGCTGCCGGTCGCACGTCCGGCATCGTTGGAATCGCTGCTGCCCGTGGCGGCGGCGATGGCCGCAGCCGACGACGGCCACGTGGTTCCCGTCACGATCGTGCCCACGCGCGCCCCGACCGAGCAGGTGCGCGCCGCCGCCGATGTCGCGCTGGAGGCCGAACGGCGCCTGCGCGAGGCGGGGGTCTCCGCGTCCGGCGTGGTCGCCGAGGCCCGCAGCGTGGCGTCCGGTGTCCGCTCGGTCGCGAGCAGCGAACGCGCGACGCTGGTGATCATGGGCTGGCGCGGGGTCGAGGACACCACGCAGGCCTTCGACGCCACCGTGGACGAGGTGCTCGGCCGATCGGCGGTCCCGCTGCTGGTCGTGCGCCCCAGCGACCAACCGCCCTCGCGCGTCGTGCTGCCCATGACCGCCCGCCACGTCGTGCCCCACGGCCGCGGGGCGCTGCGCCTGGCCACCACGTTGGCCGGCCGGCTGGCGTCCGCACGGGCCACCGGGGTGCTGCTGCTGTGGGCCGGGGACGAGGTGCCGGACGTGCCCGAGGAGGTCCTCGCGCTCTCCGACCGGCTGCACCACGACCCGCGGCGGCTCGACCTGGCCATCGGCGCCATGGCCCAGCCCGGCGACGTGGTCGTCGCCGCGGTCGCCCCGACCGCCGACGGGCTGCGCGAGATCACCACCCACGTCACCGCCGCGACCCCCGACGCGACCCTCGTGGTCGCCATCGACCCGGGCCCGCGCCGCGCGCGCGGCCTCGGTGCTGCCGTGGCCGACCCCCGCCCCGTCGTCCTCGACGCCGAGGCCGAACCGGTCGAGCACGTCGTCGTCGTCACCATCGACCCGCCCGACGGGGCGTCCGTGCCCCGCCGGCGGCTGGTCCGCGCGCTCACCCATCTCGGCACCGTCTCGGACGTGGACGTGCAGTGGCGCGCCGCCACGCGGGCGCAGCGCCTGCGCGTGGAGGTGCGGCTGCCCGCACGCAGCACCACCGAGGCCGTCGGCGAGGTCATGGCCGCCCTGCACGAGGCCCCGACCCTGGCCGGTGCCAGCCTGCACTACGACGTCCACCGCGCCCCGAACCTCGTGCAGCTGGACCGCCTCGAACCCCTGGGCAGCATCGACCTGTAGGGAGATGGCGCCTGCGCCCCGCAGGACTAGCCTCGCGTCCCCACCCGCCCGCCACCGGGAGTGCGTCGCCATCGCTGCATCCGACCTCGTCGTCGTCGGCCTGCCCCTGGGCCGCTGGCAGACCAACTGCTGGATCGTGGGGGACCGGGCCGCGGGCACCTGCGCCGTCATCGACCCCGGCGAATCCGGGGCCGAGCAGGTCCCGCCGGTCCTCGACCGGCTCGGCGTCGCGTGCGAGGCGATCCTGCTGACCCATGGCCACCTCGACCACTTCTGGGCGGTGCCCGAGCTGTCCCGGTCCCTGGACGTGCCCGTGCACCTGCACCCCGGGGACCGGTGGCTGTGGGACGCCCCGGCCGCCGGGTTCGGCATGCCGCCGGAGCAGGCCGACCAGCTGCTGCGCCAGCAGTTCGGGCTCGTGTGGGACCCGCCGACCGAGCGACTGGTCGACCTCGACGACCACCAGCGCCTCACCGTGGCCGGCGTGGACTACACCGTGCGCCACACCCCGGGCCACACCCCCGGACACGTCACCTTCCTCGGGCACGGGCTCGAGGACGTGCCGGTCCAGTTCGCCATGGGCTCGGCCGACGCCGCCGAGGGTGACGACGTGCTGTTCAGCGGCGACCTGATCTTCGCCGGCAGCGTCGGTCGCACGGACTTCCCCCGCGGCTCGTCGCAGCAGCTGATGGCCTCCATCGTCGAGACCGTCCTGCCGCTCGAGGACGACACGCTGATCCTGTCCGGCCACGGCCCCGACACCACCGTCGGGCGCGAACGGGCGACCAACCCGTTCGTCGACATGGCCCTGCGCGGCTGAGGACGTCGAACGATGGCCGACATCTCCACCGACCCGCCGTCCGGGACCCGCGACTTCCTGCCCGAGGACGTCGCCCGGCGCGAGCGTGCCTTCGCGACGATCCGCGACGTGTTCCGCCGCCACGGCTTCGACCCGCTCGACACCCCCTCCTTCGAACGCCTCGACGTGCTCACCGGCAAGTACGGCGAGGAGGGCGACCAGCTGATCTTCAAGATCCTGCGGCGGGGCGAGCACGAGGCCACCGGCGAAGCCGACCTGGCGCTGCGGTACGACCTGACCGTCCCGCTGGCCCGCGTCGTCGCCCGGTACGGGTCGCAGCTGGTGATGCCCTTCAAGCGGTTCCACATCGCCCCGGTGTGGCGCGCCGACCGTCCCGGCAAGGGCCGCTTCCGCGAGTTCTTCCAGTGCGACGTCGACACCGTCGGGTCCGACTCGATGCTGGCCGACGCCAGCACCATCGCGGCGGTGTGCGACGCCCTGGACGCGCTCGGCCTCGGCGGCTTCCGCGTCCAGCTCAACTCGCGCCAGGCCCTGCACGGCCTCATCGAGGCCTACGGCGTGCCGGCGCGAGCTCGAGACCGACGCCCTGGTCGCCCTGGACAAGCTCGACAAGATCGGCGTCGACGGCGTCGCCGGCGAGCTGGTCGACCGCGGGCTGCCCGACGGGGCGGTGCAGGCGCTGACCGACGACCTCGGCTCGGGCGAGCTCGAGGCCCGGGTGCGCGACCGCCTCGGGTCGACCGAGCGGGGCGCTGCCGGGCTCGGCGAGGTCGACGAGGTCCTGGCGCTGCTGGGCGGCGACCTGCCCGTGGCCTACGCCCCGGTGCTGGCTCGCGGCCTGTCCTACTACACCGGTCCGGTCTTCGAGGTCGTCCACGACGGCCTCGACGCGACCATCGCCGCCGGGGGGCGCTACGACGGGCTCATCGGCATGTTCTCGGGCCAGGACATCCCGGCCACGGGCGGGTCGCTCGGCATCGAGCGGATCCTCCTGCTGCTGGCCGAGCAGGAGGACGACGCGACCGCCGGGCCCGAGGTGCTCGTGACCGTGTTCGACGACGCCGCCGCGGCCGACGCCCTGGCCGTCGCCGGCCGGCTGCGCGCCGGCGGCATCGCCACCGACCTGTGGGTCGGCGGGGGACGGCTGGGCAAGCAGCTGCGGCACGCCGACCGGCGGGGCGCCCGCTACGCGGTCATCCGCGGCGACGACGAACGCGCCGCCGGTACGGTCGCCGTCAAGCAGCTCGCCACCGGCGAGCAGACCACCATCGACGAATCCGACCTCGTCGCCCACCTCCGCGACCGGCTCGCCGCCCCGCCGGCGGGCGAGGACGCCTGACTCGACCTCCTCTTCGTAAGGCCCCACCGTGAGCATCTCTGCCTTCGGTGCCCTGCGCACGCACGGCGCCGGCACCCTCCGCACCTCCCACGTCGGCGAGACCGTGACGGTCGCCGGCTGGGTCGACACCCGCCGCGACCACGGCGGCGTGGCCTTCCTCGACCTGCGCGACCGCAGCGGCATCCTGCAGGTCGTCGCCGACCCCGCGCAGTCCGACGCGCTCGAGGCCGCCCACCGCGTGCGCAGCGAGTGGGTGCTGCGCATCACCGGCGAGGTCCGGGCCCGCCCCGAGGGCATGGTCAACGAGCGCCTCGACACGGGCGGCGTCGAGCTCGCCGCCACCTCCATCGAGGTGCTCTCGCAGGCCGACACGCCGCCGTTCCCCATCGAGGACGACGTCGACGTGTCCGAGGAGCTGCGGCTGGTCCACCGCTACGTGGACCTGCGGCGGCCTCGGATGGCTCGCAACCTGCGCGTGCGCGCCCAGGTCGTCTCCATCATCCGGCGCGTCATGGAGCGGCACGGCTTCATCGACGTCGAGACGCCGATGCTGACGCGCGCCACGCCCGAGGGCGCCCGCGACTTCCTCGTCCCGTCCCGCCTGCAGCCCGGCGAGGTGTTCGCCCTGCCGCAGAGCCCCCAGCTGTTCAAGCAGCTGCTCATGGTGGCCGGCATCGAGCGCTACTACCAGATCGCCCGGTGCTTCCGGGACGAGAACCTGCGTGCCGACCGCCAGCCCGAGTTCAGCCAGCTCGACCTCGAGATGTCCTTCGCCGACGAGGAGGACGTCTACGCGCTGATGGAGGAGATGTTCGCCGAGATCTGGGACGAGGTCCTCGACGAGCAGCTGCCGACCCCGTTCCCGCGCATGGCCTACGCCGACGCGATGCGCCGGTTCGGGTCCGACAAGCCCGACCTGCGCTTCGCCATGGAGCTGGCCGACTGCGGCGAGGTCTTCGCCGACACCGAGGTCGGCGTCTTCAAGGGCGTGCTCGACGCCGGCGGCTCGGTGATCGCGCTGGCCCTTCCCGGCGGCGGCGACCTCACCCGCAAGCAGTTCGACGAGTGGGTCGAGTGGGCCAAGCGGCGGGGCGCCAAGGGCCTGGCCTGGGGCGTGGTCCAGGACGAGGACGCGGACGGCGGCCGGCCTGCGCTCGCCGCTGGCGAAGTTCATGTCGGACCAGGAGATCACCGACCTGCTGAAGCTGACCGAGGCGCAGCCGGGCGACGCGATCTTCTTCGGGGCGGGGCGCACCACCTTCGCCCGCGAGCTGATGGGCGCGCTCCGCAACGCCCTGGCCGCCGACCGGGGCATGATCCCGGAATTGGGTGAATGGCGCTTCGTGTGGATCGTCGAGCCCCCGATGTTCGACCCGGCCGACGAGTCCGACGACCCCACCGCCGCCACCAGCGAGGGCTGGGTGCCCAACCACCACCCGTTCACCTCGCCGGCGCCCGAGTTCGTCGACGACTTCGAGCAGCGCCCCGGCGAGGCCACCGCCCGGGCCTACGACATCGTGCTCAACGGCACCGAGCTCGCCTCGGGGTCGGTGCGTATCCACGACGCCGAGCTGCAGCGCCGCGTGTTCCGCTTCCTCGGGATCTCCGACGAGGACGCCGAGGAGAAGTTCGGCTTCCTGCTGCGCGGCTTCCAGTACGGGGTCCCGCCGCACTGCGGCATCGCCCCGGGCCTGGACCGCACCGTCATGCTGATCCAGGGCGAGGACACCATCCGCGACGTCATCGCCTTCCCCAAGACCCAGTCGGGGTCGGACCCGCTCACCGACGCCCCGGCGCCGCCCGACGAGCAGGCCCTGGCCGACGTCGGGCTGCGCCTCGCGCCCCGCCCCCAGGGCAAGAGGGACAGCGCGAAGGACTGAGCGGCCCGGTCGTCGGGTTGTCCACACCCCGTGGATCGACGGTCCGGTGGGGCTGCCGACGCTCGTAGCGTCCGCAGCACACCGACCGACGACCATGGGGGAGTGGATGCGACCCACGATCGCGACGGCGGCCGTCCTGGCCGCGGTCCTGGCGACCGGCTGCACGACGCTGTCACCGACGGCCCAGCCGGCGGCCACCGAGGCCGCGCCGAGTGCGACGTCCGCCACGCGCGACCACGCCCGACGGCGGAGACCGCCGTCGACGACACGGCGCCCGGACGAGGGTGCGGACATGGCCGACCCGGCCGTCTCCGCCCTGCTGCAGACGGCACCGATCGCCGAGACGCAGCACCCGCTGGCGGGTGGCGGCGGCAGGCTCGACATCGAGCTGCGGGCCGAGCACGTGGGCGAGCTGCTGCGGATGGCGGTGACCTTCACCCCGCGCGGCATCGACCCGGGACCGACCGCCCTGGCGACGCTGCTCGGTGGCACCGGCACCCACGAGGGCATCTCGGCCCGGCTGATCGACCCCGTGCACCTGCTCGAGTACACGACGGTGCAGCCGGCGGTCCAGCGCGGCACCCTGGCCCCGGCGCAGGTCGACCACCCCACGACCCTGGTGTTCTACTTCGGTGCCCCGGAGGACCCGGGCGGACGGTTCGACTTCCTGCTGGACCTCGACTCGACGACGCCCGACTGGCCCGGCTTCCTGGACGTGCCCCTCGGGGCGGCGTGATGGGACGCGAACACCCCCGTCCTCCGCTCGTCCATCTCCTGCTCGCTCCGGTCGTGCTGGCCCTGCTGGTCGTGTCCCCACCGGCGCCTGCCGGGGCCCAGGACGCCGCCGTCCCGACAGCAGCGCTCGCCGCCGGCACGGTCCATCCGATCGAGCCGTCCGTGCGTCGGATCGCCGTGCCGGCCCCCCGCCCGCTGGTCGAGGCCGTGCCGACCGCCGACGGGGCGGGCATGGTGGTCGCGACCGACGTCCTGTTCGCGTTCGACTCGGCGGAGCTGTCGCCCCGCGCCGACCGCGTGCTGGCCGACCTCGCGTCCGACCTGTCCGCGGCCCTGTCCGAGCACGGACGAGGCGTGCGCACCCTCACGGTCGTCGGCCACACGGACACGATCGGGACGCAGGTCTACAACCAGGCGCTGTCCGAACGCCGTGCGGAGGTGGTCGCGGCCGCCCTGGGCAGGGCCCTCGGCGGGCAGGTTCGGCTGGTCGCTCGTGGGCGTGGCGAGGACGAACCCGTCGCCGACGAGCAGGAGGGCGGCCCGTCCGCCGCCGCCCGGAACCGGCGCGTGGAGATCACCCTCGTCCCGTGAGCGGACCGGCCCGCGGGGCCTGCTGCCCGCATCCCGCCGCCGCTACCGTGGCCGACGATGAGCGATCCGCAGCTGTTCCCGCCGGACCGCCCCGCAACGGGGCGGTCCGACGCGTCGAGCGCGGACGCGTCGAGCGCAGACGCGACGGCCGCCGGGGCGGGGACGCCGGTCGGTGGGTCCGGGATCCCGCTGGCCGCCCGGATGCGGCCCCGGTCGCTGGCCGAGTACGTCGGCCACGACGACGTGGTGGGCGAGGGGACCGGGCTGCGCCGCATGCTCGACGCCGGGGAGCTGACCTCCCTGGTGCTGTGGGGGCCGCCGGGCTGCGGCAAGACCTCGCTGGCCCGGGTCATCACCGCCCACGTCGACGGCCAGTTCGTCGAGCTGTCCGCGGTGACCGCGGGCGTCAAGGACGTCCGGCGGGTCATCGAGGAGGCGGCGGGGCGGCGCGAGACCGTCGGCCGGCGCACGATCCTCTTCCTCGACGAGATCCACCGCTTCAACAAGGCCCAGCAGGACGCCCTGCTGCCCGCCGTCGAGGCCGGCACGGTCACCCTGATCGGCGCCACCACCGAGAACCCCTACTTCGAGCTCAACGCCCCGCTCATGTCGCGGTGCCGACTGGTGCGGCTCGAACCGCTGGCGGACGAGGCCCTGGCCACGCTCGTGCGGCGCGCCATCGCGGACCCCCGGGGCCTGGACGGCGAGGTCACGGTCAGCGACGAGGCCGTCGACGCGTGCGTCGCGGCCGGCGACGGCGACGCGCGCTCGGCCCTCAACGCCCTCGAACAGGCGGTCCGGGCCATGCCCGGCGACGCCCCGGCGCTGACCCCCGAGCACGTCCTGTCGGGCGCCGCGATGATCCGCTACGACCGGGGCGATGCCCACTACGACCAGGTCAGCGCGTTCATCAAGTCGATGCGCGGGTCGGACCCGGACGCGTCGGTCTACTGGCTGTTCCGGATGCTGGCGGCGGGGGAGGACCCGCTGTTCCTGGCCCGCCGCATGGTGATCCTGGCCTCCGAGGACGTCGGGTTGGCCGACAGCCGGCTGCTCGGCCTGGCGGTGTCCGCCTTCGACGCCGTCCAGCGCGTCGGGCTGCCCGAGGCCGAGTTCGCCCTCGCCCACGCCTGCCTCGCCCTGGCGATGGCGCCCAAGTCCAACAGCGTCACGCGCGCGATGGGAGCGGCGAAGGCGGCCGTCCGCGAGCACCCCAACGCCCCGGTCCCGGTCCACCTGCGCGACGCGCACAGCAAGGCCGGCCGGACGCTCGGGCACGGGCAGGGGTATGACTACCCTCACGACCACCCCGAGGGCTGGGTCGACCAGCAGTACCTGCCCGACGGGCTGACCGACCTGCAGCTCTACGAGCCCACCACCCACGGTGCGGAGCAGGCACACGCCCAGCGGCTCGCCGCCAACCGGCGGGCGGCGGGGCGCCGGCATCGCACCTGACCCCCACCCCGGACCCCACCCCCACGAGGAGAGCACACCATGACCGGAGGCGACTGGGCCCTGATCATCGGCGCCGCCTTCTGGGGGGTGCTGGTCATCGGCCTGTGCATCGTCCTCATCGGCACGCTGAAGCTGATCAACGAGATCGTGCTGACCGTGCGAGGCGTGACCAACGAGACCGTCGGCCTGCTCGGCGGGCTCAACGAGACCGTCGCCGGCGTCAACGTCGAGCTGGCGCGTGTCGACACGATCATCGCGGGCGTCCAGTCGATCACCGCGACCACCGACTCGCTCGTCGGGGTGGTCCACGCCACGGTGTCCAACCCGCTGATCAAGGGCGTCGCCTTCATCGCCGGGGCCAGCCAGGGCGCCAAGAAGCTCTCCGGTGGGGACGACCGATGATCCGCCGCATCTTCCTGCTGTTCTTCGGCCTCGGCCTGGGGCTGCTGCTCGGCGCGTTCGTCGTGCGCAAGCTCGACGAGGCCAGCCAGGCGGTCGCCCCGACCAACGTCGCCCGCAACGCCGGCCGCGCCGCCGGTGGGTTCATGGGCCGGCTGCGCGAGGCCGCCGCCGAGACCAACCGCGTGGCCGCCGCACGCGAAGCCGAGCTCCGCGCCCAGTGGGGCGTCCCGACGATGCGCGAGGCTCTGCGGGGCGAGTGAGCGGCGCGACGCCCCCGCGGCACCGAACGCCCCCTCGCCCCCAGCTCCGAACCCCACGCACGCGACGCCGGCGCCGTCCGCCGGCACCCACGAGGCCACCATGGACTCCCCGAGCATCCGCCAGACCTTCCTCGAGTTCTTCCGCGAGCGCGACCACCGGATCGTCGACTCGGCCCCGCTGATCCCGCAGGACCCCTCGCTGCTGCTGACCATCGCCGGCATGGTCCCGTTCAAGCCCTACTTCATGGGCGACGCCACCCCGCCCGCCCCGCGGATCGCCAGCTACCAGAAGTGCGTGCGCACCAACGACATCGAGAACGTCGGCCGCACCAGCCGCCACATGTCGATGTTCGAGATGCTCGGCAACTTCTCGTTCGGCGACTACTTCAAGCGCGAGGCCATCCGCTGGGCCTGGCAGCTGTCCGTGGACGCCTTCGGGTTCGACCCCGACCGCATCTGGGCCACCGTCTACGAGGACGACGACGAGTCCGAGCAGATCTGGCTCGACGAGACCGACCTCCCGGCCGAGCGCATCCAGCGCCTCGGGGCCGAGGACAACTACTGGTGGACCCACAACGCCGGCCCCGGCGGTCCCAACACCGAGCTGTACTACGACCGGGGCGAGGCCTGGGGCGAGGCCGGCGGTCCGGCCGTCAACGACGAGCGCTACCTCGAGTACTACAACGTCGTGTTCATGCAGCACGAGCTCGCCCAGGACGGGACCATCCTCGGCGACCTGCCCAAGCAGAACGTCGACACCGGCATGGGCCTCGAGCGCATGGCCGTCCTGCTGCAGGACGCCCGCGACATCTTCGACACCGACGTGCTGCGCCCCATGGTCGACCGCGCCGTCGACCTGACCGGCACCGCCTACGGCGACGACCACGACCGGGACGTCTCCCTGCGCGTCATCGCCGAGCACGCCCGGACCTCGGCCTTCCTGCTCGCCGACGGGGTCCTGCCGTCCAAGGAGGGCCGCGGCTACGTGCTGCGGCGCCTGCTCCGCCGCGCCATCCTCAACGCCCACCTGCTCGGCTTCGACGGCGACCTGATGGGCCCGATGGTCGACCAGGTCATCGCCACCATGGGCGGCATGTACCCCGAGCTCGACCGCCAGCGCGAGCTGGTCACCCGCGTCGCCCTGGCCGAGCAGGCCGACTTCGCCAAGCGCCTGTCGCAGGGCCTCGAGATGGTCGACGGGGCGCTGGCCGACGCCCGGTCCGCCGGCGCCGACGCGCTGCCCGGCGACGTGGCCTTCCAGCTGCACGACACCTACGGCTTCCCGGTCGACCTCACCGCCGAGATCGCCCAGGACGCCGGCCTGCACCTGGACCGCGCCGGGTTCGACGAGCTCATGCAGGAGCAGCGCGAGCGTGCCCGCGCCGGTGCCAAGAAGGGCGGCGACGGCGTCGGGGTCGACACCTACCGCGAGGCCGCGACCGAGGTCGGCGCCACCGAGTTCGTCGGCTACGACGCGCTCGAGGCCGAGAGCCGGCTCGGGGCGCTGGTGACGCCGGGCGGCCTCCTGTCGGCCGCGACCGAGGGCGACGAGGTCGAGGTCGTGCTGGCCCGCACGCCGTTCTACGCCGAGGGTGGTGGGCAGGTCGGCGACACCGGCCTGCTCGAGACCGACACGGGGCGGCTGGAGGTGCTCGACACCCAGGAGGCCATCGAGGGCCTGATCACCCACCGCTGCCGCGTGGTCGCCGGCGAGGTCACCGCCGGCCAGGAGGTCCGCGCGGTCGTGGACCCGTCGCGGCGCATCGCCACGGCGCGGTCGCACTCGGCCACCCACATCCTGCACGCCACCATCAAGGAGGCGCTGGGCGAGCACGCCCAGCAGGCCGGGTCGCTGGTCCAGCCGGGGCGGCTCCGGTTCGACTTCCCGCACTTCGAGTCCGTCAGCGCCGACCAGCTCCACGAGATCGAGTCCACGATCAACGAGCGCGTGGTCCGCGACCCGTTCGTGCGCACCGACGTGATGGGCATCGACGAGGCCAAGAAGGCCGGCGCGGTCGCCAACTTCGGCGACAAGTACGGCGACGTGGTCCGCGTCGTCACCATCGGCGACTTCTCCAAGGAGCTGTGCGGCGGCACGCACGTGCCCTCCGGCGCCACCATCGGCACGATCGCGATCGTCCGCGAGGAGTCCATCGGCTCCAACACCCGCCGCGTCGAGGCGTTGACCGGCATGGACGCCTACCGCCACGTCTCCAACGAACGCCTCGTGGCCGAGGAGATCGCCCGCCTCGTGGGCTCGCGCACGGACGAGGCCGTCGAGCGGGTCTCGGGGCTGATGGGCCGCCTCAAGGCGGCCGAGAAGGAGCTCGAGAAGGTCCGCACCGCCTCGCTCGCGCAGGACGCCGTGCGCCTGGCCGACGAGATCGAGCGCGTCGACGGCCTCGCCCTCGTCGCGCATCGCGTCGACGGGCTGCAGATGGACCAGCTCCGCCAGCTCGCGGCCGAGATCCGCGGGCGCCTCGCCACACGGGCCGTCGTGGTCCTCGGCACCGCGACCGACGACGGCAAGGCGCAGATGATCTGCGCGGTGACCAGCGACCTCGTCGACGCCGGGGTCGAGGCCCGTCCGATCCTGCATCCCGCCGCGCAGGTCGTCGGCGGTGGCGCCGGCGGCAAGGGCGACATGGCCCAGGCCGGCGGCAAGGACGGCAGCCGCCTCGACGAGGCGCTGGGCGTCGCGGCCGAGGAGGCCCGGTCCGCCGTCTCCGCCGCGAGCTGAGATGGCCCGCATCCCGCACGGTCCGGCAGCGCTGTCCACGCTGCCCGCGGACCGGGCGGCTGCTCGGCGTCGACCTCGGCGACGTCCGGGTCGGGCTCGCGCTGACCGACGCCGGCCAGCTCGTCGCCACGCCCCTGGAGACCCGCGAGGCGCAGGACGACGCCGAGGACCAGGCGGCCGACCTCGCCACGGTCGCCGAGGACCGGGACGTGGCTGCGGTCGTCGTGGGCTACCCACGTACGCTGCAGGGCCGGGAGGGCCCCGCGGCCGCACGCGCCCGACGCGTGGCCACGGCCCTCGCGGAGCGGACCAGCCTGCCGGTCGTCCTGTGGGACGAACGGTTCACCACCGTCGAAGCGGAACGCGTGATGCTCGACCAGGACGCCAGCCGGCGCGAACGACGTGCCCACATCGACCGCGTGGCGGCGACCCTGATCCTCCAGGGCGTCGTGGAGGCGCGGCGCCACGGTGGCGGGGGTGCCGCGTGGCGGTGAGCAAGGGCACCAAGGCGTTCCTGATCGCGCTGCTCGGCCTGGTCGTCGTGGCGGTCATCGTCGGTCGGCGGCGCCTGGTGGTGGGTGGACCAGCAGGTGTCCGGCGTGCCGGGGGAGGGCGAGCCCGTCGAGTTCGTCGTCGACCAGGGGGCCAGCGCGTCCTCGATCGGCTCGTCGCTCGCCGAGCAGGACATCATCCGCAACGGCCTCGCCTTCCGCATCCTCGCCCGCTACCGCGGCGTGGACTCCTCGTTCTCCGCCGGGACCTACGAGCTCGAGACCGGCATGAGCGTGGACGAGGCCCTCGAGGCGCTGGGCGCGGGCCCGAAGGCGCCCGAGGTCACGCGGGTGACGATCCCCGAGGGCCTGACCGTGGACCAGACCCTGGCCCGGTTGGTCGAGGCCACGCAGTTCGAGGACGGGGCGTTCCGCGACGTGCTGCAGGCGGCGCGCCAGGACCCCGCCGGCGGCCCGCTGCGCCTGCCCGAGTGGATGCCGCCGCTGGACCAGTTCGCCGAGGACCAGCAGGTCTTCGAAGGGCTGCTGTTCCCCAAGACCTACGAGTTCGACCCGGACGAGGTGACGCCGGCCCGCATCCTGCAGACGCTGATCGACCAGACCGAGGTCGCCATGGCCTCGGCCTCGCCCAGCGCCGTGGCGGATGCCGAGGGTGCCGGCCTGAGCAAGTACGACGCGCTCATCATCGCCAGCCTCGTCGAGCGCGAGGCACGGGTGCCGGGGGAGTGGCGCCAGATCGCCGCCGTGATCCGCAACCGGCTGGCCGAGGGCATGGCGCTGCAGGTCGACGCCACGCTGCTGTACGCATCCGGCACGCCCGAGGGCGGGCCCGGCGCCGTCGACACCGAGGTCGAGTCGCCCTACAACACCTACAAGAACCCCGGCCTTCCGCCCACGCCGATCGCCGGCGCGCGCCCCGAGGCCATCCAGGCCGCGTTCGACCCGGCCGACTCGCAAGTTCCTCTACTACGTCGTCGCCCCCGAGTGCGACGGCAGCCATCGCTTCGCCGAGACCCTCGAGGAGCACAACCGCAACGTGCAGGACTACCGCGACGCGGGCCGCTGCCAGTGAGCCAGCGCCCCGCCGCCTGGCCCGGCGGCCGGACGCGTCCGCTGGCCGTGCTGGGCTGGCCCGTCGCGCACTCGCTGTCCCCGGTCATGCACAACGCCGCGCTGGCGGCCATGGACCTCGACCTCGTCTACCTCGCCCTGCCGGCCGCGCCCGACCGGCTGGCGGACGTCGTCGGGGCGTTGGGCGCGGTCGGCTGCGTCGGCGCCAACGTCACCGTGCCGCACAAGCAGGCCGTCGTCGCCGCCTGTGACCGGCTGACCGACGAGGCCCGCACCATCGGGGCGGTCAACACGCTGACCTGGACCGAGGACGGCCTCGAGGGCCACAACACCGACGCCGTCGGACTCCAGCGCGCGCTGGACGAGGTCGGGGCGGGGCGGGGACCGGCCGTGCTGCTCGGCACCGGCGGGGCGGCCCGCGCGGCCGTCGTGGCCCTGGTGCGGCGGGGCGCGGACGTGCTCGTGGTGGGCCGGCGCCCCGCGGCCGCCCGCGAGCTCGCCGAGCTCGGTGCCTCGATCGGGTCGTCGATCGCCGGCGATGGCGGACCCACCGTCACGTCGGCGGGCCTCGACGCCGACGACCTGGGCGACCGCGTCGCCACGGCCGATCTGGTGGTCAACGCCACGCCGCTGGGCATGCAGCGCGAGCCGCTGCCCGCCCCGTTCATGGACCTGTCCGCCGGCCAGACCGCCTACGACCTCGTCTACGCCCCGCCCGACACCCCGTTCCTGCAGGCGGCCGGCGCCGCCGGGGCGGCCGCCCACCACGGCCTGTCGATGCTGGTCCACCAGGCCGCCGCCGCGCTGGAACGGTGGACGGGGCGCGAGGTCCCGGTCGACGTCATGCGACAGGCTGCGGAGACCGCGCTCTCGATGTCCTCATGAGCCGTCGAACACCAGCAGCGTCTTGACGTCGTCGGGCTGGCTCGCGTAGGCGTCCTGCCATCGCTCGAGCGGGACCCGACGCCTCACCAACCCGGCCAGCCAGTCGCGGTCGGCGGCGCGCAATGCGTCGGCGGCCTGCTCGTAGTGACGGCGGTTGGCGTTGACCGAGCCGAAGACGACGTCGTTCTCGAGGACCAGCTCCCGCGCGATCGCCCCGACCGCCAGCTCCAGACGACGACCGGGCGACCCCACCCCGGTCAGGCAGACGATCGGAGTTCGCGGGCGTGTGGCGGATGACGTCGACCACCACGGTCGTGGCGCCGGTCGCCTCCACGACGATGTCGGCCTCCTCGCTGGCACGTTCGGCGTCGCCGGAGATGTACGACGCGCCGAGCCGTTCGACGAGCTCCGGCTTGGGACCGTCGGTCACGCGGTCGAGCACCGTCACCTCGAAACCCCGCTGCGCGAGCCAGCATCGCGGCGAGCAGGCCGATCGGTCCGGCGCCGGTGACCAGGACCCGGCGGGGCGCCCAGTGGGCACGCTGGCCGATGCGTTCGATGTGCTCCCAGGCCTTGGCGACGATGCTGGTGGGCTCCAGCAGGACGCCGAGTTCACCGAGCGCCGGGTCCACCGGGATGAGCCGGTCGACGTCCACGCGGAACCGTTCGCGGGCGAACCCGTCGAGGCCCTTGATGCCGTGTTCGGTGTACTGGCCGTTCCGACACATGTCCCACTCGCCCACGGCACAGTTGGCACACGGGACGGGGTCGGGGTGGCGCACCATCGCGACGACGAGGTCGCCGGCCGACAATGGCGAGTCGGCAGGCGCGTCCACCACACGTCCCAGTGACTCGTGTCCGATGACGAGCCGGTCCTGGCCCGGCGGCGCCTCGCCGTGCTCGCCGGCGATGATCTCCCGGTCCGTGCCGCAGATGCCGACGGCCAGCGTCTCCACGAGCACGTCGCCATCGGACTCCGCCGGGTCGGGCACGTCCTCGAGGGCCTCGGACGAGGGTGTGGACGGGCGGACCGTGATGGCACGCATCAGGCTCCTCCTTCGTGTCGGCGGTCGCCGCGCTGCTGGGACGGGCCGGGACCCTTGGTGCCCAGGGTGAACGCCGACCCGACCAGCCCGAGGTGGCTGAAGGCCTGGGGGAAGTTGCCGAGGAGGCGGCCGCCGGCGGGGTCGTACTCCTCGGCGAGCAGCCCGACGTCGTTGCGCAGCGTCAGCAGGTGCTCGAACGTCCGGCGTGCGTCGTCGTGGCGTCCCAGCATGGCGAGGGCGTCGACCAGCCAGTAGGAGCACAGCAGGAACGCGCCCTCGCCCGGCGGGAGGCCGTCGCGAGAGTCCTCGGTCCGGTAGCGGAGCAGCAGGCCGTCGCCCAGCCCGAGCTGGTCCTCGATGGCCTCGACGGTCCCGCGGATGCGGGGGTCGTCGCCGGGCAGGAAGCCCACCAGGGGGAGCAGCAGGAGGCTGGCGTCGACCTCCGGTGCGCCGTACACCTGCGTGAACGTGCCGCGGTCGGTGTCGAAGCCCTTGGCCAGGACCTCCCGGTGGATCTCGTCGCGGGTCCGTCGCCACCGGTCGACCGGCCCGGGCAGCCCGGTCTCCTCGACGGTGCGGACGGCCCGGTCGAAGGCGACCCATGCCATCACGCGTGAGTGCGTGAAGGCACGCGGGTCCCCGCGCATCTCCCAGATGCCGTGGCCGAGGGCGTCCCAGTGCTCCTCGAGGTGGCCGAGCAGGGCCTGCTGCAGCGACCACATGTCCGGATCCGACGGCAGGCCGCTGCGTCGGCCGTGGCCGAGGGCGTCCAGCACCTCGCCGTAGACGTCGATCTGCATCTGGTCGTACGCCCCGTTGCCGATCCGCACCGGCGCGGATCCGTCGTATCCCGGCAGCCAGGGGAGCTCCTGCTCGTTCAGGCGCCGCTCGCCCGCGAGGCCGTACATGATCTGGAGGGTGGACGGGTCCCCGGCCACGGCGCGCAGCAGCCAGTCACGCCAGGCCCGCGCCTCGCCGTGGTACCCGGCCATCATCAGCGCCTGCAGGGTGAACGTGGCGTCGCGCAGCCACACGAACCGGTAGTCCCAGTTGCGGTTGCCGCCCAGGCGCTCGGGAAGCGACGTGGTCGGGGCGGCCACGACACCGCCCGTCGGGGCGTACGTCAGGGCCTTGAGCGTGATCAGCGAACGCTGGACCGCGTCGCCCCACGGGCCGTCGTAGGTGCTGCGGTCCGACCACTCCTGCCACCACTGCGTGGTCCTGGCGACCGCCTTCTCGGCGTCCACCGGCTCGGGCGGCGGTTCGTGCGAGGGGTACCAGGTGAGCACGAAGGGCACGCGCTCGCCGGCGGCGACCTCGAACTCCGCGACCGTGCTGAGATCCTCCCCGCGTGTCGGCACCGGCGTGCTCAGCAGGAGCGCGTCCGGCCCGGCGACGGCCCGCAGCTCGCCGCCGTCCGTCCGAGTCACCCACGGCACCACCGAGCCGTAGTCGAAGCGGATCTTCAGTCGCATGCGCATCGCGACCCGGCCACGGATGCCCTCGACGATGCGGACGAGGTCGGGGTGGTGCCCGCGTTCGAGCCCGCGGGGCGGCATCGCGTCGACGATCCGCACCTGACCGCCCTGGCCGTCGCCCAGCACCGTCTCGAGGACCAGGGTCCCGGGCCGGTACCGCCTCGAGACGACCTGGACCGGCCCCGCGGGTGCCAGCTCCCAGTGCCCGTGCGACTCGTCCCCGAGCAGGGCCGCGAAGCACGCGGGGGAGTCGAAGCGGGGCAGGCAGAGCCAGTCGACCGATGCCGTCCGCGACACGAGCGCGACCGTCTCGGTGTCCCCGACCATCGCGTAGTCCTCCAGTGGCAGGCTCACGTCGTCGCGGCGATGGTCGGCTCCTGTCGTCGGTCCGCTCGGGATCACCCTACGACGGCGCCGGCCCGTCGCCGGGGGCGCCCGGGTCCCTTGGACGGGGGACCCTCGCCTGCTGTCGGGCGCCCCGGGCGTTTCTCTGTTCAGTTCTCAAGGAGCGCGGATGCGCACGCCAGACCAGCGGCCGGGCACACCCGTTCCGTTCCGCCTCTCTGCGACAGCCTCCCCGTGTCACCGCAGGACTCACCCGCCCCGCCACGGCGGGGCATGCGGATCAGCTCGGTGGTCGCGGGTGGGTGACGACCGTCCGCCGTCGGTCGGGCGAGGTCCAGGTGACCGCCGCCGTGGCGACGTCGAGCTCGGCATGCCATCCGCCGTGGTGGACCAGGTCGTGGCAGGCCGAACACAGCGCCAGCCCGTTGTCGACGGCGGTGGGGCCTCCGTGACGCCACCACTGCAGGTGGTGGATCTGCGTCCACCCGATCGGCCGGCCGCAGCCCGGTCCGCGACAGCTGCGGTCGCGGGCGTTGACGGCCCGTCGTTGGGAGGCGGACCACATGGCGGGTCTCGCGTCCGACGTCGAGCACCTGGGACTCGCCCGCCATCACGATCCGGGAGATGCCGGCGTCGCAACAGATCTTGCGCCCCGTCTGGGGCGACAGGGTGCCGCCCATCTCGGTCTCGACCCCGGGCAGCGTGGCCCAGACGGGATCGTCGGGCGCGCACGGGGCGTGTCGGGATCCTCGGGGTCGCTGAGGTCGGCCTGGAAGGTCGTGATGTCGACGAGCACGGAGACGTGGGGGCGGGCGACGCCGCCCGTGGCCGGCAGGTCGCCGAGACCGAGCGCCATGTCGGCGACGACCTCCAGGGCATCCGCCATGCGCTGCTGGTGGTTGCGTCGGTCCTCGTCGGCCGTGCCGGCGGGGTCGCGCTGGTTGACGGCGTTGAGGAGCGTCGAGAGCTTGGTGCCGACCTCGGCGGTCAGCATCCCGTCGGGGCGCCACATGCCGTCGTCGAGCTCGGAGAGTGAGAAGCGGCGACGCTGGTGCTGGCGCTGCTCGTCCCGCAGCATCTCGGCGCCGTCGACCTGCTGCGTGAGTCGTCGCACGTGCGCCCGGAGACGTTCGGGCCCGTCGGCGGCGAGGGGGAGGAGGCGGGCCTCGACCTCGGCGGGCGTGCCGAGACGCCCGTCCCGTGCCGCCTGGACGATGGTGTCAGCGGTCGCGACGCCGACGTCGCCCCGCGCCAGCGCAGCGGCCGTCTCGGGCAGGTCCACCAGGTTGGCGCCGAGCCGCGCGACCCGCGCCGCGTCGCGGCGCGTGCGCCCGGTGGCCTCGGCGACCCATGCCGTGGTCGAGCTCGCCCCGTCCTCGGCCACGCCGCCCGACCGGCTCAGCGCCCCGACGGCCGCGGCCATGGCGGCGGCCGTCAGCCCCTCGGCCTGGCGCAGGAGGTCGATGCGTTCGCGAAGTGCGGCCGTCTCTTCGCGGTCGAGGTCCTCGATACCTCCCTCGAGCGCTGCGCGGAGCTGGGCCACGGCCGCGACCAGTGAGGGGCGATCCTCGTTCGTCGGCGGCGGGGCCGGCGCGTAGGTGGCCACGGACTCGGCCGCCAGGTCAGCCCCTCGGGTCGAGGCCAGCCGCTCGCTCGTCGTAGCGCACGCGGTGCTGCCGCGGCCGCTCGCAGGACCGGCCCACGTGGGGCAGGGTCCGTGCGGGTGCGGCGGGCATGCAGGGCCTCGATCACTGGAACGTGCGTTCGAGTCCCACCATGCCTGCGTGGCGACGGCGGCGCAAGGGTCTGGACGACATCTGGGGATGAACTCGCGAATCTGTGGATTCAGGCCCGGAAATCCACAGACAAGCGCGTTGGCTGGCGGCGCCATCCACACGCGGAGATCACTGGTCGACGACGACGGCCTGGTACTCGCGGATGTTCACGGGGACGCTGACCGGGGCGAGCTCGGCGACCATCGTGGCGCCGTCGACCACGGTCGTCCCGGTGGCCGACACCGTGATCGAGTACCGGATGGTCCAGTAGTCGGTGACCGACACCTCGAGCGGGCCGGCGGGCAGCGTGGTGTAGACGTGGGTGACGGCACCGTCGTCGGGGGAGCGGCCCGGTTCGTAGTTGCGGCCGGGGATCACGTGCGGGCCGGTGACCTGCTGGAACGCCTCCCCGGTGCCGTTGTCCTGCTGGCCCCAGTCGACGGTGTAGGCGCCGACGGCGTCGAGGGTCACGGTGAACGGCCCGCCCGACAGGGTCACGGGCCCGTAGCTGAGCGGCCGGTTGGTCTGCAGGTAGGTGTCGAGCCCGGTGATGGCGTCCTCGGGGTTGAGGACCGGGGCGGGGCGAGGCAGCTGCTCGACGAAGGCCTCGATGACGTCGGTCAGCGCCCCGGCGTCCGGGGTGTCGTCGCCGGGATCGGGCACGCACGGGGGGATCGTCGATGTCGGCCAGTGGGGAAGACGGCTCGGATGGAGTACAGGAGGATCTCCTCGTAGGCCCGCCGCGTCGCGCCCACGTCCTCCGGCGGCACCATGACCGTCCGCGTGCGGATGCAGGCTCCCTGGAAGTTCGGATCGGTGTCGAGCCGATCGTCGGGCACCCGGTCGATCTCCCGAATCCGCACCGGCGCGAGCACGATCTCGACCGTCGCGTTCCCCGCCCCGTCGAACGACGCCTGGATCGCGGGCTTCTGCTCCGACCCCGCTCCCGAACACCGAGATGTCGACCTCGCCGTCTGCGCTGATCTTGCCGTCCGTGCTCGATGACATCGCTGTCGTCCCCACGGATTCCGTCCCGGCGTTGTCCTGCCCGGCACGCCACTGGGGCGCGACAGGAGCCAGCGTCGAGACAGCCACGACCGCCGAGGCTCGCAGCGGACCATCGGCTCGTTCATGACGTTGCCCCTCCGCACAGAGTGTGTCAAGCACGTCGCCGAAGTCTTCGATGATGGCGTCGAGCATCACGTAGTCTTCGAGTTCGTTGCCGTCTGGTCCAGAGTTCGCACTGGGCATCGATGATCCGCCAGCCTGTTGGATTCGCTTCGGCTCCGGGTCAGGCGAGGCCGACGAGCGACACGGTCGTCAGAACCGACGGGCCCTCGACTCGCGGTGCCCGATGTGTCGAGATCGCCCGACGGCGACGATGCATCTGGCGTTGGCCACGAAGCATCTTGCGGGTGGCCCAGTCGAATGATGTGAACTCGTCGACGGTGGACGAAGTCCGGCCCGGTCGCCCCGAAGCACGTCGTCGGCCTCCTCGAAGCGCTGCTGCAGATACTCGCCCTGGAAGAGCTCTTCCATCCGCTTCCGCGTCTCGATCGGCGTGATGGCGGTCGGATCCGCGGGCTCCTCGAGCAGCTCCCGGGTGATCGCGCCCCACTCCTCGTAGATCGTGTTCACGACCCGGTCCACGTACTCCTTCGTGACCGGGTCGGGCATGGCGAACGGATCCTCGGACGCCGTGGGGGAGGGCTCGCTGGTCTCGGTCGACGCCGGCGTGCTCGGCGTGGCGTCAGGCGCGGCGGTACCCGACGAGCAGGCTGTGGCAACGAGCGCGAGAGCGCAGAGCACGCTGACGCGGCGTGGGCTGGTGCGCATCGTCCCCCCTCAGGAATCGTCGTCCCGCCCCGGGCGCGACGATCCTAGCCGGTCGCGGGTGACGACGACAACTCATTCCATGTCTTTCCACAGCTCGCATGGCATCTCACGCGAGATGCTTCCGTCGGAACTCGACGCCTCGCCGGGGCGCATGGCCCAAGCTGTCACAGGAGCCTCAAGACCCACAGCTCGCCTGCCGACGTTCGGATCGAGGGGCGCCCTCCTGACCGGTGGGTCGTGGACAGACTCGTACCCCAAGGACACGAGGCGATGAAGCAGCTCGGGACCGTGCTGGTCGACTCTGGCCTCATCACGCCTGAGCAGCTGGCCGAGGCCACTGCAGAAGCAGCAGGAGCAGGGCGGCTCGCTCGGTCGCATCCTGATCGATCTGGACTACGTGACCGAACGCGACCTGGTCAAGGCGCTGGCCGACCAGATCGGCATGCCGTTCGTCGACCTGGCGAACATGACCATCGACGGCCGCGCGGCGACCTCGGTCTCCGACTCGATCACCAAGCGCCACACCGTCCTGCCCATCGGGTTCGAGGACGGCAAGCTCGTCGTGGCCATGGCCGACCCGGCCAACGTCTTCGCCCTCGACGACGTCCGCACCGTCACCGGGATGGACGTCAAGGCGGTCGTGGCGACCCGCGAGGACATCCTCGACGGGATCCGCCGCACCTCCAGCATGTCCGACGAGATCGAGGCCATCGGCTCCGACCTCGCCTCGGACGACGACGGCAACGAGGACCTGCAGGGCCTGACCTCGGTGTCCGAGGAAGCCCCGATCGTCAAGTTCGTCAACCTCCTGATCACCCAGGCGGTCAACGACGGCGCCTCCGACATCCACATCGAACCCGCCGAGCGCGACCTGCGCGTCCGCTACCGCATCGACGGCGTGCTCCACGAGGTCATGCGCTCGCCCAAGGCCATCCAGTCCGGCGTCATCTCGCGCCTGAAGATCATGGCCGAGGTCGACATCGCCGAGCGCCGCGTGCCGCAGGACGGCCGCATCTCGCTGAACGTGCAGGGCAAGCCCATCGACCTGCGCTTCTCGACCCTGCCGACGGTGTACGGCGAGAAGGTCGTGATGCGCATCCTGGACAAGTCCTCGGTGCTGCTCGAGCTGTCCGACCTCGGCTTCCTCGACGGCAACCACAAGCGCTACGAGGAGTCCTACCTCAAGCCCTACGGGATGATCCTCGTGACCGGGCCGACCGGGTCCGGGCAAGTCCACGACCCTGTACGCGACGCTGAACGTGGTCAACCGCCCCGAGGTCAACATCATCACCACCGAGGACCCGGTCGAGTACCGGCTCCCCGGCATCAACCAGGTGCAGGTGAACAAGAAGGTCGGGCTGACCTTCGCCGGGGCGCTGCGCTCGATCCTCCGCCAGGACCCCGACGTCGTGCTCGTCGGTGAGATGCGTGACCGCGAGACCGCCCAGATCGGCATCGAGGCCGCGCTGACCGGCCACCTCGTGCTCTCCACGCTGCACACCAACGACGCCGCGTCCGCCCTGACCCGTCTCACCGAGATGGGCGTCGAGCCCTTCCTCGTCTCCTCGGCCGCCGACTGCATCCTCGCCCAGCGCCTCGCCCGACGGGTGTGCAAGAAGTGCGCCGAGATGGTCCGCCTCGATGCGCACATCCTCAAGGAAGCCGGATTTCCCGACGACATCGTGGATGAACGTCCGGAGATGCCGCGCGCCATGGGGTGCTCGGCCTGCAGCCAGACGGGTTACAAGGGCCGGATGGCGATCCACGAGGTGATGCCGGTGACCGAGGAGATCGAGCGGCTGTGCGTCGCGCGGGCCTCGTCCGACGACGTCAAGCGCGTGGCCATCGAGCAGGGCATGTCGACCCTGCGCGAGGACGGGCTGGCCAAGGTCATGTTGGGACAGACCACGATCGAGGAGATCGGTCGTGTCATTGTGTGAACGAAGGGAACGCGATGTCCGCCGGACTCGCTGACGTCCTGGTCGAGGTTGGAAAGCTCAGCCCCGACCAGCTCAACCAGGCCACCGAGCACGCTGCCGGCAACGGCGGGAACGTCACGCGTTCCCTGCTGCAGCTCGGCCTCGCGACCGAGAACGACCTGGTCGAGGCCCTGGCCACCCGGCTCGGGATGGGCTTCGCCTCGTGCGAGCCCGGCACGGTCGACACGATGGCGGCCTCGCTGCTGAACCGGTCGATCGCCACGGACCTCGGGGCGCTGCCGGTCGGCTTCGACGAGTCCGGCTCCGGCCTGCTCGTCGCGGTGGCCGACCCCGGGCAGGACGCCATTCGGGACCGTGTCGCCCAGCTCACCGGCATGCCGGTGACCCTGGTGCTGGCCCCCAAGCGTGCGCTCCAGCAGGCCATCAACCACATGACGACCGACGAGGTCGCGCCGCCCCGCCGCCCCGGCCCCCGCAGAGCCGGCCTCCTCGTCAGACTCGGCGATGGGGGAGTTCGCCTCCCTCAACGGCACACCGGACGCGCCGGCCGCGTCCAGTGCGCCCAGCCCGCGCCTCGAGGTCGTCGAGGACCAGTCGCTGCCGCGGCTCGACTCCGAGGAGGAGTCGGTCATCGACCTCGACGAGCTGCTCGCCACGCTCGTCGACCGGGGCGGGTCCGACCTGCACCTCACGGCCGGCATCCCGCCGTCGATCCGCGTCCACGGCGAGATCGAGCCCCTCGACGAGTTCCCGAAGTGCACGCCGGGCGAGCTGCAGAAGATGCTCTACGCCATCATGACGCAGAAGCAGCGCGAGCAGTTCGAGAACGAGCTCGAGCTCGACATGTCGTACTCGATCCCCGGCAAGGCGCGCTTCCGCGTCAACGTGTTCCGCCAGCGGGACGCCATCGGCTCGGTGATGCGTGTCATCCCGTTCGAGATCCTGCCGCTGGAGGACCTCGGGATCCCGTCGCAGGTCGCCAACTTCGCCTACCTGCCGCGTGGGTTCGTGCTCGTCACCGGGCCGACCGGCTCCGGTAAGTCGACCACGCTGGCCTCGATCATCGACCTGGTGAACCGCAACCGCGCGGCCCACATCATGACGGTCGAGGACCCGATCGAGTTCCTGCACAGCCACAAGAAGTCGGTGGTCAACCAGCGCGAGGTCGGGACGGACACGATGGGGTTCGCCACGGCGCTGAAGCACGTGCTGCGCCAGGACCCGGACGTGATCCTCGTCGGCGAGATGCGTGACCTCGAGACCATCCAGATCGCGCTGACCGCCGCCGAGACCGGCCACCTCGTCTTCGGGACCCTGCACACCCAGGACGCCCCGCAGTCGATCGACCGCATCATCGACGTGTTCCCGCCGCACCAGCAGGAGCAGATCCGCGTGATGCTGGCCGGGGCGCTGCAGGGCGTGGTCTGCCAGACGCTGCTGAAGTCCGCCGACGGCAAGGGCCGCGTCGCCGCCACCGAGATCATGATGGCCACCTCGGCCGTCAAGAACCTGATCCGCGAGGGCAAGACCCACCAGATCTACTCCGCGATCCAGGCCGGTGCCCAGCACGGCATGGTCGCGATGGACCAGTCGCTGGCCACGCTCGTCAAGCAGGGCAAGGTCACCTACGACGGGGCGCTCGAGAAGGCCAACCACGTCAACGAGTTCAACCGCCTCGCGGGCAAGGCCTGAGGAGACAACCATGGCCACGGCAACCGCCACCACCTTCAACTACCAGGTCCGCGACCGGGCGGGGAAGCTCGTCTCCGGCTCGCTCGAGGCCGACAACCAGGCCGCGGTCGCGCAGAAGCTGCGGTCGCTGGGCTACGCCCCGGTGTCGATCGAGCAGGTCAAGGAGTCGACGCTCAACAGGGAGCTGTCGATCCCGGGCTTCGGGAAGAAGGTCAAGCTCGCGGACCTGGCGGTCTTCAGCCGCCAGTTCGCCACGATGATCAGCTCCGGCCTGAGCCTCATCCGCGCGCTGACGATCCTCGTCGAGCAGACCGAGAACACCAAGCTCGTCGAGGTCATCGACGAGATCCGCAACCAGGTCGAGTCGGGGCGGAGCCTGTCCGAGGCCCTGGCCGAGCACGACGACGTCTTCCCGAAGCTCTACATCGCCATGGTCCGGGCCGGTGAGACCGCCGGCATGCTCGACGCGGTGCTGATGCGCATCGCGGAGACGCTCGAGAAGGACGTCGCGCTGCGGCGCAAGATCAAGTCGGCGATGACCTACCCGGTCATCGTGTTCATCATGGCCATCCTGCTGACCACCGCGATGCTGATCTTCATCGTGCCGGTGTTCGCCGGGATGTTCGAGGACCTCGGTGGCGAGCTGCCGCTGCCGACGCAGATCCTGCAGACGGCGTCGCAGTTCCTGAAGTCGCCGATCGGGCTCGTCGCTCTACATCGGGATCCCGATCGCGCGCGTGGCAGGCCTTCAAGTACGTCCGCAAGACCGAGAAGGGCCGCTACCAGCTCGACGTCATCAAGCTGAAGCTGCCGGTCTTCGGCACGCTGTTCCACAAGATCGCCCTGAGCCGGTTCTCGCGCAACCTGGGCACGCTGCTGCGCGCCGGCGTGCCGATCCTGCAGGCGCTGGAGATCACGGCGGACACCGTCGACAACGGCCCGATCGGCACGGCCGTCAAGGACGTCCAGGACTCGGTCCGCCAGGGCGAGTCGATCGCCGGGCCGCTGACCGAGCACGACGTCTTCCCGCCGATGGTCGTGCAGATGATCGCGGTGGGCGAGGAGACCGGCCAGGTCGACCACATGCTCGAGAAGGTCGCCGAGTTCTACGACCAGGAGGTCGAGGCGATGACCGAGTCGCTGACGGCCCTGATGGAGCCGCTCATGATCGCCGTCCTCGGCGGCATCGTCGGGTCGATGGTCATCGCGCTGTACATGCCGATGTTCAAGATCTTCGAGCTCATCGAGTGACGCCGATCGACGACGTAGTTCGGGCGGCCCTGCGGGGCCGCCCGAACTTTTTCTCATCGAGCGCTAAAGGTCGGTGTCCGGCGAGCGCCGTAGATGGGGAGGACAGACCGAACGTGCAAGCAACGGCAAGCCCTCCGAGAGGGGGAGCACGCAAAGCCACGGGACCTCACTCCACCATCATTCATCCGGGAGAAGGTCAGCCGAGCTGCCTTGTACGCCGGACCGGGCCACCGGGAAGGCACAGGGGAAGAGAGCGTCACGGACTGTCGCGTCCATAGCACTCATCTCATCCCAAGGGGATACACATGTTCCGCAAGCTCCGCGAGGCCCAGAACGAAGAGGGCTTCACCCTGATCGAGCTGCTGGTGGTCGTCCTGATCATCGGCATCCTGGCCGCCATCGCCATCCCGGTCTTCCTGAACCAGCGCCAGAAGGCGTACCGCGACGCCGCCGAGTCCGACGTCCGCAACCTCGCCCTCGTCATGGAGGACTACGCCTCCGACAACAACGGTGTCTACACCGACATCGCCGCCTGACTTCACTCCGAGCGACGGCGTCACTGCGTGCTACCGACGGGCTCCGACGGCGACTGCATCTGCTGCGCACGCGGCCTTCGGCGACGCTGGCGCCGACGGAGACCTGGACTACGACGCTCGACGTCGGCGTCGCAACGCCACAGGTCGGAGGCACTCGGCGACGCGGTCACTGCTGCACCGCCGAGCGGCACCTGACCAACGTCGTAGCTGGCGGTCGCCTCGAGTGGTCGCCACTGAGCGCACCTGGACGGAGGAGGCTGAGCCGTCCACCCGCTGCTAGGCCAGACGATCTGACGAGCCGGACGAAGGCGTTCACTCAGACTGGCCTTGGTGACTGGACTGCGCACGTGCTCGCTGACCCTGCGCTCTGCGTGACGAGGGCGGCTACGGCCGGCCCGCTCGCCATGCGCAGGACTGCGGCTCGACGCCGTGGCTCGGAGCCGCAGACTCAAGCGGCGTCGTGACTGCGTCCGTCTGGTGTCGCTGCGGCGTCCTCGGCTGCTGGTCGGCTCCTTCGCGAACGTGCCGATCCACCGATGGCCCCGGCAGGGGTCCATCACCCAGCCCCGCACGTCGGCATGCCCGGCGTGCGGGGCCGAGATCGCGCCCCGGGACAACATCCCGGTCGTCTCCTGGCTGCTGCTGCGGGGGCGGTGCCGCGACTGTGGCGCCCCGATCCACTGGCGCTACCCGCTCGTCGAGGCGATCACCGCCGTCCTGTTCGCGGCCGTCGCGGCGGTCCACGGCTGGACCGGGATCCTGCCCGCGCTCCTGGTCATCACGTGGACGCTGCGTCGTGGCCACGGCCATCGACCTCGAGTTCCGGATCATCCCCAACCGGATGACCTATCCGCTGGCCCCGCTCATGCTCGGCGCTGGTCACGCTCGCCGCGCGTCATCGACGGTGACTGGAGCAGCTGGGTGCGGGCGGTCATCGTCGGCGTCGCCGTGCCGGTGGCGATGTTCCTGTTCTCGCTACCTGTTCGAGCTGCTGCGCGGCAAGCCCGGCATCGGCATGGGCGACATCAAGTGGTCCCCGTCGCTCGCGCTGCCCATCGGCTACCTCGGCGGCTGGCACGTCGTGATCTGGTTCTACGGGACGATCATCTCCGGCGGCGTCATCGCCATCGGGCTCGTGCTCGCGGGGCGGGCGAGGATGGCGTCTCGCATCCCCTACGGGCCCTACCTCGCCGTCGGGGCGCTGCTGGCCATCCTCGCCGGTGATCCGCTCGCCGCGTGGCTCGAGACGCGCCTGCTGGGGCTCTGACCGCGCTCGGTCACCGTTCGTTCGAACGGATTCCTCAAGGTCGACGGGCTAGTTCCCGAAGACCTGTCATGAGCGTGACTGTGCCTTGTGTTCCTCCTGTGGCCACCGAGCCTTCGGTTGTCTAATGTGGAGCACGGTGGGTACGGGGACAGCCAAGGACGAGACGCGATGGACATGGCAAACGGGAACGCCGGGACCGCTGCTGACGGTGGCAGAGGTCGCTGACCTGCTCCGCGTGTCCAACATGACCGTCTACCGGCTGATCAAGGCCGGGCAGATCGGTGCCATCCGCGTCGGCAAGAACTACCGGATCCCGCAGGCCGACCTCGACGACTACCTCGAGGGTGGCGTCGTGCAGGCCGAGCAGACGAACGGCTGACGAAGTGGCACGCACGTCCGTCGGACTCGACATCGGCACCCGCACCGTGCACGTGGCGGAGGTGGCGGGGGGCCGTGGTGCTCCGACGATCACGAACTTCGGGGGCGTGGCGCTACCCGAGGGCGCCGTCCGCGAGGGCGAGATCGTCGACACCGCAGCCGTCGCCGACGCCATCAAGGAGCTCTACGGCGCGGCCAAGCTGAAGAACAAGAAGGTCAACCTCGGGGTGGCCAACCAGCGCGTGGTCGTCCGACAGATCGACCTGCCCTGGATGGAGGAGTCCGAGCTGCGCTCGAGCCTGCCCTTCCAGGTGCAGGAGTTCATCCCGATCCCCGTCGAGGACGCCCAGCTCGACTACCACGTCCTGCAGGAGGTCGAGGACGAGGAGGAGGGAAGCCGCACCCTGCGCATCCTCCTCGTCGCCGCGCACAAGGACATGCTCGCCGCCCACATGGAGGCGGCGCAGGCCGCCGGCCTCAAGCCCGTCGGCGTCGACCTCAACCCGTTCGCGCAGCTTCGCGTGGTCGCCCGAGACAATGCCCTGCACGGGGGAGGGGCCGAGGTGCTCGTCGACATCGGTGGCGGCGTCACCGACATCGTCGTCCACGAGAACTCGACACCCGAGCTTCGTGCGCATCCTGGTCCTGGGCGGTGACGACATCACCGACGCCCTCGCATCCGGGATGGGCATCAGCCACGACGAGGCCGAGGAGTACAAGCAGTCCGAGCACCCCGTCTGACCCGACGGCTCAACGCATCATCGACGAGCACGCGCGGCAGTTCGTCGAGGAGGTGCGCGGCAGCCTCGACTACTACCGGACGCAGGTCGCCGCCAACGCGACGGTCAGCCGGATCGTCGTCAGTGGGGGCGCGGCACTGCTGCCCGGACTGGTCGAGCGCATGAGCCAGGCCACCAACATCCCCGTCCAGCTGGGCAACCCCTTCGACCGCTTCGCCACGAAGGGCACGTCCTTCGGGGAGGACGAGCTGGCGCGTGTCGGCCCGACCCTGGTCACGGCAATCGGGCTGGCCCTCGGAGGTGTGGCATGAGCGACGTCAGGGTCAACCTCCTTCCGGAGGACGTCCGCCGGCGGGGCGCCGCCAGCCGACGCAACGGCGCGATCGCCGCCGGCTTCGGCGTCCTCGTGGTCGTGATCGGCGGCGTCTACTTCTGGCAGCTCCAGCGGGTGGACGACGCCCAGCTCGTCGTCGACGAGGAGCAGAGCAAGCTGCAGGCCCTCCAGGCGGACCTCGCGGAGCTCCAGGAGTACGACGAGCTGCGCACGCTCGGGAGCGAGGGGGACCTCGTCGCTGCGCTCCGCGATGGCGGGGAGGCATCGTGGCGGGGGTGCTCCAGGACGTGGCATCGGTCATGCCCGCCGATGCCGAACTCGACACGCCTCACCGTCACGATCACGTGGACGGACGGCCGGCCAGCTCGGCGACGCACGAGACTCGTGGGGAACGATCACGATGACGGGGCAGACGCGGCTGGGGCACGCCCCGGGGCTCGAACGCCTCCTGCTCGAGTTCGACAAGATCGCGGCGTTCTCCGATCTGTACTTCTCGAACTCGACCGTCGACGAACGTGGTGTCTCGACCTTCGACGCCGCAGGCAGACCTCGGGCCCGAGATCCTGACTGGACGCTACGCCGAGGGTCTGCCGGAGGAGATGCGATGAACCGCTCCGCCCTCCTGCTGACTGCTCTCGCCGCCGTTGCGCTGGTCGTGCTGTCCTTCCTCTTCCTGATCAAGCCGAAGATGGACGAGGTCGCGGCCCTCGAGGTCGAGGCCGCAGGACCTGCAGTCGCAGCAGGCCCAGGTGACCTCGCAGATCGCGGCGTTGGAGGAGGTGCGTGCCGACAGTCCCGAACCTCGAGGCCGAGCTGGCCGCGGTCGGCGCGATCGTGCCCTCACACGCCGGCGCTCCCGTCCGCGCTGCGTCAGCTGCAGGTCGCCGCTGACGACTCAGGGGTCACGCTGGTCAGCGTCGCCCCGGGCCGCCCGAGCCTCGGCAGGAGTCGCGGCGGTCCCGCAGCTGGCCACGATCCCGCTCAGCCTGTCCGTCGATGGTGGGTACTTCCAGATCGTGGACTTCCTGCGCCGGATCGAGGATCCCGTCCTGACATCGCGCGGCATCCTCGTCGACCAGCGTCTCCGCCTCTCCGGCGGAGTACCCGACGCTGACCGTGACCGTCTCCGGCGTCGATGTTCGCCTAGCTCGAGCAACCGGCGCGCGGCCGCACCCGAGCCGGAACCGACGGAGACGGCGACGGACGGCGAGACCGACGTCAACGTGGACGTCGACGTCACCGAGGAGGACGCAGCATGAGCCGCCTACGAGGCTCCGCCATGCACCGGCTCGCGGCCCCGGCGGCCCTCGGGCTCGTGGCGATGCTCGTCCTGGTCGGCCGTCGTGCTGCTCGCCGGGCGATCGGAGCGACACGACAGGGCAGGCGTCCGCCCAGCCCCAGGAGACCCAGAGCCCCGGGGAAGGACCGAGTGACGCGGCCTCGGAGGAGCACCGAGACCTCGCTGCAGGCGCGCGTGACGTCCTACGAGGTCTTCCTCGCCCGTGACCCGTTCGAGCCGGTCATCCCCGAGGCAGCCACGGGCGGCGGTGGCGGTGGCACGCCGACGACTCCCGCCGACCGGCGAGACACCGACGGGCCTGCCGACCACCTCGCCGACGACCGTCTCCCACGACGTCGCCGACCACGTCCCCGACGACCTCGCCGACGACGTCCCCGACGACGTCCCGACGACGTCCCCGAGTCCTGGCGGCTCCGGCTGCGTCGACTCAGGCAGTGTCAGCTGTGACGGCCACGCCGTGTCGCTGGTGGACGTCTACACGGAGGACGGGGCCGACACGGCGGTCGTTCGCGTCGACCAGACGCTCTACGAGGTCGCCACGGGCGAGACGTTCGCGACCAGCTTCCGGGTGCTCTCGATCGAGCCGCCCGTGCGTGACCCTGCTGTACGGCGACGACCGATTCAGCCTCTGCGAGGGCGAGTCGATCCTCAAGTAGGCGGTTCTGCGCCTCAAGGCCCGGACGGCGTTGGCCGACAACGTAGAAAAGCCTGTCCGAGAGGCGTTGCGCGTGTCCTCACTTCGTTGCGGTTCCGCCGTCGGGTGCCGAAAGGCATCCGACGAGAGCGGCATCTCGCTGATCGAGGTCATGATCGCGATGTTCATCGTGAGCGTGGGGGTCTTCGCCCTCGCGTCCACGGCGATCACCTCCGTGCAGTCAACACGCATCGCCCGCGAGCGCCAGGACGCGACGCAGTTGGCGTCGACCATCATCGAGGAGGCGCGTGCGGCGTCGTACGCAACCGTCGCACTCGCCACCGGCGAGTACGACCCGAGTACATCGGGGTCGACCTACGACGGTCGCGACATCATCGCACTTGGCGACGGCGCCATCCCGCACGAGGTCTCGGCACCACCGTTGTCGGCGACGGTGTGGGTGACGTGGAACAACGCCGCCCAGACCGAGAAGCGCGTGACCGTGACCGTCGACTGGGCCGACCGTGGGGGTCGGCAGCTCGTGCAGTCGACCCTGATCGCCGAGGCCCGTCGCGGTCTCCCCGTGCCGAACTTCCAGGTGGAGCCGACCCTCGTCGACCAGGACGCCACCGAAGGTGAGGTGGCCTGCTTCGACCACACGTTGACGAACCTCGGCGAGAGTGACAGCTACAGCTGGACGCTGCTGCACGAAGACGGCAGCGGGAGTCTGGTGGCAGCGACGCCCCAGACCCGGAACGTGGTCGAGAACGGCAACAGCGTCAGCCGACAGGGATACGCGGTCACCAGTAGTGGTGTCGGTCAGGGTTGGTTCGCCTGGGTACGCATGGGCCCGACCACGACCACGCTGGCAGCGATGGTCGACCAGACCTCTGACCAGCGTCCCGACTCGGTGGATCCCGTGCCGCGGCGTGACCAGGCCGTGGTCCGTGTCTGCTACACGCCCAACGACCCTGATGGGGACCTGCAGGATCCGTTGGACACTGCCCCGACCTTCACCGTGCGGATGCTGTCGGCCTTCGACGAGACCGTCGTGCGTGAGGTGCAGGACAGCCTCAGCATCATCGACGAGCGCCAGGGGCTGTACCTGCACCATCCGCGAAAGAACAGCGGCATCGAGGTCAACCACGGCTACAAGCTGCTGATGGACCCGTACGAGCCGACCTACACCGACGCGTCGGTCAACTACGACAAGGCGAACGGCAGCGCCCCCGACGCTCGCCCTGGACTCCGCCTGACCACCACGGCCAGCTTCGACTACCAGAACACCGGATCAGACGACTGGGCCGTGGTAGCGGATGACGCGAAGGTCTTCCTGGCCGTCGGAACCGACAGCACCCTCGACGGGGCCGGGTCCTCGCCCGACGTGAACCTGACGTACGAGATCCGACGGGTGGCCGCCGATGGCAGTCAGACCGTCCTCGGTACGGCCTCGCAGACGCAGGCCATGGACCCGAGCGACCCGTGGGACCTGGCGGTGGCGACGATCCCGATGACCTCCGCCACCATCGGTGCGAACGAGTACCTGCGTCTCAACGTCACCTGCACGACGTCGAGCTCGGACTACTGCCACATCCACTACGACGTCAACGGCTCCTATCGAGAGCCAGGTCTGGGTGACGCTCCAATGACAGTGACCCGTGCGCTCCCACGACGCCGAGGCGGGCTACACGCTCGTCGAGCTGCTCGTCGCCATGGTCATCGCGAGCATCATCGCGGCGGCGGCCCTTGCGGCGATCACGTCTGTGTCGCGCGCGGAGACCTTCACCGACGAGTACGCCAGGGTCGTCGACGACGGCCGGCTCTCGCTCGACAACATCCGCAAGGAGCTTCGCGGGGGCCGTCGGGTCTACGACGACTCGACGGCGCAGTACCTGCACTGGTGGACCGACCAGAACCAGGACGGGCTGCAGCAGGCCGAGGAGCAGATCAACTACTGCGTCGCACCGCTGGACTCGACCACGTGCCTGAGCTCGAGCCAGACCGGCAAGTTCCGCCTCATCCGCTGGAGCGACGCCGAGTCGCCCAGCGAGCGGTCGGACCATCGCGGCGACCCTGACGTCGTCCGACGTCTTCAGCGGCTTCCTGACGCCGATCACGGGCACCCGCGTCGTCGACCTGACCTTCCTGCTGGACGTGCAGGGAGAGCGGCGTGGGGCCCAAGACCGTCGAGATGACGGCGTCCGTGAGGTTGCGCAATGTGGCATGACATGACACTCCGAGGAGGACGGCGCCGCGCTCGTCATGGCGATGCTGGCGACGCTCGTGATCGCCGGACTCATCGCCGTGATGATGAGTCGATCCGTGACCGAGACCCGCGTCACCTCGAGCGCGCGGGACCGTGAGACCGCCATCCACGTCGCCGAGGCGGCCATCGACGACGTCATCGTGCACGTGAACGACGACGACGACTATCGGACGACCCAGCCGGACGGGACCACCGAGCACGAGTTCGACATCCCACTCACGTCGACCCAGGCGCAGGAGAAGGCCTGGGCGATCGCGCTGGCGTCGGATGACACCAAGTGCACGGTCGTCGTGACCGACGGCGGCGAGGCCTGCGGGATCCGTCCGTACTACGTCGACTCCTCGACGGGCAACGAGACGTCGTTGCCGTGGATCTACGGCGTGGGTTTCGTGCCCAGCCGAGCAAACGCCGTGAAGACGCGAGTCGTCAAGATCCAGTTCGACCAGGGGTACTTCTCGCCCTCGAAGGCGATCCTCACGGGACCGAGCGGGGACGCAGTCCTCGGCGCCAAGATCTGCGGCACTGCCGCTGATGTCCACACCAACGGGTCGATCAAGCTGCTCGGTGGCGCGGACCTGACGTCGGACGATGACTGCCCCGGCGGCGTTGATGGAAACGTCACCTCCAAGGGGACCTACATCCCGGCGGGGCGCGCGGGGCCGCGGTCAGGCCAGACAGGGGCGGAACTGACTGTGCCGAACATCGAGGCACGAGAGGTCTACCGGCGTGCGGCCGCTGACGAAGCGGCCAAGGACGACCCAGGCACGACGGAGATCTACGAAGGGACCTGGTTCGACCTGTGCCCGAATGGCGAGGTCCATCGCCCGACCTTCGACGCTGCTGGCGAGCCCGGCGCCATGCACCGATCCGGCGCACCGGCTCTCCTCGGACGCCGCGGTCTACGTCGGGTTGGAGCTCTGAGCGGCCAGGGCTGGGACGTGGATCGTTCCGAGCTCGTCGAGACGGCGTGTACTACATCGTCGAACCAGAACGCGAAGATCCGCGGGGGATCCGGTCACTTGAACTTCTCCGTGATCGCCCAGGCGCCGAGCCCATGCGTCGGACGTCAACGCTGGCGGACGAGGGAAGCCTCGAGTTCAACGGTCAAGGCGCCGGTGGCACGTTCGAGCCGTACCTCCAGGACCTGCTGTTCTTGGCCGACCGCGACATCACCGCCACCGGGAACAGTCGACACGGAGATCCACGGCGTCGTCGCTGCTCACGAACAGGTGGAGCTCGGCGGCAATGTGACAGTACTCCGGCGCGGTGATCGCCGAGGACGCGTGCGTCGACACCACTGGTTCGCCGGTCCAGCCAGAACAAGTTCTTCGGCAACTTCACGCTGACGCACAACGGCGACATGGCACTGCCGCTCGACTCCTTGACGCGGATCACCGCCTGGAACGAGCTGTAGCGATCTCGCGGGGTGGCGATCGGGGGGTGGCCCGTCGGTAGCATCCGACGGGCCATTCCGCCTGTCGCCCCGACCTCCGCGAGCGCCCCGTGCCCCGACTGCGTTTCCTCACGGCCGGGGAGTCCCACGGCCCGGCCCTGGTCGCCACCATCGAGGGGCTGCCGGCGGGACTGCGCGTCGAGCGTGAGGCCGTCGAGCGTGAGCTGTTCCGCCGTCGGCTCGGGTACGGGCGCAGCCCGCGGATGGACTTCGAGGTCGACAAGCTCGAGTTCCTCGGGGGCCTGCGGCACGGGGTGACGCTCGGGTCGCCGCTGGCGATGCTGATCCACAACACCGAGTGGCCCAAGTGGGTCGACGCCATGGACCCCGAGGCGCGCGACGACCTCGACGAGATCCGGCAGACGGGGCGCGGGAAGAAGCTCACCCAGCCCCGCCCCGGCCACGCCGACCTGGTCGCTGCACTGAAGTACGGCTACGACGACGTGCGCGACGCCCTGGAACGCGCCAGCGCCCGCGAGACCGCGTCCCGCGTCGCCATCGGCACCGCCTGCAAGGCCCTGCTCGCCGAGGTCGGGATCACCGTCGTCAGCCACGTCGTCGAGATCGGTGGCGAGCGCCTGCCCGACGACGGTCCCCGCCCCGGCCCCGACGACCTCGAGCGGGTCGACGAGGACCCGGTCCGCACGCTGGACGCCGACACCAGCCAGCGGATGCGCGACCGCATCGACCGGGCCCACGACGACAACGACACGCTCGGCGGCGTCGTCGAGGTGATCGCCCACGGCCTGCCGCCGGGCCTGGGCAGCCACGTCCACGCCGAACGCAAGCTCGACGCCCGGCTGGCCGGCGCGGCCCTGTCGGTGCAGGCCATGAAGGGCGTGGAGTTCGGCCTCGGGTTCGCGGTCGGGTCGACGCCCGGCAGCGAGGCCCACGACGAGATCGGCCACGACGGCACCCGCTACACCCGCCTGAGCAACCGCGCCGGCGGGCATCGAGGCCGGCATGTCCAACGGCGAGCCGCTGGTCATGCGCGTGGCCATGAAGCCGCTGTCGTCGCTGCCACGTCCGTTGCAGACCGTGCACCTCGACACCCACGAGCCCGACACCGCCATCACCCAGCGCTCCGACGCCTGCGCGGTGCCGCGGGCCGGCGTGGTGCTCGAGCACGTCGTGGCCTACGAGCTCGCCGACGCGCTGCTCGAGAAGACCGGCGGCGACCACGTGCGCGAGGTCACCCGCAACCTGCAGGCCTACCTCGACGAGGTGGCCGACGCAGGTGAGCTCCAACATCGCGCTGTACGGGATGATGGGCGTCGGCAAGTCGACGGTCGGACGCATGCTGGCCGGACGCCTCGGTCGCGGGTTCGCCGACACCGACGACGAGATCACCCGCTGGCAGGTCCGGTCCATCCCGGACATCTTCGCCGAGGAGGGCGAGGCCGGGCTTCCGCGCCTACGAGTCCACGGTCGTGCGCGAGCTCGCCACCTACCACGACCTCGTGCTCGCGCTCGGGGGCGGGGCGGTGCTGTCCGACGCCAACGTCGCCGACCTCAGCCTCACCAGCGTGCTGGTCCACCTGCGCTGCGACGTCGACGTGCTCGTCGAACGGCTGCGGGCCGAGGCCGACCACCGGCCGCTCATCAGCGGCGACGACGTCGAGCAGCGCGTCCGGGACACCTGGGCGCAGCGCGCCGACCGCTACGACGCGGTCGCCGACGTCACCGTCGACGCGGCCGCGGAGCCGCAGGCGGTGCTCGAGGAGATCGTCGAGTGGCTCCTCGAGCACCAGGACGTGCTCACCCCCTCCGAGTACGAGGCGGTGATGCGGTGACCACCACCGTCACCGTCGGCCTGACCGACCGCCCCTACGACGTCACCGTGGGCCGAGGCGTGCTCGACCAGGTCGGGCTGGTCACCGCCGGGACCACGCGCGCCCGACGCGTCCTGCTGGTCAGCCAGCCGCCGGTCGCCGACCGGTACGCCGACCGCGTCGAGGGGGCCCTGCGCGCCGCCGGGCTCGAGGTCACGCGCCACGTCTTCGCCGACGGCGAGGCCAACAAGACGCCGGCCACGCTGCAGGGCGTCTGGACGGCCGCGGCCGGCGTCCCGCTCGAACGGCGCGACGCCATCGTCGCCCTCGGCGGGGGCGTGGTGGGCGACCTCGCCGGGTTCGCGGCCGCCAGCTACAACCGCGGCATCGACGTCGTCCAGGTGCCGACCACCCTGCTCGCCCAGGTCGACGCCGCCATCGGCGGCAAGACCGGCATCGACCTGCCCGAGGGCAAGAACCTCGTCGGTGCCTTCCACCAGCCGGCGGCGGTCGTCGCCGACGTCGACACGCTGGCGACCCTCCCGGACCGCACGCGCATCGAGGGCCTCGGCGAGGTCGTCAAGTACGGGCTGATCCGCGACCCGTCGATCCTCGAGGACTGCGAGGCCCACGCGGACGCGATCGCGGCCGGCGACCCCGACCTGCTCGAGGACCTCGTGCGCCGGTCGGCCGAGGTGAAGGCCGCCGTCGTCGCCGCGGACGAGCGCGAGTCCGGCGAGCGTGCCCACCTCAACCTCGGCCACACCTACGCCCACGCGCTGGAGACGCTGACCGGCTACGAGGCGTACCTCCACGGCGAGGCGGTCGCCGTCGGCATGCTCGTCGCCCTGCGGCTGGGGGAGCGGCTCGGGCTGCACGGTCCCGACCTGCACGACCGTGCCGAGGCGGTGCTCCGACGGCTGGGCCTGCCCACCACCGCCCCGCACCTCGACCCCGACGACGTCCTCGAGGTGATGGCCCGCGACAAGAAGGCCGACGCCGGCATCCGCTACGTCGTGCTCGAGGGGTTGGCCCGCCCCGTCGTGGTCCAGCCCGGCGTCGAGGACGTCGCCGCGGCCATCGACGACGTCGTCGGGACCTGATTCAGGACCCGGTGCACCCGGCACGAGAGAGACGTTCGGCCAGGACGCTCGCGGCGCCTGCGGGCAGAGGACGGCCCGGCACCCCGTCGCCCTGCGTCCACCGGGCCACGACGTCGCGGGCCGCGTCGCACGAGCGCCGAGCGGCGAGGGCGACCTCGGCTTCGACCGCGAGGAGGCGGTTGCCCGTCTCGCCCCAGGCGCTGTACCGGTCGAGATCCTCGTGGAGACCTTCGAGCAGCGTCGCGGCATCGGCCTCATGGCCCGACTGCGCGAGCGCCATCGCAGCCTGCGCACGTCCACCGAACCACGTTGGGTGGGCGTCGAAGGTGGCCAGGAGTTGGTCGACGTCACCGTCGACGCCGTAGATGGCGAGGGCCCGGAGAGAGCGGGCCGTCGGGTGACGCCGGGTTCCAGGCCAGCGCCGACGCTGGCGGCCTCGCAGCGCCTCGCTCGGGTCGCCCGGCATCGAGCGCCGATCGTGCTGCGGCCAGCTCGGTTGCGTCCTGCCACGGTGCCGGCCCGCGTGCGCTCCACCGCCGCCAGTCCCACGCCGGCGAGGAGGAGGCCGGCCAGGAGACCGGCCGTCGCACGCTGCAGCCACCGCCCCGCCCCGTCCACCATCCCGGTCGGGCAGCAGCATGGCGGCCGCCATGGCGGCCATCCCACTGAGGACCGGGTAGTTCCAGTCGAAGTCGACGGCGCTGTGGACGAGGAACAGCGCGGCGACGCCGGTGGCGCCGACGACGAGGCCCGGCCGCACGTCGGTCAACGAGCCGGGGCGGGGCGGTCGGCGCAGCACCGCCAGACCCATCCACGCCAGTCCACCCAGCACGCCGAGGAGGGCAAGCACGACCGAGGATGCCCGTCTCGCCCGCGACCTCGGCGTACTCGTCGTGGGCGGACGAGGTGAGGTTGCCCTCGGGGTCGTTCCACTCGCGGGCCAGGCTCTTGTAGGACCCGAGGCCCTGACCGGCCCAGGGGCGGTCGAGGAACATGCCGAGTGCGGCCTCGCTGTGCTCGATGCGGGCCAGCGTGTTCTGTTCGACGCTCTGGTCCCGCGAGGCCACCGCCTGGGCCGTGCCCGCGGGCTGCATCGAGAGGAGCCCGGCGACCGTGACGGCGGTGACCAGGACGACCGCCCCGGCCGTGGCCAGCGGGGCGAGGACGGTGCGGCCGTGCACCCGCGCGGCACGCACGCCGACGGCGACCACGACCAGCATGGCGCCTGCGGTCACCACCAGACCGGCACGCGAGCTGGACAGCCAGGTCCCGGCGAAGGCCGTTGCTGCGAGGAGGCCGAGCCCGATCCGGACGAGCCGCCGCGACATCAGCGCCGTGCCGAGGAACCAGACCCCGAACATGCCCGTGAGCGCCGCCGACGGGTTGCGCCACGACAACGGGCGCCAGTAGCCGGTCCCGCCTTCGGTCTGGGCCCACCAGTCCATCCAGCTGCGGATCTGGTAGCGGGCGACGGCGACGCCGAGGATGCCGAGCAGCGCCGCCGGGCCCCACGACCGACGCCAGACCCGCCGAGTCGCGAGCAGCAGCACCGGGGCGATCGTGTACTGCAGCAGCGGCACGACCATGTCGGCGCGGTACCGGGACGCGACCACGCCGAGCACCAGCGCCCCGCCCCACATCGCCAGCAGGACGACGGCCACGCGGGGGAGCCGTCGCACCTCCGACCAGGCCACCGGCAGTGCGACGACGCACGCCAGTGCGAGCGGCCACGTGCCCGCCAGGCCCCGGCCGCCGTCGAGGCTGGCGAGCCAGGGGAGCACGACGACGAGGGGGAGCAGCGCGGCCGCGTCACCGAGCCAGCGCAGCGCGGTCCGGCGGCGCCCCGCGCCTCGGGTCCTCGCCACGCGCCACGTCGACCGGCACGGCGACGTCGGCGGAGGACACGTCGCCGGTCACGACGTCGTCGAGGGTGGAGGACACACGGCAGCCCCTGGCAGGTCACTGGTGGCATCGGCCGCCGGGCAGTGTGGCTGAAGTGACGTGTGGGGCGCGGCAACCCGCGACGCGGCCGTGCGACGGCGTGACTACCGTCGCCGACCGACCGCGAGCCCCGCGGAGGTCGGTGTGCCCACCCTGCTGCTCCTGCACGGCCCCAACCTGTCCCAGCTCGGCGTGCGCGACCCCGAGCAGTACGGGACGGCGACGCTCGAGCAGGTGGTCGCCGTGGCCCGGGCCGCCGCCGAGGAGGCGCGGCGCCAGCCTGAACCACGACCAGTTCGAGTCGGAGGGCGAGCTGGTCCGCCGGGTCCACGCCGCCCGGACCGACGGGACCGACGGGGTGCTGGTCAACGCCGGGGCGCTGACCCACTACAGCCACGCGCTGCGCGACGCCCTCGAGCTGCTCGAGGTCCCGGTGGTCGAGGTGCACCTGTCCAACATCCACGCCCGCGAGGGCTTCCGGCGCACGTCGGTGATCGCCCCGGCCTGCGACGGGCAGGTCGCCGGGTTCGGGATCGACGGGTACCCGCTGGCGGTGCAGGCGGTCCTCGGGCTGCTGCGATGAGCGACGCGACCGCCCCGCCCCGCCCCGACCACGCCGCCCGGCGCGACCGCCTCCGCGACCGCCTCGCCGACACCGGCATCGACGCGCTCTACGTCACCGGCCCGGCCAACGTCGCCTGGTTGACCGGCTTCACCGGATCCAACGGGCAGGTGGTCGTGGCCAGCGACCCGGCCGCCGACGCGCTCGTCACCGACACCCGCTACGAGGGGCGTGCGGCGACCGAGGCGCCCGACATCCCCGCGGTGATCAGCCGCCGCCCCGTCGAGGTCGCCCTCGACCGTGTCCCGGGGCGCCTCGGCTTCGAGGGCCAGCACGTGACCTACGACGAGGGCAACGAGCTGCTGTCCACGGCCGGCGAGCGGGAACGCCCCGTCGTGTCCTGCACCGGGCTGGTCGAGGGGCTGCGGATCGTGAAGGACGCCCACGAGCTCGCCCAGCTCCGGCTGGCGTGCGCCATCACCACCGAGGCGTTCGCCGCCATGCTGGAGGGCCTGCACGCGGGGCGCACCGAACGGGACGTCGCGGTCGAGCTCGAACGACGCTTCGTCGACGCCGGCGCCGACGGGCTGGCCTTCGACCTCATCGTCGCCTCGGGTCCCAACGGCGCGATCCCGCACCACGAACCGGGCGACCGGGTGATCGAGGCCGGCGACCTGGTGGTGGTCGACATCGGGGCGCGGGTCCGCGGCTACCACGCCGACTTCACCCGCACGGTGGCCGTCGGCGACCCCCACCCCGCCTGGGTCGAGCTGCACGACCTCGTGGTGCGGGCACAGCAGGCCGGCGTCGACGCGGTCACGGCGGGGGCGACCTGCGAGCAGGTGGACCACGCCTCGCGCTCGGTCATCGAGGACGCCGGTCACGGGGACGCGTTCGTGCACGGGATCGGGCACGGCGTGGGGCTCGAGATCCACGAGGCCCCGATCCTGACCACGGCCCCCACTGCTAGTCTGGCGCCCTCGACGGTGATCACGGTCGAGCCCGGGGTCTACCTCCCGGCCGCCGCCGACCGGCCGGCCGACGCCCCGCCCGGCGGGGTCCGCATCGAGGACACCGTCGTCGTGACCGACGACGGGCCGGCCGAGGCCCTCACCATCGCCCCCCACGACCTCATCATCCTGCCCGCCTGACTCGGCTGCGGCCCGAGCCTCGTAAGGACCGCACCCCATGGTCTCCACGAACAACCTCAAGAACGGCATGACCCTCCGGCTCGACGACAAGCTGTGGAAGGTCCTGTCCAACGAGCACCACAAGCCCGGCAAGGGCCAGGCGGTGGTGCGCACCAAGCTCAAGCAGCTCGGGACCGGCAAGGTCGTCGACCGCACCTTCCGTGCCGCCGAGGACGTCGAGCAGGCCATCGTCGAACGCAAGACGCTGCAGTTCCTCTACCGCGAGGGCGAGGCGTTCGTGCTGATGAACACCGAGACCTTCGAGCAGCGCCACGTCCAGCCCGAGGTCATCGGCGACGACGCCCAGTGGATCCAGGAGGGCGACGAGATCGGCATCGAGGAGTACGAGGGCGAGATCATCGGCGTCGAGGTGCCCACCACGGTCGTGCTCGAGGTCAGCCACACCGAGCCCGGCCTGGCCGGCGACACCGCCACCAACACGCTCAAGCCGGCCACCCTCGAGACCGGCGTCGAGGTCCAGGTGCCGCTGTTCATCGACATCGGCGAGAAGATCAAGGTCGACACCCGCACCGGCGACTACGTCTCCCGCGCGTGATGGCCGAGGATCGCGAGGGGCCGGCGGCGCCGCGCTCCGGCACCGCGACACTCGGTGCCGCGCGGCGCGCCGCGCCCCGGCACGACCGACCCCCGACGCTCGCGGCAGCGGGCGCTGCGGATCCTGTTCCAGGCCGACCTGCGGGGCCAGGACCCGCGTGACGCCCTGGCCGCGATCGTGGACGACCCCGACGCGATGGCGATGCTGGACGACCTCGACGCCGACGAGCCCGATCGGCCCCCCGACGGACGTCGACAGCTACGCCGCGCGACTGGTCGAGGGCGTCGCGGTCCACCGCCCCGACCTCGACCGCCTGATCGAGAAGTTCGCGCGTCGCTGGACCGTCGCCCGGATGCCGGTCGTGGACCGCAACGTCCTGCGGCTCGGGCGCGTACGAGCTGCTGCACGAGGACCTGTCGCCCGCCGTGGTCATCGACGAGGCGCTCGAGCTGGCCAAGGCCCTGTCCACCGACAACTCGGCACGCTTCGTCAACGGCGTGCTCGAGTCGGTGCGGCGCTGGCGCGAGGACACCCCCAAGGCGGGATGAGGCCGGGTCAGACCGCCGTGCGCAGGTGCGTGGCCAGGTCGTCCCGCCACATCGGCCGGCCGAAGCGGTAGCCCTGCGCGGCGTGGCACCCGGTCAGGCGCAGGAGCCGGACCTGCTCGTCGGTCTCGACGCCCTCGCCCACGACCGTGAGGTCGAGGTCGCGTCCGAGCCCCACGATCATGCGCACGACCTGCCGCTGCGCCTGCTCGGTGACGAACCCGGAGATGAAGGACCGGTCGATCTTGAGCTCGTCGACCGGCAGCTGCGCCAGCCGCGACAGCGTGGAGCTGCCCACGCCGAAGTCGTCGATGGCCAGGTGCAGGCCCATCTCGTGCAGGCCACGCAGGGTGCGTGCGAGCCCGGGGTCGTCGGGTGCCAGCGTGCTCTCGGTGATCTCGAGCCACAGGCGGTCCGGTGCCACCCTGGCCGCCTCGAGGGCCCGGGCGATCGAGCCCTGCAGGTGCGGGTCGTGCGACTGGCGCGGGGACAGGTTCACGGCGATGCCCGGTGGGGCGGCGGCCCCGAGGGCGTCGTCCAACGCGGCCAGGTCGGCCAGGGCGGTGGCCAGCACCCACTGCCCGAGGGCGTCGATGAGGTCGGACTGCTCGGCGACGGCGACGAACCGGTCGGGTGGCACGAAGCTGCCGTCGGGCAGCGGCATCCGGGCCAGCACCTCGACGCGCCGGACGGCGAGCGTGTCCAGGTCGACGATCGGCTGGTAGGCCAGGCGGAGGCGATCGCCGTCCAGGGCCTCGTGGAGCATGCGCGTGAGCGCACGGTCCTCGGCCACGGTCGGCGCCATGGACCGGCGCGGCACCCGGTCGGCGAAGGCGACGCCGCCGCCGGCCGCCGCCTTGGCCGTGTACATCGCGTCGTCGGCCAGGCGCAGCACCTCGCCGGCGGGGCGCGCCCCGTCGTCGCTGGCCACGCCGACCGAGGCGCGGATCCGCACCGCCGGCCCGTCCGGCAGGGCGAAGGGGTCGTCCAGCGCCTCGACCAGGCGGGCCGACAGCCCGGGCAGGTCCTGCGGGGTGGCGACCTCGGCCACGACGACGAACTCGTCCCCGCCGAGGCGTCCGACGACGTCGTGGGCACGGGCGGCCTCGCGCAGCCGTTGGGCCACGTCGAGCAGCAGGTGGTCGCCGGCCTGGTGGCCGTGGGTGTCGTTGACCCGCTTGAAGCCGTCGAGGTCGATGAACATCACCCCGACGTGGCTGCCGTGGCGCTGGGCCCGCGACAGCATCGCCGTGAGCCGTTCGAGCACCAGCGCCCGGTTCGGCAGTGCGGTCAGCACGTCGTGGCGCGCCTGGTGCCGGTACAGCCGGGCGAGCTCGGCCAGCACGCGTGCCACGGGGACCAGCCGGACCTCGCTGCCCGGCCCGACGACGACCAGGTCCTCGTACAGCGCCGAGCCGCCCCGCTCCAGCAGGTGCTGGCTGGCGTCGAGCAGGTCCATGTCGTGCGGCGAGGGTCAGGGGGCTGGCGTCGGCGACCTCGTGGGCGGGGCGTGCGGCCAGCTCCTCGGGTGTCGCGCCCGCCGTGGCCGCGTCGAAGCCGCCCCGATCGACCAGGCCGACGCCGTCCTCGCCGACGACCAGCACCCCGGTGAGGCGTGCGTCCTCGTGGAAGAGCGCACGCACCCGTGCGCAGGTGGCATCACGGCCCAGCACCGGTGTGGCGCGGGCCAACGCCCCGATCGGTCGTGAGTCCACGGTGATTCGCCCTTCCCCCAGCCCGATGGCGTGTCGCGCGCCCGTCGCCGGTGACTCCGGCGTGACGCGAGGCGCCTGCTACGGTCGCCCCGTCGCCCACGCATCCCGTGGGTGCTCCTTTAAGGACCGGTCCTGTGAGGCCGGGAAGGAGGTTGCCTGGTGCTGCGTGCCCTCTGTCGCCCGCGATCCTACATCGGCGGTTCCCGCCGGGATGGCGGTGTCCCCACTTCATCGGCGACAGCGTCGAGGGGGCGCGCATGAAGCCCCTGCTCGACGCCGACGACCTCTCGCGAGCGCTGCGCCGTCTGGCCCACGAGCTCGTCGAGGCCAACCACGGTGCCGCCGACCTGGTGCTGATGGGCATCCAGACGCGCGGCGTGCCCCTGGCCCAGCGCATCGCGCGCCACCTCGCGGACATCGAGGGGGTCGAGGTCCCGGTCGGGGCGCTGGACGTGACCCTGTACCGCGACGACATCGGCCGCGGCGGGCCCGGCGGGGGAGCGGGCATCCGGCCGCTGTCCGAGACGCGCTTCCCGGCCGACATCGACGGCCGCGTCGTCGTGCTGGTCGACGACGTGCTCTTCACCGGCCGCACGATCCGCGCCGCCCTCGACGCGGTGCTCTCGGTGGGGCGCCCCGCGGCGATCCGCCTGGTGGTGCTGGTCGACCGCGGCCACCGGCAGCTGCCGATCCGGGCCGACCACGTCGGCAAGAACCTGCCCACCTCGATGGCCCAGCACGTCACCGTCCACGTCGCCGAGGTGGACGGCGACGACGGCGTGCTCGTCGACGAGCCCTCCCCGGCCACCACGGAGGTGCGGTGATGCGCCCGCTGCGCAACCTGATCTCGATCGAGGACCTCGACGCCGAGCAGCTGACCGGCATCCTCGACACGGCCGAGCAGATGCACGAGGTGGGGGAGCGCCCCATCAAGAAGGTCCCGGCCCTGCGTGGTCGGACCGTGTGCAACCTGTTCCTCGAGGACTCCACCCGCACCCGCATCTCGTTCGACATCGCCGCCAAGCGCCTGTCGGCCGACGTCATCAACTTCTCGGGCAAGGGCTCCTCGGTCTCCAAGGGCGAGTCGCTCAAGGACACCGCACTGACCCTGCGCGCCATGGGCCTGGACGTCGTCGTGATCCGCTCGGCCTCCTCGGGCGCCCCGCTGCAGCTGGCGCGCCAGCTCGACGTGCCGGTGCTCAACGCCGGCGACGGCTGGCACCAGCACCCGACCCAGGCGCTGCTGGACGCGTTCACGATCCGACGGGCCTTCGGGCACCTGGACGGCCTGGTCGTCACCATCGTCGGCGACGTGCTGCACTCCCGCGTCGCCCGCTCCGAGGTGCAGGCGCTCACGCTGGCCGGCGCGACGGTCCGCGTGTGCGCCCCGCCCACGCTGCTGCCGCCGTACGTCGAGGACTGGGCGCGCGCCCCGGGCACGGTCGAGGTCGTCGAGGACGTCGACGACGCCCTGCCCGACACCGACGTGCTGTACCTGCTGCGGGTCCAGCGGGAACGCATGAACCGCGCGTTCTTCCCCACCACGCGCGAGTACAGCCGCCTGTACGGCATCGGGGCCGACCGCCTCGCGCCATGCCCGAGCACGGCGTCGTGATGCACCCGGGCCCGATGAACCGTGGGGTCGAGATCACCCCGGAGGTGGCCGACTCCCCGCGCGCGCTGATCACCGACCAGGTCGCCAACGGCATCGCGGTGCGGATGGCCTGCCTGTACCTGCTGCTGTCCAGCCGCGACGCCCTGGACACGCCCGACACCGCCCCGACCGCGGAGGTGGTCGCATGACCGAGCTGCTGCTGAAGGCGGGGCGGGTGCTGGACCCGGCCGCGGGCCACGACGGCACCGCCGACCTGCGCATCGTCGACGGGCAGGTGGCCGAGGTGGGCGCCGACCTCGACGCCGGCACCGCGACGGTCGTCGACTGCGCCGGCCTGTGGGTGATGCCCGGGTTCGTGGACCTGCACACCCACCTGCGCGAACCCGGCTTCGAGGACGCCGAGGACGTGGCCACCGGATCGGCCGCCGCGGCCGCCGGCGGCTACACGGCCGTCTGCGCCATGGCCAACACCGACCCCGTGTGCGACTCCGCGGCCGTGGCCGAGATGGTCTGGCGCCGCGGCCGCGAGGTCGGCCTCGTCGACGTGTTCCCGGTCGGCGCGATCACCAAGGGCCTGGGCGGTGCCGAGCTGGCCGAGATGGGCGAGCTGCACGACTCGGCCGCCCGCGTCGACTTCTTCAGCGACGACGGGAAGCCGGTCGCCGACGCCCTGATCATGCGCCGGGCCCTGCAGTACGCGCAGCGCTTCGACGCGGTGATCTGCAACCACTCCGAGGACCCCGACCTCACCGCCGACGCCCAGATGAACGAGGGCCGGATGAGCTCGGTCCTCGGGCTGCCCGGGTGGCCGCACGAGGCCGAGGAGATCATGATCGCCCGCGACGTGATCCTCGCCCAGGGGATCGGGGCGCGGCTGCACGTGCCGCACGTCACCACGAAGGGCGCGGTCGAGCTGATCCGCCTCGCCAAGCAGCGCGGGGTGCACGTCACCGCCGAGGTCACGCCCCACCACCTCACGCTCGACGACTCGGTGGTGGCCACCTACGACCCGGTCTACAAGGTCAACCCGCCGGTCCGCACCGTCGAGGACGTCGAGGCCCTGCGGGCCGCGCTCGCCGACGGGACCATCGACGCCGTGGCCACCGACCACGCCCCGCACCCGGTCGAGCAGAAGGACCAGGAGTGGGACCACGCCCCGTGCGGGATGCTCGGGCTCGAGACCGCCTTCGCCCTGGTCCTGACCGAGCTCGTGCTGCCCGACCGGCTGTCCCTGCTGGACGCGGTGGCCCGGTTCACGACGGGGCCGGCGGGCGTCCGTGACCTGTCCGGGCACGGCGCGGGCGTGGCCGCCGGCCACGACGCCAACCTGGTCGTGGTCGACCCGGACGCCGTCTGGACCGTGCACGGGCACGGGCTACGGTCCCGGGCGCGCAACACCCCGTTCGAGGGCCGCAAGCTGACCGGCCGGCCCGTCCACACGCTGTTGCGGGGACGGTTCACCCTGCGCGACGGAGAGGTGCAGACGTCATGAGTCCAGGTCCACAGCGCGACGCGCTGCTCGTCCTCGAGGACGGCACGGCCTTCCGCGGCCGCGGCTTCGGGGCGACCGGCACCGTGTTCGGCGAAGCCGTCTTCAACACGGGGATGGCCGGCTACCAGGAGGTCCTCACGGACCCCTCCTACCGGCGCCAGATCGTCACGATGACGGCCTCGCACATCGGCAACTACGGCATGACCGACGCCGACGCCGAGTCCGACCGGATCCAGGTCGCCGGGTTCGTGGTCCGCGAGGCCGCCCGCCGCACCTCGTCGTGGCGGGCCGAGACCGACCTGCGCACCGCGCTCGGCGACGCCGACGTGGTCGGGCTCGAGGACATCGACACCCGCGCCCTGGTGCGGCACCTGCGCGACCGCGGGGCCATGCGGGCCGGGCTGTCCACCGAGGTGCTCGACGTCGACGCGCTGCTGGCCCAGGTGCAGGACAGCCCCGGCATGATCGGCGCGGACCTGACCGGCGAGGTCACCACCGCCGAGCCCTACGTCTGGCAGGCCGAGGGGGAGCGGCGCTTCCGGGTGGTCGCGCTCGACTACGGGATCAAGCGCAACATCCTGCGCCTGTTGGGCCAGCACGGCTGCGAGGTGCACGTCCTGCCGGCCAGCAGCACCGCCGAGGACGTGCTGGCCCTGGACCCGGACGGGGTCTTCCTGTCCAACGGCCCCGGCGACCCGGCCGCGGTCACCCAGGGCATCCAGACCACCCGCGACCTGCTCGACCAGCGCCGCGTCTTCGGCATCTGCCTCGGGTCGCAGCTGCTCGGCCACGCGGTCGGCGCCGAGTCGACCAAGCTGGTGTTCGGGCACCGCGGCGTGAACCAGCCCGTGCTGCGCCGCGAGGACGGGGTGGTCGAGATCACCAGCCACAACCACGGGTTCGCGGTCGTGGGCGAGTCGCTCGGCCAGCAGGTCGACGAGTTCACCTACGACACCGAGCTGGGGCGCGTGCGCGTGAGCCACGTCTCCCTCAACGACGACACCGTGGAGGGCCTCGAGCTGCTGGACGTGCCGGCCTTCGCGGTGCAGTACCACCCGGAGGCCGCCCCCGGCCCGCACGACGCCCGGTACCTGTTCGAACGCTTCACCGACCTCATGGAACGCACGCATGCCTCGTCGCGATGACCTGACCTCGGTCCTCGTCCTCGGGTCCGGGCCGATCATCATCGGCCAGGCCTGCGAGTTCGACTACTCCGGCACCCAGGCCTGCAAGGTCCTCCGCGAGGAGGGCCTGCGGGTGGTGCTGGTGAACTCCAACCCGGCCACGATCATGACCGACCCGACGTTCGCCGACGCGACCTACGTCGAGCCGCTGACCGTCGAGACGATCACGAAGATCCTCGAGAAGGAACGCCCCGACGCGATCCTGCCGACGCTGGGTGGCCAGACGGCGCTCAACCTCGCGGTCGAGCTGCACCAGTCCGGGATCCTCGAACGCCTCGGCGTCGAGACGCTGGGCGCCGACCTCGACGCCATCCAGACCGCCGAGGACCGCCTGCGCTTCAAGGAGGCGATGACCGAGATCGGGCTCGAGAGCCCGCGGTCCACCTACGTCCGGCAGGAGGACGAGGCCTTCGGCGCCGCCGACGAGTACGGCTACCCGGTCGTGCTGCGCCCCTCCTACACCCTGGGCGGCAAGGGCGGCGGCATCGCCTACGACGCCGACCAGCTGCGCGACCATGATCCGGCAGGGCCTGCACGACTCGCCGGTCCACGAGGTGCTCGTCGAGGAGTCCGTCCTCGGCTGGAAGGAGTACGAGCTCGAGGTCATGCGCGACCGCCACGACAACTGCGTGGTGATCTGCTCGATCGAGAACATCGACGCCATGGGCGTGCACACCGGCGACTCCATCACCGTCGCCCCGGCGATGACCCTGTCCGACCCCGAGTACCAGCAGATGCGCGACGCGTCCTTCGCGGTGCTGCGCCGCATCGGCGTCGAGACCGGCGGCTCCAACGTCCAGTTCGCGGTCGACCCGGTCACCGGCCGCCAGGTCGTCATCGAGATGAACCCGCGCGTGTCGCGCTCCTCCGCGCTGGCCTCCAAGGCGACCGGGTTCCCGATCGCCAAGATCGCCGCCCGCCTGGCGATCGGCTACTCGCTGGACGAGATCGCCAACGACATCACGCGCGAGACCAAGGCCGCGTTCGAACCCAGCATCGACTACGTCGTCACCAAGATCCCGCGCTTCGCCTTCGAGAAGTTCCGCGGCACCGACGACACGCTGACCACCCGCATGAAGTCGGTCGGCGAGATCATGTCGATCGGCCGCACCTTCCGCGAGTCCTTCAACAAGGGCCTGCGCTCCCTCGAGGACGGCCGCATCGGGTTCGGCGCCTCCGCCCCGCTCGAGATCGACGACGACGAGCTCGAGGCCGCGCTGGTCCGCCCGACCGCCCGACGCCTCGACGCCGTCGACGAGGCGCTCACCCGCGGCTGGGGCGTGGACCGCATCAGCGAGCTCACCGGCATGGACCCCTGGTTCGTCGACCAGATGCTCATGCTGGTCGAACGCCGGCGCGAGCTGCGCGCCTGCGAGCACCTGCACGCCGTGCCCGACGACCTGCTGCGGGCCGCCAAGCGCGACGGGTTCTCCGACGCCCACATCGCCCAGATCCTGCAGACCGGCGAGGAGGCGGTCCGCACCCGCCGCCACGAGTCCGGCATCCGCCCCGTCTACAAGACCGTCGACACCTGCGCGGCCGAGTTCGAGGCGTACACGCCCGTACCACTACTCGACCTACGAGGACGGAGGACGAGGTCCGCTCCTCGGACCGCGACAAGATCATGGTGCTCGGCTCCGGGCCGAACCGCATCGGCCAGGGCGTCGAGTTCGACTACTGCTGCGTGCACGCGGTGTTCGCGCTGCAGGAGGCCGGGTACGAGACCATCATGGTCAACTGCAACCCCGAGACGGTCTCCACCGACTACGACACCGCCGACCGCCTCTACTTCGAGCCGCTGACCTTCGAGGACGTGCTCGAGGTCGTCCACCGCGAACAGCCCGTCGGCGTGATCGTGCAGATGGGCGGGCAGACGCCGCTGAAGCTGGCCCGGCGGCTGGCGGCCGCGGGTGTGCCGGTCATCGGCACCTCGCCCGAGGCCATCGACGCCGCCGAGGACCGCGGCCGGTTCGGGGCGCTGATGCGCGAGCTCGGCCTGGCCATGCCCGAGGGTGGGCTGGCGCGCTCGCCCGACGAGGCGCGCGAGGTCGCGGGCCGCATCGGCTACCCGGTCCTGGTGCGACCCTCGTACGTGCTCGGCGGCCGGGCCATGGAGATCGTCTACGACCAGGCCGGGCTCGACACCTACCTCGAGACCGCCCTGTCCTCGCCGGACCTCGCCGACGAGGTGACCGGCCAGGTGGCGATCCTCGTGGACCGCTTCCTCGAGGGCGCGGTCGAGGTGGACGTCGACGCGGTCTTCGACGGCGAGGACCTGTACGTCGGTGGCGTGCTCGAGCACATCGAGGAGGCCGGCGTGCACTCCGGCGACTCCGCGTGCACGCTGCCGCCGATCACCCTGTCACGCAGCCAGGTCGCCCAGATCCGCGACTTCACCCGCGGCATCGCCGAGGGCCTGGACGTGCGCGGGCTGGTCAACGTCCAGTTCGCCGTCAAGGACGACACGATCTTCTGCATCGAGGCCAACCCGCGGGCCTCGCGCACCGTGCCGTTCGTGTCCAAGACCACCGGCGTGCCGCTGGCCAAGATCGCCGCCCGCGTGATGGCCGGCGACACCCTCAAGGCGCTACGAGCCGAGGGCCTGGTGCCCGAGCACGACGCCGTCGACGGGCCCCGCCTGCCGCACATCGCGGTCAAGGAGGCCGTGCTGCCCTTCGACCGCTTCCCGGGCGTGGACTCGCTGCTGGGACCCGAGATGCGGTCCACCGGCGAGGTCATGGGCATCGACGTCGGCTTCGGTGCCGCGTTCGCCAAGTCCCAGGCGGGCACCGGCTCGATGGTCCTGCCCACGGACGGATCGGTGTTCGTGTCGGTCGCCAACCGCGACAAGCGCTCGATCGTCTTCCCGGTCAAGCGCCTGGTGGACCTCGGCTTCTCCATCGTCGCGACCGAGGGCACGGCCGACCTGCTCGAGCGGGCCGGCATCGACGCGACGGTGGTGCCCAAGGTCTCCACCGGCGACCGCACCCTGCTCGAGATGCTCGAGGACGGTGTCGTGCGCCTGGTGCTGAACACCCCCTACGGGTCCGGCACGCGCAGCGACGGCTACGAGATCCGCCAGGCCGCGATCGCGGCCGGGGTGCCGTGCATCACCACGCTGGCCGGCATCCTCGCCGCCATCCAGGGCATCGAGGCGCTCGCCACCGGCGACATGACCGTCGCCGTCGCTGCAGGAGTACCAGGAGGGCGTGGAGGCACTCCGTGCCCGGGGCGGGGCTCCCGCATGACCCCACCACCCGGTGGTCGCCTGGTCGAGGGGCGGGCGGAGGGTCCCGTCCGCGCGGTCTGCGAGGTCGTGCGGCGGACCCGCAGCGGCGCCTACTGGACCCTGACGATGTCCTCGTCGGAGATCGCCGACCGGGCACGTCCCGGCCAGTTCGTCGAGATCGCCGTCCGTGCCCCCGACACGCTGCTGCGTCGCCCGTTCTCCATCGCCCGGGTCACCCACCAGGGGCCGCAGGCCGGCACGATCGACGTGGTCTTCGACGCCCACGGACCGGGGACCCGGTGGCTGGCGGAGGTCGTCGAACGCGACACCGTCGACGTCGTCGGCCCGCTCGGGTCGTCGTTCCCGTTGCCGAACCGCACGGTGTCCTGCCTGCTCGTCGGCGGTGGGTACGGCGTGGCCCCGTTGTTCTTCCTCGGTGAGGAGCTGCAGAAGCTCGGCTGCCGCGTGGACATGATCGTCGGCGCCGCCGACCAGTCCCGCATCCACGACGCGATCGCCGCCAAGCGGATGACGGCCTCGGTGACCTTCACCACCGAGGACGGGTCGATGGGGGAGCGCGGGCGCGTCACCGACGTCATGGACGACGTGATCGCGGCCTGCCGCACCGACGTCGTCTACGCCTGCGGCCCCAACCCCATGCTGGCGGCGGTGACCGAGGTGGCCGCACGTCACGACCTGCCGTGCCAGGTCGCGGTCGAGGAACACATGGCCTGCGGCATCGGCGTCTGCTGGACCTGCGTGATGCCCATCCGCGGCAAGGACGGGCACGTCCGCAACAAGCGGTCCTGCATCGACGGACCGGTGTTCTCGGGGCGCTCCATCGACTGGGCCCGCACCCGCTACGTCGGGGAGGGGCCCGCATGAGCGACGTCCGGCCGCTGCCCCCCGGTCCGTGGCGCGACGACCAGGCCCCGTCCCACGAGGACGTCGACCTGTCGGTCACCCTCGGCACCACCCGCTTCGCCAACCCCGTCACGACGGCGTCCGGCTGCTTCGCCAGCGGCGCCGAGATGGACCGCTTCTTCGACATCGCCGACCTCGGGGCGGTGCTGGTCAAGTCGGTGACGCTCGAACCACGCCAGGGCCTGCCGACCCCACGCATGCACGAGACCCCGTCGGGGATGCTCAACGCGATCGGCCTGCAGAACCCCGGCATCGAGTCGTGGCTGGCCCGCGACCTGCCGTTCCTGCTCGACCGGGGCGCGACCCCGATCATCTCCATCGCCGGCAAGACCGTCGAGGAGTTCGGCGAGGTCGCCCGGCGGGTCCGCGAGCTCGGCAGCGGGATCGCGGCCGTCGAGGTCAACCTGTCCTGTCCCAACGTCGAGCACCGCGGGCTGGTGTTCGCGTGTGCCGCCGGGCCGTCGTCCGCGGTGATCGCCGCCGTCCGCGAGCAGCTGCCCGACCTGCCGATCATGGGCAAGCTCACCCCGGACGTCACCGACATCACCGCCGTCGGCCGAGCGGTGGTCGAGGCCGGGGCGACCGGGGTCAGCGCGATCAACACCACGCTCGGCATGGCCATCGACCCCGAGACGGGCCGGCCCCGCATCGCCAACACGTACGGCGGCCTGTCCGGACCGGCGATCCGCCCCGTGGCCATCCGTGCCGTCCACCAGCTGCACGCCGCGCTGGGCCCGGACGTCCCGATCATCGGGATGGGGGGACTCCGCCGCGTCGAGGACGTCGTCGAGATGATCCGCGCCGGCGCCTCGATGGTCGCCATCGGCACCGCCACCTTCGCCGACCCGTTCGTCAGCCACCGCCTCGTCGGCGAGCTGCGGACCTGGCTGGGCCAGCGCGGGTACGGGTCGGTCGCCGAGCTGCGGGGCGCCGTCACGCCCTGGTGACACGTACGAGGAGGACCCCGTGACCGTCGACACCCCGACCCGCGTCGGCGCCGAGCGCATCGCCGTCGCCCTCGACGTCGAGACCCTGGACCAGGCCGAGGAGCTCGCCGCGGCGCTTGCCGGTCACGTCGCCGTGTTCAAGGTCGGCCTCGAGCTGTTCAGCGCCCACGGCCCCGACGCCGTCCGGCGCATCGCCGCGCACGGGCCCGTGTTCCTCGACCTCAAGCTGCACGACATCCCCACGACCGTGGCCCGAGCCGCCCGCCGGCTGGCCGGCCTCGGCGTCGCCTACCTCACGGTCCACGCGTCCGGGGGACCGGCCATGGTCGAGGCCGCCGTCGAGGGCCTCGGCGACGCCGGCCGGGTGCTGGCGGTCACCGTGCTGACGTCGATGACCCCGGGCGACCTCGACGCCGTCGGCCTGGCCGGCGCCGAGGTGTCCGTCCCACGGCTGGCGGCCGTGGCCACCGGTGCCGGGGCGCCCGGCCTGGTGTGCGCCGCCCCGGACCTGGCCGTCGTCCGCGGGGCGGTGCCTGCCACCACCATCCTGGTCACGCCCGGGATCCGTCCCGCCGGCGCGTCCTCCGACGACCAGTCCCGCATCGCGACGCCGGGCGGGGCGGTCGCCGACGGGGCGTCCCTGCTGGTGGTCGGCCGTCCGATCACCCGCGCCGAGGACCCGGTGGCCGCGGCAGACGCGATCGCGGACGAGCCCATCGGCGCCTGACCGGACGGGATCAGGCGCCCCAGGTGTCCCGGTAGGCGGCGATGCGGTCGAGGTCGTCGGCGCCGAGGAGCCGCTGCCCGTCCACGTCGTGGTCGCGCAGGTGCGCCACGACCGTGTCGATGTCGGTGATGGCCGTGGCGGTCATCGCGAAGTCCTCGGCGACCTCGGCGAGGGCCGACACGTCGCGGGTCCCGCGCTCGGCCCGGTCGACGGACACGACCAGCCCCCGCAGGTCGACGTCGGCGGCGGCACGCAGCAGCGGGACGGTCTCGCGGATCGAGGTGCCCGCGGTGGTGACGTCCTCGACGATCACGACGCGGTCGCCGTCGCGAGGGGTGTGGCCCACGAGCCGGCCGCCCTCCCCGTGGTCCTTGGCCTCCTTGCGGTCGAAGCAGAAGGCGACGTCGAGGTCGTGGCGCTGCGCCAGGGCGCTGGCCGTGGCGACCGCCAGCGGGATGCCCTTGTAGGCCGGGCCGAAGAGCACGTCGACCTCGCGTCCGAACACCTCGACGATCCGCTCGGCGTAGAACGCCCCGAGCGTCGCGATCTGGCGCCCGGTGCGGATGCGCCCGAAGTTGAGGAAGTACGGGGTGGCGCGCCCCGACTTGGTCGTGAAGTCGCCGAAGGTCAGCACGTCGGCACGGACGAGGAACTCGATGAAGGCGGCGGTGTCGACGGTCACGGGGTCGGGTCCTCGCGGTTGGGCAGGTCGTCGGCGGGCAGGTCGTCGGCGGGCAGGTCGTCGTCGGGACCGTAGGCCGGGGGCACGAGCCCCCGAGGACGCCGACGCCGCCGCTGGGCCGTCAGGAGCACGGGCGGGACCAGCGACAGCAGCCAGGCGGGCGGGACGATGGCCAGGCCGAGCATCGACAGCAGGCACGCCAGCAGCACCGGGACCGTCGCCGTGGGCCGTGCCACCGCCACGATCGTCGAGGCGATGATCGCGGCGACCAGTGCCAGGTCCAGCGTCTGGCCCGACTGCGCCGCGTAGTCGGCGACCACGACCGCCGCGGTCGTCCCTGCGAACGTCAGCACGGCACGGTTGGTCCACACGACCCAGGCGGGCGCGGGCGTGGGCATGGGCGTCCTCGGCTGGGGTCGGCCGTACCGTAGACCGGGGGACCACGACCGCCGGGGCGCGGGGCGCGTGGTACCGCTGGTGCCGCCCTCGATCCCCGGACACCCGTGCCTGCCCCGTCTCGCCACCCCACGTCGGCGTCGTCGCCGATGGGTGCGAACGGTGCTCGGCCTGCTCCTGGTGGCCGCAGTGCTCGCGCCCATCACCGGGTGGGTGACGCTCGGACCGCGTCCCCCGGACTGCACGGACGCGGACGGCCCCCCGATCGGCCCGGAGCCCACGGCGTCCGCGAGCGCCCCGCCCGGGGCGAAGGGACCGGTGGGATGGGACAGCCTCCGGGACCTGGGGCACCTCCCGTTGCTGACCATCGGGACGCGCCCGCGACTGTTCTCGTCGACCGACCCGGCCGGCGGGAACAGCGACGGGTTCCGGACCGGGTACCTGTGCCGCGCCCCGGGCGGCTACGTCGTGGCCGAGCACAGCGGCCCGGGCGAGCTGACCTCCCTGTGGTTCACACGTGACGGGGCGGGGGTGCGCGCCAACGGCCGCCTGGTGGTCGAGCTCGACGGCGAGCGGGTCGTCGACGCGCCGCTGCAGGACGTCGTCGACGGGCGGCTCGGCGCCCCGTTCGTGCACCCGTTGGTGGGCAACGCCGCCCAGGCCTCGGGCGGTGCCTACATCCAGGTGCCGATGCCGTTCCGCCGGTCCATGCGCGTGCTCACCACCCGCCCGCCCCGCTTCCACCGCGTCCAGCTGCGCGCCTTCGCCGACGCGGCCGGCGTCGCGCGCTTCGACCCGAGCGACCCCGCCACCGACGTCCTGGCCGACCTGCGCGACCCCCGACGGCTCGAGGTGGCACCGCCCACGGGCACCCGGTCGCGCCACGTCGCCCGCGACCTGCGGCTGGACGCGGGGGAGGCCTCCGCGCCGGTGGTCCTCGACGGGGCGGGGCTGGTGACCCGCGTCCGCCTGCGGCTGCCCGACGTCGACCGGCGCGCCCGCGGCGACGACGGGCCCGACGCGCTGCTGCAGGGCCTGCGACTGCAGGTCGTGGCGGACGGCACGCCGACCGTCGACGCGCCGCTCTCCGAGTTCTTCGGGGTCGGACTCGGCCCCCGTGACCTCGACGCGATGACGTTCTCGGTCCACGGGGGGACGGGGTTCGAGGCGCGCTGGCCCATGCCGTTCGCGCGGCGCCTCGAGGTGCGGCTGCTCGACGCGTCGTCCCGTCCCGTGACCGGCGGCAGCCTCGAGGTCACCTGGCACCGGGACGACCGCTGGCGGGACCGCCTGGGTCCCGGCGGGCGCGCCGGCCACTTCCAGGCGGTCAGTCGCGTGGGCAGGACCCACCGGTCGCAGGACTGGGTGCTCGCCGACGTGACCGGCCAGGTCCGGCTCGTCGGCCTGAGCCAGACGGTGCTCGGCCGCCAGCGCGGCCGCACCTACCTCGAGGGAGACGACCGCGTGCGGGTCGACGGCGCCGGCGACCCCCAGCTGGAGGGCACGGGGACCGAGGACCTCTACCTCGCCGCGTGGTACTTCGAACGAGGTCCCTTCGGCACGCCCTTCAGCGGGCTCAGCGGCAACGGGCAGGGCCAGCCGGGCTGCCCCCACGCCTGCGACGCGATGTACCGGGTGATGGTCGCGGACGCGGTCGACGCCCACGACGGGCTCGCCGCCAGCATCGAGCACGGCGCCCGTGACGACTTCGACGCGACCTACCGGACGACCGCCTTCCTGTACCGGCGCCCCGCCCCGGCCATGCATCGCACCGACCGGGTCGAGGTCAGCGGCGGCCCGCTCCACGAGCTGACCTCGCGCTACCCGGGACGCTGGGACCGCCCGGCCCTGACGGACCTCGTGCGCCGCTCACGGGACCCCGTGGTCCTGCACGTGCGCGTCGATCCGGACAACGGCGGCGTGCTGCTGCGGCGACGCAGCGATGCGGCGCGTCGAGGCCAGGCCGCCCGCGTGTGGGTCGACGGGGCACCGGCCGGCGTGTGGCTGCAGCCCGAGGGCAACCCCGTGCAGCGCTGGCACGACGACGACCTCGTCCTGCCCGCGCGTCTGACCGCGGGGCGGTCGGAGCTGGCGATCCGGCTCGAGCCGCTGGCCGGGCACCCGCCGTGGACGGCAGCGGAGTACGAGGTGTTCTCCCTGCGGCGACCACGCTCGCCGGTCTCGGCTCACGCGTCAGTAGTAGTAGGGGAACGCTGACCAGTCCGGGGCGCGCTTCTCGAGGAAGGCGTCACGGCCCTCGGTGGCCTCGTCGGTCATGTAGATCAGCCGGGTCATCTCGCCACCGAAGACCTGCTGGCCGATCAGCCCGTCGTCGATCGCGTTCATCGCGAACTTGAACATCCGCTGGGCGGTGGGGGACTTGCGGCAGATGCGCGCGGCCCAGTCCAGCCCGACGGCCTCGAGCTCGGCGTGCGGCACCACGCGGTTGACCATCCCCATGCGGTGGGCGTCGGCGGCGTCGTACTCGTCGGCCAGCAGGAAGATCTCGCGGGCGAACTTCTGGCCGACCTGGCGGGCGAGGTAGGCGGAGCCGAACCCGGCGTCGACCGACGCGACGTCGAGGTCGGTCTGCTTGAAGCGTGCGTGCTCCTCGGAGGCGATCGTCAGGTCGCAGACCACGTGCAGCGAGTGGCCGCCACCGGCCGCCCACCCGGGGACCAGCGCGATGACGGTCTTGGGCATGAACCGGATCAGGCGCTGGACCTCGAGGATGTGCAGCCGTCCCGCGCGGGCCTGCTCGGCCGGCGTGGGCTCGTGCTCCTGGTCGCTGTAGAGGTACCCGGTCTTCCCCCGGATGCGCTGGTCGCCGCCCGAGCAGAACGCCCACCCGCCGTCGCGCGGGGACGGACCGTTGCCGGTCAGCAGCACGCACCCGACGTCACCGGACTGTCGGGCGTGGTCCAGCACCCGGTACAGCTCGTCGACGCTGTGCGGCCGGAAGGCGTTGCGGACCTCGGGGCGGTCGAACGCGACGCGCACGGCCGGGACGTCGACGCCCGCGGTGGTAGGTGATGTCGGTGAGGTCCTCGAAGCCCGCGACGGGCTCCCAGCGCTCGGCGTCGAACAGCTCCGAGACCATCAGCGACCTCACACGGTGGGGGACGAGTTGGGGTGGGCGCCGGATGCTAGGCGGCTAGCGTGGACGGGCTCGGTCCGGCGGGGACCGGGTGGACGTGAGGCCGGCATGGAGCTCGACGACTGGGCGCGCAGCAACCTCGCGTCCTGGAACGACCGGGTCGACGCCCACGCGGGCTCGCCCGACTACGCCCTGGACCGGCTGCTGTCGGAACCGGACCGCATCTCCGACGTCGTGGCCTTCGACCGGCCGCGGATGGGTGACGTGACCGGGCTGCGGCTGCTGCACCTGCAGTGCCACATCGGCACCGACACGGTGTCGTGGGGGAGGCTGGGGGCGACGGTCACCGGCCTGGACTTCTCCGGGCCCGCACTGGACGTGGGCCGAGGCCTTGCCGCCGGCATGGGGCTCGACGACGCCCGGTTCGTCGAGTCCACCGTGGACGACGCCCCGACGGCGCTCGCCGGCGAGCAGTTCGACGTCGTCTACACGGGCATCGGGGCGCTGTGCTGGCTGCCGTCCGTGCGCCGCTGGGCCGAGACGGTGGCGTCCCTGCTGGCTCCGGGCGGGCGCCTGTTCATCCGCGAGGCCCACCCGGTCCTGTGGGCGCTGGCGTGGGAGCGCGACGACGACCTGCTGGTCCTCGAGGTCCCGTACTTCGAGCAGCCCGAACCCATGCGGTGGGACGAGGACGACACCTACGTCGCCGTCGCCGAGGGCACGCGGTTCACGCACACCGTGTCGTACGACTGGAACCACGGGACGGGCGAGATCCTGTCCGCGGTGCTGGCCGCCGGCCTCACCATCGAGCACTACGAGGAGCACCAGGAGGTGCCCTGGCGCCCCTTCGCGCTGTTCGAGCCGTCGCCCGACCACGTCGGGGAGTGGATCCTGCCCGCGCACCGCCGCCAGCTCGCACCCATGACCTACACGCTGATCGCGCGCGCCGCGTGACGGCGGCGCGGACAGGGGTAGGGTGCTCCGTCGTCCATGTCCCCGCCCCGTGAGCGCCGCCGCATGCCGTTGCCCGACCTCGACCCCGAACAGCGTCGCCAGGCGCTCGCCAAGGCCGCCGAGGTCCGCCAGATCCGGGCCCAGGTCAAGCAGCTGCTCAAGTCCCGCGAGACGTCGCTCGGCGAGGTGCTCGCCAAGGCCGACGCCGACGAGCGACTCGCCAAGATGAAGGTCAGCGAGCTGCTCGAGGCCCTGCCCAACATCGGCAAGGTCCGGGCGCGCCGGGTCATGGAGGAGCTCGACATCGCCCCGACCCGGCGCCTGCGCGGCCTCGGTCCCCGCCAGAAGCAGGCCCTGCTGGACGAGTTCGGGGCAGTGACCCGTGGTCCCACGCCCTGACGAGCTGACGCGGTACCCTCTGCGCTCAGGCCTGATTCCCTGCCGCCCGCGGCCCCGGCACGCGACCACACCGGTCCGGCGGCACCACGCATCGAAAGGCACGTCATGGCCCGCATCGACGACCTCATGGCCACGGTGGACAGCAAGTTCCACCTCGTCCACCTCGCGGCCAAGCGCGCCCGCGAGATCAACGAGTACTACGGGCAGCTGGGCGAGGGCCTCGGCCAGCACGTCCCGCCGCTGGTCGTGACCGAGTCCAACAAGCCCCTGTCGATCGCCCTCGAGGAGATCGCCGAGGGCAAGATCATCGCCACCGAGCCCGAGGAGCTCGAGGGCGAGGACCCGCTCGCGTTCATCGAGGGCGAGGCCGACGACGAGGCCTGACCCTCCTGACGGGACCGCCCCGCCCGGGGCACCCCGCGCGCAGGAGCCACACGTGGACGACCCGACCACCGCACTCGCGGGACGGCGGGTCGTCCTCGGCGTGTCGGGCGGGATCGCCGCCTACAAGGCCGCGCTGGTCGCCCGGGGGCTGGTGACCGCGGGCGCCACCGTCGACGTGGTGATGACCGCCGGGGCGCGCACCTTCGTCGGCCCCGCCACCTTCGAGGGCATCACCGGCCGCCCCGTGCGCACCGAGGTCTGGGAGGACATCCCGGGCGAGACCCACGTGGCCCTGGCCCGTGCCGCCGACGCCATCGTGGTGTTCCCGGCCACCGCCCACCTGCTGGCGAAGGCGGCGGCCGGGCTGGCCGACGACCTGCTCACGACCTCGCTGCTCGCCGCGACCTGTCCCGTCGTGCTGGCGCCGGCCATGCACACCGAGATGTGGCAGCACCCTGCCACGCAGTCCAACGTCGGCCGACTGCGCGACCGCGGCGTCACGTTCGTGGGGCCCGTGGACGGGCCACTGATGGGCGGCGACACCGGCCCGGGGCGCGCCGCCGATCCCGACGACGTCGTGGCCGCGGTGGCCCGTGCGGTCGGCGGCACGGGGGATCTGGCGGGCCGGACCGTGGTCGTGACCGCCGGCGGCACCCGCGAGGCGATCGATCCCGTGCGCTACCTCGGCAACCGGTCGTCGGGGCGCATGGGGTTCGCCGTCGCCGCCGCGGCCGCACGCCGGGGCGCCACCGTCACCCTCGTGGCCGCCCCCACCGACCTGCCCACCCCTGCCGGCGTGGACCGGGTCGACGTGGTCAGTGCCTGCGACATGCACGACGCCGTCCTGCCGCTGGCGGCCGACGCGGACGTGGTGGTCAAGGCCGCCGCCGTCGCCGACTTCCGGCCCGCCGCGGCCAGCGACCGCAAGCTCAAGAAGGCCGACGGCGTCCCGACCATCGCCCTCGAGCCCAACCCCGACATCCTCGCCGACATCGGGGCGCGGCGCCGGGAGGCGGGCGGGGGCCCCGGCCGTGCTCGTCGGGTTCGCGGCCGAGACCCACGACGTCGAGGACCACGCCCGCGCCAAGCTCGAACGCAAGGGCTGCGACCTGCTCGTGGTCAACGACGTCACCGAGCAGGGCGCCGGGTTCGGCCACGAGACCAACCGGGTCGTCGTGCTCGGTGCGGACGGCAGCCGTGTCGAGGTGCCGCTGGCCACCAAGGCCGAGGTCGCCGACCGCCTGCTGGACGAGGTCGTGGCGCGGCTGGCGTGACCGGGACCTGTGTTTTCCACCGCAACCCTCCTCCGAGGCGCGGGCGCCGAACCCGACGTCGGTAGTCTCCCGCCCGGCCCACCACACTGGAGTGCCCCGTGAGCCGTCAGACCCTGTTCACCTCGGAGTCCGTCACCGAGGGCCACCCGGACAAGATGGCCGACCAGATCTCGGACTCGATCCTCGACGCCATCCTGACGGACGATCCGAACGGGCGCGTGGCGTGCGAGACCATGGTCACCACGGGTCAGGTCATCGTCGCGGGCGAGATCACGACGCAGACCTACGTCGACATCCCGCGCGTGGTCCGCAACACCGTGCTCGACATCGGCTACGACCACCACGACATGGGCTTCGACGGCAAGACCTGCGGGATCTCGGTGGCCATCGACGAGCAGTCGCCCGACATCGCCGGTGGCGTCGACGACGCCCTCGAGGGCCGCGGCTCGGAGCGTGACCCCTACGCCACTCTCGGCGCCGGGGACCAGGGGATGATGTTCGGGTACGCCTGCGACCAGACGCCCGAGCTCATGCCCATGCCGATCGCGCTGGCCCACCGCATGGCCGCCCGGCTGGCCGCGGTCCGCAAGGACGACACGGTCTCCTACCTCCGCCCCGACGGCAAGACCCAGGTCACCATCCGGTACGAGGGCGGCCGCGCGGTGGGCATCGACACCGTCGTGGTCTCCACCCAGCACGCCGACGGCGTCGACCTCGACCTGGTGCGCTCCGACGTCGAGCACCACGTCGTGCGCCCCGAGCTGCCCGACGACCTCGACGCCTCCGAGATGCGGATCATCGTCAACCCGACCGGTCGCTTCGTGATCGGCGGGCCCGTCGGTGACGCCGGCCTGACGGGGCGCAAGATCATCGTCGACACCTACGGCGGCATGGCGCGCCACGGTGGCGGGGCGTTCTCCGGCAAGGACCCGTCCAAGGTCGACCGCTCGGCCGCGTACGCGACCCGCTGGGTGGCCAAGAACATCGTCGCCGCCGGCCTGGCGAGGACCTGCGAGCTGCAGGTCGCCTACGCCATCGGCGTGGCCGACCCGGTGTCGGTGTCGCTGGACACCTTCGGCACCGAGCAGGTCGACCCGGACCAGATCCTCAAGGCCGTCGACGAGGTGTTCGACCTGCGCCCCGGCGCGATCATCGACGCCCTGCGCCTGCGCTCGCCCGGCTACCGCGCCACGGCCGCCTACGGCCACTTCGGCCGGTCCGGCCCGCGGTTCACCTGGGAGTCCACCGACCGGGCGGACGCCCTGAAGTCCGCCGTCGGTGCCTGACGGGGGCGCCGACCGACCGGCGACGGCCCGGGCACACGTGGCCCGGGTGGTCGTCGAGGTCGAACCCTTCCACCTCGACCGGCCCTTCGACTACCTGATCGGTGACGACCTCGACGACCCGGTCGTCGTCGGCAGCCGCGTCGAGGTCGTGTTCGCGGGGCGTCGACGCCGTGGCCTCGTCGTCGAGGTGACCGACCACACCGACGTGCCGGCGGCGCGGTTGCGACCCCTGCGCCGCACGCTGGGCCCCCACGCGTGGGCCTCGCCCGAGGACATCGAGGTCTTCCGCTGGGCCGCCGAACGGTGGGGCGGCACGGTCGCCGACGTGGTCCGCCACGCCCTGCCCAACCGCACCGTCGCCGTGGAGCGGGGCGCCGCCGACCAGGGCTGGTTCCCGCCCCGCCCCGTCCCGCGCCCCGTCGCCGAGGGCGCGGGCGGACCACCGGTCGCGGGCGGGTGGGACGCCTACGGGGCCGCCGGGGAACGCCTGGCCGCCGAGGTGGTGGACGGGGCGGGCCTGCACGTGTGGCGCCCGCTGCCGGACGCCGACGTCGGCGAGCTGCTCGCCGAGCTCGCGCTGCGGACCGTCGCGGGCGGACGGGACGTCGTGGTCGTCACCCCTGACGGCGGCTCGCGGGTGGCGCGCCGGCTGGTCCACCGGGTCACCGACGCGCTGGGTCCCGACGCGGTCGCGGACGTGCGGGGCGACACCAGCCCCCGGCTGACCTACAAGGCCTGGCTGCGAGGTCGGTGTGGCCAGGTCCGCGTCCTGGTGGGGGAGCGGGGCGTGGCGTTCTGGCCGCTCGAACGCCTCGGCCTGGCCGTCGTCCTCGACGAGGCGAACCCGGCGCTGAAGGAGCGGCGGAGCCCACGCCACCACACCCGCGAGGTGCTGCTCGAACGGGCCCGCCGGGCCGGGGCGGTCGGGCTGCTGGTGACCACCGTCCCCTCCGCCGCGACCTGGGCCCTGCTGCGCGACCGCCGGCTGGACCCCGTGGTCGCCCCGCGGTCCGACGAACGCCACCGCGCCCCGCGCATCCAGGTCGACGACGACCGCACCGGTCCCCGCACCCGCCTCGGCCGCCGGGCCCTGCCGGCGCTGCGCCGGGCGGTCGGGGCGGGGCGGTACGGGATCGTGCTCGCCGCCCGCGCGGGCGAGGGCACCGCGCTGGTGTGCGCGTCCTGTGGGCACCGGTTCCGCTGCCCGACCTGCGGCGGGTCGATCGCGGCCGCGGGTCGCGAGCGGGTCTGTCGCACCTGCGGCTTCCGCGAACGGCCTCGCGGCTGCCCCGAGTGTCGCGCCCGGGACGCGGTGCCCCTGGCCGCCGGCGCCGAACGCCTCGGGGCCGAGCTGCGACGCGGCATCGAGGACCGCGCCCCGGTCGTCGTGCTCGAGGGCCACGACCAGCCGATCCCACCCGCCCCGGCCGTGGTGGTCATGACCCGCGGGTCCGTGATGGACGCGCCCCCCGGCCCGGTCGGGGCGATCGTGCTCGGCGACCTCGACGCCCTCGCCCGCCGCCCCTCCGTGGACGCCCCCGAGGACGCCCTGCGGCTGGCGATGGCGCTGACCTCGTGGGCCAGCGGCCAGGACGAGCGGGGGGGAGGAGCCAGTGCCGAGGTGCTCGTGCACACCGACGACGGGGCGGACCCGGTGGTGCAGGCCCTGGTCCGCTGGGACCCCGGCGGGTTCTGGCGCGACGAGGCGCCCCGCCGCGCCGAGGTCGGCTTCCCGCCGGCCAAGCAGGCCATCGCCATCACCGTCGAGGGCGACCCCGCCCCGCTGATGACGGCCCTGGCCGACCTCGTGCCGCTGATGGGGCGGCTCGGTCCCGTCCCGCTCCCGGGCGGCGAGCACCGCGTCCTGCTGCTGGTCGACGACCGAGCGCCCGTGCTCGACGGGCTGCGTCCCTACCGCGAGCAGGCCAGCAAGGACGGCACCGCCGTGCGCGTCGACGTGGACCCGGTGGACTACTGACCCCGGGGCCCCCGCCCACATCCCCGCCCGCGTTGCTGCGGAGGTTTCGATCACGGGATGAGTGCTTCTTCCGCAGCAACACCCTGCGCGCCTGGCTCGAGGCGGTTCGTGCGGAGGTTCCGTGCACCGGATGAGCGGATGTTCCGCAGCAACGGGTCCGAGTGCCTGCCGGGCGCCAGCGACGTGAGGAACGGGCGGGTGGCTTGGCCTACCCTCGTCGGCCACGCCCGGGTACGTGAAGGAGTGCCGTGGCGATCCTCGACATCCGGCTGTTCGGTGATCCGGTGCTGCGCCAGGAGGCGCGGCAGGTGGACGACTTCGACGACCGCCTGGCGACGCTGGCCGACAACATGCAGGAGACCATGCTCCACGCGGGCGGCGTGGGCCTGGCCGCCCCGCAGGTCGGCGTGCTCAAGCGCGTGTTCACGTGGGAGGTCGACGAGGACCGCGGCGGGGCGGTGGTCAACCCGACGATCACCGACGCCTCCGACGACGCCCAGGAGGACGACGAGGGCTGCCTGTCCTTCCCCGGCCTGTACTACCCGGTGACGCGGCCGCTGCGGGTCCAGGTGGCGTGGCAGGACCTCGCCGGCGACGACCACGAGGTGCAGCTCGAGGGCTTCCTGGCCCGCGTCTGGCTGCACGAGATGGACCACCTGAACGGGATCCTGTTCATCGACCACCTCGCCAAGCACGACCGCAAGGCCGCCATGCGCGAGATGCGCCGGGTCCGGCAGGAACGTGGCATCGACGAGCCCCCGTCGCGTCCCGGCGGCCTGCTCCTCGGTGGGGGGTGAGTGCCGGTGCGCATCGTCTTCCTCGGGACGCCCGACGTGGCGGTCCCCTCGCTGCAGGCCCTGCTCGACGCCCCTGACGTCGAGGTGGCGGCCGTCATCACCAACCCGGATCGCCCGAAGGGCCGGTCGAAGACCCCGCAGCCGCCGCCGGTCAAGGTCGCGGCCGAGGCCGCCGGCGTGCCGGTGTGGCAGCCGACGAAGCCGCGTGAGGTGCTCGACGACCTGCGCGAGCTCGCCCCCGACGCCTGCGCGGTCGTGGCCTACGGGGCGCTGCTGCCCGCCGACGTGCTCGCCGCCGGTGGTGCCGGGTTCGTGAACCTGCACTTCTCGCTGCTGCCGCGCTGGCGCGGGGCGGCGCCGGTCCAGCACGCGCTGCGCGCGGGGGACCCCACCACGGGGGTGACGACGTTCGTGCTCGACGAGGGCATGGACACCGGTCCTGTGCTGCAGCGGGTCGAGGTCGACATCGACCCGGACGAGGACGCCGGCACGCTGCTGGACCGGCTGGCCGAGCTCGGTGGGCCCGTGCTGGTCGACAGCCTGCGCGACCTGGTCGGCGGCACCGAGCCGACCCCCCAGCCGGCCGAGGGCGCGACGCTCGCGCCCAAGATCACCGGCGACGACACCCGGCTGGACTGGACCGCCCCGGCCCGACAGGTCGTCGACCTGGTCCGCTCGGCCTCCCCGGCACCCGGGACCCACACCACCCTCGACGGGGGCCGGTTCAAGGTCTACGCCGCCGAGGTCGCCGACGGTCCGGCGGGCGCCCCGGGCGAGCTGGTCGCCCTCGACGAGGGTCCCGTGATCGCCTGTGGCCAGGGCCACGTCCGCCTCCTCGTGGTGCAGCCCGAGGGCAAGCCGCGCATGGACGCGGCTGCGTGGGCCAACGGGCACCGCCCCGAGCTGGGGACTCGGCTGGGCGCGTGACCGCCCCCACCACCCCCGGCGACGACCGTGGCCTGCCGGCACGGCGTGCCGCGCTGCGCGCGTTGGCGGCCGTCGAGGAGCACGGGGCGTGGTCGACCACCGCCGTCCCGGACGCGGTCGCGGACCTGCCCGGCGAACGTGACCGCCGCTTCGCGTCCCACCTCGCGTACGACACGATCCGGTGGTCCGGCACCCTCGACTGGCTCCTGGGCCAGGCACTGAGCCGCCCGCTGGCCGACGTGGAACCGGCACTGCGCCGGATCCTGCGCCTCGGCGCCCTGCAGCTGTGGCGCACCCAGGTGCCGGCCCGTGCCGCCGTGGACACCAGCGTCGCCCTGGCCCGCGAGGCCGTGCCGCGCCCCCGCGCCAAGGGTGCCGGCGGGTTCGTCAACGGCGTGCTCCGGGGCCTCGCACGGCAGCTCGACACGCTGCCCTGGCCCGACCCGGACACCGACCCCGTCGCCCATCTCGCGCTGACCACGGGACACCCCGCGTGGATCGTGGAGGAGCGGCTCGCCGTGCTCGGTCCCGAGCGCACGCGCGCCCTGCTCGAGGCCGACGACGTCCCACCGGGGCTGACGCTGCGCGCCACCGGCGACCGGGACGCGCTGGTCGCCGAGCTGCGCGACGGGGGGCTGGACGCCACACCCACCCCGCATGCCCCGGACGGGGTGCGGGTCCCCGGCGCCGACCCACGCCGGCTCGCGTGCGTGCGCGAGGGGCGTGCGGTGCCCCAGGACGAGGCCTCCATGCTGGTCGTCGCGGCCACCGGCACCCGGCCCGGCGACCGGGTGCTCGACCTGTGCGCGGGGCCCGGCGGCAAGGCCGGGGCCCTGGCCACCCTGGCGGGCCCGACCGGCCGGGTGACGGCCGTCGAGCTGCACGAGCACCGCGCCGCCCAGGTCCGCGAGGTGGCCGAACGCATCGGGGTCGACCTCGACGTCCGCGTCGCCGACGGCCGTGCCGTCACGCTGGAGGCCCCCGTCGACGTGGCCCTGGTCGACGCCCCGTGCACGGGGCTCGGGACGGGGCGTCGTCGCCCCGAGGTTCGGTGGCGCCGGACCCCCGAGGACGTCGCTGCGCTGGCCGACCTGCAGGTCGCGCTGGTGACCCACGCCGCCACGCAGGTGCGGCCCGGCGGGCGGCTGACCTACGCCGCCTGCACCTGGACCGCGACCGAGACCACGGGCGTCGTGGACCGCGTCCGGGACGCGCTCGGCCCGCAGTGGCGACTGGTCGAGCAGCGCCAGCTCGGTCCCGACACCGACGGGACCGACGGCATGTTCCACGTCACCTGGGAGCACGACCCGGACGGTCCGGTCGCACCGGGGCAGTAGTCTTCGTCCACCTCGACGCCCCGCGACCCCGACCCACTGGAGGCCACGGTGCCCCACGACCTGGTGCTCGCACCGTCCATCCTGTCGGCCGACTTCGCCCGGCTCGGCGACGAGATCCGCACCGTCGAACCGGCCGTGCCGTGGATCCACGTCGACGTCATGGACGGCCACTACGTGCCGAACCTGACGATCGGCCCGCCGGTCGTGAAGGGCATCCGGGGCGCCACCGACCGGTTCCTCGACACGCACCTGATGATCACCGACCCACGGACGTACGCGCCCCAGTTCGTGGCCGCCGGCTCGGACTCGGTGACCTTCCACCCCGAGGTGGACGACGACCCGATCGACCTGGTCCACCGGCTCCACGAGGACGGCGCCCGCGTGGGTGTCGCGCTCAAGCCGGCGCACGCCGTGTCGACGATTGAAGCACTGCTCCCTCACGTGGACCTGGTGCTCGTCATGACGGTTGAACCCGGCTTCGGGGGCCAGTCCTTCATGCACGACGTGGTGCCCAAGGTCGCCGAGCTCGACGCCTGGCGGCGCGACCACGACAACGACTTCCGGCTCGAGGTCGACGGCGGCATCGCCGAGGACACCGTCGGCGAGACGGTCCGTGCGGGGGCCGACACGTTCGTGGCCGGGTCGGCCGTGTTCCGCCACGACGACCGCGTCGCGGCGGTCGAACGCATCCTGGACGCGGCCCGGTCGGCCCGCGCGGAGGCCATGGGGTGACCGCACGGGTGCTCATCGTCGACGACGACCGGGACATCCGGACGTTCGTCGAGGTGGCGCTGAGCCTCGGCGGGTTCGAGACCTTCGAGGCCGGCGACGGCCAGGAGGCCCTCGAGCAGGCCGTCGCGCACAGTCCCGACGTCATCGTCCTCGACGTGATGATGCCGCGCATGGACGGGTTCACCGCCCTGCGCCGCATCCGGGCGGACGGGCGGATCAGCCACATCCCGGTGATCCTGCTGACGGCCAAGGCCCAGACCCAGGACAAGCTGGTCGGCTTCGACGCGGGCGCCGACGACTACCTGACCAAGCCCTTCGACCCCTCCGAGCTCGTCGCCCGGGTGCAGGCCAGCCTGCGGCGCGCCGCCGCCATGCGTGCGATCCAGCCGCTGACCGGACTGCCCGGCAACACCTCCATCGACAAGGAGCTCGAACGGCGGGTCGCCGACGGCGAGTCCTTCGCGCTCATGCACGCCGACCTGAACAACTTCAAGGCGTTCAACGACCACTACGGCTACGCGCGTGGCGACGACGTGCTCGTGGCCTTCGCCGAGGTGCTGGTCCAGGCCGCCCGCGAGCTCGGCGGCCCCGAGACCTTCGTCGGCCACGTCGGCGGCGACGACTTCGTGGTCGTGACCGACCCCGACCTCGTCGAACCCATGGCCGCGACGATGTGCGAGCGCTTCGACGCGATCGTGCCCGACCTGTACGACGAGGCCGACCGCACGGCCGGCCAGATCGTCGTCCGGGACCGGCAGGGGGACGAGCAGACCTACCCGCTGGTCGGCGTGTCGATCGGCATCGCCGTGTCCGAGGACGGCGCCGTCGAACGCCCGGAGCAGGCCGTCACCGTCGCCAACGAGATGAAGCAGTTCGCCAAGCGGCAGGTCCGCGACGGCGGGTCGAACTACGAGGTGGACCGGCGTCGCGGGGCGCCGGGCCAGTCGGCCTGACCGTCGACCCCGTGACCACCGGCGACGTCGACGCCACGTGGATGGCGCGGGCGCTCGCGCTGGCCGAGCGGGCCCGCGACCTCGCCCCGCCGAACCCCCACGTCGGGTGCGTGCTGGTCCGGGACGGGCAGCTGCTGGGGGAGGGGTTCACCCGTCGCCCCGGCGGCCCCCACGCCGAGGCCGCGGCCCTGGCCGCCGTGCCCGACGCCACGGGTGCCACCGCCTACGTCACGCTCGAGCCCTGCGCCCACACGGGACGGACCCCGCCGTGCGCCGACGCGCTGCTGGCGGCGGGTGTCGCACGCGTGGTGGTCGCCGCACGGGACCCCCACCCGGTCGCGGCCGGGGGACTGGACCGCCTGCGCGAGGGTGGGGTCGAGGTGACCGACGGGGTGTTGGCGCCGTGGGTGCACCGGCAACTCGCCGGGTTCCTCACCGCCGTGCGCTGGGGGCGGCCGCATCTCACGCTGAAGCTGGCCCAGACGGTCGACGGGGCGCTGTCGGCGCCGTCGGGGCGGTGGGTGACCGGCCCGGCGTCCCGGCGGGCGGTGCATCGCCTGCGCGCGCGGGTCGACGGCGTGCTGGTGGGGTCCGGCACGGTCCTGGCCGACGACCCACGCCTGGACGTCCGCGACGTCCCGATGCGGCGCGACACCCCGCCCCGAGCCGTCGTGTTCGACGGGCGGGGACGGACACCGCCCACGGCCACCGTGGTGCGGCCCGGCACGATCGTGGTGACCGCGGACGGGGCGCCCGACTGGGCGGACGACCTGGCCGAGCGGGGCGTGCAGGTGGTGCGGGTACCCGCTGCGACCGGGGGCGGGGTCGACCTCGCCGCCGCCACGGCCGCCCTGTGGCGCACCTGCGGCCTCCAGACCGTCCTCGCCGAACCCGGCGCGACCCTGGCGCGCGCCCTGATGGACGCCGGGGTGGTGGACCGCGTGGTGCGCCACGTGGCCCGCTCGGTGCAGGCCACCGACGGGCGCGCGCGTATCGTTGCGCCCGTGGCCGCCAGCGCACGGTGGCCGCTCGCCCGGCGGGTCGACCGTGGCCCGGACCTCGAGGTCGTCGTGGACCGGCCCCCGGCCCCCGCGACCCACCCCCCGAGCGAGCCGACCTGACCCCGCCCCGCCGACGAAGGCCCGCGACGTGTTCACCGGCATCGTGGAGGAGCTCGGCACCGTCCACCGCATCGAGCGGCACGACGGGTACGCCCGGCTGTGGATCGACTGCGCCACCGTGCTGGCCGACGCCGCCATCGGGGATTCGATCGCCGTCAACGGCTGCTGCCTCACCGTCGCCGAGCTCGAGGGCGGCCAGGACGGGGCGGGGCGCTGGGCCGCCGACCTGATGGCCGAGACGATGCGCGCCACCGCCCTGGGCGACCTGGAGGAGGGCGACCCCGTCAACCTCGAACGGGCCATGTCGGCGGCCACCCGCTTCGGCGGTCACCTCGTCCAGGGGCACGTCGACGCCGTCGGCGAGGTGGTCGGCCGTGACGAGCAGCCCGGTACCGTGTTCCTCACGTTCCATGCCCCCGCCGAGGTCGCGCGCTACCTGGTCCCCAAGGGGTCCGTCACCGTCGACGGCACCAGCCTGACCGTGGTGGACGTCACCGACGCCGGGGACGGCACCGGCCAGTTCCGGGTCGGGCTGATCCCCCACACGCTGGCGGTCACCGTGCTCGGCGACCGGGTCCCCGGACATCGCGTGAACCTCGAGGCGGACGTGGTCGCCAAGTACGTCGAACGGCTGCTGGCCGGCGGAGCCGCCACCCCCTACGACGCCGTCGGCTGACCACCCGCCCCGACCCAAGGACCTGCCCCATGCCCTTCGCCACGATCGACGAGGCCATCGAGGTCGTCCGCGCCGGCGGGATCGTCGTGGTCGTCGACGACGAGGACCGCGAGAACGAGGGCGACCTGGTCATGGCCGCGGGCGCCGTGACGCCACAGGCCGTCAACTTCATGGCCACCCACGGACGTGGCCTGATCTGCATGTCGGCCGAGGGCGAACGGCTCGACGCGCTCCAGATCGACCGCATGGTCCCCTCCCACGGCGACCACGCCGAGACCAACTTCGCGGTCTCCATCGACCTCGAGGTCCCGGGCTCGACGGGCATCTCCGCCTTCGACCGCGCCCGGACGATCCAGCACGTGCTGGCCCCGGAGGCCACGCCCGGCGACTTCCGGCGCCCCGGCCACGTCTTCCCGCTGCGGTACGTGCCCGGCGGCGTGCTGCGCCGGCCCGGCCACACCGAGGCGTCGGTCGACCTGGCCCGACTGGCCGGACGCGAGCCTGCGGGCGTGATCTGCGAGATCATGAACGAGGACGGGTCGATGGCCCGGCTGCCCGACCTCGAGGCCTTCTGCGAGCAGCACGACCTCCTGCTGGTCACCATCGCCGACCTCGTCGCGTACCGGCGCCGGACCGAGTCCATCGTCGAGCGCGTGGTCGACGTGCCCCTGCCGACCCCGTACGGCACCTGGCGCATGCTCGGCTACCGCAACAGCCTGGACGGCACCGAGCACGTCGCCGCGCTGTACGGCGACCCGGAGGGCAAGCCCGACGTCCTGGTGCGCATGCACTCCGAGTGCCTGACCGGCGACGTGTTCCGGTCCGCGCGCTGCGACTGCGGGGCCCAGCTCGACGTGGCCATGGCGCGGATCGTCGAGGAGGGCGAGGGCGCCATCGTCTACCTGCGAGGCCACGAGGGCCGGGGGATCGGCATCCTCGAGAAGCTGCGGGCCTACCGCCTCCAGGACGCCGGCGCCGACACCGTCGAGGCCAACCTGCAGCTCGGCCTGCCGGCCGACGCCCGTGACTACGGCACCGGCGCGTCGATCCTGGCCGACCTCGGACTGACCACGCTGCGCCTGCTGACCAACAACCCGGCCAAGCGTGCCGGGCTCGAGGGCTTCGGCCTCGAGATCGTCGAACGGGTGCCGATCGAGATCGCCCCGGGCGACGACAACGCCTCCTACCTGGCGACCAAGGCCGCCCGCATGGGCCACCACCTGACCGGCGAGGGCGTCGTGTCCTCCGGCGTCGGGGACCTCGCCCCCACGACGGGCCTGCTGGACGTGCACCAGGAGCAGGGGGCGACCGTCACCCGGCTCGAACCCCGCGGCCTGGCCCAGGCCCCGCCGGACGACACGCCGCTGCTGCGCGACGACCTGCGAGGCCGGCTCGGCGAGCACCGCCAGGACCCCGCGGCGGGCGACCCGCAGGCCCTCGGCGAGCCCGACGACTCCGAGGCACCGCCGCCCATGCCAGGGGCCGGCCACCGCGCCAGCTGACTGACATAGGCTTCACCCTCCGACGAGTCGCACCAGGAGCACGTGCCGATGCCCGACACCCCGGACCAGGTCCGCACGACCACGGGGCGCCTCGACGCCTCCGGCCTCCGCGTCGGGATCGTCGCCGGCCGGTTCAACGAGGCGGTCGTGGACCGGCTCGTGTCGGGCGCGGTCGACACGCTGCTGCGGCACGGGGCGGTGCCCGGTGACGTCCACGTCGCCTGGGTGCCCGGCGCCTTCGAGATCCCCGTGGCCCTGCGCCGGATGGCGGATTCGGGGCGCTTCGACGCGCTGGTCGCCCTCGGGGCGGTCGTGCGGGGCTCGACGCCGCACTTCGACTACGTCGCGGGGGAGTCGGCCAGCGGGGCCGCTGCCGTCGCCCGCGAGACCGGCATCCCGGTGGCCTTCGGCGTCCTGACCACCGACACGTGGGACCAGGCGGTCGAGCGTGCCGGTGGCAAGCTGGGCAACAAGGGCGCCGAGGCGGCCCTGTCGGCCGTCGAGACGGCCAACCTGCTCAAGGAGCTGTAGCACCCAGCGCACGGTCGCAGGATCGGCCGCGGACGCGTCGGGGAAGTTCCCCGAACCCCTCGCTGATCGACGCTCGGACGCTGTCGTGTCCTTCGGACGCCGCCTGCTGACCCTGTCCACGTGCGCCCTGCTGCTGGCCGGCCTCGCGGTCCCCGGGCACGGCGACCACGACCTCCAGCCCGCACCACGATCGACGTGCCGGACCTGCCGGTGGGCGACGACGGCCTGGCCCGTGCCGTGGTCGCCTACCGCGACGGCGTGGTGCCCGACAGTGCCCTGGACCTGCTGGACGAGCTCGGCGTCGTCCGCGGCCTGGAGCTGTCGTCGATCGGGGCGGTCGCCGTGACCGCGCCGCGGGCCGTCGTCGAGCTGCTCGTGGCCACGGACCCGCGGGTGGTCGCCGTCGCGCCCCAGCGCCGGCTGCAGCTCGACCTGTACGCCTCCAAGGGGCAGCTGCACGCCAACGACATGGACACGCCCGAGGACTACACCTACGCGGGCCGATCCGGGACCCGACCCGGCGTGACCGGCGCCGGCGTGACCGTCGCCGTGCTCGACTCGGGGATCTTCTCGGCCCACCCCGACTTCGGTGACCGGGTGACCACCGGCCTGCACTTCGAGTTCAGCGAGATCGAGGACTCCGGCGGCATCAGCCCCGAGCAGTGGGACGACTACGCCGAGTCGACCGGTGCCGTCGCCCTGCAGGACGAGATCGGCCACGGCACCCACGTGGCCAGCACGGTCGGCGGCAGCGGGGCGATGTCCGCCGACGCCGGCGGGCCGAACCTGGCCGGCCTCGCCCCCGGGGTCGAGCTCGTGTCCATGAAGGTCGCGGACGCCCCGTTCGGCATCGTCGAGGACATCGACTGGGAGGAGGCCGCGCTCGCGGCCTTCGACTACATCATCCGCCACCCCGAGCTCAGCATCGACATCGCGCAGAACTCCTGGGGCCTGCTGCCCACCGAGCCGAACTGCCAGGGGCTGGACTGCGGCGAGCCCACCGACTTCGACGCCATGGCCGACATGATCGGCGCCGTCGAGGACGCCGGCGTGACCGTGGTGTTCTCCGCCGGCAACGACGGTCCCGAGCCCGGGACCATCGGCGCCTACCACCGCGCCGACCAGGCCATCCTGGTCGGGGCGGCCTGCAAGTCGCCCGACGGCAGCTGCCCGGAGGGCGAGGTCACGGACTTCTCCAGCCGCGGAGCGGCCGACGGCGACCGGCCCGCAGGTCGACGTCGTCGCCCCGGGCGACCAGATCATGGCCGCGGTCTCGCCGTCGGTGCTGCTGCCCCTGACCGAGTGCCCCGACACCCAGCAGCCCGGCTACTACTGCATCTCCGGCACGTCCATGGCGTCCCCGCACGTCTCCGGCGTGGCTGCGCTGATGATCGAGGCGAACCCCGCCCTCACCCCCGCGCAGGTCACCGACTGCCTCCTCGACACGGCGAACGACCTGCTCGCGCCCGGCGTCGACCTCGACGTCGGGGCACGGGATGGTCGACGCGCGCGCCGCCGTGGCGTGCGCCCACGCGCTGACGCTCGCCCAGGCCGAGGGGCCCGCGGCCGTGCCGGGCGGCGTGACGCGGCTCGGGGGCGCGAGCCGGCTGGCGACCGCCACGCAGAATCTCGCGGGCCGCGTTACCCGGCCGCCGACAGTGCGCGCGCGGTGGTGCTCGCCCGTGCGGACGCGTTCGCGGACGGCCTGGCGGGGACGCCGCTCGCGACCGCACTTGGCGGGCCCCTGCTCCTGACCGCCTCCGACCACCTCGACACCGCGGCGCGCGACGAGATCGCCCGCGTGCTGCCCGACGGAGGACGCGTCGTCCTGCTCGGCGGGCGTGCGGCCCTGTCTGACGAGGTCGGAGGCGCCGTCGAGCGGGCCGGGTTCGCGGCCGAGCGCATCCAGGGTCCCACCCGCTACGACACCGCGGTGGCCATCGCCCGGCGGGTCAGTGGGCTCGTCGACCTGGAGACCGCCATCGTCGCGCGCGGCGACGACTTCCCCGACGCCCTGGCCGCCGGTCCGGCCGCCGCGGCGAGTGCCGGGGTCGTCCTGCTCAGCGACGGTGACCAGCCGCACCCCGCCACGCAGGCGTGGCTGGACGAGCACCCGGACCTCGACCTGGTCGCCGTCGGGGGGCCGGCCGCCCGGGCCCATCCCGAGGCGCGAGAGGTGTCCGGGCCCACCCGTGAGGCCACCGCCGTCGCCGTGGCCGAGGCCTTCCTGCCCGATGCCGCCGGCGCGGGCGATCGCGCGGCGTGACGGGTTCGCGGACGCCCTCACCGGCGGCGTCTACGCCGCCCTGCAGGGTCTGCCCGTGCTGCTCAGCGCGCACGACGAGCTGTCGCGGGACACCGCCGCCCACGTCGACGGGTCCGCGATGGATCGTGCCGTGGTCTTCGGTGGCCCGACGGCCATCAGCGACGCCGTGGTCCGCCAGCTCGAGCAGCGTCTGTCCGTGAGGACGGGCCCGGGGGTCACAGCCGGCAGGACAGGATCTCGGTGACCATGATCCCGCGGGCGCCGACCTCCCAGAGCTCGTCCATGACGCGGTTCTGGCTGTGGCGCTCGACCATGGCCCGCACCGCGACCCAGCCCTTGTCGTGCAGCGGCGAGACGGTGGGGGACTCGATGCCCGGCGTGATCGCGCAGGCGGCCTCGACGTGCTCGACCCGGACGTCGTAGTCCACGATCACGTAGCGACGGGCCACCATGATCCCCTCGAGGCGCCGGACGAGCTGGCGCACCTGCGGGGCGTCGGGGTCCGCCTCGGTGTGGCGGACCAGCACGGCCTCGGACTGCAGCAGGGTCTCGCCGATGATCTGCAGGCCGGCCTGGCGCAGCGTGGTGCCGGTCGAGACCACGTCGGCGACCACGTCCGCCACGCCCAGCCGCACGGCCGTCTCGACCGCCCCGTCGAGGCGGACGACCTCGGCCTCGATGCCGCGCTCGCGCAGGTGGGTCTCGACCAGGTGCTTGTAGGAGGTGGCGACGCGGCGCCCGTCGATCTGCTCGATGGACTCGACGGTGCCGGGCACGGCCGCGAAGCGGAAGGTCGACGACCCGAAGCCCAGCGGCAGGATCTCGATGGCGTCGGTCTCGGAGTCCAGCAGCAGGTCCCGGCCGGTGATCCCGACGTCCAGGGTGCCGGTGCCCACGTAGGTCGCGATGTCGCGGGGACGCAGGTAGAAGAACTCGGCGTCGTGGTCGGGGTCGACCTGCACGAGGTCCTTGCGGTCACGACGCTGCCGGTAGCCGGCCTCGGTGAGCAGGTCGATGGCGGGGTCGGACAGCGAGCCCTTGTTGGGGACGGCGACGCGGAGCATGGCAGCACCTTGGTGGGGCGTGCGGGCAGGGAACGAGGTGGAGGACGGGGCCTACAGGTGGGCGTAGACGTCCTCGAGGGTGAGGCCGCGGGCGAGCATGAGGACCTGCAGGTGGTACAGCAGCTGCGAGATCTCCTCGGCGGTGCGGTCGTCGGATTCGTGCTCGGCCGCCATCCAGACCTCGGCGGCCTCCTCGACGACCTTCTTGCCGATCGCGTGGACGCCGGCGTCCAGGGCCGCCACGGTGCCCGAGCCCTCCGGGCGGGTGCGGGCCTTGTCGGCCAGCTCCTCGAAGAGGCGGTCGAAGGTCTTCACGGCGGGGGCCTCGCGCGGCGGGGGTGGGTGGGGGAGCGTAGGCCAGCCGTGACGGGCGACGGTTGTCGTGGGGCTGCAGGCGCTGGGTAGGCTCACGGGCCCATCCGAGACGACCCCCCCGGAGTGCCCCATGACCCGCGCCTCGCTCCGCGCGATCCCCGCCCTGCTGGGCGTCCTGACCGCCGCGCTGCTGACGCTGGCCCTGTTCACCGGCCCGGCCCACGCCACCGAGGGCGGCGAGGGCGAGACCGCGGCCACCGAGGAGTCGGGCGGCTTCGGCACCGGCACGTGGGACGGCATGATCCTCGCGGCCGGCGTCGGCCTGGTGATCGGCCTCGTCGTCTACGCCAGCTCCGAACCGGGTGGGATCCACAAGGCCGCTGACCACTGAGTCACGGCCCACCCCCCACTGCGTCCGCGACCCACGAGGTACCCGGTGAGCTCTTCCGTCCCCCCGACCGCTGGCATGCCCGGTGACGACGGCCCCTCCGAGGAGGAGGTGCGCCAGTACCTGGCCCAGATGCGGGGCGCGCCGGCGGACCAGGTGCTCGTCGAGGTCGTCCAGGGCCTGCTCAACGCCGCCCAGGTCAAGCTCGGGCGCAACGACGCGCGCCTGCTGCTGGACGCGACCGCGGCGCTCAACGACGCCGTCCGTGGCCAGGTCGACGACCAGCTGACCTCCCAGGTCGACCAGGCCCTGTCGCAGCTTCGCCTGGCCCAGGTCGAGGCCGAGCGCGAGGTCGCCCAGTCCGGCCAGGCCGAACCCAACGACGTCGGTGCCACCGGCGAGGCGCCCGCCGCCCCGGCCGACCCCGGCGCCGCCCAGCCGGGCGGCGCAGCGGCCCCGCCCCCGCAGGCCCCACCGCAGCAGCCGCAGCAGCAGCCCTCCCAGACCAGCAAGCTCTGGATCCCGGGGCAGTGACCCCGCCGGCCGCCGACGAGCGGCCCGGCGGACGCGACGGGGTGCCAGCCTGCTGGTACCCTGCCCGCGGCGTCGCCCGCGTGCGGCGCCACACAACCACATGAGACAAGCGGCGTCGGCCACGACGCCCACCCGGCAGGCTCCACGCAACGTGCCGCCTCACCGGGTCGCCTCGACCTCCTCGCCCCGTCGACCGGCCAGTCCGGACACGGGTGGGGTCCCCACGTCACGGCGGCCCGATCGGGCCGCCGTTCGCCGTGTTCCCCGGGCGGGCCAGCCGCGTCGTCCCCATCCCGACGCACAAAGGCACCACCATCGAGCAACCGCACCGGCTCAACGCGGACATCAAGGTCCCGCGCGTCCGCCTGATCGCCGCCGACGGCGAGCAGGTCGGCATCGTCCAGCTCGCCGAGGCCCTGCGCGCCGCGCGTGACGCGGACCTGGACCTCGTCGAGGTCGCGCCCCAGGCCGACCCGCCCGTGTGCCGGATCATGGACTACGGCAAGCACCGCTACGAGCAGGGCCAGAAGGAGAAGGAGGCCCGCAAGCGGCAGAGCCAGATCACCATCAAAGAGATCAAGATGCGTCCGAAGATCTCGGACAACGACTACAAGACCAAGTCCGGTCACGTGCGTCGTTTCCTCAAGGACGGGTCGAAGGTCAAGGCCACGATCATGTTCCGTGGACGCGAGATGACCCACACCGAGCTCGGCAAGCGCCTGCTCGACCGTCTCGCCGAGGACATGGAGGAGCTCGGCACCGTCGAGGCCTACCCCAAGGTCGACGGCCGCAACATGGTGATGGTGCTTGCCCCCACCCGCAAGAAGGACCGCGACGAGGACGAGGACGAGGGTGCCGACGCGCCCGAGCCCCAGGCCAGCGAGACCGCGTAGGCCACCCGTGCGGTCGTCCGCCCCGGCGGACCCGCGACCATCGGCTGGCGCCCCGACTCCCCTTGGAGGGCGGGTCGCGCACGCCCAGGAGAAGCCCCATGCCCAAGCAGAAGACCCACAGCGGGACCAAGAAGCGGTTCCGCGTCACCAAGAACGGCAAGGTGATGGCGCGCCAGAAGAACCGGGCGCACATCCTCGAGAAGAAGTCCTCCCGTCGCAAGCGTCGCCTCGACGGCGAGACCGAGATCGCGAAGCCCGACGCCAAGCGCGTCAAGCGGCTCCTCAACCAGTAAGGGAGGACGACCATGGCACGTGTCAAGCGTGGCACCCACGGCAAGAAGAAGCACAAGGCCGTCCTCGATCGCGCCAAGGGCTTCCGCGGCGCGCGCAGCCGCCGGTTCAAGGTGGCCAAGGAGGCCGTCTGGCACGCGGACCGGTACGCCTACCGCGACCGCCGGGCGCGCAAGGGCGACTTCCGCAAGCTCTGGATCACCCGCATCAACGCGGCCGCCCGCGTCGAGGGCATGTCCTACTCGCGCCTGATGCACGGCCTGAAGCTGGCCGAGGTCCAGGTCGACCGCAAGAACCTGGCCGACCTGGCCGTGCGCGACCCGAAGGCCTTCGGCGAGCTGGTCACGCTGGCCAAGGGCGCCATCGAGGCCGACAAGGCCGCATGAGCAGGCCACAGCACGACCCCTCGGGCCGGCGGGATCCCCGCCGGCCCGACGTGTGCCAGCAGGAGGGCGCCGCCCCGTGAGCCCCGACCCCAGCCCCGAACCGATCACCTCCGTGCGCAACCGTCGCGTCGTGCAGGCCGCGGCCCTGGCGCGCCGCCGCGACCGCCGGTCCACCGGGACCTACCTGGTCGAGGGCCCCAACGCCGTCGACGAGGCGGTCGCCGAGGGCCACGCCCGCACGATCTTCGCCACCTCCGGTTGGGTCGAGCACTACCGCGGGCGTGGCGTGGACGTGCTGGAGGTCGCCGACCACGTCCTCGAGCGCCTGGCCGACAGCCGCGCCCCGCAGGGCGTCGTGGCCGTCGCTCGCATGGTCACGGTGCCGCTGGCCGACGTGGTCGGGTCCGGCATCCTCGTCGTGCTCGTCGACCCGTCCGACCCGGGCAACGTCGGCACGATCGTGCGGACCGCCGACGCTGCCGGGGCGGCCGGGGTCGTGCTCACGGGCGACGCCGTGGACCCGTTCAACCCCAAGGCCGTGCGAGCCAGCACGGGCTCGGTCTGCCACGTGCCCCTGGTCGTGGACGTCACGGTCGAGGACGTCGTCGCGGCCTGCCGGGCAGCCGGCCAGTGGGTCGTCGCGCTCGACATGGGTGCCACGGCCGACGTGGAGGTCCTGGCGTCCGACGACCGTCCTGTGGCCATCCTGCTGGGCAACGAGGCGCACGGCCTGCCGGACGGGATCGGGGCGCAGGTGGACCAGGTGCTGGCCGTTCCCACGTACGGGCGTGCCGAATCCCTAAACTTGGCGGCCGCGGCTGCCGTGACCCTGTACACGGCCGCACGCGGCCGATTTCCCGGCCAGTAACTCGGTCAGGCACGTGAGCGACGGGACACGCGATGAGCGACCTGCGGCAGGCGCATGACGGCGCGTACACCGCGCTGGACGTGCTGCCGGAAGCCGTCCTGGTGCTCGACGACGGACTGGCGCTGGTCCACGCCAACGACCGGGCGACGGCCCTGCTGTGCCTGCCGGCCGACGCCGCCGGGCTCACGCTGGACAAGCTGCTGGACCTCCGCGACGACACCGGCGCGCCCAGCACCGACGGCTGGCTCCCGCCCCGCGCGACGACCCATCGGATCGCCGAACGGGTCCTGCGCGTCGCCCTGCCCGACGGGCGGATCCGGCCCGTGGCCATGGCGGGGCGGTTCGTCGAGGACGGCGTGGTGCTCACCTTCCGGTCCGCCGGCCGCCGGGAACGCGTCGACGCGGCCCGCAGCGACCTCGTGGCCACCGTCTCGCACGAGATCCGCTCGCCGCTGACCAGCGTCAAGGGCTTCACCTCGACGATGCTGCGCAAGTGGGACCGGTTCTCGGACGAGCAGAAGCGCACCATGCTCGAGACCATCAACCACGACGCCGACCGGGTCACCCGCCTGCTCAAGGAGCTGCTGGCCGTCTCGCGCATCGACGCGGGGCGGGTGCAGATGCACCGCGAGATGGTCGACGTCGTCGAGACCGTGGAAGGCCTGGTCGAACGCGTCCGGCACCGGGACGAGGGCCTGGGGCGCGACCTGGTGGTCACCATCGAGGGTGCCCCGCCACGCATGTTCGTCGACCCCGACAAGATCGAGCAGGTCTTCTCGAACCTGCTCGAGAACGCGCTCAAGTACGCGCCGGAAAGCCAGGTCCGCATCACCCTGACGCTCGAGAACGACCAGCTGCACGCCGTGGTGGCCGACGACGGCCCCGGCATCCCGGCCGACCAGACCCGTCGCATCTTCGAGAAGTTCGGTCGTGGCCGGGACCAGCGCCGGTCCGGCACCGGCCTCGGCCTGTACATCACCCGCGGGCTCGTCAACGCCCACGGCGGTCGGGTGTGGTGCGACGAGGCCGACGGCACCGGCGCCACCTTCCACGTCACGCTGCCGCTGCCTGACTGAACTGGCCGGCGCGCGAGCCGACGCCCCGCGACAGCGGACGGTGGTGTAGCGGCTGCGTCGCGCCGGCCGACGCCGACGCCGAGCCGCTCGGGGCCTCGGGTTACGCTGCCGGCCCCCGATGCGTGAGTGACCATGTCCGACCTCGAGACCCTGCGCGAGGACGCGCTCGCGGCCGTCGCCGCGGCGTCCGACGTCACCGAGCTCGAGGACGTCCGGGTGCGCTTCACGGGGCGCAAGTCCCCGCTGAACGCGATCCAGCGCACCATGGGCCAGCTCGAGGCCGAGGAGCGCAAGCAGCTCGGCAAGCAGCTCAACGCCTTCAAGGACGACTTCGGCGACGCCTTCGACCGTCGCATGGCCACGCTGGAGGCGGCCGCGCTCGACGAACGGCTCGTCGCCGAGCGGATGGACCTGACCCTGCCGCCAGCGGTGGTGCCACCGGGGCGGCCGCACCTGCTCACCCAGGTCGAGCAGGCCATCGTCGACGTGTTCGTCGGCCTCGGCTACCAGGTGGCCGAGGGCCCCGAGGTCGAGTCCACCGCGTACATGTTCGACGCCATGAACATCCCGCCGGACCACCCCGCCCGGCAGGAGATGGACACGATCTACATCGAGGACGACGACCGCGACGAGTTCGGCCTGCCGACCATCGGGCTGCGGCCGCACACCTCGCCGGTGCAGGCCCGCGTGATGCGCGGGGACCCGCTTCCCATCGCCGTGGTGGTCCCCGGCCGGGTCTACCGGCAGGACACCGTCGACGCCACGCACTCGCCGGTGTTCACCCAGGTCGAGGGCCTGGTCGTGGGCGAGGGCATCACCATGGCCGACCTGCGCGGCACCCTGCTGGCCTTCGCCCGCGCGATGTTCGGCGAGGACCGCCAGATCCGCATGCGGCCGTCGATGTTCCCGTTCACCGAGCCGTCGGCCGAGGTCGACGTGTCCTGGGGCACGCTCGAGAACGGCAGCACCCGCTGGCTCGAGATCCTCGGCTCCGGCATGGTCGACCCGAACGTCCTGTCCTGGTGCGGCCTCGACCCCGACACCGTCAGCGGGTTCGCCTTCGGCATCGGCGTCGAACGGGTCGCCATGATCCGGCACGACGTCGCCGACATCCGCGAGTTCTTCGAGGGCGACCAGCGGTTCCTCAACCGCTTCTGACACCCCACCCGCCCATCGCCGCCACCGCAAGGAGCGCCGCCTCGTGAGGGTCCCGCTGTCCTGGCTCACCCAGTTCGTCGACGTGTCCATGGACCTCGACGAGTTCATCGAGTTCATCGGCCGCTCCGGGCTGGAGGTCGACGGGGTGCTGGCCCCGGGCTCCGGCACCCGCGACGTCGTGACCGCCCGCGTGCTGCACCGCGAACCCCACCCCGACGCGGACAAGCTGCAGGTCGTGCGGGTCACCCACGGCGACGACGAGGTCGAGCTGGTCTGCGGCGCGTGGAACTTCGAGGTCGACGACGTCGTGGTCCACGCCCAGGTCGGCGGGGCGATCCCGGGGCTCGAGCTCAGCGCGCGCGAGATCCGGGGCGTCACGTCCAACGGCATGCTGGCCTCGGCCCGCGAGCTCGAGCTCGGCGACGACCACAGCGGCATCATGGTCCTGGACCCGTCCACGCCGCTGGGGGTCGACGTCCACGACCTGGTGCCGCTGGGGGAGCCGGTCATCGACATCGAGGTCATGGCCGACCGCGGCGACCACCTCTCGATCCTCGGGATCGCCCGTGAGGTCGCCGCCCTCACCGGCGCCGGACCGGTACGGCTGCCCGAGGTCGCCTCGCCGGTACCCGGGCGCGACGTGCCCGTGACCATCGAGGCCCTCGACGGGTGCACGCAGTTCGTGGCGTGGACGCTGCAGGACCTGCAGCTGCCCGACGCGTCGCCCTGGTGGGTACGGCAGCGCCTCGCCCAGTGCGGGGTCCGGTCCATCAGCCCGCTCGTCGACGTGACCAACCTGGTCATGCTCGAGCTCGGCCAGCCCATGCACGCCTACGACCTGGCCACCCTGGCCGGCCCCGAGCTGCGCGTGCGCTGGGCCCGCGAGGGCGAGGTCCTGACGACCCTGGACGACGTCGAGCGCCACCTGCATGCCGATGACCTGGTCGTCACGGACGCCGAGCGTGCGGTGGGCCTGGGCGGGGTCATGGGTGGTGCCGCGACCGAGGTCTCCGACGACACCACCTCGGTGGTGTTCGAGGCGGCGACGTGGGACCCGGCGACGATCCGCCGCACCTCGCGTCGGCTCCGCCTGGTCTCCGAGGCGTCCACCCGGTTCGAGCGGGGCGTCGACCCCGCCGGTGCCGAACGGGCCTGCGCCCGTGCGGTCCAGCTCGTCCAGGACATGGGCTCCGCGTCCGACCGCGGGGTCAGCCGCGACGGCAGCGCGGACGTGGCACGTCCCAGCGTCACGGTGTCGCCGAGCTGGGTCCGCGGGTTCCTCGGGCTGGACGACGAGCCGGACGCGCCGCGCCAGGCCCAGCTGCTGCGCGACCTCGGCTGCACCGTCGAGCAGGCCGACGACCAGCTGGCGGTCACCCCACCGTCGTGGCGCACCGACATCGGCCGCCCCGCCGACGTCGCCGAGGAGGTCGCCCGCCTGCACGGCTACGACCGCATCCCGTCGACCCTGCCGCTGACCGGGGTCACCGGTGGCCTCACGCCCGCCCAGCGTGCCGATCGCGACGTCCGGGAGGCGGTGCGGGCCTTCGGCCTGCACGAGGCGATCACGCGGCCCTTCGTCGGGCCCGACCACCTCGACGGCGTCCACCCGGGCGGCGACCCCGTCGTGCTCGCCAACCCGCTGGCCAAGGACGCCTCGGCGATGCGCACGTCGCTGGTCGAGGGCCTGCTGCAGGTCGTACGGCACAACGTCGGCCAGGGCGCCCCGGGCGTCGCCGTGTTCGAGATGGGCCGGTTGTTCCGGGCGGCCGGGGGACCGCTCGACGGGCTGCTCGACGCGCTGCTCGGGGGACTGGGCCACGAGTGGCGCTGGGCCACCCCGTCGGGGCGCGTGCTGCCGACCCAGCCACGCACGCTGGCGCTGGCCGTGCAGGGACGCCGGGCGGGGCCCGGGTTCCTCGAGCGGGACGCGACGTGGGGCGTGACCGAGGCCCTCGCCGTGCTCGACGAGGTCGTCCGGCGGCTGGAGCCCACCCCCGGTGCCTGGCAGCTCCGGCGCCGCCCCGTCACGCGCGACGGCCTGCACCCGTACCGCTCGGCCGTGCTCGAGCTCGTCGGGCTCGGGGCCGACGGCGCGGCGCACGAGATCGGCGTCGTGGGCCAGCTCCACCCGACCGAGGCGGAGCGGCGCGACGTCCCCGAACCGGTCGTGGTCGCCGAGCTGCTGCTCGAGCCGATGCTGCTCGACGTCGCGGCGGGGCGGGACCCGGTGACCGGACCGCGACTGGTGCGCCAGCCCGCCATGACCGTGGACGTGGCCGTGGTCGCCGACGACGAGGTCCCGTGGGCGGAGCTGGACACCGCGATCCGCCGCGCCGCCGGGGACCTGCTCGACACCCTGGCCGTCTTCGACGAGTACCGGGGCGAGCAGGTCGGCGAGGGGCGGCGATCGGTCGCGGCCCGGCTGCGACTGCAGGCCCCGGATCGCGCCCTGACCAGCGAGGACGAGGAGGCCGTGCTGGCCGCCGTCCGCCGCGAGGTCGAGGCCGCCGGCGCGCAGCTGCGCGGGCTAGACCATGGCCGACGACCTCCGCATCGACCGCCGCCACGTCATCCCGGCCAACGAGCTCGAGGAACGCGCCTCGCGGTCGTCCGGCCCGGGCGGGCAGGGCGTCAACACCACGGACTCCGCCGTCGAGCTGCGCTGGCAGTTCGCCGACTCCGTGGCCCTGTCCGACGCCGAGAAGGCCCGCGTGCGCGAGAACCTCGGGACGCGCATCACCGACGCGGGCGTGTTCATCGTGCGCTCGTCCGAGGAACGCAGCCAGCACCGCAACCGGGCCGCGGCACGCGAACGGCTCGTGCAGATGGTCCGCACCGCCATGGTCCCGCCCAAGCGACGCAAGAAGACCCGCCCGTCGCGGGCGGCCAAGCGGCGCCGGCTCGAGGCCAAGCGCCATCGGGGCGAGATCAAGCGGTTGCGCAAGCCCCCCGAGACCTGATCGGACGGCTGACGGCGGGCACGTCCGCCGGACGTCTGCATAACGACTGCATGAACTTGCGCGTGGGTGGTGTCTGCCCTAGGGTGCCGGGCTCGCGCAGACACCACCAGCGCACGACACGGAGGACACGTTGGGACGGGCCGTCGGGATCGTCGGTGCCTCGGGCTACGGCGGGGTCGAGCTGGTGCGCCTGCTCGACTCCCACCCGGAGCTCGACGTGTCCGTGCTCGCCGCACACTCGCAGGCGGGCGAACCCATCGCGTCACTGTTCCCCAACCTGGCCGGGACCCGCACCTTCGACGCGGTCGACGTCGACCAGCTGGTGGACCTCGACCTGGTGTTCCTCGCCACGCCGCACGCGGCCTCGCTCGAGCTCGGGGCCGCGCTGCACGACGCCGGCACCCGCGTGGTCGACCTGTCGGGGGCCTTCCGTCTCGACGCGGACGGCTTCGCCACCTGGTACGGCGAGGACCACCCGCGCCCCGACCTGGCCCCCGCCCCCTTCGGCCTGACCGAGTGGTTCCGTGACGACGTGGTCGGGGCGACGCTGGTCGCCAACCCCGGGTGCTACGTCACCGCCGCCCTGCTGTCGCTGCTGCCGGTGGCGGGGCTGGTCCAGCCCGGCACGGTGGTGGTCGACGGCAAGTCCGGGACCTCCGGTGCGGGGCGCGGGGTCAAGGACACCCTGCACTTCGCCCACGTCCACGGCGACGTCACCGCCTACGCCGTCCCGGGCCACCGCCACACCGGCGAGATCGAGCTGTGGCTCTCGCACGTGCGCGGTGACGACGGCGGCCTCGCGCCCCGCCCCGGCTCCGGGGACCTCGGCGCGATCCAGTTCACCCCGCACCTCATGCCGATGGCCCGGGGCCTGCTGACCACCGCGGTGGCCTCGCTGCGCGACGGCGTGGGCCCCGACGACGTCCAGGACGCCCTGCACGCCGCCTACGACGACGAACCCTTCGTCACCGTCCTGCCGCCCGGGACCACGCCCCACACCAAGGCCCTGCACGGCTCCAACGGCGTCCACGTCATGGGCACCGTGGACCCGAGGACGGGGCGCCTGGTCGTGATCGCTGCCGAGGACAACCTCGGCAAGGGCGCCGCCGGCCAGGCGATCCAGAACGCCAACCTGCTGCTCGACCTGCCCGAGACCCTGGGCCTGACCGCCATCGGGACGTATCCGTGAGCGGGGGAGCGAGGACAGTATGAGTGGCCTCGTCCCGCAGGCCACCTGGGGCCCGCCCGATCGCAGCACGCTCGTGCCGATCGAGGGCGGCGGTGTCACCGCCCCGCCGGGATTCCGCGCGGGGGCGACCGCCGCGGGCCTGAAGCCGTCCGGGAAGCCCGACGTCGCCGTCGTGGTGGCGGACCGGCTCTCCACCGCCGCGGTCTCGACCACGACCAACCGGGTGCGGGCCGCCTGCTGCGACGTCGCCGTGGAGCACGCCCGCAGTGGGCAGGCACGCGCCGTCGTCATCAACGCCGGCAACGCCAACGCCTGCGTGCCCGACGGCCGCGCCCACGCCGAGCAGACCTGCGACCGGGTCGCGGCGGGCCTCGGCGCGCAGGCGATCGACGTGATCCCCATGTCCACGGGCGTGATCGGCGTCCCGATGCCGATCGACCGGTTGCTCGCCGGGGTGCCGGCCGCCCTGGACGACGCCACGGGCGACACCGCCGGCGGCCAGCGGGCCGCGGAGGCGATCCTGACCACGGACCTGGTCGCCAAGCAGGTCGCCTACCACGTCATCGACGAGCACGGCCGGTGCACCATCGGGGCGATGGCGAAGGGCTCGGGCATGATCGAGCCGGCCATGGCGACCATGCTCGGGGTGGTGACGACCGACGCGCCGATCCCCGCCACCGTGCTGCGCACCATGCTCAAGCAGGCCGTGCGCCGCTCGTTCAACCGCGTGTCGGTGGACGCCTGCGGGTCGACCAACGACACCGTCGCCGTGCTGGCCTCCGGCGCGGCCACGCAGCCGCCCGGCCTGACGGCGCTGCAGCACGGGCTCGAGGCCGTCTGCGCCGACCTCGCCGCGATGATCGTCCGCGACGGCGAGGGGGTCACCCGGGTCGCGCGCCTGACCGTCGGCGGGGCCACCACCGAGGACGACGCCGCCGGGCTGGCCCGGGCGATCGGCGCGTCGGCCCTGTTCCGGACGGCGCTGCACGGCGGCGACCCGAACTGGGGTCGCATCCTGGCGGCGATGGGGGCCAGCGACGTCGCCTTCGACCCCGCCCGGGTGAGCGTGACCTGTGGCGGCGTGACCGTGTGCCGGTTCGGCGTCGCCGCCTCCTTCGACCCGGGCCAGGCCGCCACCGCGATGGCCCGGCCGACGGTCGACATCACCGTGGACCTCGGCCAGGGCGACCACGCCGCGACCTTCCTCGTGGGCGACCTGTCCCGCGACTACGTGACCATCAACGCCGACTACACGACATGACGATGTCCACCTCCGACGCCAACGACCAGCTCACCCCGCGTGAAGCCGCGGCCCAGGGCAAGGCCGCGGTCCTGCGCGAGGCCCTGCCGTGGATCACCCGCTTCCACGGCCAGACCGTCGTGATCAAGTACGGCGGCAACGCCATGGTCGACGAGCAGCTCAAGCGCTCCTTCGCCGCCGACGTGGCCCTGCTGCACTTCGTCGGCCTGCGCCCCATCGTGGTCCACGGCGGGGGCCCGCAGATCAGTGACCTCGCCGGGTCGCTCGGCATCGAGTCCACGTTCGTCGGGGGACTGCGCGTCACCGACGAGGCGATGATGGACGTCGTGCGCATGGCGCTGCTCGGCAAGGTCAACCCCGAGGTCGTCGGCCTGGTGCAGGCCGCCGGCGCCCCGGCCGTGGGCGTGGCCGGCACCGACGGCGGGCTCCTGCGGGTCCGTCCCGCGGTCGGGCCCGGCGGCGAGGACCTCGGCCGGGTCGGCGAGGTCGAGGCGGTCGACACGACCATCCTCATCGACCTGCTCGACGACGGCTTCCTGCCCGTCGTGGCCACGGTCGGCCGGGACGCCGACGGCAACGACCGCAACGTCAACGCCGACCTCGCGGCCGGGGCGATCGCCGCGGCGCTCGGCTCCAGCAAGCTCGTCTACCTCACCGACGTGCCCGGGTCTGTACCTCGACTTCGGCACGACCGCCGACGGCCGGCTGTCCGAGGACGCCTCGCTGATCTCGGAGCTGTCCACGGACCGGCTCGAGGAGATGCTGGCGTCCGGCGACCTGCACACCGGCATGCTGCCCAAGGTCCGCTCGATCGTGGACGCGCTGCGGGACGGCGTCCCCCAGGCCCACATCCTCGATGGTCGCGTCCTGCACGCCGTGCTGATCGAGATCTTCACCGACGAGGGCATCGGCACGATGGTCACCCCCGGCGGCGGCGGGGACGCGGGGATGACCCTCAAGCACGACGAGGGCGCGCCCGTGCCGCACGCCGCCACCACCCCGGAGGCACGCGCATGAGCACCGACACCGACACGCTGGCGGACGCCGCCACGTCGCGGATGCAGGCGCGCGACGCGGCCCACGTGCTTCCCACCTACGGGCGCCGGGGCCTGGCCTTCGTCCGGGGCGAGGGGACCGCGCTGTTCGACCCGGCGGGGCGCCCGTACCTGGACTTCCTCACCGGCCTGGCGGTCACCAGCCTCGGCCACGCGCACCCGGCCGTGACGGCTGCCGTCACCGACCAGGTCGGCCGGCTGGTCCACACCTCCAACCTGTTCCTCACCGACCCCATGCTGGGAACCGCCGAGCGCCTCGCCCGCATCACGGGCTGGGACGACGCCAAGGTCTTCTTCGCCCAGTGCGGCGCCACGGCCAACGAGGCCGCGCTGAAGCTGGCGCGGCGTCACGGCAAGGACCAGCACGACGACAAGGTCCGCGTGGTGACCCTGGAGGGATCGTTCCACGGGCGCACCATGGCGACGCTGGAGGCGACCGGCCAGACCGGCAAGCACGCCCGCTTCCTGCCGATGCCGGGCGTGGTGGACACCGTGCCCTTCGACGACGCCGAGGCCCTGCGGGACGCGGTCACCGACGAGCACTGCGCCGTGCTGCTCGAGGTGGTCCAGGGCGAGGGTGGGGTGCGCCCCGTCTCCACCGAGATGCTGCTCGCCGCCCGCGAGGCGTGCGACGCCCACGGGGCGCTGCTGCTGGTCGACGAGGTCCAGACCGGGATCGGCCGCACCGGTCCGTGGTTCGCGTTCCAGCACCCGGACTGCCCGGTGGAACCCGACGTCATCACCGTCGCCAAGGCGCTGGCCAACGGCCTGCCCATCGGGGCGATGGTCGCCCACGGCGACGCCGCCCACGCCTTCCAGCCCGGCGACCACGCCACCACCTTCGGCGGCAACCCCGTGACGTGCGCCGCGGCCAACGCCGTCATCGACACGATCACCGACGGTGACCTGCTGGCCGAGGCCGCCGCTCGGTCGTCGCAGCTGCAGGACGGGCTGGACCGACTGGTCGCGAGCCACGACGTGGTGACCGGCCACCGGGGCCGGGGGCTGCTCCTCGGCCTCGAGCTGGGCGCCCCGATCGCCGCCGACGTCGAGGCCGCGTGCGAGGACCGGTTCCTGATCGTCAACGCCGTCGGCAACGACGTCGTCCGGCTGGCCCCGCCGCTGACCGTCCGCCCCGACGAGGTCGACCTCGCCCTCGCGGCGCTGGACGACGCGCTCGCGGCCGTCACCGACCACGCCTGACCCTCCCGACCCCCCGGAGGATTCGCTGATGCACGACTTCCTGAGCGTCGCCGACGTCGACGCCGTCGAGCTGGCCCAGCTCATCGAGGTGGCCGACGGCCTCAAGCGCGACCGTGCCGGACGCCTGGCGGCCGGCGCCGAGCTGGCCCGCAACGACCTGGGGGGCCGGTCGGTCGTGCTCGTCTTCGAGAAGCCCTCGCTGCGCACGCGCGCGTCCTTCGAGATCGGCGTGCAGGAGCTCGGCGGCATCGCGCTGCCCATGTGGAGCTCCGAGATCAGCCTCGGTGCGCGCGAGTCGATCGCCGACACGGGGCGCGTGCTGTCCCGCTACGCGCAGTGCATCGTGATCCGCACCTTCGGCCAGGCCGGCCTCGAGGAGCTCGCCGACGCCGCCGACGTGCCGGTGGTCAACGCGCTGTCCGACCACGAGCACCCCTGCCAGGCCCTGGCCGACCTGCTGACCGTGCAGGAGGCCTTCGGCAGCCTGGCCGGCCGGTCGCTCGCCTACGTGGGCGACGGAAACAACGTGGCCCACTCGCTGCTGCTGGCCGGCGCGATGGCAGGCATGTCGGTGCGTGTCGGCCACCCCGAGGGCTACGCGCCGGCCCCGGAGGTCGTCGAGCACGCCACCAGGCTCGCGAAGGCCCATGACGGCGAGGTCGTGGTCACCACCGACCCCGAGGCCGCCGTCGAGGGCGCCGACGCCGTGTACACGGACGTGTGGGCCTCGATGGGCCAGGAGGCCGAGGCCGAGCAGCGCCGGCAGGTCTTCGCGCCCTACCAGGTCACCACCGACCTGATGGGCAGGGCCGCGGACCACGCGATCTTCCTGCACTGCCTGCCCGCCCACCGTGGCGAGGAGGTCGCCGCCGAGGTCATCGACGGCCCCGCCTCCCGGGTGTTCGACCAGGCCGAGAACCGGCTGCACGCCCAGAAGGCGCTGCTGCTGGCCCTGATGGACGCCTGAGCCGGCATGGCGACGACCACCTCCAAGGCCGACCGCCAGCAGCTCGTGCGCGAGCTGCTGGCGACGCGTGACCTCACGTCCCAGCGCGAGGTCGCCGAGGCCCTGGCCGACGCGGGGGTGGCCTGCAACCAGGCGACCGTGTCCCGCGACCTGGACGAGCTCGGCGCCGTCAAGGTGCGGGGCGTGGACGGCCGGCTCGCCTACCGCCTGCGGGCCGACCTCGTCGCCGACCCCCGTGCGCGGGTCGACGCCACCCTGCGCCAGTACGTCACCGACATCGCCCACAGCGCCAACCTCGCCGTCCTGCGCACCCCGCCGGCGTGCGCCCACCCGGTGGCCTCCGCCATCGACCTCGGTGGGGTCCCCGACGTGATCGCCACCGTCGCCGGCGACGACACCGTCATCGTGGTCGCCGCCGACGGCGTCACCGGCGCCACCCTGGCCGACCGCTTCCACGCGATCCTCGGCCGCTGACCCGACCCACCTGGACCCGTCTCCCGAACGCAAGAAGGAACCCATCATGGCCAACAAGCGCATCGTGCTCGCGTACAGCGGCGGCCTCGACACCTCGGTCGCCATCCAGTGGCTCAAGGAGCACAAGGGCTACGACACCATCGCCTGTGCCGTCGACGTCGGCCAGGGCGTCGACGACCTCGACGAGATCCGCCAGCGCGCGCTGGACTGTGGCGCCATCGAATCCGTCGTCGTCGACGCCCGCGAGGAGTTCGCGGAGGACTTCGTGCGCCCCGCGCTGAAGGCCAACGCGATGTACATGGGCAAGTACCCGCTCGTGTCCGCGCTGTCCCGTCCGCTGATCGTCAAGCACCTCGTCGAGGCCGCGCGCACCCACGACGCCGATGCCGTCGCCCACGGGTGCACCGGCAAGGGCAACGACCAGGTCCGCTTCGAGGTCGGCACGATGTGCCTGGCCCCGGACCTGGTCACCGAGGCCCCGATCCGCGAGTGGGGCCTGTCGCGTGACGCCGCCATCGACTACGCCAACGAGCGCGGCATCCCGATCCCGGTGAAGTCCAAGGAGTCGCCGTACTCCATCGACGAGAACGCCTGGGGCCGCACCGCCGAGTGCGGGATCCTCGAGGACCCGTGGGCCCGCCCGCCGTCGGACGTGTTCGAGCGCACCGTCGACATCGCCGACGCCCCGGACACCCCCGAGGAGGTCATCATCGCCTTCGAGCAGGGGGTCCCGGTCAGCCTCGACGGGCAGGCCATGCCGCTGCACGAGCTGATCACCGAGATCGACCGGCGCGCCGGCGCCCACGGCATCGGCCGGATCGACATGATCGAGGACCGGCTGGTGGGCATCAAGAGCCGCGAGCTCTACGAGACCCCCGGCGCCATCGCGCTGATCACCGCCCACCGTGACCTCGAGGACCTGTGCCTCGAGCAGGAGCTGGCCGAGCACAAGCGCAGCGAGGAGGGACGCTACGCCCAGCTCATCTACAACGGGCTGTGGTGGGGGCCGCTCAAGCGGGCGCTGGACGCCTTCATGGACGAGGCCAACCGGTACGTCAACGGCGAGATCCGGCTCGAGCTGTTCAAGGGCCACGCCACCGTGACGGGGCGCCGCAGCGAGACGTCCAGCCTCTACAACTTCGAGCTCGCGACCTACGACAAGGCCGACCAGTTCGACCAGACGCTGGCCGAGGGCTTCGTGAAGCTGTGGGGCCTGCCGCTGAAGACGTGGGCCGCGCGCGCCCGCGACCTCGGCGACAACCCGGGGCAGTGACGATGTCGTCCGACGCGACCTCGACCGGCCGCCTGTGGGGTGGCCGGTTCGAGCAGGGCCCCGACGAGGCGGCCTGGCAGCTCGGCGTGTCCACGTCCTTCGACGTCGCACTCTGGCGCCAGGACCTCGCCGGGTCCCGGGCACACGTCCTCGAGCTGCAGCGCATCGGCGTGCTCGACCCGGAGGAGGCCGCGACCCTGCGCCGGGGGATCGAGGAGTGCGCCACGCTGTTCGCCGCGGGCGAGTTCCCGTTCGAGCCGCTGGACGAGGACGTCCACGGGGCGATCGAGCGGTGGCTGGTCGAGCACCTCGGCGCCGTCGGCGGCAAGCTGCGGGCCGGCCGGTCCCGCAACGACCAGATCGCCAACGACCTGCGGCTGTACCTCAAGGACGCCTGCACCCAGCTCGCCGACGCGGTCGGCGACCTGCAGCTGGCACTGGCCGACCAGGCCGAGGCCCACCTCGACTGGCTCTCACCGGGCATGACCCACCTGCAGCGTGGCCAGCCGGTGCTGCTCGGCCACCACCTGCTCGCCTACGCCTGGATGCTGGACCGGGACGCGGGGCGACTCCTCGACGCCCGCGACCGCATGGACGCCTCGGTGCTCGGGTCCGGCGCGATGGCGGGCCTGACGCTCGACCTCGACCCGGCGGCCTACGCCCGCGAGCTGGGCTACGCCCGCGTGGCCGACAACTCCATGGACGCCGTGGCCTCGCGCGACTTCGCCCTCGAGTTCCTGTCGGCCGCCGCGATCCTGTCCACCACCCTGTCGCGCCTGGGGGAGGAGATCGTCCTGTGGGCCTCCAGCGAGTTCGGGTTCGCCCGCGTCGGCGACGCCTTCTCCACGGGCTCGTCGATCATGCCGCAGAAGCGCAACCCCGACGTGGCCGAGCTGGTCCGCGGCAAGGCGGGGCGGGTCATCGGTGACCTCATGGCGCTGCTGACGATCGTCAAGGGTCTGCCGATGACCTACAACCGCGACCTGCAGGAGGACAAGGAGCCCGTCTTCGACGCGGTCGCCACCCTGCAGCTGACCCTGCCGGCGATGGCCGGGTGCGTCGCGTCGCTGGCCTTCGACCGTGACCGGCTGGAGGCCGCGGCGGCCGGCGGGTTCTCCCTGGCCACGGACCTCGCCGAGGAGCTGGTGCGGCGGGGCGTGCCCTTCCGCGAGGCCCACGAGGTCGTCGGCCAGGTCGTGCGCACCGCCGAGGAGCGGGGCGTGGACCTCGACGGCCTCGAACCCGCCGCGTTGGCGGCCGCCCACCCGGCCCTGGACCTCACCGTCGCCGACCTGCTCGACACCCGGCAGGCGGTCGAGCGGCGCCGCTCGAGCCTCGGGACCGCGTCGGCCTCGGTCGCGGCCCAGCTGCGCCGGTTGCGGGATGCCGTGGGCGCGCGCTCAGACCAGCGGTGAGCCGTCCGCGACCCTCGCGCCGAGCGGGCACGCGCGGCAACACCACGCGGAAGGTGGTCGGTGCAGCTCGCGACACGAGCTGCAGGTCGCCGTCGGGCGGCCCGGACCAGTCCCTGCGCCATCGCCAGCCCGACGCCGAGGCCCCGCGACGTGCGGCGGTCGCCGCTGTCCCCCTGGGCGAACGGGACGAACGGGTCGGTCCCCTCGGGGATGCCGGGACCGGCGTCGCTGACGTCGACGTGCACGCGGTCGCCCTCGGCGCGGATCGTCAGCGCCACCGGGGGCTCGCCGTAGCTCGCCGCGTTGCTGAGCAGGGCGCGCAGGACCCGGCGGAGGGTGTCGGGCGGGACGTGGGCGGTCGCCTGGCCCTCGACGTGGCAGGCCACGCCGACCGCGACGGCGAGCTCCTCCACGATCTCGCCGACGTCGGTGTCCTGGGCGGTGTGGGACAGGGGGCGCGAGCTCTCGGCGAGGTCGAGCAGGCCCTGGACCTGCTCCTGCAGCCGCGTGAGCTGCCGCTGGAAGGCCGCCATCAGGTCGTCGCGCTGCTGCTCGGAGAGGTCGTCGGCACGCAGCAGCTCGGCGACGCCGCCGATCACCGTGAGCGGGGTCCGGATCTCGTGCGACACCTTGGCCACGAGGTCGCCCCGCACGGCCTCGAGCTCGTCGTACTGGGCGTTGACCTGCTCGAGCTTGCGGGTGTAGCGCCGCAGCAGGGTGGCGCTGCGGCGTTCGCCGGTGACGTCGCGCAGGGTCACGACGCGACGATGCGCGTCCTCGTCCAGCCCGGTCGGGACGGCGGAGGCGCGCACCAGCAGGACCCGGCCGTCGCGCCACACCTCGGTGCCCTCGGCCGTCAGCTCGCCGTCATGGCGGAGCAGCTCGGACAGCCGCTGGTCGATGAGGTGTGCGGGCGGGGCGCCGAGCAGCGCCGCGGCGGCGGGGTTGGCGGACACGACCACGTCGCCGTCCACCCCCAGCAGCCCGTCGGGGGAGTGCTCGATGGTGGCCTGCTCGCGCGCACGGGCCCGACGCACGTCCGCGGTGGCGACCTCGACGCGCTCGTGCAGGCGTGCGCGTTCGGTGCGGCGACGCTCCACGGTGAGCCAGCCCAGGCCGGCGCCGAGGATGCTCGGCAGCAGGATCATCGGGACGGCGGGTGAGGTGGCCGGCCATCCACCCTCGGGGCGCCCGGCCGCGAGCACGTGCACGCCGGCCACGTCGGCACTGGCCTGCACGCCGTCGTCGAACGTGGCCGCCTCCCCGCGCACGACCTTCGGCTCGAGGTCCTCGATGTCGAGACCTGCGGTGCCCCCGTCGAGCATGATCGCGGTCTCGAGGGCTCGACCGGGGTTGGAGGCGGGTGGCAGCGAGGCCAGGACCTCGTCCATGTCCAGGAGCAGCAGGAGCAGGCGCTGGTCGGGGACGCCCTCGACGGCCGGGGCGCGGTCCACGATGAGCGTCAGCGAGAACGGCAGGGGAGCAGCGGGCAGCGGTCCGGCGAGCAGGAGCCCGCCGTCCTCCAGCACCGACCGCAGGGGCGCCGCCAGCCCGGGCTCGGTCTCGTCGATCTCGAGCCGCTCGCCGTCCTGGATGTGCATCATCGCCAGGGTCCCGGCCGGGACCGTCGGCATGGTGACGTGCCGCATGACCCAGTCGTCCAGGACGAGCGCTCCCATCACGGCGTCGTTGCGGCTGCGCACGTCGTCGACCGCCGCGGCGAAGGCCTCGCCGTCCCTCGACGCCGCGGCCAGGGTGCGGCTCTCACGGCTGATCTGGGTCAGCGCCCCGGCGAGCTGGTCGGCCTCGGACTGGACGCGTTCGAGCGTGTCCGCGCGCAGGTCGGTCCGGTAGCGCAGGCTGTCCACGACGGCCAGCCCCATGCCGGCGACCAGGATCGCGCCCGCGACCAGTGCCGCGAACCCGCGACCTCTCCAGTGTGTCATTGTCAGCCCCCTCCATCGGGCCAGTCTCGCAGGTCGGGGCGCCGGGCCGAAGGCCCGTCGAGCACCCGTACGCTCCGCCGAAGGTCCCGGTCCGTCCCGAGTCGAAGGACCCTGATGGCACGCTTCAACGACGAGGTGGCCCAGCGCCTCGAGGAGCTGGCCCGCCTCACGGGCGTCGACGAGGGCGACCGCAACTCGTTCCGCGTCCGCGCGTACCAGAACGCCGCTCGTGCCGTGGACACGCTGGGCACCGACGTCCGCGAGATGTCGACGTCCCAGCTGATGCAGGTCAAGGGCATCGGCAAGGCCACGGCTGCCAAGATCCGCCAGTACGTCGACGAGGGGCGGATCGACAAGCTCGACCAGCTCCGCGAGACGTGGCCCCCGGGGCAGATCGAGCTGCTGAAGGTGCCCGGCCTGGGCCCCAAGGGGATCGCGCTGCTCGGCGAGGTCCTCGGCGTTCGCGACCTCGACGGGCTGAAGGCCGCGATCGACGACGGGCGGCTCGCGGACCTGCCCGGCATGGGCGAGAAGACCGCCGCGAACCTCGCCTCGGCCATCGACCGCATGCACCTCGCGTCCAAGGAGCAGCGTCGCCCGATCCACGAGGTGATGCCGGTGGCCGAGGAGCTGGTGGCGATGCTCGCCGGTCGTGACGACGTCGAACGGGTCGAGTTCGCCGGGTCCCTGCGTCGGTTCCGCGAGACCATCGGCGACGTCGACCTGCTGGTCGCGGCCACCGAGCCGGCCGGGATCATGGACGCGTTCACGTCCCACCGCAGCGTGCACGAGGTCGGTGGGCACGGGGAGACCAAGTCCTCGATCGTCACCCACGACGGCCTGCAGGTGGACCTGCGGGTCGTGCGCCCCGAAGCCTTCGGGGCCGCCCTGATCTACTTCACCGGGTCCCGCGACCACAACATCCGGCTGCGCCAGCGGGCCATGGCGCGGGGGTGGAAGCTGTCCGAGTACACCCTCGAGGACGCCGAGACGGGCGAGGTGGTCGCGGCCGCGACCGAGCAGGACGTCTACGCGGCACTGGGGCTCGCCTGGATCGCCCCGGAGCAGCGCGAGGACAACGGCGAGGTCGAGGCCTGGGACCTCGAGGCCCCTGAGGCCCGCGCCCCGCCTGCTGCAGGTCGAGGACCTGCGCGGCGACCTGCACGACCACACCGACTGGTCCGGTGACGGTCGCAACACCCTCGAGGAGATGGTCGCGGCTGCCGCCGCGCGTGGGTTCGCCTACCTGGGCATCACCGACCACGCCGAGGACCTGCGGATCAACGGGATCGACCGTGCCGGGATGCTCCGCCAGCGCACCGAGGTGCGTGCCCTGCAGGAGCGGTACCCCGACATGCGGCTGCTCCACGGCGCCGAGCTGAACATCGGCATCGACGGGACCGTCGACTACGACCCGGAGTTCCTGCGGGGGTTCGACTGGCTCGTCGCGTCGGTGCACTCGCACTTCAACCGCCCCGTCGCCGAGCAGACCCACCGCATCGTCACGGCCATGCGCAACCCCGCCGTGACCGCGATCGGGCATCTCGTCGGGCGCAAGCTCGGCCGTCGCCCCGGGATCGAGCTGGACCTCGACCCGGTGTTCACGGCCGCCGTCGAGACCGGGACCGCCATCGAGATCAACAGCAACCTGCACCGCCTCGACGCCTCGGCGGACGTGATCCGAGAAGGCGCCCGCCGGGGCGTGCGCTTCGTCGTGTCCACCGACGCCCACACCACCCGCGAGTACGACAACCACCGCCACGGGGCCAGCCAGGCCCGGCGCGGCGGCGTGCCCGTCGAGCAGGTCGTCAACACCTGGGACACCGAGCGCTTCCTGGCCTGGGTCGACGACGTCCACACCGCATGAGCGGCGGCGACGAGCTCGACCGGCCGGCATGCTGCGCGTGGTGCGCCGCGACGACCTGGCCGGCGACGACGCGCTGGCCGTGGCCAGGGACCTGCTCGGCGCGGTGCTGGTCCGCCCCGACCTCGACGGGACGCGGGTCGAGCTGCGGATCGTCGAGACCGAGGCCTACGACCAGTCCGACCCCGCGTCGCACACCCACCGCGGCCCGACGCCCGGCAACGCCACCATGTTCGGCCCGGCCGGACACGCCTACGTCTACTTCACCTACGGCATGCACCACTGCATGAACGTCGTCTGCGGTGTCCCCGGCCACGGGGCGGCGGTGCTGCTGCGGGCGGGGCGGGTGCTGACCGGTCACGACGTCGTGCGTGCGCGTCGCCCCGCCGCGCGGACCGACCGCGCCCTGGCCGATGGGCCGGCCAAGCTCGCGTCGGGGCTCGGCGTGGACCGGTCGTGGGACGGCGTCGACCTCTGCGATCCCGCGTCGCCGCTGTGGCTGGGCCGCGACGAGCTGGCCGTCGACCCGACCGCGGTGCGGGTGGGACCGCGCGTCGGGGTGCGCCACGCCGCCGACCGGCCGTGGCGGATGTGGCTGGACGGCGTGCCCGAGGTCTCCACCTACCGGCGCCACCCGCGGGCCGCACCGGCGACGTCACCCCGTGGCGGACGGACTGGGCGTCGGTGACGGGGAGGACGTCGGACTGCTGGAGGGGGACGGGCTGCTCGTGGGGGACGGGCTGCCGGGACGGGCTGCTGGACGGCGAGGGGGAGGGGGACGGGCTGCGGGTCGGCGACGGGGTGGGGGACGGGTGGGACTCGGCGAGGAGGTGGGCGTCGGGGGGCTCGACCACCACCCCCTCCGGCTCGAGCACGATCGTCACGATGGAGTGGTCCCGTTCGGTCGTGCCCGCGGCGGGCAGCTGGGTGTGCACGCGCGTGCTGTCGCCGGTGCACCCGGTCGCGGGGCAGGCCCGCTGGACCACCGGGACCCAGCCGGCCTCCTCGAGGAAGCGGATGGCGTCGTTGAGCGACACCTCGACCACGTCGGGCACGACCGACCGCGTCGTGATCGCCTGTGACACCCACAGCACCACCCGGTTGCCCGTGGCCGGGTCGGTCGCGCCGCCGGGGGCGGGGCGCTGCAGCTCGACCACGCCGGGCGGGTAGCGCTTCGAGGCCAGTGGCCGGATCTCGACCGGGAAGCCCTCGTCGCGCAGCAGCCGTTCGGCGACCTCCACCGGCAGCCCCAGCACGTCGGGCACGTCGGCGACGGCCGGGCCGGTGGGCTCGGTGCAGATCTCGGTCGGCTCGCTGCCGCGCAGGTACTGCCGCTCCTCGACCAGCTCCGGCGGTGTGTAGGGATTGGGCAGGCAGTTGCGGGTGGTGTCGACCTCGACGCTCACCAGCTCCACCGACGGGATCGTGAAGTCGTGCGGATCGACGTCGGCGAGCACGGTCCGCATGGTCGCGGCCCAGATCTCGGCCGGCCAGCGTCCGCCCTCGACCAGCTCGGGCGTGGTCGGCGGCTTCATGGGGATGCGACCCTCGGGGAACCCGACCCACACGGCGCCGACGATGTCCGGCGTGTAGCCCACGAACCACGCGTCCACGCTGTCCTGCGACGTCCCGGTCTTGCCCGCCTGCGGCCGGTCGATCTGGGCGCGTACGCCCGTGCCACGCTCGACGACCTCCGACAGCGTCTGGGTGACCAGGTAGGCCGTGGCCTCCGTCATCACCTGCGGGTCCACGGCGGCGTGGCGGAAGACCACCTCGCCGTCCGGGGATTCGATCCGGTCGATGAGGTGCGGGGCGGCGTAGCGCCCCGCGTTCGCGAACGCCCCGTACGCCCCGGCCATGTCGATCGGCGCCACCTCCTCGGTCCCGAGGGCGATCGAGGGCAGCGGTTCGAGGTCGTCGGGCAGGCCCAGCGTGCGGGCCATCGCCACCACGGCCTGCGGGCCGACCTCCATCCCCAGCCGCGCGTAGACGGTGTTGACGCTGCGCACGGTCGCTTCGCGAAGGGTCATGGAGGCGTACGAGGTGCCGCCGTAGTTGCACGGGGCCCAGGGATCCGGGAGGTCGTCGAAGCGCACGCAGGACCCGCCGGGGAACACCCGGTCCAGCGTGACGCCCCGCTCCAGTGCCGTGGCCAGGACGATCGGCTTGAAGGAGCTGCCCGGTTGGCGGCGGGCCTGCGTCGCCAGGTTGAAGTGCGAGGTCGGGTCGTCCTCGTCGTAGAAGTCGCGCCCGCCCACCAGCGCGCGGATCGCCCCGTTGGCGGGATCGGTGAGCACGACGGCGGCGGAGGGCCCGCCCTCACCCGGCAGGATGGCGGCCACGGCGTCCTCGGCCGCACGCTGGGCCATGGGGTCCACGGTCGTCACCACGCGGTAGCCGCCGGTGAACAGCGCGTTGACGCGGTCGTCGGGCGTCTCGCCCAGCGCGCCGAAGACGCCGCGCGGGTCGTCCCGGACGAGCCGCTTGACCTCCTCGACGACGTACGGGGCGGGGGAGCGCTCCTCCTCGAGCGGGGCGAGGTCGAGGGGGGCGGCGGCGGCCCGGTCGGCCTGCTCCTCGGTGATGTCACCGACCTCGACCATGGCGTCCAGCACCCGGGCGCGGCGGGCCCGGGCCGCGACGGGGTGCTCGTAGGGGTCGTAGTTCGACGGCGAGTTGATGATGCCCGCCAGCAGCGCCGCCTGGTCGAGCCGCAGGGCGGACGGCTCGATGCCGTAGAAGCGCAGGCTGGCCGCGCGGATGCCGTAGGCACCCTTGCCGAAGTAGATCGTGTTGAGGTAGCGCTCGAGGATCTCGTCCTTCGAGTAGCGGTCCTCGAGCTGCCAGGCCGCCACCGCCTCGCGCAGCTTGCGTTCGATCGTGACGGACGGCCCGGTGATCGTGTTCTTCACGTACTGCTGGGTGATGGTCGAGCCGCCCTGGGTGACCTCGCCCGCCTCGGCGTTGGCCAGCGCGGCGCGCACGATCGCCCCGCCGTCGACACCGTGGTGGTCGTAGAAGCGGCGGTCCTCGACGGCGACGACCGCCTGCTCGACGACGTCGGCGACGCCGTCCAGCCCGATGTCGCGGCGGTCCTGCTCGGCGTGCAGCTCGGCCAGCCGGGACCCGTCCGACCGCCTCGAGCACCGAGGTCTGGGGCTGCTGGACGAAGTCGGCCGGGTCGCCCGGGTCGAACGCCACCAGCGGTCCACACCCGGCCAGGAGGACCACCAGCACGAGCGCCATGCGAACGCCCGGTCGACGCGCTCGGCGGCAGGTCGACGGGACGGGGGCGGCGGATCGGCCGGCGAGCCGGGCCCTGCGCCGCTGCTGACCACCTCGCATGCGTGCGACTGTAACCACCACCTGAGGCCGAACAGAAGGAGCGGGACCGCCCGGGCAGGGATCCGACGACTGCACGGCGAACCTTCGCACGAGAGCGTCGGCACCCCCCACGGGCCAGTTGAGGGGCGCGCGGCCGGCGCGGTGGAACGTGACCGTCGGGTGGCCGCCTCGTTGCCCACGGTGACCCGGCACGACATCGGAGCGGACCCATGTGGCGCACCACCAACCGACGGCTCGGCATCGTCCTGATGGGGACGGCACTGTCCGGTGCACGTGCTGGCCACGGCGCCCGCCCTGGCCCAGGGGTCGGGCGACGACGCCAGCGAGGTGGAGGCGCCGGTCGAGGCGCAGGCGCTGATCGCCTACCCGGCCAACGACGTGATCCCGGACACCGTGCTCGGGCAGTTCCCGCCGCAGGTCGTCTGCGTGGTCGTGCCGGATGCCTGCCCCGAGTCGCTCGAACCCGTCCGCGAGCCGATCGCCGGGGTGCTGCGTGAGGTCGACGCCAACCAGGAGACCTCGCCGCTGCAGCCGGCCAACCCGGACGGACTGACCATCACCTACTCCGGTGGCACACCCCGGTACGCCAGCGCCGTGAAGGTGCAGCTGCCCGAGGTGCCCGCCGGCGAGGAGGTCGACGAGTTCGTCCTGACCTTCCCCCAGGGCCAGCCCAGCTTCAGCTTCGACTCGCCGGTGTTCCGGCGTGCCGTGCTCGCCGCGGTGGCGACCGCCGGCGAGCAGGACCCCGAGGTCTTCCAGGCGCAGCTCGCCAAGGCCCTCGAGGAGGAGCCGATCACCCAGCCCCTGCTGCAGATCGAGGCCTGCCCCCTGACCGTGGCCATGCCCGCCGACGCCGCCCCGCCGCAGTCCGCCCCGGTGCGCGACATCTCCGAGGAGAACGTCGACGGCGAGCTCGTCCCGGCCGTGGACTGCCTCTACGGCAGCAACGGCCGCTTCGACGAGGACGCCGGCACGTGGTCGTTCGACCTCACCTTCGCCGCCAAGGCGTGGGCCGACGGCAGCCTCGAGAACCACGGGATCCTGCTGCGACCCACGGGCGCCCCGAACCTCGCGTTCGGTGACCCGGACACCTCGACCAACGCCCAGGTCGTGCTCGACCTGGCCGAGGCCCCGAAGGCGACGTTCGCCTCCTCGGAGCCGCCGCCGCCCCCGGCGCCGCTGGCGCCTGCCCCGGCCACCGGCTCGAGCGCCCCGTCGTCCTCGACGTCCCCGTCGATGGTCTCGCAGCCCCCGTCGTCCCAGATGTTCGCCTCCCCGCCCTCGACCAGCAGCGGGACGGCAACGCCGTCCACGCCGCCGGCCGAGGTCGCCCCGCCCCAGACGGCGCCTGCCGCCGATGCCGGCTCGCAGGACGTCGCCCTGGACGCGGTCCCGGCCAGCCAGGAGGGTCCCACGACGCCGTGGACCGTCTGGCTGCTGCTCGTGCCCTTCGCCGGCGGGGCGTGGCTGACGGCTCGGTCGTTGGCCGAGGACGTCGCCGTCGCCGGACCCCGGCGCGGCGGGGCGCTGACCCGCCTCGTCGACGGCACCCCCGCCTGATCGCGATCCCGATCCCCGCTCGACCCCACCCGCCACTGCGCCCGTGAGGACACCCCCATGAACGTTGCACGCCACCATCGACTCGCCGCGACCGCCCTGGTCGCCGGGCTGGTCCTGACCGCCTGTGGGCAGAAGCCCGGCATCCACGTCGAGGACGGAAGCCTCGGGGGCCAGGTCCTCGCGGGCAGCCAGGACGCCGGCGACCGACGGCACCGTCGGCGGCGCTGGCGGGACCGGCACCACGACCGGGACCGGCGGGGCGACGACCTCGGGCGGCGGCACCACGTCCTCCGGGGCGACCGCCGGTGGGTCCGGCGGCGCCGGCAGCACCGACGGGACGTCCACGTCGGGCACGGGCCGCAGCAGCGCCGGCACGTCCGCCGGCCAGTCCGGCGACTCGACCACGTCCGGGACCACGACCGAGCAGTCCGACCAGGGCAGCGGCCAGGGCGACACCCAGCAGACCCAGCAGCAGGGCACCCGCCAGGTCAGCGGGTCCGACCGCACCGGCGTGACCGACACCTCGATCACCGTCGCCTTCCACGCCCCGGTCACCGGCGCCGCCCCGCTGCCCGCCGAGTCCTTCCGTGAGGCCCGCGACCTCTACTGGCGCGCCAAGGCCGACCAGGGACGCACCTTCCTCGGACGTGAGAAGGTCGAGGTCCTCTTCCAGGACGACAAGTACGACCCCGCCAACGCCCGGCAGGTCTGCCGCCAGCTCGCCGACAAGTCCTTCATCGTGGCCGGCGGCGGTGGGACCGACCAGATCCAGGCCTGCGGCCAGCTCGCTGCCGGTCCAGTCGTTCCCCTACTTCTCCGCGGGCGTCACCGAGGCGGGTCTGGCCGACAACCCGTGGTACTTCGCGTCCTCCGAGACCTACCGCCAGCAGGGGGTCCTGCTCGCCCAGTACATCAAGAAGACCTTCCCGGGCAAGACCTTCGGTGCCATCGTGACCGACACCGCGAACTTCAACGACGCGGTCCAGGGCTTCGAGACCGGGGTCCAGCAGGCCGGCATCCAGGACACCTACGCCGGCACCCTGCGCCACGCCAAGAACGACAGCACCTGGTACAACCAGCTCGGCAACGAGATGGCCAACCGGGGCGTCGAGGTCCTCTACATCCTGACCTCGCCGGTCGACTACATCCAGTTCGCACAGCAGAACAAGGACCGCGGGTTCCAGTACGTGGGCGTCGGCGTCTCGATGGGGCTCAACGCCGTGCTCGGCTCGGGCTGCCCCGAGGTGGACAAGGGCATCTTCTTCTCGCCCTTCCCGGGCCTGGACTGGGCCCGCCAGAACGTCCCGGAGTTCTTCGACGCCTCGAAGAAGTTCGGCACCGTCCCGGACGACCTCGCCCTGGCACTGTGGGGGATCAACACCCAGCTCGACCTGCTGTTCCAGCGCTACGAGAAGACCTTCGGCACCGACCTCACCCGCGAGGACTTCCGCGCGCTGGTCGAGGGGTCGGGACGCCTGGAGTCCGGCATCTTCCCGGCCGTGCAGTACAGCCCGCAGAACCACTTCGGCGGCCAGTCGGTGCACGTCCTGCAGGCGGACTGCGCCTCGGGGGAGTACAAGACACTGGCGACCTTCTCGACCGGGTTCTGAGCCATGAGTCGAACTCCCACCGTCCTTCGCGACCGCCTGCCCGGCCGTGACTGGGTGACCGACCGGTTCACCGGCCGGGACGGGCTGGTGCGCCTGGCCTGGACCGCCCTCGCCCTCGTCCTGGTCGTGGTGCTGCTGGTCGAGCTCGCCTCGGCCCGGCGGCCGCTCGGCTTCAGCGTGGCGTTCACGCTGGCCAACGGCGTGTCGATCGGCGCCGTCTACGCCCTGGTCGCCCTCGGCGTGGCGCTGGTCTACAAGGCCACCAAGGTCATCAACTTCGCCCAGGGCGCCCTCGGGTCGTTCCCGGCGCTGGTGGCGCTGTGGGCCATGCTGGGCTTCAACCTCGACAACGCCACCGCCGACCCGGGTCCCCTGGCGTTCCTCGGCATCGCCATCGGGGCGGTCATCCTCGGTGCGGTCCTGGCGATCGCGATGAACCTGCTGGTGATCCGCCGCCTGGCCAATGCCGCTCCGGTCACCAGCCTGGTGGCGACGACGGGCATCGCGCTGCTGATCACGGCCGTCGAGACGATCGTCTTCGAGGTCAAGACCCGGCGCTTCCCCCGCCTGATCGCGGGGGCGCCGGACGGGTTCAAGGTGGGACCGTTCTGCTTCTCGCAGGTCGACGGCAACGGCCGGTGCGTCCCCGACGGCACCTTCGCGATGGGCGGCCTCGAGGTCCCGTGGAACACCGTGCTCATCGTCCTGGTGCTGCTCGTGGTGTCCCTGTCGCTCGCGGCCTTCTTCCGCTCCCAGGCCGGCGTCGCCCTGCTGGCGACCGCCCAGGAGCCCTTCGCCGCCGAGCTGTACGGCGTCTCCCCGCGCGTCATGTCGTCGATGGCATGGGGGATCGCCGGGGGCTTCGCCGCCCTCGCGGGCATCCTCGGCGCCGGCGTGTTCGAGCAGGCCTTCCCCGGGTTCATGACGCGTGACTTCCTGATCCCGGCGCTGGTGGCCGCCGTGCTCGGCGGCGTGACCTCGATGGTCGGTGCCGTCCTCGGTGGCCTGCTCGTCGGCATCGTCTTCGCCGCCTCCAACGCCATCGTCCTGCAGCTGCAGCTCAACGACGTCGTCCCGGGCCCGCCCTCGCTCGGCATCTTCCTGGTGCTGATCCTCACGCTGCTCGTGCGGCCACGGGGACTCTTCGGGAAGGACGCCTGATGGCCGCCGTCACCACCACCGGGCTCGTCACCGACCCCCGGACCCGCTGGCGTCCCGACACCCGTGGTGTCGCCGCCCGGGTCGCCGTGCTCGCGCTGCTGGGCCTGGCCCTGCTGGCCGTGCCCCACGTGCTGCCGGGGACCCTGGTCAACATCTACTCCAAGGCCATGGTGTTCGGGATCGTGGCCCTGTCCATGAACATCCTGATCGGCTACGCCGGACAGGTCTCGCTCGGCCACCAGGCCTTCGTCGGCGTCGGGGCGTTCACCAGCGCCTTCCTGCTGTCGAAGTCCGGGCTGCCCTGGCCCCTCGCGGTCGCGGGCACCATCGCCCTCGGCGGCGTGATCGCCCTGGGCCTCGGCGCCGTCGCGCTACGGGTCAAGGGCCTGTACTTCGCCCTGGTGACCATCGCCTACGGCGTGTTCGTCCAGGCCACCGTCTTCGGCATCACCGAGCTCACCGGCGGGGGAGCGGGCGCCAACGCGCCCCGTCCCGGCTTCGCCCAGGGCGACATCGCCTACGCGTACGTCTGCCTCGCCGGCCTCGCGCTGGCCTGGGTGTTCGACTGGCGCCTGACCTCGTCACGGGCAGGACGGGCCATCGAGGCCCTGCGCGACGACGAGCGCGTCGCCGCGTCGTGGGGGATCAACGTCACCGCCTTCAAGCTGCTCGCCTTCGGGCTCGCCGGGGGTGTGGCGGCACTCGCCGGGGCGCTGTTCGCCTCGATCGAGCAGATCGTGTCGCCGATCACCTTCGGGCTCCCGCTGGCGCTGACCTTCGTGCTGATGACCGTCGTCGGGGGCCTGCGCTCCCGTCCCGGCGTGGTCCTCGGCGGGATCGTCTTCGCGGTGCTGCCCACGCTGCTCGACTCGGCGCACCGCGCCTGGGGCGAGGGCGAGGCGGCCTGCGCCTCGCTGCCGCCCGACGTGCTGCAGTTCGTCATCGGCCTCGTGGTCGTCGGTGCCATCGCCGAGCAGCTGGTCCACGCCGTGCGCTCGAAGGGCTGGACGGCGTCCACCATCACCGGCACCGCCGTCGGCGGAGCCGTCAGCCTGGCCGTCCTCGGCGGCTTCGCCATCGGTGGCTTCACGGGCGCCTACTGCCTGTGGGGCACCATCGACGCGCTGTGGGAGCCACTCATCGGCGCCGGGCTGCTGCTGCTCACCCTGACCCAGTTCCCGGGCGGCATCGCCCAGCAGTTCGCCCCGGTCTTCAGCTGGCTGTCGTTCCGGCCGTTCGACGGCGGGGCCGCCAGCGCCGCCGCCCCCGCCGCAGGAGGCTCCGATGCCCGCCCCTGACCCCGCCGTCACGACACCGGCCGCGCCCGCGGACCCCGACACGCACATGCTCGAGGCGACCGACGTCTCGATCCGCTTCGGTGGCCTCCAGGCGCTGGACGCGGTCTCGGTGAGCGTCGACGAACGCGAGATCGTCGGGCTCATCGGGCCCAACGGCGCCGGCAAGACGACGTTCTTCAACTGCCTCACGGGCTTCTACACGCCCGACACCGGCTCGGTCCGGGTGCGGGGCGAGGACGTCACGCGCCTGCGCCCCGACGAACGCACCCACCGCGGCATCGGCCGGACCTTCCAGCACGTGGGCCTCGTGCGCTCGTTCACCGTGCTCGAGAACCTGCTCGTCGCCCAGCACCAGAACGTGCGCTACGGCGTCTCGGCCGGGCTGACCGGCATGCCGTGGTCCCTGGCCGAGGAACGCACGCTGCGGGACCGCGCCGTGGCGGTCCTCGACTACCTCGACCTCACCCACCTCGCCCACGAGTCCCTGGCCAACCTGTCGTACGGGACGCTCAAGCAGGTGGAGGTCGCCGCGGTGCTGGCGACCGACCCCGAGGTCCTGATGCTGGACGAACCACTCGCCGGCCTGGGGCCCGAGGAGTCCGAGGTCTTCGGCGAGAAGCTGATCCAGATGCGCCGGGACCTCGGCCTCACGATCGTCATCATCGAGCACCACGTGCCGTTCATGCTGCGGGTCTGCGACTACGTGTACGTGCTGAACTTCGGGAAGCTGCTCGCCGAGGGCAAGCCCGAGCAGATCCGCACCAACCGCGAGGTGGCCCAGGCCTACATGGGCCAGGACGCCGCCACGCTCGCGTGAGGAGCCCCGCTGTGGCCGACACGACCGCACCCATCCCCGTCGAGGCACCTGCCACGACCGCCGACGACGGCGCCGAGCTGCTCCGCCTCGACGGCGTGCGCAGCGGGTACGGCAAGCTGCCCGTCCTGCACGGCGTGGGCTTCGGCATCCGCCGGGGCGAGACCGCCGTGCTGCTCGGCCTCAACGGCGCCGGCAAGACCACGACCGCCATGAACGTGTGCGGGGCGTTGCCCACCTGGGGCGGCACCATCACCTTCGATGGCCGCGACGCCACGCGCTGGACCACCCGCCAGGCCGTCGACAACGGGATCGTCATGGTGCCCGAGGGGCGCCGGGTCTTCCCGGACCTCACCGTCGAACGCAACCTGCAGGTCGGCGCGTGGAGCCAGAAGTGCGCAGCACGGCTGGTTCGAGCAGCAGCGCGACCGCGTCTTCGAGTACTTCCCTCGCCTGCGGGAACGGCGGACCCAGCTCGCCGGGACGCTGTCCGGTGGCGAGCAGCAGATGCTGGCCGTCGGCCGCGGCCTGATGGCCAACCCGCGCCTGCTCGTGATCGACGAAGCCTCGATGGGCCTCGCCCCGGTGATCGTGGCCGACGTCTTCGACATCGTCAGCCAGATCAACGACGACGGCGTCACGGTCATGATGATCGAGCAGAACGTCGGGGCGCTCGACGTCGCCGACGTCGGCCTGGTCATGGAGCAGGGCCGGATCGTGCGCGAGCTGCGGGGCGAGGAGCTGACCGACCGCGCCCTCGTCTCGGACATCCTGATGGGCTGACGGCCCCCCGGCACGAGCATGAACGACGAAGGACCGCCCCTCGGGGGCGGTCCTTCGCGGTGGGTGGGGGAGCGGGTCAGGCGGCGGCGGGCTCGCAGATGCGGCAGGGGTTGAGGCCGCGGTCGAGGGCGGCGGCCGGCGCCATGGGCGTCAGGTCCGAGCGACCGTCGACGACGTGGCAGGTCGGGTCGTGGAAGGTGGCGGCGGTCGCGACCACGGCGTCCCCGTCGGGCACGGCGGCGGGCGTGCGTGCGGGGCCCTCGGTCGCCTCCGTGGGGGCCAGGCGCGACAGGTGCTCGATCAGCTCGGCCCGCGAGGACCGCATCTCGTGCACGAGCGCCAGGGTCAGCCCCGTCAGCACCAGGCCCAGCCCGGGCAGCGTGCCCGACAGCAGGAAGGGCAGCTGGCCCTGCACGTAGTCGAGGCCGGCCGCCCCGTTCCAGGCCACGAACATCAGGCCGAACCCGATGGTGACCATGGCGGTGGCCACGTTGGTGGTCATGTTGCCGTCGCGTCGCATCGTCAGCGCTCCCGGGTGGGTCGTCATGGGCGACCTGTCGGCCGCGGATGGAGGGGTACAAGGGGGAATTCGCCAGAACCAACGAGAAACCCTGCCCGCCGTGACGGTCGAGTTGGCACGTGGGCGGCAGGCGGGCTACTGTTCCGCCCAGCGCGACGGGCGCACCGCCCCGAGCGCAGGCCGGACCACCGGCCGG
>CAWCLK010000006.1:155000-229969 GCA_963796225.1 uncultured bacterium
GGGTAGGAGCTAACCATCCGTAGATCCAGGGATTTCCGAATGGGGAAACCCGGCTGGAGTCATGTCCAGTCAGCCATGCCTGAACACATAGGGCATGGACAGGGAACCCGGGGAACTGAAACATCTCAGTACCCGGTGGAAGAGAAAGCAAACGCGATCCCCCAAGTAGTGGTGAGCGAACGGGGGCTCAGCCTAAACCGATCACGTGTCAAGCTGACAGGCGTTGCGTGATCGGGGTCGTGGGACGTCCCGATGGAGCTGTTGATCCATCAAGGAGTTACAAATCGCGCCTACAAGAGAATGGGATGGAAAGCCCAGCCGCAGACGGTAACAGCCCGGTATCTGAAGTAGGACACGACTCCTGGACCTCATCCCGAGTAGTGCGGGGCCCGAGAAATCCCGTACGAATCTGCGAGGACCACCTCGTAAGGCTAAATACTCCTCGAAGACCGATAGTGAACCAGTACCGTGAGGGAACGGTGAAAAGTACCCCGGGAGGGGAGTGAAAGAGTACCTGAAACCGTATGCCTACAAACCGTTGGAGGGATGTGCTGCTTGCAGCATGCCTGACAGCGTGCCTTTTGAAGAATGAGCCTACGAGTTAGCCGTCACTGGCAAGATTAACCCGTTGAGGGGAAGTCGAAGCGAAAGCGAGTCCGAATAGGGCATCCAGTCGGTGGCGCTAGACCCGAAACTGAGTGATCTATCCATGGCCAGGGTGAAGCGAGGGTAAGACCTCGTGGAGGCCCGAACCGTTGTAGGTTGAAAACTGCTCGGATGAGCTGTGGATAGGGGTGAAAGGCCAATCAAACTCAGTGATAGCTGGTTCTCCTCGAAATGCATCTAGGTGCAGCGTCGCGCGTTCCTTGCTGGGGGTAGAGCACTGTTTGGGCTAGGGGGCCTAAAAGCTTACCGAACTCAGGCAAACTCCGAATACCAGCAAGCTAGAGCGCGGCAGTGAGAATGCGGGGGATAAGCTCCGTATTCGAGAGGGAAACAACCCAGACCGCCAGCTAAGGCCCCTAAGTTATGGCTAAGTGGAAAAGGATGTGGGAACGCAAAGACAACCAGGAGGTTGGCTTAGAAGCAGCCACCCTTGAAAGAGTGCGTAATAGCTCACTGGTCAAGTATTCCCGCGCCGACAATGTAACGGGGCTAAGCCATACGCCGAAGCTGCGGATTTGCGACACATACACGAAAGTGGTCGCAAGTGGTAGAGGAGCTTCGTCACGCGAGTGAAGCTGCGGGGTAACCCAGTGGTGGACGCGTGACGAGTGAGAATGTAGGCATGAGTAGCGAAAGGGGAGGGAGGAACTCCCCCGCCGATTGACCAAGGGTTCCTGGGGAAGGTTCATCCGCCCAGGGTAAGTCGGGACCTAAGGCGAGGCCGCAAGGCGTAGCCGATGGACAACAGGTTGATATTCCTGTACCGCCATTACCGCGTCTATACCGAACGCTGTGTGCTAACCACATCTACGGATGTGGGACCCCGCAGTCAGTAGGTCACCGACGGGGTGACGGAGGAGGCTAGGTGATCCCGGGCGTTGGTTGTCCCGGGCCAAGCGCGTAGGCCGTGGGCCAGGGAAATCCGGACCACACAAGGCTGAGACGCAAGTGCGAGTCATAGACGAAGTCACCGATGCCATGCTCCCAAGAAAAGCCTCTAGGGAGTTGTAATGGCGCCCGTACCCCAAACCAACACAGGTGGTCAGGTAGAGAATACCGAGGCGATCGAGATAACTCTGGTTAAGGAACTCGGCAAATTGACGGCGTAACTTCGGGATAAGCCGTGCCCCTCGAGGTGATCCCACTAGCTGGGTGAGCTGAAGGGGGCCGCAGTGACCAGGCCTGTCCGACTGTTTACCAAAAACACAGCTGCGTGCTAACACGTAAGTGGACGTATACGCAGTGACGCCTGCCCGGTGCTGGAAGGTTACGGGGAGAGGTTAGCTTCGGCGAAGCCTTGAACCTAAGCCCCAGTAAACGGCGGCCGTAACTATAACGGTCCTAAGGTAGCGAAATTCCTTGTCGGGTAAGTTCCGACCTGCACGAATGGCGTAACGAGACGGGCACTGTCTCAACCAGAGACTCGGCGAAATTGCATTGTGAGTAAAGATGCTCACTACGCGCAGCAGGACGGAAAGACCCCGGAACCTTTACTGTAGTTTGGTATTGGAGCTTAGTACGTCACGTGCAGGATAGGTGGGAGACTGTGAAGCGGACACGCCAGTGTTCGTGGAGTCGTCCTTGGAATACCACCCTTGTCGTACTGGGTTCCTAACCTTCATCCGTCATCCGGATGAGGGACAGTGCCTGACGGGCAGTTTAACTGGGGCGGTTGCCTCCTAAAAGGTAACGGAGGCGCCCAAAGGTTCCCTCAGACTGGTCGGTAATCAGTCGCAGAGTGTAAAGGCACAAGGGAGCTTGACTGTGAGAGAGACATCTCAAGCAGGGTCGAAAGACGGGCTTAGTGATCCGACGGTGGCATGTGGAAGCGCCGTCGCTCAACGGATAAAAGGTACTCCGGGGATAACAGGCTGATCCTACCCAAGAGTCCATATCGACGGTAGGGTTTGGCACCTCGATGTCGGCTCATCGCATCCTGGGGCTGGAGCAGGTCCCAAGGGTCGGGCTGTTCGCCCGTTAAAGCGGTACGCGAGCTGGGTTCAGAACGTCGTGAGACAGTTCGGTCCCTATCCGCTGCGCGCGTTGGAAATTTGACAGGAGCTGCCCCTAGTACGAGAGGACCGGGGTGGACGCACCTCTGGTGTGCCGGTTGTTCCGCCAGGAGCATGGCCGGTTTGCTACGTGCGGTCGGGATAAACGCTGAAGGCATCTAAGCGTGAAGCCCACCTGGAGATGAGATTTCCCATCCCCTCGAGGGAGTAAGGGCCCCAGCCAGACGACTGGGTCGATAGGCCGGAAGTGGAAGCCAGGCAACTGGTGCAGCTGACCGGTACTAATAGCCCGAGGACTTGCCGTACTCGCGCTCGCGCTCGCTATGGAGTTCATCGAGAGATGGACAACGGTGGACACTCGTGTCCACCCACACAGAGACACCACGAGATCTCTGACCTTCTCAAGGTTTTCCAGATCTCCCGTGGTCATTGCGGAGGGGTCACACCCGGCAACATTCCGAACCCGGAAGTTAAGCCCTCCAGCGCCGATGGTACTGCCGGGGCAACCTGGTGGGAGAGTAGGTCGCCGCGGGAACCTTCTTCACGAGGGGCGTCGCCTCCGGACATCCGGAAGCGGCGCCCCTCGTTTGTCATGGCCGACCTGGCGGTCGAGCGCCGAATTTCGCCCGAGGACGTGGCAATCGTGAACGAGCAGCGAGGACGCCGGAGCAGCGCCGATCGGGACCGCCGTGGTGGCGACCGCGATCGGCGCGGCGGGGGCCGTGACGACGCGCCCCGCGAGCGTGACGAACGCCCCATGCGCCGGTCCCGACCGCGCGCGCCTCGTCCCAACCTGCCCGAGGGCGTGCGTCCGACCCTTCCCGGCGAGGTCCGGCGTGAGGTCAAGCAGCACGTCCGGGGCAAGGAGCTCGCGGACGAGGTCGGGCTGTGCATCATGCTGGCCGGCGACGCCATCGACGCGGACGACCCCGACGAGGCGCTGCCCTACGTGGCCTGGGCCAAGGAGGTCGCACCCCGGGCCCCCGTGATCCGCGAAGCGCTCGCCGTCGCCCACTACCTGCGGGGCGACTTCAAGGCCGCGCTCAACGAGCTGCGGGCCTACCGCCGCCTGTCGGGGGCCAACGACCAGGACCACCTGCTCGCCGACTGCATGCGCGCCACCGGGCACTCGGCCACCGAGGTCGGCCAGGTGGTGCAGGCCATGGTCGACAGCGACGCGCCGGCGGACCGCCGGCTCGAGGCCCTGCTGATCTGGGCCGGGGCGGTGGCCGACGCCGGCGACCTCGCGGCCGGACGAGCCGTGCTCCGTCGTGCGGACCGGGCCCTGGTGGACGCCGCCGGTGACGACGCCCGCGACCGGCTGACCTACGTCGCCGGCGACCTCGCGGCCCGGGCCGGGGACACCGACGCTGCCCGCCGGGCGTTCGAACGGCTCGTCGAGCGAGCCGAGGACCCCTACGACGCCGCCGAACGCCTGGCCGCCCTCGAGGGCTGACGGGCCCGCCCCGACCTCGCCGCCGGGGTCTCCGAACCACCTCGCGTCCGACCCGTTCGTCGACGCCAGAGGTGCCCCATGGCCACCACGGTCGCCGCCCCGCCGCAGGTCCGCGGGACCGAGCCGATGTCGCCCACCCATCGCCGCATCCACCGCAGCTTCGTGCTGGTGAACACCGTCGTCCCGCTGGTCGGCGTCGGCGCGGCGCTGGTCGGCCTGTGGGGGTGGGGCGTCACGGGGCTCGACCTGGTGCTCCTGGTCGCCGGCCACGTGCTGACCACGCTCGGCATCACCGTCGGGTTCCATCGGATGCTCACGCACGGTGGCCTGCGGGCTCCGGCACCGATCCGCGCGACCTTCGCCGTCCTGGGCACGCTCGCCATGCAGGGACCGGTCCTGATGTGGTGCGCCGACCACCGGCGCCACCACGCCTACTCCGACCAGGTCGGGGACCCGCACTCGCCCCACCTCGAGGAGGGCGTGGGGATCCTCGCCACGGTGCGCGGACTGTGGTTCGCCCACGTGGGGTGGATGTTCGCCCCGGTCCGCACGGACCCCGACGAGTGGGCGCCCGACCTGGTCGCCGACCCGGTGGTTCGGCGCGTCGACCGGCTGTACGTGCCGCTGGTCGCGGTCTCGCTGGGCCTGCCGGCGCTGATCGGCTGGGCCGCGACCGGGACGGGCGCCGGCGCGCTGCGGGCCTTCGTGTGGGGCGGGCTCGTGCGCGTGTTCCTCCAGCTGCACACGACCTGGAGCATCAACTCGATCTGCCACGTGTTCGGCCGGCGGACCTACACGTCGCGGGACCGCGCCGCCAACGTGTGGTGGCTCGCGGTGCTGTCCATGGGGGAGAGCTGGCACAACAACCACCACGCCTTCCCCAGCTCGGCCCGGCACGGTCTCGATCGCGGCCAGGTCGACCTGACCGCGACACTGATCGACGGGCTCGAGCGGGTGGGGCTGGTGCACGACGTACGGCGGCCCCCGGCGGGCCTGCGCGACCGCAAGCGGCTCACCCGACCGGCGTCAGGCTCCCGTCGTCCCGCCGGGTGAAGTAGCGCAGCAGCCCCGCCGCGTTCGACCGGGTGCCCGAGAGCAGCTCGATGCGCTTCTCGCCGTCCGGGTCGTCCTCGATCGCGGCGGCGTCGACCTCGTCGGCGAACCGATGCGCCAGGGTCTCGGCGACGTGGTCGAGCTCGGACGACTCGTGGTACGCCGCCTCGGCCGTGGCCGCCCACATCCGCAGGCGGTCGACCGCTTCCTCCAGCGCCTGGTCGGGTGGGTCGACCGGGCCGTAGTGGGTCAGGTACAGGCGGGTCGGCTCGAGCTGCTGGTAGCGGGCCAGCGAGTCCAGGGCGGCTTCGAGGTGGAAGTCGGCCGGCGGGGTGGCGGGGCGGATGTGGGTCATGCCGGGCAGCTTCACGCCGACGGAGTCGCCGGAGAACAGCGCCCCGGTCCCGTGGTCGAGCACCCCGAGGTGGTGCTTGGCGTGGCCGGGGGTGTAGAGCAGCTCGAGCTCGCGGCCGCCCGCCGAGGTCGACCCGGTCGCCGTCGGTGGCGGCGACGATGCGGTCCTGGTCGATGGGGGTGCAGGGCCCGTAGACCGTGTCGAACATCGGGCCGTAGACCTGCTTGGCCGACCGGTTCAGCCGTTCCGGGTCGTGCATGTGCTTCGCCCCGACGTCGCAGACGACCACCTTCGCGTGCGGGAACGCGGCCGCCACGTCACCCGCCCCGCCGGCGTGGTCGAGGTGGATGTGGGTGAGCACGAGGGTGGCGAGGTCCTCGGGGTCCATGCCGAGCGAGCGGAGCCCGTCCACGAGCCGGTCGACCGACAGCGCCGGTCCGCACTCGACCAGGGTGGGCCGGGGCGCGTCCAGCAGGTAGCCGGCCGTGACGTGGGTCATGCCGCCGGTCATCGTGTCGACGGCGATGATGCCGTCGTCGTACCGGTCGATGCGAGGCGGGGGAGGGGTGGTCTCGTCGTCGGCCATCAGCTGTCCGAGTCGTCGGCGTCGTCCTCCTCGTCGGAGGGGTCGTCCTCCCAGGCGGGGCGGTCGCCCGGCACGCCGATGTGGAGGACGGCGTCGCCCGGCGCGACCAGGGGGATGGTCGTCCCACCGATGACGACCCCGTCGACGGGGGACTCCATGGTCGCACGTTCGGCGCCCAGCGGGCTGGTGGTCGTCCAGACGGGCTGGCCCTCCTCGACGCGGTCGCCCCAGCCGACCTGCAGCTCGAGGATCCCGCCCCGGTCGGCACGCAACCAGGTGGATTCGTGCATCACCAGCGGCGGTGGGGCCGGCGGCGGGGCGTCCTCGACCATGGCCAGGTGGTGCATCACCCGCAGGATCCCGTCGGTGCCGATGCGGATCGCCTCGTCGTCGAACCGGAGCGGCTCGCCGGCCTCGTAGGTCAGCACGGGCACGCCCCGCTGCCGGGCCGATTCGCGCATGGACCCCGCGCGCAGGGAGGCGTCGAGGACGTACGGGGCGCCGAAGGCCTGCGCGAGGGTCAGCGCGTCCGTGTCCGAGGTGTCGATGCGCAGCTGCGGCACGTTCGCCCGTCGGTTGGCGGCCGTGTGCAGGTCGATCCCCGCCGTGGACCCGCGGACGACCTCCTCGTGGAGGATGCGGGCGATGCGGGCGGCCATCGAGCCGCGCGAGGTGCCGGGGAAGGACCGGTTGAGGTCGCGCCGGTCCGGCAGGTACCGCGACCGGATCTGGGCCCCGAGGACGTTCGCGATGGGCACGACGATCACCGCCCCGCACAGCGTGGCGGGATCGAGCTCGACCAGCAGCTGCTGGCAGATCGCGATGCCGTTGAGCTCGTCGCCGTGGATGGCCGCCGTGACGAAGATGGTCGGGCCGTTGCCGGCGCCGTTGACCACCGCCATCGGCAGCGTGGTGCGGTCACCGGTGTACGACTCGCTGACAAGCGGGGCCAGGTCCCGTCGTTCGCCCGGGGGGACGTATGCGCCGGCGACCGTGAGCGACTCGGTCACGGGGCGGGGCGCCGGGCAGGCGGTTCGGGCGTGTGCAGGTAGCCCGCGGCGGGGTCGACCAGGCAGGCGTCCTGCAACGTCAGGCGTCCGAGCAGCATCCGGAAGTTCATCAGGTCACGGGAGGTCAGGGTCACGTCGGCGACGACGTCGACCGGGCCGCAGGCGATCCGGGTGCGGACCACCGGGCGGTCCTCCTCCTTGCCGCCGGTGTCGCGCACGGACTTGCGCTGGACGGCCGGGGCCGTGATCTCGTGCCGGTGGGGATGCGTCCCGCCGTCCCGACAGGATCACGAAGGACAGCAGTGGCACCGTCTGGCCGTCGACCTCGGTGGTGCCGACCTCGGTGAGCTCCTCGACGTGCAGGGCACTGGTGCGCGCCCCGGTGTCGAGCTTGGCGCGCAGGCGCGGGATGCCCCAGTCGGGCAGGGCGACCTGTTCCTTCCAGCCCAGGACGGGCAACGCGTCACGTCGCACGGGCTACAGCACCGCCCGGAGGCGCAGCAGGTCGGTCATGGACGCCTCGAGTCGGACGCGTTGGCGTGCATAGGCGTCCCGGAACGGCAACGACCCGTCGGCGAGCTGGACCAGGTCCGCGCAGGCCACGTGGATGCGGATGTCCGCCCGCGGCGCCGCTCCCGGGACGAGGTCGCCCAGCTGGCCCGAGCGCCACGTCGCGTGGTACATCAGGTCCGGTTCGGTGCAGACGGTCTCGATCGTCCGGCGGGACGGCAGCATCGCCCGGTAACCCGAGTCCAGGGTGGTCAGTCGGCCCACCAGCGCCCCGATGGACGCCTCGACCTGTTCGACGGTGGTGAGCGTGCGGGTCTCCTGCGCCGGGATCGACAGCGCGGCGACGGTAGCAGCGACCAGGATGGAGACGCAGGATGCGCCAGTGGCAGCCCAACCGGGGTGAGCAGCCCCTCGACACCGTCTACGCCGACCTGCCCGTGGCGGCCGGCACGCGGTGGGTGGGGCTGAACATGGTCAGCAGCCTCGACGGGGCGGTCACGGTCGACGGTGTCTCGGGACCGTTGGGCGGCGAGGGCGACCGGGCCGGGTTCCGCGCCCTGCGCGGGGCGGCCGACGTCATCCTCGTGGGGGCGGGCACGGCCCGCGCCGAGCAGTACGGGCCGCCCCGCCCGTCGCCCGAGGTGCGGGCAGCACGCGCGGGGCGCGGCCAGGCGGAGGTCCCGGCGGTGGCCGTCGTCAGCCGCAGCCTGGACCTCACGGGCGCGGACCGGCTGCTGGCCAGCGACGCGGACGTGGTCGTGGTGACCACCGACGACGCCCCGGCCGAGCGCGTCGAGGCGCTGCAGGCGCGGGGCGTGCTCGTGGTGGCCACGGGGCCCGGCGAGGTGGACCTGCCCGCCGGGCTGGACGCCCTGGCCGAGCAGGGCTGGACGCGGGTGCTGTGCGAGGGCGGCCCACGCCTCAACCGGGACCTGCTGGACGCCGAGCTGGTCGACGAGGTGTTCGTCACCGTGGCGCCCACCCTCGTCGGCGGGGACGGTCCCGGCATCGTGCACGGGGCGCTGCCCGCCCCCGTCTCCCTCGACCTCGTGGAGGGCCGGGTGCATGGCGGCAGAGCTGCTCCTGCGGTACGCGGTTCGCCGGCGCCGGTAGGCTCGCCGCGGCCCGAGGGATGGTGCGTCGGTGAAGGTCGCAGACAACGTGGACACCGGGATTCAACGCTACGTCGAGGCCCTCAGCGGCGTCACGGCGCTGACCCGCGCCAGCGCGGAACGGATCGCGCGGCAGCTGGCACGCCAGGGCGAGGTCGCCACCGACCAGGTCGGCGAGGTCGTCCAGGACCTGCTGGAACGCTCGCGCCACAACCGCGAGGTGCTCGGGTCGCTCGTGGCGGCCGAGGTCCAGCGGGTCGTGCGCAGCATGGGGCTGGCGACCAACGACGAGGTCCTGGCCCTGCGCAAGCAGGTGGCCGACCTCAAGCGCGAGGTCGCCCAGGTCACCCGGCAGCAGGACGGACGATGACCGACGCGCCCCGCCCCGACGGTCCGGCCCTCCACCTGGTCCCCGGTCACGCCCACGCGCAGCCCGACCAGCTCGAGCAGCCCGACCCGGACGTGGCCACCCCCGAGGCCGACGCGGACCGCGACCCGCTGCTGGCCCGGGCGGAACGCATCGCGGACCTGCCGCTGGGCGAACGCCCGGCCGCCTTCGACGGGCTCAACCGGGCCGTCGTGGCCGAGCTGAACCAGCTCGAGGAGGGCTGACGCCATCGCCACGCGGCGTGTGCGGCTGGACGCCGAGCTCGTCCGGCGCGGGCTGGTGTCCTCGCGGGCCGAGGCGCAGGAGGCCGTGGCCGCCGGCCTCGTGACCGTCGACGGCGCCCCCGCGCTCAAGTCCGCCGACCCAGGTGCACGCCGGGCAGGCCCTGACCGTGGAGGCCCCGCCCCGCCGCTTCGTGTCGCGGGGCGGCGAGAAGCTCGACCACGCCCTCGACCGGTTCGGCGTCGACGTGCAGGGGCGGTACGCGATCGACGCCGGCATGTCCACGGGCGGGTTCACCGACTGCCTGCTGCAGCGGGGCGCGGCCCACGTGGTCGGCTACGACGTGGGGTACGGCCAGGTCCACGAGCGGCTGCGCACGCACGCGCAGGTCACCGTGTGCGAACGGACCAACATCCGCGACGTGGCACCCGAGGACGTCCCGCCCCCGCCCCGTGACCTGGTGGTGTGCGACGTGTCGTTCATCGCGCTGCGCCTGGTGCTGCCGGTCCTGCGCGCGCTGGTGACCCCCGACGGCGAGGCGGTGGTGCTCGTCAAGCCGCAGTTCGAGGCGGACCGGACCGAGGTCGGCAAGGGCGGCGTGGTGCGCGACCCCGAGGTCTGGCACCGCGTGCTGGTCGAGGTGCTGGTGGAGGCGGCCCGGCTAGGGTGGGGCCGCGGTGACGCCACGGCGTCGCCGCTGCTGGGGCCCGCCGGCAACGTCGAGTTCCTGGCCCACCTGGCGGTCGGGGACGACCCGGGGACCGCCCGGGTCGACGCCGTCGCGCGCGCCGCGGTGGACGAGGGCCGCGCCCGCGTCGCCTCCGCGTGACCCCGGGGACCCGAACGACCTGGACCTGATCCGCGAGCCCGACGACAAGGAACCGGCCATGAAGGTGGGCGTCGTCGTCCACTCGGGGCGGGAGGATTCCCGGGAGACCGCCGGCGTGGCGACCCGACTGCTGGTCGAGGCCGGCGTCGAGGTGGTGGTGGCGGACCAGGGCGACGACCCCGGCGCCGTCCCGGCCCCGACGGTGGCGTCCGCGACCTTCCCGGACGGGCTCGACCTCGCGATCTCCTTCGGTGGCGACGGGACGTTCCTGCGAGCCGCCCACCTGTGCCGGGACGCGGGTGTGCCCGTGCTCGGGGTCAACCTGGGCCGGCTGGGCTTCCTCGCCGAGGTCGAACGTGACGACCTGCACGCCGCCCTGGCCAAGGTCCTGGACGGCGACGTCACCACCGAGGACCGCGCGACCCTCGAGGTCAGCGCCCACGGGCCGGACGGGGCGCAGCTGGCCTCCGGCTGGGCCCTCAACGAGGTCTCGGTGGAGAAGTCCGCCCGTCAGCGGCTGCTGCTCATGGACGTCCACGTGGGCGACGGGCTCTACGCCAAGGTCCCCGCGGACGCCCTCGTGATCGCCACGACCACCGGCTCGACCGCCTACGCGCTGTCCGCCGGCGGCCCCATCCTGTCGCCCGAGGTCGAGGCCACCCTGGTGGTCCCCGTGGCGCCGCACAGCCTCTTCGACCGGACCCTGGTCTGCGGGCCCGACGAGGTCATCCGGGTCGACCTGCCCGTCGACCAGCCCTCCGCCGTCGTGTCCTGCGACGGCCGCGAGCCGATCCTCGTGCCGGCCGGCGGCCACGTCCGCGCCGTCGGGGGCGGGGCGCCCGTGCGCCTGGTACGGGTCGGGCCGCCCGACTTCTACTCCCTGGTGCGCCGCAAGTTCGGGCTGCGCTGACCGGCTGCTGTTGACGGTTGTGCGGTCGGGCGCCCGCGCCTGCCTACCCTGCGCGCGACCTGCCGACGGGCGGTGGACGCGTGCTCGACGAACTGCACATCCACGGGCTCGGGGTGATCGAGGACGCGACGCTGCGCCTGGCCCCGGGCCTGACCGTCGTGACCGGCGAGACCGGCGCCGGGAAGACCATGCTGGTCACCGCCCTGCAGCTGCTGCTGGGCTCGCGTGCCGACACCGACCTGGTCCGGGCCGGCGCCGGTACGGCCCGCGTCGAAGCACGCTTCTGCCCGGCGCCGCCCGCGGCCGACGAGTGGACCGACGACCCGGGCGAGCTGGTCGTGTCGCGCGAGGTGCCGGCGGAGGGCCGCAGCCGTGCCCGCATGGGCGGCCGGATGGCGCCTGCGGGCGCGCTCGCCGAGGTCCTCGGGCCCCACGTCGAGGTGCACGCCCAGCACGACCACCACCGGCTGGCCCGCCCCGCCGTGCAGCGGGCGCTGCTCGACGCCTACGCCGGGGACCCGCACGCCCGGACCCTGGCGACCTACCGGCAGGCGTACGCGGCGTGGCGCGACGCCCGGACCCGCCTCGAGCAGCTGCACACCGGCGCCCGCGAACGCGCTCGCGAGCTCGATCGGCTGCGCTTCGAGCTCGACGAGATCGCCGCCGTCGGGATCGACCCCGACGCCGACGCGCGCCTCGACGACCGCCTGGCCGAGCTCGAGCACGCCGAGGACCTGCAGCTCGGCCTGTCCCGCGCCGCCGTCGCGCTGGGCTCCGACGGGGCGCTCGACCCCATCGGCGTCGCCGTCGACGCGCTGCGGCGCCTGCCGACCGAGACCGAGGCCTCCCGCGACCTCCGGGCACGGGTGGAGGAGCTCGCGTCCCTGGCCGCGGACGTCGCGGGCGACCTGCGAGACCAGGCCGACACGGTCGAGTCCGACCCCGAGCAGCTCTCGGTGCTGATGCAGCGCCGGGGCGCCCTGCAGGCCCTGCAGCGCAAGTACGGCGACGACCTCGACGCCGTCCTGGCCTACGAGGCCCGCGCCGTCGACCGCGTCGCCGAGCTCGAGGCCGACACCGACGCGTCCGACGGACTCGAGGCCGAGGTCGAGCGCCTCGAGGCCGAGGTCACGCGGCTGGCCGACGCCCTGCGCGACTCCCGTCGGGTCGCCGCCGACCGCCTGGCCGCCACGGTCGAGGGGCACCTGGGCGACCTCGCCATGCCCCACGCCCACGTCGAGGTCGCCGTCGAACCGACCGCCCCCGGCCCCGACGGGGCGGACGAGGTGACCTACCTGCTGGCGGCGAACCCGGGCGAGCCCCCGCGTCCGCTGGCCACGGCCGCGTCCGGCGGGGAACGCTCCCGCGTCGCGCTGGCCATCGAGGTGGCCCTGGCCGACGTCGAGGACGCCGCCGTGCTGGTCTTCGACGAGGTCGACGCCGGCATCGGCGGGGCGACGGCGATGGCCGTCGGCGAGAAGCTCGCCCGCCTGGCCGCCGGCGGGCGTCGCCAGGTCCTGTGCGTGACCCACCTGGCCCAGCTGGCCGCCTACGCCGACGTGCACCACGTCGTCGAGAAGGGCATCGCCGACGGGCGCACGGTGACCACCACGCGCCACGTGGCCGCCGACGACCGCGTCGTCGAGCTGTCCCGGATGCTCGGGGGCGACACGGGGGAGGCAGCGCGGGCCCACGCCCGCGAGCTGCTGGACGAGGCCGACCGGCGACGCGCGAGCTGAGGCAGACCATGGGAACACCGCGCCAGCTGCACGAGCTGCCCTCGCTCCGGGGCAGCGGCCCCGCGCTGGGCTTCACGCCCCGTCCCCGGCGCGGACGCCGGGTCGCCGCCCTCGGGGCGGTGGGGATGCTGGCCGTGCTGGGACTGCGGGGGGCGGCCGTGTCGGCCGACGCCCCGGCCCCGACGGTCACCACGGCCGCGGACGACGTCGCCACACGCGCGGCCGCCCCGCAGGCCCAGCACGAGGGCCTCGACGCGACCGCGCCCGCCACCACGCCCATGGCGACCGTGCAGGGCCTCGCCGTCCACGTCGTCTCGCCCGACGCGATGGTGGTCGGCTACCACGAGGCCTCGCTGCCCGGGGCCCTGGCCATGACCCCCGTGGGGCACGGCCTGTCCAACGACAACACGACCCGGATCACGCTGCCGCCCGACCACGACGGCGGGACCGACTACCACGTGATGTCCTCGCGGGGCCGCGTGCTGCCGCCCACGTCGGCGGTGGACATGGTGCTGCACGACGACGACCCGGTCCTGGCCCCCGTGACCGGCGAGGTGACCGAGGTCCGGCCGTACGCGCTGTACGGGCAGTACCCCGACACGCGCATCGAGATCCGCCCCGACGACGCCCCGGACCTGCGCGTGGTCCTGATCCACGTCGACGGGGTCCAGGTCGCCGCGGGGGACCGGCTCGAGGTCGGCCGGACCGTGCTGGCGACCACGGCCAACCGCTTCCCGTTCTCCAGCCACGTCGACCGCTACCTGAACGAGCGCTGGCCCCACGTCCACCTCGAGGTCGTGGATCCGGCGCTCAGGCTCGAGCGAGTAGCGGGCGGACCTGCGCACCTCGTTGCACCCGAGGTGGGCGGATGGCTACCGTCGCCCGGGCCGCTCAGGCGAGCAGCGTGGCGGCCCCCGGAGGACTCCAGGAGGCCGACCTCGTGCCCACGTCATCGTCTCGCCCGACGCCGACCGACCCGCCCGTCCGGCACCGCCCCGACGAGACGAAGTACATCTTCGTCACCGGCGGGGTCTCCTCGGCCCTGGGCAAGGGCATCACGGCCGCGTCCCTCGGACGCCTGCTGAAGGCCCGCGGGCTCCGCGTGACCATGCAGAAGCTCGACCCCTACATCAACGTCGACCCGGGCACGATGAACCCGTTCGAGCACGGCGAGGTGTTCGTCACCGACGACGGCGGCGAGACCGACCTGGACCTCGGTCACTACGAACGCTTCATCGACGAGAGCCTGCACCGCGGCTCGTCGGTGTCGTCCGGCCAGATCTGGTCCTCGGTCATCGACAAGGAACGACGGGGCGACTACCTGGGCAAGACCGTCCAGGTGATCCCGCACATCACGAACGAGATCAAGGACCGCATCCACTCGGTGGCCGGCGACGGGGACGTCGACGTGGTCATCACCGAGGTCGGCGGCACCGTCGGTGACATCGAGGGCCTGCCGTTCCTCGAGGCCATCCGCCAGCTGCGCTACGACGTCGGCCGCGACAACATCTGCTACGTCCACTGTGCGCTGGTGCCGTTCATCAACGCCGCCGGCGAGCTCAAGACCAAGCCGGCCCAGCACTCCGTCCGCGAGCTGCGCTCCATCGGTATCCAGCCCGACGTGCTGGTGCTGCGGTGCGACCGGGACATCGACGAGGGGCTGCGGCGCAAGGTCGCCATGCAGTCCGACGTCGACCCCGACGCCGTCATCGCGGCGCTGGACCGTCCCAGCCTGTACGAGGTGCCGCTGGGCCTGCGCGAGGAGGGCCTCGACGAGGTCGTCTGCCGCCGGCTGCGGCTGCCCGAGGTCGAACCCGACCTGCGCGAGTGGGAACGCCTGGTCGACCTGGTCCAGGAGGCCCGCGAACCGGTCACCGTCGCCATCGTGGGCAAGTACGTCGAGCTGCCGGACGCCTACCTGTCGGTCGTCGAGGCGCTGCGCCACGCCGGGTTGCACCACGGCGTCGACGTCGAGATCGACTGGGTGTCGTCGGACGAGCTGACCGCCGATGGCGTCGAGCAGCGCCTGGCGCTCGCCGACGGCGTGCTGGTCCCCGGCGGGTTCGGCTACCGGGGGGTCGAGGGCAAGATCCTGGCCGCCCGCCACGCCCGCGAGCACGAGGTGCCCTACCTCGGCCTGTGCCTCGGACTGCAGGCCGCCTGCATCGAGTTCGGCCGCAACGTGGTCGGGCTGGCCGACGCCAACTCCTCGGAGTTCGAACCGTCGTGCGCGGACCCGGTGATCGCCCTGATGCCCGACCAGCGTGACGTCACCGAGAAGGGCGGCACCATGCGCCTCGGGGCCTACCCGGCCCGGCTGCGCGAGGGCACCCGCACCCGGGGCGCGTACGACGACGAACCCGTCGTGTACGAACGCCACCGGCACCGCTTCGAGTTCAACAACCGCTACCGGGGCGTCTTCGAGGACCACGGGTTCGTGTTCGCCGGCACCTCGCCCGACGACCGCCTCGTCGAGTTCATCGAGCTGGCCGACCACCCGTGGTACGTGGCCACCCAGGCCCACCCCGAGCTGAAGTCACGGCCCAACCGACCGCACCCGCTGTTCGCGGGGTTCGTGGTCGCCGCTCGCCAGCGGCACCGCGAGCTGCTCGGGCGCCTGCCGGTCGAGCTGGACGAACCGACCGCTGCCGAGCTGCGGGACGCGGTCGAGGTCGAGATCGACGTCGTCGGGGAGCACTGAGTGGCCTGGTTCGAGACGCTGGATTCCCGAGTCGTGCACGACGGCTTCTCCACCGTGCGCGTGGACACCGTGCGGATGCCCGACGGCGACGAGACCGAACGCGAGGTCGTCGACCACGTGTCGGCGGTCGCCGTCGTGCCGGTGTTCGCCGACGGCTCCGTGGTGCTGGTGCGCCAGTACCGCCACCCCGTCGGGCAGTACCTGCTCGAGATCCCGGCGGGCATCCTGGACGTCGAGGGCGAGGACCTCGCCGATGCCGCTCGCCGCGAGCTCGCCGAGGAGGTCGGCCTGCACGCGGGGCGGTTGGACCACCTGACCACGTTCGAGAACTCGGCCGGGTGGAGCACCGAGCGCACCCACGTCTACGTCGGGCCGCGACCTGGCCGAGACCGATCCGCCGGAGGACTTCGTGCTCGAGCACGAGGAGGCCGACATGGAGCTGGTCCGGATGCCGCTCGACGAGGCCGTCGAAGGCGTGGTGCGGGGCGAGATCACCGATGCCAAGACGGTCATCGGGCTGCTGCTCGCCGCCCGCCGCTAGCCTTCCGTGATCGAGGGGCCACACGTTGGAAAGGGCACGCCGATGGACGCCGCGACGCAGGCTCGGCTTCGCGAGGAGCTGACCGAGGAACGCGACCAGCACGTCGAGTTCCTGGACGAGCACGGCGCCGACCCCTACGGCGAGCGCGTGAAGAACCTCGACGTCGGCAACGACGGGTTCGCCGACTCCGGCCAGGCCACCGAGGAACGCAGCGAGCTGCTGTCGCAGATCGACCAGGCCCGGACCCGGGTGCAGCAGGTCGACGAGGCCCTGGCCCGGATGGACGACGGCACCTACGGGCTGTGCTCGACGTGCGGGCAGCCCATCCAGGAGGAACGGCTCGAGGTGCGCCCCCTGTCGGTGACGTGCGTCGACTGCGCCTCTCGGGCGTGACCGCACGGCTCGACCCGCCCCGGCTGATCGCGCGCAAGCGCGACGGCGACGAGCTGTCCGCCGACGAGCTGCGGGCGTTCCTGGACGGCTACCTGGTCGGCGAGGTCGCCGAGGAGCAGATGTCGGCGTTCCTCATGGCCGGCGTGCTGCGCGGCTTCACCACCGCCGAGGCGGTGGCCATGACCGAGGTGCTCGTGGCCTCCGGGGACGTCGTGGACCTGGGCGACCTCACCGGCCCCACGGTCGACAAGCACTCGACCGGCGGGGTCGGGCGACACCTGCACCCTGGTGGTGGCGCCGCTGCTCGCCGCGTGCGGGGCGCAGGTCGCCAAGCTGTCCGGCCGTGGCCTGGGGCACACCGGCGGGACCCTCGACAAGCTCGAGTCCATCCCCGGGTTCTCCGTCGACCTCGACCCGGACCGCCTGCACGACCAGGTCGAACGCATCGGGTTGGCCGTGGCCGCGGCCACCCAGGACCTCGTGCCCCTCGACAAGCGCCTGTACGCCCTGCGGGACGTCACCGCGACGGTCCCGTCACCTGCCCTGATCGCCGCCAGCGTGATGAGCAAGAAGCTGGCCGGTGGGGCCAGCCACGTGCTGCTGGACGTCAAGACCGGTGACGGCGCCTTCATGACCTCCGTCGACGACGCCGTCGACCTCGCGCGGCTGTGCGTCGACATCGGCGAGGCCCACGGCCGTCGCACCGGGGCGCTCGTGACCGACATGTCGCAGCCGCTGTCGGCCGCGGTCGGCAACGCGCTCGAGGTCGGGCACGCCATCGAGGTGCTGACCGGGTCCCGCGAGGGCCGGTTCCGCGACCTCTGCCTGGACCTGGCCGCCGCCGCGCTCCAGCTCACCGGCGTCGTCGCCGACCAGGCCAGGAACCGCGTGGAGCAGGCCCTGGCGTCCGGCGACGCCGCGCAGCGCTTCGGTGCCATGGTCGAGGCACAGGGCGGGGACGTCGCCGTCCTCGACCGTCCGTGGGAGGTCCTGCCCGCCGCCCCCGACGTCGTCGAGCACCGTCCCGGCGCCGGCACCGTGGCCGCGTGGGCCTGCCGTCGCGTCGGCGAGGTCGCCGCCGGGCTCGGGGCGGGGCGGCGTCGCAAGGAGGACGACGTCGACCCGGCCGTCGGGCTCGAGGTGCTCGCCCCGATCGGGACCCGGCTCGGGCCCGACGACGTCGCCGTGCGGGTCCACGCCCGCACCGCCGACGACGCGGCATGGGCGCTGGCCGAGCTCGACACGTGCATCGAGCTCGTCGAGGACCCGGTCACGCCTCCGCCGCTGGTGCACCGCCGCGTCGGGATCGAGGGGCCATGAGCGACGGCCAGGGATGGGCCACCCCGGGCGGGGCGACCCCCGGGGGGCAGGGATCCGGCGCCCCGAGCGACCCCCCGCCACCGCCGCCACCGCCACCGTCCGGCGGTCCGGGATCGACGCCACCGCCACCGCCGCCGCCTCCTCCGGGCATGCCGGCGGCGCGCCAGCGCGTCGGGTTGGTGCCGCTGTACCCGATGGGGGTCGGTGACGTCCTCGACACCGCCTTCCGGCTGCTGCGGGTCTGCGCCGCCCCGGCGTCGCTGCTGATCCTGCTGGTCCTCGGGCCGATCCAGGTCCTGGCCAGCACGGCGTTCGTCTCGCCCACGTCGGTGTTCAGCGACCCCGTGCCGGCCGACGTCGACGGGCGGATGATCGCCCTGTCGCTGGCCGGCAGCGTGCTGTCCCTGTTCGTGCTGCCGCTGGTCATGGCGGCGCTCACCTGGATGGGGGCGCACGCGGACGCCGACCACCGCCCGGACTGGCGGGAGTCCCTGCGCGCCGGCGCACGGCGGTACGGGGCGACGCTCGGGGCCTTCCTGCTGCTGGCGTTGCTCGGCGCGGGTGTGGTCGTGGTCGTCGTGCTGGTGGTGGCCCTGGTCGGCGCCACGGGTGGCGGCGTGGCCGCGGTCCTGCTGGGCCTGCCACTGGGCCTGGCCAGCCTGGTGCTGGTGGTCGGCCTGATCGCACTCGGGTACCTCGTCGTCCCGTGCGTGGTGGTCGAGGAGCTCGGCCCCATGCGTGGGATCGGACGCGCGTGGCGTCTGCTGCGGCGACGGTTCTGGCCGACCATCGGCGTGTCGCTCGCCGTGGGGCTGGTGTTCTCGCTGCTCGGCGGCGCGGTCAGCTCCGCCATCAGCATCCCGGCCTTCTTCGGCATCCCCGGGGCGTGGGTGTTCGTCGCCGTCGGTGGGATCCTCGACCGACTCGTGACCGTGCCGCTCGGGGCGTTCGCGGCCCTGGCCATCCACGTCGACCAGCGCATCCGCACCGAGGGGTACGACGTCGCCGTGCTCGTCTCCGAGCTGCGCCGGTGAGTGGGCCCACGGGGGGTCCGGTGCTGGCGTGGCCGCGCAGCACCGTGGACGGCGACGAGGTCGGCCGGACCGTGGACCGCATCCTGCGGGACCCTGCCTTCACGGCCTCCCAGGAGACCTGGCTCAGCCGGCTGCGCGACGACGTGCGGCAGTGGTTCCTCGAACGGCTCGCGTCCCTGTTCGACTCGGGGGCGGGCACGGTCCTGGCGTGGGGCCTGGTGGGCCTGGCCGTGGTCGTCGGGGCGCTGCTGGTGGTCCGTGCCGTGGTGGTGCTGCGCCGGGGCGCGGTCGCCGAGGACGGCCCGCAGGCCGTGGTGATCACCCGCCGTCCCGCCGCCGACTGGCTGGCCGACGCCCGGGCCGCCCGGGAGGCCGGCGACCTCGCCGAGGCGGTGCGGTGCGGCTACCGGGCGGTGGTCGCGGGCCTGGCGGGGGAGGGGGCCCTCGAGGAGGTCCCCGGCCGAACCGTCGGCGAGTACCGCCGGCAGGTCGCGGCGGGACGCCCCGACCGGGTCGAGGCCTTCGCCCGGGCCTCCGAGGTCTTCGAACGGGTGTGGTACGCCCGACGCGCCGCCAGCGCCGAGGACGTCGACACGGTCCTGGCGGTGGCGACCGACACCGGGACGCGGCGCGCGCGCCCCGCCGGGGCCACCCGATGAGGGGCCGGCGCGGGACGCTCGTGGCGGCCGGCCTGGCCGTGCTGGTGCTGGCCGTCGCTGGTGTGGCTGGTCCGTCCGTCGGGGGACGGGGTCCCGCTGGACCCACGCGGCACCGGCCCGACCGGGACCGCCGGGATGCTGCGGCTCGCCGAGCAGCTCGGCGCCGACGTGGCGATCGGGGACGCCCCGGGTCCGGGGGGCGCCGGCCAGACGATCGTGGTGCTCACGGACCGGCTCGACGACGCCACCCGCGACCAGGTCGCGGCACGGGTGCGTGACGGGGCGCGGCTGGTCCTGTTCGACCCCGCCTCGCCCCTCAACCCCGTGCCGGCGACCGGCGAGCTGTTCACCGACACCCTCGGCGTGCTCGGCCGGGAACCGGCCTGCGACCTGCTCGACGGGGTCGCCGACCGCGTCGAGTCGGCGCGGTGGGTGGTCCTCGACGCGCCGACGGACGCCACGGCCAGCTGCTTCCCGGTGGGTGGGGGCGACGGGCTGGTCGTGGCGCCCCGGGGCGCCGGCGAGGTCGTCGTCACCGGGGCGGTCGACGCGCTGGTCAACCGCTCGTTGGGCGAAGCCGACCACGCGCAGCTGGCCGCCGCCCTGCTGGTGCCCGAGGGCGAGGGAGACGTCACGGTCGTCTGGGATGCGACGGTCGGGGGCGACACCCCGCTGCTGTCGCTGCTGCCCGACGGCGTGGTCGAGGCACTCTGGCTGCTCGCGGCTGCCGCCGTGGTGGTCGCCCTGGCCCGGGCCCGACGGCACGGACCACCGGTCGCCGAACGCCTGCCGGTCCGTGTCCCCGCCAGCGAGCTCGCCCTGGCCATCGGTGACCTGCTGGGGCGGGGCGGGCACCGCGAGGCCGCCGCAGGTCGACTGCGCGAGGACCTCCGCGTCGAGGTGGCCCAGGCCCTGCACGTCCCCCACGACACGCCACCCGACGTGCTGGTGGAGCTGCTGGTCGACCGGCTCGACGACGACGCGTTGGACGTCGGTGGGGTGCGCGCGGCCCTGCTCGACGGGCCCGTGCCCGACGACGCGACGCTGGTGGCGGTGGCGTCCGCCCTCGCCCGCGTCCGGAGCCGGGTGCGACGTCCGGCGGGGTCCCCGGGCCGGGCGGACACGGCCCCAGTAGGCTCGCGCCCCGCCACGCCGCGCACGATTCGACGGGAGACCGCATGTCCGAGGCTCGAGACGCCCTGGTGGCCGTCCGCGCCGAGGTCGCGCGCGTGATCGTCGGGCAGGAGGGCGTGGTCAGCGGCCTGATCACCGCGCTGCTCGCCGGCGGGCACGTGCTGCTCGAGGGCGTCCCCGGCGTGGCCAAGACGCTGACCGTGAAGGCGCTGTCGGCCAGCCTCTCGCTGCAGACCCGCCGGGTGCAGTTCACCCCCGACCTGATGCCGTCCGACGTGACCGGCCAGCTCGTGCTGTCCAGCGACGGGCAGGCGCTGACCTTCCGGCAGGGGCCGGTGTTCACCAACCTCCTGCTCGCCGACGAGATCAACCGCACCCCGCCCCGGACCCAGGCAGCGCTGCTCGAGGCGATGGAGGAACGGCAGGTCTCCGCCGAGGGCACCGCCCACCCGCTGCCGCGGCCCTTCATCGTCGTCGCCACCCAGAACCCCGTCGAGTACGAGGGCACCTACCCACTGCCCGAGGCCCAGCTCGACCGCTTCCTGTTCAAGCTCGTCGTGGGCTACCCCGACGCCGCCCAGGAGGCCGAGGTCCTGGCCCGCCACGACGCGGGGCTGGACCCGCACGACCTGTCGCACCTGTCCGCCGTGGCCGACGGCGACGTGATCGAGGCGGGGCGGCGCGAGGTCGCCGAGGTCCACGCCGAGGCCCCGGTGCGCGAGTACATCGTCGCCCTGGCCCGGGCCACGCGGGACCAGCCCTCCGTGTCCCTGGGCGTCTCGCCCCGCGGGGCCGCCATGCTGCTGCACGCCGCCAAGGCGTGGGCCTGGCTGTCGGGGCGGGACTTCGTCACCCCCGACGAGGTCAAGGCCATCGCCAAGCCGACGCTGCGCCACCGCATCGGGCTGCGCCCCGAGGTCGAGCTGGAGGGGGCGACCGCCGACGGGGTGCTCGACCGCGTCCTGGCCAGCGTGCCCGTCCCGCGGTGAGCGACGAGGACGTCCGTCCCACGCCGGCGCCGTCGCCGGAGCCGTTCGGCCGGGCCTGGTGGGGCGGGCTCGTGCCCGTGCCCACCGTGCGCCTCGCCGTCCTCGTGGCGGCCGTGGCCGTCCCGGTGCTGTGGGTCCCCGCGGCCTGGGGGGCCGTGCTCGTCGTGGCGGTGGTGGCGATCGTCGATGCCGTCCTGGCTCCGGCACCGTGGACGGTGCCGGTCGCCCGGGTGGCCCCGGGGGTGGTCCCGCTCGGCCAGGACGCCGAGCTGGCGTGGGTCGTGTCCAACCCGGCGCGACGCGCGCTGCACGTCGCGATCGCCGACGAACCCGCCCCGTCGCTGCACGCCCAGCACCGCCGGGTCCGCCTCGACCTGCCGCCGGGGGAGGGGGCACGGGCCACCACGACGCTGCGCCCCAGCCGCCGCGGGCGCTTCGACCTGCCGGCGCTGACGGTGCGGACCACGGGCCCGCTGGGGCTGCTGGCGCGCCAGCACCGGCGTGACCGGCACGACGTGCTCGAGGTCCACCCGGCCTTCCGGTCGCGCCGCGAGGCCGAGCTGCGCATCACCCGGGGGCGCATCCTCGACGTGGGGCTGCGCTCGGCCCGGGCGCTGGGGCGGGGCACCGAGTTCGAGGCACTGCGCGAGTACACGCCCGACGACGAGGTCCGCCGGGTCGACTGGGCGGCCACGGCCCGGGTGGGGCGCCCGATCGTGCGCACCTTCCGGGCCGAGCGCAACCAGACCGTCCTGGTGATGCTCGACAGCGGTCGGCTGATGGCCGGGATGGTCGGCGACGTGCCGCGGCTGGACCACGCGATGGACGCGGCGATGGCCCTCACCACGGTGGCGACCCGCCTGGGGGACCGGGCCGGGCTGATGGCCTTCTCCGCCGGTGTCCGGGCGGCGGTCCCGCCCCGCGGGGACCGTGGTCAGCTCGCCCGGGTGACGCGGGCGATGTTCGACCTCGAACCCGACCTCACCGAGTCCGCGTACGAGGACGTGTTCGGCGTGGCCGTGGCCCAGCAACGACGCCGCAGCCTGCTGGTGCTGCTGACCGAGCTGTCCTCCGAGGCCCTGGCCGAGACGCTGGTGCCGGCGTTGCCGCTGCTGCTGGCCCGCCACCTCGTGCTGGTCGGCAGCGTCCAGGATCCCGAGGTCGAGGCCTGGCGCACGACGGCACCCGAGGACGCCGAGGGGGCGTACCGGGCAGCCGGGGCGGTGACGGTCCGACGTGCGCGCGACCGCACCGCCGAGCTGCTGCGACAGATGGGCGCCCGCGTCGTCGACGCCCCGCCGGGCGAGCTGGCGGCCCGGCTGGCGGACGCCTACCTGGAGGTCAAGGCGACGGGACGGTTGTGACGCGTCCGGGGCGACGTCGTGCCTCGCCCAGCGCCCCCGTGTACCCCTCGGCCGCCGCGGCCCGCCCGAACCCCACCACGTAGGCGATGAAGGTCACCTCGACCAGCACCCCCGTGCCGACGCGGGCCCAGGTGGGCAGTGCGGACGGGGTGATGAAGGCCTCGAGCAGCCCGGCCACCAGGAACACCAGGACCAGCCCCACGACGATCACGATGGCGCGTCGGGCCTGCTCGGCCAGGGCGGCGGCCCGGGTCCGGTCGCCGGGCGAGACCAGCGACCAGCCGAGCGCCAGCCCCGTCCCGGCGGCCACGAAGATCGCGCTCAGCTCCAGCAGCCCGTGGGGCAGGATCAGCCCCCAGAACAGCGGCGCGCGCCCCGCGGCGTGGAACGCCCCGGCGGCCACGCCCACGTTCAGCGCGTTGTACGCCAGCACCGCCAGCGTGGGGACGGCGAACGCGATCCCGGACGCGAAGGCGAGGATGCCGATGCGCGCGTTGTTGGTGAACACCAGTGCGGCGAACTGCCCCGCGGGCTGGGACGAGTAGTAGCCGACGAAGTCCTCGGCGAGGTAGGCCTCGCGGACCTCCGGCGGGATCGCGACGTCCAGCGCCGCCGGCGTCGTGGCGATCCACACGGTGGTCGCCGCGAACACCGCGACGAACACGGCGGTGGCCAGCAGGATCGGGCGCCGGAGGTGCCACATGGCGGCGGGGAAGGTGTGGGTGAACGCGTGCCGGATCCCCTGCAGGGTCCGGGTGCGCGTGCCGTAGACCCGGGCGTTGGCGCGGGCCACCAGCGTGTTGAGGTGCAGCAGCAGCTCCGGGTCGGCGTAGCGCCGCCGCGCGGAGGCCAGGTGGCTGGAGGCGCGCAGGTAGAGGCGCACCAGCTCGTCCGACTCGGCCGGGGTGAGGTGTCGGCGCCCGACCAGCTCGGCCAGGCGGTCCCAGGTCGGGGCGTGGCGTTCGACGAAGCTGTCGCGGTCCACACCCACCTCCGCTCGTCGGCCGCCGGTACCGTCCGGGAGCCTACGTGGACCCGATGGGAGGACGTGCCGTGGCCGCAGGCACGCCGACCGACGGGCTGCTGGCTGGCGGCGGTCGGGGCGGGGACGTCGCCGAGGCCGGCCTGGTCACCCCCGAGGCGGTCGTCCTGGGGCTGCCCGTGGCCTCGGTGGGGTCGCGCGGCCTGGCGCTGGTGCTCGACCTGCTGATCCAGGGCATCGCGTTGGTCCTGCTGTCCTTCGCCGCGTCGGCCGTGTCGGTGTTCGAGGGCGGCTGGGTCGCCACCGTGGTCTTCCTGCTGGTCGTCTTCGCCATCCTCTTCGGCTACCCGGCCGGTTTCGAGACCCTGTGGCGGGGGCGCACCCCGGGCAAGGCCGCCCTGGGCCTGCGCGTGGTGACGATCGAGGCCGGGCCCGTCGGGTTCCGGCACGCCGCGATCCGGGCGGCCCTCGGGCTCGTGGACTTCTGGCTCAGCTCGGGCGGTGTGGCGGTCCTGTCGGCCCTGTTCACGCGCCGGGCGCAGCGTCTGGGCGACCTCGCGGCGGGCACGCTCGTGATCCGCGAGCCGCGGGGGCGCAGGGGCGTCACCGCCATGCGGTTCGAGCCGCCGCCCGGAGCCGAGGGCTACGCCGCGCGCCTGGACGTGACCGGGCTGGACGAGGACGACTACCTGGCGATCCGGTCGGTGCTCGTCCGCGCCGCCAGCCTGCCGCCGGCCACGGCCGCCCCGCTGGCCGACCAGGCCGTCCGGGCCCTCGCCCCCCGTACCACCCCGCCGCCGCCCGCCGGCATGCACCCACTGGCCGTGCTCGCCTGCCTCGCTGCCGCCTACCAGCGCCGCCACCGTGGCCGCGTGCGGACCGACGTCGCCTCGTGGATCTGGGGCCGGTCCATGGAAGGCTGACACGAGGACCCGGCGGCGAGCGAGTAGGCTCGCGGGTCCGGGCCCCGGACCACGGCGCCCGAAGGGACGCGACCGAAAGCGGCACGTCGATGGGTGGTGCGGACACGGCGACGCCCGGTCAGTACGAGGTCCACCTCGACGTCTTCCAGGGGCCCTTCGACCTCCTGCTGCAGCTGATCGCCAAGCGCAAGCTCGACATCACCGAGGTCGACCTCGCCGACATCACGCAGGACTTCCTGGCGTCCCTGCAGGGCATCGACGAGCTCGACCTCGAGACCGCCACGCGCTTCCTCGTGGTCGCGGCGACCCTGGTCGAGCTGAAGGCCGCGCGACTGCTGCCCCGCGACCAGCAGGAGGAGCTCGAGGACCTGCTCGGCGAGGCGCGCGACATGCTGTACGCGCGCCTGCTCGAGTACCGCGCCTTCCGTGACGTCGCGTGGGAGCTGCAGGTCCGCCTCGAGGTCCACGGTGACCACCATGGCCGCGACGTGCCGCTCGACCCGGTCTGGCGCCGGCTCGTGCCCGACGCGGACCTGCACGTCGGCATCGAGGACCTCGCCCGGCTGGCGGCCCTGGCCACCGCGCCCCGCCCCGAACCCGAGATCCGGATCGACCACATCCGGCGCAGCTTCATCAGCATCCAGGACGCGGCGGGCCGCGTGCTCGACGCCGTGATGGACCCGGGGGACACCACCGGGTTCGTGTCGCTGGTGACCGGGCAGCGGCGGGGCGACGCGATCGTGTTCTTCCTCGCGATGCTCGAGCTCTACAAGCTCGGTCACCTCGACCTCGAGCAGCCCGACCACCGGGGCGAGCTGACCGTGGAACGACGCGAGGCGGCCACGGACCTCTCCGTGCTCTCCGAGCTCGAGACCAGCGGGGCGCCGGACGAGGACCCTGCCCCGATCGACCCCGCCACCGACCGACCCCGCCCCGACCGACCCCACCACCGAGGAGTCCCCGTGAGCGACACCGGGACCGACGCCGGCATCGACCTCGACCGCCTCCGTGGCCTCGAGGCGGTCCTGTTCCTCGCCGACCACCCACTGGACCTCGACACGCTGGCCACCGCCCTGGACTGCACGCCGGGACAGGTCGAGCCGTTGACGGCCGAGCTGGCCCAGCGCCTCGAGGAGCGCCAGTCCGGGCTGGTGCTGCGCAACGTCGGTGGGGGATGGCGCCTGTACACCGCCGCCGAGACCCGCGAGCACGTCGAACGCCACGTGCTCGCGGGGCGGTCGGGGCGGCTCAGCCAGGCCGCGCTCGAGACGCTGGCCGTCATCGCCTACAAGCAGCCGATCTCCCGCACGGAGGTCGGCGACATCCGCGGCGTGAACGCCGACGGGGCGGTCCGCTCGCTGGTCTCCCGCGGGCTGATCGAGGAGGTCGGCCGCGACGACGGGCCGGGCCAGGCGGTCCTGTACGGCACGACCACCGAGTTCCTCGAGAAGGTCGGCCTGACCGCCCTCGACGACCTGCCGCCGCTGACCGAGTACCTGGTCGAGAACCCCGCCCCGGACGAGCCGACCCCGGACCAGCTCAAGGCCGCCCGGCGCCGGCTGCAGGAGGGCCGCGAGATCGCCTCGACCGGGTCCGCCCGCTGGGACCCCGAGGCCGAACCCAGCGAGGAGGACCCGGCCGAGCAGGCCCGGGAGCGCCAGCGCGAGCTGCGGCGCGACGCCGCCGCCCGTCGCCGGGCGCAGGAGGAGGAGATGGACGAGCTGACCGGGGCGCTGGAACGCGTGGCCCGGGACGCGATGGCCCAGCTCCGCGACGCGGTGTCCTCGGCCGACGACGACGAGCCCGACGCCGAGCCCGCGGCCGCACCCGACGAGCCCGCGGCCACATCCGACGAGGACACGGCCGGTCCGGACCAGGAGCCCACGTGAGCGACGACGGACGCGAACGCCTGCAGAAGGTGATGGCCGCGGCGGGTGTCGCCAGCCGACGCGCCAGCGAGGAGCTGATCGCGGAGGGCCGGGTCACCGTCAACGGCGAGGTCGCCGAGCTCGGGTGCAAGGTCGACGCGACCCAGGACGACATCCGGGTCGACGGCGAACGCATCAACGCCGACCCCGACCGGGTCTACGTGATGCTCAACAAGCCCCAGGGCGTCGTCACGACCGTCGACGACCCCGAGGGGCGGCGCACGGTCATGGACCTGGTGAACCTCCCGATGCGGTTGTTCCCGGTGGGACGGCTCGACCTCGACACCGAGGGCCTGCTGCTGCTCACCAACGACGGTGACCTCACCCACGACCTGCTGCACCCCTCCCGCGAGGTGCCACGCACCTACGTGGCGCTGGTGGCCGCCCCGTTCAAGGGCCGGGCCCTGCAGCAGCTGCGTGACGGGGTCGAGCTCGAGGACGGCACCGCCCGTCCCCGATCGGTCGAGGTGCTCGAGGAGCAGCACGGCAAGGCCCTGGTACAGCTGGTCATGACCGAGGGCCGCAAGCGCGAGGTCCGCCGCATGTTCGCGGAGATCGGGCACCCGGTCGAGCGGCTGGCCCGGGTGGCCTTCGGCGGCGTCGAGCTCGGCGACCTGCGGCAGGGCAAGTGGCGGTTCCTCACCCAGCAGGAGGTCGGGAGGCTGCACGCCGCCGTCGAGGGGCGACGGGGCGCGCCCCGCCACGAACGCACCACCCGACGTGAACGACGAGAACGCGCGGCCCGCCAGGGCCGAGGAGGTCCCAAGTGAGCGAGCGTGTCCGGGCGCTCCGAGGCGCCACGACCCTCGACGTGGACGATCGTGACCACATGATCGAACGCACCCAGGAGCTCATCCACGCCCTGTTCGAACGCAACGAGCTCGTCGAGGACGACCTCGTGTCGATCGTCTTCACCGCCACGGCCGACGTCACCTGCGGGTTCCCGGCGCTGGCCGCCCGCGAGGCGGGGTTCGTGCACACGCCGCTGCTGTGCGCGCGCGAGCTCGAGGTCGAGGGCGGCATCGACCGCTGCGTGCGCGTGCTGGTCCACGCCTACACCGAGCGCGACAAGTCCGAGCTGCGGCACGTCTACCTCCACGCCGCCACCCAGCTGCGCACCGACCTGCCGGAGTAGGTGGTGACCGCGAGCGTCCGCGTGCATCCCGGCCCGCTGGCCGGCGAGGTCGTCGTGCCCGGGGACAAGTCCCTGTCGCACCGGGCGCTGCTGCTCGGCGCCATGGTCGGCGGTCCTGTGGCCGTGACCGGGCTCGCCCCGTCCGGCGACGTCACCTCGACCGCGCAATGCCTGGCGACGCTCGGGGCGCAGCTGGACCTGGCCCCCGACCGGGACGGCAACCTCGCCGGGTCCGTCGCCGGGCCGTTGCACGAGGCCACCGACGTGCTCGACTGCGGCAACGCCGGTACCGGGATGCGCCTGCTGGCGGGTGTGGTCGCGGGGATCGACGGGCTGGCCGTCCTCACCGGCGACGCGTCCCTGCGCCGCCGGCCCATGGGGCGGGTGGCCGATCCGCTGCGTGCCATGGGCGCCCGGGTGGACGGGCGCGACGACGGCCGGCTGCCGCCGCTGGCGATCCGTGGCGGGGGACTGCGGGGGATCACGTGGGACTCGCCGGTGGCGTCGGCCCAGGTCAAGTCGTGCCTGCTGCTCGCCGGGCTGCGGGCGGACGGCCCGACGACGGTGCGCTCCCCGGGGCCCAGCCGCGACCACACCGAGCGGCTCCTGGCCCACCTCGGCGTCGAGGTCGAGACCGGCGAGGGCCCGGGGGAGGTCGTCACCCTCGACCCCGCCCCGTTGCACGGCGACCGCATCGACGTCAGCGGCGATCCCTCGTCGGCGGCGTTCTGGCTCGTGGCGGGAGCCATCGCCGGCACGGCGGTGCGCCTGCCCGGTGTGTGCGTCAACCCCGGCCGCACCGGCATGGTCCGGGTCCTGACCGACCTCGGGGCGCAGGTCACGCTGGCCGACCCCCGCGAGGTCTGCGGCGAACCCGTCGCCGACCTCGTGCTCGCCGCAGGTGCGCTCGACGGTCGGGCCGAGGTCGCCGGGGACCGGGTGGTCGACGCGATCGACGAGCTGCCGGTGCTGGCCGTGGCCGCGGCGCTGTCCAGCGGCGGCATGGTCGTGCACGACGCCACCGAGCTGCGCCACAAGGAATCCGACCGCATCGACGGGATCGCCGCCGTGTTCGACGCGCTCGGCCTCGAGGTCGAGACCCGCGCCGACGGCTTCAGCGTCCCCGGGGGCCAGCAGCCCCGCGGGGGCGGGTCCATCGACGCCCACGGCGACCACCGCATCGCGATGAGCGCGGCCGTCGGTGCGACCGTCGCCGCCCGTCCCGTCGAGGTCCACGGCTTCGACGCCGTGCCGACCTCGTACCCCTCGTTCCTCGACCACCTCGCCGCCCTCGGCGGGCAGGTCGAGCCGCTGCAGGAGGCACCATGAGCGACACGGTCGAGGCCGGTCGCGGCCCCATCGTCGCCATCGACGGCCCCGCCGGGTCCGGCAAGTCCACGGTGGCCCGCGAGCTCGCCGACACGCTGGCCGTCCCGCACGTCGACACCGGCGCGCTGTACCGGGCGGTGACCCTGGCCTGCCTGCGCGCGGGGGTGGACCTCGACGACGACGGAGGCTGCGGCGCCGTGGCCCAGGGCGTGCGCGTGTCCCGGAGTGACGGTCGCACGTGGCTGGACGACGAGGACGTCGAGGACGAGATCCGGGGCGAGGCCGTCACCGCCGGCGTGTCCCACGTGTCGGCCCTGCCGTCGGTCCGCGAGGCCATGACGCCGCTGCAGCGCACCGCCGCCCAGCGCGGCGGGGTCGTCGAGGGCCGTGACATCGGCACCGTCGTCCTGCCCGACGCGGACCTCAAGGTGTTCCTGACGGCGTCGGCCGAGGAACGGGCACGGCGGCGCGCCGAGCAGCTCGGCCAGCCCGTCACCGACGAGATGGTCCGGTCGCTGCAGGAGCGTGACGAGCGCGACAGCACCCGGGACGTCGCCCCGCTCACCCGCGCCCCGGACGCCTACGAGCTCGACACCACCGGCCTCGACGTCGACCAGGTCGTGGCACGCATCGTCGAGCAGGTCGAACGTGCCCGACGCACCGCCCCGCTGCGGGTGCGCCAGCGCCTGCCCCGCGTGGCCGTCGTCGGGCGCCCCAACGTGGGCAAGTCGACGCTGGTCAACCGCATCCTCGGCCGCCGGGTCGCCATCGTCGAGGAACGCCCCGGCGTCACCCGCGACCGCACCGAGCACGTGGCCGACTGGCTCGGCCGGCCCTTCCTGCTGGTCGACACCGGCGGGTGGGAGCACGCGGCCCAGGGCATGAACGCCCGCATCGTCGAGCAGGCCGAGGCCGCCATCGCCGACGCCGACGTCGTGCTGTTCGTCGTCGACGTGACCGTCGGGGCGCTCGAGGACGACGAGCGCTACGCCCGGCTGCTGCGCCGGGGCGGGGCGCCCGTGCTGCTGGTGGCCAACAAGGCCGACGGCGAACGCCAGGAGCTGCTCGCGCACGAGCTGTACTCGCTCGGGCTCGGCGAGGGCCACCCGGTCTCGGCCCGCCACGGGCGCGGCGTGGGAGACCTGCTCGACGAGGTGTTCGTCCACATCCCGGAGGGGCCCGACCGCCTGCCCGAGGAGGACCCCGTCCCGCGCGTGGCGCTGGTGGGGCGACCCAACGTGGGCAAGTCCTCGCTGTTCAACCGCCTGCTCGGCCAGGAACGCTCGATCGTCGACGACGTGCCCCACACCACCCGCGACGCCGTCGACACCATGGTCGAGGTCGACGGCGAACCGTGGGTCTTCGTCGACACCGCCGGCATGCGCCGGCGCTACCGCACCGGCGAGGACACCGAGCTGTACTCGGTCGACCGCACCCGTGCCGCGGTCGAGGGCGCCGACCTGTCGCTGTTCGTCATCGACGGGTCCCGGCCGCTGGGCGAGCAGGACCAGCGCCTGGCCGCGCTGCTGCGTGAGGCGGGGCGGGGCGTGGTGCTGGTGATCAACCAGTGGGACCGCGTCGACGCCGACCGGCGCGTGGACCTCGAACGCGAGCTCGACCGGCTCCTCAACTTCTTCCACTGGGCGCCCCGCGTGAACGTGTCCGCGCTGACGGGGCGCGGGGCGCGGCGGATCATGCCCACCCTGCGCGAGGTCTGGGGCGAGTACCGCCAGCGCATCCCCACCCGCCAGCTCAACCAGTGGCTCGACGAGGTCACCGCGAAGACCCCGCCCCCCACCCAGAGCGGCCGCGTCCTCAAGATCCGCTACATGACCCAGGTCGACGTCGGCCCGCCCCGCTTCGTGGCCTTCACCAACCGGCCCCTGGTGCCGGCCTACCGGCGCTACCTCGAACGCGAGCTGCGCACCTCCTTCGGCTTCACCGGCGTCCCGATCGTCATCAACGACAGGTAGACGCTCGGACTGGGCACCGCGAGCCCCCCGGATCGTCCCGGCGGCCACGGTGCCCGAGAATCGGCGGTCCGCCGGGTACTGGGCACCTCGGACCCGGGGAGCAGCAGGGCTGCGGTGCCCAGTTGCCGCGCGCGGTTGGTGCGGTTCCGAGCGATGGGGTAGCGTCCGCCCCCCGCGGCACACGCCGCACCGGGCTGTGGCGCAGTCAGGTAGCGCACTCGTCTGGGGGGCGAGGGGTCGCCGGTTCAAGTCCGGCCAGCCCGACCACACACCATCCCCACCACTTCCCGCCCCGGCGACGCCGGGGCGCGCCGAGGCAGGAGGCGCTCGTTGCGGCTCTATGACCTCGGCGGTGACGGGTCCGAGGAGGTCAGCGACCGGATCCTCACGGTCCCGAACCTGCTCTCGTTCGCCCGCCTGCTGATCCTGCCCTTCGTGTACTGGGAGCTGGCCAGCGGCCGGCTCGCGAGGGGGCTGCTGGTGGGGGTGATCTTCGGGGCGACCGACTGGCTCGACGGGTACGTCGCCCGCAGGTTCAACCAGGTGACCCGGCTGGGGCAGCTGCTCGACCCGCTCTCGGACCGGCTGTTCATCATGACCATCGCGGTGGCGCTGGTGGTCTCGGGGCTGCTGCCCTGGTGGCTGGTCGTCGCCGTCGTCGTGCGGGACCTCGCCCTGCTGCTGATCGGGCTGGTCATGCTGCGCCGGGGCGGCCGCCCGCCGGCCGTGACCCGCCTGGGCAAGACCGCGACCTTCGGCCTGATGTGGTCCTTCGTGCCGCTGATCGCGGCCGGCATCGTGGGCACGGCCGAGGACCCGCAGCGGGTGCTGTGGCTCATCGGCTTCGTGATGCTGCTCGTCAGCGTCGTGCTGTACTGGGTGGTGGCCGTGGACTACGCGCGGGGCATCCGGGCCGCCCGTGGGCGCGTCGACGACTAGGCTGCCGCCCCCCATCCTGCCCGTCTGCCGACGAGGAAACGCACCGTGTCGACCGACATCCCCAGCGACTGTCGATACACCGAGGCCCACGAGTGGACCCGCGAGGACGGCGACGTCGTCCGCATGGGGATCACCCACTTCGCGCAGGACCAGCTCGGGGACGTGGTGTACGTGGACCTGCCCACGGCCGGTGCCGAGGTCGAGCAGGGCCAGGCCTTCGGCGAGGTCGAGTCCACCAAGTCGGTCAGCGACCTGTTCGCCCCGATCTCGGGCGTGATCCGGGAACGCAACGACGGGCTCGAGGATCGGCCCGAGCTGATCAACGAGGACCCCTACGGCGAGGGCTGGATGGTGGCGATCGAGCCCCGGGACCGCAGCCAGCTCGACGCCCTGATGGACGCCGAGGCCTACCAGGCCCACGTCCAGGGCTGATCCGCGCCCTGTCCGCACCCTGTCCTCGACGGGTGCCCCGGCGCGTCCCGGGCCAGTAGGCTGCCCCGGACCGTGACCTCGACCTGACGTTGACGGTCGGGGACGCGGCTGCACATGCGCCGGGGCGGCCGCGGAACGCGAAGGAGGGTCGATGTACTGCACGAACTGCGGGACCACGGTGCCCGACCACGCCAACTACTGCCCGGCGTGCGGGGCCAAGATCCTGCGCCCCGAAGCCGGCCAGGGCACGACGGCCTCCATCGACCTCACCGGCCTGGACCAGCGCGAGCACCTCGAGGACCTGCCGTCGCTGTCGCCCGGGACCGGGATGCTGGTCGTGGTGCGTGGCCCCTCCACCGGGGCGCGGTTCCTGCTCGACCGGGACCTCATCACGATCGGGCGGCACCCCGATGCCGACCTGTTCCTCGACGACGTGACCGTGTCGCGCAACCACGCCGAGATCCACCGCACCGACGCCGGGCTCATCCTGCACGACCTCGGGTCCCTCAACGGCACCTACGTGTCGGGCGCCCGGGTCGACGAGCACCGGCTCGAGGCCGGCGACGAGATCCAGGTCGGCCGCTTCAAGCTCGTCTACGTGGGCTCGGAGACGCAGTGAGCCACTCCATCGGGGAGGTCCTCAACCGCCTCAAGGACGAGTTCGACGACATCACGATCTCGAAGATCCGCTTCCTCGAGGCCGAGGGACTGATCAACCCGGACCGCACCGAGTCCGGCTACCGCAAGTTCGGCGACGGCGACGTCGACCGGCTCCGGTACGTGCTGCGCGCCCAGCGCGACCGGTACCTGCCCCTCAAGGTCATCAAGGACGAGCTCGAACGCATCGACGCCGGCCTGCCGGTGGAGAACCCCGCCACGGCCCCCGAGGCCGACGACGTGGCCACGCTGCGCGGCGAGGACGAGATCCCCGTGGTGGCCACCAGCCTGCTGGCCAGCCCCAGCACCGACGTGGCCATGACGACCACCGAGCTGGCCGAGGCGGTGGGCCTCGACGTCGCGGTCGTGCGTGGCCTGGTCGAGCACGGCCTGCTGCCCGACACGGACCGCTTCGACAGCTCCGACCTGCGCGCCGCGCGGATCCTCGCCGACCTGGCCGAGGCGGGGCTCGAACCGCGCCACCTGCGCATGTTCGCCCAGTTCGCCGACCGCCAGGTCGCCCTGCTCGAACAGCTCGTCGCCCCGCTGCTGCGCCAGCGCAACCCCGAGGCGCGCAGCGCCGCGAACGACCGGATGGAACGGCTGGGGGAACGGGGCGCCCAGCTGCACCGCGAGCTGCTGGGACGTCGTCTGCGCACCCTCCTGCGCCCCTCGTGACCCACCGGCGCCGCCGCGCCCCGCGAGGACGGACCGGGCGCACCCTCGCGGTCGCGCTCGTCGTCCTGTCGCTGCTGCCGGCGGCCGCCTCTGCCCAGCAGGTGCACGCCCCGGAGGACCCGATCCGGTGGGACCCGACCGTGCCCGAGGACTGGCCGACGCCGCCGCCGGCCTCCGCCCAGGCGTACGTGCTCCAGGACGCCGAGACCGGCCAGGTGCTGGCCGAGCGCGACGCCGACGACCCGCGCGTGGTCGCGTCCACGGTCAAGCTGCTGACGGTGCTGACCGCGCTGGAGACGTTGTCGCTGGACCAGCAGGTCGTCGTCGACCCCGCGGCCGCCATCGGCGGGGCGGGGACCAGCGTCGACCCGGGGGAGACGTGGCGGGTCGGGGACCTGCTCGACGCCGTGCTCGTGCGGTCCGGCAACGACGCGGCCACCGCGCTGGCCGCCGCCGCGTCGGACGGCGACATCCCCGCCTTCGTCGAGCAGATGCAGGCGACTGCCGCCGACCTGGGCCTCGACGACGCCGTCATCGCCGACCCGACCGGGCTGGACGACACCAACCGGCTGTCGGCACGCGACCTGGCCACGCTGGCCCGGGTGGGGCTCGCCGACGAACGCATCCGTGCGTCGGCCGGCCAGGACGTCGTCGAGCTCCCCGACATCGGCGCGCAGGAGAACCGCAACCTGCTCATCGGCACCTTCCCGGGCGCCACCGGCATGAAGACCGGGTTCACGGACCTGGCCGGCTACTGCCTGGTGGCCTCGGCCCGCCGGGACGGCCGCGAGCTCGTCGCGGTCGTGCTCGGCGCCCGCGAGGACCCGGCACGGTTCGAGGAGGCCGCGAGCGCTGCTCGAGCACGGCTTCGGCCGCTTCACCAGCGTCGAGCTCCCGCCGCTTCGGGCCCGCGAGCCGTCCGCCTGGACGCCCTTGCTGCCGGCCTCGCGCCTGTGGGTGCCCGGCACCGACGAACCCGTGGTCACGCTGGCCGGGGACGCGGCCGGCGGGGTCGAGCTGCGCGTCGGCACCGACGAGCGCACCCTCGGCACGGCGCAGGTCGAGGTCGACGACGCGAGCGGGGCGGCGACGGTCGGGGGAGCCCTGGCGGGGGCGGCCTACGCGGCGATGCGCCGGGCCCACCTGCGATCGGCCTGGCCCGTTCCCGAAGGTGCGGGCACGGCTGCTGCGAGTAGTGGCTAGCCTCGACGGCATCGTCCCCGGGAGGCCCCGAAGGTGATCGAGTTGGAGCTCGTCGGCGTCCGTGTGGAGCTGCCGGCCAACCAGCCGATCGTGCTGCTCAAGGAGCGCCACGGTCCGCGGTACCTGCCGATCTGGATCGGGGCGGTCGAGGCCACCGCCATCGCCTTCGCCCTCCAGGGCGTCGAGACCGCTCGCCCGCTGACCCACGACCTCATGGTCGACGTGCTCGAGGCTGCCGGGATCGAGGTCGCGGCCGTGCACGTCACGGACCTGCGCGACGGGACCTACTACGCCGAGCTGCACCTGCGCCGCGGCGACGAGGACATCGTGGTGTCCTCCCGGACCTCGGACGCCATCGCCATCGCCACCCGCCTCGAGGACGTGCCGCTGTACGGCGCCGAGGCCGTCCTGGACGAGGCCGGCATCGAGATCGACCCGGACGAGGACGGCGAGGACGCGGACCCCGAGGAGGAGGTCCGCGAGTTCCGCGAGTTCCTCGACACCGTGACGCCCGAGGACTTCCGCGAGACGTGAGCCGTGCCGTGGCTCCGCCGCCGACGCGCTCCTCACCCTCAGGTAGAGGTCGAGAGTTTCGCGCCGAGTGGCCTCCGTCGCGGGAGTAGGATGACCGGCTCGACATGGTGGAGCGAACGGCCGCGTCCGCCTCCACCGGGTCGTTGACCCGGTCCCGGCGGCGGCGTAGGGTGGCTGTAGTTCCACTGGTGTGAGCCCCCGCACGACGTCCGGTTGGCAGACCGGGCCCGGCGGAGCACCACGACGGGGCGCACACGGGAACCAGGGAGCCCACGCGGCTCGGTGAAGACCAACTGACGAGCGGTCCGGCCCGGCGCCGGCCGGTGAGGACGTGTGCCATGGCGGGTGAGGCGCAGGACAGCGGGGACCATGCGGCGCAGCTGCGGCTGGACGTGGGGTCGATGGGCGACGCCACCGAGGGCTATCGCGGTCCGGCCGTGTGCAAGATCGTGGGCATCACCTACCGCCAGCTGGACTACTGGGCGCGCACCGGCCTGGTGAACCCGTCGGTCCGGCAGGCCGAGGGCAGCGGCACCCAGCGGCTGTACTCCTTCGACGACATCGTCCAGCTCCGCGTGGTCAAGCGCCTCGTGGACACCGGGGTCTCGCTGCAGCGGGTCCGGCTGGCCATCGACGAGCTGCGCGGCCGCGGGCGCTCGCCGTCCGACGTCACGCTGGTCAGCGACGGCACCTCGGTCTACATGGTCGACGACAACGCGCAGGTGGTCGACCTGCTGGCTCGCGGGCAGGGCGTGTTCGCCATCGCCCTGGGTCCGGTGGTCGACGAGCTGCGGGGCGAGGTCACGGCCTTCCCGACCGAGCCCGCCCAGCCGGTCGCGGTCGAACCCGGCGGCGACGACGTCCAGGCACTGGGGAGCTGAACCACCGCTCGCGGCGTCAGTCCAGCCGGTCCCGCAGCCAGGCGAGGTCGGCACGGTGGCGGTCGACGTCGCCCGGGGTCTCGCAGATCACGTCCGTGTCTGCGCGGCGCACCACCTCGACCAGTGCGTCGGGGTCGATCTGCCCGCGCCCGAGGTTCTCGTGGCGGTCCCGCCCCGACCCGCGTTCGTCCTTCGAGTCGTTGAGGTGGACCAGGTCGATCGCGCCGAGCTCGGCGATCAGGCGGTCGACGCCCTCGACGACGTCCTCGCCCGCGGCATGCAGGTGGCAGGTGTCCAGGCACAGCCCGAACGGGGCCTCGCAGCCGTCGAGCACCTCCCACAGCCGGGCGATGCGGTCGACCTGCCGGGCCATGGCGTTCTCGCCGCCCGCGGTGTTCTCGATCAGGATCGGGACCGTCGAGTCGAGCCGGTCGAGGGTCGTGCGCCAGTTGGCGTAGCCCACCTCGGGGTCGTCCTCGTCGGTGACGTGCCCACCGTGGACGATGACGCCCGCCGCGCCGATGCGCTCGGCCGCCCGGACGGCCTTCTCGAGGTTCTGGCGGCTCGGGTGGCGCACCCGGTTGGCCGTGGTCGCCACGTTGATGATGTAGGGCGCGTGGACGTAGACGGCCACGTCGGAGGCGCGCAGCTGCTCGGCGTCCTCGCGCACCGGCGGGGTGGTCCACGACTGGGGCGCCGTGAGGAACACCTGGACCGCGTCGGCCCCCCGGGACGCGGCCTCGGCCAGGGGGTCGCCGGCGGGGACGTGCACACCGATTTGCATGGAGGACCTCGGACGCGACGGACGGTCGATGCTGTACGGACGCTACCGGCCACTCGGTCCTGACCGATCGGGCGTGCTGGAGGATGCATCCGGCCTTGCCCGGTCTCGAACATGGGAGGACAGCCGCCCGCGCGGGCACGGGGCCGCGCGGACCGTCCTTCCCCCGCACGACGACAACCCTCCCACTTCCGACGCCCAGGAGATCACCGTGAACGCCGCGACCGCGGACGACACCGGCGTGATGACCGTGCCGACCGCCACCGGGTTCGACCAGGAGCTTCGCCAGGACATCACCAGCGCCGCCTGGATGATGGCCGTGGTCACGCTGCCCGGCCTCGCGCTGCTGGCCGCGCTGCTGCTCCGGTAGCCCGCGCCTGCGCCCTCGCCCGCCCCCGTGACGTCCTCACGGGGGCGTTGCCGTGCGGTGGCCGAGACGCCGGTGCAGGAGGTTGGTGGCCGGCAGACGCGGGTGGTTCGATGCCGCCACGTACCTGACCCGTCCGTCGACGCGAAAAGGCCGCCGTCGTGAGCGATCGTCCCCTCGCCGAGCTGCAGGCCGACGGCGAGTTCGTGACGCGCCACGTGGGCACCGGTCCCGACGACCACGCCCGGATGCTGGCCGACCTCGGGTGCGCGTCCATGGAGGAGCTGCTGGCCGAGGCCGTGCCGGCGTCGATCCGCGACGACGCGCTGGACGTGGTGCCGCCCGCCGCGTCGGAGGCCCGTGTCCTCGGGGAGCTGCAGGCGCTCGCGGGCCGCAACCGGCCCCTGCGGGCGTACCTCGGGCTCGGCTACCACGGGACCGTCACGCCCCCGGTCATCCAGCGCAACGTCCTGGAGAACCCCGCCTGGTACACGGCCTACACGCCCTACCAGCCCGAGATCTCCCAGGGCCGGCTCGAGGTCCTGCTCAACTTCCAGACGATGGTCAGCGACCTCACGGGCATGGACATCGCGAACGCGTCCCTGCTCGACGAGGCCACCGCTGCGGCCGAGGCGATGACGCTGTGCCACCGCGCCCAGCGCGCCGACCGGGACGTGTTCGCCGTCGACCGGGACGTGCACCCGCAGACTCTCGCGGTCGTGCGCACCCGGGCCGAGGCGCTCGGCCTCACGGTCGCCGTGGGGGACTGGCGCGAGGACGCGGCGCCCGACGACGCCTTCGCCGCCCTGCTGCAGCACCCGGCCTCCTCCGGGGCCCTGCACGACGACCGCGACGTCATCGCCCGGCTGCACGATCGGGACGTGCGGGTGGTCGTGGCCACCGACCTGCTGGCCTGCCTGCTGGTCACGCCGCCCGGCGAGCAGGGCGCCGACGTCGTGGTGGGGTCGGCCCAGCGGTTCGGGGTGCCGATGATGTACGGCGGTCCGCACGCGGCGTTCATCGCCGTCCGCGAGGCCGACCGGCGGTCGCTGCCGGGGCGCCTGGTCGGCGTCTCGGTGGACACGAAGGGCCGCACGGCGCACCGGCTGGCCCTGCAGACCCGCGAACAGCACATCCGACGCGAGCGCGCGACGTCCAACATCTGCACCTCCCAGGTGCTGCTGGCCGTCATCGCCGCGCTGTATGCGCAGTACCACGGCCCCGACGGGCTGCGCCGGATCGCCGAGCGCGTGCACCGGTCGGCCGTCGCGCTGGCCGCCGCCGCGCGTGCCGCCGGCCACGCGACCGTGCACGACGCCTACTTCGACACCGTGGCCCTGCGGATCGACGGTGATGCGGCCGCCGTGGCGGCACGCGCCCGCGAAGCCGGGTACCTGCTGCGCGCCGAGGGTGACGTCGTCACCATCGCCCTGGACGAGACCACCACGCCCGCGGACCTGGTCGCGGTCCTGGCGGCGCTGGGCTGGGACGGCACCGAGCAGGACCTGCTGGCCCTCGGCGACGAGCAGCCCGACGCCCTGCCGGACGGCACGGCGCGGACCTCCGAGGTGCTCACGCACCCGGTCTTCCACCGGTTCCGGTCCGAGACCGCCATGATGCGCGAGCTGCGGCGACTGGCCGACCGGGACATCGCCCTGGACCGGTCCATGATCCCGCTGGGGTCGTGCACGATGAAGCTGAACGCCGCGGTCGAGATGGCCGCGGTCACGTGGCCCGGCTTCGCGGACCTGCACCCCTTCGCGCCCGGTCGAGGACGCGGCAGGGACGCACCAGGTCATCGCCGACCTCGAGGCCTGGCTGGCGGACGTGACCGGCTACGACGCGGTGTCGTTGCAGCCCAACGCGGGGTCGCAGGGCGAGTACGCGGGCCTGCTGGCCATCGCCGCCTACCACCGCGCCAACGGGGACGACCAGCGCGACGTCTGCCTGATCCCGTCCTCCGCGCACGGCACGAACGCCGCCAGCGCCGTCATGGCCGGGATGCGCGTGGTCGTCGTCGCCTGCGACGAGGACGGCAACGTCGACCTGTCGGACCTGCGGGCCAAGGTGACCGAGCACGACGACCGCCTCGCCGCGCTCATGGTGACCTACCCCTCCACCCACGGGGTGTACGAGGAGGCCATCGGCGAGGTCTGCGCGCTCGTCCACGACCACGGCGGGCAGGTCTACCTCGACGGGGCCAACCTGAACGCGCTGGTGGGCCTGGCGCGGCCGGGGCGCTTCGGTGCGGACGTCTCGCACCTCAACCTGCACAAGACCTTCTGCATCCCCCACGGCGGCGGGGGACCGGGCGTCGGACCGGTCGCGGCGCGCGCCCACCTCGCGCCCTACCTGCCCAACCACCCGCTGGTGCCCGAGGCGGGGCCGGCGACCGGCCCCGGGCCCGTCTCGGCCGCCCCGTGGGGCAGCGCCGGGATCCTGACGATCTCGTGGGCCTACCTGCGCCTCATGGGACCCGACGGGCTGCGGCGTGCGACCGAAGCGGCGATCCTGCACGCCAACTGGCTGGCGACCCGCCTGGCCGAGCACTACCCGGTGCTCTACACCGGGGCGAAGGGCCGGGTCGCCCACGAGTGCATCATCGACATCCGCGGCATCGAGAAGGCCACCGGCATCACCAACGAGGACGTCAGCAAGCGACTCATCGACTACGGCTTCCACGCCCCGACCATGTCGTTCCCGGTCAACGGGACGCTCATGATCGAACCGACGGAGTCCGAGTCGCTGGCCGAGCTCACCCGGTTCGTGGACGCCATGGTCGCCATCCGCGACGAGATCCGCCGGGTCGCGGACGGCGACTGGCCGGCCGAGGACAACCCGCTGGTCGGCTCGCCCCACACCGTCGAGGACCTGCTGGCCGCCGAGTGGGACCACCCCTACACGCGCGAGCAGGCCGCCTACCCCGTCGAGGAGCTGCGGCAGGACCGCTACTGGCCCCCGGTCTCTCGGATCGACAACGCCTACGGCGACCGCCACCTGATGTGCGCGTGCCCGCCGCTGGAGGACCTCGCCGAGGGCTGATCGCCGGCTGCAGCGTGGATCCGCTGTCCGGGAGTCGTCCGGCGACGAGCCCGAGCATCGGTGAGGGCTAGCCTCCGGACGGGATCGAGGCACGGGAGGACAGGTGGTCGGCTCCGCCGCGGACGCCCTCGTCGGGCCGGTCGAGCGATTCGTCTCCGTCGTCGCGCCCGCTGTGGCCGGGCTGGCCGAACGCGCCGGCAGCGACCCGGACGAGGTGGCGCGGACGGCCGTGACCGAGGCCGCCGAGCTGGTCGCGGCCTGCATCGACGCGGACGGGTTGCACACCGACGACGAGCTGCGGGCCTACGTCGTCGCCATCGCCCCCCTCGACGACGGGTCCCTGGCGCGCGCGACCCCCGACGAGCTGCGGCGGTCCGGGCTGTTCGCGGGGCGCCGCCACGTGCTGGACCACCCCACGCCGCTGTTCCAGCTGCTCGCCGACGCCGACGCCGCGCACGGCGGGGCGCGCAGCTGGGCGTACTACCGCGTGGCCATCGACCTCGCCCACGCCGTGGCGTCGCTCGACGTCCACACCTCGCAGGCCGAGCTGGACGCCCTGGCGCGGTTCCGGGGCGCCATGCTGGCCACGATCGAGCAGGCCGGCGTGCCCCGGCCGGCGCCGGGCTTCTTCGGCCTCACCGTCGCGGACCTGCGCGAGGCCCAGGAACGCGTGCACGGCCCCGACGCAGCGCCGCCTCCCGCGGACGCTCCCGCGTCCCCGACCGCCGAGTGCGCCGGCCGTTGCGTCCGACGCCGCAGCCGAGGACCTGCCCCCGGCGCGCCCCGTCGAGGAGCTGCTCGCCGAGCTGGACGCGCTGGTCGGGCTCGAACCGGTCAAGGCCGAGGTGCGCCTGCTGACCAACCTGATGGTCGTCCAGCGCCTGCGCACCGAGCGTGGCCTGCCGACCACCCACGCGTCGCGCCACCTCGTGTTCACGGGCAACCCGGGGACCGGCAAGACCACCGTCGCCCGGCTGCTCAGCCAGGTGTTCCGCAGCCTCGGCGTCGTCGCGCGCGGCCAGCTCGTCGAGACCGATCGGTCGGCGCTGGTCGCCGGGTTCGTGGGCCAGACCGCCACGCGCACCCGCGACGTGATCGAGTCCGCCGTCGGCGGGACCCTGCTCATCGACGAGGCCTACGCGCTGGCCCGCGGCAACGAGAACGACTTCGGCCGGGAGGCCATCGACACGCTGGTGAAGCTGATGGAGGACCATCGCGACGACCTGGTGGTGGTCGCGGCCGGCTACCCGGCCGAGATGGCCGACTTCATCGGGGCGAACCCGGGCCTGCAGTCGCGCTTCCCGCGCACCCTGCACTTCCCGGACTACACCGACGACGAGCTGGTGGCGATCTTCACGCTGATCGCCGAGGGCGCCCACTACGAGCTCGCGGACGGTACCGCCGAGGTGGTCCGCCACCGGTTCGCCGCGGTGCCGCGCGGGCGCGGGTTCGGCAACGGACGGCTGGCCCGCAACCTGTTCGAGGCCGCGATCGCCCAGCAGGCCAGCCGGCTCGTGGCGATCGAGGCACCGACCGACGACCAGCTGGTGCGGCTGCTGCCCGAGGACGTCCCGGCGGTCCCCGGCGGGCACCCGGGCGTCGACGAGGGGACGGCCCCGTGAGCATCGGTGGGGTGGTCGGCCGCCTCGGGGCGCTCGCCCTCGCGATCCTCCTGGTCGTCGGGGCGCTGGCGTGGCGTGGGCGCGGGGACGGGGCGGGACCGGACGACGGCCCCGACGCGACGTCCTCCGACGCCCCGACGGCCGTGGCCAGCACCGTGCGGTGCGCGGCGGAGCTGCGCATCTGCGACGCGCTGGCCGACGCCGTCGGCGAGGACGTGGAGGTCGTCACCGAGGACGGGGTGGTGACCGCCCGGTCCCTGCAGGACGCGACGACCGCGGACGTCTGGGTGACCCTGGATGCCCTCGTGGACGTCGTGGCCGACGGCCGCGACCGCGCCTCACGCCGCGCGCTGTTCACCGACGACCCGGACGCGGTCGCACGCTCGCCGCTGGTGCTGGTGGGGTGGCAGGACCGGCTCGCCGTGCTCGAGGACGCGTGCGGGACCACCTGGGCGTGCATCGGCGAGGTGGCGTCGGGCACCTGGGCCGACGCAGGCGGGGCGACGGCGTGGGGACGCCCCAAGCCGGCCCACGCCGCACCGGACGACTCCGGCATCGGGTTGCTGGTCACCGCGCAGGCACTGGCGTCGCGGCTCGACGGGGCCGCCCTGACGTCACGCTCGCTGGACGCACCCGACGTGCGCACCTGGTTCACCACGCTGGAGCGCGCGGTGCCGTCCTTCGCCCCGCCGTCTGGGTCGCAGCTGGTCGAGATGGTCCAGTTCGGCCCGTCGAGCCGCGACGTGGTCGGCACCACCGAGGCCGAGGCGGCCGAGGTGCTCACCCGGGCCGGGGCGCGGGCGGCCGACCTGCGCGTCGTCCCCGCCTCCCCGCCGGTCCAGGCCACCGCGGTCGTGGCCGCCCCCGTCGGCACGGCGCCGCCCGACGGACTGGCCACGACGGTCGCCGACCTGCTCGCCGCGGCGGGCTGGCGGGTCGAGGGCGCCACGCCCGGCGTGCAGCTGCCCACCCCGGTGCCCACGCCCGACGGATCGGCCCCGGACCTGCCGGGCGGGGTCCTCGAGGCGGTCCTGCTGCGATGGGAAGGGGTGCGGTGACCTCGTGGAATACGCTGGTCCGAGGTCGGACGACGACGGGGTGTGCGATGCGGCGGACGGGGCGATGGATCGGGCTGGGCCTGGTCATGTCGATGGTGGTGGCGGGGTGCACCGGCGGTGACGGGGTGGTCTTCCCGGACCAGTCGGCCGACGCCACGGCCGACCCTGCTGCCCAGGACCCGGGGGACTGCGTCGTGGTCGACATGGCGGTCTCCAGCGAGAAGATCGACCTCATGCGCGACCTCGCCCAGGAGTTCAACGGGTCCGACGAGGCGCGCGTCGACGGCCAGTGCGTGTTCGTGCGCCCGCAGTCCAAGGCCTCGGGTGGTGCCGCCCAGCTGCTGAGCACCGACTGGGACGAGCAGGTCGAGGGACCCCGCCCCGTCGTGTGGTCGCCGGCGTCCAGTGCATGGGGGGCGGTGGTCAACCAGCGGCTGGCCGACCGCGGGGAGGACCCGATCGTCGGCGAGGCCCGGCCGTTCATGCAGACCCCGCTGGTGATCGCCATGCCCAAGCCCATGGCCGACGCGCTGGGGTACCCGGACGAGCCGATCGGCTGGCACGACATCCTCGAGCTGGCGCGGTCCGACGAGGGCTGGGCGGCCTTCGGGCACCCCGAGTGGGGTCCGTTCCGCCTCGGCAAGACCAACCCCAACTTCTCGACCTCCGGACTGTCGGCCCTCATCGCGCAGAACTACGCCGCGGTGGGCACCACCAGCGGGCTGACGTTGGAGGACCTCGACCGCCCCGCCGTGCAGAAGTTCGCGCGTGACGTCGAGTCGGCGGTCGTGCACTACGGGGACACGACGTTGACCTTCGGGAACAACTGGTACCGCAACGACGCCCGCGGGACCGCCCTGACCTACGTGTCGGCGGTGGCCCTCGAGGAGGTGTCGCTGATCCAGTACAACCGCGGCAACCCCGACGGCGTGCTGCAGCCGGGCGAGGTCCCCGAGCCCCCGCGCGACCCGCTGGTCGCGATCTACCCGGAGGAGGGGACGCTGTTCTCGGACAACCCGTACATCATCCTCGACGCCGAGTGGGTGGACGAGGACGAGGCGGCCGCGGCGGCGTTGTTCGAGGAGTTCGTCCAGCGCCCCGAGAACCAGGAACGCGTGCTCGAGTTCGGCTTCCGGCCCGGCAACATCGAGGTCCCGATCGGCGACCCGATCACCGCGGCCAACGGGGTGGACCCCACCCAGCCCCAGACCACGCTGGCGATCCCGGACCCGGCCGTGCTGGTCGAGATGATCGACCGCTGGGAATCGCAGCGCAAGGCGGCCCGGGTGCTGCTGGTGATGGACGTGTCCGGGTCGATGGGGGACCCGGCCACCGGCGAGGACCGCACCACGAAGCTGGACCTGGCCAAGGACGCCGCGATCACCGCGCTGGACCAGTTCGCGCCGCAGGACGCGGTCGGGCTGCGGATCTTCTCCACCGAGATCGGCCCGCCGGAGCACCCCGAGTACGTCGACCTCGTCCCGATCGACCCCATCGGGCAGTCGGCGGAGGCGCTGCGGACCAGGATCCGGTCGCTCGTGCCGACCAACGGCACGCCGCTGTACACGGTCGCCGGGTCCAGCTACGAGCAGATGGTGACCGACTACGACCCGTCCGCCATCAACGCGGTGGTCCTGCTCACCGACGGCCGCAACGAGGACGTCAACGACGACCTCGCCGGGCTGCTGTCCTCCCTGCAGGCCGGGACGGAGGGCCGCCAGTCGCAGCCGGTGCGCGTGTTCACGATCGCCTACGGGGCCGACGCGGACCAGTCGATCCTGCAGCAGGTCGCCGAGGCGACCAACGCCGCCGCCTACGACGCGTCCGACCCGGCCTCGATCGACAAGGTGTTCACCTCCGTGATCAGCAACTTCTGACGTGCCCACGCTGAAGGACCGCCTGCTCACCCGCCAGGGGGCGTACGCGATCACGTCGCCGGGCGCGATCCTCGCCGGCGGGGCGGCGGCCGCGGTCGGGATCGCCGCGGGGATCGCCTTTCCGGTGGCGGCCGTCGCCGGGGCGGCGGCGTACGCAGGGGTGGCGGTCGCCCGGCTGCCCCGGGGCCCCCAGCGCCCCGCCATCCGACCCGAGACGCTGCGACCGCCCTGGCGCGGGTTCGTCGAGGAGGCCATCGACGCCCGGGACCGGTTCGACCGGGCCGTGGCCAACGCCCGCACCGGCCCGCTGCGGACTCGGCTGCAGGCCATCGCGGACCGCGTCGCCGAGGGCGTGGAGGAGTCGTGGCGGGTGGCCGCCCACGGGCAGGCGCTGGAGGACGCCCTGGGGCAGCTCGAGCCGCTCGGGACCGTCGAGGCGCGGCTGGCCGAGGTCGAGGGCGAGCAGCAGGCGGGGCGGGCCGACGACCCGCGCCTGGCCGCCACCGCCGAGTCCCTGCGGTCCCAGATCGACTCGACACGCCGCATCGGGGAGGTCGCGCGGGACACGCGGGACCGCCTGCGCCTGCTCGACGCGCGACTCGACGAGTCGGTGGCCCGTGCTGTCGAGCTGTCGTTGCGTGCCGGGGACGCCGGGGACGCGTCGGGCCTCGGGTCGGACGTCGAGGCGATCGTCGGGGAGATGGAGTCCCTGCGCCTCGCGCTGGAGGAGACACGGTCGGCCTGACCCCCGTCGGTTTGCCACTGCGGTAAGGCTCACCTAACTTGCGTGCTCTCCGAACTGTCTGTCCCGTGAGACGACGGACGCGAACGACGACCAGCGGCGGACCTGCTCCGCCACGTGGAAAGGCTCTCCCCGTGCGACGCACGATCCTCGCGGCCACTGCCGCCCTCGCCCTGGCCGCAACCGGCTGCGGCAGCGACGACGGCGCCGGTGTGCGCAACGACGACGGCGGTGGGTCCATCAGCGGCTCCGCCAGCGGACTGTCCGGCTCGGGCGCGGCATCGGGGGGCGCCGAGTGCGAACCCGGTGACACCTCCGGGGCCGACACCACCGTCGAGGTCGCGCTGACCGAGTGGGACGTCGCCCCCGTGCCCGACGAGGTCGCCGCGGGCACCATCGCGTTCGACGCCAGCACCGTGGACGCCGCCGAGCCACACGAGCTCGTCATCGTCAAGGGCGACGACCCGCAGGCGCTGCCCACCGGCGAGGACGGGGCCGTGGACGAGTCGCAGCTCGAGGACGGGGCCCTGATCGGCGAGATCGAGGCGTTCCCGTCCGGCGAGACCTGCTCGGCGGCCTTCGACCTCGAGCCCGGCGAGTACGTGCTGTTCTGCAACATCGTCGAGACCGAGGACGACGGCAGCACCGAGTCCCACTACGCCCAGGGCATGACGACCTCCTTCACCGTCACGCAGTGACGCGTCACGGAGTGACGCGTCACGAGGCTGACGGCCTCCGGCGCCGCCCCCGGGTGCAGGCGGGCGGCGCCGGGTCTCGTACTGTGGGCACCTGCCCGCCGTCTCCCGACGAGACCGTTTCGTGACCGATGCCCCGCGCAGGCCCGACGACGAATCCCCGCCCGACCTGGTCGACCGGGGCCCCGTCGAGACCCTCGCCCCCTCCCGCACCGCCATCGTCCTGGTGGCGGTCGCCGGGCTGGCCATCGCGCTGCTCGCCGGGCTCGGGGCGCTGAACGTCGAGGGCGGACGCAGCCTCGGCGACGACGAGGAGCTGCTTGCCGCCGGTCAGCACGAGCTCACGGCCGGCCCGGTCACGATCGACGCGGAGCTGCCGGGGGACTGGGTGGCACGCCAGCGCTGTCCCCGCTGGCTGCAGCTCTCGGACGCGGCCGACGACGCCACGACCGTGCACCTGATCTGGCTCGACGCGGTGCCGCTGCCGTCGGACGCCCCCGACGTGGAGCTCGTCAGCCACACCCGAGGACGTGCCCGCATGGTGGCGCGAGCAGCTCGACCTGCAGGTGCAGCCGCTGGGGGAGGGGACCCTCGACGGCCGCACGGTCGAGCGGTACGACCTCGCCGCCACCGAGCAGTCCCGCCGTCGTGACGGGCTGGTGGCCTGTGGTGAGGTCGGCGGTCCGGCCGGGACGGGGATGTTCGGGCCGGCAGCACGGTTCGACCAGCAGGTCGCGCTGGTCGACGTCGACGGCACCCCGCTGCTGCTGGTGGCGGCCGCCTACACCGGCGGTGACCCGGACCGCGCCGCCGAGGGGCTGGAGGCCGTCCTGGAGACCGGCACGTTGGAGGTCGCGGCGGACGGCTGACCGGGCAGCTGACGGGACGGGGGCCCGGCGCCGCGCCACGCCATCCACACGAGCGCACCAAGGACCAGCAGCCACGCCGACTGCCAGCCCCAGGTGGCGGCCGACACCTGCAGGTAGTCGGGCATCACCGCCCGTCGGGCCGCGACGAGGGGGTCGCCGACGAGCGTGAAGTCCACCACCCACGTGAGCCGCTCCCGGAGCCCGTCGACGACCAACCAGGCGTAGGTCACGATGCCGAGCGTGCCGAGCACGGCGGCGGCGACGCGCCACCCCCGGCTGGCGTGGTCGAGCCACCAGGCCAGTGCGATCCCGGCCAGCGGCAGCACGACGACCACCTGCCGTCCCGGCACCCACCAGCCCTGCATCGTCAGGGCGACGAAGGTCGCGTTGAGCCATCCCGCGGCCAGCGGCACGGCGACCAGCGCCCAGCCCGCGGGGCGCCGCCGTCCCCACACGGCCAGGGCGGGCACGGCCAGCAGCCACAGCGGTTGCCAGACGGCCAGCCCGAAGTCGCGTCCGACCAGCAGGCCGACCAGCCGGCGGGCGCGGCCCCATGGGTTCGGGTCGAAGCCCACGACCGCGAACTCACCCCGGTCCACGAAGTGGTCGGCCGCGGCGTAGACGGTCCACCCGCCGTACCAGGCACGGTGCAGGCCGACGTAGGCCAGCCCCGAGGCGGCCAGCAGGCCGACCAGCCCCCGGGCCGCACCGCGGTGCCCGCCCCGCCACCACTGCCACGCGACGACGCCGACGAGCGCGGCCGCGACCGGGACGTACTTGACCGCCAGCCACGGCAGTGCGGTCACCAGCAGCGCCAGTCCGACGACGCGGCGGGGGCGTGGCGGGCCGGGAGCCAGCGCGACCGCGACGGAGGCAACGGTCACCAGCGCCGCCGGCAGCTCGGGGTAGACCTGGCTGCCGTACCCCGCCAGTGGCCACGCACAGCCGATCGCCGCCACCGTGGCCCCGGCCACGCCGGGACGGACCGCGAACCGGCGCACGGCCACCCAGGTCGACAGCCCGGCCAGCAGCCCGGCGAGCAGCGCCAGGGCGACCTTGGCCCCGACCCAGCCGCCGAGGGCGACGGGGACGGCCAGCAGGGCCGGCAGCAGCGGGTCGTGCGGCGCGAGCTGTCGCCCGTCGGGCAGCACCTGCTCCTGGACGGGCAGCGTCACGGCGTGGAACGCACGCCACTCCCGCGCCTGCAGCTCGTCGGCGACGTCGAGGTCGCCGTCCTCGGCCAACGAGATCGCCGTCAGGAGGTAGTGGGGTTCGTCGGCGGTGGTCTGGGCACCATGGGTGGCGCGCACCCCCACGCCGGCGAGGGCCGCCGCGAGGGCGAGGGCCCCGGCCACGAGCACGGCGGCGGCCACGCGACCACGGGTCGCGGCCGCGACATGGACGGCGCCGCCCACGCCACCGTCGGTCGCGGTCGCGGGTCCGGGAGCGGCGGCGCCGGACGTCAGCCCGCCGCCCGCAGCCGGTGGCGGTGCGCGACCTGTCGGGCCACGAGGTCCGCCAGGTCGGTCCGGGGCCGCACGCCGAGGACGTCCTGGCATCGCGTCGTGTCCGCGCGCGTGGCGGCGACCTCCTCGCGGGCCGCTGGCACGACCCGGACGTCCGCCGGACGACCCACGACGTCGACCACCGCGTCGAGCAGGTCGCCCAGTCGGTGGGTGGTGCCGGTCCCCACGTTGCAGGGCCCGTCGAGGCCGCGCGACAGCGCGGCCACCGCGGCCCGCGCGACGTCACGCGCGTCCGTCACGTCCCGCCGGCGGTCCAGGGACCCGAACACGTGCACGGGGCGGCCGGCACGCACGGCCTCGATCCACCGTGCCAGGGCCATGTCGGGGCGTTGCCCCTCGCCGGCGACGGTGAACGGGCGCAGCACGCCGACGGGGCGACCGCCCAGCTGGCCGCGGCACACAGGTCCTCGACCGCTGCCTTGGAGCGCGCGTACCCGCCCCGGGGCCGGCGCGTGTCGGTCTCGCGGCAGGCGCGTGGTGCCGTCGGCGAGCCCGCCCCGCCGTACACCGACGAGGACGAGGTGACCACGAGCGGCACGTCGCGTGGCGTCGCGTCGAGCACCGCCTGGGTCGCCAGCACGTTGTCCCGCCAGCGCCAGCGCCCCGCGTCGGGACGGTCGTCACGGACCCCCGGGCAGCCCGCGAGGTGCACGACGGCGGTGGCGTGACCGAGGACGGGGGCGGCTTCGGCGTCGAGCAGGTCCGTGCGCACGGCGGCCTCGCCGGGGTGCGGCGCCCAGGGGCGGCGGTCCAGTCCGAGGACGCGGTGGCCGTCGTCCAGCAGGGCCGCCACGACGTGCCGACCGAGGAAGCCGGCGGCACCGGTGACGACCACGCGGCCGACGTGGCGGCGGGCCTCGCGCACGGGGGCCTCCTGCGGGTCGGGGCGGGCGAACGGGGTGCGCCCCGAGGTTGCGGTGGGGGCGCGGGGGGACGCTACGGTACGCCAGTGTGGTTAGGCAAACCTAACCTCGCGCTCGATCTCGTGATTGCTCGTCGTCTCCGCCGTCTGGACCCGCCGTGCCCGTCGCCACCCCCATCCGACCCTCGCGCCGTCGCGCGACGCCCTGGTCGCTCGCCCTGGCCGGTGTCGTCACCGTGGCCGCTGCCGTGCTGGTGGTCCGGGCCGTCGACGGGGCGGCGCTGCGCGACGCGGCAGCGTCACTGGTGGCCGATCCCGCACCGGTCCTGGGCGTGCTGGCCCTGTACGCGGCCGCCTTCGTGCTGCGCGGCTGGGCCTGGCACCGGGTCGTGCCGGACGTCCCGGTGGGCCACGGCATCGCGGGCGTGCACGTCGCGCTGCTGGGCAACCACGTCCTGCCCTTCCGGCTCGGCGAGCCCCTGCGCGTGAGCTCCGTCGTGCGCCGGGCGGGGGTCGACCCCCAGCTCGCGGTGGCCTCCACGGTCGCCCTGCGCGGTGCGGACCTGGCCGCCCTGGCCGCGCTCGCCGCCGTGCTGGGGCTCGGCGTCGTCGCCGACGTCTCCGGTGCGGGCGCCGTGGTGCTGGTCGTGCTGGCCCTCGGCCTCGCGGTGGGTGGCGGGGCGTGGCTGCGCCACCTGCAGCGCACGGGGCGGGGCCGGGTCCGCGTGCCCGGACCGCTGGTGGTGGCGGCCGTGGTCGGGGCGTGGGCCCTCGAGGCCGGGGTGGTCTGGGTCGCCGCCCGTGGGGTGGGCGTGGCCCTGACGATCCCGCAGGCGATCCTCGTGACCACGATCACCGTGGCGGCGCAGGTGGCGGCCGTCGCCCCGGGCGGGTTCGGCACCTACGAGGCCGCCGGGACGGCGGTGCTCGTCGCGCTGGGGGTCCCGGCAGCCACGGCGCTGGCCGTGGCGCTGACGGCGCACGCGATCAAGACCGGCTACGCGCTGGTGGCCGGGGCCGTGGCCCTCGTGGTCCCGGCACCGTCGCTGCTCGGTCGGTTCCGCCTGCCGCGGCACCGCCCCGCCCGCGCCCCGTCGCCGGTTCCCGACGGCCCCGTCGTGCTGTTCCTGCCCGCGCACGACGAGGAGGCGTCGGTCGGCGACGTCGTCCGCCGCGTGCCCGCGACGGCCGGGGGGCGGGCGGTGCGGTGCCTCGTGATCGACGACGGCTCCACCGACGGCACGGCACGGGTCGCCGCGGCCGCCGGCGCCGAGGTGGTCGCCCAGCCCCGCAACCTCGGACTGGGCGCGGCCGTGCGCCGCGGGTTCGCCGAGGGCGTGGCCCGCGGGGCAGCTGTCGTGGTGTTCTGCGACGCCGACGGCGAGTACGCGCCGGAGGAGCTGGACCGGCTGGTGGCGCCCGTGCTGGCCGGCGAGGCCGACTACGTGGTGGGCTCCCGCTTCGCCGGCGAGATCCGGCACATGCGTCCGCACCGCCGCGTCGGCAACCTCGTCCTGACCGCGTGGACCCGGTGGACCGCACGCGCCCCGATCACCGACGGGCAGTCGGGCTACCGGGCGCTGTCGCAGGAGGCCGCCCGCACCGCGGTGGTCGAGCACGACTTCAACTACGCCCAGGTCCTGACCCTGGACCTGCTCTCCCGGGGGTTCCTGTACCGCGAGGTCCCCATCGGGTACGCGTTCCGCCAGCAGGGTCGGTCGTTCGTGCGGCTCGGCCGCTACCTCCGCCGGGTCGTGCCCGCCGTGTGGCGCGTGGTCAACCGCCCCGCGTGACCGCCGGGCGTCCACCCGGTCTGCGACCCGCCCAGCGGTAGGCTGCGCCGCATGAGCGCCTCCGACGCCCCGTCCTCCCTCCGCCGCCACGTCGCCGTGCTCGGTGACCGCGTGCTGGTCGCCCCGCCCGGCGAGGGCGAACGCCAGAGCAAGGGCGGCATCCTCATCCCGGCGACGGCGAAGTCGGTCGACCGCAAGGGCATCTGGGGCGAGGCCATCGGCGTGGGCCCCCACGTCCGGCAGGTCCAGGCCCACGACGAGGTCCTGTACCTGCCCGAGGACGCGATCGAGGTCGACGTCCAGGGCGACCACTACCTGATCGTGCGCGAGCGGGACGTCCACGCGGTGGCCTCGACGCGCCGCGAGGACGCCACGGGGCTGTACCTGTAGGGAGGCGAACCGTGCCGGGACCGAACCGACTGCGTCGCAAGCTGTCCATCGCCACGTGGTCCGCCCCCCGGGAACCGATCATCCACGGCAAGCTGACGGTGGACGCCACGGCCGCGACGGAGTGGCTCGACGCCACCCGTACGCGCACCGGCGAGAAGGTCACCCTGACCCACCTGGTCGGCGCCGCCGTCGCCCGCGCGCTGGCGGCCGAGCCCTCCCTCAACGGCACGATCCGCTTCGGGCGCTTCGTCCCGCACGACCAGGTGAACATCACCTTCCTGGTGTCGATGCCGGACGGCTCCGACCTGGCCAAGGCGCGCATCGACGACGTCGACCGGCGCCACCCTGCCGACGTCGCCCGCGAGCTGCGTGAACGGGTCGAACGGCTGCGCACGGGCACCGACGAGGACTGGGAGAAGTCCAAGCTCGCGATCCGGTGGCTGCCGACCTGGCTGTTGCGTCGGGTGGTGTGGCTGACGGGCTGGCTGGCCTCCTCGCTCGGTCTGGACATCCCCGCCCTCGGCGTCCAGCGGTTCGCCTTCGGCTCGGCCGTCATCACCAACGTCGGCATGTTCGGCGTCGACGAGGCGTACGTGCCGCCCACGCCGTTCGCGCGGATCCCGCTGTGGGTCCTGATCGGGGCCGTCCGCGACGTCCCGACGGCGCGGGACGGCCAGGTCGTGGTCACCCCGCAGGTCACCCTGACGGTCACCATCGACCACCGCTTCATCGACGGGTTCCAGGCCGGGACGCTGGCGGCCGAGTTCCGCCGCGTGTTCGCCGACCCACACCTGCTCGACGCCTCCCTCGACGCCTCGACGCCCCCGACGCTGCCCCCGCCCCCTCCGCGCAGGAGCCCGCATGAGTGCCGCCGCCTCCGCCGCCGTCGGACCACCCCCCGGGATGAAGGTCCGTCTGTCCAGCAACGAGTCCGCCTGGGGGCCGTCGCCCCGTGCGGTCGAGGCCGCCCGCCAGGTCGTCGAGGAGGCGCACCTCTACCCCGACGACCAGGCGGTCGCGCTGCGCCAGGACCTGGCCGACCACGAGGGCGTGGACCTCGACCAGGTCTCGGTGGGCACGGGCTCGGCGGCCGTGCTGATGGACGTCATCGCCCAGGCGTGCGCGGGGCGCCAGGGCGAGGTGCTGGCCTTCGAACGGTCCTTCGTCGTCTACCGGCTCGCGGCCCGCAACGCCGGCGTGGCGTACGTCGAGGCGCCGACGGTCGGCCCGGCCACCACGGACCGCCCCGGGTACACGCGTGACCCGCAGGCCCTCATGGACCTGGTCACCGACGCCACCCGCGTCGTCTGCATCGACAACCCGGGCAACCCCACGGGGACGCACCTGACCGGCCCGGACCTGCAGGACCTGGTCACGGCGCCTGCCCGAGGGCATCACCGTGATCGTCGACGAGGCCTACCACCAGTTCGCCATGGGGGAGCAGGACTACGCGACGGTCGACGAGCTGGGGCTGGTCCACCCGCGCCTGCTGGTGATGCGCACCTTCAGCAAGGCCTACGGCCTGGCCGGCATGCGCGTCGGCTACGTGGTCGGACCCGCCGAGCTCGTCGGGCCCATCGACCAGTGGCGCAGCCGCTTCAACGTCGCCTCGCCGTCCCAGGCGGCCGCCCGAGCCGCGCTGCAGGACCACGACCACCTCGAACGCACCATCCAGGGGACCCGCGAGGGACGCGCCCGGATGCAGCAGTGGCTCGCCGAGCACGGGGTCCCGTACACCCCCAGCCTCGGCAACTTCGTCACGATCGAGCTGGACCGACCGGCCCCGGAGGTCGTCGAGGCCTTCGCCGAGCACGAGGTCGGCGTGCGGCCCCTGGCGCCCTACGGCATGGACCGGCAGATCCGCGTCAGCGTCGGCACATCCGACGAGGTCGACGCCTTCCTCGACGCCGCCGAGGACGTGCTGCAGCGCTGATCCACCGGTCGCGCCCCGCCGTACCCTTCCGCGCCATGGCCGTCCGCTCCCGCCTCCTGACGACCGCCGCGGCCCTCGCGCTGCTGGCGGCCGCCTGTGGTCCCTCGACGCTGGCCGACGTCGTCGCCGACGCGGGGGACACCCCGGCCCCGCCGGCCGACGCGCGCCTCGTCGACGTGGGCTACCCGGCGACCGCCGCGTGGATCCGCGACGCCGTGCAGGACCGGGGCCAGCCCGTGGTCGTGAAGTTCTTCGCCTCGTGGTGCGGCCCGTGCGCCGAGGAGGCCCCCGTCCTGCTCGACGCCGTCGAGGCCCACCCCGAGGTCACCTGGCTCGGCGTCGACCACCAGGACCGCCGCGACGCGGCCGAGGCCTGGGTCGACGAGCACGGCCTCGACCAGATCCCGACGGTCTTCGACGTGGAGGGTGAGGTGGCCCGCGCCTTCGGGGCGCGTGGCATGCCGTCGGTGTCCTTCATCGACGACGAGGGCCGGCTGCTGGCCACCCACACCGGTCCGATCGACCCCGACCTGCTGGAGGCGTGGGTCGACCACCTCGCCCACGACGGGCCGCGGCCCTCCGACCGTCCCGATTCCCCGTCGACGGACACGCCGGGATGACGCCGACCGAGCACGACGTCACCGGGCCGGATGGCGTGCGCCTCCACGTGGCCGAGGTGGGGGCCGCGGAGCGCCCCGCCGTCCTGCTGCTGCACGGCGTCGGCTCGTCGGGGCCTTCCTGCTCGAAGCGTTCGCCGCCCCGCTGCTGGCCGCCGGCTGGCGCCTGCTCGCGGCCGACCTGCGGGGCCACGGTCGGTCGACCGCCCTGCCCACCGTCGCGGACCACGCCTTCGACCGGCACGTCACCGACCTCGCGGCACTGGTGGACCGCTTCGCCCCGACGGTGATCGGGGGCGTGTCCCTCGGCGGGCAGGCCGCGGTCGGGGCGGCCGCCGCGCAGGTGCCCTGCGACGCCGTGCTCGCGTGCCTGCCCGCGTGGTCGGGGCGGGCCGTGCCGGGCGAGGGGCCCCACGCCGCGGTGGCGGCCGAGGTCGCCAGCGTGGGTGTGGCCGGGATGCTCGCCCGCTTCCGCGCGGACACCACCATGGTCCCGTGGCTGCGCGAGGTGCTGCTGCGGGACTGGGCCGCGCACGACCCCGCCTCGCTGGCCGCGGCCCTGACCGCCCTCGACGGCGGCCAGGCGCCGACCGGCACGGAGCTCGCCGACCTCCCGGTCCCCCTGGCCGTCGTCGGCTGGCCCGACGACCCCGGCCACCCCCTCGCCGGTCGCCGAGGACTGGGCTGCCACCGCCCCGCGGGCGACGCTGCGCACCACCACCCTCGACGCCATGCAGGCCGACCGCACCGCCATGGGCCGCGCCGCCGTCGCCGCGCTGACCGACCTCGGGATCACCCCACCTTGACCCCGCCGCCCAACCGCCGTGCGCCGCTCATGCACCGCCCAGCAGTGCGTACCCACCTCAGCCCCGGACCCAGCACCCGAGCGTGACCTCAGCAGCTGAAGGGGTCGTCGCGACGACCCCTGCGGGACCTCAGCAGCTGAAGGGGTCGTCGGGGCGGTCGCCGCGCTTGGCGAGGATGGCCTGGGCGGCGCGGGAGACGGGGGGACGGCCGAGCTGCTCGGCCATCCAGGCCGAGGTGTCCACGAGGGCGGTGAGGTCCACGCCGGTGGTGACCCCGGACCGCTCCAGCGCCCACACGAGGTCCTCGGTGGCGAGGTTGCCCTTGGCGCCCGGGGCGTAGGGGCAGCCGCCGAGCCCGCCCGCGGAGGCGTCGGCCACGGTGACGCCGGCCTCGAAGGCCGCCAGCGTGTTGGCCAGCCCCTGCCCGTAGGTGTCGTGCATGTGGACGGCGAGCCGGTCCAGGCCGGTGCGGGGCGCGAGGTGGTCCAGGAGGTCCTGGACCTGTCCGGCCGTGCCCACGCCGATGGTGTCGCCCAGTGAGACCTCGGCGCAGCCGAGCTCCAGCAGGGCCTCGGTGACCCGCGCCACGTCGTCGTGGGGGACGGCGCCCTGGAACGGGCAGCCGAGCACGGTGGACACGTAGCCGCGGACGCGCAGCCCGGCGTCGGTGGCGCGGTGGACGACCGGGGCGAACATCTCCAACGACTCGTCGATGGTGCGGTTGAGGTTGCGTTGCGAGAACGCCTCGGACGCGGCGCCGAAGACCGCGACCTCGTCCACGCCGGCCTCCAGCGCACGGTCCAGGCCGGTCTCGTTCGGCACCAGCACCGGGTAGCGCACGCCCTCGACCGGGGTGATGCCGGCCAGCACGTCGGCCGCGTCCGCGAGCTGGGGGACCCACGTCGGGTGCACGAAGGAGGTGGCCTCGACCACGGGCAGCCCCGCGGCGGCCAGCCGGTCGATGAACCCGACCTTGACGTCGGTGGGCACCACGCCGGGTTCGTTCTGCAGCCCGTCGCGCGGGCCGACCTCGACGATCGTCACGGCGTCGGGCAGCGTCATGGTCATGCGTCCTCGTCCGGGGTCACCTCGACCAACGCCGCCCCGGCCTCCACGGCATCCCCGGCGGCGACGTGCAGTGCCGTGACGGTCCCGTCGACGGGGGCGGTGATCGGGTGCTCCATCTTCATGGCTTCGACCAGCAGCAGCACCTGGCCGGCCGTCACCGTGTCACCCTCGGCGACCCGGACCTCCAGGACCGCCCCCGGCATCGGCGACGCGAGCGCCCCGACGCCCCCGACGGCGGACGCGTCGGCGTGGTGGGTCGCCCCGGGGTGGCCCAGCCGCAGGGTGCGCCCGCTGACGTGGGCCCACACCTGCTCGTCCTCGACGGTGACGACCAGCGGCACGGCGGTGCCGTCCACGGTCACGGTCGTGCGCCCCGCCGCGTCCGGGTCGTGGGCGAGCACCACGTCGTGCACCGCGCCGTCGTGGACGGCGACCGCCAGGCGGTCGGCCCGGCCACGCACCCGCACGAGGTGCTCCACGTCACCGTCGACCAGCCGGACCGGGGTCCCGCCGGCGGGGCCGACCCGCCAGGGGCCGACCCGGTGCCACGGGCTGACCGGGTCGCCGGCCTCGGCCTCGTCGCGTCCGGTGCCGTGGTGGGCGAGCACCGCCGCCACGGCGACCAGGTCGACCTCGGTCGCTGGTGCCGGCCACCAGTCGGGCAGGTGGCGGTCGAGGAAGCCGGTGTCGACCTCGCCGGCGGCGAACGCCGGGTGGGCGACCACGTCGGCGAGGTGGCCGAGGTTGGTCCGCACGCCGTGCAGCACGGTGCGGGCCAGCAGCGAGCGCATGCGGGCGACGGCGGCGTCGCGGTCCTCGCCGTGCACGACCAGCTTGGCCAGCATGGGGTCGTAGAAGCGCGGGACGACGGTGCCGTCCTGGACCCCGCTGTCGACCCGGATCCCCGGTCCCGACGGGACGTCGTAGCGGGTGACCGTGCCGGTCTGGGGCAGGAAGCCCGCGGCCGGGTCCTCGGCGTAGAGGCGGACCTCGATCGCGTGGCCGGACTGGGTCAGCTCGTCCTGGGTGCGCGGCAGTGGCTGCCCGGCCGCGACCTGCAGCTGCCAGGCGACCAGGTCCTGCCCGGTGACCAGCTCGGTGACCGGGTGCTCGACCTGCAGGCGCGTGTTCATCTCGAGGAAGAAGAACTCGCCCGTGTCGGCGTCGTCGAGCGATGGAGCGAGCCCCTCGACGATGAACTCGACGGTGCCCGCCCCGACGTAGTCCACGGCCCGGGCCGCCTCGACCGCGGCCTGGCCCATCGCCTGGCGCATCGTGTCGTCGATCGACGGCGAGGGGGTCTCCTCGACGATCTTCTGGTGGCGCCGCTGGATCGAGCAGTCACGTTCGAACAGGTGGACCACGTCGCCGTGGGTGTCACCGAACACCTGGATCTCGACGTGCTGGGGGCGCTGCACGAGCCGTTCGACGATCAGCCGGTCGTCGCCGAACGCCCCGGCGGCCTCGCGCTTGGCGGCCGCGATCGCGTCGGCCAGGTCGGCACGGGTCGTGGACGGGGCGCATGCCCTTGCCGCCACCCCCCGCGACGGCCTTGAGCAGCAGCGGGAACCCGACCTCGTCGCGGCAGGCCGCCGCGAGCTGCTCGTCGTCCATCCGGGTGGCGTCGACGCCGGGCACCACCGGGACGCCGGCGTCGCGCATGCGGGCCTTGGCGGCCGCCTTGTCGCCCATGAGCCGGATCGCGTCGGGCGACGGCCCGACCCACACCAGCCCGGCGTCCATGACGGCCTGGGCGAAGGCCGCGTTCTCGGACAGGAACCCGTACCCCGGGTGCACCGCCTGGGCGCCGGCCGTCACCGCGGCCTGCACGACCGCGTCGACGTCGAGGTAGGACTCGGTGGCCGGAGCCGGCCCGACCCGCACGGCCACGTCCGCGTCCGCCACGTGCGGGGCGTCCACGTCGGCGTCCGAGTAGATCGCGACCGTCCGCACGTCCAACGCACGACACGTCCGCATCACCCGGCGGGCGATCTCGCCCCGGTTCGCCACCAACACGCAGTCGAACACGCCTCAGGCCTCCCGTTGCGCGGCCCACGGGACCGGCTGGCGGTTCAGGAAGGCGTGCATGCCGGCCTGGCCCTCCTCCGACATCCGCAGGCGGGCGATGGTCGGCACGGTCAGCCGGACCGCGTCGGCCGGGGTGGTGGTCGCCTCGACCTTGGGGATGAGCTCCTTGATCTGCCGCTGCGCGTGGGGACCGCCGGCCAGCACGGCGTCGAGCACACGCGCCATCACCTCGTCGAGCTCGTCCCGCTCGCAGACCTCGTGGACCAGGCCCATGTGGAGGGCGCGGTCCGCGTCGAAGACCTCGCCGGTCAGGAAGTACCGGCGGGCGTGGGTCACCCCGATCTTGGGCTGCACGTACGTCGAGATCACGGCCGGCGCCAGGCCGAGCTTCGCCTCGGTGAACCCCAGCTTGGCCCCGCGCACCGCGACGGCGATGTCGGCGCAGGCCACCAGCCCCATGGCCCCGGCCAGGGCATGGCCGTTGACCCGGGCGACCACCGGCGCGGGGAAGGTGTCGATCGCGTGGAACAGGTCGTCGAGCTGGTGGGAGTCGGCCACCTGGTCGTCGTACCCGCCCTCCGCCATGGCCGACATCCACGTGAGGTCCGCCCCCGCGGAGAAGACGTCGCCCGCGCCGGTGAGCACGAGGGCACGGACGGTGTCGTCGTCACGCAGTCCGGCGATCGTGTCGCGCACGGCCCTCATGACCTCCGGACCGAAGGCGTTGCGGACCTCGGGACGGTCGATGGCGAGGGTGACCACGCCGCGGTCGTCGCGGTCGACCCGTAGCTGGTCGGACATTCTCGGCGCTCCGCTCGTCGGCGCCGCGAGGCTAGTGGCGCCCGACGAGCCGGGGTCACGACCGTGCCCGACCCGAGGGACGATCGCCGGCTGCACGGCGTCCCGATGTGCCACCGACCGACCGGCGACGTCCGAGGACCGAGCCTCGATCAGATCAGAAGAGGGCGGACGCCAGCTGCGGTCGGGTGGAACGGACGAGCGGGTGGTCGTCGCCGAGGACGTTGAAGATCCCGACGAGCTGCTCGCGGGCGGGTTCGCGGATGTCGCCGCCCTTGCGCACGAGCCGCAGCAGCAGCTCGGTCGCGGGCTCGTACTCCCCGGCGGCGGCCCGCAGGCGGGCCAGCTGCAGGGCCGCGGCGTCGTCGTCGGGGTCGGCCTCGACACGGGCGGCGAGCTCGTCGACGTCCCCGCCGGCCATGGCCAGCTCGGCCCGGGTGGCGATCGCCTCGGCCTCGGGGATGGGGCGGTGGGGGGTGACGAGGTCGAGGGCCCGCTGGGGGTCGTCGCCCACGACGATCTCGGCCAGGGCCAGGGCGGCGCCGCGGTGGGACGGGTCCTGGTCGAGCGCCTGCTGGGCGGCGGCGATGGCCGCGTCGGGGTCGGTGGCCGCCAGGCGCCGGGCCTGCTCGGCGAGCTTGTCGGTGGCCGACGGCACGATCGCGTCGATCAGCGACTCGACGGCGGCGGGGGACTGGGCGCCGGTGAACTCCTGCACGATCCGGCCGCCCTTGAAGGCCTTGACCGCGGGGATGCCCTGGATCTGGAACGCCTGCGCGAGCTGGGGGTTCGCGTCGACGTCGACCTTGGCCAGGACCACGTCCCCGTCGCGGGCCGCGACGGCCTGCTCGAGGATCGGGCCCAGCGTCTTGCAGGGCCCGCACCACTCGGCCCAGAAGTCCACGATCACCGGGGTGTGCTGGGAGCGGTCGATGACCTGCGACTGGAACGTCGCCTCGTCGACCTCGATGACGTAGGGGCTGGTGGGCATGGCGGGACCTCGGCAGCGGGATGGATCAGCGGGAGTGGGGGAGACCGTCGGCGCGAGTGTGGCCGCGGGGCGTCGTGGGTGCAACGCGTGCTGGCGCGGGCTCCTTCCCGCCCGGTCGGCGCTCAGGCCCGCCGAGTAGGCTCGCCCCGCCTGCCCGCGACCCGTGAAGGACCGGCACCGACGTGGCCGACCGCCCCTCGATCCTGCTGCTCGACGGCCACTCGCTGGCCTACCGCGCGTTCTTCGCGCTGCCGGACACCCTGCGCACGCAGCACGGCGACCTGACCAACGCCGTGTACGGCTTCACCTCGATGCTCATCAAGATGCTGGCGGAGCGTCGCCCCGACGCCATCACGGTCGCCTTCGACAAGGGCCGCGACGTCGCCCGGACCGAGGCCTACCCCGAGTACAAGGCCAACCGCTCGTCCCCGCCGGACGAGTTCCGCCCCCAGGTCGACCTGATCAAGCAGGTGCTGGCGTCCATGGACATCCCGGTGGTCGAGGTGGCCGGCGTCGAGGCCGACGACGTCCTGGCCACCATCGCCGGCCGGGCCATCGCGAAGGGGTTCCACGCCTACATCGTCACGGGCGACCGCGACGCGATGCAGCTGGTCAACGACGACCTCACGGTGCTCTACACGCTGCGCGGCATCTCCGAGATGGCCGAGATGACGCCGGCGGCCGTGGAGGAGCGCTACGGGATCCCCCCGACCAGCTACGTCGCCTACGCCTCGCTGCGGGGCGACACCTCCGACAACCTGCCGGGCGTGCCGGGGGTCGGCGAGAAGACCGCCGCCAAGCTCATCACCCAGTTCGGCGACCTCGACGGGGTCTTCGCCAACATCGACCAGATCGGCGGCAAGAAGGTCCCGGCGTCGCTGGTCGAGCACGAGGGGCAGGTCCGCACCAACTTCCGCATCATGACGCTGCGCCACGACGTGGACGTCGACGCCGAGCTCGAGGACCTGCGCATCGGGGCGTGGGACACCGACGAGATCCGGCGCGTGTTCGGCACGCTCGAGTTCCGCGCCCTGTACGACCGCTTCGTCTCCGACGTGCTGGGCGACGTCGAGGAGGAGCAGGCCGACGACCTTCGAGGCCGTTCCGGACGGCTCGAGGGCGGTGGCGTCGTCGCCTGGCTGCAGGACGTCACGGGCCCGGTGGCGCTGCTGTGCGACACCCGCGACCACGTGCCGCACCTGCGCCTCGACGCCCTCGGGCTGGCGACGCCGGGGCGCGATCCCGTCTCGGTGCGGGTCGACCAGATGGTCGCCGAGGACCTCGACGCGCTCGGGCGGGTGCTGGCCGACCCGGAGGTCGAGGTCGTCAGCCACGACCTGAAGCTGCTCACCCACGTCTGCCGGGCGCGCGGATGGACCTGCGAGCACGTGACGATCGACGTCGAGCTCGCCGCCTACCTGATGAACCCCGAGCAGCGCTCCTTCGACCTCGACCGCATCGCCCTGCAGTACCTGCAGCGCTCCGTCGAACCCGAAGCGCAGGACGACGCGCCGGACGAACAGCTGTCGCTGGACGTCGATGTTGAGCGGGGGAGCGAACACCCGTTCGACGCGTGGGAGGCGCGTGCGCTTCGAGCCCAGGCCACCCTCGAGCTGGGCGAGCACCTCGGCGGCGAGCTCACCGACCGCGGCCAGATCGAGCTCCTGCGCACGATCGAGCTGCCGCTGGCACCCGTGCTCGCGCGCATGGAGCGGGCCGGCATCGCCATCGACCGGCACGTCCTGGACGAACTCCACGAGCGGCTGGTCGACCGGGCACGCGACCTCGAGCTCGAGGTCCACGACCACGCCGGGCACGCCTTCAACGTGGGCTCCGGCCCGCAGCTGCAGACCGTGCTCTTCGAGGAGCTCGAGCTGCCCAAGACCAAGCGCATCAAGACCGGCTGGTCCACCGACGCGCAACAGCTGCAGAACATCCTCGACGCCCACCCGATCGTCCCGGCGATCCTCGAGTGGCGCGAGACCACCAAGCTGCTGTCGACCTATGTGGACGCGCTGCCGCCACTGATCGACCCGGACACGGGACGCATCCACACCACCCTGTCGCAGACGGTGGCGGCCACGGGGCGGCTGTCCTCGTCGAACCCCAACCTGCAGAACATCCCGGTTCGCCGCGAGGAGGGCCGGGAGATCCGCCGGGCGTTCGTGCCGGGGGAGGGCTTCGACGTCCTGCTGGTGGCCGACTACTCCCAGATCGAGCTGCGGGTCATGGCGCACCTGTGCCAGGACGCCGGGCTCCTGGACGCCTTCCAGTCCAACGAGGACATCCACGCCACGACGGCCGCCAAGGTCTTCGACCTGCCCATCGACGCGGTCGACTCGGGGCTGCGGGACCGCGCCAAGGCGGTCAACTACGGCCTGGCGTACGGCCTGACCCCGTTCGGCCTGGGACAGCAGCTCGGGATCCCGCCGGACGAAGCGTCCGAGATCGTGGACGCCTACTTCGAGCGCTTCCCGAAGGTCGGCGAGTTCCTCCAGCAGGCAGTCGTCGACGCCACCAAGACGGGCTTCACCACGACCCTGTTCGGCCGTCGCCGCTACCTGCCGGACCTGCTGTCCAGCAACCGCAACCGCCAGCAGATGGCCCAGCGCATGGCCCTGAACGCCCCGATCCAGGGCACGGCCGCCGACATCATCAAGCTGGCCATGATCCGCGTCCAGGACGCGCTCGACGACGCGGGGCTGGCCAGCCAGATGCTCCTGCAGGTCCACGACGAGATCATCCTCGAGTGCCCGGCCGACGAGCTCGACGACGCCACGACGCTGCTCGTCGAGCAGATGGCGGGCGTGGCCGACCTGCGGGTCCCGCTCGAAGTGGACACTGCAGCCGGGCGGACGTGGTTCGATGCGCAGAAGCACTGAGCCGGGGTGACGCGCCGCGTCGCTTCGGGGGCGATGGCGAGGACGTGATGGCGACACGACGGCGGTCCAGCGTGGCGTTCCTCGCCGCCATCACGGTCGGTGCGGTGCTCGCGGTCTTCGAGCTGCTCGTGCGGTCCACGGCCGTCGGGAACACCGGTGCGCGCAGTCCCTCGTCGCTGGTGGCCGAGGTGATGCGCTCGACCCTCGACGTGCAGATCTCGGGCTGGCCCGCGCTGCTGATCCCGATCGTCCTCGTGCTGCTGCTCGGGCTGCTGATCGACGCCGATGTCGGGGACGCGTCGCTGATGCGGGTCAGACGTCGGTCGATGCCTCGGTGACGCTGGCCTCGGGGGCCCACGTCAGGCCGCCGGCAGCCACGTCGTCGATGACGATCGCGTAACGCCCCGCAGGCCCGGCCATGCGGAACCGGACCGCGCCCATGAGGTCGGTCGTGCCCGACCCCGAGGCGGTGCGTTCAGGTCCGACCAGGGTGGCCTCGACCGAGATGTCGGGACACCGTCGTCCTTCGGCGTCCTTCACGGTCGCCCGGAAGGCCACGCGGACCTGTCCGTCCTCGAGCACCTCGGGGTCGGCGACCGTCAGGGCCGTGACCACGAGCGGCTGGGCGAACAGGCCGTCCTTGGGATGGCTGTCCTCGACGCGCTCCAGCTCGGGGTGCATGGCGCGGCGACGGCGGCGGGGCAGGGGCACGACGGGCTCCCGACGACGAGGAGGACTCAGGGCCCGGGACGGTAGCGACCACCACGCCTGCGGTCGCAGGCGTGTCACACCGCATCCGTAGCGTCGGCCGGTCCCCGACATCCCACGGCCCGGAGGCCTCGATGCCCCCCATCACTCGCCGAGAGACCCCCATCGCCCACCACACCGACGCCGACGTCGCGTGGCTGCAGGACATGATGGACGCGAGCTACGCGGCCGCCGGCGAGCACCTGCGCGGGATCCACACGCCGGAGGCCCGCGTGTCGGCCGAGGACCTGGTGCGACGCCTGCCGGCCATGCACGTGATGGTGGTCGCCACCGTGTCCGCCGACGGTCGCCCCCTCACGGGCCCGGTGGATTCGTTCCTCCACCACGGTCGGGTCCACTTCGGCACCGCCGAGAACGCGGTGCGGGCGCGACACCTGGCGGTTCGACCGTCGGTGTCGGTCACCTTCGTGGACGGTGAGCGGCTCGTCCTGACGGTCCACGGACGGGCCCGCCGGCTCGACCTCGCGGGGCGCGACCGCGACTTCCGATGACCGGTTGCAGGTGCACTACGGCGGCGACTGGGACGACTGGGGCGCACCGTCCCCCTACTTCGCGGTCGAGCCCGACCGCGTGCTCGCGGCCGACATGGGTGTGCACACGACGACCGGCCACTGACAGGCCCGGGTGCGGTGGGCGCACGTTGCCCGGACGGGACTCAAGTCCCTGTCCGTGGCGTCCGATCGGAGGAACGGGGGCCGTACTAGTCATCTGAAGGGATGCCTCCATGGCCTCGAGCCGCAGGATCGCACGACGACTGATCGTCGGTGCCTGCGTGCCGGTCGTCCTGGCGGCGGGACCCACGGCCGCCGTGGCCGCCCCCACCGGTGGGGGGCCGCCGGGCGGAGGACCCTCCGGCGGCGGGGCTGCCGCCCACGGTCCGAGCGAGCACGGCCCCGGCCCCAAGGGCATCGACCACGGTTCCCCAGGAGGCCACGGCATCGGTCGGGGCGGTGCGTCACAACGGGGGCAAGGGCGCCACGCCCAAGCGTCCGGACCTGCTGCAAAGCACTCACCGGGATCCAAGGGACCGCAGGGCAAGGCGAAGGGCCGCACGCGAGCGTCGTCGTCGTCGCGCACGACCCGGCGGAGGCGACGCCCGGCCAGGGGACCGGGGCGACCCCCGACGACGGCGGGACCGCCGGTGGCCAGGGCGGAGCCGTGCCCCCACCCACCTCGGGTCCCGAGGCCCTGCCGGTCCCCGCGCCGACCCCCGAACGCCCCGCCGGCCCCTCGCAACCGTCGACGCCGACCCTCGATGTCCCGGCGCCCGTGCCGGCCCCGGCACCCGTACCGCCCCTGGCGCCGGCTCCCGCCGCGGCCGCCGTGGACGCCTCGGTCGCCACCCCCGGTACCGCCCCGACCGAGGTCCCGGCCCCGTCGCCGGGCACCGACCGGGCCGGCGTCCCGACCGTGGCGCAGCCCCCGAACTGGCCGCTCGAGATCGGCACCCGCTTCGGGGAGGTGCTCGACGGCGTGCGCCAGACCCTCGACCGGGTCGTCCCGCACGAGCTCGGCCCGATCCGCGAGCCGCTGATCCAGCTGGTTCCGATCCTGCTGGCCATCCTCGGGGCGTTCCTGGCGCTGCAGCGCGGGATCGGCCGCGGCCTTGGTCATGTGCCCATGGTCGCCTCGCCGGCTCGGCGTCACACTGTGACCCGTGACTGACCTTCTGGGCGAGGACGCCCCACCGACGACCCCCGTGATCGAGCACCGGCTGCGTGCCGTGGCGCTGATCCGGGGCGTGGTCGTGCTCGTGGTCGCGCTGTTCGTGTCCACCTACGGACGCAACCTCGTGTCGAGCCAGGACGTGCCGCTGTCCGTGGCCACCGTGCTCGCGGTGCTGGCGTTCACCGCCTCCGTCCCGCTGTGGCCGGCCGCGGCGCAGCGGGCCGTGCTCGACGTGTCCCTGGCGGTCGACGCGGCGGCGGTCGCGATCCTGCTGGCCATCACCGGAGGCGCCGCCAGCCCCTTCACCCCCCTGGTCGTGGTCGTGGCCGCCCTGCCCCTGATCGCCTTCGGGGCCCGGACCGGGCTGCGCGCCGCCGTGGCCACCACGGTGGCGCTCGGATGGGTGTGGGCCAGCTCGCCCGACGTGGTCGCGACCGAGGGAGCCGTGGACGTCCCCCGGGCCGCGCTGGTCGCCGACACCCGGATCCTCGTCGCCCTGCTGGCGACCTGGGGCGCCGTCGCCGCCGTGGCGATGCTGACACGGGTGGTCGAGGCGGACCTGCGACGCGCGGCCAGCGACATCGACGCCCTGCACCGCATCGGGCGCGCCATGGACCCCGACCAGGGGCCGGACGGCATCGCCCGTCGCCTCGTGGCCGCCGTCGTCGACCACCTCGGGGCGGACGCCGCCTCGGTCTGGCTCGGGGACCGCACCCGCGTGGGCCTGATCCTGAGCGCCGAGACCGGCCACACGACCCTCGACCCGGACCAGCTCGAGGTTCCCCGGAACGGGTTGATCGCGCAGGCGCTCGAGCAGCGGGGCGTCGTCGTCGGCACGGCCGACGGGCCGCTCGCGCAGGTCCACGGCGAGGACACGACCATCGCCGTCGTCGCGCTGCGCGGCGACGCCCCCGGCGGGCACGGCGTGCTGGTGCTCGCCCCCAGCCAGGGCCGCCGGTCGCGCATCCTCCGCGACACCCGCTGGGTCCAGGCCGTGGAGGAGCTGGCGACCGACGTCGGCGATGCGCTCGACGACGCCCACGCCATGGCCCACCTGCGCACCCTGGCCCGCACCGACTCGGTGACGGGCATGCCCAACCACCGGGTCCTGCAGGAACGCCTGCGGGTCGAGGTCGAACGGCTCCAGCGACGTGTCACCCGCGGGCAGTCCGCGGCGCTCAGCTTCGCGATCTTCGACCTCGACCACTTCAAGCGGATCAACGACACGCACGGCCACCCCACGGGGGACGCGGTGCTGGCCGCCATCGCGGAAGCCGTGGGCCACGCGGCTCGTGCGGCCGACGTGGTGTGCCGGTACGGCGGCGAGGAGTTCGCCATCGTCCTGGTCGACACCGGTCCGGACGAGGCGCGCGAGGCCTGCGAGCGCTTCCGCGCGGTCGTCGCCAGCGTTCGTGTCCCCGCGCCCGACGGGTCGCTGGTCAAGGTCACGGCCTCGTTCGGGGTCGCCTCCATGGCCGGCCTCGGCGTCGACCGGTCGTCGTTGATCGCCGCGGCCGACCACGCCATGTACGAGGCCAAGGAGGCGGGGCGCAACCGCGTGGTCGCCCACGGCCTGGTGATGTCACCCTCGGCATGAGTCCCCGGACACCTCGCAGCCCGCGAGGTGGTCGTCCACGAGGCCCATCGACTGCATGAACGCGTAGGCGGTCGTGGGCCCGACGAACCGGAACCCGCGACGGCGCAACGCGCGCGACAGCGCCGACGAGGCCGGTGTCACCGCCGGCACGTCCGCCCGACGCCGGGGGCGGGGCGGGACCGGGTCGGGGGCGAAGGACCACACGAGCTCGGTGAACGACTCGCCGTCGCGGCGCATCGCCAGCACCGCCCGGGCGTTGGCGATCGTGGCCTCCACCTTGCCCCGGTGGCGGATGATCCGGGCGTCCGCCAGCAGGCGCTCGACGTCGTCGTCGTCGAACGCGGCGACGGTGGCGGGGTCGAAGCCCGCGAACACCTCGCGGAACGCGGGCCGCTTGCGCAGGACCGTCAACCACGACAGGCCGGCCTGGAAGCCCTCGAGGCACACCTTCTCGAAGAGGCGCTGCGGGTCGTGCACGGGCACGCCCCACTCCGTGTCGTGGTAGGCGAGGTAGTCGGGGTCGTCACCGGGCCACCAGCACCGCACACGCCCGTCGGGACCGCGGAGGAGCCCGTCGTCGCCCTGCGCCATGTCGCCTGCCGATCCCGAGGTCACCTCACGCGTTGACAGGGTGCGTGAGGGCTGGGACCATACGCGCAACCGGTCCCACCGGGCCCGTCGGCATTCCCACGTGCACTCCCATCGCGACCGTTTCGTCGTGGGGACGTGCGTCGCTCGTGCCGACGTCCCTGACCGGCCAGCCGCCGACCGGTGGCGTCCACGCTGGCGGACGGAGTCCGGCGTGGCACCCCACGAACGAGAGTCACCAACCACATGTCCGACCAGAACCCGACCCCCGACAGCACGACCGCCGAGCCCGAGGCCGCAGCCTCCAACGAGGTGGCACCCCCGCCCCCGAGGCAGCTCCCGCCGCCGCCCCGCAGCCCGATGCGGGCTCCCCGGCGACCTCGCCCGCCCCGAACCAGGGCACGCCCGCCGACGACCCCAACGCGGTCGTCGTCATGCAGGAGCCCGGCACGACCATGACGTCCACTGGTGACGTCATCGTCGAGAACGACCTCACCGACGACGAGTTCGAGGCCGCGCTCGAGGGCACCATCAAGGCGATGGACGACGGCAGCCTGATCGAGGGCGTCGTCGTCAAGATCGACCCCGACGAGGTCCTCCTCGACATCGGCTGGAAGTCCGAAGGGGTCATCCCGATCCGCGAGCTGTCCATCAAGATGGACGTCGACCCCCACGAGGTCGTCCAGGTCGGTGACCTGGTCGAGGCCCTCGTGATGAACAAGGAGGACGACCAGGGTCGCCTGGTCCTCTCCAAGAAGCGCGCCCAGTACGAGCGCGCGTGGGGCACCATCGAGCGGATCTACACCGAGGACGGCACGGTCATCGGGACCGTCATCGAGGTGGTCAAGGGTGGTCTCATCCTCGACATCGGGCTGCGCGGCTTCCTGCCCGCCTCCCTGGTCGAGATGCGGCGTGTGCGTGACCTCAACCCGTACGTCGGCACGCAGCTCGAGTGCAAGATCATCGAGCTCGACCGCAACCGGAACAACGTGGTGCTGTCGCGCCGCAAGTTCCTCGAGGAGACCCAGTCCGAGTTCCGCAACGAGTTCCTCACGTCGCTGCAGAAGGGCGAGATCCGCAAGGGTGTCGTGTCCAGCATCGTGAACTTCGGTGCGTTCGTGGACCTCGGCGGCGTCGACGGCCTGGTGCACGTCTCCGAGCTGTCGTGGCAGCACATCGACCACCCGTCCGAGATCGTCGAGGTCGGCGACGAGGTCGAGGTCGAGGTCCTGGACGTCGACATGGAGCGCGAGCGCGTGTCCCTGTCGCTCAAGGCGACCCAGGAGGACCCGTGGCAGAAGTTCGCCCGCGAGGTCGGCGTCGGCGAGATCGTCGAGGGTGAGGTCACCAAGCTGGTGCCCTTCGGTGCCTTCGTCAAGGTCGAGGACGGCATCGAGGGCCTGGTCCACATCTCCGAGCTGGCGGACCGCCACGTCGAGGTGCCCGAGGCCGTCGTCAACGTGGGCGACCACGTCGACGTCAAGGTCATCGACGTCGACACGGTGCGTCGTCGCGTGTCCCTGTCGCTGAAGCAGGCGACCGAGGGCGAGCCCGGCCCCGAGGGGTACGAGGAGGACGCCCGCGGCGTCGAGCACGCCTACTCCTCCGGCGGTGACGACGACGTCTCCACCGGCGGTGGCACGCTGGCCGGCGCCTTCGCCGACGCCGGCCTGCTGCGCGACGCGGCGCCCTCCCCCGAGGAGATGGCGCTCGCCGAGGCCAGCCTGCCCGACGAGGTCACGCCCGAGGCCGAGCCGGCCCCGGAGCCGGCCGCCGAGGCGCCTGAGGCATCCGAGGCGCCCGAGACCCCCGAGGAGGTCCCGGGCCCGGAGAACACCGAGGAGGCCGCTGTCGACGAGGACAAGGCCCCCGAGCCCGGCGAGGACGAGGCGTGATCGCCTGATCCCCTTCCTCCCGCTCCACGACGACGCCCCGGCCCTGGTGCCGGGGCGTCGCCGTGCAGCACCTAGCGTGCTCGCCACCATCGCCTGCGCGGGAGGAGCGTCGTGCACGACGTCATCGTCATCGGGGCCGGCCCGTCCGGACTGACGGCCGCCCGGCGGCTGCACACGGCGGGGCGGGACGTCCTGGTGCTGGAGGCCCGCGACCGGGTCGGGGGACGGACCTGGACCGTCGAGCTCGACGACGGCACGTCGGTCGACCTCGGGGGCCAGTGGATCGGCCCCAGCCAGCACCACCTGCGCGGCCTGCTGGACGAGTTCGGGCTGACCACCGAGCCGACGCCGGTCGCCGGACGGTCCACGCTGGTGCTCCCGGATCGGCACCTGACCTACACCGGCACCATCCCTCGGCTGTCGGTCCTGTCGCTCGTCCAGCTCCAGCGGGCGCTGTGGGCCCTCGACGTCCGCACCGCGCTGGCCGACGTGTCGGCGGTCACCTCGCGGACCCGGGCGTGGGAGGCCGAGACCCTGGCCGGGTGGCTGCGGGCGCGGGGCGTGCGCCCCGAGGTCGACAGCATCGTGCGCACGGCCATGCGGGTCGTGTTCGGGCTGGAGGCCGAGGAGATCTCGCTGCTGCGTGCCGTGCAGTACGCGCGAGCCGCGGGCGGGATCATGCCGCTGGTGGACACCGAGGGCGGGGCGCAGGACGCCCGCGTCGTGGGCGGCATGCAGCAGGTCAGCCGACGGCTGGCCGAGGTGCTGGGGGACCGCGTCCAGCTCGAGCGCCCCGTGACCGCCGTGAGGGTCGAGCGCGACCGCGTGGCCGTCACGACGGCGGAGGGAGCGACCGCCGAGGCCCGTGACCTCGTCGTCGCGGTGCCACCGCACCTGGCCGCCGCATGGGACTGGAGCCCGGACCTCCCCACGCCCCGCCGGGCGTGGGCGGCGGGACACGTGATGGGCACGACCCTGAAGACCCAGCTGCTCTACGACCGTCCCTTCTGGCGTGATGACGGCGGCAGCGGCGAGGTCGTCTGGGCCGAGGGACCGATCGACGTGGCCTTCGACAACACCACCGACGCCGGCGGGGCGGGCCTGGTCGTCTTCGCCACCGGAGACCGCGGCCGCGCGCTGGGGGCCATGGCGGAGGCCGACCGTCGCCGGCTGGTCCTCGACACGCTGGCGGAGGCCTACGGGGAGCCCGCACGCCACCCGCGCCTGGTCGCCGACCACGACTGGGACACCGAGCCGTTCAGCGGCGGCTGCCCGGTGGCCTCGCCGTCACCGGCCTCCCGCGTGCCGGTCGGCTTCGACCCCACCCGGCGCGACGGCCGCGTCGCCTGGGCGGGGACGGAGACCTCGACGGTCTGGCGGGGCTACGTCGACGGGGCGATCGCGGCCGGGCAGCGGGCCGCAGGGCAGGTGCTGGCGGGTTGAATGGCGCGTCGAGCGCGGAACGAGGAGCGAGCATGCGACTGGTTGGCCTGACCGGCGGCATCGGCAGCGGGAAGTCCACGGTGGCGCGCCTGCTGGCCGAGCGGGGGGCGGTCGTCATCGACGCCGACCAGGTGGCCCGTGAGGTCGTCGAGCCCGGCGAGCCCGCCCTCGCGGCGATCGCCGACCGGTTCGGCCCGGACGTCATCGACGACGAGGGACGCCTCGACCGCCCCGCGATGGCGGCCATCGTGTTCGGGGACGAGGCGTCCCGCCGCGACCTCGAGGGGATCACGCACCCCCGGATCGGGGAACGGATCGCCCAGCGCATCGCCGACGCGCAGGCGGCCGAGGACGCGGACGGCCGCGAGCGCCTGGTGGTCCTCGACCACCCGCTGCTCGTCGAGTCCGGCGCCGCCGAGGGCTACGAGACGGTCATCGTCGTCGAGGCCCCCCTCGACGTGCGCGTGCGGCGGCTGGTGGAGGCGCGGGGCATGGACGAGGCCGACGCCCGTGCTCGTGTGAGGGCGCAGGCCGACGACGCCACGCGCCGTGCCGCCGCCACCCACGTGGTGGACAACAGTGGGGACCTCGACGCCCTCGGGGCGCAGGTCGACGCGATCCTGGGCGATCTGGGCCTGTCGCCATCGTGAGGTCGCGTGGGCTCGTGGCCGCGTCGGTGCTCTTGCTGGGCGCGTGCACCGCCGCGCCCGACCGCCGACCCGAGCGAGGCGGGACTCGACGTCCTCGCCACGCGGCCGACGCCGTCGCCCCCCGCCGCCACCGCGACGGCGACCGAGGACCCCCAGGCCGCTGCTCGGGAGCTCCTCACCGACGTCGACGCGGCCGCGGCGAGCACGCCGGCCGAGCTGCGCGTCGCCGTCGCCACCGCCATGGACGGCGACCTGGCCGGGCTGGTGCACGACGCGTGGGAGGATCGCGTGCTCGAGGGGCTGCCGGACTGGCCGGTGCTGACGGGGCGGGCCACCGCGTCGCTGGACGGTGCCGTGGACCTCGACGTGGTCCTGGCGGCACCGCCCGACGAGGACGGCCAGCTCGTCCTGCGCTGGCTGCCGGCCGCACCTGCCCTTGGAGCGGCCGTCGCAAGCCTGTCGGTCGCGGTGGACGGCACCGCGGTGGAGCCCACCGTCGACGCGGCCGGTGCGCGCCTGCTCGTGCCCGTCGAGGCCGGCGACGACCACCTCGTCCGGGTCCGGGCGGCCTACGAGGTCCCGGACCGAGACGCGATCGCCGACGACGGGACGCCGGCGGGGTACGGCCTGCTCGCACACACCGACACGGCCGTGATGCTCGGCCACTGGCTCCCGCTGGTGGCCCTGCCGGGCGACGACGGTCCCATGCAGGCACGGGGCGACGTCGGCGCGTTCCCGCCGGCGGCGTTCTCCGTCGTGCTCGAGCACGACGGCCACGTGGCCTCCGGCGGGGCCGAGCGCGACTGCCCGGACCCGTCCGACAGATGCACGTGGCTGCAGGGCGCCGGCCTGCGTGACCTCGCGGCGGTGCTCCTCGCGGACCCCTCCATGTCGCGGGCCACCGACGCCGGTGGCACCGGGGTGGCGGTCGCCGTGCCGGCGGACCTCGTCGGCCCGTCCGCGGCCGAGCTCGCCGCGGACCAGGGCGCGGACGTGCTGACGGCACTGGAAGCCTCGCTCGGGCCGCTGCCGTGGCCGGACGTCGAGGTCGTCGCCGCACCCATCTCGCCCGGGGCGGCCGGCATGGAGTTCCCGGGGATCGTGTGGGTCGACCCGGGGGCGTGGACCACCCGTGGCCCCGGGTTCGGGGCCTACGTGCTCGCCCACGAGCTCGGCCACCAGTGGTTCCACGCCCTGGTGGGCAACGGGTCGCTGTCCGCGCCGGTGGTCGACGAGTCGCTGGCCCAGTACCTGTCGGTGGTCGCGTTCGACGAGGTGTTCGGGGCGGGGGAGGGGGCCGCGCTCGCGGACCGGTCCCTCGGCGGTCGCCACGCCCGGGCGCTCGAGGAGGGCGTGCCCGACGAGGCCCCGGCCCAGCCGCTCGACGCCTTCAGCTCTGCCGCGTCGTACGGCGCCAACGTCTACGGCCGCGGTGGGCAGGCCTGGGTCGACGCCGAGGCGGTCGGCGGGGCGTGGCGCCGTTCTCGATGCGCTCGCGACCCTCGTGGCCCGCTACGGGCTGCGCCAGGTCGACGCCGAGCTGGTGCTCGACATCGTTCGCGAGGTCGCGCCCGAGGCCGCGCCCGTGCTCGCGGACGGCTGGGGCGCGGGGGCGCCCTCGTAGGCTCAGTCCGGCCAGCGCCGGCCCGGAGCGGTCGTCGGGCGCGTCGTCGGTGACGGTCGTGCCAGCGCTCATCGCCAGCGCCGAGCCCCACTCGGACGAGGCGAGCCACTGGCCGGACCGCGCCCCGTCGAGGTGGCTGGCCGGGAAGGTCAGCACCAGCGTGCCGTCCTCGACCGCCACCTCCACCTCGTCGTCGGCGGCGAAGCGGGCCGTGCCGTTGCGCAGGTCGTACCAGGAGGTGCCCCAGCCGTCCGAGGTGAGGCTGGCCCAGATCTCGTAGTCGACGTTCCCGTCTCCGGTCACGTCGTGGTAGGTCGCCACGTTCACGATCTCGTCGCCCTCGCCGGCCTCGGGGGCCGGGGCGGCGAAGTCGACCCGGATCGTGCCCTGGTCGGCGCTCATCTCGAGCGCCACGGTTCGCAGGTCGGCGTAGCCCGGCGCGTTGGAGCGGTTCAGGCCCTCGAGGTCCCCGGTGCCGTCGGTCAGTGTCCCGCGGACGGGAGGTCGTGGCGTGGGGGAGGGCGTGGCGGTCCCCGGCGCCGTGGTGCTGGCCGAGGGCGTCGGCGTCGTGGAGGTAGGGCCGGTGGGCGACGCCGACGCGCTCGGAGCGGAGCTCGACGGGTTCGGGGAGGCGGGTCACGGACGCGGTGTCCGTGGTCGTCCCCGTCGTCGAGCGGCGTGAAGGTCGGCGCCTGCAGTCCGCCCGTGGGCTCCTCCTCGGGCACCTGGGCACCGGGAGCCACGCATCCCGAGACCAGCAGGGCCAGGACGGCGGCGGACGGCAGGAGGGCACGCATGTCGGCGGACGGTAGCCAGCCGGGGTGCGAACCCCCCAGCCGCCCTGTCCGTTCGACCAGGCCGTGCGGATACTGCTCAGTACCGAAGAAATCTCGCGGGAGGGGGAGGAACTCGCGGGCGGCGCGTGGAATCGGCAGGCAGCCCGGGAGGACGCGGGGGCGCTGTCCGGGCTGTCCACGTGACCACGACGGTCACGATCCGACCGAGAACAACCCACCAGGGAGCAGTTCCGTGAAGAAGATCCTCGCCGTCGCCTCCGCGACGCTGATGCTGTCCAGCGTGGCCGGTGTCGCCACCGCCCACCACAAGGACGGCCACGACGCCAACACCCACGGCATGTGCACCGCGTACTTCTCCGGGTCGGAGAACGGCCAGACGCACAAGCGCAGTGACGACAAGAACGAGAACAGCGCCTTCCAGATGTTCGAGGACGGCATCGAGGACCGTGACGACGACGGTGACGTCGACGCATACGACGTCGCGGCGTACTGCAACGACATGACGGACGGCTTTGGCAACCCGGGCACGGCAACTCGCCGTCCTTCGCCGACAGCGACGCGGCTACGACGAGAACCCTGATGGCTGCACGAACCCGCAGGGTGAGGAGTGCTCCT
>CAWCLK010000007.1:0-47696 GCA_963796225.1 uncultured bacterium
CAGGGCCGCCCCGAGGTCGTACAGCGCCGTCTGGTGGACGACGGTGTCGAAGCAGCCGATGGTGGGCTGGTCACCGATGGCCTGCACCGCGGCGGTGTAGGAACCGGGGTCGCGTCCCCACAGCGGCGAGACGGCGTTGAAGTCACCGGTGCAGCGCCACCCGAGGGCGAAGCTGGTCGGCGCCCCGATGTGGTCGCCGATCATGAGGTCGCCGAGGCGCCCCACGACCAGTCCGGCGGCCAGCCCCGGCATGGCCGAGTCGAGCAGCTGGAGCGGGCGCCAGCCCTGCTTCATCGCCCAGGGCATGGCGACGATGATCGCGCCGGCCACGCCGCCGAGGAAGGTCAGCCCGCCCTGCCAGATGGCGACGACCTCGAGCGGGGCGCGCGCGAACTGGTCGAGGTGCGTGAGCACGTAGAACAGCCGCGCCCCGAGGATCGCCCCGATGGCGATCCGACCCAGCAGCTGCTGGATCGATTCGGAGATGTCGGGGACGTAGGTGTGGCCCACGCCCCGCTTCTCGGCGCGGCGGATGAACATCCACGCGCCCAGGAGGAACCCCAGCGCGATCCCGATGCCGTGCGGGGAGATCGCCAGGTCCCCGCCGAGCGGGATGCGCGAGATGATCGGCCACGACAGCGTGCCCAGGACCACCTCAGCAGCCACCCGAGAGGAAGCGGCGCGGGTTCTGTGCCGAACCGTTGACGCGTGTCTCGAAGTGCAGGTGGGTCCCGGTGGAGTGGCCCGTCGTGCCGATGACGCCGATGAACTGGCCCTGCGACACCCGCTGGCCCTTGCTGACCTTGATGGACGCCTGGTGGCCGTAGCCGGTGACCACGCCATCGCCGTGGTCGATGAGGGTCATGTTGCCGTACCCGTTGGACCACCCGGCGAAGATCACGACGCCGGCCTTGGCGGCCACGATCGCGCTGCCGCGGTTGTCGTCGATGTCGATGCCCTCGTGCATGCGGCCCCAGCGGCGTCCGTACTCGGACGTGACGCTGCCGCAGGACGGCCAGATGTAGCCGCTGGCGGACGGGGCGCTGATCGTGGGCGGCGCGATCGAGGGCGGCGGGGCCTGGCGGGCGGCGATGATCTTCTTGATCTTCGCCTGCTCCTGCTCGAGGTCCTCCTCCTCGTGGGAGAGGTCCTCGACCTTCGCGCGGGCGTTGGCCGCGGCCATCGCCCGGGACTCGCGGATCTGGCGGACCTGCTCGAGCACCTCCTCCTGCTCGGCCTTCAGGCCGGCGAGGCGGTCGGTCTCGCGCTGCAGGACCTCCTGCTGGGTCAGCACGGCACCCTGCGTCGCTCGGACCTGCTCGATCGTGGCGCGGTCGGACTCGTTGACCTGGTCGAGCAGCTCGCGCCGGTCGATGGCCTCCTGGATGTCGCCGGCGGACAGGATGGCGTCGAGGTCGCTGCCGTAGCCGCTCTTGAACAGCTCGACGGTGCGTGCCTCGAAGGCGGCCTGCACGGCGTCCGCCTTGGCCTCCAGCCGGTCCAGCTCCTCCTGGGCGGCCACCACGCGCGCCTGCTGGTTCTCGAGCTGCACGGCGAGGTCGTTGACGATGGCCTCGACCTCGGCCAGACGCTCGTCGGCGCGCGCGAGCTGGACGTCGGCGTTCTCGGCGGCAGCCTCGGCGGAATCGATCTCGTTGGCGATCTCGGCGAGGCGGGACTTCACGTCCTCGAGGTCGCCGGCGTCCTGCGCGAGCGCCGTCACGCCACTGAGCGCGACGACGGCGACGACGGCAGCGATCAACCAGCGGGCACGACGCATCGGGGTTCGGCAGCCTCAGGCGGGGACAGGGCACGGGGAGTGGCCCACGAGGCTAGCAACGAGCCACACCGGGGCCGAGTTACGGTGCCCCGGCCCGAGCACGCGTCCCGCCCGAAAGGCCGCCCGATGAGCGCCACGGAGACCAGCCCGTCCGAGGACCGCGAGCTGACGCCCGACGAGCTGCAGATCGCCTTCCACGAGGTCGAGTGCCAGACCTACGACGAGCGCTTCGGGATCAGCTACGACGAGCACACCGCGCGTGAGGCGGCTCGCGAGGCTCGCCGGCTGCTCGGGACCGAGACCTTCGGGACGGTGCTGGACGTCGGTTGCGGGACGGGCTACCTCGGCCTCGGGCTCGCCCGGACCGGGCAGGTGGACCAGCTGCACCTGTCGGACCTCTCCCCCGGCATGCTGGGACGCGCCCGCGACAACGCCCGCTCCCTCGGCGTCGACGCCGTGTTCACACGGGCGACGGCGACCGCGCTGCCCTACCCCGACGACAGCTTCGACGCGGTCGTCACCCGGGGCGTGCTCCACCACCTCCACGACGTCCCGGCGGCGCTGGCCGAGTGGCGCCGGGTCGTGCGCCCCGGCGGCCCCGTCCTGGCGCTGTCGGAGCCGACCCCCTGGGCCGACCGCATCGGCGGGTGGACGGCGCGGTCGGCGCTGGCCGGGCTGAAGGTCGCCCGACGGGTGGCGGGCGCCGTCGGCCGGCCCCTGTCGGCCCACGACGAGGAGACCGCCGCGCTCAACCACTACTGGGACCTGGTCGCCATGGCGGCCAACCTGCACGTGTTCGCGCCCGACGACCTGCACCGCCTCGGGGCCGAGGCCGGCTTCGACGAGGTCACGGTGCGGGGCTCGGGGCTGCTGTCGATCTCGTGGGCGGCCGCCTACTACTGCCTGGTGGGCGAGCTGCCCGACCTCGCCGCGTCGTCCCGGGCCAAGCGCGTGTCGGGGCGCGTGTTCGGGGCGCTGCGGCAGGTCGACGGCCTGGCCGCCGAACGCGTGGTCCCCGACGGCTACCTCATGACGGTCCAGGCCGTGTTCCGCTGATCACCGATCAGGTGCGGACCCGGACCTCGTTGGGACGCTGACCGGCGGCGAACGCGGTGGCGTTGCCGAGGGTCGTGGTGGCGATGTTGTGGACCGCCTCCCGGGTGAAGAAGGCCTGGTGGGCGGTGACCAGCACGTTGGGGAAGGTCAGCAGGCGCGCGAAGGTGTCGTCGCGGATCACCTGGGTCGACAGGTCCTCGAAGAACAGGTCGGCCTCCTCCTCGTACACGTCGAGGGCGAGGTTGCCGAGGTGCCCGGACTTGAGCGCGTCGATCACCGCGGCGGTGTCCACCAGCGCCCCGCGGGAGGTGTTGACCAGCATCGCGCCGGGGCGCATGCGTGCCAGCGCGTCGGCGTCGATGAGGTGGTGGGTCGCCGGGGTCAGCGGGCAGTGCAGGGTGATCACGTCGCACTCGTCGAACATCGTGTCGAGGTCGACGTACCGCACGCCGAGGTCACGCACCTCGTCGGCCGGGTTGGGGTCGTAGGCGCGCAGGGAGCACCCGAAGCCGCGCAGGATCCGCGCCACGATCGCCCCGATGGCGCCGGTCCCCACGATCCCCACGCGTCGGCTGCGCAGGTCGAAGCCCATCAGCCCGTCGAGCGCGAAGTTGCCGTCCCGCACCCGGTTGTAGGCCCGGTGCAGCCGCCGTTCCACCCCCAGCATCAGCGCGACCGTGTGCTCGGCCACCGCGTAGGGCGAGTAGGCGGGCACGCGCAGCACCGGCAGCCCGGCCGCCTCGGCGGCGGCGAGGTCGACGTGGTTGAAGCCGGCCGACCGGAGCAGGACCAGCTGGACCCCCGCCTCGGCCAGGGCCGTGATCGTGTCGGCGGACAGGTCGTCGTTGACGAAGGCGCAGACGGCGTCGTGCCCGGCCGCGATCGGGGCGGTCACCGGGGTCAGCCGCGCCTCGAGGAAGGTCAGCTCGTGCGGTGTGTCCAGCTCGTCGTTGGCGGCACCCAGCGACTCGCGGTCGTAGCCCTTGGTGCTGAACACGGCGATGCGCACACGAGGTCCTGACGTGTCGTCCCGGTCGGGCGACGACCGTAGGCGCCCGGGACCGGGATCGGTCAGGATCCGGGTACCGGTCGGCGCACCGCGGCCGGGGGCCGGCTCCACACCCCGCTGGCCCGGTGGCTGGCGCGCGCCACCGTCGGCGGGTCGGCCGGCTGCAGCGCGACCACGGGGCGACGCCACCGCCCCGTCGGGGCGTCCCACCAGCCGGCCAGGGTCGCGGACACCTCCAGGCCCGCGTCCAGCCGCGGGGCGACCCGGGCGGCGACGGCCCGTTCGAGGTAGCCGATCCGCCACGGCGCCCCGCCACCGGTCGCCCAGACCGACACCGCCAGGTCGTCGGCCGGGTTGTCGGGTTCACGCTGCAGGGTCGCCACCGTCCCGCGGGTCACCGGGGCCGGGTCGCCGGGCGGGGCGCTGGCGAAGGCGTGGCCGCGGACCGGGGTCAGGAACGGCAGGAAGCTGCGGCGGGCGGCGGGGCGGGGCATCGTGGTCATGAGGGCAGTGAAGCGCCGGGGTGTGACAGGTCAGTCCGGCCAGCTCGCCTCGTCGCCGAGGAGGTCGTCGGGCACGGCCGGGCAGGTGTCCCGCCGTCCGCAGAACCGGCACCAGGCCCCGCCGACCAGGCGCAGGTCCGCGTCGGCGGGGCGGTGGAACTCGAGCTCGACCGCGCGCCGGGCGCTGTCCACCACCCGGTCGACGGCACCCTGCAGCAGCCGGGGGTCGAGGTCCTCGGCGTCCCAGGCCCCCTCGCTGACGTAGTACGTCGCCCACCGGAACGGTGGCAGCCCGTACTTGAGCGTCGCCAGCAGCGCGTACAGCCGCAGGTCCTGGCGTTCCGCGACCGGGTTGCGCCGCCCCGTCTTGAGGTCGACCAGCAGCATCCGGCACCGGTCGTCGCGCACGCCGCCGATGGTCAGGTCCGGCGTCCCCCGCACCAGGACCCGGCCCCCCGCCAACGTGGCGTCGATGCGGTGCTCGAGCCGCAGGTGGGCCTGGGGTGGGAGCACCGGCCACGTGTCACGGAAGTCGGTGACGCGCTGCTCGGCCACGTGCCGCAGCCGGGCCGCCTCGATGTCGTCGAGCGCGTTGAGCCAGTCCGCGAGGCCGTCGCGTGCCGTGACCGTCTCGTGCCAGGTGCGGGCCACCACCTCGTCGGGTGCAGTGTCACGCCGGACGGCGTGGTCCAGCTCGATCGCCCGGTGCGCCAGCTTCCCGGCAGCCAGCTGCGGGCTCCACGTGAACGGCGAGTCCCGCCGGTCGAGGTAACGCCCGTCGCACACCAGCGCGGACAGGCTGGACTTGCCGAGGAACAGCCGGTCGCCGGCGGGCACGCGCCCCGCCACCTCCGCCAGCCCCGCCTCCAGGTCCGCGAGCAACCGGTCCCGCAGGCCCGGGTCGCCGACGGGTCGCGGGGCGTCCCAGGCGAGCAGGTCGGTGACGAGGCGTTCGTGGGCGGGGGTGTGCAGGTCCAGCGTCACGGTGACAGCTCGGCGAGGGTGCGCAGGTCGTCCTCGGGGACGAACGGCGACAGGAACGTGCCGTTGGCGTCGAGGACCGGCACGCCGCCGACCCCGTCGCCCCGGTGCACCAGCATCCGCTGGCGGAGGCGGTGGCGCTGCTGAGGGTCGTGGAGCAGGGCCTCCACGTCGTCGATCGGGATGCCGATGCGGACGGCGAGGATCGTGAGGACGGAGTCGGCCGACACGTCGGCGTCGTCGAGCCAGTGGGCGCGATAGACGGCGAGGCGCCAGGCGGCGTCGAGGCCCTGCTCGGCGGCAAGCTCGCCCAGCAGGTGGGCCTTCAGGGTGGCGGGATGCCGGGTGGGCCGAGCCAGGTCCCATCCGAGCTCGGCGGCGTCGTCCCGGTACTGCTGCCAGTCCTCGAGGTCGTCGAGCGTGGCGGGCAGCGACGCGTCGAGGCCGAGGACGTCGAACCCCCGGAACTGCACCGCCAGGCCCTCGTCCGCCAACGCCTGCAGGCGCAGCATGGCCACCAGCGAGCCGGCCGAGGGGATGTCGTGGTACAGCGTCAGCATGGGGCGAGCCTAGGGTCGCGGGCCCCGCTCCCCCGACGCGCCGAGGACGAGACGTGCCCACACTGGCCGAGCTGCGCGCGACGGTGCCCGGCACCGGGCGGGTCGAGGCGATCCTGCTGCGGTCCGAGCGGCGGGGCGCGGTCGACGCGGTGGCCGAGGTCGAGGCGGTGGCGGGGCGGGGCCTCGTCGGCGACCGCCGCGCCGAGCGCGCCCCCGATCCGGATGCGCGGCGGCAGGTGACGCTGGTGCAGTCCGAGCACCTCGAGGTGGTCGCCCGCCTGCTGGACAGGGAGGGGATCGACCCCGTGGTGCTGCGCCGGAACCTGGTCGTGTCCGGCATCAACCTGCTGGCACTCAAGGACGCGACGTTCACCATCGGCGAGGTGGTCCTGGAGGGGACGGGTCCGTGCCACCCGTGCTCGCGGATGGAGGAGGCCCTGGGACCCGGCGGCTACAGCGCGATGCGTGGCCACGGCGGGATCACCGCGCGGGTGGTCGAGGGCGGGACGATCCACGCCGGCGACGCCGTGCGGAGGCGTCCCGACCCCGCCTGAGGACGGCTACCCGGGGCGGTCGCCGAGGGCCGCGGGGCGGTCGGGGTCCGCCGACCAGGCCGACCACGACCCGACGAACAGACGCGGGCGGCCCAGCCCCACCAGCTCCATCGCCAGCACGTCCTGGCACGCCGTCACGCCCGAGCCGCAGTACACGATCGTGTCCCGGTCCGGGGCCACGCCCGCCGCGACGAAGTGGTCGCGCAACCAGGTGTCGGGGCGCAGGCGGCCGCCCTCGAGGGTGTCGGCGAACGGCAGGTTGACGGCACCGGGAACGTGGCCGGGGCGCGGATCCACCGGCTCGCGCTCGCCGCGGTACCGCTCTGCCGCGCGCGCGTCGACGACCAGTCCGCCGCTGGCCGCGGTGGTGGCCACCTCGTCCGCCTCGGCGATCGCCTCCGCGGGCCATGGGTGCGTCGTGAAGCCCCGAACGGGCGGGACGACCTCGCCGGTCTCCAGCTCGCCGTCCCACGCCTGCAGTCCGCCGTCGAGCACGGCCGCCGGGTGGTCCAGGACACGCAGCATCCACACCAGCCGTGCAGCGATCGCCCCGCCCGCGGTGTCGTAGGCGACGACCGGGGTGTCCTCGCCCACGCCTGCCGTGGCCATCGCGGTCGCGAAGTCCGCCGGGCTGGGCAACGGGTGGCGCCCCCCGCCGGGCGACGGGTGCCCCGCCAGCTCGGTGTCCAGGTCCACGAACACGGCCCCCGGCAGGTGCCCCTCGAGGTACTGGGCGTGTCCCTGCGAGCCGTCCAGCGCCCACCGGCAGTCGATGAGCACGACGTCGTCGACGTGCGCGGCCAGCCACTCGGCCGACACGAACGGGGCGAGCTCCACACGGCCTCCTGGTCCACGCGGACCCGGGACCGTAGGCGACCGCCCCGCCACCGGCGTGCGGCGGCGGGGCAGTCGGGGCGAAACGGCCTACGGGTAGGTGACGCCCACGGTCATCAGGCCGGCCTGGTCGAGGACCTCGACCTCCACCTGCGAGCCGGCCGTGCGGCTCGACCCCCGCGGGTTGGCCGCGTCGTAGTGCACCGTGGGCGAGCTGTCGTGGAAGACCTCGACGGCCGCCTTCCCACCGATCGCCATCTCGTCGTCCACCACGCGATTGCGCTGGATCAGCTGCCGGTGCAGCGTCACCTCGTCCGTGGTCTCCCCCCCGAAGGTCGCGTCGAAGGGCTGGGTCCGGTTGCGCATCAGGGTCCCGTCCTTCCACCGCAACGCCGTGTGGTGGGCGTCCAGCGGCAGGGCGATCCCGTTGCCCGGGTGCTGGCTGGTGTTGTTGTCGTCGTAGGTCTCGTTGGAGACCCACACCAGCAGCCCGTCCTGGAACGGGAACCGCTCGGCCCAGTCATACCGCGTGTACGGCTCGCTCCAGTTGTAGGGACCGGTCTCCAGCGTGTCGTCGTAGCCGGTGTACTGCCGGTTCTCCATCAGGTAGTACCGGTCGCCGGTCTCGTCGATCGTGCCGCTCGACAACGTCCAGCGCGGGGCGCCCTCGGCGCCGTCGGCCGTCCATGCGCCTTCGACGAGCGTCGTGGTCGAGCGTCGCTCGCCGATCTGCACCTCGTCGAGGAAGGCCCCCACGTAGTGGACGCCGCCGTCGGTGACGTAGCGGAAACGCACCCGCAGGTCCGGCACGCTCGGGACCGCCCAGCTGAGCGACGACCAGCGACCGTTGGAGGAGCCGTCCAGCGCCCCGACGGGCGTCCAGTCCGCCCCGCCGTCGGTGGACACCTCGGTGTACAGGTAGTCGTAGCCCGCCTCGATGTCGTACCAGACCTTGGCGGTGACGCTCGGACGACGCATCCCGGACGTGTCGATGGCCTCGGGCCACCGCAGCTTCACGTCGAGGTCGTCCGCGCTGCCGGTCCACCAGGCGTACTCACCCTCGACCGGCGAGGTGTACGGCACCTTGCGGTCCTCGTCGGTCACGTCGACCACCAGCGCCTGCGTGCCGCGACCGCTGGTCGCGGAGGCGGGCCGGAGCTGGTATTCGCCGCTGTCGCTGGCGTCGTCCACGACCGTGTAGCCGAGCCAGCCGAGCTGCATCTTCTCCCAGGGCCCCATGAAGTTCGGCCGCGACCCGATGTCGGTCGAGCCGTCGTTCATGTACGACCCGGACGACATCAGCGTCCAGAAGGCCGTGCTGTTCTCGCCGCCGTTGGTGTCGTAGAGGTCCGGCAGCCCGAGGTCGTGCGCGTACTCGTGGGCGAACACGCCGAGGCCACCGTTCTCCGGCTCGGTGGTGTAGTCGCCGACCCAGATGTCGCAGTCCCCGATCTTCGCGCCACCCCAGTCCAGCAGGACGGTGGTGCCGTCGTCGCTGGTGACCTTCGGGCCGGTCTCGCCGAAGCCGGTCCCGACGTACCAGCGATGCGACCAGATGGCATCCGCCCCGAGCACGCCACCGCCGGTCTCCTCACCCATGCCGGCGTGGATGGCCTGGTAGTGGTCGAGGTACCCGTCGGGCTCGTCGAAGTCGCCGTCCTCGTCCCAGTCGTACCGGTCCCAGACGTCGAAGTCGGCGAGCAGGTCACACGCCCCGTCGCCGTAGGCCGCGGCCCACGCGTCGACGGAGTCGTCCACGAACTGCCACGTTCCGCCTGCGTCCTCCACCGCGTTGTCTCCGTAGGAGGAGCCATTGCCCCCCACCTGCACCCAGTCGGACACGTAGCCGTCGACCGTGTATGCACCACCGGACTGGGCGCGGTAGAAGTCCGCCATCGAGTTGCGGCGTCCGAACAGCACGTCCTCGTAGTAGCGCTGGCCGAAGTCCGATCGCCAGATTGTGGTGTTGTCGACGGTTCGGTCTGGTGCCGGGATCGCGTTGTGAACAGGCCCTGGCATGTCCCCCAGCCGTCCTGACGTCCCGTCGCCGAACTCCGCGAGGGTCGTGAAGATCAGCCCAGTGCCGGCGACCTCCGTCTGGACCCACTTGTCCTCGGCGACCTTCACGGTCCCGCGTGAGCTGGCTGCTGCCTCCCCGCGCCGGATGCGGCCGACCGCTTCCTGGCGCAGCTCCCGCTGGCGCTGGGCCAACGGACCGGGGCGGTCGTGCTGACGCGACGCCAGCTCCGGACGAGCCGTTCCTGCCTCGGGCGCGGCCAGCGCCGCCCCGGTTCCCATCGCGGACAGCAGGGTCGCGATCGCCACCCCCGCTCCCAGCCCGCGTCGTGTTCGCATGCCCACGCTGCTCTCCTCGCAGCCAGGAGGGCGTCGCTCCCGAGACGCCCCGGCCCGGCGCCGTTGCCGAGCGTCGGAACGCTACGTCTGGCACACACCCGGCGGCGTCGCGGACGGGGAGGCGTGCGCTGGGCAGTACGAAGTGCACCGTGCGGCCGACGGGGTCGGAAGCTGGGCTCACGACGACCTTCGCCGTCCGGCGTGCAGCGCGCGAGCTCGATCGTGCAACTCCTGGAGTCGTCGGGCCACGACGACGGGCTCGTGCCGTACGGCCGTCGCGGCACCCTGGCCACCCAGGCGGTCGGCCAGGGCAGGATCGTCCAGAAGCCGCCCGACGGCGCCGTGCAGCGCCGCCGGCGAGCCATCAGTCACGTCAGCGTGGCCCAGGGGGGCGACGACGGAGCGCACCGCCGGGTCGGCGCCGACGACCACCGGGCGGCCGTGGCGAGCGGCCTCGATGGCGACCAGCGATCCGCCTTCGGGGCGCCGCGCGGGGCGGGAGGGCACCACGACCACCCGTGCCCGGCCGTAGGCCGCCTCCACGGCCGCGCGGTCGCCACGACCGTGCACTCGCAGATTCGACAACGTCGCGGCCTCGTCATGCACGACATCGATGAGTGGACCGTCGCCGAGCACCTCGACAGCCACGTCAGGATGCGACGTCGCGAGTCGCCGGGCCACGTCGAGGAGGTCGCCGATGCCCTTGTCGTGGCTGAGTCGGCCCACGAACAGCACGGACGTCCCGGCTGATGCCGGCGGTGGCTCCTCGTCCGGCCCGGCGACGGGCTGGTCCAGCACCTCGACGCACCGGTACCCCGCGACGCGTGCTGCTACGGCGACGGCCTCCGACACGGCGACCGCCATGTCGACGCTGCGGCTCGCAACGGCCCGGTCCAGGGGACGCTTGATCCAGCGGTGTGCCACCCCGGCGAGCCCAGCGTCGGGCACGTCGCCCCGCCCCAACAGGCGGAAGTCGTGCAGGGTGAGCACCGTGGGACGCTCCGGCGTCGCTCGCAGCACGGAGGTGGACAGCTCACGTGCGACATTGTGATGATGGACGATCTCGGCTGCGAAGCGACGCGCACGGTCCGCGACCAGCCGAGCGGCTGCCGGGTCCCAGACGTCGAGCACCTTGTGCCAGCCCTGGTGGATCACCTCGCCGGCGAGCACGTCGACGGTGTCTCCGGCCGCCTCGAGCGACCTGGCGATGGTGTCGAGGTAGACCTCGGCCCCGCCCGTTGGCCCGGGGGGCGCGTCGTTGACCAGCAGCACGCGCATCTGGACCTCGCGGGAATGGGCTCCCGACCCTAGGACTCTGGCACCCGGGCGGCGACCGCGCGGCACCTAGTCGACGGGGCTGGCCATCCAGGCGACTGACGTCCCCCGCCGCGTCCACGCAGGGACGTCGCCAAGTCCGACAGGCCCGGCGATCCCCAGCATGAGCAGGGCCGTGCGCCACAGGATCCAGAGGTCGAGTCGCACCGTGCCCTCGTCGACGTAGTAGAGGTCGAACTCGGGGGCCTGGGAAGGCAGCAGGTGGACCTGGTCACTGATCTGCCACAGGCAGGTGCAACCCTGCGGCACCAGCACGCGGCGCGCCCCGTACTCCCGATCCACGGGTTCGTGACCGTCCGGCATCTTCGGGCGCGGGCCGACGAGGCTGAGCCTGCCGAGCACCACGAGCCACAACTGCGGCAGCTCATCGAGCTTGTGGTGACGCAGCAGCCGCATCAGCGTGGGGAGCCGTGTCGCGACGACCTCGGGCTTGAGCGCGTAGGCCGGGAAGTCCCTGGGCAGCGTGCGGACCTTGGGCATCCGCATGACACGTCCGCCCTCCCCCAGGCGCGTCTGGACGAACAACGGCCAGGTGCGCAGCACGATGGCACTGGCGAGCAGGCACATCAGCAGCAGCGGCAGCGTGGCCACCGCGACCACGAAGCCTGCCACGAGGTCGATGGTCCGCTTCCCGAGTCGCCACGCGCTCGCAGGACGGTCGTCGACGGTCACCGGCCAGCCTCCCTCGGTTGCACCCTGGACAAGGGCCGTCGTGTCACCAACGACGCCGTACGCCGCGAGTGACGCCCAGATACCTGAGGGAATGTGCCAGAGCCCGACTGGCCATGTCGAGCCAGGAGCGCATGTCCCGACGGCCGTCATGGTGAGCGCACAGCGTGCTAACGCACGTCCGGCCGGCTCCACGTAGCAGCCTCCACGAGGCGCCCGATCGTGCGCGCGACGTCACAGGCGGCATGGAAACGGACGTCCGGTGCTCGCCAGCCCTCACGGTTGCGCAGTCCGACCTGTTGCCGCCACCAGGCGGCGGCGACCCGGACTCCGTTGAGCCGCCGGGAGGACAGCTCCTCGCGATCCAGCAGCCAGTCCGTGCGGCCTTGTAGGTAGGCGCGCCGCAGGATCCAGCGTCGCTCGAGTCGCTGGGCTGGCAGCTCGTGGACGACCACGGCGCCCGGGACCCACCAGGCCCGCCCCCCGACGGCCCGGACCGCACGGACGAACTGCACGTCGTCGCCGACGAGCTGCCGCTCGCCGGTCGGGCCGAGGCCACTGGCGAACCCTCCGGACGCCAGTGCCAGGTCCCGACGAACGGCGCACGATGCGGTGACCACGAACTCGTGGTCCCGGAGCGGACGCGACCCTGCGGTCGTCCCGTCGGCGTCAGCGTCCAGGTCGAAGTTGGTCAGGTAGGCCCCCACCACTGGCTCGTCAAGCCATGCGGGCCGTGGCACGTCGGGATCGAGCACCACGCGACCCCCCGTCAGGTCCGCCCGGCCGTCGAGCAGTGGCGCGAGCAACAACCGCAGCCAGTCGGGGCGGACCTCCACGTCGTCGTCGACCATCGCCAACAGCTCGGCGTCCGCCTCGGCGATCCCGCGGTTGCGGGCATGCGCGGCTCCCGGCGTGGTCTCGTGGACGTAGCGCACCGGTCGTCCCCGCACGGTCGCGGCCATGACCTGGTCGCGGGCTCCCCCGTCAGGATCGTTGTCCACCACGAGCAGATCCCAGGAACACCCCGGGTCCTCGAGCCGGTCGAGCGACGACAGCAGCCGAGCGAGCGACGCCGGTCGGCGATGGGTGGGCAGCAGGATCGTCAGATCCGTCATCGGCCGGTCACCCGCCCCGTCACGCGTGCGGCGATGACGGCGGCGTGGGGCCACACCAGGTGTCGACGTCGCAGGGGCGGGGCGCCGTCAGCAGCGACCCGGTCGACCACCTGACCGAGCGACGGCCGAAGCCGCACGTCGTCGAGGACTGCGGGCCCACCGTCCCGGCGGGCCAGGGCCGTCCAGCCGGCACCGAGCCGACGGTGGAGCCGCCACACCTCGCCCAGGCTCCCCCGGGGTCGATGGTGGACGACCGCATCCGGGGCGTACGCCAGGTGGTGCCCGGCGGCACGACACCGACGGCCGAGCTCGAGGTCGCCCGACGATCGCAGGGTGGTGTCGAATCCGCCGGCAGCCGTGAACACCTCCCGTCGTATGGCGAGGTTCGCCGTGGCCCCGAAGCCCTCATGCTGCACGAGCTCGAGCTGGTCGAGGTAGGTCGCGGCGTCGTAGCGGTGCCAGACGGTGGGGTGGGCGGGCAGGTCCTGGACGATCCGGCCGGCCACCAGGTCGACGTCGTCCTGCATCGCGTGGGCCAGGGCCCCCAACCATCCGGGATCCGGCCGGCAGTCCGCGTCCGTGAAGGCGATCACGTCGACGTCGGGGGCGATGGCGGCCGCACCGGCGTTCCGAGCCGCGTAGGAGCCTCGCCCGTCACCGTGCACGAGTTCCGGCCCCAGCGCGTGCGAGCCCACCAGGTGCACCGTCTCGTCGTCGGATTCGTCGTCGACGACCACCACGTGGGCGGCCGCTTGGTCCTGCGCGGCCAGCGCGTCGAGGAGTCCCACGATCGTCTCCGCACCGTCCCGAACCGGGACGACGACGGCGATGGCGGGCGTGTCGGTCACGGGCGGCGAGCCTAGACCCGTACGGCCGGGATCAGCGGAGCAGGCGGCCCCGGGGCCCCCCGGTGGTGGCGCTGGTCGACTCGCCCGTCCACGCCGCGACACGCTCGCGCGTCTGCTGGAGGGCGAGGTCGCCGAACTGCTCCGAGGGCTCGATCGAGGTTCCCTCGTACCACTCGTTCCAGGAAGTCACGACGATCCAGTCGGGGTCGCTGGCGACCGCGGCGTCCCACGTGTCCTCGTAACGCTGGCCACCGTCACGCGCCACGACGGGGTTGCCGTCACGCACGAGGTGGTCGTCGTACCCGGGAGCGACCGTGGCGACCCAGGCCATCGGGTCGGCCCCCTCCACGGCGGTCGCCGCCCGCAGCGCCAGTGCCTGGCGTCGCGCATGGGCGGCCCGCTCCTCGGCGCTGCCGAGCGCGGAGTACCGGTGCTCGCCCCACGTCACGCCGGCGAACTCCGGCCGACCGGTGTCCCCCACCAACAGGACGTCCTGCCCCTCGGCGGCGAGCTGGTTGCGCATGGTGGCCCACATCCACGCCGGCAGCTGCTCCATCGCGTAGACGAAGACCACGGGGGTGCCGTCGTGGCGGAGGAAGGCGGGCGATTCGGCTCGCCGGAGCAGCTCGCGGAGCCATGCGTAGACCGTCGGACCCTGCTCGGCCGACAGCCCCACGGCGCGAGGCACCTCGAGGTAGCCGGTGATGACCTGGTCCTCGGCCTCGGCCGCATCGAGTGCGAGGTCGAAGCCGGTGCCGTCGGACGCCGCGCCGGCCCACGACACGACGAAGCCGTCGACGCCGGCGCCGGCGGCCTGCCGGGTCATGTCCCGCACGTCACGCCGCGCGAAGGTCGACCGCGGCGTCGCCGGTCGATCGGTGAGCCGCGAGTCGTCGTAGGCGTCGAACCACGGGTAGTAGAAGGCCAGGACCTGCTGCTCACTCGTGGCCCGGGGCAGGTCGATCGGCTCCACGTACACCTCGTCGTGGGACAGCGTCCACTGCCGCTGGTTCGCGGGGTCGGTGCTCGAGTGGGCGTCGTTGGTCGCCGTGATGATGCTCTCGCCACGCTGCACGTCGGTGATCGCGACCCTCGTGCGACCGACGTAGCCCTTGTCGACCGTCAGGACGACGTCCTGACCCTTCGGTTCGTACACGACGGCCTCGACCGTCGCCCACGCCTGGGTGCCCGGCTGGACGGGCGTCACCTGCCACGCCCCGCCCGCCCGGGAGACGGACGCGTTGGAGGTGCTGCGCACGGTCGCCGCGAGCACGTCACCGGGGGCCAACCGTGCGACGGTCCAGTCCGACGTGGTGCCGATCACCAACTGCAGGCGCACCGCGTCGCGGGGCGCCGAGTCGGTGGTGGCCTCCGTGCCGAGCGAGGGCGTCGCGCGGTCTGTGTCCTTCCACGCCGGGGCGCCACCGAGCAGGCTGGCAGCGAGGACACCGAGGACCAGGACCGTGCCGGCAACTCCACGGCTGGCTCGCTGGATCCGCATGTTGACGTTCCCCCTCTGGGATGTCGGTGGTGGCCCCCACGCCGGTCAGTGAACCGCACCGAACCGGACATTACGAAGCCCTGGGACCGAAATCGTCCAGATGGGTGAGGACCTTTAGTCATTTCGCACCAGTCCCCCTGAGCCAGTCACGGACCAGATCGGGACGCCCGTCCCGAGGAGATGCGGGCGCGGGGGGCGAACTTGTTCCCGGGACAGGAGCATGAGGTGGGTGACCATCGCAGCAGCGACCCCCGCGTGACGGTCGCCGTGTGCACGCGCGGGCGCGAGACCGCCCTGCGACGCTGCGTGGCGTCCCTGCTCGCGCTCGACCCCGCCCCAGCCGAAGTGCTCGTCGTCGACAACCACGACGAGCCGGTGGTCGCGGACCAGCTGCGCGCCGACACCCTCGTGGCCGCGCACCTTCGGGTGGTGCACGAGCCCCGCCGAGGCCTCGATCGAGCCCGGGACCGTGCGATGCGCGAGGCCACGGGCGACGTCGTCGCGTTCACGGACGACGACTGCGAGGTGGACCCCGCCTGGGCAGCCACGATGGGGGCCGCCTTCGTCGACCCGTCCGTCGGGCTGGCGACCGGACGGGTCCTGGCCGCGGACCTGGCCCCCGGCCCGCCCCAGTGGTTCGAGGACCGCTTCTCCTTCGACCGCGGCCCGGTCGCCCGGCGCTACGTCCCCCGCGAAGCGGCCCTGCAGGGCGTCGCGACGTACCCCTGGCAGCTCGGGACCGGGTGCAACATGGCGGTACGCCGGCAGGCGTACCTGCACACCGCCGGCTTCGACCCCCTCCTCGACATGGGCACGCGCATCGGAGGCGGCGGCGACCTCGACCTGTTCGCCCAGGTGCTGGACGCAGGGATCACCGTGGCCTACGAACCCGATGCGGTCGTTCGCCACCACCACCGACGGCGACGCCGTGAGGCGATCCGGCAGTTCCACGGATACGGGCGGACCGTGGGCGCGCTGCTGGTGAAGTACGTCCTGCGCAGGGACGGCCATCGCCGCGGCATGGTGCTCTTCGCCACCCGCTACGTGCGCGACACCGTCAAGCTCCTCGTCCAGCTCGGGCCGACCCCGGCGCCGCGATGGCTCCTGCTGGCCGAGCTGACCGGCATCGCGATCGGGGGTCCCTGCTACCTGTTCGGATCGCGAGGGCGTCGGTCATGAGGACCGTGCCGGACGTCACCGCCGGGCGAGCCGACCGTCTCCAGACCCTCGACCTGTGCCGCGAGCTCGTGGTCCGCCACCTGCGCCTGCGCTACCGCCGCTCCATGCTCGGCGTGCTCTGGTCACAGCTGGCGCCCCTGGCCAGCCTCGCGGCCATCACGATCCTGTTCACGCGCATCGTGCCGGTCGGGATCGACGACTACGCCGTCTTCGTGCTCGCGGGCCTGCTGTCGTGGACGTGGTTCGCGTCGGCCCTCACCGAGGCGGCCGAGTCGGTCGTCGAGGGGCGCGACCTCGTGCGCTCCCCGGGGTTTCCGCGGAGGCTCCTGCCCGTCGCGGCGGTGGGCGCCCACGGCGTCCATCTCGTCCTGGCCGTCCCCCTGCTGCTGGTGGCGACCTGGATCGACACCGGGCGTGTGCCCGTCACGGTGGTCGCCCTGCCCCTGATCGTCCTGCTCCAGGCCCTCGTGACGCTCGGCCCGGCCATGGCCGCGGCCGCGGTGAACGTCCGGTACCGCGACGTCCGCCACCTCGTGGGCGTCGCCCTCATGCCCCTGTTCTGGGCCACGCCGGTCTTCTACGGCGTGGACCGGGTGCCCACCGAGCTCGTCGGCTGGTACCGCCTCAACCCCCTGGTCGGCGTCGTCGAGGCCTTCCGGGACGTCGTGGTGATCGGGCGGTGGCCGACCCCGGCACACCTGGCCTGGCCCCTGGCCTTCGGGATCCTCGCCCTCGTCGGCGGGCTCACGGTGTTCCGTCGACGTGCGGCGTCGTTCGTGGCCGACCTGTGACGGCCACCCCCGAGCCGGCCGTCGAGATGCGCGACCTTCGGGTCGCCTTCGACCTGGCATCCCGTGAGGCGCCTCGCAGCCTCAAACAGGTCGCGCTCGGCGGTCGACGCGCTCCCCGACGTCGGACCGTCGCCCTCGACGGCGTCGACCTGGAGCTCGCGCCGGGCGAGGCGGTCGGACTGGTGGGCCACAACGGAGCGGGCAAGTCGACGCTGCTGCAGGTCGTCGCCGGCCTGCTATCACCGTCGAAGGGCACCGTCGACGTCCGTGGCCGGGTCGGTGCGATGCTGGAGATCGGAGCGGGGTTCCACCACGAGCTCACCGGTCGGGAGTCGGCCGTGACCGCGGGCGTCGTGGCCGGGCTGCGCCGGCACCAGGCGGTTCGCCTCCTGCCTTCCATCGCTCGCTACGCCGAGCTCGACGCGGCCGTGCTCGACCAGCCCGTGCGCACGTACTCGACCGGGATGCGGGCCCGGTTGGCCTTCGCCGTGGCCGTGCACGTCGAACCCCAGGTGCTGCTGGTGGACGAGGTGCTCTCGGTCGGGGACATGGCCTTCCAGGCACGCTGCGTGGCGACGATCCAGGACTTCCTCGACCGTGGTGTGACCCTGCTGGTCGCGACCCACGACACCTCCATCCTGCCCGAGGTGTGCTCGCGCGCCGTGTGGCTACGGCGAGGCCGCGTCGCCGCCGACGGTGATCTCGACGAGGTGCTGGCCGCCTACCGCGACGCGGCCGGCTCCCCCGCGGGCGTGCGGGCCGGCGCCCCCGGACGGGTCGGTGACGGAGCGGCCCGGCTGGACCAGGTGGAGGTCGCGACCAGCGCCGGGCACCTGCAGGTGCGCGGCACCCTCTGGGCGCTCACGGACGTTCGGGTCCAGTGCCGCCTGGTCGACGCGCACGGGCACACGGTTGCCGACACCTCCTGCCTGGCCGAGGGGCGACACGACGGCACCCGGGTCGTGGCCGACCTCGACCTGCCACACCTGGCACCCGGCCGGTACCGCGTGGAGACCGGGGTCTACAGCGCGGACTGGGAGGACGTCCACGACTTCACGACCGGCGGACAGCTCGTGCAGTGGCCCGGGACGCCCCGCGACGGGGTCCTCGACCCGCCCGTGCGATGGCGGGTCGGCGCCCACGAGCTCGGCTGACGGCTGGTCACAGGACCGGCGTACGGGCCCGGACCGACCCGTACAGCAGGGCCGTCTCCTCGACGGCGTCGCGGGCGAGGTGAACCGGCAGGGCACGGAGTCGGTCCTTGCGGCCGCGCCGCAGGGGCTGCAGTCGTGTCCACAGGTAGGGCGCGGCGGCGAGCGCCGCGGCGGGCCGCCGGGGCGCGGCGACGACGCCGGCGACCATCGCCAGGAACTCCAACCGCGGGCGCCCGAGGAACAACCTCCGCCACAGGAACTCCCTGCGCAGTTCCGGCACCCGGTCGACGAGCACGGGGAACCCGGCGGAGATCGCCGCTCGACGCACGAGCAGCCTCGGCGCGGGCGGGAAGACGTGGTGGTGCACGACGGCGGTGCTGCTGTAGCGCGTGCCGCCGAGGAGGCGTCGCACGCGCCATCCGAGGTCGGTGTCCTCCCCGAAGGGGAAGCGCTCCAGGCGCGGCCCGAGCACCCGGGCGACGTGCGTCGCGAGGCCCTCGTCGAAGCCTCCGACCCGGTCGAACACGTCGCGGCGGTACGCGATGTTGCAGGTCTCGTAGAGGCCGTACTCGGCCGGGGTCCACTGGGTGCGTGAGAGCGGCTCGACCTGCTGCGAGGGGTCCGCGGTCGTGCGGCCCTGCACGAGCGACGTGTCCTCGCGGAAGGACGCAGCCAACGCCTCGAGCCAGGTCGGGACGGGCCGACAGTCGTCGTCCGTGAAGGCGACGACGTCGGCCGTGGTGACCGCGGCGGCGCGGTTGCGGGCGACCGACGTGGACGCGTTGTGCTCGCTGCGGAGCACGGTGAGCTGCAGGTCCGGCCCGGCGACCCAGTCCTCCAGCAACTCGCTGGTGCCGTCCGTCGTGGCGTTGTCGACGACCACGACCTCCTTCGGCGGCAGCGTCTGGGCCGCCAACGCATGCAGGGTCCGGCCCACCAGCTCACGCCTCTGGTGGGTGACCATCACGACCGACACGGACGGGGTCGTGACGGGGCGTGGCTGGGGCGCGGGGCGTCCGGACCTCGCCAGTGACGACCACTGGCGCTCGAGGTCGGCCACGCACGCCCCGACCTCGAAGTGCTCGGCCACGTGCCGCCGCCCGGCGTGGCCCATGGCGGCCCACCGCTCGGGGCGGTCCAGGAGCTCGTCGAGTGCCGCGGCCAACGCGTCGACGTCGCCCTCGTCGACCAGCCGTGCGCCCTCCGGAGCCACGGCCTCCGGGATCCCCCCATGCCGCGTGGTGACCACCGGGACGCCACACGCCTGCGCCTCGAGGTTCACCAGGCCCAGCGTCTCGGCATCGCCGTCCGGGGCCGTCCGCGACGCGGTCACGAGGAGGTCGGTCGCCTGCAGCGCATCGGCCACGGCCCCGGGCACGCCCCCGTCGCGAACGTCCGCCCGCAACCCAGTGGCGCGGATGCGGGCGTCCACCTCGGCGGCCATCGGCCCGGTCCCCACCACGACGGCCTGGACCTCGGGGCGCATCCGCTGCACGGCCGCGAGGGCGTCGATGGCGTCGAGCACCCCCTTCTTCGGGACGAACCGGCCGGCGAAGGTCACCACGGGGTGGTCGGTGCCGCCCCGCGCCCGGAACGCGAGCCGCCCCAGATCGATGCCGGACGGGAGCACCCGGAGCCGGTCCGGGTCCACGCCGGCATCGACGGCCCGTCCCGCCAGCCAGGACGACGGCACGACGACCAGGTCGGCGCGCGCCAGGCGAGCCCGGGCCGACGGGTCCGCGCGGGCCTCCACCAGCAGGTCATGCCCGTGCAGCGACACCGACCATGGCACACCGGCTCGCCGCGCGACCGCCTCGGCGGTCTCGGCCCAGTAGCCGAAGTGGGCGTGGACGACGTCCGCCCGGTAACGGGCGGCGAGGGCCGCCCCAGCCCAGCGCCGCACCCGGGCCCGGGCGACGTGTCCGGGCCGGCCCCGCCAGGCGCCCAGCCACTCGTCGACGGTAAGCACGGGCACGGACAGCCCCGCCGCCGGCGAGGTCGGCACTCGGCGGCCGGTGAGCACCACCGGCCGCGTCGCGCTGCCGTACCGCACCGTGTCGGCCACGAAGCCCTCACTGGCCCGGACCCAGTCCCGGGCGACGTGCAGGACGGTCGGGCGATCCACGAGGCGCTCTCGTCGGGGGCGGCGGCAGCCTACGCGGCGTACCAGTCCGACTACGGTCCGGGTCATGCGGATCGTGTTGAGCTCCGTCCATGCCTGGCCGGAGGTCCGGCGCGGGGCCGAGCGGTACGTCCACGAGCTGGCCGCGGGACTGCACCGTGCCGGTCACGACGTGCGGGTGCTCGCCACCGGGCGCCCGGCACGTGACCGACAGCTGGGCGTGGACGTCCGACGACTGCCGCCACGCGCCTTCCGGCCCGATCGCCACGGCGAGCTGGCCACGAGCGTGGCCTTCGGCTGGCAGTGCCTGCCCCGGTCGCTGGCCACGCGGGCCACCGTGTGGCACACCAACTCGACCGGTGACGGGGCGGCCGCAGCCGTGGCCGGTCGCGTGCGGCCGGACCTGACGACCGTCTTCACCGATCACGGGTTCCCGGCGGCGCGATCGCGGCAACGCCGCACGGACGCGCGCTACCACCGACGGGTCGTGGCGGACGTCGACGCCTACGTGTGCGTCTCGCCGGCGGCGGGCGAATGGCTGGAGCGCGACTACGCCCGGACACCCGAGATCGTGCCTCCCGGTGTCACGCTGGACGCCTACGCCCCGGCCCCTCGCGATCCCCGGCCGACGCTGCTGTACGCCGGCAGCCTCGACGAGCCCCGCAAGCACGTCCGCGAGCTCGTCGTCGCCGCGACCGCGCTCGCCCGCCGCGTGCCGGACCTGCAGCTGTGGCTGCACGGTCCAGGCGACCCGGCCCCGCTGCTCGACGGGATCGCCGGGGCGGCCGACGTGGTCACGGCCTGCAGCGAGCTGCCCCCGGCTGCGCTCGCCGACCGGTACGCCCGCGCGTGGGCCACGGTGCTCGTGTCGGAGGCCGAGGCGTTCGGGATGACCGTGGTCGAGTCGCACGCCTCGGGCACCCCGGCCGTGGTCCTGGCCGGATCCGGGGGCCCCGAATCGCTGGTCGACCACGAGACGGGGGCCGTGGCCCCCGGCCTCGACGAGTCGGCGTTGGCTGCCGCGCTGGAGCAGGCGCTCGACCTCGCCGCCCGCCCGGGCACGGCCGAGCGGTGCCGGACCGCCGCGGCCGGGTACGACTGGGACCGCGCCGTCGTGCCAGCCCTGCTCGACGTGTACCGCCGCGCCGGAGCCACGTGGTGATCGCCGGCCAGCACGTCACCGTCGCGGTCGTCGTCAAGGACCGTCGAGAGCGCATGCGCGCATGCCTGGACTCCCTGGCCGACCTGGACCCGCCGCCGGACGAGGTCGTCCTGGTCGACAACGGCTCGACCGACGGCACCGCCGAGCTCGTGGCGTCCTGGCAGCATCCCTCGGCGACGACGACGGCCGGACGGGCCGGCGGGCCGGTCGGTGCAGCACGCAACGCGGCCCTCTCGCTGGCCACCGGCGACGTGGTCGCCTGGACCGACTCCGACTGCGCCCCGGCCCCGGACTGGCTCGCCCACCTGGTCCCACCCTTCGAGGATCTCGACGTCGACGTCGTGCAGGGACGCACGGTCCCCGCCGAGCCCGTGCGAGACCGCTGGCCCGCCACGCAGGACCTCGCCGCGTGGACCGATCGCTACGAGGCCTGCAACATCGCCTACCGCCGCGAGGTCCTGACCACCGCCGGGGGCTTCGGCCAGGACTTCTTCGGCGAGGACACCGTGGCCGGCTGGCGAGTCCGCCGCCACGGCGGGCGGGGCGTCTACGCCGACGCCGCGGTCGTGGCCCACGACGTCACGTACCCGGGGCTGCGGTGGCACCTGCGACGCGCACGGGGCTACGCCCACTTCCCGGCACTCGTCGCCGAGTTCCCCGAGATGCGCACCGAGCTGCTGACCGGTCGCGTCTTCCTGCGGCCGCGCTCGATCGGCCTGCTCGGACTCCTGCTCGGCGTGGTGCTCGGCGCCACTGCCCTCGCGACCCGGCGCCGACCCACCGCCGCGCTGCTGGCCCTGCCCTACCTGTGGTGGCGGTTGCCCGCCCGACCCCGACGCGACGGCCTGCGAGGGGCGGCCGAGGGGACGCTGTTCGACCTCGCCGTCACAGCCGCGCTGTGGCGCGGCAGTGCACGATGGCGGACCCCTGTGCTATAGCAACGCCCGCCCGACGCCGACTGAAGGGACCGCGTGGCCGTCCACGCCAGTGACCGGCACCGCACGGCACGCCTCCGCCGTGCCGCCTTCGTGCGGTGGCTGCGATGGCGCGCAGCGCGCGTCGACGCCACCATCGAGGTCGACGTGGCGCTCGACGCCCTGCTGGGACGGCGGATCCACGTGGCCATCGACCCCGGCACGCACAACCGACTCGTCCTCGGCCCGCAGGCGCGCATCCGTGACGACGTCCGGCTGCACCTGCACGGCGGCGAGGTCCGGCTCGGCGGCTGGGCCGACGTGCGCGACCAGGTACTGCTCAACGTCGGGGGCACGCTGGACGTGGCCGATGGCGTGATCCTCAGCTGGCGCACGACCGTGCACTGCGACGGGCACACCCGTCTCGACGAGTTCGCCGGCGCGTCCGACGGCGTGGTCCTGGTGGACTCGACCCACTACCACTCGGCCCCGGACGTCCCCTTCCACCACAACCTGCGGACCGGGGAGATCCACGTGGGCCGCCACTCGTGGCTGGGGACGCGCGCCGTCGTCCTGCGCAACAGCCGGATCGGCGACTGGTGCACCGTCGGCGCCGCCGCCGTGGTGTCGGGCGAGGTCCCCGACGGCCACCTGGCGCTGGGCAACCCGGCGGAGGTCCGCGCGCGGGACCGGCCCCTGCCGTGGCTGACCGGCGAGGTGGCACCATGACCCGCTCCGCCCCGGCGCCGGGGACGGCAGCCCGCCCCGTGCGCGTGACCGTGGTCGGGTCGTCGTGCTCGTACATGGTCGTGCCCCGCAAGACCGCGGACGACCGCTCGTACGGCCAGGTACTGCCCGACCTGCTGGCACAGCGCGGCGTGCACGCGCGCGTCTTCCACTCGAGCCGGTGGTTCGGGATGATCCAGGACGTCCGCCGTCGCTACGAGCCGATCCGCGACACCATGCCGGACGTCGTGGTGCTCAACTTCGGCATGGGCGAGGCCCAGCCCCGCCTCGTGCCCACGTGGCTCATGGACCACCTGACGACCTGGGACCGCTCGTCCCACCCCGCAGCCCTGGGCTATCGCCGGCACGTCGCGTCGCGCGGCTGGCGGTTCCTGCGTCGGGCCCAGCGCCGTGGTGCCCTCCGCGACCGACGCACCCACCGCCTGTCCCCGCAACGCTTCCGCCACGAGGTGCAGGAGCTGGCTCGCCGGCTGCGGACCGAGGTCACCCCGCTGGTGCTCTTCCTCGACCTCGACCCGCCCGGCAGCCGCGTGCTGCACTGGATGCCCGGGCTCGACGAGCGCGCGGCCCGGTTCAACGACGTCCTGCAGGCGGCGGTGGACGACCTCGGCGACCCAGAGGTGCGCGTGGTCAGCGCGTCCAGGACCGTCGGCGACGACGTCGACGTGCTGCTACCCGACGGCTTCCATCGCTGCGCCGAGGGCCACCGGCGCACGGCCGCCCTCCTCGCCGACGTCATCTGCGACTGGCTGCCGGACACCCCGCACGCCGACGCCCCGTGACGCGACCCGGTTCATCGCCCCGCCCCCCCAGGGTCCTGGTGTGGGGCAACGACGTCCCGGAGGGCCTGTCCGATTCCCTCGAGACGGCCTTGGCCGGCGCCGACGTCGGGATCCTCGCCCGCCCCGGCCTGTTCGCCCACCAGGCCGTGCTGCGATACGAGGCGGACGTCCGCGCGCGCAGCCCCGACCTGCTGGTCCTCGCCTTCGGGGCACTCGAACGCGTCGGCTGGCGCGAGCGCTGGACCCGCATGGCCGCCGCGCCCCGCGGCGATGGTCGCCCGGTCGGTCGCGTCCGGGCGATCGTGTCCCTCGCGGTGGCGACGGTGGCCGGCCTCGCGCAAGGCGCACGTCCCGGGTCGACCCGGCGCTACGAACGGGCCCTGCGCCACCTCCTGCGGCTGGCACGGCTGGACCTCGGGGCGGACGTCGTCGTCGTGGCGCCGACCGGGCCCGGGGCCGGGCCGTACGCCGCCGCCGTGGGGCGCGTGGCCGGCGAGCACGACGAGGGCGTCCGCGTCGTCCCCGCCGATGCGCACGACGCGGCCTCGGCCATCGTGGCCGCCAGCCACCTCGACCCGCCGGCCGCCGTCCCCGCGGCCGCGGGCACCGATCCCCTCTCGCTGGTCGTGCTGGGCAACTCGGTCGCCGTGCTGATGGTGCCACCCCGCGCCGAACGCGCCGAGGGCACCTACGGCGAGGTGGTCGCCGACCGCCTCGCGGCGGCGGGGTGGCCCACGCACGTCGCGCTCGAGGGTCGCTGGTTCGACTTCGCCGTCCGCGCTCGACGGCAGTTCGACGACCGTGTGGCGCGACATCGCCCCGACGTCGTCGTGCTGCACTTCGGCACGAACGAGGCGCAACCCTGGCTCGTCCCGATCCCGATCCTGCGCCACCTTCTGGCGGCCGACCGCGCGACCACCCCGACGGCCGAGTGGTACCGACGCGTGCCAGCCGCTCGCCTGTGGACGTGGGTGCGCGCCTATCGCAGGCGGGTGAGCCCGCTCGTCGGTCAGCGCACCTGGCAGACGACCCCCCGACGATTCGCCGCAGCCATGGACGGGCTGGTCCGGCAGATCCGCGACGACCTCGGCGCCCTGGTCCTCGTCGTCGACCTCACACCACCAGGGGGGACGCTGGCCCACTTCCTGCCGGGACAACCCGCTCGACACGAGCGCTTCCGGGACGAGCTCGTGCGTGTGGTCGCTCGTGCCGACGACCCGTGGGTGCGACTGGTCCCGACGGCGGACGTGGTCGCGGAGATCGGGATCGACGAGGCACTGCGCGACGGCATCCACCTCTCCCCGCAGGCACACCGCCGGCTGGCAGAACGGATCGTCGCCGACGTCCGCGACTGGCTCGAGGCGGGGCGCCCGACCTGAGACGCCGTCACCGGGACCAGCCGGCGGGCAGGTCGCGCTCGAGCCACGCCGCCAGCCGCCGGTTGGGCTCGGCCAGACGGGTCCGCAACGCGCCCCGCAGCTCATCGGGCAGGCGCGGGTACGAGCCGGGTTTCTGGTTCAGGTCGATCAGCTTCCACGCCATGTTGCGGGGCAGTCGGCGCCCCATGCGGATGATCAGGCGCTGCAACCGGTAGGAACGGGCGACGCGACCGACGTTGGCCTCGCGGCGCGGCGCGACCACCGGGGCGATGCCCACGTGCCGACAGATGCGCGCATACGTCCCGTCGGGGTCCTCGCGCAGGTCCTCGCTGAACTCCACCAGTACCTGCTCGGCCCCGAACCTGGCGACGACCTCCGGCAGGTAGCGGACGTAGGTTGACATGTCGAGATAGGACAGGCCCAGGTTCGGGATCGTCACCTCGGGGTCCCGCAGCTCGGCCATGACCGTGTCGGCGGGCTCACGGGGATCCAGGCCGAGGTAACGGAAGTACCACGCATGCGACCAGACGCGGGCCGCCGGTTCGCGCAGCAGCACGACGATCCGGGCATCGGGGATCGCCTCGGCGATGCGGTCCAGCGCCTGCGTGTCGTACAGGTACGACGGCGTGGCGTCGCCCGCGCGCTGGTCGGGCCCGGCGGCGGCGTACTGGTCCCGCAGCCAGTCCCAGCCACGGTGCCAGCGCGCGTCGAAGAACCCCACCTCCTTCTGGGGCGGCACGTACGCGCCGGGGTGATCCCGGAACCACTCCGCCAGGGCTGTCGTCCCCGCCTTGGGCGCCCCGATCACGAACCAGGTGGGCAGCGTCACGAGTGTCCCTCCAGCAGGGCGGCGTGGCGGTCCTCGACCTGACGAGTCACGACGTCCCAGTCGTAGGCGGTGGCGGCGGACCGACAGGCCACGGCGACCAGCTCGTCCGGCGGTCGGCGCAGCGCGTCCACGACGGCCTCGGCGGCCGCCGCTGGGTCACAGGGCGCGAACAGCCCACCCGCGCCGGCTGCAGCCACGAGCTCCGGGGTGGCGCCCGAGTCGGCGCCCACGACGGGCGTCCCGCAGGCCTGGGCCTCGAGCACCGACAGGCCCAGCGCCTCGTGGACCGACGGCTGGACGACGACCCAGGCCCGCTGGTACAGCTCCACGAGGTCGGGATGGTCCAGCAGACCCGCGAAGGTCACCGACGTCCCGACGTCGTCCGGCAGCAGCCCCCGCAGGCGCCGTCGCGTCGCGTCGCCGGCCTGGCCGGCCAGGACCAGCTGCGCGTCGGGCACGGCCGCCCGGATGGCTGGCCACGCCACGACCAGGTCCTCCACGCGTTTGCGCGGCTCGTCCGGCGCCGACGTGCACAGCACCAGGGGGGTCGGGGCGCGCTCCCCGCCGGGGGCGAAGGCCTCGGTGTCCACCCCGGCAGGCACCACGTGCATCTCCACGCCGAACGCGGCCATCTCCGCGACGGCGAACCGGCTGTTGCACCAGACCTCGTCGGCGCGGTCCAGCGCACCGCGGAAGAGCCGCTCGTCGACCGGGGCCCGGGCGATCCGTTCGGGCCGGACCGTGCCCGTGAGCTTGAGCACCACCGGACGACGACGCCGGACCGCCGCGAAACGGCCCGCGACGGCGGCGTCGGCGTACAGGAAGCACTGCACCACGTCGGCCCGCGACAGGGCGACGGCCGCGCCGGCGACGACGCCGAAACGCGCCTCGTGGTGCCACCCGCGGCGTTCGAGCGCGGCCGGTGCTGGGACGTGGACGTACCGGGTCGGCACGCCCTCGACACGGTGGCGCGACGTCACGCCCGACGGCTGGCTCGTCACCAGTCGGACGTGGTGGCCGTCGCGTGTGAGTCGCGCCGCGAGCTCGTGGAGCTCGCGCTCCGCGCCCCGCCGGACGTGGGGCCAGGCATGGGGGTGCGTGAACAGGACACGCACGTCACCTGCCTCCCGTCCGGGGTCGGCCCGATGGGCACTCACCGTCGACGGCGGCCTACCCTACGCGCGTGCCGCCCCCACGACGTGATCGGGAAGCCGCCCTGGATGCCTCTCGCCCCGTCCTCGAGCTCACTGGCGAATCCACCCCGCTCCGCCGACTGCTGGGCGACCTTCGCCGCAACCTCGACCTGCTGCCGATGCTGGCCACCAAGGACTACAAGTCGCGGTACCGCTCGGCCGCCCTGGGGATCGCCTGGTCGGTGTTCCTCCCCCTGATCCAGGCGGCCGTCCTCACCGTCGTCTTCTCGCTCGTCCTGCAGCTGGACGCGGACCCGTACCCGTACCCCGCGTTCGTGCTGGCCGGCACCACCGCGTGGTCCTACTTCAACCAGTCGCTCACCGCCGGGTCGACCACGATCGTCGACCAGTCCGGGATCGCGGGGAAGCTGTACTTCCCGCGGATGATCCTCCCCGCCGTGCCGGCCATGGGGAACGGCATCAGCCTCGGCATCTCCGTGCTCATCGCCACGGTCGTGTCCCTGGCCCTCGGGGTCCGGCCCGGCTGGCACCTGCTGGCGTTGCCCCTCGCCGTGGCCGTGGTCTTCCTGCTGGCCTTCCTCGCCGCGGCGAGCCTGACCGTGCTGCACGTGTACTCGCGCGACGTCCGCTACCTCGTGGCCGCCGGGGTCCCGATCCTGTTCTACGTCACCCCGGTCATCTACAAGCCCGAGCTCGCGGACGCGCACGGGCTCCGGTGGGTCCTGGACCTCAACCCCGTCACCGGGGCCGTCCTGCTGTTCCGGTGGTGCCTGCTCGGCGACATCCCCGGCCTGGGCCGTTCCCTGATCAGCACGATCGCCTGGATCGTCGTGCTCGCCGTCGTCGCCCTGGCCGTCTACCAGCGCCACGAACGCACCGCGGTGGACCGCCTGTGAGTGCCATCGAGCTGCACGAGGTGGGCAAGCGGTACCGCCAGTACCGCGAGGAGGCGACCCTGCTCCGACGCGTGCTCACACCACACCGGCGCCGCGCCGCCGAGACCCTGTGGGCACTGCGTGACATCTCGTTCTCGCTCGAGGAGGGTGGCACGCTCGGCGTGATCGGGCGCAACGGTTCCGGCAAGACCACCCTGCTCCGTATGCTCTCCGGCGTCTCGGCACCGACCACGGGGCGTCTCCGGGTGGCCGGTCGGATCGCTCCCCTCATCGGCGTGGGCGTCGGGTTCTCGGGGGAGCTGACGGGCCGCGAGAACGTCATGATCAACGGCCGGCTCCTGGGCATGTCCCGCAGCGAGGTGCTGCGCAAGTTCGACGACATCGTCGAGTTCTCCGAGCTGGCCCGGTTCATCGACACGCCGGTCAAGTTCTACTCGTCCGGGATGTTCCTGCGGCTGGCCTTCAGCGTGGCGATCCACACCGAGCCCGACATCTTCCTGCTCGACGAGATCCTCGCCGTCGGTGACATGGCGTTCCAGATGAAGTGCGCCGAACGGATGCGCGAGATCCGCGAGCAGGGCACGACGATCGTGATCGTGACCCACTCGCTGGAGATGCTCGACCGCATGACGCCCCGCGCCATGGTCCTCGACCGCGGCCGTATCGAGCACGACGGCAGCACCGAGGACGCGATCGGCATCTACCAGGCGGTCATGCAGCGCCAGTACGACCGCGACGAGCAGGCGACCCGCCTGGCCGGCCAGGGCGGCTTCGCCGGTGGCGCCGAGGTCCACGTCGAGCTCATGGGCGACGACGGGCGACCACGCCTGCAGTACCGAGCGGGCGAGCCGATCACCGTGTCGGTGTCGGCCACGTTCGATCGTGAGGTCACCTGCCCCAACCTCGGGCTCATGGTCGGCCTGCCCGGTCGGGGAGGCCTGTTCCACGTCGCGACGGCACCGGGCGAGTACGCCGCCGACCACGGGCCCGGGCGCCCGCTCGAGGGTCGGGTCCGCCTGGACAACCGGTTGCTGGCCGGGACCTACAGCCTCGTCGTGGCCGTCATCGACGAGTACGGGGCACTTCGCCTGGGTCGCAGCGACGAGATCACCTTCCACGTCAGCTCGCACGCCCGGGGACGGGGCGTCGTCGACCTCGCTCCCCTCATCGAGCTCGGCGGGCAACGCGTCGACCTGGCGGACGACCAGCGACTGCGCTGACGGCGCCGAGCTACAGCAGCAACGACCGATGCCGGACCGATCCCCGAACCATCGTGAGCGCCTCGGTCACGTCCACGGCCAGGGCACCCGGCAGTCCCCGGACCCGCTCGCGTGGCGACGCGCCCACCGGCACCCGAGCGAGGCGGTGCCACACCCACCACCCCCAGGCGAGCAGCGGCCACGCCCGCCGGCCCCCGAGCGCGCCCGCGGTACCGAGGAGACCGGCCCACAGCGGCGGGTGCGTGTCCTTCCAGAAGATCCGGTGGGTGGCGTGCGTGTCCCGCAGCGTCGGGTGGCGCCGCACGACGGCGGGCAGGTCGACCCAGCGGGCTGCGTTGGCGACGGCACCTCGCACGCTGGAGGGCGACACGTCGTGGTGGACCAGCGCGTCGTCCGCGAAGGCGAGGCGAGCCCCGGTGGCCAGCACCCGCTGCGCGAGGTCGGTGTCCTCGCCGGTCCGGAGCCGGTCGTCGAAGCCACCGACGCCGACGAGGGCCTCCCGGCGGTAGAGCACGTTGGCCGTCTGCAGGTAGCGGGCGTCGTCGACCTGCAGGGTGCGCGAGAACGGACCGCGCGCCTGGTCGGGCGCCGGCGCCACCCGTCCCCCCACGACCCCCGCGTGCTCGCGCTCGCCCGCGGCCACCAGGGCGGCCAGCCAGGACGGGGTCGGGACGCAGTCGTCGTCCGTGAAGGCCACCCAGGGCGTATCGGCCTGCGCGAGACCGGCGTTGCGGGCTCGCGCGGGACCCCCGTTGCGCGACAGCCGCACGACCTCCCACGCGAGGTCGGGACGCTCGGCGAGCTCCGCCAGGACGGTCGGGGTGGCGTCGGTGGAGGCGTCGTCCACGACCACGACCCGGAAGGTCGGCGCGTCTCGCTGGCCGGCCAGCGCCGCGTGCAGGCGCGGGAGCAGGGCGGCACGGTCGTGGGTGGCGACCACGACCGTGACCCGAGGCGACACCATGCGCGCTCCACCCGCTGACGGCGCGGCACCGTAGTGTGCCCACGCCCCGATGGGACCCGAGCAGGAGGTGCGCGTGGACACGGCCCTGTCCGTCGTGGTCCCGACCCGAGACCGGCCCGAGCGCCTGGCGCGGTGCCTCGTGGCCCTCCGGCTCGCACTCGGCGAGCTCGACGAGCTGCTGGTGGTCGATTCCGCGTCGGCCGACGCGACCACGGCGACGGTGGCGCTGGAGCACGGTGCACATGTCCTCCGCGAGGTGTGGCCGGGCGCATCGCGGGCACGCAATCGTGGTTGGCAGGCAGCGCGCCACGACCTCGTCGCGTTCGTGGACGACGACGTCACCGTCACACCCGGCTGGGCGGACGCCCTGCGGCAGGTGGCGGGCGCCCCGGCCTTCGTGGCGGGGCGAGTGCTGCCCCCGCCCGACCAGCGCCACGTCGGCCACCCGGTGGCCGTCGTCGACCGGGGCCCCGCCGGGCCGATCGACGCGAGGACCACGGGCGTGCTCGGCGCCAGCGCCAACCTGCTGGTGCGCCGTGACGTCCTCCTGGCCGTCGGGGGGTTCGACGAACGGCTGGGACCCGGCACCTCGGTTCCCGCGGCCGAGGACGTCGACCTGCTCGACCGCGTGCTGCACGCCGGCTTCACCGGCTGGTTCGAGCCCACGGCGGAGGCGTGGCACGACCAGTGGCGGACCCGGCGCGAGCGCCTCGCCCTCGACTGGGGCTACGGCATCGGGCAGGGCGTGCGCCTCCGCCGCGAGCAGCAGCGCGACCCCGAACGCGCCCGGCGGCTCGCGCGGGACGTCGTCGTGCGCTCCGACCTGCATGGCGTGCGGAAGTCGCTCGCTGATGGGTACGGGTTCGGGGCCCTGGCAGGAATCGTCCGTCTGGCTGGCGAAGTCCGTGGGTACGTGGCCCGTCCCCTCCGAACGCGGACCCGACCGGACCCCTCATGCAATTCGTCGTCTACCACCCCTGGGTCTACCTGACGGGCGGTGCCGAGCGACTCCTCGCCAAGCTGATGCAGCACTCCCGACACGAGTGGGTGCTGGCCACCCATCACTACGCACCCGAGACGACCTTCGCCGACTTCCTCGACCTCGAGGTCGTCGAGCTCGCACCGCGCGTGTCGGTCGAGCGGTCCGTGCGTCCGGTGCTGCACGCGGCCCGGACGCTGAGCAGCACCCCGCTGCCGGACCTCGGCGCCGACGCGTTGCTGGTGTCGTCGGAGGGCCTCGGGGACCTCGTCATGGCCAAGGCTCAGCTGCCGGCTGCCGTGTACTGCCACACCCCCCTGAAGATCCGCCACTGCGAGACGACTCGCCGGGCACTCTGGGAGCGTTCTCGTCGTCACTGGGCGGCCGCGACGGCCATGGGCGTACCGTTCGACCTCGTCACGCGCAGTCTGTGGGACCGGTACGAGCACCGATTCGCCAACTCGAACGAGACGCAGCGACGTATCGCCCGAGCCGGCCTGGCGCGCGCCGAGGACGTGGAGGTGCTGCGCCCCGGCGTGGACATGGACGCGTTCCGTGGTTCCGACATCCGGTTCGCGCGCCGCGTGCTGGTGGCCGGCCGCATCATGTGGCAGAAGAACGTCGAGCTGGCCATCGAGGCCTTCCGGCGCGCCGACGTCGAGGATGGCGAGCTGGTCATCGCGGGGGCGGTCGACGCCAAGAGCCGCGAGTACCTGTCCCACCTGCGTCAACTGGCCGAGGGTCTGGACGTCCGGTTCGTGATCGACCCGTCGGACTCCGAGCTGCAGGGGCTCTACGCCACGGCGACCGCGACCATCTTCACGCCGCCCCGCGAGGACTTCGGGATCGTGCCGCTCGAGTCGATGGCCTCCGGCACGCCCGTGCTCGCATGCCGGTCGGGTGGGGTCTGCGAGACGGTCGTCGACGGTGTCACCGGATGGCTGCGCGACCCCTCGGCGGAGGCGTTCGCCGGTCCGCTGCGGTCCGTGATGACCAATGGCGTGGACCCGGCGATGCGCCGGGCGGCCCGCGACCGTGCCCGCGACTTCGGCTGGGACGGCTTCGCGGCGCGCATCGACCGCGTCATGGCCGACCTGGCCGCGCCCGTCCCGGTCCCGGCCCCGGTCCACGAGCTGGCGGGCACGGTCGCCTGATCCGGACGACGCCGAGGCGTCGCGCGTGCTCAGGCGAGGGCAGCCACCAGGTCGTGTCCTGCGTCCGCCCACGTGCGCGTCGGGAGCCCGCCGGGTGCCACCTCGCCGCGCAGGGCGGCGACCATCGCCTCGGCCCACGCTGCGACGTCGCCGGGCGGCACGAAGGTCGCCGCACTCCCGGCAGATTCGTGCAGGACGGGCAGGTCGCTGGCCAACGCTGGCGTCCCGCATGCGGCGGCCTCCAGCGGAGGCAGCCCGAAGCCCTCGTAGCGCGTCGGGTACACCAGCGCGGCTGCGCCGGTCAGCAGCGCACGCAGGTCCTCGTCCGACACGAAGCCGAGACGTCGCACGGTCGCGTCCGTCGGGGCCACCACGGGCGCGAAGGTGGGGTGGGCCAGTCCCACCAGCACGAGTCGGTGGTCGACGACGCGTCGCGCGAGCCGATGCGCCGCCACGGCCGTGACGAGGTCCTTGCGGGGGTCCGCCCACCCCACGAACAGCAGGTAGGGCACGTCCGGACGCAGGTCGTGGCCGCCCAGGGCACGAGCGACCTCGTCGTCGGTCGACGGCCCCGGCAGGTGGTCGACAGACGGGTGCACGACGCTGATCGGGGCGGTCACCCCGGCGGAACGGAGGTCGTCCGCCGTCGCCCTCGACACGGTGAGGACGCGTTCGGCCCGTCGAGCGGCCGCCCGGACCAGGCTCCCGTACCAGCGCATCCGCGGCGTGAACCACGCCGGCCCGACGACCGGGGCGAGGTCGTGCACCATGACGGTCGACCGCCGCAGCGCCAGGGGCGCGGTGTTGGTGAGGGACAGCACCTCCCGGCCGCGCGCGGCCGCGGGCAGCACGACCTGCTCGAAGGCCTGGTGGGTCCCGGGGCCGGGCGGGGAGGCCAGCCACCGGTCCACGCGGGGATCGTCCACGCCCGCCGGGGCCCAGACCCGGGCCGTCCATCCGGTCGCCCGCGCGGCATCGAGCAGGTTCCGGGCCACACGGTGCAGGCCTGTCGGCGTGGGCGCGAGGAAGCGGCCGTTGACGATCACGGCCGGCCCCGGCGGGTGAAGCGGCCGTTGGCCACGTCGAGTCCCCTGACGCGCCACTGGCCCCGCAGGGCACCGAGGACGAAGGAGGCCTCGAGCACGACGCCGAAGCGGTAGCCGTCACGCCACGCAGCGGCCGCGCGACGGCAGCCGGCCGGGACCGGGCTCTGGGCGGGGGCGTGCAGGCTCCGCAGCTTGGCGTCAGCCGCCCCGGCACCGAGGCCGTACCCGTGCAGGGCGGACAGGGCCGCCCGTCGGGTGCGGCGCGGCCGGTGCAGCACACGCGCGTCGGGCTGCACGACGACCCGGTGCCCCTGCTGGAGCACCCGCGCGACCAGGTCCTTGTCCTCGGCACCGGGGAAGACGGCCCCGGCACCGAGGAGCGGGTCGAATCCGCCGGCGGCCAGCGCCACGGCACGATCGACGGCGAGGTTCGCCCCGTGGCCCGCGGTGTCGAGGGTCCCGAGCGTGACGTCGTACGGGGCCTCGCCCAGCAGGACCGACACGGGGACCCCGGTGTCGTCCGTGGGCACGACCCCCCCGCAGACCAGCCCGACGCCCGGGGTGAAGGCGGCACGGATCCCGTCCACCCACCCGGGCGTGGGCCGACAGTCGTCGTCGGTGAACAGGACCACCGGCGTGGCCGCTGACCGGAGCACCAGGTTGCGGGCGCGGGAGACGCCCGGGCGCTCCAGGCGCAGCGCCGTCAGACCGCGATCCGCGGCCGCACGCGCGACCGCCTCGCCGCGCGAGGCGGAATCCACCACGACGAGTTCGTCGCCCTCGCGCAGCTGGTCGGCCGCCCCGGCGAGGAGGGCCGCCAGGTCCACCGGGTCCCCGTCGCGGGAGCACACGGCCACCGTGATCGGAGTGCTGGGGGCCGGCCCGGTAGCGTCGCGGCCGTGAGGATCCTCGTCCTGTCGGCCTGGGACCCCGTCCGCCCCAGCGACGGGGCCAGCCTCGTGCTCTTCCACCACCTGCGCCACCTGTCCGACCACCATGAGATCCGCGTGGTCACGGCCGATCGCGAGCCCGCCGAGGTGGGGGCGAGCCTACCCACCTGCGTCCCGGTGGAGCGGGTCCCGGTCCGGGTGCCGGCCGCGCTGGACGGCATCGCACGCCGCGTCTGGGCCGCCGTGACCGGCGAGCCGGCCCACGTCCGCTGGGTCGAGCGACCGGCCCTGCGCCGCCGTGTGCACGACCTGGTCCGCACGTGGCGTCCGGACGTCCTGTGGTGCTTCGGCTGGGGCACGGCCCGGCTCGCTGCCCTCGCCCCCGAGCTCCCCGCCGTCCACACCGCCGTGGACCCGTGGCGTGGCAACGCCGAGGTGCGCGACCTGCGTGGGTGGCGCCGGTGGTTCGACGTGGGCGAGCTGGACCGCATCGAGGCACACGAGCGCCGCCACTACCCCGGGCTCGACGCCGTGGTGACGGTCGCGGACGCCGACGCCCGGAGCCTCAGGGCGATGACCGGGGCCCACGCCGTGACGGTGGCCAACGGGGTCGAGGCCGGCCCTCCCGTCGTCCGACCGCCCACCGCGCCAATCATCGGCCTCCACGGGAACTTCGCGGCACGCCACAACGCCGACGCGGCCGAGTGGGCGTTGGAGCAGCTGCTCCCGTCCGTTCGCGCCCACGTCCCCGACGCGACGCTGCACCTGATCGGCCGTGACCCGTCGCCCGAGATGACGGCAGCGCAGGGACGACGCGGGGTGGTGGTGACGGGTGCGGTACCGGACGTGCGCCGAGAGCTGGACGGGGTCCGGGTCTGCGTCGCCCCGATGCGCGTGGGTGCCGGGATGAAGAACAAGGTCCTCGAGGCCATGGCAGCTGGGCGTCCCGTGGTCACCACTCCCCTGGGCACGCAGGGGATCGACGGGGGGGACGGGGTCGTGGTCACCGACCTCGACGGGATGGCCGCGGCGGTCGTGTCACTGCTCCGCGACCCGACGGGCGCCGAGGCGCGGGGACTGGCGGGGCGCGCCCGCGTCGAATCGTCCTACTCGTGGACGGCGGCGGCGGACCGGATGGCGGCGGTCCTGCAGGGAGCACGGGGCCGTGCCTGACGAACGCCCCGTCGTCCTCGTCAGCCGCCACGTCCCGCGCCGTGAGGGCACCGCCGCGGGTCGAGCGCTGTGGGCCCTGCGCGATGGACTGACCTCGCTCGGGCGGGACGTGACCGTGTGGTCCTGGTCACCCGACCCCGACGAGGACGACGACCTGCCCGACCGGTGTCACGTCGTGGGCCTGCCGTCCCGGTCGAGGTGGCGCACACGGGCTGCCGCACTGCGCCGTCCCCGCGGCGATGCGCGCGCGCTCGACCTGCCGGTCGACCCGTCGGCCATCGTGGTGGCCGACGATCCCGTGTCGTGGCCCGCGATCGCCCACCTCGAGCCCGTGCTCACCGTGCACCACGCCGTCCGCCTCGACGCGGCGGCCCTGGGGCGACGCGACCCGGCGCTCCTGCAGGACCTTCGGTTCGAGCGCACGGTGGCCCGCTACCCGCGGCTCGAGGTGCTGTCGGGACGTGTGGCCCTGGCCCTGGCGCGCCCCGATGCGGCGGTGGTTCCGATCGCGGTCCCGATGCCCGGCCCCGACGACGAGCTGCCCCTGCCGACTCGACCCGTGGCGTGCCTGCTGGCCGACTGGCGCTGGCACCCCAACCGCGTGGCCCTCGACCGCCTGCTCACGGCCTGGCCCGACGTCCGCGCCCGGGTGCCCGCCGCCCGGCTCGTCCTCGCCGGTCGGGGCGACCCGCGCGTGGGGAGCCTGACCGGCGTGGAGTGGCGGGGCGAGGTTGCCGACAGCCGGGACGTGCTCGCCGACGCCGTGGCCGTGGCCTTCCCGTGTCCTGCCTCCAGCGGCCCGAAGGTCAAGGCGCTGGAGGCACTGGTGCACGGTCGCGCCCTGGTGACGACACGGGCCGGGTTGGAGGGTCTGCACATCACGACCACCCCGCGGACCGGGACGTACACCGACCTGCTCAGCGCGACGCTGGCCGACCCGGACGCCGCAGCGGCACGGGCCGCGGACGTGGCCGTCCAGGTCAGGCAGGCACACTCCCCCGTCGCCGCCGCACGGGCACGGCTGCCTCGCTGGACGGCACCACGAGCAGCCCCAGCGCGACCAGACCGGCGGTGACCGGCGCGGTCACCACCCACACCGGGCGCGCCACGCCCGCTGGCGACAGGGTGAGCGCGCGGTAGCCGGGCACCGCGCCGCTGGAGGTCAGCTGGTCGCCGATGTACGCGACGGTGGCGCGCAGCACATCGGGGGTCGCGCCCGCCAGCCGGAAGCGACCCATCCCGGCGGCCCCTCCCTCGTCGCGACAGCGCGACGACAGTCCCGCCCGGAGGGCCACGTCCCTGACCACCTCGCAGGTGGTGGCGCTCCAGGTCCGGCCGTACGGCACCACGGGGTCGCCGCCACCGGACTCCAGGATCGTCGGCACCGTCACGTACCGCACCTCGACGCTGGCCACCGAGGGCACCAGGGTGGCGACCAGCACCGACGCCAGGACCACCCCGACGGCAGCGCCCGCGCGTGTGCGGGAGACGACGAAGGGACGAAGGCGGACGCTCGCCAGCGCCCCGGCCGCACCGAGGAGCACCCAGACGAGCCGACCGGAGCCGGACAGGGTCAGGGCGTCGTAGGCGAACGACCCCGCGACCAGGGACAGCGCTCCGAGGCTCAGGGCGACGACCAGGGGCCGATGTCGCCCCGGGACGACCAGCGCCGGGGTGGCCGCCCCGAGACCGGCGACGATGGCCACGAGCAGCAGCCCGACACCCATGACGCCCAGCTCCCCGTAGAGCTGCAGGTAGCTCGAGTCGGTGGTCTGGAGCCCCAGTGCGTCGACGGCCCCCACCCCCAACCCGGTCACCGGTTGCTCGGCTGCGGACGTCGTCAGCAGCTCGAGGCGCTGGGCCCGGACCTCCACCGACCCGGCGTCAGTCTGCACGTCGAGACCGCGCGGCGCGCCGACGACCAGCACGGAGAGGCCGATGCCGACCAGGACGGCGACGGCGACGATCCACCGCGGCGAGGGGTCCAACCGGGCCAGGAGGGTCCACGCGAGCAGGACGACGGGGACGGCGACCAGCGCCGTCCGCGCCTGCGTCGCCAGGACGATGCCGGGAACCACGACGACCGCGACCGCGCCGACGACCCGCCAGCGGCGGTCGGGATCGTCCACCGCCACGGCGAGCGCGGCCGGCAGCAGCGCCACGCACACCCATCCGAGCTCGAGGGCGAACTCGGCCCCCGCCCGCACGCGCACCAGCCCACCCCGCATCTCCAGTGGCGCCGCGGCATCCAGCCCCTGCAGCGACCCCAGCGGCGAGAACAGCAGCTGGCCCCAGGCCCGGCCGGTGAGCACCTCTCCGGCGGCGACCACGGCGGTGGCGACCAGTGCGAGGGCGAGCGCGCGGGCCAGCACCCAGGGGGCGTCGTCGTCGAGGGCCGCGAGGGTGGCGGCGACCAGCGCCAGCAGGCCCAGGGCGGCGAGCCGGTCCCCCCACGCGACGACCTCGAGCAGCCATCGTCCCGTCCCCGCCGACGCCGGTCCCGTCGCCCCCACCGCCACCACGAGCGCCACCACGAGGCCGAGGCCGACCAGGGGGCCCGCCATCCCCCCCGTCAGCACGACCGCGGGTGACGAGCGCGTGCCCGCAGGGCGCTGGCGCCAGGCGCGCCACCACGCGATCATGAGCGCCGCGAGCAGGACGCGGTGGAACGTGAGCGCCGAGGTGAGGGGGTTGGGGACCACCAGCGGCCCGGGGACCAGGACCCAGGTCGGCAGGGTGAACAGCACCGCGCGGGACAGCGGGGCGGTCGTCACCACCAGCACCAGCCCGGCGGCCAGTCCCAGCAGCAGCAGATCGCCGGTCACAGCCGCCGACGGGCCACGAGCGCTGCCCCGAGCGCGACGACGAGCCCCAGGGCCGAGGCGACCAGGGGCGCCAGGCGTGCCCGTTGGTCGGTCACGTCGCGCGCGGTCTCGGCCGGTGTGACCACGCGGAACGCGAACCGCTGGTCGCCGGGGATGCCGGCGTCGGTCTGTTCCTGCTCGGCGTAGGCGATCAGCTGGTCGGCAGCCGCCCGGGCGACGGCCTCGGCGCGGTCCGGGTCGGCCGAACGTCCCGCCAGCTGGAGCAGCAGACTCTCACCGGAGACGTTGACCTGCAGGGTCGACGCGACGACACCGGGCGCGACCCCGACGGACTCGGCGATCGGAGCCTGCAGCTCGCGTGTGCGGAGCAGTCCTGCGTACTTGAGCCGCAGCCGCGAGAGCTTCTCGAGGACCCCGGGACTGGGCACGGCTGCGATCGCGCGGGGCTGGTCGATCATGACGACAGCCGACGACTGGTAGGTCGACGGTTCCGACAGCCGGCCGACGCCGAGGACCACGCCCACGACGAACACCACCGCGACGAGTCCCGCACCGACCTGGACCACCCGCCCCGACGACACGCTGGCAACTCCTGAGGGCTCGAGGTCAGGCGGGACGATAGTCGCCCGGGGCACGCGCCCCGGGCAACGGCCCCGCCTCTCGTGCCGGAGCTCCTGCGTCGCCGTGGCCGGCGCGCGGGCAGGACGCGAGCGTCAGTAGGTCGGGATCGAGGGGTCGACCTGGCGGGCGTAGGCGTTGATCCCGCCGAAGAGGTTGTAGGCCTTGAAGCCGGCGTTGCGCATGACCTCGGTCGACTCGCGCGAGCGGCGCCCCGACTTGCACTGCATCACGTAGGTCTTGGAGTCGTCGAGCTCGGACAGGCGCCCCGGCAGCTGGTCCTTGGGGATCAGCACCGAGCCGTCGATCCGGTTGATCTCGTACTCGTGGGGCTCGCGGACGTCGATGAGCACGACGTCGGGGCGCTTGGCCCAGTCCTCGGCGTACTCGGTCGGCAGGATCTCGAGCTCCTCGTCGGAGTCCGCACCCTCCTCACGGTCGTGCGCAGGCATCCCGCAGAACTCCTCGTAGTCGATGAGCTCGGTGACCGTGGGGTTCTCGCCGCAGACGGGGCAGTTCGGGTCCTTGCGGACCTTCACGTTGGTCCAGGTCTGGTCCAGCGCGTCGTACAGCCCGAGCCGGCCGATCATCGGCTCGCCGATGCCGGTGATGAGCTTGACGCCCTCGATGCCCTGCGACGACCCGATGATCCCGCAGATCACGCCCAGCACGCCGCCCTCGGCGCAGTTGGGCACCATGCCGGGCGGCGGGGGCTCGGGGAACATGCACCGGTAGCAGGGGCCCTCCTTGGCGTAGAAGACCGCGAGCTGGCCCTCGAACCGGAAGATCGACCCGTACACGTTCGGCTTGCCGAGCAGCACGCAGGCGTCGTTGACCAGGTACCGGGTCGGGAAGTTGTCGGTCCCGTCGATGACGAGGTCGTAGGGCTCGATGATGTCGAGCGCGTTCTCGGAGGTCAGGAACGTCGGGTGCTTGACGACCTCGACGTGCGGGTTGACCTCCTTGATGGCGTGCTCGGCGGAGTCGAGCTTGTGCCGGCCGATCATCGAGGTGGTGTGGATGACCTGCCGCTGGAGGTTGGAGGCGTCGACGACGTCGTTGTCGACCAGACCGATGGTGCCCACGCCGGCGGCGGCCAGGTACAGCGCCAGCGGCGACCCGAGGCCACCCGTGCCGACGAGCAGCACCTTCGCGGCCTTGAGGCGCTCCTGCCCCTCCATGCCGAGGTCGGGCATGATCAGGTGGCGGGAGTAGCGGGCGATCTCGTCGTTGGTCAGGGCTTCACGACGGTCGACGACGGGTGCGATGGGCATCGGGCGGGTCCATGTCGTGACGGTGGCGGGAGGGTCGCCATGGTCAACGTTGTCCGGACCTTGCGCCTTCCATGTCCGGGCAAACGGTGCAAACCCACCGATCGGCCGTGGCGACCCCGTGCACGGCGCCCCCACGCTGGGCCACCCGCGCGTTGTCACAGGAGTCCACCGATGCCCGAGCTGCCCGACGTCGAAGGCTTCCGCGCCGTGCGAGCACGATCGGCTGCTTCTGACCTTCGGGGACGACAGCCGGCTGGCCCTGCACATGCCGCGACTGTTCGGCGGGGCGTGGTTGGTGCGCAGCGAATCCGAGGCTCGCGACGTCACCGGGCAGCTCGGCCCCGACGCGCTGGACCTCGACGCCGACGAGGTGTGCTGGCAGGTCGAGGTCCACCCCGCCACCACCTGCGCCGACCTCGACGAGGGCACCTGGGACGCCCTCGCGGACGCCATCGGGGGCGTGCTCGACGTCGGGATCGACGTCGGTCAGGTCCCCCACCGCGACGGGTTCCTCAACGACGTGCGCGACGACGAGGACCCGCACTGCCCTCGCTGCGGGACGGCCCTGCGTCGCGACACCATCGCGGGGCGGACGACCTGGTGGTGCCCCGAGGACCAGCCACCGAGATGAGCCGCCTCACACGTCCATGCCTGCTCTCCGAGCAGGTTCGAATGTCTTCGGCTTCGCCTCAGACATTCATGCCCATGGCGCGCAGCTCCTCGCGCACGTAGTCGGCCATCATGGCCGGGGACCACGGCGGGGAGAAGGTGAACTCGACGTCGACGTGCTCGACGCCGGGCATCGCGCCCATGATCACGCTGCACTGCTGGTGGATGATCTCGGTCAGCGGGCAGCCCATGGAGGTCAGCGTCATCAGCACGTGCACCTCGCCCGGATCGGGCTTGGTGACCTCGTAGACCAGGCCGAGGTCGACGATGTTGTAGCCGATCTCGGGGTCGATGACGGCGCGCAGCGCGTTCTCGAGCTCGGACGCCTTAGGCATCCCGTCGTCCTCGAGGACCAGGTCCGCGAAGGGCCCCTCGCGCTCGTCGGTGTCGGCGCCCGAGGCTTCGTTGGCCCGGCGCTGCTCCTCGAGCGCGTCGGTGTCGTGCGTGTGCTCGGTCGTGGTGTCGCTCATCGTGAAGGCTCCGGTCAGGACTCGTGGGTGACGGCGTGCTCGTGGTCGCCCGACTGGTAGGTCTCGATCGCGTCCTTGACGGCCATCCAGGACAGCAGAGCGCACTTGACGCGGACCGGGAACTTGGCCACGCCCTGGAAGGCGATGCCGTCCTCGAGGTCGTCCAGGCGCGACGGCTCCTCGCCGTGCATCATCAGGCGGAACTGCTCGGACAGCTCGAGCACGTCGTCGAGTTCGCGCCCCGTCACGGCCAGCGTCATCGCCGACGCGGACGCCTGGCTGATCGAGCAGCCCTCGCCGTCGAACACGACGGCGTCGAGGTTGCCGTCCTTGACCCGGATGCGCAGGTCCATCTCGTCCCCGCACAGCGGGTTGGAGTGGTGGACGTGCACGTCCTCGGCATCCAGCGAGGGCGCCCGGTTCTTCGGGCTGCGGTAGTGGTCCAGGATGATGTCCTGGTACATGTCCTCGAGGCTCAACGCGTGCCTCCTGTCAGGTGTGGGTGGGCCGGCTCGTGGCGTCGACGTCGTCGACGGTTCTAACGGGCGAAGAAGCGCTGGGCTTCCTGCAGCCCTTCGACGAGCGGCGGGATGTCGTCGCGGTCGTTGTACAGGTAGACCGACGCCCGTGCGGTGGCGTTGACGCCGAGCTCGCGCATCAGGGGCTTGGCGCAGTGGTGGCCCACGCGCACGCAGACGCCGTACTGGTCGAGCATCGCCCCGATGTCGTGGGGGTGGATGCCGGCGAGCGTGAACGAGATCGACCCGCCCCGCACCGCCGTGTCGCGAGGACCGTGGACGGTCAGGCCGTCGATCCCGTCGAGGGCGTCGAGCACCTCGCCGGTCAGCTGCGCCTCGTGGGCACGGACGGCGTCCAGCCCCACGTCGGTCAGGTAGCGGCAGGCCGCGGCCAGGCCGGCGGCCTCGGCGATCTGGGGCGTGCCGGCCTCGAACTTGTGCGGCAGCACGTTGGTCGTGAACCCGTCGAGGCTGACGTCGAGGATCATCTCGCCGCCCGTCAGGAACGGAGGCATCGCCTCGAGTCGCTCGGGGTCACCCACCAGCGCCCCGATGCCCGTCGGGCCGAGCATCTTGTGCCCGGTCAGCGCGTAGAAGTCGACGCCGAGGTCACGGAAGCTGACCGGCATCTGCGGCACGGCCTGCGACCCGTCGACCAGCACCACGCAGTCGGGGTTGGCCTCCTTGGCCATCTGCGCCAGCGCCGCGACGTCGTTGATGGTCCCGAGCACGTTGCTGACGTGCACGACGGCAAGGAACCTCACCTTCCCGTCGGACAGCAGCTGGCGCGCGGCGTCCATGTCCAGCCGACCGTCGTCGGTCAGCGGGATGGTCCGCATGTCGAACCCGACGTCCTGCCGGGCGTGCAGGTAGGGCACGAAGTTGGCGTGGTGCTCCATACGGGTGGTCAGCAGCGCGTCGTCGGGACCGAGCTGGTGGCGCACCCAGGAGTAGGCCACGAGGTTGATGGCCTCGGTGGAGTTCTTGGTGAAGATCACGCCCTCGCGCGGGGCGTCGAGCAGCTCGGCGATCGCCGCGCGGCCCGACTCGTACAGGTCGGTGGCCTCCTCGGCCAGCCCGTAGACCCCGCGGTGCACGTTCGACCGCGACTGGCGGTAGTACCCGTCCATGACGTCCAGCACCGACTGGGGCGTCTGCGAGGACGCCGCCGAGTCGAGGTAGACCAGGCGCTTGCCCCCGTGGACCTCCCGCTGCAACGTCGGGAAGTCCTTGCGGAGGGTGGTGGGGTCGAAGGTCATGGGGCGCTCTCTCGGCCGGGGGGCCGGGCGGTGCGGCTCACGCAGAGGTCGGGGCCAGGTGCTCGTAGCCCTGGTCCTCGAGCTCGTCGGCGAGCTCGGGACCGCCGGACTGGACGATGCGACCATCGAACATGACGTGGACCTCGTCCGGGGTGATGTACCGGAGAATCCGTGTGTAGTGGGTGATGATCAGCACGCCGAGGTCCGGACCGCGGAGCTCGTTGACGCCCTCGGAGACGATCTTGAGGGCGTCGACGTCCAGACCGGAGTCGGTCTCGTCGAGGACGGCGATCTCGGGCTTGAGCATCGCCATCTGCAGGATCTCGAAGCGCTTCTTCTCGCCGCCGGAGAAGCCTTCGTTGATGGAGCGCTGCAGGAACTTCTCGTCGACCTGCAGGTCGGCCATCGAGGCCTTCAGCTGCTGCATGAACTTGCGGACGGGCAGGTCCTCCTCGCGCCGGGCGTTGACCGCCGTGCGAAGGAAGTTGGTGACCGACACGCCCGGCACCTCGACGGGGTACTGCATCGCCAGGAACACGCCGGCGCGGGCGCGCTCGTCGGGGGTCCAGTCGGTGATGTCCTCGCCCTTGAAGGTGATGCTGCCGCCCGTCACCTCGTAGGCCGGGTGACCGGCGACGGCGTAGGCGAGGGTGGACTTGCCGGACCCGTTGGGGCCCATCAGGGCCAGGGTGCGGCCCTTGTCGAGGTCGAGCGTGACGCCGTCCAGGATCGTCTTGCCCTGGATCTGGACGCTCAGGTCGCGGATCTCGAGATCTGCCATGGTGGGAGTCCTGTGCGAAGTAGGGGTGGGAGTCGTCAGACCAGCTCGTCGGACGCGTAGGGCTGGGCCTGCGTCGTCGCGATGCGGTCGATGTCGGTGAGGTCGATCTCGCGCTCGATGTGGGCCAGCGCACGGTCCTCGATGCCCGGGACGTCGAAGCGTTCGAGGACCTCACGGAAGAAGCCCATGACGATCAGCCGCAGCGCCTGGGCACGCGGGATGCCGCGGGCCTCGAGGTAGAACAGGTGGCGCGCGTCGATCTGGCCGGTGGCCGACCCGTGGCTGGCCTTGATGTCCGAGCAGAAGATCTCGAGGAACGGCGTCGAGTCCGCCCGCGCCCCGTCGGTGAGGATCAGCGTGCGGTTGGTCTCGTTGGTGTCGGTGCCGACCGCGTCCTTCTCGACCAGCACGTTGCCACGGAACACCGTGCGGCTGTGGCCCTGCAGTGCACCCTTGTAGAGCACGTCGCTCTTGGCCTTCGGGGCGATGTGGCGGATGTAGGGCTGCACGTCGAAGTGCTGGCCCTCGTCGGCGAAGTAGATGCCGATCGGGAAGCAGGACGCGCCCGCCCCGATCAGGTCCACCTCGGGCCGCAACCGCGTGGTGCGACCACCGATGTTGATGGACACGTGCCGGTAGGTGGCGTCGCGGTGGGCGGCCGCCTTCTGCAGGCTGAGCAGCGTGACGTCGGACCCGTGCTCGTCGAGGTTGATGACGTCGATGCTCGCGGCGTCACCGACGATCACCTCGACGACCTCGTCCACGACCGCGGCCGTCTTGGCCGGGGTGACGGTCTCGACGTCCGACATGTCGCCGGAGGTGTGGTGCAGGTACAGGCTGGCCTTGCTGTGGTGGTCGGCGACGACGAGCACCCGGGGCAGGTGGGCGCCGGGGCGCGACACGTGCAGGTGGATGCCGATCGGGCCGGACAGCTCGACCTCGGCCGGGACGTACACGAACACGCCCGCATCCCAGGCGGCGTCGTTGGCCGCGATGGTGCGGTCCTCGTCGGCGCCGCTGCCGGTCCCCGTTGTGGTCAGGGACCCGAGGTGGGTCCGAACCAGGTCGGGGTGGGACGCGGCAGCCTCGGCGAGGGTGGAGACGACGAGACCGGCCTCGGCCATCGCGGCCGGGACGGTGGTGTCGACCACGGCCCCGTCCACGACGGTGACCGTGGCAGTCGGCAGGTCGAGGCCGTCGACGACGTTGGCGGGCAGGTCCGCGGGGACCTCGGCCGAGGGCTCGCTGCCCCGTCGACGGGCTGGACCAGCTCGCGCGTGACGTCGACCAGGCGACCGAAGGCGGTGTTGCGCCAGTACTCGTCCTGCTTGCGGTCGGGCCAGCGCTGGTCGCGCCAGGTCTTGAACCCCTGCAGGCGGCGGTCACGAAGCCAGTCGGGCTCGCCGGCCGCGTCGCTGCGGCCGGTGACGACGTCCTCGGTGAGGGTGTCGAGGGTGGGAGACTGAACCTCACTCATCCAATCGCGCCTTCCATCTCGATCGCGATCAGGCGGTTCAGCTCGACGGCGTACTCCATCGGCAGCTCACGCGCGACCGGCTCGATGAAGCCGCGCACGATCATCGCCGTGGCCTCGTCCTCCTCGATGCCGCGTGCCTGCATGTAGAACAGCTGGTCGTCGGAGACCTTCGAGACCGACGCCTCGTGCTCGATCGTGGCGTCCTCCTCCTCGATCTCCATGTACGGGTAGGTGTCGGAGCGCGACTCGTCGTCGATCATCAGGGCGTCGCACTTGACGGCCGCACGGGCGTTGTGGGCGCCCTTCTTGACCGACACGAGGCCGCGGTAGCTGGTGCGGCCCTTGCCCTTGGAGATCGACTTGGAGAGGATGTTCGAGGTCGTGTTGGACGCGTTGTGGACCATCTTGGCGCCGGCGTCCTGGTGCTGGCCGTCCTTGGCGTAGGCCACGGACAGGACCTCGCCCTTGGCGCCCTCGCCCATCAGCCACACGGCCGGGTACTTCATCGTGACCTTGGAGCCGATGTTGCCGTCGATCCACTCCATGTGAGCGTTCTCGTACGCCATCGCCCGCTTGGTGACCAGGTTGTAGACGTTGGTCGACCAGTTCTGGATCGTCGTGTAGCGCACGTGGGCACCCGGCTTGACGATGATCTCGACCACGGCGGAGTGCAGCGAGTCCGACTGGTAGATCGGCGCGGTGCAGCCCTCGACGTAGTGGATGGACGAGCCCGGCTCGGCGATGATCAGCGTGCGCTCGAACTGGCCCATGTTCTGCTTGTTGATGCGGAAGTAGGCCTGCAGCGGGATGTCGACCTCGACCCCCTCGGGGATCCAGATGAACGAGCCACCCGACCACACGGCCGTGTTGAGCGCCGCGAACTTGTTGTCGTTGGCCGGGATCACCGTCGCGAAGTGCTCGCGGAACAGCTCCTCGTGCTCGTGCAGCGCGGTGTCGGTGTCGAGGAAGATCACGCCGCGCTCCTCGAGGTCCTCGCGGACCTTGTGGTAGAGCACGGTCGATTCGTACTGGGCGGCGACACCGGCGACCAGGCGCTCGCGCTCGGCCTCGGGGATGCCCAGCTTCTCGTAGGTCTCCATGATCTCGGGCGGCAGGTCCTCCCAGGAGTTGGCCTGCCCCTCGGACGCCTCGACGTAGTAGAAGATGTCGTCGAAGTGGATGCCGGAGAGGTCCGAACCCCAGTTGGGCATCGGGCGGCGCTCGTAGGCGTCGAAGGCGCGCAGCCGCAGGTCCCGCATCCAGGCGGGCTCGTCCTTGCGCTCGGAGATCTGGGCGACCACCTCGCGGGTCAGGCCACGACCGGACGTGAAGGCGTAGCCCTCGTCCGAGTCGGACCACCCGAAGCGGTAGTCGTCGAGCTCCTTGGCAACCTGCTCCTGCCGCGCACGCGCGGTGTCGGGAGTGGCGTCGGTCTGGCTCATCGCAGCTCCTGCTACGTCGTGGGGCAAGTCGTCAGTGCGTGGTGGGGGCCGGCTCGGTCAGCACCGGCAGGCACCGTTCGGGGGGTGGGCCGTCCGCGGACCGCGGGGTCACGCAGCACACGCAGCTGGTGCCGCCCTCGGTGCGGGTCTGCTGCCGTGAGAGGCTGACGTCGCGACCGAGCACCTTCGAGAAGGTGGCCGCCTCGAAGGCGCACATCTCGGGGTGGTCCTTGGCGACGTCGTAGATCGCGCAGTGGTCCTGCCGGAGGACGAAGCGGTCACCCGCGACGTCCACCGTGGCCTGGAAGCCCGCGTCGGACAGCGCCTCGGCGAGCTGCTCGATCCGCTCGGCCACGTCGTCGGACGTCACCTGCTGCTCGAGCTGGGCGGTCTGGCGTTCCAACCGCCACCGCAGGTAGGCCCGCAGGCCCTCGCGGCCCTGCGTGTCCTCGAGGAACCGCAGCAGCTCGTCGGCCACCGCACGCCGCGCGCTGCGGGAACAGCCGGGCTGCGCGATCGGTCAGCCGGTACCGGCGCGCGGGGCGTCCGGGACCGTCCGCGACGTCACGGCTGGTCACCAGGTCCTCGTCGGCGAGCACGTTCAGGTGCCGGCGCGTGGCCACCTCGGACACGCCGAGCTGGCCGGCGAGCTCGCAGACGCCGGCCTCGCCGACCCGCTGCAGGTGGCTGACCAGCGCCGCCCGCTGGTCGCCGAGCAGCGAGACCAG
>CAWCLK010000008.1:0-323928 GCA_963796225.1 uncultured bacterium
TACAAGCCGCCCCGCCGGGCCTGCCGCTCGCGCGTTATCGGCTGGTGTGATCCGGCGGGGTGACGTCGCCGTCGGGGTCCTGGTCGTCGTCGGTGGGCTCGCCGAGGGGCTGGTCGAGGGGGATGCCGAAGGTGGCGTAGAACTTGTGGGTGATGACGCGGATGCTTCGACCCACGCGCATGATCGGGATCACCCCGGCTTCGATGAGCCGGTAGGTCGTGCGCGGGCCCAGCCCGAGGATCTGGCTGGTCTGCTTGACGGAGATGAGGGCGGGCAGGGCCGGCATCGCGGCCGGGCCGTCGGGGGTGGTGGGCGTGGTCATCGTGGCTCCTGTCGTCTCTGCTGGTGAGGGCCCGGTCGCGACGGTCGGTGTGACCGCCCGGCGGACGTCCGGCCCGGACCTGGACGTGTCGGTCTGCCCTCTGCCAATAGAGGGCCAGCTCGACGGTCGGGACGTGACAGCACCGGCCAGCTCGTGCACGGGCCGCACCGCCGGTCACGTCTGGTGTTGCTCCTGGTCGTGGTGTGCCGGACACACAGGGAGTTCCAATCGACGATGCTCAACTGTGACATCAATGCGCTGAACGCACGATGAGCAGCTCGTCCAGGAACTCGTCCAGGACCAGCTTGACCGTCACCTCGAAACAGACCCTGTCACCCACCGACACCCCACGACACGAAAACCCTCTACACTGACCCCTAGAGCCCTCTAGCAGCCAGAATTCTGTCCTCGACAGTCGCCTTTCCAGCCTCCATGCTCCGAGCATGAAAGCGACTCACAGACTGGCACTGGGGCAGTGCTCACGCCACGGCCCACGGCCGCAGCATCACCCCCGCATAGCCCCCGCACGCGGGGTGCGGCCATGCTGAACATCGGCCGCATGGGCCGCGGCTCGTCCAACTACTACCTCGACGCGGTCGCCCGGACCCAGGTCGACTACTACCACGGCCACGGCGAAGCCCCCGGCCGCTGGCTCGGCTCGGGCCTGGACGCGCTGGAGCTCGAGGCCGGCCTGCAGGTCACCCGCGAGGCGCTCGGGCGAGTCCTCGACGGCGACCACCCCGCCACCGGTGAGCGGGTCGCCGCACATCCGGCACGGCAGGTCCCCGGGTTCGACCTGACCTTCCGCGCCCCCAAGTCCGTCTCGCTGCTGTGGGGCCTCGGGGACGAGCACGTCGCCGGCCAGGTCCAGGCCGCGCACGACGCCGCCGTGACCGCGACGCTGGGGTATCTGGAGCAATATGTGGCGCGGTCCCGCCGCGGGGCCGGCGGGGTCGAGCAGGTCGCCGTCGACGGGCTCGTGGCGGCCGCGTTCACCCACCGGACCTCGCGTGACGGGGACCCGCTGCTGCACACCCACCTGCTGGTGGCCAACCTCGCGCGCACCTCCGACGACGGGGTGTGGCGCACCGTCGACTCGCGCCGGCTGTTCACCCACGCCAAGACCGCCGGCACCCTCTACCAGGCGCATCTGCGGGACGAGCTGACGCGCCGGCTCGGAGTCGAATGGCAGCCGGTGGTCAATGGCTGCGCCGACCTCATGGGCGTCCCGCGGGAGTGGATCGAGGCGTTCTCCAAACGGCGTGCGGCGATCGTGGCCCACATGGAGGCCCGCGGGGAGACCTCGGCGGCGGCCGCGCAGGTCGCCACGCTGGACACCCGCCAGCCCAAGCAGGACCAGCAGGACGACCCGGACCTGCGCCAACGCTGGACCATCGAGGCACGCAGCCACGGGATCCCCGACGGCTGGTGGACCCGCTGGTCGACCGGCAGGTCGAGCAGCCCCGGGAGCTGGCGCGGCTGCTGATCGACGACGACATGCTGACCGAGCACACCGCCAGCTTCGCGATCCGCGACGTGATCCGCACCATCGCCGAACACGCCGCCGACGGCGCGTCAGTCCGTGACGTGCTCGAGGTCGCCCGGATCATGGGCCGCACCAGCATGAACGACCGGCGCGTGGATCCCGCTGGACCCCGACTCCGGCCGCGGGCTGGTCGACGTCATCAAACGCGCCGACGGGACCACGGTCGACGCGGCCGGTGGGGACCGCCGGTTCACCACCCGCAGCCTGCTCACCCTGGAGCAGGAGCCGTGAGCGTGGCGTCAGCGTCGCGTGAGCGTGGCGTTACCATCGTCCCCGAACCCGCACTCACGGCCGCCCTCGAGCGCCGACCCACGCCTGGGGGACGACCAGGCCGCCATGGTCCGCCGGCTCACCCGTGACGGGGACGGGGTGGCGGTGGTGATCGGCAAGGCCGGCACCGGCAAGACCTACGCCCTGGACGCCGCCCGCGACGCCTGGGAGGCCACCGGAATCCGCGTGACCGGCGTGGCGCTGGCGGCCCGAGCCGCCCTCGAACTGCGCGACTCCGCCGGGATCGAGTCCACCACCCTCGCGCGACTGCTCGCCCAGCTCGACGACCCGACCAAGGCCGACACCTCGCCGTTGCAGCGCGGGCAGGTGCTGGTCGTCGACGAGGCCGGGATGATCGGCACCCGCCAGCTCGCCCGCCTCCTCCACCACGCCGACGCCAGGACGTGAAGGTGGTGCTGGTCGGCGACCCGCGGCAGCTGCCCGAGATCGACGCCGGCGGGCTGTTCACCGCCCTGACCCGCCAGCTGCCCGCCATAGAGCTCGAGGAGAACCGGCGGCAGACCCACGGGTGGGAGCAGGCCACCCTCGACCAGCTCCGCCACGGCAACCCCGAGACGGCCGTGCGGGCGTACGCGGACCGGGGGCGGCTGGTCACCGCCGACACCGTCGACGACATCCGCACCCGGCTGGTGGCCGACTGGTGGGACACCTTCGACCCCGGCGGTCCCGACGGGGCCGTCATGGTCGCCCTGCGACGTGCCGACGTGGACGACCTCAACGCCCGCGCCCGCACCCACATGCACGCCGCCGGACGACTCGACGGGCCGACGCTCACGCTCGACGACGGGACCGTGTTCCAGGCCGGGGACCGGGTCGTGTGCCTACGCAACGACCGGGCCGGCCGGACTCGTCAACGGCCTGCGCGGCACCGTCACCGGCGTCCACGCTGACGCCACGCTCACGGTCGTCGACGACCACGGCACCGACCACCACGTCCCGACCGCGATACCTCGACGCCGGCCACCTCGCCCACGGGTACGCGATCACCGGTCACAAGGCCCAAGGCCTGACCGTCGACCACACCTTCGTGCTCGGCTCCGACGCGCTCTACCGCGAATGGGGCTACGTCGCGATGTCCCGCGGCCGCGAGACCAACCAGCTCTACGTCCACACCACCGACGACATGCAGCCCGACGCGCACCTGCGCCCCGACCCCGTCGACCCCGTCACCGCCACCGTCACACGCCTGTCGCGGTCCCGTGCCCAGCAGCCCGTCGCCCCCACCCTCGGACAGCAGCTGCGCGACATCGACCGGTACCTGGTCTCCCCCGCCGCCCGCCGCGCCCGGCCCCTGCACGACGAACACCGCCGCCTGACCGACCAGCTCCAGCACCTCCACCAGCGCCACGAGCACCTGGAGCAGCAGGCCGACCGACACGGCCTCGCACTGTCGCGCCGCGCCCGCGCCGACCGCCGCCGGCTCGAAACCGACCTCGGCGATGTCACCCGCCGCCTCACCGAGGTCGGCGACCACCTCACCCAGATCAACCGTGCCCTGATCGGCCTGCCAACTCGCGACGACCTGGACGACGCCCTCGACCAGCACCGCGAGCTGAGCCGCGACCTCGACCGGGCCGCCCGCCGCCTCACCCGCCAGAGCCTGCAGCGGCCGCCCGCCCACCTCACCGACACCCTCGGGCCCCTCCCCCACGACGCCCACGGCCACGACAGCTGGCGCGACGCCGCCCACGCCATCCACCACTACCGCATCGCCTGGGACATCACCGACCCCACCCACGCCCTCGGCCACACCCCGCCCACCGATCCCGACCAACGCGACGACCTCGGCCGCGTACTCACCGCCATCGAGCAGCACCGCACCCGCACCGTCGACCGCCACCTCCACCGCAGCCGCGGGCTCGGCCGCTCCCGATGAGGTCGTCCACAGCTCGCATGGCAGACCGTGACGCACCGGCGCTCGTTGCGATGCTCATGGGTCGGCCGAAGGGAGCTCGCCATGAAGGGACACGTCAGCAGCTACGAGACCAAGGCGGGAAGGCGGTGGCGGATCGTGTACGAGCTCCCGCCGACGGTTCACCCGACGACCGGACGCGTCGAACGTCGCCAGACCACCAAGCGTGGCTTCCGGCGGGAGAAGGACGCCCAGCGCGCTCTTCGGGAGGCACTCACGACCATCGACGACGGCACGCACGTGTTGCCGACGGACGTGACCGTGGCGGCGTGGCTCGTCGACGAGTGGCTCCCGTCGATCAAGCCGCGCGACCCCGAGGACGCTCGACGCCACCGCGGGACCGTCTCACCGGCGACCTGGGACGTGTACCGCCGGGATCTCGGCCGGTACGTCCTCCCTCGCGTGGGCGGAGTGCGGCTGCAGGCGCTCACCCCGTCCGACCTTGACGCGCTGTACGACGACCTCGAGCGGGAGGGCGGCCGTGGCGGTCGTCCCTTGTCGACCAAGACGGTCGCCAACGTCGCCGGCGTCGTGCACAAGGCCCTGGCGGATGCGGTGCGGCGCGGCCGGTTGAAGCGCAACCCCGCCGACGCCGTGTCCCCGCCGACGGCCCGCCGCCCGGAGACGAACTGGTGGTCGGTGGCACAGCTGCGCGCCTTCCTCGAACATGTCGCCGACGACGAGCTGTATGCCGCATGGCTGCTCTTCGTCACCACTGGCGCCCGCACCGGAGAGGTCGCCGGTCTCACATGGGACGACCTGGATCTCGATGCCGGCTGGATGCGCGTCGACTGGACGCTCGGTCACGTGGGCCACGCGTTGACGTGGAAGCCCCGACCCAAGAGCCGTGCCGGCGAGCGCACCATGGCCCTCGACCCTGCGACGGTGTCGGCGCTGCGAGACCACCGACGTCGACAGCTCGAGGCCCGCATGCACGCGGGGCCCGCCTGGCAGGAGGCCTACGCGGACTGGCAGGGCCTGTCACGGACCGGGCTCGTCTGGACCTTCGGCGACGGGTCGCCGGTCCACCCCAAGACCTTCTACACCCGGTTCCTCAAGCACGCCGCGGCCGCCGGGTTGCCACGCATCAGGCTGCACGACGTCCGCCACAGCTACGCCAGCGCGGCCCTTGCCTCGGCGTCGGGGTGGCACGACGTGAAGGTCATCAGCCAGCGGCTCGGCCATGCCAGCGTGGCGATCACCCTCGACACCTACAGCCACGTGCTGCCGGCCGCGGACGAGGAGATCGCGCACACCCTCGCGACCGTGATCCTGGGCAGCGACTGACCCTCGCGTTGTCAAACCGTTGTCACGGAGGCCATCGCGAGATCGCGTTTCCGCAGGTCAGGCGGGGTCCTCCTCGCCCTCGACGTAGAGGTAGTACTCCTCGTCCTCGTCCTCCCAGTCCATCTCGACGACGTCCTTGGTGACCGCCGCCTTGCAGAACTGCAGGAAGCCGGAGAACCCGAAGTCCTTCTCGGAGAAGTCGGCGTCGCGCTTGCGGAGCTGGTCCTTGAGACCCGACAGCGGCGGGTCACCGCCGAGCTCCTTCATCAGCTCGATCACGGTGCGGCGCAGCAGGGCGAAGGCCTCGTCCTCGCTCTTGCCGCCGTCCGACGGGAAGTCGACTTCGGGGTCGCCGGGGGCCGAGCCCTCGGTGGTGGTGATGACCTTCTGGTCCTCGAGGTGGCGCAGCAGCTCGCGGAACCCGCGGAAGCCGTAGTCCTGCTCGGCGAACGTGGGGTCCTTGCGCAGCAGGGCGCGCTTGAGGTTGCTGGCCTGGATCGACCCGGCGGCCGAGGACTGCTGGAGCCCCGAGAGGGTCTTCTTGACCTCGCGCTCGAGCGCCTTGAGGTCCTGCTTCTGCGACGACTTCTTGGGGCTGGACCCCTTGTCGTCCCCTGACTTGCCGTTGCCGCCCTTGCCGCCCTTGGCGTCGGACTTGGACTTGGACGGCCGGCCCTTGCTGCCACCGGGGTGGCGGGGCGGGGCGCCCTCGAGGCGGTCGTAGAAGATGAACTCGTCACAGGCCGGGGGCAGCATCGCCGAGGTCGAGCCCTTCAGGCCGACGCCGATGACGCGCTTGTTGAGCTCGCGCAGCTTGCTGACCAGCGGCGTGAAGTCCGAGTCCCCGGACACGATGACGAAGGTCGAGACGAAGTCACGCGTGAAGGCGAGCTCCATCGCGTCGACGGCCATCTGGATGTCGGCGGCGTTCTTGCGGACCGAGTCCGAGCGCTGGGGGATCTCGATCAGCTCGATGTTGCCGTCGACGAGGCCGCGGCGGTCGTCCCGGAACAGGTTCCAGTCCGCGTAGGCCTTCCGGACGACGAGCCGGCCGCGTTCGGCCAGCGCGTCCAGGAGGGGGCTGACGTCGAAACGCAGCCCGATGTCCCGCGCCCCGATCGCCACGTTCTCGTGGTCGATGAACAGGGCGAGGCGTTCTTCAGTGGGTTCGATAGGCATGTGCCACACCGTAGCCGCCCGTGGGGCGGATCAGTCCAGTGCCGTCACGTCCGCCAGGTCTACGCCGAACGCGTCCGACAGGGCTGCCAGCACCACGTCCTCGTCGCCCGCGTGGTGGATGCCGTGCATCCCGAGGCTCCGAGCGGCCTCGACGTTGAGGTCGAGGTCGTCGACGAACACGCACGCGGTGACCTCGACGTCGAGCCGCTCGGCGGCCAGGCGGAAGATCGCCGGGTCCGGCTTGCGGATGCCGACCTCGGCGGAGATCACCACGTCGTCGAAGTGCTCGGCGAGCAGCTCGGTCGGGTAGGCGTCCACGCCCCACGAGTTGCTGAGCAGCCCCGTGGCCACGCCGGCGTCGCGGAGCCGCTGGCTGGCCCGCCAGATCCGACCGCCGGGGCGCATGCGCGTGAACAGGCGGGCGATCAGGCCCTCCGCGGGCACGTCGAAGCCGTGGTCGGCGAAGCTGGCGGCGAGCCGGCGTTCGAACTCGGCCGTGGCCAGCTCGCCCCGCTCCAGCCGCGCGATGTCCGAGTCCTCCCCACCGCCGCCGTACGCGTCGGCCAGGGCCTCGAAGATCGTGCCCTTGGGCAGGTCGTGGTCCTGTTCGAAGTCGCGGAACTGGCGCCCCACCGAGGGGGTCAGCACGCCACCGAAGTCCAGCAGCAGCGCCTTCACCGGCCCACCTTGCCGGCCGCGTCGGCGGCGAGCTCGAGAAGCTCGATCACCATCTGGCCGAACGCCTCGTGGCTGCCGTCGGTCTGGCCGTAGGCCCCCGAGGCGAACCGCGTGTAGACGCCCTCGAGGATGATCGCCAGCTTCCAGTAGCCGAAGGCGACGTAGTAGTCGAGCTGGCTCAGGTCCCGCCCCGACCGCTCGCCGTACCGGGCGATCACGTCCTCGATCGGTGGCACCCCGGGGATCGACCCGGCCGCGGGGATCATCGGCATCTCGCGCCCCGCGGGCGGCGACCAGTACACCTGCAGCAGCCCCAGGTCGGCCAGCGGGTCCCCCAGCGTGCACAGCTCCCAGTCCAGCACCGCCCGGATCGAGCCGTCCTCGCCCACGATCATGTTGTCCAGCCGGTAGTCGCCGTGGACGATCGCGGGCGGGCCCTGCTCGGGGATGTCGGCCTTCAGCCGATCGTGGACCTGCATCACCAGGGGCAGGTCGCGCTCGGAGCCCTTCTCGTACTGGCCCGACCAGCGGTGCAGCTGGCGGGCGATGTAGTCGGTGCGCTTGGCCAGGTCCCCGAGTCCCACCTCGTCCACGTCGACCGCGTGGAGGTCCGCCAGCGTGTCGGCGAGGTTGAACGCCACGGCCCGCCGGGCGTCCTCGTCGAGCGCCGTCGTCACCGCCGCCTCGTCGCGTGGGACCAGCCCGTCCACGAACTCCATCACGTAGAACGGCGCCCCCGTCACGGCCTCGTCCGGCTCCATGCCCACCAGCGGCGGCACCGGGACCACGGTGTCCTGCAGGGCCGCCATGATCCGGTGCTCCCGCCCGACGTCGTGGGCCGAGGCCAGCACCGAGTGCAACGGCGGACGGCGCAGCACCCACCGCCGCCCCGCCGCGTCGGTGACCGTGTAGGTCAGGTTCGACCGGCCCCCGGCGATGACCGCGAAGTCCAGTGGCGGCGTGACCTCGGTCCGTTCACGGAACCAGGCGCTGACCCCCTCGGCGTCGATGCCGTCCACCGTGCCTGCCATGCGGGACTCCCGTGCTCGCGTCGCGGGGGAAGGCTTGCACATGCGCCACCCCCGACGCACACCGCCGGTTGCCGCCCCGCAGCCGCCCGGCCCTAGCCTGCCGCGCATGAGCGACCCCCTCGCCTGGCTGCAACCGGCGCTGGCCGACCTCGCGGCCGACGACCGCCATCGCTCGTTGCGCCACCACGACTCCGGCGCCGATCCCTGGATCGACCTGCGCACCCCGACCGGACCCCGGCGGGTGCTGCACCTGTGCAGCAACGGCTACCTCGGGCTGGCCACCGACCCGCGCGTCACCGCTGCGGCCGCGGAGGCTGCCCGGCGTCACGGCGCGGGGACCGGATCGGCCCGCCTGGTCACCGGCGCCCAGGCGCCCCACCGGGCGCTCGAGGAGCTGCTGGCCGACTGGAAGCAGGTCGAGGCCACGCGCCTGTTCTCCTCCGGCTACCTGGCCAACCTCGGCGTGGTGACCGCGCTGGTGGGGCGCGGCGACACGGTCGTGTCCGACGAGCTGAACCACGCCTCGATCATCGACGCCTGCCGCCTGTCGGGCGCCGAGATCCGGGTGTACCGCCACGCCGACGCCGAGCACGCCGACGCACTGCTGGCCGACGCCCCGGGACGGCGGCTGCTCGTGACCGACGGCGTGTTCTCGATGGACGGTGACCTCGCCCCGCTCCCGGCGCTGTGCGACGCGGCCGAGCGGCACGGGGCGATGGTCGTGGTCGACGACGCCCACGGGTCGGGGGTGCTCGGGCCCGACGGCCGCGGGACCGTCGCGGCCCTGGGCTGCGAGGGGCGGGTGCACGCCATCGTCGCGACGCTGTCCAAGGCCCTGGGTTCGACGGGCGGCTACGTGGCCGGGTCGGCGCGGCTGGTCGACTGGCTGACCAACCGGGCCCGTGGCTTCGTGTTCGACACCGCCCCGGGCGCCCCCGCCGTCGCCGCCGCCCACACCGCGGTCGAGGTCCTGCGCGCCGAGCCCGAGCGTCGCACTCGCGTCGTGGCCCACGCGCGCCGGCTGGCCGAGGCCGTCCGCGCCGCCGGGTGGCAGGCTCCCGAGCCCCAGGCCGCCATCGTGCCGGTGCACATCGGCGAGAACGGGGCCGCGATGGCGGCGATGGAGCACCTGCTGGCCCACGACGTCCTGGCGGTGGCGATCCGGCCCCCGACGGTGCCGTCGGGCACGGCCCGGCTGCGGGCCACGCTGATGGCCACCCACACCGACGAGGACCTGGACGTCGCGACGCGCGCGTTCGGCGCTGCCCTGGCCGCCGCCGCGTGACGGGCCTGCGCGGCGTCCTGGTCACCGGCACCGACACCGGGGTCGGCAAGACGGTGGTCGCCGCGGCCATCGCCGCGACCTGGCGGCGGGCCGGCCATGACGTGCGCTACGTCAAGCCCGTGCAGTCCGGGGCGGCCGACGGGGACGACGACGCCGCCGACGTCGCGGCGCTCGCGGACGTGCCGACCGTCGTCGGCCCGGTGATCGGCCCCAGCCTGGCCCCGGGGGTGGCGGCGCGCCTGGCCGACGAGGAGCTGACGGGCGACGAGCTCGTGGCGGTGGTGCGGGGCGCCGCCGACGACGCCCCGGGTGCGGCCCTGGTGGTCGAGGGCGCCGGGGGCCTGCTGGTCGAGCTCGGCTCCGACGGCACGACCTGTGCCGACCTCGCGGCGCGCCTGGCACTGCCGGTCGTGGTCGTCGCCCGCCCCGGCCTGGGCACGCTCAACCACACGGCACTGACGCTGGCCGAGCTCGACCGCCGCGGGCTGGCGCTGGCCGGCGTCGTCGTCGCCGACTACCCGGCCAACCCGGACCTCGCGACCCGGACCAACCTCGCCGAGCTGGACCGGCTCTCGGGCGGTCGCCTGCTCGCCGTCCTGCCCCACCTGCCGCGGCTCGGCCCGGACACGCTGGCATGGCAGGACGACCGCGGCGTGGCCGACCTGCTGGCCTGACCGGCTTTCCGGCGGCCCTCCCCGCCGCGTAGCCTTCCGGCTCCGACGCGTCCCCACCTCTCCCCCGGCCCCCGGAGTCCCCATGTCCGCAGCCGCCGTGTCCACGCCGCCCCGCGACGACGAGGCCGTCGCCGCCTGGCTGGCCGACCCGGCCGCGCTGCTGGACGCCTGTGCCCGGCGCCTGCTGGACGACCGTGCCGAGCTGGACCCCGAGATGGTCTACGCGCTGGCCGAGGTCGACGGCGAGGACCACCTGCCCACGCCCGACCGCCCCGGCGGGACCGTGCTGGACGTCATGCTCGAGCTCGCCCACCGGGTCCGGGTCGCGTGGACCTCCGACGAGGTCGCGCTCGAGTCGATCGTGTCCGGCAAGACCGGCGGCTGCCCCGAGGACTGCTCGTTCTGCTCGCAGTCGTCGGTGTTCGACTCGCCGGTGCGGCCGCAGCCCCTGCTGACACCCGCCGAGGTCCTCGAGGCCGCCCGGTCGGCGCAGGACGAGGGCGCGACCGAGTTCTGCATCGTCTACGCGGTCCGGGGACCGGACGAGCGGCTCATGCGCAACATCCTCGACCTCACCGCGACGGTCCACGCCCACACCCGCATGGAGGTCGCCGTGTCGGCGGGGATCCTCGACGCCGAGCAGGCCCAGCGCCTCGCCGACGCCGGGGTCATCAAGTACAACCACAACCTCGAGGCGGCCCGGTCCTTCTTCCCCCAGATCGTCGGTACCCACGACTACGAGGAACGCTGGTCGACGCTGGACCTGGTGCGCACCCACGGCATGGAGGTCTGCTCGGGCGGGATCGTCGGCATGGGCGAGACCCCGACCCAGCGCGCCGAGCTCGCCCTCGAGCTCGCCGCCTTCCGGCCGACCGAGACGCCGCTGAACTTCCTCAACCCGCGCCCCGGCACCCCGATGGCCGATCAGCCGCCGCTCGGCCCGCGCGAGGCGCTGCACGCGGTCGCGCTGTTCCGGCTGGCCCTCCCGTGGACCCTGCTGCGCCTGGCCGGCGGTCGCGAGATCGCGCTGCAGGACCTGCAGTCCGCCGGGATCCTCGGCGGGGTCAACGGCCTGATCATCGGCAACTACCTCACGACGCTGGGCCGCACGCCCCAGGACGACGTGAAGATGCTGCGCGACCTGGACGTGCCGGTCCGCGCCCTCCAGGACGTCCTGTAGCCCGTGGACCAGCCCTGGTGCCCGGTGTGTGGCCAGCCCGCGGACGAGGGTGACCACGCGCGCTGCCGGCGCACCGACACCGCGCTCGACCCCCCGCGCTACTGCGCCCGGTGTGGACGACGCCTGGACGTGCAGGTCTACCCCACCGGGTTCGTGGCGACGTGCCGGCGGTGCGACGGGGTGCACCCGGCGCAGCGCGGCGATCGCGGGACCGCCTGAGCTACTCAGGCGATCCGGCCCCGCCCCGCGTCCGGGACCACCACCGGGTACTGGAGGCGCAGGTCGTCGGGCCGTCCCGGCGAGGCGAACAGGTAGCCCTGCGCGGACGGGACGCCGAGGTCCTTGAGGACGACCAGCTCGTCGGGGGTCTCGACGGCCTCCGCCACGACCGACGCGCCGGCACGTGCGGCGAACACGCACAGCGTCTCGACCATGGCGGCCTGCAGCGGGGCGCGGTCGATCCCGCGGACGATGGAGCCGTCGATCTTGATCACGTCCGGGTCCAGCTCGACCACGTGCCGCAGGCTGGCGAACCCCGCCCCGGCGTCGTCCACCGCCACGCGGATGCCGCGCTCGCGCAGCCGGTGCACGCGCCGGTTCAGCGCGTCGTAGTCGCTGACGGCCGCGTGCTCGGTCACCTCGACCACGAGGCGGTGGGCGACCTCGTCCAGGAGCAGGTCACCGAGCACGTCGGACTCGATCAGCGCCGGCGAGGCGTTGACGGCCAGGTGCCAGTCCGCGGGCAGCTGCGGCAGCAGCCGCGCGGCACGGCTGATCGCGGCGGCCTCGAGCTCGAGCCCGAGCCCCTGCCGGGCCGCCGCCGCGAACCACACGTTCGGGGGACGCGGCGGGGTGGAGGCGAACCGGGTGAGGGCCTCGACGCCGAGCGTCCGGCCGTCGGTCAGGTCGACGATGGGTTGCAGGACCGTGGACATCCGGCCCTCCTCGAACATGCCGAGGACGGCCTCGTGCTCACGGCGCGACTGCTGCTTGGCCGCCTGCTCGTCGGACAGCTGGTCCCCCACGACCTCGGCCATCGCGGCCAGGAAGGGGTGGAAGCCCGTCCCGAGGCTGGTGGCGCGGCGGTGGGCGACGCACAGGCCACCGAACAGCGTGCCGTCGACGAGGCGCACGGGCACGCCGGCGAAGGCGCCGATCGGCGTCGCGCGTTCCCAGGCCAGCCGCCGGGCGGCCCGGTGGGTGCGGGTGTCCTCCAGCACCGGCGGGACGTTGCCGGCCACGGCGGCCAGCGCGATGGCGTCCTCGCGCGTCTGTGGCATGCCGACGGCGAGGCCCACCATGTCACCGTCGCCGACGATGGCGCGGACCAGGGCCCCCTCGGGGCGGTACTCGACGAGGTAGGCCGCGTCCACGCCCGCCTGGCGGCGGATCGAGCGGAGCAGGCGGTCCAGCACGTCGGACGACCCGTCCGCCGCAGCCCTGCTCACCTCGACCTCCCATGACCGGTTGACAACTCAGCGTATACGACTAGTCACGCATTGACACCACGTCCGGATGGCCGCCGTGCCGACGCTGACCGCACGATGATGCCGACTGGCCGTCCTGCCTGCACGACGTGTCCAGCGCTACCGTCCGGGCTGATGGCTCGCCCGCGCCCACCCCACCGCGCCGATCGCGGCACCCCCTCGCAGGGTCCGACGGTCACCTCCGGCGCTCGTGCCGCCGCGGCAGCGCGCGAGCGGGTCGAGCGCCTGTTCACCACCGGCGGCCTGGGCTTCCGCGACCTCGCCGTCGCACACGTGGCGTCCACCTTCGGCGACACCCTCGTGACCGTGGCGCTCGCGGGGACACTGTTCTTCTCGGTGCCCTCCACCGAGGCCCGCGGCAACGTCGTGCTGTACCTGCTGCTCACGGTCGCGCCGTTCGCGGTGATCGGTCCGCTGCTGGGTCGGCTGCTCGACCGTCGGCCGTCGGCGACCCGGATGGCGCTGGTCGGCTCGGCCGTCCTGCGCATCGTGGCTGCCGTGTGGGCCGTGTGGCTGCTCGAGGGGCTGGCCCTGTTCCCCATCGCGTTCGCCCTGCTGGTGATGTCCCGCGTCCACGGGATCGCCCGGAACGCGCTGTTGCCGGTCGCGCTGGACGAATCGACCAAGCTGGTCGCGGCCAATGCCCGGCTCGCCACCATCAGCGTGCTCGGTGGCGTGGTCGCCGCACCGCTCGGCGGCCTGCTCGTGCTCGTCATCGACGGCCGCGCGGCACTGGTCGTCGCGGCACTCGGCTACGTCGTGGCTGCGATGTCCGGCAGCCTGCTGCCCGCGCTGGAGGGCCCCGGAGGCGCCACGACCGGCCGCCGCGCGCCGCGTCGTCCTCCCCCGCCGGGTGCGGCTGGCGCAGGTCGCCACGGCGGTCGTCCGCCTGCTCAACGGGTTCCTGCTCCTGCTGCTCGCCTTCGCGTTCAAGGACATGGGTGGCGGGGTGCTCGACCTCGGCGTGGTGCTGGGCGCCGGCGGGGCGGGCTTCGGCCTCGCCGCGTTGACCTCGCCGCCCCTGGAGCGACGACTGCGCGAGGAGCCCATGGTGGTGGCCGGGCTCGCGGTCGAGGCCGCCGCGGCCTTCGTCGCCGGCCAGTGGTTCGGCCTGCCCGCCGCCGGCGTCCTCGCCGCCGCCGCCGGGTTCGCCTGGGGAACGGCGAAGCTCGCCTTCGACGGGCTGCTGCAGGGCGCACGTGCCCGCCACCACCCGCGGGGCGGCGTTCACCCGATCCGAGACCCTGTTCCAGCTGGCCTGGGTGCTGGGCGCCCTGGTGCCGGCGGGCATCCCACTGCCCACCGGCATCGGGCTGGTCCTGGCCGGGCTTGCGGCCCTCGCGGCCCAGGTCGTCTACGTCTCGAACCTGCTGCTGCCCCTTCGCGAGGGCCAGCAGCAGGTCACACCGCCCCGGTGACGTCCCAGACGTTGCCGGACTCGAGCAGCGCGCGCAGGTCGCCCGGCGCCCCGTTCGGCGATCGCCTGGTCGACCTGCTCGTTGAGCATGTCGTCGTACACCGGACGGTCGACGTTGCGGAAGATGCCGAGCGGCGTCGGCCCGGTCGGGCTGAGCGACAGCCGCGACAGCGCGAAGGCGGTCGTCGGCTCCTCCCGGTGTGCGTCGTGGACCACGACCCGGTCCCCGGCCTGCGCCGTGGGCATGATCGACATGGAGCCGTCCTGCTCGGCGACCACGGCGTGCTCGCCGTCGGGGCCGAAGATGATCGGTTCACCCTGTCGCAGCGGGATCTGGTTGATGACCTTGGTGTCCCTGCTGGTGATCGCCTGGAACGCGTCGTCGTTGAACACGACGCAGTTCTGGTAGATCTCGACGAAGGACGCCCCGTGGTGCTCGTGGGCGGCCGTCAGCACCTCGGTCAGGTGCGCCCGGTCCGTGTCGATGGTCCGGGCAACGAAGGTGGCTTCGGCCCCCAGCGCCAACGACACCGGGTTCACCGGTCGGTCGATGGAGCCCATCGGGGTGGACTTGTGCACCGAGCCCAGCGGCGACGTCGGCGAGTACTGGCCCTTGGTCAGCCCGTAGATCTCGTTGTTGAACAGCAGGATCGTGATGTTGACGTTGCGGCGCAGGGCGTGGATGAGGTGGTTGCCGCCGATGGACAGCGCGTCGCCGTCACCGGTGATGACCCACACGTCGAGGTCGGGGCGGGACACCGCCAGGCCGCTGGCGATCGCCGGGGCCCGCCCGTGGATCGAGTGGATCCCGTACGTGTCCATGTAGTACGGGAACCGCGACGAGCACCCGATGCCCGAGACGAAGACCGTCGATTTCGGGGCGCGCACCGAGCTTGGGCAGCAGGCCCTGCATGGTGGCGAGGATGGCGTAGTCGCCGCACCCCGGGCACCAGCGGACCTCCTGGTCCGAGGTGAAGTCCTTCTTGCCGAGCTGCGGCAGCTCCTCGTGGCTGGTGGTCGTGCTCATGCCGGCACCTCCTGTCCGAGCAGGGCGAGGATCTGGTCCGCGAGCTCGGCCGCCCGGAAGGGCTGGCCGGTCACGCGGTGGTAGCCGATGATGTCCTTGAGGTACCGACTTCGCAGCAGCATCTGCAGCTGCCCGGTGTTGTTCTCGGGCAGCAGGACCTTCTCGTAGCGGTCCAGCACGTCCCCGAGGTCGTGCGGCAGCGGGTTGAGGTGGCGCAGGTGCAGGCGGGCGACGGACGCGCCCGCCTCGCGGGCACGGCGCACCGCCCCGCGGATCGCGCCGTAGGTGGAGCCCCACCCGATCACCAGCACGTCGGCGTCCCCGGTGGGGTCGTCGACCTCGAGCGGCGGGAACGACTCGCCGATCTTCTCCACGCGGGCGTGGCGCAGCTCGGTCTGGCGCTGGTGGTTGGTGGGGTCGTAGCTGATGTTGCCGGTGACCTCGTGCTTCTCGAGGCCGCCGATCCGGTGCTGCAGCCCCGGCGTGCCCGGGATCGCCCACGGCCGGGCCAGGGTGGCGGGGTCACGCAGCAGCGGCAGGAACCCGTCCGGGTGGTTGGGCTCGGCGAGGAACTCCACCTCGATGCGCGGCAGGGTGTCCGGGTCCGGCAGCAGCCACGGCTCGGAGGAGTTGGCCAGGAACCCGTCGGAGAGCACGATCACGGGGGTCCGGTAGGTCAGCGCGATCCGTGCCGCCTCGAAGGCCGCGTAGAAGCAGTCCGACGGCGACTGCGGGGCCACGATCGGGATGGGCGCCTCGCCGTTGCGTCCGTACATGGCCTGCAGCAGGTCGGACTGCTCGGTCTTGGTCGGCAGGCCGGTCGACGGACCGCCGCGCTGCACGTTGACCACGATCAGGGGCAGCTCGGTGGCCATGGCCAGGCCCATGGCCTCGCCCTTGAGGGCCACGCCCGGGCCGGAGGTGCCGGTCACGGCGAGCTTGCCGCCGAACGACGCCCCGATGACCGACCCGATGGCAGCGATCTCGTCCTCGGCCTGGAAGGTCCGCACGCCGAAGTGCTTCTGGCGGGACAGCTCGTGGAGGATGTCGGAGGCCGGCGTGATCGGGTAGCTGCCGTAGAACAGGTCGAGCCCCGAGCGGACGCTGGCCGCGATCAGGCCGTACGCCAGGGCCTGGTTGCCGGTGATGTTGCGGTACCGGCCGGGCGTCAGGCGGGCAGGCTTGACCTCGTAGGTGTAGACGAAGGCCTCGGTGGTCTCGCCGTAGGCGTGACCGGCCCGCAGCGCGCGCACGTTGGCCTCGGCCAGGTCCGGGCGGGACCCGAACTTCACCGCCAGCCAGTCCTCGGTCGGGCGGGTCGGACGCGAGAACATCCAGGAGACGAGCCCGAGCGCGAACATGTTCTTGCAGCGCTCGGCCTCCTTCTTGTTGAGGTGGCCGTCGTCGACCCAGTCCTGCAGGGCCCGCAGGGTCAGGTCGGTGATGGGGACCTCGTGGACCTGGTAGTCGGTCAGCGAGCCGTCCTCGAGGGGATTGCCCTCGTACCCGGCCTTCTGCAGGTTGCGGTCGGTGAAGGCGTCGACGTTGAGGATGAGGGTGCCGCCGTTCTTGACCGCGGCGAGGTGCTTCATCAGCGCGGCCGGGTTCATGGCCACGAGCACGTCGGGCGCGTCGCCCGGCGTGTGGATGTCCTCGTCCGAGAAGTGCAGCTGGAACGAGGACACGCCGGCCAGCGTGCCGGCGGGGGCGCGGATCTCGGCCGGGTAGTCCGGCAGCGTCGCGATGTCGTTGCCGGCCACGGCCGTCTGCGACGTGAACCGGTCGCCGGTCAGCTGCATGCCGTCGCCGGAGTCACCCGCGAACCGGATGACGGCCCCGGTCAGCGTGACCTTGGATCGTCCGTTCCCGGTCGGGATCGGGGTCGAGGTGGCCCCGTCGCCGTTGACGGGGGCGGGGTCCCTGGTGGTGCCACTCATGATGCTCCCTGGCGGCGGCCGGGGGCGGAACCGGCCGCCGGCCGACGGGGCTCGTCGCCCTGGCCGGCATGTCGTCGAACCTATCGCCCGACCGGAGCGTCGTCCGAGGATTTCGACCCTCGTCCAGCGCCGGGTGTCCCCGATCCGGTGGGACCTTCGACCCTCCGGAGGGCTAGCCTCGACGGCACATGCCTGTGCGCCCTCGTCCCGTCCTCGTCCTGGCCCTGGTCACCGCCACCGTGCTGGCGGTCGCCCACGGGTCCGCCTCCGCGCAGTCGCTCGAGGACGTGCGCCGCGACCGTGCCGCGATCCAGCAGCGCCTCGACGCGGCGGCCGAGGACCTGGCCGGCCTCGAGGCCCGCATCGGGCAGGTGGGCGACCGCACGGAGGCGCTCGAGGCTCGCCTCGCCGAGCTCGAGCAGGTCGCCGACGAGGCCGAGACCCGCGTCGCCGCACGGGTCCGCGAGCTGTACAAGCGCGGCATCGACACCCCGATCCTGCAGCTGCTGTCGGGCACCGACGCGGCCCACGCCCTCGAGCGCGCCGAGCTGGCCGGCCACCTGCTGGCCGGGGACCGCGTCGAGATCGAGACCGCCGTGGCCGCCCGGACGCGTGCGTCCGAGGTGGCCGCACGCCTGGCCACCCAGCAGGCCGACCTGGACGCGGCACAGGCCGAACAGCAGGCCACCCTCGCCACGCTGCGCGAGGACCTCGACCGGGCAGCGGAGCTCGAGGCCCGGCTGGTCGAGGAACAACGCGAGCGCGAGGCCGAGGCCGCCCGCCGTCGGGCCGCCGCCGAGGCTGCCCGGCGTGCCGCCGCACGTCCGTCGTCGGCCGCCCCGGCCCCGACGTCCTCCGGGGGGCGCGCCTGCCCGGTGGGCCAGCCGCACTCCTTCACCGACACCTGGGGTGCCCCGCGCTCCGGGGGCCGGCGCCACGAGGGCGTGGACATCCTGGCCAACTACGGCACACCCGTGTACGCGATCACCTCGGGGACCTGGGACGTCCGCAGCTACGGCTCCAGCGCAGGGAACTGGGCGATCCTGCGGGGCGACGACGGGACGACCTACTACTACATGCACCTGCAGTCCCACGTCGTCGGCGACGGGGCGCGCGTGGGGGCCGGCCAGCAGACCGGCACGGTCGGCGACACCGGCAACGCGACCGGGACCCCGCACCTGCACTTCGAGGCGCACCCCGGGGGTGGCGGTGCGGTCAACCCGTACCCGTATGCACGAGCGGCCTGCTGACACGGGCGACACGCGCACGGCCCGGACGAGGTGCTTCACGCCCGCCGAGGACCTGCGTATGGTCGCCGCACGTGTCCGACCGACACCCGCGAAGGAGGTGGACCATGGATCGCATGATCACGCGAGCAGCACGGCTGCCCATCTCCGCGTGCACGCGCGCCGCATTCCCGGCGTACGTCACCGGCCCCTCCATGGCCACCCGCGGGTTCCCCGGTCACTAGACACGACCGAGCAGGATCCAGGCGGTGGCCCCCGGCCACCGCCTTCGTCGTTCGTCCCGCTCTCGGGGACCGGCGGGCCAGGTGGCCGACCACCTCCCCGACACCCCGAGAGGTATCGACATGTACGACCAGCTGCACCTCCGTGACTACGCCGACCGCGTGGCACAGTCCGAGCAGTCCCGCCGCAGACAGTGGTCGAGGCCGCCGCGTCCGCCGAGTGCGTCGCGGTACGCGCTGGCCTCGGCGCTGCGGTCGGCCGCGGACGCGGTCGCCCCGGCCCCCGGGGCCGACGCGCGCCGCGCCTGAGCCACACCACACCGACCGGGCCGTCCCCACGGGGCGGCCCGGTCGCGGCTATCCGGCCCCGACCAGGGCGCGCACCTCGTCGCCGTCGACGGTGTCGTCCTCGAGGAGACGGTCGACCAGCTGCTCGAGGGCGTCCCGCTCGGCGCTGAGCAGCTTCTCCGCGGTGGCCTCGGCCTCGCGCAGGACACGGGCGACCTCGGCGTCGACCTCGCGCTGGGTGTCCTCGGCGAAGGGGCGCTTGCGGAAGGCGGACTGGTCCGGCTGGCCGTAGCCCACGGGCCCGAGCTGGTCGGACATCCCGAACTCGGACACCATGCGGATGGCGAGCTGGGTGGCGCGGGCCAGGTCGTTGGCGGCCCCGGAGGACAGCTGGCCCGTGAGCAGGCGTTCGGCCACGCGGCCACCCATCATCACCGCGAGCTGATCCTCCATCTCCTCGCGTGTCAGCAGCCGCTTCTCGGCCTCGGGCAGCTGCTCGGTCAGTCCCAGGGCGCGCCCCGACGGCAGGATCGTGACCTTGGTCACCGGGTCGGAGTGGGGTGTCAGCACGCCCACGACCGCGTGCCCGGACTCGTGCACGGCGACCCGGTCGCGTTCCTGGTCGCGCAGGATCGAGGAGTCCTGGCGCTGGCCGAGGATGAGGCGGTCGCGGGCCTGGTCGAGGTCGGCGTCGCTGACGGCGTGACGCTGGTCCCGGACCGCGATCAGCGCCGCCTCGTTGACGAGGTTGGACAGCTCGGCGCCGGAGAAGCCGGGCGTGCCCCGGGCGACGCGTTCGAGGTCGACGTCGCCGGCCATGGCGACCGAGCGCGCGTGGATCTCGAGGATGGCCTCGCGCTCGGGCTGGGTCGGCAGGTTGACGTCGATGGTGCGGTCGAAGCGACCCGGGCGGGTCAGGGCGTCGTCGAGCATCTCGGCGCGGTTGGTCGCCGCGATCACGACGATGCCCTCGCTGGGGTCGAACCCGTCCATCTCGGCCAGGATCTGGTTGAGCGTCTGCTCCTGTTCGTTGTGCGACCCGATCGTCGAGTCGCCGCCGCGCTTGCGACCGATCGAGTCGAGCTCGTCGATGAAGATGATCGCCGGCGCCTTCTCGCGCGCCTTGGCGAACAGGTCGCGGACGCGGGACGCCCCCACGCCGACGACCATCTCGACGAACTCGGAGCCGGCCGAGGCGAAGAACGGCACCTCCGCCTCCCCGGCGACCGCGCGGGCCAGCATGGTCTTGCCCGTCCCGGGTGGGCCGACGAGCAGGATCCCGCCGGGGCCGCGCGCGCCGACACGGCGGTAGTCGGCGGGACGCCGCAGGTAGTCGACGACCTCGCGGATCTCCTGCTTGGTGGTGTCGTACCCGGCGATGTCGTCGAACGTGGTCTCGGGGCGGGTGGCCGAGGTGAGCTCCTTCGCCTTGGACTTCCCGAGGCTCATGGGGCCCATGCCGCCGCCCCCGCTCATGGCGTTGCGAGCGCGGCGCGACAACCACCAGAACACGCCGATGAGGAGCAGGAAGGGCAGCAGGTTCGCGACGATGGCGATCCACCCGCCCTGGCTCGGCGCGGTGGCCTCGATGCTCACGCCGTTGTCCTGGAGGGTCTGGGTGAGCTGGCGCGTGTCGAGGGCGACGGGGGCCACGGTCGAGAACGCGTCGCCGTTGTCACGCTCGCCGTCGATCCGACCCTCCGGCCCGATGGTGACCTGTGAGACGTTGCCGGACTCCACGGCATCGACGAACTCGGTGTAGGTCAACGACTCGGGGCCACCGCCGCGCGGGATCAGGACGACACCGAGCAGCACCACGGCCAGCAGCGCGAAGGGCAGCCACCGCCGCCAGTCCGGGGAGGACTGGCCTCCCGCCCCACGGCGGCGGCGCCGACCGCGGCGTTCGGGGTCGCCGGGGTCGGTCGGGAGGTGGGACGGGGGGTGCTGGGACACGTGACGGGCCTGCTGGGTGGCCGGAGGTGGGCTGCCACGAGTTCGTGGCCGAGTACGGGACCGGGGCGGGGTGGGGGGTCCGATCGTCCGGTGGTCCCGACGGCCCTACGCTGCCGCGCCATGGACACCCCCGAACTCCTGACCTCCCTGCCCGCCGGGATGCCGCTGCTGGTCGGTGGCGACCGCGTGGTCCACGTCGACGAGCAGCTCGCCGCCGCCTGGTCGCCGGGCGACCGACTGATCGTCCTCGACGACACCGGCGACGTGCTGCACGTCCCGGCCGACGCCCAGGCCACGGCCGAGGCCGCCGTGACCCGCGCGGTCGAGGCCTTCGGCCGCATGGGCGCGGTCACCGACGAGCAGGTGTCGGCCTTCTACGAGGCCTTCGCCCGCCGGCTCGAGGACGACGAGGTCTTCGCCCCCATCGCGACCGCGAACGCCGATGACGTCGAGGACGCCCGGCGGCGTGGCCGTTCGACCACGCGGCTGCAGCTGTCCGCCACGATGCGGGCCGACATGGTCGCGGGACTGCGCGGATGGCGCGACATGCCGCCCCGCCGCGGCCAGGTCCTGGACCAGCTCGACCACGGCGACTGGCAGGTCGAGCAGGTCGTCGACGGCCTCGGCGTCGTCGCGTTCGTCTTCGAGGGCCGCCCCAACGTGTTCGCCGACGCGACCGGCGTGCTGCGGTCGGGCAACACGGTCGTCTTCCGCATCGGCTCGGACGCCCTGCGGACCGCCCGGGCACTGGTCGAGCACGCGCTGGACCCGGCGCTGCAGGAGGCCGGTCTGCCCGACGGTGCCGCGTCGCTGGTCGACGCCTCGTCGCGTGCCGCCGGGTGGGCGATGCTGTCCGACCCGCGACTGGCGCTCGCGGTCGCCCGCGGGATCCGGGCACGCGGTCTCGCAGCTCGGCGCCGTGGCCCGCCAGGCCGGCAACCCCGTGTCCCTGCACGGCACCGGCGGGGCGTGGGTCGTGGCTGGCCCGTCCGCCGACCCCGACCGGCTCCGTGCGACGGTGCAGCACTCGCTGGACCGCAAGGTCTGCAACACCCTCAACACCTGCTGCATCGTCGCCGACCGTGCCGACGAGCTCGTGCCGGCCCTGCTCGAGGGCCTCGAGGCGGCCGGGGCGGCACGGGGCGCGGTCGGTCGCCTGCACGTGCGCCAGGGCGACGAGCGGTTCGTGCCCAACGACTGGTTCGCCCGCGAGGTCGACGTCCCCCGCGCCGACGGCATCCACCGCGAGTTCCAGGCCACCGTGATCGACGGCCGGCAGCTCGGGCACGAGTGGGAGTGGGAGGACGCCCCGGAGATGACGCTGGCCGTCGTCGCCGACGTCGACGAGGCCGTGGCGCTGTTCAACACGCAGTCGCCCCGGTTCGCCGCCTCGCTGGTCGCCGAGGACGACGCCGAGCACGCCGCCTTCTTCGACGCGGTCGACGCCCCGTTCGTGGGCGACGGGTTCACCCGCTGGGTGGACGGCCAGTACGCGCTCGGCACACCCGAGCTCGGCCTCAGCAACTGGGAGACGGGGCGCCTGTTCGGGCGCTCGGGGATCCTGTCCGGCGACTCGGTGTACACCGTCCGACTGCGCGCCACCGTCCGCGATCCCGGCCTGCACCGCTGACGGACCGGGACGGTCCCGGCGGTACCGTTCCCGCATCGAGAAGGTGCGGGAGGGCAGGCATGGGCTTCGACTACGACGTCGTCATCGTCGGCAGCGGCTTCGGGGGCAGCGTCTCGGCGCTGCGGCTGACCGAGAAGGGCTACCGCGTCGCGGTGCTCGAGTGCGGGAAGCGCTGGACGAAGGACACCCTGCCCGAGACCAACTGGGACGCGAAGAACTTCTTCTGGTTCCCGAAGCTCGGCATGCGCGGGTTCCAGCGCATGACGCTGCTCAAGGACGTGTTCGTCGTGTCCGGCTCGGCGGTCGGCGGCGGGTCGGTGGTGTACGCCAACACGCTCTACGAACCCCTGCCCGCCTACTACCGCGACCCGCAGTGGGCCGACATCGCCGACTGGCAGGCCGAGTACCGGCCGTTCTACGACCAGGCCAAGCGGATGCTCGGCGTCACCGAGACCCCCTTCGAGACGCCGGCCGACCGCGTGATGAAGCAGGTCGCCGACCGCATGGGCGTGGCCGACACCTACCACCCCACCCCCGTCGGCGTGTGGTTCGGCACCCCCGGTGAGCGCGTGTCCGACCCGTACTTCGGCGGCGAGGGTCCCGATCGCGTGGGCTGCATCCGGTGCGGCGGCTGCATGGTGGGCTGCCGCCACGAGGCCAAGAACTCCCTCGACCACAACTACCTCTACCTCGCCGAGAAGCACGGCGCGGTGGTCATGGCGGAACGCCAGGTCACCGACATCCGCCCCATGCCCGGCGGCGGCTACCGCGTGGTGTCCGACCGCCCCGGCGCGATCCGCCGCCACGAGTGGATGGAGGTCACCGCCGAGCAGGTGATCGTGTCGGCCGGGGCGCTCGGCACGCAGAAGCTCCTGCACGCGCTGAAGGACGAGGGGTCGCTGCCGAACATCTCGCCGCGGCTCGGCCAGCTCACGCGCACCAACTCCGAGGCGATCCTGGGCGCCACCGCGAAGGACTTCTCGACCGACTACTCGACAGGCGTCGCGATCACGTCCTCCATCCACGTGAACGAGGACACCCACGTCGAACCGGTCCGCTACCCGAAGGGCTCCAACGCCATCGCGATGCTGACCGCCCCGCTGGTCGAGGGCGGTGGCCGCATCCCGCGACCGCTGAAGTTCGTGCTGTCGATCCTCCTGCACCCGCTGCGGTTCCTGAAGGAGCTCAGCAAGCGTCGCTGGTCCGAGAAGGGGATCATCCTGCTGGTCATGCAGAGCCTCGACAACTCGCTGACCACGCGCCGGGTGAAGGGCCCGTTCGGCGCGCACCTGACGACCGAGCAGGGGCACGGCGACCCCAACCCGTCGTGGATCCCCGCCGCCGGCGAGGTCGCCAACCACGCGGCCGACGTGATGGGCGGCGGGGCGTTCGGGTCGATCTTCGAGGCCACCCTCGACGTGCCCACCACCGCCCACATCATCGGTGGGTGCCCCATCGGCACCTCGCCCGACGCCGGCGTCATCGACCCGTACCACCGCGTCTTCGGGCACCCGGGACTGCACGTGTGCGACGGGGCGGCGGTCACCGCCAACCTCGGCGTCAATCCGTCCCTGACCATCACCGCGATGACCGAGCGGGCCATGTCGATGTGGCCGAACGCGGGCGAGGCGGACCCGCGTCCGCCGCTCGGCGCCGACTACGAGCCCGTCGCCCCGGTCCCCCCACGGGCCCCGGCGGTGCCCTCCGACGCGCCGGCCGCACTGCGCCTGCTGCCCGTGGCGTCGTCCGAGCCCGCTCCGGACCGGGAGATCGCCGGCTGACCGGACCGGCGTCAGTGGGGCGGGTCGAAGACCGGCCCGAAGGGGCCGTGCGGCGGCGTGTCGTCCTGCGGCCACAGCCGGTGGCGTCGTGCCGCGAGCAGCTCGGCCACCAGGGTGCAGCGCCCGCAGGTGGCACGGTGGTCCGCCGCCCCGTCGTCGCCGTCACGCAGCGCCCGGCGCACGGCCTGCCAGCCGGGGCAGTCGCTGTCCGGCACGGCCGCGACGTCGAGCCGCGAGGCCACCGCTGCCCGTGCGGATTCGAGCGCCGCACCCGGGACGGCCAGGGCCCGCGCGAGGCGCTCGGGGTCCGCCAGTTCCACCTCGACCACGCGGACCAGGGCGAGCTGGTGGCGTGCCAGCCGCGGCAGGACCGGCAGGGCATGACCGGTGGCCTCGACCACGTGCGCGATGGCGAGGAAGGCGACCGCGACCGCGTCGACGGCCACCGTGCCCGACTCGATCCCTGCCAGCCCCGCCGACACGGCGGTCTGTGCCAGGGCCTGTCGCCTGTGCCGGTCCCCGCGCCCCGCCTCCGCCAGGCGTGTGAGCACGGGTGCCAACGTCCGCCGCACCTGTCGCGCCGACGTCCGGTCGCCGTCCGCGTAGCGGGCGACCATCGCCGCCAGGTCCGGTGGGGACCATCGCGGCGGCCGACGCCCCGGCGGCAGGGGCGTCGGGGGTGGGGGTAGGTAGGCCACGTCGCCTCCCGGACGAGGAACGCTCCACCTCCCGTCGGCCACCCCGTGCGGGACTCAAGCCCCTGTAGCCTCTGCGGCCCTCCACCCGACGGCAAGGGGTCGCGATGTCCGGCGTCCAGGTCGAACGCCACGACGACGGCGTCGCCGTCGTCACCCTCGACGACCCCGATCGTCGCAATGCGATGACCGTCGAGATGGGCGAGGCGATCCAGTCGACCTTCGCCCACCTGGCGACGGACCCGGACCTGCGGGTGGCCGTGCTGACCGGCGCCCCGCCGGCGTTCTCGGCCGGCGGAGACCTCGCCATGCTCGAGGACTTCGCGACGCGGACCCGCGACGAGGGGTTCGACGCCTCCTCGGAGATGCGCGCCTTCTACGAGCGCTTCCTGTCGGTACGCACCCTGCCGGTGCCCGTGATCGCGGCGATCAACGGCCACGCGGTCGGCGCCGGCCTGTGCGTCGCCCTGGCCTGTGACCTGCGCCTGGTGGCCGACGAGGCCAAGGTCGGCCTGAACTTCGCCCGGCTCGCGCTGCACCCCGGCATGGGTGGGTCGTGGCTGTTGCCCCGGGCCGTCGGTCCGCAGCGGGGCGCCGAGTGGCTCTACACGGGACGGCTCGTGTCGGGGACCGAGGCGGCTGCCGCCGGACTGGCCCTGCGGTCGCTGCCCGCGGACGACGTGCTGCCCGCGGCGCTGGAGCTCGCGGGCGAGATCGCCGCGTCCAGCCCGCTGGTCGTCCGCCAGCTCAAGCTCTCGCTCGAGCACGCCCCGACCACGACGCTGGCCGACCAGCTCGACCGCGAGGCCGCGGCGCAGGCCGTCAACTACGGCACCGACGACTTCCGCGAAGGTCTGGCCGCCGGCCGCGAGCGGCGCACCCCACGCTTCACCGGGCAGTAGTCAGGCACGCGCGAGGGGCCGGACGATCGCTCGTCCGGCCCCTCGTACGGTCGATGGTGGCTAGGTCATGGTCGGTTCGGCGAGGTGACTGACGTCACGCATGCCGAGTCCGATGAGGATGAACAGCAGGCCCACGGCGATCGCCATGGCGGAGACGCCGAACGCCAGGATCGACGTGAACAGCGACGCCTGCAGGAAGGACGAGTTCATCGCGGTGGCACGGACCGGGTCGTCACGGTCGAGCTCGGCGTAGGTCTTGCCGCCGGTGGCCTCGAGGGTGTGCTTCTCGATCACGGATGCCTGGCAGTAGGCGGTGAACGGCCCGTCGACCTCGTTGCCGGCGAGGCAGGCGTCTTCGGGTGTGACGATCTTCTGCTCGCTCAGCGTGTCGCTGACGAGCCACCAGGTCGCGCCGCCACCGAGGATCATGAGGACCCCCAGGACGATCGCGGCGATGGATGCGTAGGAACGTAGGGCCATGGTCGTGCGGTCCTCTCTCGGATGTGTGAGCCCATCGTCGTGGCGACACACACCCGGGACAAGGACCACATGACCCTCGACAGCGCCGAAGGACCTTGCCCGGTCGGGTCCCCCGACTCAGTCGGCCAGGGCCGCCGACAGCAGCTGGCGCGCGATCACACGCAGGGCGAGGACCTCGTCGGCGCCCTCGAAGATGCTGAGCACGCGGGCGTCGACGAACAGGCGCGAGACCGTGTACTCCTCGGCATAGCCGTAGCCGCCGTGGATCTGCTGGGCCTCGCGGGTCACCCACTCGGCGGTGCGGCACGACAGCTGCTTGACCATCGACGCCTCGAGCTGGCCCTCGCCCTTGGCGATCATGCGGGCGACCTCGAACGCGAACGACCGGTTCGCCGCGATGAGGCAGGCCATGCGGGCGATCTTGGACTTGGTGAGCCCGTAGTCCGCCAGCGGCGTGGCGAACACCTGCCGCTGCTGCGCGTAGGTCGAGGCCTCCTCGATGGCCGACTGCATCACGCCCAGCGCCCGCGCCGCGGTCTGCAGCCGCGCGTTGGCGAAGGCCTGCATCTGCAGGTAGAAGCCGCGCCCGAGGCCGTCGTCCTCGCCGATGAGGTTGGCGTGCGGCACACGCCACGAGTCGATGGAGACCTCGAAGGAGTGCATGCCCGCGGTAGCCGATGGTGGGGATGGCCTTGGCCTCCATGCGGCCTGCCATCCCCACTCCTGCTCGACCGACCACTCGTGGCCCTCGAAGGCGGGCTTGTCCACGACGAACAGCGACAGGCCCTTGTGCCCGAGGGACCGGTCGGGGTCGGTGCGGGCCAGCACCAGCAGGTACTCGGCCTTCCCGGCGAAGGTGCACCAGGTCTTGACGCCGTTGATCACCCAGTCGTCCCCGTCGCGCGTGGCGGTGACCTTCACGCCCGCGACGTCCGAGCCGTAGTCGGGCTCGGTCACGGCCACGCCGCACATCTTCTCGCCGGACGCGATCGAGGGCAGCCAGCGCTGCTTCTGCTCCTCGGTGCCGCCCTTCTGGATCGCGGTGCCGATGATCTCGGGGCGGGTGATCAGCGAACCGGCCACGCCCAGCGAGCCGCGCGAGAGCTCCTCGGTGACCAGCACCATGTTGAGCAGCTCGTCGTCGCCGCCCTCCTGCATGCCGCCGTACTCGGCCGGGATCGACAGGGCGAAGCACCCCATCTCGGCCAGGCCCGAGACGATCTCGTCGGGGATGTCCTGGTCGTGGCGGTGGACCTCCTCGGCGACAGGCATGACCTTGTCCTCGGCGAAGCGCCGGAACGCGTCACGCACCATGTCCAGCTCCTCGGGCAGGTGCCGGGGACCGGCCTCGCCCTTGTTGGAGATGACGGTGTCGGCGATGGAGGCCAGCAGGTCGGTGTCACGACCCGCACGGATCTCGTCGGCGACGCCGGCGAGCGCCTCGGCCGTGGTCCCCCACTCGTCCTCGCGCCCCGCCAGCCGTCCACGCAGCTCGGCGGCGGTGTCCGCCGCGAAGGCGTGCGCCAGCGCGGCCTCGTGGTCGCCGTGCTCGCCGTAGGCCACCAGCGCCCGCGCGGCACGCACCGTGGACGCCATGGTCGCGACGTCGTAGACGACGGTCTGGTGCTGGTCCATCAGGGACACCGAGACCCGGCCGTCCTTCTCGGTGGCGTGGGCGAGGTGCTCGGTCGCCGCGCCGGTCACCGCCTCGAGCGCGTCGACGATGGTGCGTGCGGAATCGAGGTGGCTCACGACGTGTCCTTCGGGGAGACCTGGTCAGGGGACGTCCGGGGTTCGAAGTGTTCCGGACCGCCGGACGCGGGACCAACCCGGACCCTGACCGTCAGGCCCCGCGTGCGTCGCGTGCCAACAGCGCCGCGCCGAGCGCACCGGACGCGTCGCCGAGCTCGGCCGGCAGCAGCTTCACCTCCGGCGGCTGCAGGAACAGGTGGGGCCGCATCGCGGATTCGAGCCGGATGTGGAACCAGTCCCCGAGCTTGTCGGCCAGTCCCCCGCCGACCACGACCGCCTCGACGTCGAGCAGGTTGACCGCGGAGGCCACCCCGGCCGCGAGCGCGGCGATGCCCTCGTGGAGCAGGTCGGCGGTCAGCTCGTCGCCTTCTTCGAGGGCCTGCTTGAACACCCCGGACGTGGGGCGCTGCTTGCCCTTGCGCTCCATCACCTCGAACAGGATGGTGTCCGAGCCCTTCATCCGGGCGCGCTGCGCGGCCTGCTCCATCGCCCGTCGCCCGGCATAGGCCTCGACGCACCCCCGGCGCCCGCAGGGGCACATCGCCCCGTCCAGCACCACCACCATGTGGCCGAACTCGCCCGCCCCGCCCGTGGCGCCCTCGTAGGGCTGGCCGCCGATGATCAGCCCTGCCCCGACCCCGGTCCCGACGAAGATCACGAGGACGTCGATCCATCCCGCGGCCGGCGCCGTGCCGATGCTCGCCGACGGCAGCCGCCGTCACGTCGTTGGAGACGCGGATCGGCACGCCGAGGCGGTCGCCCAGCATGTCGCCGAGGCTGAACCGCTCGGACCAGCCCGGCACGTTCGACGCCCCGCCCACCGTCCCGTCGATGACGACACCCGGGGTGCCGATGCCGACAGCGCCGACGTCACCGATGGCGACCCCGGCGTCGTCGCAGGCCGCCAGCACGCCGGCCTCGATCACGTCGATCACGCCGAGGTGGTCGCCCGACAGCGGCGTCTTCATCTTGGACGAGCCGAGCTGCTCGCCGTCGTCGCCGACCACCAGCGTCGAGGTGTTGGTGCCGCCGAGGTCCACGCCGATGGTCCGCATGGTCGGGGACTCCTTGTCCTGTCGAGGTCCTGTCGAGGCCGGACGGTGAGCCTACGGCGCACACCAGCGCCCCGGCGGCGGGGCGCTTCCTACGCTCGGACGGGCGCCGCATCGAGGAGCGAGCCGTGAGCGACCGTCGGTCCACCACTCCCCCACCCAGCAACGAGCCGATCCGCACCTACGCGCCCGGCTCGCCCGAGCGGGCCTCGCTGGTCGCCCGCCTCGACGAGCTCGCCGACGCCGCCCCCGTCGAGGCCCCCTGCGTGATCGACGGCCGGCCCGTCACCACGGGCTCGACCTTCGCCGTGCACGCCCCCCACGACCACGACCTGCACCTGGCCGACGTCCACGCCGCGGGGCGCGAGCAGGTCGAGGCGGCCATCGACGCCTCGCTGGCTGCGCGCCACGACTGGGCGGACATGGACTGGCACGACCGGGCCGCGATCTTCCTGCGGGCGGCCGACCTGCTGTCGGGCCCGTGGCGCGACACGCTCAACGCCGCCACGATGCTCGGCCAGTCCAAGACCGTCCAGCAGGCCGAGATCGACGCCGCCTGCGAGCTCATCGACTTCTGGCGCTTCAACGTCCACCTCTACGGCGAGCTGCTGGCGACCCAGCCCTTCAGCCCGTCCGGCACGTGGAACCAGCTCGAGTACCGACCGCTCGACGGCTTCGTGCTCGCCATCACGCCGTTCAACTTCACCGCGATCGCCGGCAACCTGCCCACCGCGCCCGCGATCTGCGGCAACACGGTCGTGTGGAAGCCGTCCGAGAAGCAGGCCTACGCCGCCCACTTCCTCATGCAGGTGCTGCAGGCCGCCGGGCTGCCCGACGGCGTGATCAACCTCGTGCACGGCGACGGGGCGCTGGCCAGCGACGTGGCCATGGACCACCCCGACTTCGCCGGGCTGCACTTCACCGGCTCCATGACCGTCTTCCAGGGCCTGTGGCGACGCGTGGGTGAGGGCATCTCCCGCTACCGCAACTTCCCCCGGGTCGTCGGCGAGACCGGCGGCAAGGACTTCGTGGTCGCGCACCCGTCCGCCGAGGTCGACCCGCTCGTCACGGCACTGGTGCGGGGCGCGTTCGAGTACCAGGGCCAGAAGTGCTCCGCCGCCTCGCGCGCCTACGTCCCCGCATCGGTGTGGGCGCAGCTGCGCGAGCCCCTGCTCGAGACCACGGCCGGGCTGTCGATGGGCGACGTCCGTGACCTGTCCAACTTCATGGCCGCCGTCATCGAGGAGAAGGCCTTCCACCGGCTGCGCGACGCCATCACCGCCGCCGGCGACGACCCGGCCGCCGAGGTGCTCGTGGGCGGCGGCACCGACGACAGCACCGGCTGGTTCGTCGAGCCCACGATCGTGCAGGTCACCGACCCGCGGCACGACCTCATGGAACGCGAGCTGTTCGGCCCGCTGCTCGCCGTGTACGTCTACGACGACGAGGACTGGGACGAGGTGCTCGACCTGGTCGACACCACCTCCCCCTACGCGCTCACGGGCGGGGTCTTCGCCACCGACCGGCACGCCGTCACCCAGGCCATGGAGCGCCTGCGCCACGCCGCCGGCAACTTCTACGTCAACGACAAGCCCACCGGATCCATCGTCGGCCAGCAGCCCTTCGGCGGGGCGCGGCTGTCCGGCACCAACGACAAGGCCGGGTCCGCCCAGAACCTCCAGCGCTGGATCTCCACCCGCTCCATCAAGGAGACCACCGTCCCCCCGACCGACCACCGCTATCCCCACATGGGGTGAGTGTCGCGGCGGGGCGCGGCGGGGCGCGCGGTCCCCGGACCCGCGATACGCAGATCGCCCGGAATTGTCCACAGGCGGGCGATTCGGGGGCATCGCTGTCACACCCGGTCCGTACGGTGTGGCCATGTTCGTGGACCCCGCACCGAGCTCGTGGCCGTCCGCTGGCCGTCGAGGCCGGTGCGTCCTACGCGGCGGCACCGAGCCTCCCCGACAGCGGGCCGGCTGGACGAGTCGCGGCGATCGCCGAGGAACGGGACCGGCAATGGGTCGGCTGGTCGGGCCTGCTGGTGTCGGTCCAGCCGGGCCGACGACCTGGCGGAGGTCACCGGCGGGATGAGCCTGCACGTGTGGCTGCAGCACCAGGTTCGCTGCACCCACGCGAGGCCCGCGAGGTGCTCGGGCGCGGTGGAGGTGCTCGGTCGATGCCGGCCACGCTGGCAGGGCTGGCGGACCGGTGGCTGTCGTGGTCGCAGGTCGCGGCGATCTGCCGAGCCGCTCGTCGGTCCGCGTGTGACGCGCGGGGCGAGCTCGACCGGCTGGTCGGCGGGGCGATGGTCGCGCACCGCGACTGGGAACCGGACGCGCTCGGTCGCGGACGTCTGGGACTGGGTCGACGCTCGTCAGCCGTCGCGGTCTGGAGAAGGCCGAGGCCGCGGCCGAGCGGGAGGCGTTCCTGCAGCTGTCCCCGAACCTGTTCGGGGGCGGCAGCCTGTACGGCGAGTTCGACCCCGTCGGGTTCGCCACGGTCGCGGAGGCGCTGGACGCCCCACTGGGTCCGCCGGTCGCCGTCCCCGAGGACCTGTCCGACGCCGAGGCGGTGGACGCTGCGTTCGACGAGCTGGACGACCGGCGTCGGGCGCTGATCCGTGGTCACGGGACGGCGCTGGCCGACCGGCTGGTGGCGCTGTGCGAGCGGCGACCTGGCCGGCACGTGCCCCGACGACGACCGGCGCTGACTGGCGCCCCGCCCGCTGCTGCTGGCGACCATCGATCTCGAGGCGTTGCTGGACGAGACCCGGACGCCCGGGTGGCTGTTGCACACGCTGGCCGGCGGCCGGATGAAGGTCTCGACCGCCACGCTGCAGCGGCTGGTGGACGAGCGGGGCGCCGACCTGCGCACGATCGTGCTGGACGACGCCGGCGAGGTCATCGGCGTCGGGCAGAAGACGAAGGTCCCGCCCCGCTGGCTGCGCGAGGCGATCTGGGCCCGCGACACCGGCGTCCGCGACCCCGACGGGACCACCCCGATCCGGCGGGCCGACCTCGACCACATCCACCCCGTGGCGCGAGACGGCATGGCGGCCCGACCAGCGTCGCCAACCTGCAGCCGGTCGGTCGCCGCTGGCACAACCACAAGACCTCGACAGCCTGGACCGTGCACCGTGCCCGGGACGGCACCGTCACGTGGCGACACCGCCGGCACGGCTGGACGATCCGGCTGGCCCCGCCCCGCCGCGACCTCACCGACGTGCCCGACCCGGGCCCGCCCCGGCTGCCGCTGGACCTCGTCGACCCCGCGGTGCCCGACGCTCCAGACGCCGTGCCTGCCTGAGCGTCACCATCACGTCACCCGAGCGCGCCATCGGCGCGGCTCGGGTTGACGTGCGCGTCCAGGCAGTCGGCGGCCGCGGTCGCGTCACGGGCGCGAGGTCCGTGGCCGTGGGTCTCGCGGCGCGGTCGGCGAAGATGTCGGTCACCCACCACACGCCCTGCTCGTCGAGGGACATGGCAGCTGGGGAACAGGAGCCTCATGCGTCCTCCACCACCCCGGAGCGATGGGACGCGCCGCCGCGTTCCGTCCGACTCCCGTCCTGCCGGGATCTCCCGGGCCCGTCCACCTCGACCGGGAACTCGAGGGCGTGACCCTCCACCCACAGTGCATGCACGAACGCCGGCGCCCCGAGGTCGTCCAGTGCGGCCGCCAGCTCCGTGCGGCGCATCGCTCGTCCCTTGCGCGGTGGTCCGACCAGGCTCGTCCTGACCACGGTGGCGGCCGGCAGCCGCCAGGTGCCCCCTGCGGAGGCAGGGCTGGACAGGACCCAGCCTCCCTCGCCGTCGGGAACCCCGACAGGCAGCCGGTGCGGGCGTGCGCGGCGCCGATCCCGGACCCAATGGGGCCGGGGGTGGACCAGCAGCCCCACGCCCCACCACGCCAGCCGAGCGCCCATCACACCGAGGAGGGGCGCGACGAAGAGGACGACGGCCGCCCCGTACCGGCCGCGCGAGGCGAAGAACATCTCCGCGTCAGCGACGATGAGCGCGGAGGCAGCCAGCAGCGCCACGGCCGCCGCCGTACAGGCGGCGCCGTGCAGGCGGGTGCCGTCCCGGTTGCGGACGAGCCAGTTCGACACGGGTGCGCCCCCCGCGAGCGTCAGCATCATCAGGGCGAGCCCCACCCATCCCGGCGTCCGTGCGATGACACCGGCGGCGAGCCCCGGGACCCCGACAGCCGCGCACACGGCCGGGAAGAACCAGGTCCGGTCACGCAGCCGCCGACCTTCCGCGCGTCGCCCCATGGCCTGTGCGCCCCCTCGCGTCTCCACCCGGTGACTGCATCGTAGAAGAGGGCCGGACTCAGGTGACGGCGGCGCGGCGCGCGGCGATCCCGTTGCGCAGCAACAGCCAGCCCATCGCGGTGGTGAGGCCCAGCACCGTGCACGCGCCCCACAGCACACCGCCGCCCCAGCGTGCGAACACCGCGAGGCCGAGTGCCGGCCCCACCGCGAACGACACCGAGAAGGACAGGCCCCACCAGCCCTGGTAGCGACCGCGCATGTGCGGTGGCGAGATGTCGGCGACCGTCGGGGCGGAGAACGTGGCGACGACGATCTCGCCGAGCGTCCACACGACGACGGTGGCGGCGAAGCCGGCCCAGGTGTCCGCGAAGGCGATCAGGCCCAGCCCCACGCCGATCACGGCCGCCCCGCCGGCCAGCGCCAGCCCCGGCCGCCAGCGCGAGACCCGCCCGATGACCAGGGGCTGCACGAGGACGATCACGACGCCGTTGAGCGCGAGGATCGTCCCGTAGTCCGCCTCGGTCAGGCCCGTGGAGACCACGTCCACCGACAGCGCGGCCTGGACCTGGGCGTACATCGCCGCGTACAGGACGTTCAGGCCGAGGATGGCGAGGAAGAGCCGGTCGGCGAGCACGACGCGTACCGAGGCGACCAGGCCGGACTCGGCAGCATCGGTGACCCGCTCGGGCTCTCCGACGCGCCATGCGACCAGCAGGCCGAAGGTCAGCGTGGTCACCGCGTCGCCGACGAACAGCAGGGTGTAGGAGTGGGCGGCGAGCAGCCCGCCGACCGACGCGGCCGCGGCGAACCCGAGGTTGACCGCCCAGAACTGCAGGCCGAAGGCACGCGGCCGGTCGTCGACCGGCACGAGGTCGGCGATGAGCGCGGACGCGGCGGGGCGGTAGGACTCGCCGAACAGGCCGAGGGCGAAGGCGCCGAGCGCGAGCTCCGGGCCGGTGTCCGCGAGGGCGAGCGCCCCCATGGCCAGCGCGCTGCCGACCGACGCCCCGACGAGCGTGGGGATCCGTCCCACGCGGTCGGCCAGCACGCCGCCGAGGGGCTGCGAGGGCAGCAGGCCGACCCCGAAGGCGAGCAGCACCGCCCCGGCCGTGCCCTCGTCGAGCCCCCGCCCGCGCGTCACGTACAGCGCGAGGAACGGCACGGCGAAGGTGCCGGCTCGGTTGACGAGGCTGCCCAGCCAGATCCACCAGAACCCGCGGGGCAGTCCGCCGATCCGGGCGGTCAGGACGGTCGGGGCGCGCAGTCCCCGGCGGGGCGGGCGGGGCGGGCTCACGGGGCGGTCACGACTCAGCCGCCGGCCAGCGTGGCCTTCATCGCCTCGACGGCCTGCGCGTCGGGCTGCCAGGTCGGGTAGACGCCCGCGCGGGTCGCGAGGTCCCCGAAGCGGTCCAGGTAGGCCTGGCCGACCCGGTCGGGGTCGTCGACCACCAGCGCGAAGGCGTCGAGCACGTCGTCGTCGATCAGCCCACCCATCTCGGCCCACCGCCCTTCCTTGGACAGGCGGTTGAGGTCGGTCTGCAGGTCGCCCCAGCCGTGGTGCTCGAGCACGGGGCGGTAGGCGGGCGTCGAGCCGTAGAAGCCGATCTGGGACTTCACCAGCGCCTCGACGCCGGCGCGCTCCTCCTCGGTGCGCCCCGTGACGACGAAGGCCGTCATCGCGACGCCGATCTCGGACGGGTCCCGCCCCGCCTGCTCCGCGCCATCCCGGAGCCTCGGCAGGCTCTCGTCCCGCAGGTAGTCGGCGGTGGTGAACGAGTGGGCGAGGAACAGGTCGGCGGACTCGCCGCAGACCTGGGTCATCAGCGGCCCGACGGCGGCCATGGCGATGGCCGGCGGACCGAACCCGTGGTTCGTCCCGGAGAAGAACGGCGTCATGAGCGTGTGCTCGTAGAAGTCGCCCCGGAAGTCGAGCTTCTCCTCGTGCTCCCACGCGTGCCAGATGGCCCGAAGCGCAGCGATGAACTCGCGCATGCGCGCGGCCGGCTTCGACCACGGCATCGAGTAGCGGCGCTCGATGTGGGGCTTGATCTGCGACCCCAGACCGAGGATGAAGCGTCCGCCGGTCAGCCCCTGCAGGTCGTTGGCCGAGTACGCCACGGTCATCGGCGTGCGCCCGAAGGCCACCGCGATCGCCGTGCCGATGTCGAGGGAGCCCCCTGCCGCGTCGGCGGCGACGGCACACGCGACGAAGGGGTCGTAGCCGACCTCGGCGGTGAACCAGCCGTCGAAGCCGCGCGCCGCGGCCTCGGCGGCGTTCTCGCGTGCCGCCACGGGGTTCGGGATGAAGGCGACGCTGTCGAGCTTCATGGTCGGGTCCTCGGTCGCGGGGTGGGCGCGGTCAGGCGGGACGGGGCGGGGCCTGTTCGGGCGGGGCGCCGCCGATGTCGCCGTCGCCGGGCAGGACCTGCAGGCGGACCTGGCCACGGGCGACGACCTTGCCGTCGGCCTCGCGCCAGATGCGGACCTGCCACAGGTGCTGGGTGCGGCCGACGTGCACCGGCTCGGTGACGGCCTCGAGCACGCCCTCGCGCGTCGCGCGGAGGAAGTCGGTCGTGTTCGAGATGCCGACGACGATGTTGCCGTCGGCCATGGCCCGCAGGGCCGCGGCGTGGCTGGCCAGGGTCTCGACCATCGTGCAGTACACGCCGCCGTGCACGATGCCGTAGGGCTGCTGCAGCTCGCGGCGGATCGGCAGGCGGCCCCGGACGGTCCCGTCATCGTCGTACGAGACCTCGAGCCCGACCATGCCGACGAAGCGGCCCTCCTCGCTGGGTGGCTGCATCGGCTGGCTCACGGGGCGGGTCCTCGGGTCGGCGGGCACGGACGCTAACAGCGTGGCCAGCCCCGACCGTCCCTGACCCGCCGGTCAGGCTAGGGTCGCGGACCGTCCGTCCACCCCGCGAGGCCCGCCATGCCCCCCTCGGCACGCATCCAGCGCCGGCTCGCCTGGCCCGACACCGACGCGGCCGGGGTCTGGCACCACTCGACGATCTGGCGGTGGGCGGAGGAGGCCGAGGCCGAGCTCCACCGCGACCTCGGCATCATCGGCCACACCTTCGGGCACACGCCCCGCCGCCACCTCGAGGCCGAGTTCCTCGCCCCGCTGCGCTTCGACGACCTCGTCGACGTCGAGATCACCGTGGCGTCGGTGGGACGCACCAGCGTGCGCTACGAGGTCACCGTCCACCACGACCAGGTGCTCGTGGCCCGGGCGGGGTTCACCGCGGTCCTCGTGCTCGACGGTGTGACGACGGCGTGGCCCGCGTGGGCCGCGCCGCTGCGCGCCGAGTAGCCGGACCGCGAGGTCACGGCAGCTCGTCGAGGAAGGCGAGCACCGCCTCGCACGTGCGCTCGGGCTGCTCGAGGTGCGGGGCGTGGCCGCAGGCGTCGAGGTGGACGCGGCGGACCGGACCGGCGCATCCCGACTCGATCAGGTCGAGCTGGTGCAGCGTCCCGTACTGGTCGTCCACGCCCTGGATCGCCAGCACCGGGCACGCCACGTCACCGAGCACCTCGGTGATGTCCCAGGAGCGGAAGGCCGGCGAGAGCCAGATGTCGTTCCACCCCCAGAAGGTGGCCGCGGCGTCGCGGTGGTGGCGGCCCATCCGCTGTTCGAGGTCGGTGGACAGCCACGTCTCGCGCGCCTGCTCGATCCCGGCGATGGATTCGTCCTCCACGACAACGTGCGGGGCGAGCAGCACGAGGGCCTCGACCGGCGGCATGCCCGGCGTCCCGGCGTGGATGAGGGCGATCGACCCGCCGTCGGAGTGGCCGACGAGCACGGGGCGGTCCAGCCCGAGCGCCGCCCGCAGCTCCGGCAGGACCTCCCGCGCCTCGTCGTGCATGTAGCCGACGTCGCGGGGCTCGCGGACGACGGCGGAGTTGCCGTACCCGTGGCGGGAGAACACCACGACCCGACGCCCCGTCGCCGCGTGGACCTCGTCGGGGAAGTCGCGCCACAGCGCCAACGACCCGAGCCCCTCGTGCAGGAACACCAGTGGGGCGCGGTCCGGGGCGTGCGTGGCGGGCAGGTCCACGTACTCGACCGCCCCCCTCGACAGCTCGAGCTGCTGTGCCTGGGCCGTACCCACAACTTCTCCGTCCCTTGACCCTGACTGGCCGGTCAGTTAGTCTACTGGCTGGAGAGGTCCGCTGCATGCAGGAGAGGTCGTGCACGTCTCGTTTCGCACAGAGCCGTCCCGGTACCGCCACTGGCGCTACGAGGTCGACGGCGAGGTCGCTGTCGTCACCATGGACGTCGACGAGGAGGGCGGCCTGGTCGACGGGTACGAGCTGAAGCTCAACAGCTACGACCTGGGCGTGGACATCGAGCTCTACGACCTCGTCCAGCGGCTGCGCTTCGAGCACCCCGAGGTGCGCGCGGTGGTGATGACCGGCGGCAAGGACCGGGTGTTCTGCGCGGGCGCGAACATCAAGATGCTCGCCAGCTCGTCCCACCCGTGGAAGGTGAACTTCTGCAAGTTCACCAACGAGACGCGCAACGGGATCGAGGACGCGACCACCGGCTCCGGGCAGACGTGGATCGCCGCGATCAACGGCACCTGCGCCGGCGGCGGCTACGAGCTCGCGCTGGCCTGCGACCACCTGATCCTGGCCGACGACAACTCCTCCACCGTGGCCCTGCCGGAGGTGCCGCTGCTGGCCGTGCTGCCCGGCACCGGCGGCCTGACCCGCGTGACCGACAAGCGCCATGTCCGCCGCGACCACGCTGACGTCTTCTCCACCCTCCAGGAGGGCATGCGTGGTGACCGGGCCGTCGAATGGCGCCTGGTCGACGAGCTCGCCCCGCCCACCGAGCTGCTCGAGCACGCCACCCGCGTGGCGCGCGAGCGGGCGGCCACCTCCGACCGCCCCGCCGACGTCCAGGGCATCGCGCTGACCCCGCTGCAGCGCGAGGAGGACGGGGACACGATCCGCTACCCCAACCTCACGATCGACCTCGACCGGGACGAGCGCACGGCCACGTTCGTCGTCCACGCCCCGACCACCGAGCAGCCGTCGACGCCCGAGGCCATCCACGAGGCCGGCGACCAGTGGTGGCCGCTCGCCCTGTGCCGCGAGCTCGACGACGCGATCCTGGACCTGCGCACCAACGAGCTCGAGCTCGGCACCTGGGTGTTCCGCACGACCGGGGACGCCGACGCGGTGCTGGCCGTGGACGAGGTGATGGCCGAGCACGGCAAGGACTGGCTGGTGCGCGAGGTGTCGCTGTACTGGGCCCGGACGCTGCGCCGCCTGGACGTCACGTCGCGGACGCTGTTCGCGATGGTCGAGCCCGGAAGCTGCTTCGTGGGCACCCTGGCCGAGCTGGTGCTGGCCGCCGACCGGTCCTACATGCTCGAGGGCACCTTCGTCGAGCCCGAGGACGCCTACCTCGACCTGCCCGAGGACCACGCCCCGGCCACGATCCAGTTCAGCGCCATGAACGACGGCCCCTACCCGATGCCCAACCACCTCGGCCGGCTCGAGACGCGGTTCCTGTACGACCCCGAGGGGCTCGAGGCGGTCCGTGCCGCCATCGGACGGCCGCTCGAGGCCCGCGAGGCCGTGGACCTCGGCGTCGTCACGTTCGCCTTCGACGACATCGACTGGGAGGACGAGACGCGCCTGGCCATCGAGGAACGCGCCAGCCTGTCCCCGGACGCGCTGGTGGGCATGGAGGCGAACCTGCGCTTCCCGGGTCCCGAGACGATGGAGACCAAGATCTTCGGTCGCCTCACGGCCTGGCAGAACTGGATCTTCCAACGTCCCAACGCTGCCGGCGACGAGGGCGCCCTCAGGCGCTACGGCTCCGGCAAGCGTGCCGACTACGACCTTCGCCGCGTGTGAGGAAGGCTTCTCGATGACGTCGATCGACTACAACCACCGCATCCCCAACAACGTCGACCTCGCCGACGACCGCAAGCTCACGCGGGCGCTCGAGTCGTGGATGCCCAAGTTCGAGACCTGGTGGCACGACATGGGGCCGCAGGGCTTCGACGCCGCCAACGTCTACCTGCGCACGGCGATCAACACGAACATCCACCGCGAGTCCGCGTGGGGCCACAGCAGGCTCGAGGACTACCGCTGGGGCATCTTCCTCACCGACCCGGAGGAGGACCGCACGATCAGCCACGGCGAGTTCAAGGGGCAGGACGTCTGGCAGGAGGTCCCCGGCGAGTTCCGCAACCCCCTGCGCCGGCTGATCGTGATCCAGGGCGACACCGAGCCCGCCTCCGTCGAGCAGCAGCGCCACCTCGGCGCCACCGCCCCGTCGCTGTACGACCTGCGTGGCCTGTTCCAGGTCAACGTCGAGGAGGGCCGGCACCTGTGGGCGATGGTCTACCTGCTCGACCGCTACTTCGGTCGTGACGGCCGCGACGAGGCCCAGGCGCTGCTCGAGCGCAACTCCGGCGACGCGGACAAGCCCCGCATCCTCGGGGCGTTCAACGAGCCGACGCCCGACTGGCTCGCCTTCTTCATGTTCACGTACTTCACCGACCGCGACGGCAAGTTCCAGCTCGCGTCGCTGGCCGAGTCGGCCTTCGACCCGCTCTCGCGCACCTGCAACTTCATGCTGCGCGAGGAGGCCCACCACATGTTCATCGGCACCACCGGTGTCGAGCGCGTGGTGCAGCGCGCCTGCGAGGTCATGGACGAGATCGGCTCGGACCACCCCGAGGACGTGCGCCGGGCCGGGGCGATCGACCTGCCCACCATCCAGCGCTACCTGAACTTCCACTTCACGGTGTCGCTGGACCTGTTCGGGTCGGAGCTGTCCTCCAACGCCGCGACGTACTTCAACGCCGGGCTCAAGGGTCGCTTCCGCGAGACCACGATCGAGGACGACCACGTCCTGACCAACGACACCTACCCGGTGCTCACGCCCAACGGGAAGCTCGAGGTCAAGCACGAGCCCGCGCTGCAGGCGCTGAACACCTCCCTGCAGGACGACTACGTCGAGGACTGTGCCAAGGGCGTCAAGAAGTGGAACCGGGTCTTCGAGAAGGCCGGGGTCGACTTCGAGCTGACGCTCCCCCACCGCGGGTTCAACCGGCACGTCGGCCACTTCGCGGACTACCACGTCTCGCCCACGGGCCAGCTGATGTCCGAGTCCGACTGGAACGCCGAACGCCACAACTGGCTGCCGTCCGACGAGGACCGCGAGTTCATCGCCACCCTCATGCACCCGGTCACCGAGCCCGGGAAGATGGCCGCCTGGATCGCCCCGCCGAAGTCCGGCATCAACGGCCAGCCGCTCGACTACGAGTACGTACGGCTCGGCTGACCCGGACGGACGACCTCACGGGGGACTGCCCATGGGCGGTCCCCGTCGTCGTGGACCGGATGGTTGTCGTCGGGACGACCTCCTGCTAGCGTGTTCGCTACGCGAACCAGTGTTCGTACTACGAACGCCGCCGGAAGACGGGAGCCTTCGCCGGCATGGAATCCGTCCAGTCGTTCGAGCGCGGGCTCGCCGTCATCCGCAGCTTCGGTGCCGAGGCACCGTCGCAGACCCTCGCGGACGTGGCGCGCGCGACCCAGCTCAGCCGGGCCACGGCCCGCCGGCTGATCCACACGCTCGAGGCCGAGGGCTACGTCCGACGCGACGGCAGCATCTTCGAGCTCACGCCCCGCGTGCTCGAGCTCGGCTACGCCTTCCTGTCCTCCCACGCCCTGCCCGACCTCGCCCGCCCCCACCTCATGGCACTCTCGGACGAGGTCCGCGAATCGACCTCGGTCGCCGTGCTCGACGGGTCGGCGATCGTGTACGTGGCGCGGGTGCAGGCCAACAGGGTGATGCAGGTCTCCATCGGCGTGGGCACGCGCTTCGAGGCCTACCGCACCTCGCTCGGCCGGGCCATCCTCGCGTGGCTCGACCCGGCCCGGGTCGCCGAGGTCTGGGAGGCCAGCGACCGGGGGCACCCGACCGAGCACACGGTCACCGACCTCGACGACCTGCAGGAGCGGCTCGACGAGGTCCGCCGGCAGGGCTACGCGCTGGTGGACCAGGAGCTCGAGGTCGGCGTGCGGTCGGTCGCCGCCCCCATCCGGGACGCGGACGGGGCGCCCGTCGCCGCCGTCAACGTCTCCACCCACGCCAGCCGCACCACCAAGGCCGACATCCGCCGCGCGGTGGTGCCGGCGCTGCTGCGCACCGCGGAGGCGATCTCCACCGCCCTGACCGCCAACCGCCTGTAGACGCTGAGGGAGGTCGACATGCACACCCAGGTCGCCATCATCGGCGCCGGGCCTGCCGGGTCCCTGCTCGCCCACCTGCTGCACCAGCGGGGCGTGGAGAGCGTGGTGCTGGAGCGACGCAGCGAGGACTACGTGCTCGGTCGGATCCGCGCGGGCGTGCTCGAACACGGCTCGGCCGAGACCCTGCGGGCTGCCGGCCTCGGCGACCGGATGGACCGCGAGGGCGACCCCCACGATGGCGTTGCCCTGGCCTTCGGCGGGGGCCGGGTGCGCATCGACTTCAGCGGCCTGGTCGGTCATCCCGTGATGATCTGGGGCCAGACCGAGGTGCAGGCCGACCTCTACGACGCCCTGCACGGCTGGGGCGCCACGCTGCTCGACGAGGTCAGCGACGTGGCCCTCCACGACGTCGAGGGGGACCGTCCACGCGTCACCTTCGAGCGGGGCGGTGAGACCCACGAGCTCACGTGCGACTGGATCGCGGGCTGCGACGGCGCCCACGGCGTCAGCAGCGCCAGCATCCCGGACGGCATGCGCCAGACCTACGAACGCTCCTATCCCTTCGGCTGGCTCGGCATCCTCTCCGAGACCCCGCCGGTGTCCCCCGAGCTGATCTACGCCAACCACGAGCGCGGCTTCGCCCTCTGCTCCATGCGCCACGCCATGCTGTCGCGCTACTACGTCCAGTGCGACGCCGACGACGACGTCGACGACTGGTCCGACGACCGGTTCTGGACCGAGCTCACGACGCGCCTGCCCGACGACGACGCCGAGCGGCTGGTGACCGGGCCCTCCATCGAGAAGTCGATCACGCCGCTGCGCAGCTTCGTGGCCGAGCCCATGCGCCACGGCCGGCTCCTGCTGGCCGGGCGACGCCGCGCACATCGTGCCGCCCACCGGCGCGAAGGGGCTCAACCTCGCGATCGCCGACGTGGTGATGCTGGCCACCGCCCTGGCGGACCACTACGAGACCGGGACCACCGACGGCCTCGACAGCTACTCCGCCGTCGCGCTGCGCCGGGTCTGGAAGGCCGTGCGGTTCTCGTGGTGGCTGACCACCCTGATGCACCGCTTCCCCTCGCGCGACGCCTTCGAGCGCAAGATCCAGCTCGCCGAGCTCGACCTGCTCGCCACGTCCGAGCACGCACGCGCCAGCTTCGCGGAGAACTACACCGGACTGCCGATCCGCACCGAGGCCCTGCGATGACACGCATCTGGTTTACTACAGCCTCCGGATCTGACCGATCAGTCAGTCAGATCGCGAGTCAGATCCGGGCGGGAGAGACACGGGACCATCGAACCCAGAGCGGGAGCATGTAAATGAAACTGCGCAGACACCATCGGCTGCTGGCCGTGGGCGCCGCCATGCTGCTGGGCCTGACGGCCTGTGGCGGCGACGACGGGGGCGGAGGCACGGACGAGCCCACCGGGGACAGACGGCAGCACCCCGGCCGCGGCCTCCGAGATGTACCGGTGGCGAGACGGAGACCTCGGCGGGCGGCGAGACACCGTCCGGCGACCCGATCAACATCGGCCTGCTGACCTCGTTCACCGGTCCGTTCACCCCCTGGGGCCTGCAGGTCCAGGCCGGGCATGAACATGGCCGTCGACGAGATCAACGCCAACGGCGGCGTCGACGGTCGGCCCCTGGCCATCGTCGAGGCCGACGACCAGAACAACCCCGACGAGGGCACCTCGGCCCTCGAGCGGATGGTCGAGCAGGACAACGTCGTCGCCGTCGGCGGCATCATCTCCTCCGACGTCGGCCTGGCAAGCGCACGCACGGCGGAGGAGCTCGAGACGCCGCTGTTCATGGTCAAGGGCGGCGCCGCCGAGATCCTGACCCGCGACAGCCGTTACACCTTCCGGACCTGCCTGCCGTCGGCACCGATGACCGCGCAGCCCCTGGCCCAGTACATCGAGGACCAGGGCCTGACCAAGGTCGGCGCCATCGTGGCGGACTACGCCTGGGGCCAGTCGGTCAAGAGCGCGCTCGAGGACTCCGTCGGATCCCTCGACGGCGTCGAGCTGCAGATCGAGGTCGCCCCGGTCGGCGAGCAGGACTTCACCGCCTACCTGCGGCGGCTGCAGGACTTCGGCCCCGACATCATCACCGCCACCGGTCACCCGCCGGGCACCGGCCCGATCATGCTGCAGGCCACCGACCTCGGCCTCGACGTGCCCGTGACCGGGCCGTACGCGGTGCTGCCGACGGTCATCGAGGGTGCCGGTGAGGTCGCCTACGACCGCTACGTCGACTACGACTGCGCCGACTACTCGTCGTCGGACTACCAGGACCTGGCTGCTCGGTTCGCCGAGGAGACCGACCTCGGGTTCATGGACGACGACGCGGTCGCCGGCTACGGCATCGTGCAGATGGTCGCCGAGGCCATCGGTGAGGTCGGCGACGACCCCGCGGCCATCGCGGAGTACCTGCACAGCAACACCTTCGACCTGCCCGGCTACGCCTTCGAGATGGGCTGGACCGAGTGGGGCGAGCTCGCCAAGGCGCAGCCGCCGCTGTCGATCATCCGAAAGCAGTCGCCGCCCGACGGCGTGAACCCGGGGGCCGAGTGGTACCCCGAGGTGCTGCTGGTCCCGGACCCGCTCGACCCCTACGAGCCGCAGTGAGCCCGGGCACCCCGATCCTGCAACTGCGCGACGTCGAGAAGCGCTTCGGCGGCCTGCCGGCCGTCGACGGCGTCAGCCTCGACGTCGCGCAGGGGCGGATCTTCGCCATCATCGGGCCCAACGGCGCGGGCAAGTCGACGCTGCTGAAGACCATCAGCGGCATGCACCAGGCGACGTCCGGGCAGCATCGTCTTCGACGGCGACGAGATCACCGGCCTGGCCACCCACGCCGTCCGGCACCGCGGGATCGCCAAGGTCCTGCAGACCCCGACGCCCCTGCACTCGATGTCGGTGCGCGAGAACGTCGCCATCGGTGCCATGTTCGGCACACCCGGTGGCCGCCGCGGGGAGCGCGAGGCGCTCTCCGCGGCCGACGACGCCCTCGGGCTGGTCGGACTCGCCGACAAGGCGGAGTGGTCGGTCGGCCAGCTCAACCTGCACGAGCAGCGCATCCTGGCGTTGGCCCGCGCCGTGGCGGGGCGCCCTCGGCTGCTGCTGCTCGACGAGGTGATGGCCGGCCTCAATCCCGGTGAGCTGGAGGCGTCCATGCAGGTCGTCCGCACCGTCCGCGAAGGAGCCGACGTCACCGTGGTGTGGGTCGAGCACGTCATGCGGGCGGTGACGGCCCTGGCCGACCACGTGGCCGTCCTGAACTTCGGACAGCTGCTCACGCAGGGACCACCCGACCAGGTCATGCGCGACGACGCCGTCGTCGAGGCCTACCTCGGACAGCCGGCAGGAGGTGGCGATGCTCGAGGTTGAGGACCTGTCCGTCGGCTACCACCGCAACGACGTCGTCCACGACGTCACCTTCCACGTGGGCGAGGGCGAGGCGGTCGCGATCATCGGCTCGAACGGGGCCGGCAAGACCACCCTGCTGCGCGCCGTGTGCGGCCTGTTGCCCGCCAGCTCCGGCGTGGTCCGGCTGCGCGGCGACCAGGTGCTCGGACGCCCCGCCCACGCGCTCGCTCGCGACGGGCTGGCCTACGTCCCGGCCGAGCGCCACCTGTTCCCCCAGATGACGGTGACGGAGAACCTCGAGCTCGGCGCCTACCCACGGCGCCCCGACCCCGCCCAGGAGGAGCTCGTGTTCTCGCTGTTCCCGCGACTGGCCGAACGCCGCAGCCAGCGCGCCGGCACGATGAGCGGCGGCGAGCAGCAGATGCTGGCGGTCGGACGTGCCCTGATGTCCGCCCCGGCCGTCCTCATGCTCGACGAACCCACGACCGGACTCGCCCCCATCCTCGCCCGCGGGGCCTACGACGCGCTGTCCAGACTCAAGGACGAAGGCATGACGGTCCTGGTGGCCGAACAACAGGTGCCCCTCGCACTCGACCTCGCCGACCGGGGCTACGTCCTCGAGGACGGACGCATCGAGCTGACCGGCACGGCCGACGAGCTGGAGGGCAACCCCGAGGTCCAGCGCGCCTACCTGGGGATCGCCTGATGCTCGCGACACTCCTGGACGGCATCGTCGGTGGCCTGCAGCTGGGGCTGCTCGCGGTCGGGCTCACCCTGCTCTACGGCCTGGGCGGTGTGCTCAACCTCGCGCACGGGGCCATCGCGGTCGCGGCGGCGATGGTCGCCGCCCTGGCGATGAACGCCGGATGGCCGATGGGCCTGGCCGTGGCGACCGGCCTGCTGGTCGCCACCGTGATCGGCCTGGTGATGGACCAGACGCTCATGCGACCGGTCTACCGCATGGAGGGTGAGGGACGGGTCCTGCTGAGCCTGCTGCTCACGCTGGGCACCGCGTTCGTGATCGACGGCATCCTCGGGTGGCGGTACCCGAACGAGGCGCTGACCCTGCGGGTCGGCAGCGGGTCCGTGCCCATCCTCGGCGTCCGGATGCGGATCGGCAGCCTGGTCGCCTCCGGCATCGCCCTGGTCGCGATCGGTGCCGTCATCTACGTCCTTCGGCGCACGCGCCTCGGTCGCGCCGTGCGCAGCGTCATCCAGGACGAGGAAGGGGCCCAGCTCATCGGGGTGAACCCCGACCGGATCCGGACGCTGATCTTCGCCGCCAGCGCGATGCTGGCCGGCGTGGTCGCCATGGCGCAGTCCATGACGTCGCCGGTGACCGTGACATCGGGGTTCAACATCACGATCCTCGCACTGATCGTCACCGTGGTCGGTGGGCTCGGCAGCGCGACCGGCGCCCTGCTGGCCGGCATCCTGCTCGGCATCGTGAACGCCTTCAGCGCCTACTACATCGGCGCCTACATCACCTCGATCATCCTCCTGGCAGCGGCGGCGGCGACCATCCTCGTCCGGCCAGCCGGGCTGCTGGGGAGGTCGCGCTGATGGCCTCGACCGCCTCCGCCCCGCAGACGAGCATCGTCGTCGGGGATCGATCCACCCGGCAGCGGTCCACGCTGTCGGCCTACGCCCCCATTGCCGTCGTGGCCGTGGTCCTGGCGCTCGTGCCGCTGTTCATCGGCGACTCCCGGACCTACATGGGCCTGGCCACCGGCGTGCTGGTGTTCGCCTGCTACGCCGCGTCGTTCAACGTGATCTTCGGCAGCACGGGACAGCTGTTCCTGAGTGTCGGGGCGCTGGCCGGCGTCGCCGGCTACGGCACGACCATCCTCACGGACCGGGCCGGCATGCCCGTCCTCGTGTCGCTGGTGCTGGCCACCGCGGCCGCGGCCGCGCTCGGTGCCCTGTTCAGCTGGGTCTCGGTCCGTCGGTCCCTCGACGTGATCTTCACCGGCATCGTGACCCTGACGTTCTCGCTGGGCTTCGCGAACCTGCTGCTGGGGCAGCGCGACCTCACCGGCGGCGAGACGGGGCTGGTCGTGGAGGCCGGCGACGGCACGTTCCTGCGCGAGCTCGTCCCCGGCTACCTCGGGTTCCTGGCCCTCCTGGTCGCATTCCTCGTGCTGTACCGGTGGTTGCAGCGGTCCCACTTCGGCTGGGCCTTCCGCGCCCTGCGCGACGACGAGATGACGGCCGAGCTGGCCGGCGTCGACGTCGCCCGCTACCGCGTGTGGGCCGGGTTCATCGGGTCGGCGATGCTCGGCCTCACCGGCGCCCTGTACGCCATCCAGGAGGGCTTCGTCAGTCCCTCGACGTTCGCGTTCGCCCACGTCGACGTGCGCACGCTGGTCGTGCTCGCCTTCGGCGGCATCGGCACGATGCTGGGCCCGGTCATCGGGGCGGTGGCCTTCGGCTTCATCGACGAGTGGCTGCGTGACCTCGGCCAGCTCCGCGTCGCGATCTACGGTGCCGTCCTGCTGGCGCTGTTCCTCGGCTTCCGGGGCGGCGTCGGCCCCGCGGTGGTCAACCTGACCGACCGTCTGCGTCGCCGAAGGTGACGTCGTCGCGGTCGGCGATCAGCGCGGACAACGGACGCGCGCGGACGTCCTCGGGGCCGTAGGGGTCCTCGAGCAGCCGCGAGAACGTCTCCGGCGTCTGCCACGTCAGGCTCTCGAGCTCCAACGGATCGAGCAGGATGGTCGTGCCCAGCTTGGGCGAGTGGATCTCCAGCCGCTCCCCGTTGCGCGTCAGCACCTTGCGCACGCGGGACGTCGTGAACTCGTTGGCGACCTGGATCCAGCCGTCGTCGGCCATTCGTGTGGACCTCTCGCGTCAGAACAGGTAGCTCATGTTCAGGGTGGGGATCACGGTGTTGTCGAGCACGACCAGTCGCCGCGCCAGCCGCCACCCGTCGGGGGTGTCGCGGAGCACGTCGTGGCGCTCCCCCGACAGGATCGTGTACTCGGGCCGGTCCCACCGGGTGTGGTAGAGCAGCAGGTTCGAGCGCACGGCGACCTCGTCGGTCCGATCCCCGTCCCGGACCCGCACGTTGCCGACGACGTGACGCGTGCGGGTGGGGGGCTCCTCGGACCAGGCGAAGCCGGTCTCGAGCCGTTGCACCCGCATGGCAAGGGACGCGTGGTTCTCGTCGAGGTGGAAGCTGTCGGTCTGGACGCCGGTGACGCGGCTTCCGTCGGAGACCTCGCGCTGCACACGGACGGGCACCTGGTAGACGATGTCGTCGGTGACCATCCCCAGCCAGTCGCGCAGGCGCCACTCGTCCAACGCCTCGGCCTCCGCGTGCAGGAAGGCCGTCACGGCGAAGTGCCGCTCGATGTCCGTCGTGGAGGTGGCCGTCGTCATGCCCCGCCCTCCTCGGCCGTCATCAGCTCGTACCACCGGCCGTAGAAGTTGCGCAGGTTCTCGTCCGTGAAGTTGACCGGCTGGGCGACGCCGGGGCCCGGCCAGTCCTCGTCGGTCTCGACACCGGTCCCCATCTGGTAGTTCACCAGGTGGCCCCCACCCCAGTACGTGCCGGCATTGCGGGCGATGTGGGCCCACAGCTCCGCGTCGTCCTGCTCGAAGGTCCCCGAGATCCCGAAGGAGCGCATGTAGGACCACCGGCTCAGCTGCTTGAACTCCTCGGTGGTGTCCTTCTCGACCAGGAAGTACGAGGAGATCGAGATCCGCCCGGGTCCGATCGGGTTCCACGTCCGCCAGGTCATCATCGGGACCGCGCCCTCGTACTCGAGGTCGGGGCGGCGGATCGGGTTGTGGATGGCCAGGTTCGGGAAGACGGTCGTCAGCGCGATGCGCGTCTCGTAGGCGACCTCGAACTGCTCCTTGCTGGGCATCGACTGCTTGGCGCGCTCGATGACGTCCTCCGGGTACCCCCAGAACGGTGGCAGGTCCGTGCCCGGGGGCGCCCCGATCATCATCGCCGCGTGGCCGCGCCCCGGCACGTGGATCTGCTCGCCGTACATGGCGTACTTGGGGTCCTTCGGCGCCTGCCCCAGCTCGACCATCGACCGGTGCGTCATGAGCGTGTGGTAGCTGTCCCCGATGAAGGTCTCGCCGGCGGTCTTCCAGTCCACGTCGACGACCCAGCGCTGCGGGGCGCCGACCACCTCGAGGCCGGCCGGGCTGCGGCAGGTGAACAGGTCGAGGTACCAGGCGATGTCCCCCAGCCACTCCTCGAGCGACACCTGCTCGGCGTCCAGGCACCCGAAGATCATCCCGTTGTAGGTGTCGAGCTGCGGGATCGACAGGAGCCCCAGCTCGGACTTGTCGAGGACGTCGCCGTAGGCCTTCTTCTCGACCGGCACCCCCACCAGCTCGCCGTCGTTGCGGTAGGTCCAGCCGTGGTAGGGACAGCGGAAGTGCGCGGCGTTGCCCAGCTCCGACCGGCAGACCTGCATGCCGCGGTGCCGGCAGTGGTTGTGCAGCGCCCGGATCTCGCCGTCCTCGGTCCGCACCACCACGAACGGGTCGTCCATGATGTAGCGCAGCACGTAGTCGCCGGGTTCCGGGATCTCGGACTCGTGCGCCAGGTAGACCCACGAGCGGGCGAAGACCCGGTCGCGTTCGAGCTCGAAGATCCCGGCGTCGTTGAAGATCGCGGCCGGGAGCTGGCCGGTGGGATGCAGCCGCCCGACCTCGTCGAGGATCTGTTGGGCCCGGTCTCGGCGAACGCGCCGCGGCGTCGATCGTGCTCATCGTGTGCTCCCGTCACGCCACCGGCACGCTCGGAGCCCGTAGCGTTCGCTGTGCGAACGTCAGTTCGCTTAACGAACAGGATAGGACCACCGTGGTGGGCGTCAACCCCTCCGCGGTGACCGCGGCGCCTTGGAACACCCCCGGGGTCAGAACGGGTAGTGGCGCGGGCCCGTCTGCACCGTCACCCACCGCAGGTCGGTGAACTCGTGCACGGCAGCGACGCCCCCGAAGCGACCCCAGCCGCTGGCCTTGACCCCGCCGAAGGGCATCTGGGCCTCGTCGTGGACGGTGGGGCCGTTCACGTGGCAGATCCCGGACTCGATGCGGTGCGCGACGTCGAGCGCCCGCGCGGCGTCCTGGCCGAACACGGCGGCCGAGAGGCCGTACTCGGTGTCGTTGGCAGCGGCGACGGCCTCGTCCACGCCGGCGACCCGCATGATGCCCTTGACCGGACCGAACGACTCGTCGCGGAAGATGTCCATGTCGGCGGTGACGTGGTCGACGAGCGTCGGTGGCATGAGCGTGTCCTCCGCCTTGCCCCCGCACGCGAGGACGGCGCCCTTGGCCAGGGCGTCGTCGATCATCGCGTTGCACCGATCGACCGTGGCCCTGTCGATCACCGACCCGAGCACGACCTGGCCCATCGGGTCGCCGACGGGCAGCGCCGACGCCTTGGCCGCCAGCCGCTCGACGAACTCGTCCGCGATGGCCTCGTCCACGATGATCCGCTCGGTCGACATGCAGATCTGCCCGGAGTTCGCGAAGGCGCCGAACGCGGCACCGTCCACGGCCGCGTCCAGGTCCGCGTCGTCGAGCACGACGAGCGGGGCCTTCCCGCCGAGCTCGAGGAGGCTGGGCACCAGGTGCTCGGCACACGTCTTCGCGATCTCGCGTCCCACCCGGGTCGACCCGGTGAAGTTGACCCTCCGCGTCGCTCGGTGGGCGATCATCGCCTCGACGACCTCCGGCGCGTCCGCCGCCGCGTGCGTGACGTAGTTGACGATCCCCTCCCCCATCCCGGCCGCCTGCAGGGCCTCGACGATGAGGCCGTGGGTCCGCGGACAGGTCTCCGAGCCCTTGAACACCACCGTGTTGCCGCACGCCAGCGGCGCCGCCAGGGCGCGCACGCCCAGGATGATCGGGGCGTTCCACGGCGCCATGCCGACCACCACACCCGCAGGCTGGCGCACACCCATCGCGAGGCTGCCCGGCACGTCGGACGGGATCACCTCCCCCGTCACGTGGGTGGTCAGCCCGGCGGCCTCGCGCAGCATCCCGGCGGCCAGGCCGAGGTTGAAGTCCGACCAGTGACCGGGTGAACCGGTCTCGGCCACCACCGCCTCGCGGAAGTCGTCGGCCCGGGCCTCGAGCTGGTCCGCGGCAGACAACAGGAGCCCGCGCCGTTCCCCCGGCGTGCTCGACGACCACGCCGCGAAGGCGGCCGCCGCGGCGTCGACCGCCGCGCGGGCATCGTCCGGCGTCGCCGCGGCCGCGGTCGTCGCGACCTCACCCGACACCGGGTTGCGGCGTTCGAACGTGGCGCCGTCCGTCGCATCGACGTCCTTGCCCCCGATCAACAGCTTCGTGGTGAACATGTGGCCTCCCAGTGCCCGCGATCGCCTGTCAGACGAACCTACGTCCGCCGGGTTGGTCCTGCGCGGACACCGTGGGCTATCTTCGTGACGTGACGTCACGAAGATCGGATCCCGCGTGTTCCTCGCCCTGCGCGACCTGTGGGCCGCCCGTGGTCGCTTCGTCCTCATGGGTGGGACCGTGACGCTCGTCACGGTCCTGCTGGTCCTGCTGACGGGCCTGGCCGACGGGCTCGTCGACGACGGCGTCTCGGGCCTGCGCTCGTTGCCCGCCAGCCACCTCGCGTTCACCGAGGGCACCGACGCCACGTTCTCGCGCTCGATGGTCACGGACGCGGAGGTCGCCGAACTCGGCCAGGACGACGTCGGCGCCACGCCCCTGGGCGTCAGCTTCGCCAACGCGCGGTCGCTCGACGGCACGCCGGTGGACCTGGCCCTCTTCGGGGTCGACCCGGGCGGGTTCCTCGCGCCCACGCCGACGACCGGCGCAGCACTCGGAGGACGGGCACACCCTCGGCCGTGCTCGACACCTCGCTCGAGGACAGCGGGCCTGGCCGTGGGCGACACGCTGCGGCTCGCCGGGGCGGCCGACGTCGAGCTGCAGGTCGGGGGCTTCGCCGACACGGGCACGTACGGGCACGTGGCCATCGCCTACCTGCCGCTGGCCACGTGGCGCCAGGCCGTGTTCGGCAGCGCCGACCGCCTCGTCGCCTCGGCGGTCGCACTCGACGTCCCCGACGGCACTTCCACCCCGACGCCACCCGAGGGCCTCGAGGTCATGACGCGGACCGAGGCCTTCGTCGGGTCCCCGGGGTACGGCCCCGAGCAGTCCACGCTCAGCCTCATCCAGTGGTTCCTCTACGTCATCTCGGCCCTGGTGGTCGGCGCGTTCTTCACGGTCTGGACGATCCAGCGCACCCGGGACATCGGCGTCCTCAAGGCGCTGGGGGCGAGCAGCGGCTACGTCATCCGGGACGCCCTGGCCCAGGCGATCGCCGTGCTGGTCGCCGCCACGGCGGTCGGCGGGGCCGTCGGGGTGCTGCTGGGCCTCTGGCTCGGTGCCGGACCAGCCCCCTTCCACCTCACGGCCGGATCGGTGGCCACGGGCATCGCCCTGCTGATCGTGTTCGCGCTCGTCGGTGCCACCGCGGCGCTGCGTCGCATCACCCGCGTCGACCCCCTCATCGCACTCGGAGCCGACCGATGACCCTGCACCTGGACCACGTACGCCTGACCGTCGGCGACGGGGACGACACCTTCCACGCCGTCGACGACGTCACCCTGACCATCGAACCCGGCGAGGTCGTCGTGCTGCTCGGGGCCTCCGGCTCGGGGAAGTCGAGCCTGCTCGCGCTCGCGGGCGGGCTGGTGACCCCCACGGCCGGGACCGTACGGATCGGCGACACCGACCTGGTCGCCGCGACCCGGAAGCAACGCGACGCGGTACGACGCGACCGCGTCGGCCTGGTGTTCCAGTCCGCCAACCTCTTCGGGTCGCTCAGCGCCCTGGACCAGCTGCTGCTCGTCGCCCACATCGAGGGAGAGCCACCGGCTCGGCATCGCGACCGGGCCATGGCGCTGCTCGGCGAGGTCGGCATCGCCGACCGGGCCGATCGGCGCCCCCACGAGCTGTCCGGCGGCGAGCGCCAGCGCGTCGGCATCGCCCGGGCCCTGTTCACCGAACCCGACGTCCTGCTGGCCGACGAACCCACGGCCGCGCTCGACACCGAGCGGACCCGCGAGGTCGCCGCGCTGCTGGCACGCGAGACGCACGACCACGGCGTGGCGACGATGATCGCCACCCACGACCCGGAGGTCGTGCCCTTCGCCGACCGCGTCGTGCGGATCCGTGACGGTCGGCTGCAGCCCGAGGCCGCCTGATGCCTCGGATCGACGCACCGACCGTGGCCGAGCACCACGCCCGGCGGCGCGCCGAGATCCTCGCCGCCGCCGGCCGTCTGTTCGCAGCGCGGGGCGTGGTCGCCACCGACCTCAAGGACGTCGCCGCGGAGGTCGGGGTGAGCCGGACGGCCCTGTACCGCTACTTCCCCGACCGCGACCGGCTCTTCCTCGCCTGGGCCGACGAGCTGACCGCCCACGTCGCCGCCGGGCTCGACCAGGTGCTGGCCGAGCACGACGACCCACACGCTCGGCTCGACGCGTGGATCGAGTACCAGCTGCGCCACGTCGCCGGCGACGGCCACGCGGTCGGCCGACGGGTCCGCGACGAGCTCGGGGCGCTCCCGCCCGAGCTGCGCGACCGGATCGAACAGGCCCATCGCGACCTGCAGGACCGGCTCGCGGACACCGTCGCCGAGCTCGTCGATCCCACGGTCGACCACCTGCTGGTCACGCGCATGGTCGGCGCCGTCGTCCAGGGCGCCAGCGGCCATGTCAGCGACGGCAGCCGGGTGGACGACGTCCTCCCGACGGTCCAGCAGGGGGTCCGGGCACTCCTCGACGGGGCGGGCGCGTCGCGAGGCTGATGGTTGGCGGCTCCTGACTGACCGGTTAGCCTGCCGTGGCACACGTCGTCAGGGACGCCATGGGATCGTCAGCCGTCGAGAAGACGCTCGCGGGCGAGCTCGAGGGCCGGTCGGAACGCGAGATCACCATCCTGCGTGCCGCGTACCACGTGATGGCGCGTTCGGGCAGCAACCGCCTGAACCTGCAGGACATCGCCGACCGGGCCGGGGTCAGCAAGGGCCTGATCCTCTATCACTTCCAGACCAAGAGCGCCGTCCTGCAGCACGCGATGCAGTGGGCGTTGCTCGAGACCGCACGGCGCATCCGCGCCTCGCTGGACGCCGCGACGGACCAGCAGGACCGCCTCGGACCCCTGCTCGACGCGATCTTCGTGTCGCCCCAGGCCAACCGCGACTTCCAGCTGGTCTACCTCGACCTGATCGAGCACTCGGTGCGCGAGGAGACCTTCGCCGAGCTGCCGGCCATGACCCGCGGGATCATCGAGTCGCTGTACGCCGACGTGCTGCAGGCCGGGGTCGAGGACGGCGTGTTCGACGTCGACGACGTCGCCGAGGCCGCCATGCTCATGCGGGTCGTGATCGACGGCACGTTCCTGCAGTGGCTGCAGCGCCCCGACTGGGAGGCCGAGCACGCCGCGTTCAAACAGCGCTGCCACGACACGCTGCGGACCCTGCTGACCTCCGGCGGCTGAGCGGCCGGTCCGTCAGGCGTCGGCCACCGCGCGCAGCTTGAAGCGCTGCACCTTGCCGGTCGCCGTGCGCGGGAAGTCATCGACGTAGACGATCTCGTGCGGGTACTGGTAGCGCAGCAGTCCGTCCTTGCACCACTCCTGCAGTTCGGTCGGTGAGCTCGTCGGTTCCCGACCGACCCTCGACCGGGATCACGTGCGCCCGTACGCGCGTGAAGCCGTCGTCGTCCTCGACCCCGACGACGGCAGCCTCGAGCACGGCCTCGTGCTCGATCAGCCGGCTCTCGATCTCGATGGGGCTGACCCAGAGCCCCTTGACCTTCATCATGTCGTCGGCGCGACCCTCGTAGGCGTAGGCCCCGTCGGCGTTGCGGTGGTACCGGTCGCCGGAGAAGAACCACCGGCCCTGGATCGAGGTGCGGCTCTTCTCGCTGTTGTGCCAGTAGTAGGCAAGCGCGCTGTCGCCGCTGACCCACAGCGCACCACTGCCCTCGTCGTCGGTGACGACCTCGCCGGTGTCGGGATCGCGCAGCTGCAGCTCGTAGCCGGGCACCGCCGTCCCCGAGGTGCCGGTCACGACCTGGCCCGGCCGGTTCGAGCAGTAGATGTGCAGCATCTCGGTGGAGCCGATGCCGTCGAGGATCTCGGTGCCGGTGCGGTCGTGCCAGCGCCGCCACACCTCGGCCGGCAGCGCTTCGGCGGCCGACGCGCCGATGCGCAGGCTGGACAGGTCGACCTGGTCGATGCGTGAGCGAGGCGAGCATGGCGTTGTACAGGGCCGGAACGCTGAACAGCACGGTGGGCCGGTGCTCGGCGATGGTGTCGAGGGCCTTGTCCGGCGTGGGGCGGCCGCCCATCTGGATCGCCGTGGCCCCGACCCACATCGGGAAGGTCAGGCCGTTGCCGAGCCCGTAGGCGTGGAACAGCTTCGTGGTCGAGAACGTCCGGTCGTCGGTCCGCAGCCCGAGCACCTTCACCGCGTACTGCTCGCAGGTGAACGCGATGTCCTTGTGGGTGTGGACCACGCCCTTGGGGCGCCCCGTGGACCCCGACGAGTACAGCCAGAACGCCATGTCGTCGCGGTGGGTCGACACGGGGTCGACGTGGTCGGGGCCCGTCCGCGGTCCAGGCCTCGACGGAGTCCGCCACGTCGGGGACGCCGCCGGTGACGACCCGGACGCCCAGCTCCTTCGCATGGGGCTCGACGGCGTCGAGGAACGGCGCGTCCGCCACGACCATCACCGCGTAGGCGTCCTCCATGAAGTAGCGGAAGTCGTCGGCAGCGGGCGAGGAAGTTCACCGGCACCGGCACGGCGCCGGCACGCATGGTGCCGAGGAACGCGGCGTGGAACCGCGGACTGTCGTCCATGACAGGACGACGCGCTGCTCGCGCTGCACGCCGGCGTCGACGCAGGCGGGCGGCGAACCGGGACGCGGCGGTGTGCACCTCGGCGAAGGTGACCTCGTCGCCCTCCGGGCGTGACGATCGCGGTCTTCGCGCCCGCGCCCCGCCTCGAGGTTGTGGTCGGTCAGCAGCGCGGCGTGCGACGCGATCGCGTCGGCGTCCAGGCCCGCACCCGTGCGAGCAGTCATGGGGCTCCCAGCTCCGGCTCGGTTCTCTCCGTCGCCCAGACTAAACAGTCAGTCAGGATTGGGCAAGCGTGCTGCGGAGGTCCCGGTCGGTTGGCGCATCACCCCGTCGCTGTGGTCAGATGGCCACCCTGCCGCACCCTCTCCCCCGGCGGCTCGAGGAGTGAGCGATGGCCGACCCGAAGCACCGTTCCCGCGACGTGACCGACGGCTTCGAGCGCGCCCCGGCGCGTGCGATGCTGCGCGCCGTCGGCATGACCGACGACGACTTCTCCAAGCCCCAGGTGGGCGTCGCCGCATCCTGGAACGAGGTCACCCCCTGCAACATGCCACTGGACCGGCTGGCCAAGGCCGCCAAGCAGGGCGTCTTCGACGCCGGTGGGTACCCGCTGGAGTTCAACACCATCGCCGTGTCCGACGGCATCGCCATGGGCCACGAGGGCATGCGCGCCTCCCTGGTCTCCCGCGAGGTCATCGCCGACTCCGTCGAGACCGTGATGCACGCCGAGCGGCTCGACGGGATGGTCACGTTCGCCGGCTGCGACAAGTCGCTGCCCGGGATGCTGATGGCGGCGGTGCGCATGGACGTGCCCAGCGTCTTCCTGTACGGCGGGTCGATCCTGCCGGGACGGCTCGACGACCACGACATCACGATCCAGAACGTCTTCGAGGCGGTCGGCGCGCGCGGCCGCGGCACCATCGACGACGCCGAGCTCGAACGGGTCGAGAAGGCCGCCTGCCCCGGCGAGGGGTCCTGCGGCGGGATGTTCACGGCCAACACCATGTCGTCGGCCGCCGAGGCGATGGGCATGTCGCTGCCGGGCTCGGCCTCGCCGGCCGCCGTCGACAACCGCCGCGACGAGTTCGCGCGCCGGTCGGGCGAGGCCGTGGTGGCCCTGCTCGACAAGGGCATCACCGCCCGCCAGATCGTGACCCGCGAGGCGCTCGAGAACGCCATCGTCGTCGTCAGCGCGCTCGGCGGCTCGACCAACGCCGTGCTCCACCTGCTGGCCATCGCGCGCGAGGCCGGCGTGGCCCTGACCATCGACGAGTTCGACCAGATCGCCAACCGGGTCCCCCACATCGCGGACATGACCCCGGGTGGGCGCTTCGCCATGAAGGACCTCGACGACGTCGGCGGTGTGCCGGTCGTCATGAAGGAGCTGCTCGACGCCGGCTACCTGCACGGCGACGCGCTGACGGTGACGGGGCGGACCGTCGCCGAGAACCTCGCCGACATGGACATCCCCGACCCCGACGGCACCGTGGTCCACCCCCTGGACAAGCCCATCCACGCGTCGGGCGGCCTGGTGATCCTGCGTGGGTCGCTGGCGCCCGACGGCGCGGTGGTGAAGGTCGCGGGCATCCCGCCGGAGCAGCACGACTTCACCGGGACGGCGCGGGTCTTCGACGGCGAGCAGGCCGCCCTCGAGGCGGTGCTGACGGGCCAGATCAAGGCCGGCGACGTCGTGGTCATCCGGTGGGAGGGCCCCAAGGGCGGGCCGGGCATGCGCGAGATGCTGGCCACGACGGCCGCCATCAAGGGCGCCGGCCTCGGCGACAAGGTCGCGCTGCTGACCGACGGCCGGTTCTCCGGCGCCACGCACGGCTTCTCCATCGGGCACGTGGCTCCCGAGGCTGCCGACGGCGGCCCGATCGGCCTGGTCGAGGACGGCGACACCATCCGGATCAGCGTCCCCGACCGCGTGATGGACCTGCAGGTCGACGAGGACACGCTGGCCGAGCGCCGTGCGGCCTTCACGCCGCCGCCGCCCCGCTACACCCAGGGCGTGCTCGCCAAGTACGCCCGGAACGTGTCCTCGGCCTCGCTGGGTGCCACCACCAGCGTGTTCGACGACTGATGAAGTTCGAGGAGCTGCGGTTCGTCTGCGAGGAGGCGGCCAAGGACGTGGTGGCCAAGGGCCAGCGCCCCGTGCCACCCACCATCGTGCTGCCCGGCGCGGACCGCACGCGGCTGCTGACCCTGTCGGAGTTCCCCGAGGACGACGAGGCCCGGCACGACTACCTCGCCCGGCTCGCCCTCGACCAGATCACCTCGGGCGGCGTGCCGGCATGGGGGTTCGTCGTCGAGGCGGAGATCGCCGACCGGGACGCCGTCGCGATCGTCTACGGGGCGCGCAAGCACGCTCCCGAGATCTCCGCCGCGCCGCTCGGCGAGGACGGGCTCGGCGACTTCGTGGCCGGCGAGGAGCTCGACCCCACGGCCATGCCGTTCCTGCACCCGCTGCAGCACGCGGTCGACGCGCTGCCCGCGCTGGAGGGTGACGACCCCGGCGACATCACCGGCGGTGGGGGCCTGCCGATGTTCGGCGAGTAGCGGTCAGGCCACGTCCAGGCCTGCGGCCTCGGCGACCTGGCGGTACCAGTCGGCCAGCGAGTCGACGGTCTCGTGGGCGTTCAGCCCGCTGGGGTTGGGCACGACCCACAGCTCGGCCCCGCCCAGCTCCTCGTCCTGGCGCCCCGTCCGTGCCTTCGGCCGGCGGAAGGCGGTGCGGTAGGCCGTGACCCCGGCGACGGCGACCACGCGCGGGGCCCAGGCGGCGATGCGCTCGACGAGCACCCGGCCCCCCTCGCGCAGCTCGGCGGTGGTCAGCTCGGACGCCTTCGCCGTCGCGCGCGCCACCACGTTGGTGATCGCGATGCCCCGCTCGGTCAGGTGGGCGCGGTCGGCGTCGTCCATGCCGGTCGGCGGGATGTCACGGGTGATGATGCCGGCCTGCTGCAACGCCGGGTAGAAGCGGTTGGAGGGATGGGCGAAGTGGGTCTGCGTCGCCGCGGTCCACAGGCCCGGGTTGATGCCGACGAACACGAGCCGGACGTCGTCGCCCCGCAGGTCGGGCACGGTCGCCCCGACGTAGGTCTCGAGCTCCGCACGGGTGAAGGTCCGGCTCACGGCTTGAAGCTGGCGGGGTCCACCTCGATGAAGGTGGCGGTCGCGGTGCCGATGCAGCTTCTCGCCCGCGATGCGCGTCGGCCTCGATCAGCAGCCGCCGTCCGTCGCGATGGACGAGCCACGAGCGGTAGGTCAGCTCGGTCCCGATCGGGGTCGGCGCCAGGTAGCGCACGGTCAGCTCGCCGGTGAACGCCGGGATCTCGTGGACGGTCAGCAGGTAGCCCATGACGTCGTCGAAGATCGCGGCGACGATCCCCCCGTGGGAGCGCCCCGGGCGCGCCCTCGAAGGCGGCGCCGAGCGCGACGGTGGCACGCACGCCCTCCCCCTCGCGCCAGACCTCGATGCCGATCCCGAGCGGGTTCCAGCGCCCCGACACGAAGCACTCGTCGAAGTGGACGATCTTCTGGCCGTCCTCGACGCCCTGTGGGAAGAACTGCTGCTTGATGCGGAGGAAGTCCCGGGTGCGGCGGGGCGCCGCCTCGAGCTCGGCGATGGTGCGTTCGGCGGCGGCGGTGACGCGTTCGAGCAGCTCGTCGTCGGCCTCGCGTTCCATGAGGGTGTGGCCGAACCGACGCAGCACCTCGGCGGCACGGGCCCGCGGGTCGTGGCCGGCGTCCATGTCGGTGGCGGCGTCGTCGGGCATGGCGGTCCTCGAGGGGGTGGCGGCCCGGACGGTAGTCGCTGGTCCGGCTCCGCCCGGGCCCCGAACGTTGGGCGCCGAGAAGGCCTCTCACTAGCGTGACACCCGCCCCGCCCGTGCGCCAAGGAGCCACTCCCGATGTCCGATCTCCCGGTCCCCGAGCCCACGCCCGAAGGACGAGGAGCTCGCCCTCGCGTTCATCGCCATCAAGGAGGAGACCAACCTCCGCGGCACCCCCGAAGGTGACCAGAAGTGCGACAACTGCCACTTCTTCGCCAACACCGACGAGGACATCTCGTACTGCTGGCACGACAAGCTCGAGATCATGGTCGGTGGTGAGTGGTGGTGCGACCGCTGGGAGGAGATCGGCGCCCCGGACGAGGAGATGTCGTCCGAGCAGGTGACCGAGTCCAAGAAGCTCTGGTACGAGAAGGTCGAGGACAACCAGTGGGTGAACGAGCCGAAGTTCGGTGAGCAGTGCAACGGCTGCCTGTACTACCTGAACCCCGACGACTCGGTCAGCTACTGCTGGCACCCGAAGCTGCAGGTCGGCGTGGGCCACGACCACTGGTGCACGTGGTGGGAGGAGATCCCGGGCCAGGCCGGCCAGTCCTGACCCGGCGCGTCCGGCTCACCCCGCGCCGTCGGGTTGCGCCAGCACCTCGGTGTCGTCGGCGAACCGGGGCGGTGGGGTGACCTGGACGCGGCCTGCCCGCCGCCCCGTCAACGTCAGCACCCGCAGCCGCCAGCCGTCGTGCACGACCTCGTCGCCGCGGCGGACGAGCCGGCCGAGCTGCTCGGTGAGGAAGCCGTTGACGGTGTCGGTCTGGGCGGCGGGCAGGCGCAGGGCCGGTCAGGCGCTCGAGCTCGTCGCGGCGCAGCAGGCCGTCGACGATCCAGCCGCCCTGGCTGCGGCGGCGCCGTGCGGCGGCGGGGTCGAACTCGTCCTCCAGCTCGCCCACCAGCTCCTCGAGCACGTCCTCGAGCGTGAGCAGGCCGGCCGTCGCCCCGTACTCGTCGACCACCAGCACGGCGTGGGACCGGTCGCTGCGCATGTCGGCCAGCAGCAGCGGCAGCGCGCGCGTCTCGGGGACCGCGGCCACCGGGCGCAGCAGGTCCGCCACCCGCAGCCCGGCGCGGTCCCCGGGGTCGCGGATCAGCACGTCCTTGACGTGGGCGATGCCGACCACGTCGTCCGGGTCCGAGTGGTAGACGGGGAAGCGCGTGTGGCCCGTCGCCGCGGCGAGCTCGAGCACGTCGGTGACCGGCGCGTCGTCGGCGATGGCGTGCAGGTCCACGCGAGGCGTCATCGCGGCCTCGGCGTCGATCTCGGCCAGCTGGAGCGCGGCGGACATCACCCGGGCGTCCTGCGGGGAGACCGTGCCCTCGCGCTGCGACTCGCGCAGGGCCAGCACCAGCTCCTGGGGCGTGTGGACCAGGTTGTGCTCGTCGACCGGCTGCACGCCGACGGCCCGCACCAGCAGGTTGGCCGAGCCGTTCAGCACCCAGATCAGGGGTCGAAACACCCACACGAAGGCGCGGAAGGTCCGGGCCAGGCGCAGGGCGACGTCCTCGGCGCGGGCCAGCGCCAGGTTCTTGGGCGCCATCTCGCCGACGACCATGTGCAGGAACACCACGATCGACAGCGCCACGGCGAACCCGACACCCGGCACGACCTCGGCCGGCACCCCCACGAGCTCGAGCAGCCGTTCCAGCACCGCCGCCACGGCCGGCTCGGCCACCGCCCCGAGTCCCAGGGAGCACATGGTGATGCCGAGCTGCGCCCCGGAGAACGTGATCGAGAGCTCCTGCAGGGCGTGCAGCGCGATCGCCGCCCGCGGGTCGCCCTGCTCGGCCCGTTCCTCGACGCGCGCGCGCCGGGCGGCGAGCAGCGCGATCTCGGCGGCGACGAAGAACCCGTTGGCCACGAGCAGCACGACGCCGAGCACCAACGCCGGCACGCTGATCCCGTGCGCGGCCTCCTGCGCAGCGGCGGCGGCCAGGGCGACGGTCACGGCGTCCCCCCGGGACGTCGCCGGGCCTCGACCTCGGCGATGCGCACGCCCTCCATGCGCGTGACCGTGAGCACGACCTCGTCGAGCTCGAGGGCGTCCCCGGCCTCGGGGATGCGACCGAGGTCGTGCATGAGCAGGCCCGCGACGGTCTCGTAGTCGCCGGTCGGCAGGGCCACGCCGATCGTCTCGGCCGAGCGGTCGACCCGCAGCGACCCCGCGACGCGGAATCGCCCGCGACCCACACGGCGGACGGCCGGGACGCGGTCGCGGTCGAACTCGTCCTCGATGTCCCCGACGAGCTGCTCGAGCAGGTCCTCGAGCGTGAGGATCCCGGCCACGCTGCCGTACTCGTCGACGACCACGGCGAAGGTCCGGCGTTCCGACCGGAAGCTGGCCAGCAGCCGCCGCAGCGGTTCGCTCTCGGGCACGATCAGGCAGGGGGTGGCCAGGTCGGCCAGGCGCGGCTGCGGCGGAGCGGTGTCCTCGCGTTCGACGCGCAGCAGGTCCTTCACGTGCACCGTGCCGAGCACGTCGTCGCCGTCGCGCACGGGGAACCGCGAGTGGCCCGTGCGTCGCGAGGCCGCCCGCAGGTCGTCCACGTGGTCACCGGCCTCGAGCCAGGCACGACGTCGGGGGCGGGGACGAGGATCTCGCTGGCCCGCCGGTCCCACAGCCCGACGGCCCGGGTGAGCAGCTCGGCCTGCTGGTCGCTGAACACGCCCTCGTCGGACGAGGCGGCGATGATCCGGCTGAGCTCGTCGAGGGTGTGCCCGCCGGCGAGCTCCTCGGCCACCTCGACGCCGAACACGGTCTCGGTGACCCAGGCAGCGGCGGCGTCGAACACGCGGATGATCGGCCCGAACAGCCATCCGAACAGCCGCATGGGGGCGGCGGTGGCGCGGGCGATGGTCTCGGGGCGGGCGATGGCGAGGTTCTTCGGGGCCAGCTCGCCGACCACCATCTGCAGCCCGGTGGACAGCAGGAACGCCGCGGCGATCGAGACGCCCCGCGAGGAGTCCGCCGTCAGTCCCACCGCCTCCACCACGGGCACGACGAGCGTGTCGCCGATCGCGCCCTCGGCGAGGAAGCCCACCAGCAGGCTGGTCACCGTGATGCCGAACTGGGCCGCCGACAGCACGAAGGAGATGTGCTGCAGCTCGCGCAGGACGCGGCGCGCCCCGCGATCACCGGTGGCGGCGGCCTCCTCGATGGCGGGGCGTCGCACCGCGACGAGCGAGAACTCGGCCGCGACGAACAGCCCGTTCGCGGCGATGAGCACGACGACGAGGACCAGCGCGAGCTGGGGGCTCACCGACCGTCCTGGCTGGGCACCATGGCGGCGGATGCTAGTGGTGCGGAGCCCGGGCGGGTCAGGACCGCGGGACCGGTGTCAGGGGCCGGCGCGGCAGGCAGTCGGCGTGGGCGGCGTAGTCGAAGGACGGATCCCAGATCCACTGCAGCGCCAGACCGGTCAGGGCGGCGAGCAGGATCTCGGCGTGGCGTTCGGCCTCCACCTGGGCGACGTCGCCCTGGTCCCGGACGATGGCGGCGGCGAAGCGTTCGACGCGGCGGCGGTGCGAGCGGACCATGCGGTCGGCGATCATCGGGTCGGTCAGGGCGCTGCTGGCCAGCTGCACGTGGATGCGGGCCAGCGAGGCCGACGCGGGGCTGGTGACGAAGCCGACGAAGGCGTGGATGAGGTCGTCGAGGGTCTCGTTGCCGAGCCCGGCCGGGTCCGGGTCGATGGCCACGATCGCCTCGCGCAGCACCTCGAGGACCGCGGCCTCCTTGGAGTCGAAGAGGTTGTAGAAGGAGCCCGCGCCGATGCCGGCGCGGTCCGTGATGGCCTTCAGGGTGGTCGATTCCAGCCCCTGCTCCCCGAGCACCTCCCGGGTCGCGGCGAGGATCCTCGCGCGCGTCTCGAGCCCCACCCGGTACCTGGCCACGCCCGTACCTCCACGTCTCGTCGGTCGTTGTGCCTGACAGAACTGGAATGGACACTACAATGTGTGGCGCGCACTCCAAAGTGGAATGTACACTCCACATGCGCGTCCCGCGCCCATCCTCCGCGCTCCCCTCGCCGCCGCGACAGCAAGGACACCTCCCGTGAGTCACTTCAAGAGCAACGTCCGCGACATCGAGTTCAACCTCTTCGAGGTGCTGAACACCCAGGAGTACCTCGGCAGCGGCCGCTTCGGTCACCTGCCCGAGGACACCGCCCGGATGCTGCTCGGCGAGGTCGACCGCTTCTCCCGCGAGTCGATCTGGGCCGAGTCCTTCGTCCCGACCGACCGCACCCCCCTGCAGCTCGACGACGAGGGCAACATCACCGTCCCCGAGGAGCTGCACGAGGCCCTGCAGGCCTTCTACCAGGCCGGCTGGCACACCCTGTCGCTGCCCCAGGAGATGGGCGGCGGTGACGTCACCCCGTCGCTGCGCTGGCTCACCGCCGAGCTGTTCTTCGGCGGCCACGCCACCGCCATGCTGTGGCCCATCGGGTCGCTGATGGCCGCGATCATCGGCGAGGAGGGCACCGAGGGCCAGAAGACGGTCTTCGCGCAGAACATGGTCGACAAGCTCTGGGGCGGCACGATGGTGCTGACCGAGCCGGACGCGGGTTCCGACGTCGGCGCCGGCGTGACCTCCGCCGTCAAGGTCGAGGACAACGGGCCCGACGACATGGGCTCGGTGTGGCACATCGAGGGCATCAAGCGCTTCATCACCTCGGCGGACTACCAGGGCCACGAGAACACCGTGCACCTCGTGCTGGCCCGCCCGAAGGGCGGCATCCCCGGCACCAAGGGCCTGCGGCTGTTCATCGTGCCGAAGTACCTGGTGAACCCCGACGGCTCGCTCGGCGAGCGCAACGGGGTCAAGGTGTCCAACATCGAGAAGAAGATGGGCATCAAGGGCTCGGCGACCTGCGAGCTCTCCATGGGCCAGGAGGACACCCCCTGCGTCGGCTACCTCGTCGGGGACGCCGACGTCGACGGCCAGGGCATCCGCCAGATGTTCCGCGTCATCGAGTACGCACGCATGTCCGTCGGCACCAAGGCCATGGCCACCCTGTCGACCGGCTACCTCAACGCACTGGACTACGCCAAGATCCGCGTCCAGGGCCCGGACATGACCGACATGCTCGCCAAGGACCCCGACAAGGTCACCATCATCAACCACCCCGACGTGCGTCGCGGGCTGATGGAGCAGAAGGCGCACGCCGAGGGCATGCGCGCGCTGGTGGCCTACACCGGTTGGGTCCAGGACCAGTGCGAGCTGACCCAGGGCGACGACGAGGCCCACGCCGACTGGATCAAGCGCGAGGACTTCCTGCTGCCGCTGGTCAAGGGCTACTGCTCCGAGAAGGCCTACGAGCTGCTGGCCGTCTCGCTGCAGACCTTCGGTGGGTCCGGCTTCACCAAGGACTACCCCATCGAGCAGTACATCCGCGACGCCAAGATCGACACCCTCTACGAGGGCACCACGGCGATCCAGTCGCTGGACCTGTTCTTCCGCAAGATCGCCCGTGACCAGGGCGCCACGCTGCTGTGGTTCGCCGGCCAGATCAACGAGTTCGTCGAGTCCGGCCCCGACCACCTCGCCGACGAGCGCAAGGCCCTCGGCCGCGCGCTCGAGGACGTGCAGGGCCACCTCGGCGTCCACGTCCAGCAGGCGATGGCGGCCATGAACGACCCCGAGCAGGCCTCCGAGCTGTACAAGGTCGGCCTGCACTCGGTCGCGCTGCTGAACTCGATCTCCGAGCTGATGATCGGCTGGCTGCTGCTGCGCCACGCGGACGTCGCCAAGCAGAAGCTCGACGCCGGCGCCACCGGCCCCGACGCCGACTTCTACACCGGCAAGCTCGCCTCCGCCCGCTACTTCGCCGACGCGGTCCTTCCCAAGGCCCGCCAGCGTCGCGAGCTGGCCGAGGTCGAGGACGGCGCGCTCATGGACATCCCCGAGGCCGCCTTCTGAGACCCTGTGCGAACCGGGTCGTTCGGCCGGCGGTCCCGGGCCACGGCTTACTAGCGTCGGGCGCGTCTCCTCCCTGAGGCGCGCCCGATGCCTGTTCCCGCTCCCACCTCGCCCGAGGTCCTCCTCGACCACCTGCACGAGAGCGATGACCTGATCGTGCCACTCGCCAACGGCGAGCCCGTCACCCTGGTCGACGCCCTCGAGCAGCACATCGACCGACTCACCGACGTGCGCATCCACCAGATGCACGCGCTGTACGACCGCCCCTACCTCGACGGGTCGTGCTCGGACCACCTGCGCCACGTGTCGTACTTCCTCAGCCACGTGACGCGTCCCCACTTCCGCACCGGGGGCGTGGACCTCGTGCCGGCGCACTTCTCCGAGGTGCCCGAGCTGCTGCGCCGCGTCGCCCGCCCCGCGATGGTCCTGGCCGCGGCGTCCCCACCCGACGAGCACGGGTTCTTCTCGCTGGGGACCAACGCCGACTACGTCGCGCCCTTCATCGGGACCGTGCCGTTCTTCCTCGAGGTGAACCACCAGATGCCCCGCACCTTCGGGCGCAACCTGGTGCACCACTCCCAGGTGCTCGGGTGGACCGAGGTCGACCGGCCGCTGGTCGAGGTCGAGCAGCGCGACGTCAGCGACGTCGACCGGCGCATCGCGGCCTACGTGGCCGATCGCGTGCGGGACGGTGACACCATCCAGGCCGGCATCGGCGCCATCCCCGACGCCATCCTGTCCATGCTGACCGACCGCCGCCACCTGGGCCTGCACACCGAGCTGGTCTCCGACGGCGTCCTGGACCTGGTGCACGCCGGGGCGCTGACCGGCGCGCGCAAGACCATCAACCCGAACAAGATGGTGGGGACGTTCGCACTCGGCACCCGCCGGCTCTACGACTTCCTCGACGACAACGCCGTGGTCGAGCTGTGGCCGGTCGACTACGTCAACGACCCCCGCACCATCGCCCGCGAGCGCGCGTTCGTGTCGATCAACGCCACCACCGAGGTGGACCTGCTCGGCCAGTGCGCGTCCGAGACCGTCGCGGGGCGCTACTGGTCCGGCAGCGGCGGCCAGGCCGACTTCGCCCGCGGGGCGATGTACGCCGAACACGGCCGCGGGTTCATCGTCACCCACGCCACCACCCGGCACGGGGACTGCAAGATCGTGGCGCAGCTGTCCCCCGGCTCGGTGGTCACCACGCTGAAGAACACGGTGGACCACGTCGTGACCGAGTACGGGGTGGCCGAGCTGCGGGGCGCGACCGTGCGGGAACGGGCACGCCGGCTGATCGAGATCGCCCACCCGGACCACCGCGAGCAGCTCAGCGACTCCGCCCGCGAGCTGGGATACCTGTGAGATGAGCGACGCGACCCCCACGCCGCCCGGGTGGTACCCCGACACCACCCGCCCCGGCACGCAGCGGTACTGGGACGGGCAGGCCTGGACCGAGCACACCGCCCCGCTGGCCGGGGCCAGCGGCCCCGCGGCCGGACTGCCCGCGCTCGCGACGTTCGGGCAACGCCTCGGCGCGGCGCTGCTCGACGGTCTGGTCGTCGCGGTGCCGATGATGGTGGTCCTGACCGCGCTGTTCCTCCTGCTGGCGCTGCTGGCCCGCACCCTGCTCGGTGGCCTGGACGGGGGTGGCAGCGGGGCGTCGGAGGGCCTGCTCGTCGGCGGCTTCGCGGTGTTCGGCATCGTGCTGCTCGCAGCCATCGTGGCGCCCGTGCTGTACGGCATCGGGTTCGAGGGCTCGCCCCGCGGCCAGACCATCGGCAAGTGGCTGGTCGGCATCCGGGTGGTGGACGGCAGCACGGCGGGGCGGCTGGTCCCGTCGCGCGCCGCCGTGCGGGTGCTGGTGCGATCCTTCGCGTCCGGGGCGTTGTTCGCGCTCGGCTACCTGTGGATGCTCTGGGACGACCAGAACCGGACCTGGCACGACATGGCGGCCGACAGCCGTGTCGTGGTCGTCGACGGGCCCCGGGCGGCCCTCGGTGAGCTCCTGCGGTCCTGGACCCTGCGCGCCTGAGTGGCCGATCGGCCACCATCGAACGGACGGGCCGTTCGGCGGGACTCGGGTGGTCCACCTTGCACGCCCAGTACGCAACACTCCCCCGCATGGCACGCACCCCCGCTCCGGGCCGTCGCGACCGCGACGGCCGTTCCACGTCCGAGACGACCCCGCAGTCCCGCTGGCGGCGCTGGGGGTGGTGGCTGGCCGTTCCGGCCGTCATCGTCGCCCTGCTCGTCGGGGCGGTGCTGTTCGTCACGTTCGTCTCGGTCCCGCTGCCCGAGGACATCGCCCCGGGCACCACCACGGTCCTCGACCGCGATGGCGAGGTCGTCGGCACGCTGACCGGCGAGACCACGCGCCAGGACGTGGCCTTCGAGGACCTGCCGGAGACGACCCGGCTCGCCGTGCTGTCCGCCGAGGACCGCGGCTTCTACACCCACGGTGGCGTGTCCCCGCTGGGGATCCTGCGGGCGGCCGTGACCAACCTGCGGTCCGGCGAGGTCGAGCAGGGTGGCTCGACCATCACCCAGCAGTACGTCAAGAACGCCGTGGTCGGAAGCGAGCGGACCTACTACCGCAAGATGCGCGAGGCCGCGCTGGCCATCAAGGTGGACCGCAAGTACTCCAAGGACACCGTGCTCGGCTGGTACCTGAACACGATCTACTGGGGCCGGGGCGCCTACGGCATCGGGGCGGCCGCGCAGACCTACTACGACGTCCCCGCCCCGGAGATGGACCTCAACCAGGCCGCGACCCTGGCCGGCATGATCTCCTCGCCCGAGAACCTCGACCCGGCCGAGAACCCCTCGGGCGCGGACGCGCGACGCACCTACGTGCTCGACGGCATGCTGAAGGAGGGCTGGATCACGCAGTCCGAGCACGACCAGGCCGTCTCCGCCGGGCTGCCCGAGGTCACCGCGAACAACGCGCTGTCGACCACGACCGCCCCGTACTACATGGACGCCGTGCGTCGCGAGCTGACCGCCGAGCTCGGCGACCAGGCCGTCGCCGGCGACCTGAAGGTGTACACCGGACTCGACCTGCACGACCAGCAGTCCGCCGAGAGCATCGTCGGCGAGGTGCTGGCCGACACGGGGCTGGACGCCGAGCTGACGGGCGCGGTCGTGTCCGTCGACCCGCAGACCGGCGAGGTCCGGACCGTCGTGGGCGGGCCCGACTTCGGCGAGCAGTCGTTCAACACCGCCGTGCGCGCCCGTCGCCAGACGGGGTCCACGTTCAAGTCCTACACGCTGGCCGCGTGGCTCGACGCCGGCCTGTCGCCGGAATCCCGCATCGAGGCACCGGCGAGCATCACGATCGGCGACAAGGAGATCCACGACTACGCCGACAAGGACCGCGGGATGTTGACGGTGTTCGACGCCCTGGCCGTGTCGGCCAACACCGTCTTCGCCCAGATGCAGCAGCAGGTCGGCACCGAGGCGGTCGTGGACATGGCCACGCGACTCGGGCTGCCCGAGGAGGTGCCCGGGGAGGGCGGAGCCACGAAGGACGCCTTCAGCCGCGGCGCGTCGATGACCCTGGGCGTGGACGAGTTCACGCCGATGCAGGTCGCCGAGGCCTACAACACCTTCGCCGCCGAGGGCGTGCACGTCGGGGCCCACACGATCGTCAAGGTCGAGGACGCCGACGGCGTCGTGATCTACGAGGCCGACACCGGCGGCGATGCCGCGATCAGCGCGAACGACGCCCGGACCGCCACCGAGGCCATGCGGCGCGTCATCGCCAACGGCACCGGCGGGCGCGCCGACATCGGCCGCCCCGCCGCGGGCAAGACCGGGACGACCCAGGGCGGCGCGGACGGCTGGTTCGCCGGGTACACGCCCGACCTCACCACGGTCACCTGGATCGGTCGCCTCGAGGGCAACGAACCCGTCGACGGACTGTCGGGCGGCAACGTGCCCGCGGTCCTGTGGCAGCAGGTCATGAGCGCCGCGCTCGAGGACGTCGAGCCCTCCGACTTCACGCCGCCGGACCTGTCGGCCTACGAGGCGGAGAACCCCGCTCCCGAGCCGTGTCCCGAGGGCTACAGCGAGAACCCCTCCGCGCCCGAGGCCTCCCCACCGCCACCGGACGGCGGCCCCGACGGCACCGCCGCGCCGGCACCGGCCGAGACTCGGACGGAGGTCGCGCCCGGCACCGAGGACCGCGAGGGCGGCCCGTGCGTCCGGATCGTGGTGGTCGAGCCCAGCCCGTCACCGACCGAGACCGAGACGACCGAGACGGAGAGCCCCTCGCCCACCGAGACGCTCACCGAGACCGAGGTGCCACTGCCGACCGAGTCGGACACCGAGTCGCCCAGCCCGACCGACTCCCCCAGCCCGACGTCCTCACCCAGCCCGACCTCGTCGCCGAGCCCGACGTCCTCGCCGGCCACCCGGGACACCTCGGGTGACGGGACGAGCACGTCGTCGCCGTCCCCCTCCCCCAGCCCGACCGGGTAGCTGAGCCCGTGCTGAGAACCAGGGGGCTAGCCGACGAACAGGTCCGGGTGGTCGTCCTCCCGGGACCGGGGCGACGGGGGCCCGGGGACGAGGCGGCGCACGACCACGACGGTCAGGGCGCCCAGCAGCGCGCCGAACGTGTTGAGCAGCACGTCGTCGACGTCCACGGCACGGCCGAGCGGCAACACGTACTGCGCGCCCTCGACCAGCACGCTCAGCACGACCGCCACCGGGACGACGCGGAACACGCCCCAGCGCCGCCACAGGGCCAGCCCGAGCCCGAAGGGCACGAACAGGGCGATGTTCAGCCCGAGGTTGCGGGCGGACAGGACGTCATCGCCGAACCGCAGGTAGTTGCGGATGGTCGCGCCGGGCGTGAGGTTGAGCGAGGCCGGCGCCCCGGCGATCACGGGCAGCAGCGTGGTGGCCAGGATCAGCACGAGCGCCGCCGCGAGGATCCCGCCGCCCATGGTGCGCAGCCGTTGACGACCGCCGCCCCGGCGCCGCACCACCGCCACGAGCGTGGCCAGGCCGACGACGGCGAGCACGGGCAGGGCGAGCACCATCCCGTCCGCGAACACCCCCATGACCTGCTGCACGACTGCCCCAGCTGACGACCGGGCGAGGAGTGTGCCGTCGTGTCGGCGGTGATGTGGTGGCGGTCGGCCCGGCCGGTCGATCACCCCGATGCGGGGGTTCCCAGCACGCCGGGGTTGCAGATCCCGGCGGGGTCCACGGCCCGGCGGGCCGCGTCCGTGGCCGCCAGGAACGGGGCCGGGACCTGGCGCCGGTACCACGGGGCGTGGTCGCGCCCCACGGCGTGGTGGTGGGTGATCGTCCCCCCGGCCGCGAGGATCGCCTCGGACGCGGCGGCCTTGACCTCGTCCCACGCGGCGACGGGGTCGTCGCCGGGCGTCGGGGCGATCACGGTCAGGTACGGGGCCGCCCCGTCGGGGTAGGCATGGGTCAACCGCAACGACACCGAGCCCTGCCCCGCAGACCTCGGTGACCGCGTCGGTGGCGGCCTGCTGCACGCGGCCCACGAACTCGTCGTAGCGGTCCCAGGTGATGGCGGTCTCGAAGGTCTCGACCACCACGCCCAGTCGCGCCAGCCCGTCGCGCAGGTAGGGCGCGCGCAGGAAGGTCCGCCTCCACGCGCCGCCCGCGCCGGCGGTCTCGCCGGTGCGGTCCCCTTCGCTGTGGCGCGCCCCGTCGGGACATGCCCCGCCGTGGTCGGCCGCCAGCTCGAGGGCGCGGTCCATCCAGGCGTGCAGGGGGTGGTCCGCGGACTCGAAGCCCAGCACCAGCACGGTCGTGGTCCCGTCGCCGGCCCCGGCCAGGGCGGCCTCGGTGGGGTCGAGCAGCCGGCAGTTCGCGGGGTCGAGGCCGGACTGGACCAGCGCGCGGACCGCCCGTGCCCCGGCGGTCGGGTCGGGGAAGGTCACCGACGCCTGGGCCCGGAACGTCGGGCGCCGCTGGACCCGGACCCACGCGTCGGTGATCACGCCGAGCGTGCCCTCGGACCCGAGCAGCATCCGGTCCGGTGACGGCCCTGCGCCCGAGGCCGGCAGCCGTCGGCTGTCCCAGCGCCCCGTCGGCGTCTCGGCGCCGACCGATTCGACCAGGTCGTCGATGTGGGTCCAGCGTGTGGCGAAGTGACCGCCGGCCCGGGTCGCGATCCACCCGCCCAGCGTGGAGAACTCCCACGACTGGGGGAAGTGCCGCAACGTCAGCCCGTGCGGGCGCAGCTGGTCCTCGATCCGGGGCCCGAGCGCACCGGCCTCGACGTGCGCAGCCAGCGACACGGGGTCGACCTCGACCACGCGGTCCATGTGCGTGAGGTCCAGGGTGACCGTGGGTCCGTCGGGCGGGGTGACCCCGCCGACGACCGAGCTGCCGCCCCCGAAGGGCACGACGGCCACGTCGGCCTCGGTCGCCCAGTCGAGCAGTGCGGCCACCTCCCCCGCGGTGCGGGGGTGTGCGACCAGGTCCGGGGCGGCCACGAGCGTGCCCCGGACGGCCCGCGCGACGTCGCGGAACGCCTGGCCGTGGGCGTGGCGGACCCGCGACCGGTGCGGGTCCTCGTCCCCGTCGGCGAGGTGGGCCAGGGCCTCGGGCAGGTGCACGCGGGGCGCGGGCAGGGCGACGGCCGCCACGTCCGGGGGTGCGAGCGGCGTGGGCGGGGCGCCGCCGAACCGGCTGGCGACGATCTGGGCCAGGCCGGCGAGCTCGTCGCCGGCGACGGCGTCGTCCTCGTCGCCCCAGCCCCACCACGAACGCGTCATGCTGCCGCTCCTCCGTCGAGGTCCATGTGCGCGGTGACCGCTGCCAGGGTCCGCCCGGGCGACTGCTCGGGGAAGCCGTGGGCGAGCCCCTCGAACTGCTCGTAGGCCGCGTGCGGGATCGCCGCCGCCAGCTGCTGGCTGGCGGTCGGGGGCACGACGGGGTCGTCCGACCCCGCCAGCACCAGCGTGGGGCAGGTGATGTCGCCGAGCACGGCGGTGGCGTCGTGGGCCAGGCACGCCGCCGTGAGGGCCCGGTGGCGGTCGACGAGGTGCGGCGCCGACGGCGGCCGGGTGACCCGCAGCAGCAGGCGCCGGCGGAGCAGCTCGCTGCCGGTGTAGGCGACCTCGTTCGCGGAGGCGGCGAAGTCGCGCCACCGCCCCTCGACGACCATGGCCTCCCAGTCGTGCAGGATCGCCGTGAAGGCGGGCACCGGACGGGCGAGCGTGGCGGTGAGGACGAGCTCGCGCACGAGGTCGGGGCGGGTGGCGGCGAGCCACTGCGCGACCATGCCGCCCATCGAGTGGGCCACCACCACCACGGGTGGGTCCAGGCACGCCTCGACGAAGGCGGCGGCGTCCCGGGCGAGGTCGCGGGTCGTCACCGTCGCGGGCATGGGATGGCGATGGGAGACCGTGACGACGCGGAACGGCAGTCGCCGTGTGCTGCGGGCGGAGCCGAGCACGTGGGGCCCGACCTCGCTGAGCGGCATCAGCCCGTCCGAGAGGCCCGGCAGCGCCAGCACCGGGGCCCCGTCGGCCCGGCCGGCCTCGATCCACGGCATCCGCCCGTCCGGCTGCTCGAACCAGCGCAGCCGGTCCGCCATCACCGCTCCACCCGTCGCCGACGGATCGGGACCGTAGTCCGGGCCCCTCGGGGGGCGGTGGCGTACCGTGCGTGCGCCCCGAGGAGCTCCCGCCCGTGTCGTCCGCCCACTCCCCCACCCCCAACCCCTCCCCCTCCCGCCGCGCCCGCGTGCGGGGGGTCCGGCACGCCTGCTGGCCCTGCTGCTCCTGGGCGCCGCGGTGATGGCGGTGACGGTCTGGGCGACGATGCCGGACAACGACGGCATCGCGATGGTCGGCCCGGAGGCGTCCCCCGAGGGCTACCGGCTGTGGGCCAGCCGCGCCGACGGTTCCGCCGTGCGCTGGGACCCGTGCCAGACGGTCGACTGGGTGCTGAACCCCGACGGGGCGCCCGAGGACGCGCCGGACCTGGTGCGGCAGGCGTTCGAGCGGGTCGCGGCGGTCACGGGGCTGCAGTTCCGCTACCTCGGCACGACCGACGAGGCCCCCCGCGAGCTGCGTCCCACCATCGATCCCGACCGCTATGGCCGCGACTGGTCCCCGGTGCTGGTGGCCTGGACGTCGCCGGACGGCCACACCGCGCTGCGCGAGAGCGACCAGGGCGTGGCCGTGCCGGTGGCCGTCGACGGCGTGTTCGTGACGGCCCAGATCCTGCTCAACGACCAGCGGTGGCTGTCTCCCGACTTCGCCGAGCGGTCGGTGTCGTGGGGCGGTGTGCTCGTGCACGAGATCGGGCACGTCGTGGGCCTCGACCACGTGGACGACGCCGACCAGCTGATGTACCGCTATGCGGGCTCCGGTCCGGTGGCGTTCGGCAGCGGCGACCTCGCCGGCCTGGATGCCGTCGGCGTCGGGGTCGGCGACGGGGCGTGCCTGGACGCCGGGCGGCCCCGAGAGGTCCAGATCGAGGTCAGCGAGCGTCGCTGACGGGCGTGGTCAGCCGACCAGGCCCGCCGCGGCGCCGGACACGCCCCCGTCGACGGGCATGACGATGCCCGTGATCCACGACGCCTGGTCCGACGCGAGCCACGTCACCGCCCGGGCCACGTCCTCCGGCGTGCCGAGGCGCTGCAGCGGATGGGCGGCGGCCACGGCGGATTCGTCGGCCTCCCACAGCGCACGCGACAACCGGGTCTTCACGATCGCCGCCGCCACCGCGTTGACCCGCACCCCGGGCGCCAGCTCGTGGGCCAGCTGGCGCGTGAGGTGGTGCAGCGCCGCCTTGGACACGTTGTAGGCGCCGATGAAGGGGCTGGGGGCCAGTCCGCCCGCCGACCCGATGTTCACGATCGCCCCGCCGTGCTCCTGCATCCACCGGTGCCAGGCCTCGCGCGCGAACACCAGCGGGGCGCGCAGGTTGACCTCCCAGGTCTTGTCGATGGCGCCGAGCTCGACGTCCATGATCGCCCCGCCCGACGGGTTGGTCCCGGCGTTGTTCACCAGCACGTCGCAGGCCCCGAAGGTGTCGACGGCCGCCTGGACCGCGGCGGCCGCGTGCTCCGGGTCCGCGGCGTTGCCCGCCACGGTGTGGACCCGGTCGGTCCCGAGGCGATCGGCCACCTCCGCCAGGGTCTCGGGACGACGCCCCGTGACCACCACGCCCCGCGCCCCGCTGGCCAGCAGCTCGGCCGCGATGGCCTCGCCGATCCCGCGGCTGGCGCCGGTCACCAGCGCGACCCGGTCCTCGACCGTGACGTCCACGTGCACACCTCGTCCTCGTCGGGACGGGGACCGTAGTCAGGAGCCCGAGGTGCGTTCGAGCAGGTCGTTGATGGTGCGGGCCAGGGCGACGTCGCGGTCGGTGACACCGCCGACGTCGTGGCTGGTGAGGGTGATGTCGACCCGGCCCCAGGTCAGCAGGAGGTCCGGGTGGTGGTTGGCCGCCTCGGCCTCCATCGCGACCCGGACCGTGAAGGCCACCGCGTCGCGGTAGCCGTCGAAGGTCACCGTGCGGTGCAGGGCGTCTCCGGACCGTTCCCAGCCGGGTACGTCGGGCTGCGCGTCTGGCATGGCATCCTCTGTCGTCGCTGTCGTCCCATCCCTACCAGTCGCCCGGCCCGGGCTGCAGGCTGTCCCACGGCCCCGATCCGCCCGGCACCACGCGGCCGAACCCCGCCACGAGGAATGGTGCTTCGTGCCCGAGACCCTGCCGATGTTCCCGCTGGGGACCGTCCTGCTGCCCGGGATGGTCCTCCCCCTCCACGTGTTCGAACCCCGGTACCGGGCCCTCGTGCACGACGCCCTCGGCGGTGACCGACGGTTCGGGGTGGTGCTCATCGAACGCGGGCACGAGGTCGGCGGCAACGACAGCCGCACGTCGGTCGGCACGGTCGCGGAGATCGTGCGGGCCGAGGAGTTCGAGGACGGACGCTGGGTGCTGGTGGCCGTGGGCACCGAACGGATCCGCGTCGAGGAGTGGCTGGCCGACGACCCGTACCCCTGCGCCCGGGTGTCGAGCTGGCCGGACGGCGACGCCGACGTCGAACCCGACCTCCTCGCCGACGTGGGCCGCAAGCTCCAGCGGGTGCTGGCCCTGGCGGCCGAGCTCGGCGAGGACGTGCCCGAGGTCGACGTCGAGTCCGACCCGTTGACGGCGTCGTACCAGGCGGTCATCCTGTCGCCGCTGGGTCCCCAGGACGCCCAGCACCTGCTGGCCCAGCCCGACGGGCAGGAACGCCTGGCCCGACTGGCCGACCTGCTCGACGACCAGGAGCAGGTGCTGCGCTTCCGACTCGGGACCAGCGACTGATGCCCTCCCCCACCGTGCGACCGATCCGCCCCGACGACCACGACCGCGTCGGGGCGCTGCTCGTCGAGGCCTACGACGCCGTCGGCCCGTTCGACGACCGGTACCGCGACTTCCTCGGCGCCCCGGACCGCTGGGTCCCCGGCTGCACCGAGGCGCTGGTGGCGGTCGACGCGCAGGACCGCCCGATCGGCTGCGTCGGCTTCGTCCTGCCCGGCGACGAGCAGTTCGAGGGCATCACGCCCCCGGCCGGCGACGCGGGCTTCCGGTTCCTCGCGGTGGCCCCCGAGGCCCAGGGCAGCGGGGCCGGCGGGGCGCTCGTGGACGCCGTGGTCGAGCGTGCCCGGGCGCACGGGTGCCGGCGGATCGCCATCCACACCATGGCGTTCATGACCGACGCCCACGAGCTGTACCGCCGCCGCAGCTTCGCGCACCGCCACGACCTCGACGTCGTGTTCCCCGCCGGCCTCGGGTACGGGATGACCCTCGACCTGGTCGACGACGCCGATGCGCACTTCGCCCCGCCCGGCCCGGTGCCGGACGAGCCGCCGTGGTTCGAGGACGCCTGGGGCCTGCACGAGCCGCTGCCCGACCCGATGTGCTGATCAGTCGTCGTCGGCTTCGTGGTCGTCGCCGACCTCGCCGGACTCCTCGATCTCCTCGCGCGGTCCACCGTCCTCCCACGTGCCCTTCAGCCGTGAGCGGTGCTCCTCGCTGCGGAAGTCGACCCGCACCTCGGCGGTGCCGTTGCCCTCGATGGCGTAGCTGAACCCCTGGGCGGGCTCGGCCGACACGACGGTCACCCGCCCCGGCTCGTACCGCAGCGTGGCCGACCCGCCCACCAGCGAGTAGGACCGCAGCTCGGACGCCGGCGCGGAGGTCGGGCGGGGCGTGGCCGAGGGCGTCGCGGACGGGGCGGTCGACGGCGCGGTGCTCGGCGGGGGCGTGGTCGCCGGCGCCGTGTCCGGAGTGCCCCCGGCATCGTCGGGCGTCGTCGTGTCCGCAGGCGACGGGGTGCCCGGCGTGGCGTCCGCGGACGCCGACTCGCTGGCCAGTGCCTCGGCCAGCACCGACGGGCTCGGTTGGCCCACCGTGGCCGGCAGGGGCTCGACCACCCCGCCGGCGACGCTGCTGACCCCGGCGTACGCGACGGCGACGGCCGCCGCGGTCGCGGCGACCCATCCGAGCACGACGGCGGCGGGGCGGGGCATGGGACCAGCATCGCAGGTCCCACATCAAGGGCAGGTCAAGCCCACCTCGTGGTCGCCGCAGGTCGGCGGGGCGCGGCCCTCCCGGGCGTAGGCTGCTCGCCATGCCACAGGTGCTGCTGGTCGAGGACGACCCCCGGATCCGCTCGGCGCTGCTGCGGGCCCTGGGGGACCGCGGCCACGCCGTGCACGCCGAGGGCACCGGCATGGCCGCCCTGCAGGTGGCCGCCCGCACGCGCCCCGACGTCGTCGTGCTCGACCTCGGCCTGCCCGACCTCGACGGGCGGGAGTGGCTGCGGATGTTCCGGGGCATCAGCGACGCCCCGGTGGTGGTCGCCACGGCGCGTGACGACGAGGCCGAGATCGTGGCCACGCTGGACGCCGGTGCCGACGACTACGTGGTCAAGCCCTTCTCGGGGGCCCAGCTCGACGCCAGGATCCGCGCCGTCCTGCGGCGGGTTGCGTCGGGCGTCGAGGAGGACCGCCTCGAGGTCGGCGGCCTGCAGATCGACGTGCGCGGCCGCGAGGCGCGGCTCGACGGCGAGGCGCTCGACCTGTCCCGGCTGGAGTTCGACCTGCTCACCCACCTCGCTCGCCGCGCCGGCGAGGTCGTGACCAAGCGTGAGCTGCTGACCGAGGTGTGGCAGCAGCCCCTCGGGGGCGGGGACCGCACCGTCGACGTCCACCTGTCGTGGCTGCGCCGCAAGCTCGGCGAGACCGCGGCCGAGCCTCGGTACGTGCACACCGTCCGCGGCGTCGGGATCAAGCTGGCCGCACCCGATGCGTGAGGCCGGGATGCGTCGGCGCCTGGTCCTGGTCGCCGCGGCCACGACGGTCATGGTGACGGTCGCCTTCGTCGTGCCGTTGGCGCTGCTCGTGCGCACGCTCGCCGCCGAACGCGCCCTGACCGCGGCACGGCAGGTCGCCGGGGCGCTGGCGCCCACCATCGCCACGGGCGACTCGGAGGCGATCGAGGTGGCCCTCGAGATCGTGCGTCCCGACGCCCCGGGGCCGGTCACGGTGGTACTGCCCGACGGGGACGTCATCGGTGACGTGGTGGTCGGCCCCCAGGAGGTCGCGCGCGCCGTCGCGGGCGAGGCGTTCAGCGCCGAGGTCCCCGGCGGCCGGGACGTGGTCACGCCGGTCTTCGGCACCGACGGGTCGGCGGTCGTCCACGTCCGGGTGCCCACGGCGGTGCTGACCGCCGGGGTGTGGCGTGCGTGGGCCATCCTCGGCGGGCTCGGCATCATCCTGGTCGTCGCGGCGGTGGTCGTCGCCGACCGCCTGGCCCGCAGCGTGGTGGGACCGGCCGACGACGTGGCGGTCGCGGCACGTCGGCTGGCCGCGGGCGACCTGGGCGCGCGCGCTCCGGTGGCCGGTCCCCCCGAGATCGCCGACGTGGCGACGGCCCTCAACGCCCTCGCGGACCGGATCGACGACATGCTGCGGGCCGAGCGCGAGGGCGCCGCCGACCTCTCCCACCGGCTGCGCACGCCGATGACCGCGCTGCGGCTGGACGTGGAGGCCCTGCCCGCCGGCGCCGCCGGTGACCGACTGGCGGCCGACGTGCGGGCACTCGAGGAGACCGTCGACCGACTGATCCGCCAGGCACGGGCGGGACGGGCCACGGGGGGCGTCGCCGACCTCGGGGCGGTGGTCCGCGACCGCGTCGCCTTCTGGGCGCCGCTGGTCGAGGACGAGGGCCGTGCCCTCGCGACCACGGTCCCCGACGTCGACGCGTGGGTCGGGGTCGAGCCCGACGAGCTCGCCGCGGCCGTGGACGCGCTGGTGGGCAACGTCCTGCACCACACGCCGGCCGGGACGGGGCTCGGCGTGCAGGTGGAGGTCGACGCGGACCGACGGGTCCTGCGGGTCCACGACGCCGGGCCCGGCTTCACCGACCCCGGTGCCGCCGAGCGCGGCCGGTCGGGCGGCGCGTCGACCGGCCTCGGACTCGACATCTGCCGTCGGGTCGCCGAGGAGGCCGGCGGCTCCTTCGCGCTCGGGACCGCACCCGGTGGCGGGGCGGTGGTCGAGCTGGCCCTGCCCGCCGCCTCTCCCCGCTGACCGCGTCGCCGGCGCCCCGTAGTCTCCCCACCCATGTGCGGTCGCTTCGTGTCCGTGTCCACCCCCGAGCAGCTCGCTGACGCCTTCGGGGTCGACGAGGTGCGCACCGAGGCGCTCGGGCCGCGCTACAACGTCGCCCCGACGCTGGACGTCTACGCGGTGATCGGGGCCGACGAGCACCGCCGGCTCGGGACCCTTCGCTGGGGCTTCCTGCCCTTCTGGGCCAAGAACCTCAAGGCCCGCGCCCCGATCAACGCCCGGGTCGAGACGGTGGCCGAGTCGAAGATGTTCGCCTCGGCGTTCGCCAAGCGGCGCTGTCTGCTGCCGGCCGACGGCTTCTACGAGTGGCAGGCCCGGGAGGGCTCGTCGCGCAAGCAGCCGTACTTCATCCACGACCCGGACGACGCCCCGCTGGCGTTCGCGGGGATCTGGACGGTGTGGCGGGACCCCGAGCAGGAGGACCCCGACCCGGTGTTCTCCACGGCGATCCTCACCACGGCCGCGGCGGGGCGCATGCAGGACATCCACGACCGCATGCCGGTCGTGCTGCCACAACGCCTGTGGGAGGAGTGGCTGACCGCCGACCCGCAGGAGGCCGAGCACCTCCAGCGTGTCGTCGCCAACGCGGGCGTGCCGCGTCTCGAGGCCGTCCCGATCACCGATCGCGTCAACAACGTCCGCAACGACGGCCCCGAGCTGCTCGAGCCGGGTGAGGTGCCGGAAGGTTGAAGCGGACGCCGCGAGTCCTGACGCCAGCGCTTCACCCTTCTGCTGCGACGACTGCCCCCACCGCACGCTCGGCGGAGGCCACACACGGGCTGACGCCCACACCGTCGTAGGCGGCGCCGGCGACGTGCAGGCCGGCCGGCAGGCGCATGCGGATGCGGTCGACCCGTTCGCGGTGGCCCACGAGGTACTGCGGCAGTCCCCGTTCCCAGGGCGTGACCACGGCGTCCACGCAGGGCGTGGAGATGCCGGTGGCCCAGCGGGTCTCGGCGTCGACGCGCCGGACGAGCTCGTCGGCGTCGAGGTCGCGCCAGCGGGCGTCGTCGATGCGCCCCACCGACGACCGCACCAGCACGTGGTCGCCGGTGTCGCGGTGCGGCCACTTGCGCGACACCCACGTGGAGGCCTTGACCAGCCGTCCCTCGGTCCGGGGCACCAGCATCCCCGACCCGGGAGGCATCTCGGCGTCGGCCGACCGTGGGTAGGCCATGGTCACCACGGCCACGGACGCATACGGGATCATGGCCAGCTCGGCGGCGACGTCGCGGGCCACCCCGGTGAGCAGGTCGGCGGTGACGTACGCCGGTGTGGTGAGGACGACGTCGTCGGCGACGTGGGCGCCCTCAGCCGTGCGGACCTCCCACCGGTCCCCCGTCGCCCGGGTCACGGAGGCCACCGCGGTCGAGGTGTGCACCCGGTCCCCGAGGTCGGCGACCAGGCGGTCCACGAGCTGGTCCAGCCCGTGCGCCAGGGTGAGGAACACGGGCCCGTCGTCGCGGGCGGCGACCGCGGCCCGGTGGGCGCGCAGGCCCGCGAGCAGGCTGCGGTGCTCGCGTGCGGCGGTGGCGATCGCCGGGGCGGTCGACTCGACGGAGAGCTGGTCGGGACGCCCCGCGTAGACCCCACCGAGCAGGGGCTCGACGAGGGCCTCCACCACGTCGGTGCCGAACCGCGCCCCGACGACGTCCGCCACCGACCGGTCCCCGGCGACGGGGCGACGCGGGAGGACCAGGTCCAGCCCGGCGCGCACCAGCCCGGCGGGCGAGAGGACCCCGCTGCGGGCCACGGCCAGCGGGTCGGTCGGGGCGCCCAGGACCGTGCCGGTGGGCAGGCGACGCAGGCGCCCGCCGATCCACAGCCACGCCTGGCCCGTGGCGGGCGGCACGAGGTCGTCGCCCAGGCCCACCTGACGCGCCAGGCGCGGGGCGGCGGGGGTCCGGGCGAGGAAGGCGTCGGCACCGAGCTCGGCCTGCTCGCCGGCGACCTCGCCGGTCAGGAGCTTGCCGCCGAGCCGGTCGCTGGCCTCCAGCAGGGTGACGTCCACGCCCGCCCGGTGGAGGAACCACGCCGCGGCGAGCCCGGTGATCCCCCCGCCCACGACGACGACCCGGTGCGCAGGGTCACGGTCGGGGTCAGGGTCTGGACGTGGGGACGGCGGGCTGGCGGCGGGGCTCACGAGCCGGTCCGACCCTCGGCGTGGACGAGCTCGACCACGCGGGCCAGCACCTCGGGGTCGGTGGCCGGCAGCACGCCGTGCCCGAGGTTGAACACGTGGTCGGGACGGTCCCCGATCTCGTCCAGCAGGTCGCGCACACGGCGTTCGACCAGGTCCCACGGCCCCAGCACGACGGTCGGGTCGAGGTTGCCCTGGGTCGCCACCCCGGCGGGGACGCGGGCCCGCCCCGTGGCCAGCGGCACGCGCCAGTCGATCCCCACCACGTCGGCACCCGCCGAGGCCATGAGGCCGAGCAGCTCGCCGGTGCCGACACCGAAGTGGATGCGCGGCACGCCGAGGTCGGCCAGGCCCTCGAGGATCCGCCGCGACCACGGCAGCACGTAGCGCTCGTAGTCGACGGGCAGCAGCGCCCCGGCCCACGAGTCGAACAGCTGCACCGCACGCGCCCCGGCCTCGACCTGGGCCCGCAGGTGCGCCGCGACGATGTCGGCGAGCACCTCCATCAGCCGGTTCCAGGTCGCCTCGTCGCCGTACATCAGCGCCTTGGTGTGCTCGTAGTTCTTCGAGGGCCGTCCCTCGACCAGGTACGAGGCGAGGGTGAAGGGCGCGCCGGCGAAGCCGATCAGCGGGGTCTCGCCGAGCTCGCGGGCCAGGATGCGCACCGTCTCGAGCACGTAGGGCGCGTCGGCCTCGGGCTCGATGGGACGCAGCCGGTCGAGGTCGGCGGGCCTGCGGATGGGGTCGTCGAGCACCGGCCCGATCCCCTTGCGGATCTCGACGGGCAGCCCGATCGCCTGCACGGGCGTGACGATGTCGCTGAACAGGATGGCCGCGTCCACGCCGTACCGCCGCACGGGCTGCAGGGTCACCTCGGCGGCGAGGTCGGGGGTGTGGACGACGTCCTGGAAGGAGTGCTCGCGGCGGATCGCCCGGTACTCGGGCAGCGCGCGGCCGGCCTGGCGCATGAACCACACGGGCATCGTGTCGTGCGGCTCGCCGCGACAGGCGGCGAGGAAGGGCGAGTCGGCCAACGTGGTCTCGATGTGTCAGCAGGCGAGACGGGTCGAGGGTAGGAGCCCACCCGCTCGCCGAACGACGCGGTACGCCACGTCCCGATGCGCCGCCGCGCCTCGCGGCGGCGCTCGGCGCATCGGGCAGGCTCGGGAGGAGACGTCCGTACGCCGGATTCTGTTCCCCGCCTCGCGGCGGGGGGCGACCATCTGTCTGGGACGCCGATCTCTCGGCGCCTCGAGCGGCCGACCCGGGACTCGAACCGGCGGGCCACCGATCGTCCCTGCTTGGCCTTGCTCCGGGTGGGGCATGCCTGGCCACGACGGTCACCCGTCGTGCCGGTGGTCTCTTACACCACCGTTTCACCCTTACGACCGGGCGGACCCGGTCGCGGTCTGCTTTCTGTTGCGCTTTCCGCGGATCACTCCGCCTGGGAGCTACCCAGCACCCTGCCCTGGGGAGTCCGGACGTTCCTCGCCACGACCCTTCGAGGATCGTGGCGCGGTCGCCTTCATCGTCTCCTCCCGAGACGGGCAAGGGTACGGCGTGGTGGACCCGCACCACGCACCGACGGACAACTCCCCGCGCGGAGGTCGCTCGCTACGGTCGCGGGCCCCGGACGCCACAGGAGGCCGCACGTGAGCGCACTCGACGGTCGACCGCTCGTCGTGGTGGCCAACCGCCTGCCCGTCAGCCGCGATGGGGACACCTGGCACCCCAGCGCCGGTGGACTGGTCACCGCGCTGCGTCCCGTGGTCGAGGAGGTCGACGGACACTGGGTCGGCTGGGACGGCGGCGAGACCGACGTCCCGGACCGGGTCGACGGCTTCGACGCCCGCCTGCACCCGCTGTCCCTGTCGCAGGAGCAGGTGCACGAGTACTACGAGGGCTTCTCGAACCGCACCCTGTGGCCGCTGTTCCACGACCTGCTCAAGGAACCGGTGATCGACCGCGCCTGGTGGCGGACCTACGAGGAGGTCAACCGCCACGTTCGCCGAGGCCGCCGCGGCCCTGCACGAGTCCAACCCCGTGTACTGGGTGCAGGACTACCACCTGATGCTCGCGCCCCGCATGCTGCGCAACCTGCGCCCGGACGCGCAGATCGGGTACTTCCTGCACATCCCGTTCCCCCCGCCCGAGCTCGTGGCGCGCCTGCCGTGGCGCGACACGCTGCTCGACGGCCTGCTGGGCGCCGACGCGCTCGGGTTCCACACCGAGTGGTACCGCACCAACTTCGTCCGGTCGGTGCAGCAGTCCCGGCGCGACGTCACCGTGTCGGGCGGCGTGATCTACCTCCCGGACGGCCACGCGGTCCGCACCGCGGCCCACCCGATCTCCATCGACGCCGGCGAGTTCGCCCGCATCGCGACGTCGGACGAGTGCGAGGCCGAGCTCGCGGACCTGCGCGAGCAGTTCGCGGGGCGTCGCGTGTTCCTCGGCGTCGACCGACTGGACTACACCAAGGGCATCCGCCACCGCCTGCAGGCCATCCAGCGGGTGCTGGCCGACCGCCCCGAGCTGCGCCCCGAGTTCGCCTTCGTGCAGATCGCCGTGCCCTCCCGCGAGGACGTGGAGGAGTACCAGGAGCTGCGCGACCAGGTCGAGCTGATCGTCGGGACGATCAACGGGCAGTTCACCGAGCCCGGGCACGACGTCCCCGTCCACTACCTCCACCGGGCGATCCCGCGCCACTCGCTCGCCGCCTACTACCGTCTCGCCGACGTGATGTGCGTCACGCCGCTCAAGGACGGCATGAACCTGATCGCCAAGGAGTTCGTGACCGTCCAGGACGCCGGCGACGAGGCCGGCGTGCTCCTGCTCAGCGAGTTCACGGGCGCCAGCCAGGAGCTCGCCGACGACGCGCTGAACTGCAACCCCTTCGACGTCGAGAGCCTCGCCCTGCTGATGCAGCAGGCGCTGCGCTTCGAGGCCACCGACCGTCGCGCCCGCATCGAACGCATGGCAGCCTCGGTCCGGGCCCACGACGTGTTCGAATGGGTCCAGACCGAGCTGGCCAACATCATCGGATGACGGGAGACCTCCATGCCCGACGCGATCGACGAGGTCCTGGACGACCTCCCGACGACCGGCGAGCTGCTGGTGCTCATCGACTTCGACGGGACCCTGTCCGAGATCGTCGCGACGCCCGACGCCGCCGTGCCGGTCGACGGGGCCGAGGACGCCCTGCGCCGGCTGGGTGAACGCTGCCAGGTCGCGATCGTGTCGGGGCGCCCCGTGCGTGACCTGCGACGGCGGCTGTCGGTCGACGACCAGGTGACGCTCGCCGGCGGCCACGGGACCGAGCTGGCCCACCCGGACGGGACGCTGGACACGCTGGTCGACCTCGAGGCGGTCGGGCCGGTGCTCGACCGGGCCGAGGCCGAGCTCAAGGACGTCGTCGACGTGTCGCTCGGCTGGCTGGTCGAACGCAAGCCCGCCTCCATCGCGGTCCACCATCGCCAGGTCGCCGACCCCGGCCAGACCCTGCTGAAGATCCGCCACGTCCTCGACGCGCACTGCGACGACGGGCCCGGGTTCGTCGTGACCGACGGCAAGGCCGTCACCGAGCTGCGCCCCGCGGGCATCACCAAGGGCACGGTCGTCGACCGGCTGGCCGACGCCGCGCCGGACCGCCACCTGGTCGTCATCGGCGACGACGTCACCGACGAGGACGCCTTTCGTGCGGCCCGCGCACGCGGCGGCACCACGGTCCTGGTCGCCGAGCGGGATCGCCAGACCGAGGCGGCGTTCCGGCTCGCGACCCCGTCCGACGTGGTGAACTTGGTGGGTGCCCTGGCCGACAGGGGCACGTGACACCACCGGGCGACGAAGGGTCGGCGTGGGACGCCAGGACGTGACACGCACCGCGGCCGACCGGCTCGTCCGTGTCGAGCGGGCCCTGCGGGGCCAGCCCGGGGTCCTGGCCGCGGCCGCCGCGATCACCGTCGTCGCCGCCAGCGGCCACGCGCTGCTCGACGCCCCGGACCTGGTGTGGCTCAGCATCGCCGCCGTGGCGACGGCCGGACTGGTGGCGGGCGAAGCCGCCCTGGCCCTCGCGCTGCTCGCCGCGGTCATGCACGGGGCCGTCGACGTCGCCGAGGGCAACGTGACCTGGACCCTGGGACCGCTGCTGCGGATCCTCGGATTCATCGGCGTGACCGTGCTCGGCACCGGGACGGGGGTGCTGCTGCGTCGCTACGAGGAGACCCGGCGGCGGTCGCGGGACGAGGACGCGGTCACGGGCCTGCTCAACGTGCGGGCCTTCTACGACGGGCTGTACCGGCTACGCCTGGACGGCGCGCCCTACGCGATCCTGCTCGCCGACATCGCCGGGATGCGCAACCTCAACGAGCGGTACGGCCACCCGATCGGGACCGAGGCCATGCGCGCGCTGGGGCACGTGCTGCGGCGATCCACCAAGCGCACCGACCTCGTGGCACGGCTCGGCAGCGACGAGGTCGCCGTGGCGCTGGTCGGGGCGAACCGGGCCGGGGCGTTGGCCGCAGCACGCCGCCTGGCCCGCCTGCTGGCCGACGAACGCCTCGCCCTGCCGGACGGCACCGCGTTCCGCGTGCACGCCTACTACGGCATCGCCGCCTCGGCCGACCTGGCGACCGACGAGGTGTCGCTGCTGCGGGCCGCCGACCACGCCAAGCTCGCCGCGAAGCTCGCCGGCCCCGACGAGATCGGGGTCGCGGCCGACACGTCGGACGAGCACTTCGAGATCGTCCACCCACGCACGCCGGTGCCTGCGCGCCTGCGTGACGTCAGGTCACGACCATCAGTCGCTGGCACGACGGACATGCCGTCAGCGGTGGTCCCTCGACCAGCGCGTTGACGTCCGCGTAGGACAGGCTGATCCCACAGGCCGAGCACCGGTCGTCCTCGAGCTGCCCGACCGCGCGTCCCCCGAAGCGATCCCGTGCGTCGTCGTAGCGCGCCAGCAGGTCGTCGGGCAGGGGCTCGCGCTGGCGTTCGGCCTGCACCTCGAGCTCGGCGATCTCGGCCATCAGCGACCGGGCGGCTTCGTCGCGCAGGACGCCCAGCTCGTCGATGCGCTCGCTGAGGGCCGCGACCTGGCGATCGAGGTCGGCGATGCCGGCGTCGATCTCCTCGGCGCGCTGCATGGCCTCGAGCTCGGCGTCCTCGTGCTCGGCGATGCGCCGCTGCACGGAGTCGATCTCGGCCCGCATGGAGCCGAGCTCCTTGGCGTTGGTGATCTCGCCCCCGTACATGCGCTGCTGTTCGGCCTCGAGCCGGGCCCGCAGCTGGTCGACCTCGCGGTCCTCGCGGGCGGCTTCGGCCTGCGCCTCGTCCTGGTCCAGGGTCCGGTCGTCGCGGGCCTGCTCGAGCTGCGTGCGCTCCTCGATCGTCGCGTCGAGCTGCTGCTGCTCGGGCAGCTCGTCGAGCCGCTTCTGCAGTCGACGGATCTCGGCGTCGGTGTCGCTGAGCGCCAGCAGCCCACCGAGCTGCTCGGGCGTCGGGTCGGCCACGGCCCCTCCTGGTGGTTGCGCCTCGCTCGGGCAGGGTGCTCGCCGGGTCAGCCCGACCACGGCGAGGTGTCGACGGCCGACGCTATCACCGGTGCCTGCAGCTGCCGCCGTGCGCCCTCGTCGCGCAGGCGGGCGATCCAGTGGGGCATGGCGGCCACCTCGGTGGCGTGGTGCCCGGCGTCGACCAGGGCCAGGCCCTGCTCGAGCGCGTCGAGGGTGACGTGGTGGCGCAGGTCGCCGGTGACGTACACGTCGGCGCCCGCGGCCAGGGCCGCCCCGATGTGGCTGTCGCCGGCACCGCCCACCACGGCGACGCGACGAACGAGCCGGTCCGGTTCGCCGGCGTGGCGCAGGTGCGGGGCGGGCAGCCCCTCCCGGAGCCGTGCGGCCAGGGCCCGCAGCGGCAGCGGGCCGGGCAGCTGGCCCACCACCCCGAGGCCGTGGCCGTCCACGTCCACCACGGGCACGAGGTCGTAGGCCACCTCCTCGTAGGGGTGAGCGGCGAGCAGCGCCGCCACCACCGCCCCGACCCGGCCGCGCGGCAGCTCCATCTCGACCCGGGCCTCGGGTTCCTCGTGGACGGTCCCGACGTGGCCGACGTGCGGATCGGTCCCCTCCCCCGGGCGGAAGCTGCCGGTCCCGTCGACGCGGAAGTGGCAGCGTGTGTACCCGCCGATGGTCCCGGCACCGGCGGCGGCGAGGGCATCGACGACGGCGTCGACGTCGTCGCGGGGCACGAAGGTGATGAGCTTGAGACGGCGCCCCTCGGCCACGGTGGTGTCGAGCGGGGTGACGTCCTGCAGGTCGAGGACCCGTGCCACCGGGTCGGAGGTGCCCGCCCCGTCCGCGGCCACGTCCAGGTTGGTGTGCGCGGCGCCGACCGCGACCCCCGCTCGTGCGGCCCGCAGGGCGGTGCGTCCGCTGGCCGTGTCCGGGGTGAGCCGTGCCAGCGGACGGAACATCAGCGGGTGGTGGGCCAGGACGAGCGTCGCCGGACCGTCGGCGGCCTCGTCGACCACCCGCCCCGTCACGTCGAGCGTGACCAGCACTCGCTCCACCGGCCAGTCGGGGTCCCCCACCTGCAGGCCGACGTTGTCCCAGGAGGCGGCCTGGTGCGGTGGGTACAGGTCGTGGACCAGGGACATCCAGGCACCGACGGTGTCGGTCACGGCGAGGGTCCTCGGGGCGGGGTCACGGGGCCCGGCAGGGTAGGTCGATCGGCCCTGTGCGCGCCGGGGCGGGGTTCGTACGGTCGTGGCGTGACCTACCGGGAGGATGCCGACGGTGACAGGCGCGCAGGACCGTTCCACCGTGCTCGACGACGCGACCAGCCGGCAGCTGCTCGGCACGGTCCGGGTGGGCCGGGTCGCCCTGCCCGACGACCCCAGCCCGACGGTGCTGCCCGTGGACTTCGTGCTCCACGACGACCACCTGCTGTTCCGCACGGTCGAGGGCGCCAAGCTCGAGGCGGCACACGCCCGGGGCGCCGCGAGCTTCCAGGCCGACGGGATCGACCCGACCTTCGACACCGGCTGGAGCGTGCTCGTCCGCGGTCACCTCGACGAGCTGTCGACCCCCACCGCGGAGGAGCAGGCCGCCATCGACCGCCTGCACCCCCTGGTCGGCGGCGACCGGCCCCACGTCGTGCGGCTCTCGATCGAATCGATGAGCGGACGGCGGGTGCTGCAGGATCCCGCGTGGGTGCAGGCGCACCGGCCGACCAACGCCTGGGTCGGCCGGGACGCCAGCGACCTGATGGGCTGAGCGCCGCCGGGCCTCACACGGCCGCGGCCGTGGCCTCCTTGCGCTCGCGGCGCTTGCGGGCCGCGGCACGCGACGCGGCCAGGGGGATCTCGGTGCCGTCCATCCGGTCGTGGTTCAGCGGGGCGTTCCGGGCGTGGGTGTCGACGCCCTCGTAGGTGTCGGGACCGCCGTCGCCGTTGGGCTTGCGCAGGTTCCAGATCTTGCGGACCACCGAGCCGAACTGCTCGCGCAGGTTGCCGACGTTGTAGGGCAGGCGGTAGCGGTCGCAGATGTCCTTGACCTCCGAGGACAGGGCCGCGTACCGCCGTGAGGGCAGGTCGGGGAACAGGTGGTGCTCGATCTGGTGCCCGAGGTTGCCGCTGATGACGTGGAACAGGCGACTGCCGCGGACGTTCGCGGCGCCGATCATCTGGCGCACGTACCAGCCCCCGCGCGACTCCTTCTGGACCTCCTCCTCGGAGAACATCGCGGTGCCGTCGGGGAAGTGCCCGCAGAAGATGATGGTGAAGGCCCACACGTTGCGGACCAGGTTGGCCACGAGGTTGCCGGCGGCCACCTGCGGCGCGCGAGGTCCGGCGAGCAGTGGGAACAGGATGTAGTCCTTGGCGTCCTGGCGGGCCGTCTTCATCGCGATCACCTTCGCGACGTCCTCGACCTCCTCCCAGGCGTTCTGCTTCTGCTTCAGCTTCTCGACCTCGAGGTCGTGCGCCGCCACGCCGTACTGGAACAGCAGGGCCAGCAGGGTCGCGTAGATCGGGTTGCCCCGGTCCCGGGGCCGCCACTCCTGGTCCTCGGTCATCCGCAGCAGGCCGTAGCCCACGTCGCGGTCCTTGCCGATGATGTTGGTGTAGGTGTGGTGCATGAAGTTGTGCGACAGCTTCCAGTTCTCGGACGGCGCCGCGGTGTCCCACTCGTAGTTCTCCGAGTGGATGTCCGGGTCGTTCATGAAGTCGTACTGGCCGTGCATGACGTTGTGGCCGATCTCCATGTTGTCCAGGATCTTGGACATCGACAGGGAGGCCACACCGGCGAGCCACGCGGCCGGTGTCGGCACGTACAGCAGCGCACGTCCGGCGAACTCGCAGGCCCGCTGGGCCTTGACGACGCCGCGGATGTAGCGGGCGTCCTCCTCGCCGAGCTCGGCGATGACCCGTTCACGGATGGCGTCGAACTCGCGCCCGAGCTCGTCGACCTGCTCGGGGGTCAGGCCGGTGCGCTCCATCAGCGCGGTGTCGTCGGTGTCCTCGCCGGGGCGACGGCCCGGGGCCGAGGGGGTACCGGCGGCGTTGTGCGCCGGCGTCGGCGTGTCGGTCGCGGTCATGGGGGGCTCCTCGTGGATGGGTCGGGTCTAGAGGTCCAGCTCGACGTCGCCCAGGGCGACGCTGACGCAGATCTGGATGTTCTCGTCGTCCTCCTGGGAGACGTCGCCGCTGGAGAGGTTCTGGGTCGGGCCCGCCACCTTGCGGGTGGTGCAGGTCTTGCAGATCCCCATGCGGCAGCCGTACTCGGGGGTCACGCCGGCGTCCTCGCACTGCACGAGCAGCGGACGGCCGTCGTTGTCGAGCTCGATGTCGCTGGCCGTCAGCCGCACGGTCCCCTCGGCGGGGGCGTCCGGGGAGGGGACCCGCAGCGTGAAGCGCTCGATGTGGAAGTTGTCGGTCGCGCCGGCGTCCTCCCAGATGGCCTCGGCGGCGTCGAGCATCGGCGGGGGCCCGCACACGTAGGCGGGCACGTCGCGCCACTCGGGCAGCACCGTGTCGAGGTGCTCACGTTCCAGGAAGCCGCGGAAGCGGTCCTCGGGGCGGTCCTCGTCGCTGTAGACGTTGACCAGCGTCAGGTTGTCGTGCTCGGCGTCGAGGCGGTCCAGCTCGTCGGCGAAGATCCGGTCGGCCGTGGTCCGGGTGTAGTGCATGAAGGTGACGCGGCCCGCGTGGCCCTCGTCGACCAGGGTTCGCAGCATGGACATCGTCGGCGTGATGCCGCTGCCGCCCGAGACGAGCAGCAGGTCGTCGGGCCGCTCCTCGGGCAGGACGAACTCGCCCCGCGGGTCGGAGACCTCGATCACGAGCCCGGGTCGCACGTGGGTGTTGACGAACCGCGACACGAAGCCGTCGGGGTGGGCCTTGATGGTCAGGGTGATCAGGCCGTCGTCCCGGTGGGCGCTGGACGAGACCGAGAAGTAGCGCGTCCGGCGCCGTCCGTCGATCTCGACGTCGATGCGCACGTGCTGGCCCGCGCGGTGCGGACCCCAGTCGGGCCCCGGGTCGAGCACCAGCGTCATGACGTCGCGGGTCTCCCGACGCAGGTCCACGAGCAGGGCCCGGCGGCTCTCCAGGGACCACAGCGGGTTGACGAGCTTGAGGTAGCGGTCGGGCCCGTGGGGCGTCGTGGCCAGCTGCACGACGCGGGACCGCAGCACGCGCTCGAGGCGACGCGGCAGGTGTCGCGTGCGCGCCTGCAGTGGGCCGGCGTGCAGGGAGCCCCCTGCCTCCTGGGCGCGTTCCGGCACCCATCGCGACACCGGCGGCCGCGCCTCCGGACGTGACGCCTCCTCGGGTGCCGCCTCGGTGCCTGGGTCGACCGCCGTCATCTCTCCGCCCTCCCTCGGCATCCCCTGCCGATCCCGGTGCTTCGCGGTTGTGAGTACACACCCGTACACGTTGAAGGCGGCCTCCACAAGGGAGCACCGTGTCCGTCCGCACGGGGCGAGCAGGGCTGATCGCCCGTGGCGTGGCCGTCCGGACGGGGCCAGCAACCGGCGGAGCGATCGCAGGTGGGGCGCGAGGAGGTCGGTGGGCGGTGACGGGTTCGAACCGCCGACCTACGCGTTGTAAGCGCGCCGCTCTTCCAGCTGAGCTAACCGCCCGGGGCGGCGCAGGCTACGCCACCCTGCCAGCGAGGGCGGACCAGGACGGGCCGGCCCCGAACGAGGGGGTGACCGCCGTGTCGCGTCTCCCTCCCGTCAGGACCACGCATGCCGCTGTTCGCCGACCTCGTCGACGGCACGCTCGAAGCCACCGTCGTCGGGTCCTTCACCCGCATCGGGCCCTGGGTGCGTCGCCACGCGGACCACTGGGTCGCGCTGGAGGACCTGCCGGGCGAGGGCACGACCGTGCTCGTCACCGGCGCCAACTCCGGCCTGGGCTATGCCACCGCGGCCTCCCTCACCAGCGCGGGGGCAGCCGTGCGCCTGCTGGTCCGCAACGACCTGAAGGGCCGCGACACGCGCGATCGGCTGCTCGCCCGGCGCCCCGACGCGGACGTCGGCTGGTACGTCGCGGACATGACCGACCTGGACCGCGTCCGGGAGGTCGCGGCCGAGATCACCGAGGCCGAGGGCGGGCTCGACGCGGTGGTCCACAACGCCGGCGCGATGTTCCCCGACCGCCGGGAGACCTCGGACGGGATCGAGCGCACGATCGCGCTGCACGTCGTCGGGCCGCAGGTGCTGACCCACGGCCTGCTCGACGCCCTGGCCACCCGCCACGGCCGCGTCATCTGGATGTCGTCGGGAGGCATGTACACCCAGGCCCTGGAGGTCGCACGCCTGCAGTCGCCCGACGACTACCGCCCCGCCACCGCCTACGCGCGGGCCAAGCGGGCGCAGGTGGTGCTGGCCGCCGAGTGGCAGCGCCGAGTGGGCGACGAACGTGGGATCAGCTTCCACGCCATGCACCCGGGCTGGGCCCTGACGCCCGGCGTGGAGGACTCCCTGCCGGTCTTCCGACGAGTGATGGGGCCGCTGCTGCGCGGGGCGACCGACGGGGCCGACACCGCCGTCTGGCTGGCCCTTGCTCCCGAGGCCGGGCAGGACGGCGGGCAGTTCTGGCTGGACCGGCGTCCCCGCACGCGCACGCGCCTGCCTCGAACCGGGACGACGCCCGACGCGGCCCGCGCCCTGTGGGACGAGGTCGAGCGACTCGCTGCCACCTCACGGAAGGCGTGACCATGGCGGACCGGACCGTCGACGTGGTCGTCATCGGCGCCGGCCCGGCCGGCGAGAACGCGGCCGACTACGCCGTCCAGCGTGGCCTGACCGCCGCCATCGTCGAGCGCGAGCTGGTGGGGGGCGAGTGCTCCTACTGGGCCTGCATGCCGTCCAAGGCGCTGCTGCGCGGACCCGAGGTCCTGGCCGCGGCCCGCCGCGTCCCCGCCGCGGCGCCCGCGGTGACCGGCTCGGTCGACGTGGATGCAGCGTTGTCGTCGCGCGACGCCTTCGTCTCCGACTGGGACGACGGCGGACAGGTCGAGTGGCTCGAGGGCGCGGGCGTGCAGCTCGTGCGGGGGCAGGGCCGGCTCGCCGGCGAACGCCTCGTCGACGTCACGACCGAGGACGGCACCACCACGCTCGAGGCCACCCGTGGCGTGGTCGTCGCCGTCGGTACCCGCGCCGCCCGTCCCCCGATCGACGGGCTCGCGGACGTGCGGACCTGGGACAGCCGCGACGTCACGTCCACCGATCGGGTGCCGGACCGCCTGCTCGTCCTCGGCGGCGGTGTCGTCGGCTGCGAGATGGGGCAGGCCATGGCACGCCTCGGGTCCGAGGTCACCATCGTCGAGGCCGGCGAGCGGCTGCTCGGTCCCGAGGAGCCGTCGGCCGGGGACGCCCTCGTCGACGCCTTCCGGGACGACGGCATCACCGTCCACCTCGGTGCTCGCGCCACACGCGTGTCCCGCGATGGTGACGACGGCCCCGTGCGCCTCGAGCTCGACGACGGCCCGACGCTGGAGGCCGACGAGCTGCTCGTCGCCGTGGGCCGCCAGGCTCGCACCGACGACCTCGGCCTCGAGACCGTCGGCGTGGAGCCCGGGCGGGGCGGGTTCGTCGAGGTCGACGACCACCTCCGCGTGCCGGACGCCCCGTGGCTGTCGGTGGTCGGCGACGCCAACGGGCGGGCGCTGCTCACCCACCAGGGCAAGTACCAGGCGCGGCTGGTCGGCGACCGCCTCGCGGGCGTCGAGACCGACCCGGCCTGGGCCGACCACCGTGCCGTGCCGCGCGTGGTGTTCACCGACCCCCAGGTCGCGGCGGTCGGGTGGACGCAGGCCCGCGCCCGCGACGAGGGGTGCGACGTCCTCGCGGTGTCCCACGACACCGGACACGTCGCCGGCGGGGCGCTGCAGGGCAAGGGCGTCGGCGGGCCGGCCACGCTGGTGGTCGACCGCGCCACCCGGCGTGTGGTCGGCGCCACCTTCGTCGGCCCGGGCGTGGGCGAGCTGTTGCACGCGGCGACCGTCGCGATCGTCTCCGAGGTCACCGTCGACCGCCTCTGGCACGCCGTGCCGAGCTTCCCCACCGTCTCCGAGGTGTGGCTGCGGCTGCTCGAGCAGCTCCGGGCCACCGAGCTGGAGGCGGGCTAGTCCTCGCCGTCCCGCGGCCACGCGTCGGGGGCAGGGGGCAGCATCCCGTCCACGACGTCCTGGGCCACGTCACGGACCCGGCGTCGTGACGAGCGGGCGTGCCGTCGCATCGCCTCGAAGGCCGCGTCGACGTCGATGCCGCGGCGGGCCGCGACCATCCCCTTGGCCTGCTCGACGACCACGCGACTGTCCAGGGCGTGCTGCAGCTGCTCGGTGAGGGTGCGCGAGTTCGCCAACGAACGGGCCATCACGACGTACCCCGCCGCCATGTTGGCCAGCAGGGCGGCGGCGTCCAGCTCGCCGTCCGTCCACGGTCGCGGCTGGCCGTCGAAGAGGTGCAGCGCCCCGACAGGGTCCTCCCCCGCCGGCATCGGCACGCTGACCAGGCCGCCGTAGCCGACCGAGCGTGCGAGGTCGTGGTGCTCGGGCCACCGGTCGTCGCCGGCGAGGTCCTCGACCACGATGAGACGCCCCGTCCGCAGCGCATGGGTGCACGGGCCATCGTCCGCCTCGACCAGGCCGTCGGCCATCCGTTGCGCGCGCCCGTCCGTCGTCACGGCGACCTCGGGGGCACCGTCGTCGGTCCGCAGGACCACCGCCGCACCGGCCAGGCCGAGCACGCCGAGCGACTGGTCCGCGAGGCGGCGCAGCATCTCCGAGACGTCGTACCCGCCGTCCACCAGCGACGACGCATAGACCGACATCACCTCGGTCAGTGCCGCCTGGTCGACACGGCCAGCCTGCATCGATGCACCCTCGGGGTCCACGGAGTCTCACGTGTGGACACCGGGGGCCGGGGTGTCGGATCGCGGAGCGTAGACGGACGCCGGGCGCCGGGTGAAGCCACGCCGACGACCGGCCACCGACCGGGTGCGGCAGAACCGGATCAGCCCTCGACGGCCGCCACGAGGTCGTCGAACTGGACCATGCCCGCACGCCGACGGGCGTCCCGAAGGGCCGACAGGTCACCGGCAGCCTGCGCGCGCAGGAGCTGCCCGAAGGTGTAGCCCCGGCCGGGCACGTCGATGTCGCCGTCGGCGTCCTCGACGAGCACCAGGAAGACGCCCGTGTCGGGGCCGCCCTTGTGCAGCTGCCCGGTGGAGTGCAGGTAGCGCGGGCCGATGCCCACGGTGACCGGCACGCCGTGCGCGTCCCGAAGGCGGGTGGCGAGCTCGGGCAGGCGCGCCGCGACGTCGCCACCCGGGTCCACGAAGGCCAGCAGCGCCACGTAGTCGCGGGGCGTGACCTGGCCGAGCAGCTCGTCCACGGCCATCGGCTCGGGGGGCGCCCCGCCCTCCTCGAGCATCCGGGTGCTGGCCGCCTTGGCGGCCTGGACGTTGGGCTGGTCGAAGGGGTTGATGCCCATGAGCGCACCGGCCAGCGCGGTGGCGAACTCCCACCGCACCACCTCGGCAGGCAGGTCGGCCGGTTCGATCGCGTCGAGCTGGACGACGGGGATGTCGCGGGTGGCGAGGGCATCGAGCCCGGGGTGGTCGCCGTAGGCCACGACCAGCCGGTGCTCGCCGTAGGCCTCGGCAGGCAGGACCGGTTCGTCGACGACGGGCAGCAGGCCGAGCGACTGCTTCCCGGTCGACTCGGCCACGAGCTGCTCGATCCAGGCGCCGAACGACGCCACCGAGTCGGGGAGCAGGAGCGTCATCTGCTCGTGCCCGCCGGTCGCCCCGTTGGCCATCATCGCCGCCAGGCGTGCGGCCGGGTTGTCCTCGCCGTCGGTGGACCGGCATGCCTCGGCCATGCGTGTCGCAGCGTCGAGGTGCGCGTCGAGGTCCAGGCCCAGCAGCGCGGCTGGCACCAGCCCGAAGGCCGACAGGGCCGAGAACCGACCACCGATGTCCGGCGGGTTCTCGACGACGGCGCGGAAGCCTCGATCACGCCCGAGCTCCGCGAGTGCGGACCCGGGGTCGGTGATCGCCACGACGTGGTCGCCCGCCCGGTCCGCGCCGACCTCGTCGACGAGGTCGGCCCAGAAGCGTTCGAGGTGGCTGCGGGTCTCGATCGTCGACCCGGACTTGGAGGCGACCACGAGCAGGGTCCGGGTCAGGTCGAACGCCTCCCGCGCACGGGCCACGGCGTCGGGGTGCGTGCTGTCCAGCACCGTCAGCGACATCCCGTCGGCCGACGTCGGGAAGGCGGTGGCCAGCACCTCGGGGTACAGGCTGGATCCGCCCATCCCCACCAGCAGCACGTGCTGCAACCCGTCGCCCCGGGCGCCGTCGGCCAGCGCGCGGAACTCGTCGAGGCGGGCGCGCATGGACGTCGGGCAGTCCAGCCAGCCGAGGCGATCGGCGACCTCGGTGGGGTCGTCCTGCCAGACCGTGTGGTCACGGTCCCAGATCCGGGCGATCAGGGCCTCGGTCACGGCCACGGTGGCCTCCAGGGCGGTCCCGAGCGGACCGGCGTCGATGTGCATGGTCGTTCGTCCTCCGACCCGAGCCTAGGAGCGCGTGCCCGGGGTCCGCCGGGGTCGACCGGTCAGGCGTCCTCGCCCTCGTCCGCGGGGACGGCCTCGACCAGCCCGGTCACGAGGCGACGCAGGGCGTCCTGCCGCTGGGCGGCCGTCGCCGCGGCGTCCCCGAGCTGCCGGCCGACCGCGACCCCGATGGCATAGGCCGTCAGCGGCGCGAACCGGCGCTCGGTGCCGTGGGCCACGTCCCGGGCCATGTCGAGCACGAGGTCGGTCTCGACCCGGTCCCACGCCTCGATCCCGGTGACGGCCTCGACCTGTTCGGACCAACGCACCTGCGACGCCTTTCGTGTGGGACGGATTCGGTGGTCCCAGCCTGCCAGATGGCGGGCCGGCCGGTGTCCTCCACGTCGGTGGCTAGCCTCGGGGCGACGACATCCACGTGACGCGAAGGACCACAGATGAGCGACCAGCCCGGCACCGGTGGCGGGGAACAGCCCCGCCAGCAGGCCCAGATCCGGGTCGTCGTGGACGACGACATCAAGCACGGCGAGTACGCCAACTTCCTCGTCGTCACCCACGGGCCCCACGACTTCACCCTGGACTTCTGCCAGCTGCTGCCCTCCGGCGAACAGGGGATCGTGAACGCCGAGGTCACCAGCCGGGTGCGCATCGCCCCCACGATGGTGGGCCAGGTCCTGCGCGCGCTGAACACCAACCTCTCGAACTACGAGGACAAGTTCGGGGACGTCAAGGCCATCGGCTGATGCCGCCCGCGCTCCGGGCGGGCCTGCGCCCCGGGGGGCGGTTCGATCGCTGGGACCCGGCGCCGACCACGTACGTGGTCGCCGACGTCGACGGGACCCTGGTGGGCCCGTCCGGTGAGGTCTCGGACGCCGTGGCGGACGCCGCGGCGCGTGCGGCCGAGGCCGGCGTGCGCGTCGGGTTCGCCACGGGGCGCATGCGGCTGGCCGTGGGGGTGCTGTACGAGCGGCTGCGGTTGTCCGGGCCGCACGTGCTCCACAACGGCGCCGAGGTCCGCGCCGACGGCCGCACCATCGCGTCGTGGCCGCTGGCCCCTGGGGACGTCGCCACGGTGCTCGAGCTGGCCGACACGCTGGACCTGTACGTCGAGCTCTACGTCGAGGACGGCTTCCACGTGAACCGGTGGGACGACCGGGCCCGACCGCACTGGGACCTGCTCGGCCACGACCCCCTCGGGGTGGTCGTCGACGCCGACGAGCTCATCGACCAACCCGTCCTGAAGGCGACCTTCGGGCTCTTCGACGCGACCGAGGTCACCCCGCTGGTCGACGCCCTGCGGGGCGCGGGCCTGGCAGCCGGCCCGGCCGGCTCGCCGGTGACCCCGTCGATCACCTACGTCAACGCGACGGACGCGCGCGTGGACAAGGGCGCTGCGTTGGCAGCGGCGGCCGGGCACCTCGACGTCCCGCTCGCGTCGGTCGTGGCGGTCGGCGATGCCGGCAACGACGTCGCGATGTTCGCGGTCGCCGGTACCGCCGTGGCGATGGGGCAGGCGGACCCGGAGGTGGTCGAGGCCGCGCACCTGGTCGCCCCCGCCGTCGACGACGACGGCCTGGCCACGGTCCTCGACGCGGTGTGCGCCGGCTGGGGACGCTGAGGTCAGCGAGTGCGACCGGCGACGATGTCGGTGGCCACGTCGTGCACGCGCCGGTTGGCCGAGCGGGCCTGCATGCGGATGCGCTGGAACGCCTCGGCCGGCCGCAGGCCATGGCGCTCCGACAGCATGCCCTTGGCCTGCTCGATGACGATCCGACTGTCGAGGGCGTGCTGCAGCTGCGTCGCCAGCGTCTCCGCGCGTTCCCGCGCCGTCGCGTTGAGGATGTACCCGGACGCCATGTCCGCCAGCAGCTGGGCGACCTCGCAGCTCCTCCTCGGACGGGTCGTGCGGTGCCCGCCAGTACAGGTTCAGCGCCCCGATGCGCTGGTCGGACACCGGCATGGGGATCCCGGCGACCGCGTGGGCCCCGTGCGACATGGCGACGTCGCGGTAGGCCGGGTAGTCGGAGGTGGTGCCGAGGTCGGCGACCACGGCACGCTCGCCGGTCCGGAAGGCCTCGTAGCACGGGCCCGTGTCCATGGCGACCTGTTCCTCCTCGAGGGCCGCCACGTCCCCGTCGGTGGCGGACACGAAGCGGAGGACGCCGTCGGAGTCGCCGAGGGACACCCCGGCGCCGTCCACGCCGAGCACGGCCACGACCTGGTCGGTCAACCGGTACAGCACCGGCCCGACCTCGTAGGGACCGAGCAGCTCGGACGCGAACTCCCGGAACGTCGCGATCAGGGCATCGTGGTCGATCATGGTGACCCTCAGCTCGGTCGGGCCCGGGAAGCGGGCCACGCAGGCGACCGGTCTGGATCGTCAGGCGTGGGCGAGGCGGTGCTCGCCGTGGCGGAGACCGCACGCGCCAACGGCGCGGTCTGACCACGCCCGTCACGGTAACAGGGCGCGACAGGGGGCTGCGGCGGCGGCTCCGTGCCTGCTCAGGCCGGGGAGACGCGCTGTTCCGGCGACGCGGTGGCCTCGACGCCGGTCGCCCCCACCCCGTCCGGCCGGCGCGAGAGCGCCAGCCACAGCGTCGCCCCGGCCGCGACGCCACACGCCAGCGCGTACGGGAGGCTCCCGATCGGCGTGCCGGCGCTCGGTGATCCCGTCGACCGCCGACACGTACCCCGGCAGCGCCGCGGCCCACGCCACGACCAGCGCCCCGAGGTAGACGCTCGCGTGGGTGACGAGGTACCGACGCGTGTCCGTGTCGGGGGCCGGCCCGGCCGCGCGGGTCCGGGCCGCGTCGACGAGCGTGGCGATCGCGACCACGGCGACCACCGCGAGCGCCGTCCCGTACACGATGCCCTGGGCCGTGACGGTGCTCACCCCCAGGAGCGCGACCACGCTCACCGGCAGCCCGGCGACCACCAGCCCGAGCGGCACGAGCAGCCCGGCCAGCGCGCTGCGGCCCACGAGCGTCCGCGTCGGCAGGGACGCCGCGTCGGGGTGTCGTGACACGAGCAGGCGCACGGCCAGTGTGAGCACGACGGGACCCGCGAGGGCGAAGTTGACCATGCTGGACAGCGGGACCGAGGCCACCAGTGGCTCGTTCGTCGGCGCCGCCGGGTTCCAGATCCACCAGTGCAGCTGCGGGCCGACGTGGTCGAAGATCTCGTAGAACACGTGGTAGACGAACCCGACGGTGAGCGCTGCCGTGACGAGCCTGCGTCGCTCGAGGACGCCGAGGACACGGACCAGCTCGTACGCCAGCACGGCCATCACCGGGTAGCAGCTGACGATGTAGAGCGGCAGGCGGTCCCACAGGAACTGCACCGTGAACTGGTTGTGCACGAAGATCAGCCCGACCTGGTCCTGCAGGCCGAACTGCTGGGGGAAGTACAGGGGCGGTTCGACGACGAGGAGGTAGGCGATCGCGGCCAACCAGATCGCGAGGGTCGTGGGGTCGCCCTCGCGACGGCGCCGCAGCGCGTGCCGCAGCGCCAGGCCGGCACCGACCAGCATCGCCACCTCGATGACGAGCATCGTCCAGTGGTCGAGGCCGAACGGGTTGTGCAGGTCGAGGACCGGGTTGCCGTCGCAGCCGAACCCGCCGAGCCGATCGGCGAGGGTCCGGAAGTCCGCGGAGCAGGGACCCGGCATCAGGCTGCTCCCGAGGTCTCGCGGGCCCGCTCGGCCCGCTCGCCGCTCGCGCGGGACGCGTACCAGGTCGACACGTCGATCCCACGGTCGTAGGCGTCGAACCACTCCTGCGCGAACGCCGGCAACGGCTGGTGTGTCGGGTCATGGCCGGGGACCTGCGACCGGACCAGGCCGACGGCCATGCGCAGCAGCTCCATCGACCCGGCGTCCTGGAGTGCGGTCCCGCCGACCTCGGCACGGATCCGGCGCCCGACGAACGGCAGGCGCCCGGCGATCTCACGGCGGTACATCCGTGATGGCAGGGCGCGGGTCACGTCGATCATCTGGTCCTCGACCGGGATCACCTCGGCGAAGCTGGTGACCGTGGCGGCGACGACACCCAGCACGTGCGAGAAGATCCGTGGCAGGACGCGGAACCGGTACGGCTCGTCGTCCACGACGGCGCGGTAGATGTCGACGGCGTGGCTGCGGTGCTCGACCTCCTCGACGAAGTGCCACAGGAACAGCGACGCGACCCGGTCGTCGCCCGGCTGGTAGAGCGTCTCGTGGTGGTCGAGGAAGAGCTTGAAGATCGGGGTGAACGTCGCTTCGAGGTCAGCGGTGTAGGCGAGGTTGAACTCGAGCGATTCATCCTCGAGCAGCCGGTCGAAGGCCGCGATCGCCTGGTCCAGCGTCTGCTGGACCCCCGGGTACCGACGGACCAACGCCCGGACGTGGAGGCGGTGCATGCGTGAGTGCTGGCCCTCCTGACGCGTGAAGGCGTCGGCCTCCTCACGCAGCTCCGGGTCGGTGACCAACGGCAGGGCGTCCTTCATGACGGCCAGGATGAAGCGCTCGAACGCGATGGCCAGGACGCTCACGGCGTTGCACGTGATCGAGAACTCCGGGTTCTGCGGGTTCCAGATGAACGGCACGTCGCCGTCGAAGTCGAACGGGATCTTGCGCACCTGCAGGTCGGTCATCGAACGCGTCCCCTCCCGGGCGTCGATCGCGGTGATCATACACATCTACCCGAGGTGTATGGTCAGCCACATCGGTAGGTTCCTCCACCCACGGGACGGGCGAGGACGATGCGACGACACGGCTGGGGTGGTGCACCACCCGCCGACGACGCCGAGGCGCGCCAGCGGATCCTCGCCGCGGCGAGCCGCTGCGTCGACCGCGACGGCGCCATGCACGCCAGCCTGTCCGACGTCGCGGCCGAGCTCGGCGTGACACGCCAGACCGTCTACCGGTACTTCGCCAGCACCGACGAGCTGTTCGCCGCACTCGCACAGGCCACCGCCGACGAGTTCATCGGCCGCATCGTCGATCGCACGGCCCCGTTCGACGACCCGGTGGAGGCGATGGTCGAGGGGCTCGCGTTCACGATCGAACGCATTCCCGAGGAGCGCTACGTCGGCCTGCTCCTGCGGACGGGATCGGCGTTCACGCTCGGGATCATCTCCGAGGTGGCGATGCAGTTCGGCCGGTCGCTGCTGGCCCGGACGGCGATCGACTGGGAGGACCTCGGGTACGACGACGCCGAGCTGGACGGGCTCGTGGAGTTCATGCTCCGCCTCATCCAGTCCATGGCGGTCACCCCGCTGTCCCCGTCGGGCTCGGCCCGGTCGCCGTCGGAGCGCCGCGCCTTCCTGCGACGCTGGCTCGGGCCAGCGATCGTCGCCGGCTCTTCCTGAGCACCCGACCGCCCCCCGCGCCCCGTCCTCATGGCGGTGGCCGTTCGGCGGGGGATCCCCGCGTCGCGGCCCGGTCGAACCAGTGGTGAGAACCTCGCCGTGCCCCGAGACGCGAAGGACGCCCCATGAGCTCCACCGTCACCCGCGAGCTGGCCCGTACCCGCACCCACACCCGCAGCGGGTGGCCGGGATCCCTGTCGAGCGTGGTCAGTGGTGTGGTCGGCGTCGTCCTGCTCGTGATCGGGATCGTCGCCATCGCGCGTGCCGGCCTGGGCGACCTCACCTCCCCGGCCGTCGCCGTCGGCCCCTTCGTCCGCACCCCGCTGTTCGGTCTGATCGAGATCGTCCTCGGCCTGGTCGCGCTGGCCACCGCCGCCGACCGCGACGTGCGGGGCGCCTCGCTCCTGGCCGTGGTCACCGGCGTGGCCGGGATCGTGTGGCTGATCGAGTCCGGCGCGTTCTCCGGGATCCTCGGCCTGACCGTGGTGACCGGGTGGCTCTACGTGGCGATCGCCGCGGCCCTGCTGGTGGCCGTCGCGGTCGACCGCAGTCGGCACGTCGCCGTGTGAGCCGCGACGCGTCGCGGTCGACCGCAGCCGTCAGGTCGTCGTGTAGATCCCCGAGGCGTAGTCGCGCATCATCCGCGTGGCCGTGAAGCGCCACGCCATCGTCCGCAGCGAGTTCTTCATGCGTTCGACCCAGGCGTGCGGGACCCCGTCCGCACCCCGGTCGTAGAACATCGGGCACACCTCGGTGGTGAACGCGTCGAGCATCTCGGCGGTGTGCCGGTGGTCCTGCTCGCCGTGGTCGTCGGCGACCTCGCCGGACAGCCCCCAGCCGTTGGTGCCGTCGAAGCCCTCGGCCCACCAGCCGTCGAGGACCGACACGTTCAGGCCGCCGTTCAGGACGGACTTCATGCCGCTGGTGCCGCTGGCCTCCAGCGGGGGTCGGGGCAGGTTGAGCCAGACGTCGCAGCCGGTGGTCAGCCGGTAGCCCATGTCGAGGTCGTAGTCCTCGAGGAACGACACACGGGAGATCACCCGCGGTTCGCCGCGCAGGTTGAACAGGTCCCGGACCATGCCCTTGGCCCCGTCGTCGGACGGGTGGGCCTTGCCCGCCAGCAGCAGCTGGATGGGTTCGGGGTCGTCGAGCAGCGCCAGCGAGCGCTCGGTGTCCAGGCCCAGCAGGTACAGCCGCTTGTAGGAGGCGACGCGGCGCGCGAACCCGACGGTGAGGACCCCGTCGTCCAGCGCGGAGGCGGACGCCTCGATGTTCTCCAGCGGGACACCGCGTCGGACACGGTCCTCGGCCGTGCGCTCCCCCGCCCAGCGCACGAGGTCCGCTCGCGCACGGCACCGGGCCGTCCACAGCTCGGCGTCGGGGATGTCGTCGACGGCGGTCCACACCTCGGGGTCGTCGGCACGAACGCGCCAGTCCCCCGGCAGGTACCGGTCCAGCACCTCGGCCATGTGCGGCCCGAGCCACGTCGGCAGGTGGACGCCGTTGGTCACGTGCGTGATCGGTACCGACTCGACCGGTCCCGGGTACATCTCGTTCCACATCGACCGGGCGACCTCGCCGTGGCGCTGGCTGACCCCGTTGGTGCTGCGGGCCAGGCGCAGCGCGATCGGCGTCATGCCGGGCTCGGAGGCGTCGTCGTCGGGGCGGACCCGGGCCAGCGACAGCAGGCCGTGCTCGTCGAGCTGCAGCCGCGCCGGGACGTCGCCCAGCGCGGCCGTGAACAGGTGCGACGGGTAGGTCTCGTTGCCGGCCGGGCACCGGGGTGTGGGTGGTGAAGACGGTGTGGCGACGCACCTCGTCGGCGGCATCGCTGAACGACGCGCCGGCCCCGACCCGGGTGGCGACCTGCTCGAGCGGGGCGAGCGCCGGGTGGCCCTCGTTGAGGTGCAGGAGCCCGGGTTCGATCCCCATGTGGTCCAGCGCTCGCATCGCCCCGATGCCCAGCATGGCGTACTGGGCGAGGCGCACCTGGGGGTTGCCGTCGTACAGCCGCCCCGTGATCCAGCGGTCGGTGGGGCTGTTGTCGGGGTGGTTGGCGTCGAGCAGGAACAGCGCGACGCGACCGACGTCGACCCGCCACACCCGGGCCACGACGTCGCGGCCGTAGACCGGGACGGTCACCTCGAGCGGCTGGCCGTCGGCGTCACGGACCAGGACCGTCGGTGACAGGCGGGCATCGGACTCGATCCAGTACTCGTGCTGCCACCCCGCGGCGTCGAGCCGCTGGTGGAAGTAGCCGAACCGGTACCGCAGGCCCACGGCCACCATCGGCAGGGCGAGGTCCGACGACTCCTTGAGGATGTCGCCGGCCAGCACGCCCAGTCCGCCCGAGTACAACGGCAGGGACCCGTGGACGCCGAACTCCGAGCACAGGAAGGTCAGTGGGTGTGCGGGGTCGAAGCGTGCATCGGGCTCGCGCGCGAGGTCGGCCGTGACCCGCTCGTGCAGCGAGTCGATGCGTTCCACCAGCGCCGGGTCCGACGCGGCCCGGGAGCGCATCCGCGGCGAGGCCTCGACGAGCATCCGGACCGGGTTGCCGCCGACGGCCTCCCAGCGTTCCGGGTCGATGGCGGCGAAGGTGGCCGCCCCGTCCGGGTCCCACGACCAGCGGTAGTTGAAGGCCAGGTGGGCCAGGGGCTGCAGGGCGTCGGGGACGCGGGCGGCCAGCTGCTCGGCGGCCTCGCGCAGCTGCGCGGTCCCCGGCGCGACGGTCTCGGGCAGGTGCATGTCAGCGTCCTCGGGCGACATCGGCGTCTCGGGTCAGCAGCACGATCGAGCGGTCCACCAGCACGCGGGTGTCGCCCGGTGCCAGTGCCTCCTCGTCGTGCACGGTGGGGTCGGCGAAGCGGGGCAGCGGCTCGGCGGTGTCCATGACGACCTGCCAGCGACCGCCCTGTCCCCCGTTCGCGAGGGTGAACTCGGCGTCCTGGTGGTTGCCGTTGAACAGCAGCAGGAAGTCGTCGTCGGTGAGTCGTTCGCCCCGGGGCCCGGGCATCGCCAGCCCGTGGCCCGACAGCAGCACCTGCAGGGACCGGGCGGACGCGCGGTGCCAGTCCTGCTCGGACATGGGTTCGCCATTCCGGGCGAACCACGCGACGTCGTGGATCCCCGCGCCGTGCAGGGGGCGTCCCTGGAACCAGCCCCGGCGCCGGAAGGAGGGGTGCACGCGGCGGAACCAGACCAGCCCGCGGGTGAACGTCAGCAGGTCCTCGTCGACGTCGGCCCAGTCCATCCAGGACAGCGGCCCGTCGTGGCAGTACCCGTTGTTGTTGCCCGCCTGGGAGCGCCCCAGCTCGTCGCCGTGGGAGAGCATCGGCACGCCCTGGGACAGCAGCAGCGTGGCGAGGAAGTTGCGTTGCTGGCGGGCGCGCAGCTGCGCGACGTCGGGGTCGGTGGTCGGGCCCTCGACCCCGTGGTTGGACGACCGGTTGTCGTCGGTCCCGTCGGTGTTCGCGTCCCCGTTGGCCTCGTTGTGCTTGTCCTCGTAGCTGACCAGGTCGGCCAGCGTGAACCCGTCGTGCGCCGTGACGAAGTTGATGCTGGCCGTCGGCGAGCGGGTGTCGGAGGCGTACAGGTCGCTGGAGCCGGTGAGCCGCATCGCGAACTCGGGCAGGGTCTCGTCCACGCCCCGCCAGTAGTCGCGCATCGTGTCCCGGTACTTGCCGTTCCACTCGGACCACTGCGGCGGGAAGTTGCCGACCTGGTAGCCGCCCTCCCCCAGGTCCCACGGCTCGGCGATCAGCTTGACCTGGCTGATGACCGGGTCCTGCTGGATCACCTCGAAGAAGGTCGACAGCCGGTCGACGTCGTGCAGCTCGCGGGCCAGGGCGGAGGCGAGGTCGAAGCGGAACCCGTCGACGTGCATCTCGAGCACCCAGTACCGCAGCGAGTCCATGATCAGCTGCATCACGTGGGGGCTGCGTGCGTCGAGGCTGTTGCCGCACCCGGTGTAGTCGATGTGCAGGCGCAGGTCGCCGTCGTCCAGCCGGTAGTAGGCGTCGTTGTCGATCCCGCGCCACGACAGGGTGGGCCCCGTGTGGTCGCCCTCGGCCGTGTGGTTGTAGACGACGTCGAGGATGACCTCGATGCCCGCCCCGTGCAGGTCCTTCACCATGCGCTTGAACTCGCCGACGGCGCCACCGAGCCGTGGCGACGAGGCGTAGGACCGCTCCGGCGCGAGGTAGGCCAGCGAGTTGTACCCCCAGTAGTTGGACAGCCCGCGCTCGACCAGGGCCTGCTCGCTGACCTTGGCGTGCACCGGCAGCAGCTCCACGGCGGTGACCCCGAGCGAGGTGAGGTGGTCGATCATGGCGGGGTGCGCCAGCCCGGCGTAGGTGCCACGCAGCGGTTCGGGCACGTCCGGGTGGAGCATGGACATGCCCTTGACGTGGGCCTCGTAGATCACCGACTCGTGCCACGGGATGGCCGGGCGCCGGTCCTCGCCCCAGTCGAACCAGGGATCCACGACGACCGAGCGCGGCACGTACGGGGCGCTGTCGGTGGGATCGGGCTGGTCGCCGAGCGGGTCGTCGTCGGCGTACCCGAACACCGATGGGTGCCACGTCAGCTCGCCGTCCAGCGCCTTGGCGTAGGGATCGACGAGGAGCTTGGCCGCGTTGCAGCGCGCCCCGCGGCCCGGGTCGTAGGGACCGTGGACCCGGAAGCCGTACCGCTGGCCCGGCCCGACGTCCGGCAGGTAGCCGTGCCAGACGAAGCCGGTGACCTCGGGCAGGGCGATGCGGGTCTCGCTGCCGAGCTCGTCGAACAGGCACAGCTCGACCCGCTCGGCGACCTCCGAGAACAGGCTGAAGTTGGTACCCACCCCGTCCCAGGTGGCGCCGAGCGGGTACGGGCCGCCCGGCCACACCTGCTGCTCAGCCATCGTCGGTCATCGACTCCTCGGGACGCGTCGGGGACGGCGTGGTCCCGGACGGGGCCCGCAGCGGACCGGGCGAGCTGGGCACGGGGCGGGGCGAGCGCACCGACGAGCGGGCACGTTCGCCGCCGAGGACGACCATCGACAGCGGCGGGAGCGTGAGGCTGAGCGAGGCGACCCGTCCGTGGCTGGGCACCGGCGTGGACTCGATGCCTCCCAGGTTGCCCTGGCCGGAGCCGCCGTACTCCTCGGCGTCGGAGTTCGCGAGCTCGCGCCAGAACCCGGGGTACGGGACCCCGAGCCGGTAGTCGTGCCGGGGCACCGGCGTGAAGTTGCAGGCCACCAGCACGTCACGCGTCCCGCGACCGCGCCGCAGGTACGCGACGATGCTCTGCTCCCAGTCGGATGCGTCGAGCCACTCGAAGCCCTCGGGGTGCGTGTCCAGCTCGTGCAGTGCCTGTTCGCCCCGGTACAGGCCGGCGATGTGGGACAGCCACCGCTGCAGCCCGGCGTGCCCCTCGTCCTCGAGGAGGTGCCAGTCCAGGCTGACGTTGTGGTTCCACTCGCGTTCCTGTCCGAACTCGCCGCCCATGAAGAGCAGCTTCTTGCCGGGGATGGTGAACATGTACCCCATGAGCAGCCGCAGGTTCGCACGGCGCTGCCAGTCGTCCCCCGGCATCTTGTCGAGCAGTGCGCCCTTGCCGTGCACGACCTCGTCGTGCGACAGGGGCATGCAGTAGTTCTCGGCGAACGCGTAGACGCTGCGGAACGTCAGCTGGTCGTGGTGGTACTTGCGGTTGACGGGCTCCTCGGACATGTACCGCAGGGTGTCGTTCATCCACCCCATGTCCCACTTGAAGCCGAACCCGAGCCCGCCGATGTACGCCGGGCGCGACACCATGGGCCACGCGGTGGATTCCTCGGCGAAGGTCTGGACGTCGGGGTACGCGGCGTAGATCTCGGTGTTGAGCCGGCGCAGGAAGTCGATGGCTTCGACGTTCTCGTTGCCGCCCCACTGGTTCGGGATCCACTCGCCCTCCTTGCGCGAGTAGTCCAGGTACAGCATGGAGGCCACGGCGTCGACGCGGATTCCGTCGATGTGGTAGGTCTCGAGCCAGAACAGCGCGCTGGAGAGCAGGAAGCTCTGCACCTCCTTGCGCGAGTAGTTGAAGATGAACGACGACCAGTCGGGGTGGAAGCCCTGGCGCGGGTCGGCGTGCTCGAACAGGTGCGTGCCGTCGAAGTAGCCGAGGGCGAACTCGTCGGTCGGGAAGTGCGACGGCACCCAGTCCAGGATCACCCCGATGTCGGCCTGGTGCAGTCGGTCCACCAGGTACATGAAGTCCTGTGGTGTTCCGTAGCGCGAGGTGGGAGCGAAGTAGCCGGTGGACTGGTAGCCCCACGAGCCGTAGAACGGGTGCTCCATCACGGGCAGGAACTCGACGTGGGTGAAGCCCAGCGAGGTCACGTGCTCGATCAGCGGGTCCGCGAGGTCGCGGTAGGTCATGAACTGCTCGGGGTCGTCGCCCCGTCGCCAGGACCCGAGGTGCAGCTCGTAGATCGAGATCGGGGCCTCGTGGGCCTGCCGCCCGCCCCGCTTGGCCATCCACTCGGCGTCGTCCCAGTCGTAGGTCAGGTCCCACACCTTCGAGGCGTTGTCGGGCGCCTCCTGGGCGTGGAAGGCGAAGGGGTCGGCCTTGTCGGCGACGTGGTCGGTCGCGCCCGAGACGACGTGGTACTTGTAGATCTCGCCGACGCCGATGCCGGGGACGAAGGCCTCCCAGATGCCGGAGATGCCGCGGGACTGCATCGGGTGCGCCCCGGCGTCCCAGCCGTTGAAGTCGCCGACCACGCTGACCGAGGCGGCGTTGGGGGCCCAGACCGCGAAGTGCGTGCCGGCCTCGCCGTCGCGCTGGGTCGGGTGCGCCCCGAGGGCCTCGTACAGGCGCAGGTGGCTGCCCTCGTTGAACAGGTACAGGTCCATGTCGCCGATCGGCGAGGTCGGCAGGACGTCGGTCGCAGGATCGACGGTGCTCACGAGGTACCTCCGGTGGTGGTTTGGTCCGCCGCCGTGGGCAGGGGCGTGGCCAGCTGCGTCGCGATCCCACGCAGGGGGATCGTCACCCAGTCGGGGCGGTTGTTCAGCTCGTAGGCGAGCTCGTACAGGGTCTTCTCGAGGACGTAGGCGTCGAGGAGGCGCGCCAGCTCGGGGTCGGTCCCCGGCAGCAGCCCCTCCGGCACCGCGTCCAGGTAGCCGGTGAGGAACGCCACCCCGGCCCACGTGCCCCACCAGTCGGCCGCGACGCCGAGTCGGCCCTCGGCGTCCTCGCGCGACGCCGCGCCCTGGTCGACCAGGCGCCGCACGCCCACGTGCCCGGCGTACTGGAAGGAGCGCAGCATCCCCGCCACGTCACGCAGGGGCGAGCGCTTGAGCCGGCGTTCCCCGACGGGCAGGGCCGGTTCGCCCTCGAAGTCGAGGATCACGTAGTCGCGCCCCGTCCACAGCACCTGACCGAGGTGGTAGTCACCGTGGGTGCGCGTCCGCATCCCGGTGAGCTTCTCGGACTTGAGGTGCTCGAAGCGGTCGAGCACGTCGGCCTCACGGTCCCCGAGGTCGGCGGTGCGTTCGGCCGCGACCCCTTCGAGCGACCCGACGGTGCGGTCGAGCAGCTGGAAGGTTCGCTTGGTCCGGGTGCGCATGGACTGGAACACGGACCGCTGGTACAGGCTGGTGAAGTCCTCGGGACGGAAGTCCTCGGATTCGGTGTCGCTGGCCAGCGCGGCGTGCATCCGGGCGGTGGTGGCCCCGAGCTGGCGCGCCTGGGCCAGGACGGCGCCCATCGACTCCTCCACGACCTCGGGGATGCCGTCGCGGACCAGCCAGATCGGCGAGCGCGTGATGGTGGCAGGCGTGTCCTCGCTGGACAGGTCGTGCTCGAGCCAGCGCCCGACCGCGCCGACGGCCTGGGACCACGCTTCGCCCTCGTTCGGCACGTACTGCTGCAGGACGGCCAGGGTGCGGGTCGGGGCGCGTGGGCCGGCCTGGTACTCGATGGCGCCGACCAGCGGGGGCACGTTCTCGAACCCGGCGGTCTCGGTGAGGAAGCGGCTGACCTCGAGGTCGGGGTTGGTGCCCTCGTCGGGGCGTCGGACGACCTTCAGCACGTACTGGTCGCCGAAGAGCAGCGAGGTGTTGGACTGCTCGGCGTTGAGCGGCCGCACGTCGAGGTCGGCCACCGACGCGGGCAGCGGGAAGCGCCGCGACCGCCAGGCCGTCACGCTGCCGTGACGACCGGAGGCCGTCCGACGGCGGCGGATCAGGTCCAGCAGGGCGTGGGCCACCGTCGGGTCCCACAGCCCGTCGATGAGCACGCCGTCCCGGGCGTCGCCCCGTCCGTGGATGCGCGCCAGCAGGGCCCCGGGCGTCTCCTCCCCCAGGCGGTCGGCCCGCTCGCCGTGCGCGAACCCGAGGGCCATCGCGTAGACGTCCGGGTCGCCGGTGGTGTACTCGACCTCGGCGAGCAGGAGGCCCGCCGAACCCTGGGTGGCCGGCAGCGTCGCGTGGTCGAGGGCCGAGATGCGCCGGATGCGCCGGGCCTTGGCGGCGTACCAGCGCTGGGCCGGCAGGATCTCGTCGAGGCGGCGCGTCAGTGCCGACCCACCCTCGCCACGGACCAGGCGGTCCCCGTCGACGGTCGTGGAGATGATCGGCAGGTCGCGCACCATGGGGGCGGGCAGCGACGACGCCCCCGGGTAGCCCACGTCGGCACGGGCGTGCTCGTGCTCCAGCGCGAACCAGTAGTAGGCGTACGGCGACAGCGTCACCTGGTAGGGCTGGTCGGTGAACATCGGGAACGGCGTCGACCCGAACATCTCCACTGGCACGGTGCCGGCGAACTCGGACACGTCCAGCTCGCACGCCTGGGAGTGCCGCGACAGGTTGGCCACGACGAGCACCCGCTCGCCGGTCGGGTCGTCCTCGGCGGGCTCGCGCACGAACGCCAGCACCCGTGGGTTGTCCGGGTGCAGGAAGCGGATGCCGCCCCGCCCGAACAGGTCGTGCTGGCGGCGCAGCCCGATGGTGCGCTTCATCCACCACCACAGCGAGCGGGGGTTGTCGCGCTGGGCCTCGACGTTGACCGTCTCGAAGTGGTACTCGGGGTCGATGATCAGCGGGAGGAACATCTTCTGCGGGTTCGCGGTGGAGAACCCCGCGTTGCGGTCGCCGTTCCACTGCATCGGCGTGCGCACGCCGTCGCGGTCACCGAGGTAGACGTTGTCGCCCATGCCGATCTCGTCGCCGTAGTACAGGACCGGCGTGCCCGGCATGGAGAACAGCAGGGCGTTCATCAGCTCGATGAGGCGACGGTCGTTGTTGAGCAGCGGGGCGAGCCGGCGACGGATGCCGAGGTTGATGCGCATGCGGGGGTCGGACGCGTAGATCCGCCGCATGTAGTCGCGTTCCTCGTCGGTGACCATCTCGAGCGTGAGCTCGTCGTGGTTGCGCAGGAAGATCGCCCACTGGGTGTTGTCCGGGATCTCGGGCGTCTGCTGGAGGATGTCGAGGATCGGGAAGCGGTCCTCCATGGCCACGGCCATGTACAGCCGAGGCATCAGCGGGAAGTGGAAGTTCATGTGGCACTCGTCGCCGTCGCCGAAGTAGGCGGCGGCGTCCTCGGGCCACTGGTTGGCCTCGGCCAGGAACATGCGGTCGTCCCACTTGCTGTCCAGGTGGGCGCGCAGCTCCTTGAGGTAGGCGTGGGTCTCGGGCAGGTTCTCGTTGTTGGTGCCCTCACGCTCGAACAGGTAGGGGATCGCGTCGAGCCGCATCCCGTCGACGCCCATCGCCATCCAGTGGTCCATCGCCTTCGCGACGGCGTCGCGGACCTCGGGGTTGTCGAAGTTGAGGTCCGGCTGGTGGCTGTAGAAGCGGTGCCAGTAGTACTGGCCCGCCTCGGGGTGCCACTGCCAGTTCGAGTGCTCGAAGTCCTGGAAGATGATCCGGGTCTCGGGGTACTCCGTCGGGTCGTCCGACCAGACGTACCAGTCACGCCACCGGCTGCCGGGCGGCGACTTCACGGCACGCCGGAACCACGGGTGCTGGTCGGAGGTGTGGTTGATCACCAGCTCGGTGATGACGCGCAGGTCGCGCTTGTGGGCCTCGCGCACGAACCGCTTGAAGTCCCGGACGTTGCCGTACATCGGGTTGACGGTCTCGTAGTCGGCGATGTCGTAGCCGTCGTCGCGCAGGGGCGAGGGGTAGAAGGGCAGCAGCCAGATGGCCGTGACGCCGAGGTCCTGCAGGTAGTCCAGCTTGCTGGTCAGCCCGCGGAAGTCACCGATGCCGTCGCCGTCGCTGTCCGCGAACGCACGCACGTGCGTCTCGTAGATGATCGCGTCCTTGAACCAGAGGGGGTCGTCGGACAACGGGTGGCTCCTTCGTGGGGTGGGGATGGCGGTGACCGCGACTACTGGAAGTAGTCGAAGTCGTGCTCGGTGCGCTGGTGGCGCCGGATGGCGAAGACGTGGGCCGGCAGGCCCTGGGGGTCGATCTCCACGTAGTTCGCAGCCCCGTGCCAGAGGTACCGGGACCCGCTGAGCAGGTCGTGGACCTGGAACTGCTCGTCCGGTTGGACGCCGAGCGCCTCGAGGTCCAACCAGACGGTGCCCACGCGGGTCCCGTGCGGGTCCAGGTTGGCGATCACGAGCACGACGTCCTCGCCGTCGTCGCTGGTCTTCGAGTACGCCACCAGCTCCTCGTTGTCGACGTGGTGGAACTGCAGCGTCCGGTCCTGCTGCAGCGCCGGGTGCTCACGCCGGATGCGGTTGACGAGCGCGATGAGGTCGCGCAGCGAGTGGTCCTGGTCCACGTCCCACTCCCGCACCTGGTACTTCTCGGAGTCGAGGTACTCCTCGCTGCCCGGTTCCCGCGCGGCGTGCTCCTGCAGCTCGAAGGTCGGCCCGTAGATGCCGTACGAGGCGCACAGCGTCGCGGCCAGCACCAGCCGCTGGATGAACGCCGGCCGGCCGTTGTACTGCAGGTACTCGGTGAGGATGTCGGGGGTGTTCGGCCACGCGTTCGGGCGGAAGAAGTCGACCACCGGCTCGGAGGTGAGCTCGTTCCAGTACTGCTCGATCTCCCACTTGCGGTGGCGCCAGGCGAAGTAGGTGTAGGACTGGGTGAACCCGCGCTGGGCCAGGGCGTACATCAGCTTGGGACGGGTGAACGCCTCGGCGAGGAAGATGGCGTCGGGGGCCTGCTGGAGGACCTGGTCGATGCACCACTCCCAGAACGGCAGCGCCTTGGTGTGGGGGTTGTCGACGCGGAAGATCCGCACGCCGCGTTCGACCCAGAACAGGATCACGTCGCGCAGCTCGGCCCACAGCGACTCGTAGGCCTCGCACTCGAAGTCGAACGGCACGATGTCCTGGTACTTCTTGGGCGGGTTCTCGGCGTACTGGATGGTCCCGTCGGGGCGGTGCCGGAACCACTCGGGGTGCTCGGACACGTAGGGGTGGTCGGGCGAGCACTGGAAGGCGATGTCCATGGCCAGCTCGAGCCCGTGCTCGGCGCAGGCCTCCTGCAGGTGGTCGAAGTCGTCGAACGTGCCGAGCTCGGGGTGGATGGCGCGGTGGCCGCCGTCGGCCGACCCGATCGCCCACGGGCTGCCGACGTCGTCGGGTCCGGCGACCTCGGCGTTGTTCGGACCCTTGCGCGCGGTCTCGCCGATGGGGTGGATCGGCGGCAGGTACAGCACGTCGAAGCCCATGTCGGCGATGTAGGGCAGCCAGCCCTCGACGTCACGCAGGGTCCCGTGCCGCCCCGGCTCGAGCGACGTGGAGCGGGGGAACACCTCGTACCAGGTGCTGGTCCGTGCCCGGGCGCGGTCCACCTGCAGGGGCAGGGGCGCGTCCAGGGTCGTGGCGTTGCGGCGCGGGTCGACCCGGGCGACCAGTGCTGCGAGGTCCTCGTCCAGGGCCGCGTCGGCGCGGTCGTCCAGCGGCCGGTCCTCGTCACGCAGGACGCCGGCGGCCTCGGACAGGGCAGCAGCATCCGCAGCGTCGAGCTCGTCCGCGGCCGCCATGTCGTCGAGCAGGTCGGCGCCGATGACGAGGTCGACGGAGGTCGCCGACTCGGCTGCGAGCCGCTTGACGAGGTCGGAGCGCCACGTCACGACATGGTCGACCCAGCCCTGCACCACGAACTCGTGGCGACCGAGCTCGTCGATCACGAACGTGGCCGCGAACCGGTCGTGGCCGAGTGGGACCATCGGCACGTCGGTCCACGCGCTGGTGCCGACGGGGCGGTGGCGCACGACGGCAGCCACGCGGTCGTGGCCATCGGTCAGCACGTCGGCCTCGACCACGACGGGTTCCCCGACCACGCGCTTGGCGGGGAATCGGCCACCGACGACCTGCGGGGTCACGTCGGCGATGATGACACGGCGGGGTGTGGGTTCCACGAAGTACCTCCGCGCCCGACCCTAGCCATGGCCTCTGGAGGCATGCCCGGCGTTCGACCGGGTCATCCGTCCTCGACCGGGCGCAGCAACGGGGACCGCAGCAACAGCGGACGCAGGGGCCGGTCGGGGGTCGCGGACGCCACCAGCGCGGCCTCCTGCTCGACCGCCGCGCGGACCACGTCGACGATGCGCCCCGCCACGTCCGGCCAGGCGTGCCGCCCGGCCACGCGGGCACGCGCGGCCGCCCCGATCCGGTCGCGCCGACTCCGGGTCCCGCTGCAGGTCGCGGACCGCCGTCACGACCGCGGTCCGGTCGCGGGTCGTGCGGATCCCGCTGCGCCCCGCGTGCACCAGCCCACGCAGGCTGCCGTCGTCGGGCACGACCACCGCGGCCCCCGTGGCCATCGCGTCGAGGGTGGCCCGCAGCGCGGTGTCGTCGATGCCGACGACGATGCCGGGGCGGGGCGTGGCGGCCGAGCCCAGCGCGGCCCGGACCCGGCGCGCCAGCGCGCTGGTGCCGACCACGCGCACGCCGGTGCCCGCGGTCGGCGGGGCCGGCGAGACCCCGGCGGGGACGACGTCGACCTTGGCGGCGGGGAGGCGGTACGCCCGGCGCAGCTGGCGTCGGACGTCGTCGGTCGGGACGACGACGCGCCGGGACTCGTAGGTGAGCCACCACTCGACCTGCGCCTCGAGCCGGCCGGCGTCGTCGAGCTCGCCGTCGGCGCGTCCCGGCGCGGTGCTGTCCAGCACGGCCACCAGGGGCAGGCCGCGGGAGGCCCGCAGGGTCGTGGCCGTCCAGGCGGTCTGCCAGCCGAAGGCGAGCACCGCGTCTGGCGGGTGCGCCCGGCACCGGCGCTCGGCGATCGCCGAGACGCGCGAGGCGGCCGCGAGGACCCGGGACAGGTCGTCGTCGGTCCCGGGCGGCATGACGGGCGGCGCCTCGGCCACCCAGGTGACGTCCACCCCGTCCACCCCACGGGTGGCCGTCGGCCCCTCCCCGAGGGTGAGCACCTCGCACGTGATGCCCTGCCGGACCACAGCACGCGCCAGGGCCAGCACCGCAGGGTCGGGCTGACCGGGACGGTCGACGTCCCAGGACAGGGCGATCAGGTGCACGCGGGACCTTCGCGGACGGGCGTCAGCTGCGGCGGGGCGCCTCGTAGTTCGGCGACTGGTGCACGATGTCGAGGTCGTGCACGTGGGACTCGGCGGCCCCTGCGGCGGACTGGCGGACGAAGGCGGCGCGGTCGCGCAGCTCCCGCAGCGTCGCCGCGCCGAGGTAGCCCATGCCGGCCCGCAGCCCACCCACCAGCTGGCCGGTCACGTCGCCGAGGGGACCTCGGTACGGCAGCAGGCCGGAGACGCCCTCGGGCACCAGCTTGGTCGGCTCGGGACGCCCCGCGGGGCGTTCGTCGCCGCCAGGGGTGCCCTGGAAGTAGCGGTCGGCCGAGCCGGCGCGCATGGCGTCCAGCGAACCCATCCCGCGGTACTCCTTGTACCGGCGGCCGCCGACGGTCACGAGGTCGCCGGGCGCCTCGTCGGTGCCGGCGAGCAGGTTGCCGACCATGATCGCCGTCGCCCCGGCCGCCAGTGCCTTGACGGCATCGCCGGAGAACTTGATGCCGCCGTCGGCGACGGTGGCGACGTCGAGGGCGTTGCCGGCCTCGGCGCAGTCCATGACGGCGGTGAACTGGGGCACGCCGACGCCCGTGACCACGCGGGTCGTGCAGATCGAGCCGGGGCCCACGCCGACCTTGACCACGTCGGCACCGTGGTCGACGGCCGCCCGGACCGCGTCGGCGGTCGCGACGTTGCCCACCATGAGCACGACGTCGGGGTGGCGGTCCTTCAGCTTGGCCGCGAACTCGAGGATGGTCGCGGAGTGGCCGTGCGCGGAGTCGACGGCCAGCAGGTCGACGCCGGACTCGACCAGGGCGGCGGCGCGGTCCTCGCCGTCGGGGCCGTTGCCGATGGCCGCGGCGGCCAGCAGTCGGCCCCGGTCGTCCTTGGCGGAGTGCGGGTACTTGACGACCTTCTCGACGTCCTTGAACGTGAACAGGCCGTACAGGAGTCCGTCGTCGTCGACGATCGGCAGCTTCTCGACACGGAACTGCTGCATGCGGTCGCGCGCCTGCTCGAGCGTGGTGCCGGGGCGGGCGGTGACCAGGTCCTCGGAGGTCATGTACTGGCGGACCGGGGCGGCCGGGTCCGCGTTGAGCCGCAGGTCGCGGTTGGTGACGATGCCGACCAGTCGCCCGCCACCGTCGACGACGGGGAACCCGGAGACGTGGTAGCGCTCCATCAGGTCGAAGGCCCGGGCGACGGGGTCGTCGGCCGCCATCGTGATCGGGTCGGAGATGAAGCCGGACTCGGAGCGCTTGACGGCCTCGACCATGCTGGCCTGGTCGGCGATCGAGGCGTTCTTGTGGATCACGCCGATGCCGCCCTGGCGGGCCAGGGCGATGGCCATCTCGGCCTCGGTGACCTTGTCCATCGCGGCCGAGAGGACGGGCAGCGCGAGGCGGATGCGGTCGTGGAGCACCGTGGAGACGTCGACGTCGCGGGGCAGGACCGCCGATGCCTGGGGCACCAGCAGGACGTCGTCGTAGGACAGGGCGTCGCGGATCTCGGGCACGGGCCGCCTTTCTTCGCGCACGAGCGTCGGGCCGGTCCCCGACGAGCGTATGCCACCGCTCGCGACGTCCGTGCCACGGCCGCCCGGGCCGGTCAGATGGCGCCGATCTCCTCGAGCGCATCGACGTAGGCCTGCTGGTCGCGGGCGTCGGGGATGCCGTTGTGCACGCTGTACCGGATCACCCCGTCACGGTCGATGACGAAGGTGCCGCGCTCGGCCGCGCCGACGGTGTCGTTGAACACCCCGTAGGTCCGCGCCACCTCGCCGTGGGGCCAGAAGTCCGCGAGGATCGGGAACTCGAAGCCCTGCTGCTCGGCCCACACGCGGTGCACCGCGGGCGAGTCGACCGAGACGGCGATCGTCTCGACGTCGTCGTTCTGGAACTGCTCGATCTGGTCGCGGATCGAGCACAGCTCGCCCTCGCACACCCCCGTGAAGGTGAACGGGTAGAAGACCAGCACCACGGCCTTCTTGCCCTGGTAGTCGGACAGCCGTACGGGCTTGCCGGTCTGGTCGCGCAGCTCGAAGTCGGGCGCGGTGGTGCCGGGATCGAGGGCCATGGGAGACGCTTTCGTCGAGGGGGCGGGAGTCAGGCGTCGCGGGGCGTCAGCGGTCGTGGGCCGTCGGCCTCGGCCAGGCCGAGGTGGCGTTCGAGCTGGCGGTGGAGCACCGCCAGGTCGGCCCCCAGGGGCAGCAGCACGCCGGTGGCCCGAGGTCGCGCCTGGGCGGGATCGTCGAGGTCCCACACGTGCAGCTCGAGCACCGGTTCGCCGGCGACGGTCACCACGCGGGCCACGTGGACGCGGTCCCACGCCACGCGGGCGCGCTGCCAGGGCAGTCGGACCTCGACCCCGGAGGCGTCCAGGCGCAGCTGGAACCGGTCGGGCAGGACCAGCTGCACGAGCACGTACGAGGTGACCACCAGGCACAGGGCCAGGAACGCCCAGGCCAGGACGCTGGCCCCGGCGTCGAGGGCGATCCAGAGGGCCAGTCCCGACGCGAGCGCGCCCACCACGGTCCATCGTGCCGCGACTCCGCGGTCGGGACGCAGCGTGACGGTGTCGGCGGCCTCCACCAGTGACGCTCCTGGTCGCATCGGGTGGCAGCCAGCCTAACTCGACCCCCGCTGGGCCTCCGCGCGCAGGCGGGCCAGGACGGGGATGGCCTCGACCTTGGCGTCGGTGAGCTGGTCCCACCGGATCGCCGGGGCCACGGGGCCGGACGCGGCCACCTCGAGGGTGCGTGTCGGCGTGACCACCAGGCGCAGGCGCACGTCGTGGGGCTGCAGGGGGATGCGCCCCGTGGCCACGACCTGGACGTCGTGCACGGTGGTGGCCACGACGACGTCGTCCGCGAGCAGCCCGGCGGCCGCGGTGATCGCGAACTCGAGGTCCGCGAACCCGCCGCCCTTGCCCAGTCGCGCCCCGTCCTCGTCCACCGCCACGCACCCCTGCACCACGAGGTCGATCGGGGCGAGGTCGGCGACGGCGGTGGGCACGCCGTGCCGCCCCGCCCCCTTGATCGACGAGGCGTCGCGGGGCGAGACGGCCAGGTGGTCGGGGTCGAGCACGAGGAAGGGCGGGTCCTCGGCCAGGCGCGGCACGGCCATGACCACGACCTTGCCGTCCTCGAGCGCCCGTTGGCGCACCGGCCACTGCGGGCTGTCGGGGTTGCACTTGACGACCCGCGCTCGTTGCCAGGCGTCGGTGTCGCGCAGGCGGTCGGCGGCCGCCTCGGCCCCGGTGAAGTTGGGGATGCGGTGGCGCGCGCCGGGGAAGCGCGCCGCCCCGGCGTCCTGCAGGGCGGCCCAGGCCTCCTCGCGCAGGTCGGCCTTGGCCTGCAGGACCTCGGGGTCGCCGCCGGCATCGACGTCGTGGCGACGGACCATCAGGCGACCGATGCCGCGGCATCAGCGTCGTGCGGGCGGGGCGTCACCTCAGCCGACGGCGCGGTCGTCCGCGCCCCGGTCGGGCAGCGCCAGCACCGCCCCGTCCTCGACGTCGAGCGAGGCCGCGCGCAGGTCGTCGATGCGGTCGAGCTGGCGTTCGAGCTGGCGGCGTCGGACGCCGTTGGTCTCGTCGAAGGCCCGGCGTGCCGAGTCGAGTCGGGTGCCGACCTTCTCGAGGTGGTCGGTGAACCGCTCCCACTGGTCGGAGAACCCCGCCAGCGCCTGCAGGATCTCGACCGACCGCTGCTCGGTGAGGTGGTCGTCGACCGACTGCCGGATGACGGCCAGGACGGCGAACAGGGTCAGCGGCGAGCAGAGCACGACCTTGTGCTGCAGGGCGAGGTCGAGCAGACCGGGGTCGGACTGGTGCACGAACCCGTACAGGTGCTCGTTGGGCAGGAACAGCAGCACCTGGTCGAGCGTGCCGCTGGACGGGTCCACGTAGTCGCGCCGGCTGACCTCGGTGATGCGGTTGCGCACGTCCCGGAGGAACGCGGCGCGGGCGGCCTCGCGTTCGCCGTCGGTGGCCGCTTCGAGGTGGCGCACGTAGTTGTCCAGCGGGAACTTCACGTCCATGTGCACGCACCGTCCCGCGGGCAGCGGGAAGGTGAAGTCGGGGCGCCCCGCCTGCGAGCGCTGCTGGGTGAGGTAGTTGACGCCGTGGACGAACCCGGCCGTGCGCAGCACGTCCTCGGCCATGCGTTCGCCCCACTGCCCGCGGGCCTGCGGGGAGGCCAGCGCCTGGCGCAGCGCGTCGGTGGTCTGCGACAGCTCGGCCGTGACCTTGCCGGTGGCCTCGAGCCGGGCCGCCACGTCGGCCAACCCTGCGGCCCGCTGCTGGTCGAGCTCGGACACCAGGCTGCGCACCCGTTCGAGCTGGCCCTGCATCTCGGACAGGCGGCTGCCGACGGCGTCGTTGCGCTGGTCGAGCTGCTGCGCCCCGGCGCGGGCCTGCGCCCCGAGCTGCTCGGACGCCACCGCCACCACGGACTGGATCGCGGCGTTGAGCGACTGCTCGCGCTGGTCCTCGAAGGCGCGCCGCTGGGCGTCGAGCTCGGCGCGCAGCTGGTCGACCAGCGGGGTGTCCGCATCGCGCTGCCGGCGGCCCGCCAGCACGGCGACGGCGGCCCCGAGCAGGGCGGCGAGCAGGGCGAGCAGCAGCATGTCCACGCCGGGCGACCTCTGGCTGATGGGTGACGGGTGGGCGACGACCAGCACCGTACGAAGCGGGTGTGACAGATCCGAGGACCCCCACCGCGGGGCGCCCGGGCGACGAGCACTACGCTCACCCGACCCGTCGGTCGTCCCCCACGAGGCTCGCGTGTCCTTCGACGCCCTGTCCCCCGCCCAGCGCGAGGCGGCGCTGGCCCGCATGGAGACCGAGGTCTTCGACGTCGTCGTCGTGGGCGGGGGCGTGACCGGGTCGGGCATCGCGCTCGACGCCGCGACACGTGGCCTCTCGGTGGCGCTCGTCGAGCAGCGCGACCTCGCCGCCGGCACGTCGTCGCGGTCCAGCAAGCTCATCCACGGCGGCCTGCGCTACCTCGAGCAGCTCAACTTCGGCCTGGTCCGCGAGGCGCTGCAGGAACGCGGGCTGCTGCTCGACCGGCTGGCCCCGCACCTGATCAAGCCGGTGTCGTTCCTCTACCCGCTGACCCACCACGTCTGGGAGCGGGCCTACGTGACCGCCGGCGTGACGCTGTACGACCAGCTCGGCGGGGCGCGCCAGCTGCCCCGCCACCAGCACCTCACCCGCAAGGGCGCGCTGCGGATGGCCCCGTCGTTGCGCCACGACAGCCTCGTCGGGGCCATCCGCTACTGGGACGCGCAGGTCGACGACGCCCGCCACACGATGATGCTGGCCCGCACCGCCGAGCACTACGGCGCGGCCATCGCCACCTCCACCCGCGTCGTGGGGTTCCTGCGCGAGGGCGAGCGCGTGGTCGGCGTGCGCGTCCGCGACGGCGAGGGCGGCAAGGAGCTCGACGTCCGCGCCCGCCAGGTCGTCAACGCCACCGGGGTGTGGGCCGACGACCTGCAGGAGCTGGTGGGGCGCGGGCGCATCCGGGTGCGGGCGTCGAAGGGGATCCACCTGGTGGTCCCCCGCGACCGCATCCACTCGGACTCGGGGCTGATCCTGCGCACCGAGACCTCCGTCCTGTTCGTCATCCCGTGGGGCCGGCACTGGCTCATCGGCACGACCGACACGGACTGGGACCTCGGCAAGTCCCACCCCGCCGCGTCGGCGACGGACATCCAGTACCTGCTCGACCGCGTCAACCGGGTCCTGCGCACCCCGTTGACCCACGAGGACGTCGAAGGGGTCTTCGCCGGCCTGCGGCCGCTGCTGTACGGCGAGTCCGAGGCGACCTCCCAGCTGTCCCGCGAGCACGCCGTCGGCCAGACCGTCGCCGGGCTCATCACGATCGCCGGCGGGAAGTACACGACCTACCGCGTCATGGCGTCCGACACCGTCGACGCGGTCGCCCGCAACCTCGACCGGCGCGTGCCCGCCTCGGTGACCGACGAGGTGCCGCTGGTCGGCGCGACCGGCTACCACGCGCTGTGGAACCAGCGCCGGCAGCTCGCGGCCGACGCCGGGCTCCACGTGGCCCGGGTCGAGCACCTGCTCAACCGCTACGGCACCCGCACCACCGAGCTGCTCGACCTGCTCACCGACCGCCCCGAGCTGGCCACGCCCCTGCCGTCGTCCGACGACTACCTCGAGGTCGAGGCCATCTACGCCGCCTCGCACGAGGGGGCGCTGCACCTCGACGACGTGCTCACCCGCCGGACCCGGATCTCGATCGAGTCGTGGGACCGCGGCCTGGCGGCCGCCCCGGTCGTCGCCCGCCGCATGGCCGAGGTGCTCGGCTGGGACGACGACACCGTCGCCCGCGAGATCGAGCACTACGACGCCCGCGTGCAGGCCGAACGGCAGTCCCAGCGCATGCCCGACGACCACACCGCCGACGCGGCCCGCATGGGCGCCCCGGACGTGCGGATGGGCGCCTCGGGCAGCTGACCCCGCCTGGACCGGCGTTGGGTGCATGGCGGTGGCCCGGCCCTCGTTCATGCACCCAGTCCGACCTCGTCGACCGGCGTTGGGTGCACGAGTGGCCCCTCGCCCTCGTTCATGCACCCAGTGGCGCGAGAGGGCGGCTCTTGACGCGCGGGACTAACGTGATTAGTTGTTGCCTAACAGCGATTAGTCCAGACGAGAGCCGCCACCATGACCGCCACCGCCACCGCCACCCGCTTCCTCGAGCGCCCCGGCGGACGCCTCGCCTTCGACGACCGGGGCACCGGTCCGCTGGTCGTGTGCGTGCCCGGCATGGGCGACCTGCGGTCCGAGTACCGCCTGCTGGCCCCGCAGCTGGTCGCCGCCGGCCACCGCGTGGTGACGCTGGACCTGCGAGGCCACGGGGACTCCGACGCGACCTTCACCGACCACCAGCGTCCGACCATCGGCGAGGACGTGGTGGCCCTGCTCGCGCACCTCGACGCGGGGCCCGCGCACCTGGTGGGGACCTCGTTCGGGGCGGCGGCCGTGGTCTGGGCCGCGGCCGAGGCGCCGGGCCGGGTCGCCAGCTGCACGCTGGTCGGTCCCTTCGTCCGGGACCTGCCCGTCCCCGCGATGCAGGCGGCCGCGCTGCGGCTGGCCCTGCGCCGTCCGTGGGGTGTGGCGTTCTGGGCCTGGTGGTACGGGCAGAAGCTGTACCCCGGGGCACGCCCCGCCGACCACGACACGCACGTCGCCGCGGTCCGGGCCTCGATGGCCGAGCCCGGACGCCTCGAGGCGCTGGCCGCCATGGCGCGCGCCGGGTGCGAGGAGATCGACCCGCGGCTCGACGACGTGCGGGCCCCGACGCTGGTGGTGATGGGCACCGCCGACCCCGACTTCCCCGACCCGGCCGCCGAGGCGAACGCCATCGCGGGGCGCGTGGACGGCGAGGTCCTGCTGGTGGAGGGGTCGGGCCACTACCCCCACGTCGACGCCGCCGACGTCACCGGCCCGGCGATCGCCCGGTTCCTCGCCGACGCCGCGCGAGGCGTGGCCTGATGCCGTCCCGGACCCGGCTGACCGCAGACCGGATCACGGACGCCGCCGCCGAGCTGGTGGACCGGGACGGGTACGACGCGCTGACCCTGGGCGCCGTCGCCGACGCCCTCGGCGTGCGCTCCGCCGTCGCTCTACAACCACGTCGACGGCCTCGACGAGGTCCGACGGCGGCTGACCGTGCGAGCCGTCGAGGCCCTCGGAGCCGAGCTCCAGCGCGCCGCCGTGGGGCGCAGCGGCGACGATGCGGTGCGTAGCCCTGGCCCGCGCGTACCGGGCCTTCGCGCTGGCCCACCCGGGCTGGTACGCGACGACGGTGCCCAGCGCGGAAGGGGGCGACGAGGAGGTCCGGCTGGCGGGAGCACGGGTGGTGGAGACGGTGGTCGCCGTGCTCGCCGGGCACGGCTTCGATCCGGACACGGCGATCCACGCAACCCGGACCCTGCGTGCGGCGGTCCACGGGTTCGTGGACCTCGAGCTGGCCGGCGGGTTCGGGCTGGCGCAGTCCCCCGCCGACACCTTCGACTGGATGACCGAGCTGCTCGTGGCCGGGTTCCGGGCGGCGCCACCCGCCTGACGTCCGCGAGCTGGCGATCAGCAGGTGTCGGCGATCCAGTCCATCGTCGCCGCCCAGGAGTCGTCACCCGGGTCGATGACCGTGAAGTGGTCGCCCTCGACGGGGCGCAGCTCGGCACGGTCGCCGGCGGCCTGCGCGTAGGCCTCGGACTGGGAGAACGGCACGTTGTCGTCGGACCGGCCGTGGACCAGCAGGACGGGCACGGGCGGCGGGGCGAGGGCGAGCGGATCGCCGACGGCGTACCGCTCGGGCACCTCGTCCGGCCCGCCACCCATGAGGTCGTCCGTGGCCCCGTTGCCCACGCCCTCGCGGGCGGACCGGGCGAGGGCGACGACGCCGGCCTGGCTCACCGCCGCACACGCGACGACGCGCGGGTCGGCCCCGACCTCGCCATCCGGGATGTTCGGGCGCGACGCCACCCAGGCGGCGAGGTGGCCGCCCGCCGAGTGGCCGACGACGACCACGCGGTCGAGGTCCAGCGGGGCGTCGGCGCCGGCCAGCGCGTCCACGGCCGCCGCCACGTCCTCGAAGGTCGCCGGCCACCCTCCGGCCCCTCCGACGCGGCGGTACTCGACGTTGGCCGTCGCGTACCCGCGGATCACGGCGTCCCGGGCGAGCGGCACCATCAGGTCCTTGCCGTACGCCTGGCGCCAGAAGCCCCCGTGGACGAGGACCACGACGGGCAGCGGGCCGTCCGCCTCGCTGGGCCACGCCAGGTCGACGACCTGCTCGTCGGACGGGCCATAGGTCAGCTGCTCGCGGTGCACGTCGGCGGACTCCTCGGTCCCGGGTGGTGACGAGGTGCGGGCCACCGGGGCTGCGCAGCCAAGCAGCCCGGCGGCCACGGCGACGGCCACGGCCCACCGGCGGACGGGCACGGGTGGTCGTGGCACGTGGGACTCGTCGGCGAGGGGACGGGCATCGTTCGGGGCGCAGGACCGTCGGGCGTGCCCCGGCTCCCGAGGGCAGGCGTAGGGTGCGAGGTCGGGTCCTGCCGAGCGAAGGAGGCCGGTCGTGCGCGTCGGGGTGTCCCTGCGGAGTGCGTACGAGCTCGACGACCCCCGGGCCGGGGCGGCGATGATGGTGGACCGGGCCGCAGCGGCCGAACGGGCCGGCCTCGACCACCTGTTCGTCGGGGACCACCACGCGACCGCGCCCCGCCTCTACTACCAGAACACGGCCGTCCTGGGCCGCCTGCTGGCCGAGTGGGGCGACCGCCCGGCCGGTGCCCTGTTCCTGCTCCCGCTGTGGCACCCGGTGCTGCTCGCGGAGCAGGTCGGGACCCTCGCCGCCATCGCCCGTGGCCGGTTCGTGCTGCAGTGCACGGTGGGCGGCGGGGCCGAGCAGTTCGCCGGCCTGGGTGCCGACCTCGGCACGCGCGCGCCGACCTTCGAGACGAGGCTGGACCTCGTGCGACGCCTCCTGGCCGGCGAGGAGGTCGAGGGGCGGGCACCCGCCCCGTTCCGGGCCCGCATCGCCCCGCTCCCGGCCGAGCCGGTGGAGGTGTGGATCGGCGGTCACGCCGACGCCGCGATCGACCGTGCGGCGCGACTCGGGGATGCGTGGGTCGCCGGACCCGGGCCGACGCCGTCCGAGGCGGCCGCGCTGCTGGCCACCTACCGGGCACGCTGCGAGGCACACGCACGCACGCCCACCGCCGTCGCCATCCGCCGCGACGTGTACGTGGGCGAGGACGACGCCGACGTCCGCGCGACCGTCGACCCCGTCGTGGCCGCGGGGTACCGCGGCCTGGACCCGGACGCGCTGGTGACCGGGACCGTCGAGGAGGTCGCCGACGCGCTCGGACGGCTCGCCGAGGACGGCTGGACCGACGTCGTGGTGCGCAACCTGACGGACGACCCGGACCGGGCGGTCGCCTGCCTGGAGCGGCTCGGCGACGTCCGCCGCCTCGTCGCCGCGGCGTGACGGACGGGCCGCCCCCGCCCCGGCGGTAGCCTCGGCCGCGTGTCCTCCTCCCGCCGTGTCCTGCTCCGGCCGCACTGGATCGTCGCCCACGTGGTGGTCCTCGCGGTCGCGATCACCTTCCCCATGCTCGGGTTCTGGCAGCTGGACCGGTGGGGCGAGGAGAAGGCCCTCCAGGCCCGCATCGAGGCCCGTGTCGACGAGCCACCGGTCCCCGTGACCGAGGTGCTGGACCAGCAGATGTCCGCGTCGGAGCTCGACGACCTCGAGTTCCAGCCGGTGACCGCACGCGGGACCTACCTCGCCGACGAGGAGGTCGCCCACCGCAACCGGGACCTCGACGGACAGGGCGGGTTCGACTGGCTCACCCCGCTGCGCCTGGAGGACGGCGACGTGGTGCTCGTGCGCCGGGGTTTCGTGCCACCCAGCCAGGCCGCCGGGGCCGACCCCAGCGTCGCCCCGCCCCCGGACGGTCCGGTGTCGGTCACGGGCTGGCTGGAGCTGTCGGGCGAGCAGCCCGGCTTCGGGCCCACCGACCAGCCCACGGGCACGCTCGACACGGTCTTCAACGCCGACGTCGAGCGGCTCGATCGGCAGGTCACCGGGGACCTCCTGCCGATGATCCTGCACCTGCGCGAGCAGGACCCGCCGCAGGACGGCGACCTGCCGGTGCCACAGCCCGTGCCGGAGGTCGACCTCACCCAGAACATCTCCTACGCCGTGCAGTGGTTCATCTTCACGGCGATCGTGGTGATCGGGTACGCGGTGGTGCTCCGTCGCAAGTGGAACACCACAGAAGAGGACGAGGAAGCATCGCGTGCTGCTGACCCTTGACCGTGGGTCGAGGCTTTCCGGGCAATCGTCTCACCCTCAACTTCAGAGTGAGGGTTGGTCAGGAAATCGCCCGCTGACCTGCGACGATGCACGAGACGCGCACATCCGCCGACCGTTTCGGTCGCAGGCCTCGGCTACCGTCGGTCGACCATGACGCGCGCCCCCCACCCGCCCCGCGACGACGCCCCGCACCCCGTGCTGGAGCGCTTCTCGCCTGCCGTGCGGACCTGGTTCCACACCACGTTCGCGGGCCCGACGGACGCGCAGGCGAAGGGCTGGCCTGCCATCGCCGACGGCGAGCACACGCTCATCCTCGCGCCGACCGGGTCCGGCAAGACCCTGACGGCCTTCCTGTGGGCGATCGACCGGCTGGTGACCGCCCCCGAGCCCGAACGGGACCGACGCCTGAAGGTGCTCTACATCTCGCCGCTGCGGGCACTGGCCGTCGACGTCGAGCGCAACCTGCGAAGCCCCCTCAAGGGCATCGGGCTGGCAGCCGAGCGACTCGGCGAGTCGGTCCGGGACGTCGAGGTGGGGGTCCGCACCGGGGACACGCCGCAGCCGGAACGCCAGCGCATGACCCGGCGTCCTCCCGACGTGCTCATCACCACGCCCGAGTCCCTGTTCCTGCTGCTGACCAGCAAGGCCCGCGAGCGGCTGCGCGACGTGGACACGGTGATCATCGACGAGATCCACGCCATGGCCCCCACCAAGCGCGGCAGCCACCTGGCCCTGTCGCTCGAGCGCCTCGAGGAGGAGGTGCGCCGGGGCGCCGAGGAGCGGGGCGAGGCCTTCCGCCCGCCCCAGCGGATCGCCCTGTCCGCCACCCAGCGCCCCCTGGACGAGATCGCCCGGTTCCTGGGCGGGTTCCACCGCATCCCGGATCCGCACACCGGCGAGGTGCGCACCGAGCCCCGCCCCGTGACGATCGTCGACGCCGGCGTGTCCAAGCCGCTGGACCTCGAGGTCGTGGTGCCGCTCGCGGACATGTCGGACCTCGGCCAGGTGGTCGAGGAGGCGGATGTCTTCTCCGGACCGGCCAGCGTCACGCCCACCCGCAAGAGCATCTGGCCGGCGATCCACCCGCGCCTGCTGGACCTCGTGCTCGAGCACCACTCGACGATCGTGTTCGTCAACGCCCGACGGCTGGCCGAGCGCCTGGCCGCCAAGCTCAACGAGCTGCACACGGCGCGCCAGCGCGCCGAGCTGCTGCGGGCCGCCGGGTACGACCCCGACACGCTCGACCCGACCGACCCCGACCTGCCGGCCGAGGTCCTCCAGCTGCTCGACGCCCCGGTCGAGGAGCTGGTCATGGCCCACCACGGGTCCCTGTCCAAGGAACGCCGTGGGGTGATCGAGGACCAGCTGAAGGCCGGCCAGCTGCGCGGCCTGGTCGCCACCTCCAGCCTCGAGCTCGGCATCGACATGGGCGCGGTGGACCTCGTGGTGCAGGTCTCCTCCCCCGGTGCCGTCTCCCGTGGGCTGCAGCGCATCGGGCGCGCCGGCCACCAGGTCGGCGAACCCTCACGCGGCAAGCTGTTCCCCAAGTTCCGGGGGGACCTGCTCGAGACCGCGGTGGTCACGCGCCGGATGCGCGACGGGGCGATCGAATCGACCCGCTACCCCCGCACCCCGCTCGACGTGCTCGCCCAGCAGGTCGTGGCCATGGTCGCGATGGACGAGTGGTCGGTCGACGACCTCGCCGCCGTGGTGCGACGGGCGGCCCCGTTCGCCGACCTCACCGACGACGTGCTGGCGGCGACCCTGGACCTGCTGGCGGGGCGCTACCCCTCGGACGAGTTCAGCGAGCTGCGCCCGCGCATCGTCTGGGACCGCATCGCCGGGCAGCTGCGCGGCCGCCCCGGCGCCCAACGACTTGCCGTGACCAACCCGGGCACGATCCCCGACCGTGGGCTGTTCGGCGTGTTCCTGCCGGACGGCACCCGCGTCGGCGAGCTCGACGAGGAGATGGTCCACGAATCGCGTGCCGGCGAGACCTTCCTGCTCGGCGCCTCCACGTGGCGGATCGAGGACATCACCTTCGACCGGGTGGTGGTCACCCCCGCCCCGGGCCAGCCCGGGAAGATGCCCTTCTGGCACGGGGACGGGCCGGGGCGCCCGTACGAGCTCGGCGCCGCGATGGGCGGCTTCGTCCGCGAGCTGCGGGAGATGGACCGCGACGCCGCACGCGCACGCCTGGTGGCCGAGCACGACCTCGACGACTGGGCCGCGGACAACCTCCTCGGCTACCTCGACGAGCAGCTCGATGCCGCCGGTGCGGTCCCCGACGACCGCACCATCGTGGTCGAGCGGTTCCGGGACGAGCTCGGCGACTGGCGCGTGTGCCTGCTCAGCCACTTCGGGGCGCAGGTCCACGCGCCCTGGGCCATGGCGCTGGAGGCCCAGCTGCAGCAGGCCGGCCTCGACCCCGAGGTGATGTGGACCGACGACGGCATCGTCATCCGGCTGCAGGAGACCCACGAGGACCTGGCGCTCGACGCGTTCGTGCCCGACCCCGACGAGGTCGAGGCGCTGGTCACCGCGCAGCTGGCCGGCACCGCCATGTACACCACGGCCTTCCGGGAGGCCGCCGGCCGCGCCCTGCTGCTGCCCAAGCGGCGCCCCGGCCAGCGCACCGCCCTGTGGCAGCAGCGCCAGCGCGCGGCCAACCTCCTCGAGGTCGCCAGCCGCTACCCCAGCTTCCCCATCCTGCTCGAGGCCACGCGCGAGTGCCTGCGCGACGTGTTCGACGTCCCCGCGCTGAAGGCGCTGCTGGGCGACCTGCGGTCCCGGCGGGTGCGGCTGGTCCCGGTGGACACCGAGCACGCCTCGCCGTTCGCCAGCTCGCTGCTGTTCAGCTGGGTCGGCCAGTGGATGTACGAGTACGACGCCCCGCTGGCCGAACGACGCGCGGCCGCGCTGTCGCTGGACCCCGACCTGCTGCGCGAGCTGCTGGGCGGCGACGAGCTGCGCGAGCTGATCGACCCCGACGTGCTCGTCGCGCTCGAGCTCGAGCTGCAGCACCTCGAGCCACTCTGTGATGCCGACTCGGGGGTCGACCGGCGCGCACGGGACGCCGACGGCCTGCACGAGGTCCTGCTGGACGTCGGCGACCTCACCCGCGACGAGGCCGCGGCCCGGTGCCGCGCCCCGCGCGCGGAGGTCGACGACTGGCTGGACGCCCTCGTGCGTCAACGGCAGGTGATCGAGGTCCGGGTCGCCGACCAGGACCGCGTCGCGGCGGCCGAGGACGCCGCCCGCCTGCGCGACGCGATCGGCGTCGCCCTGCCACCGGGCTTGCCGGCGGCCTTCACCGACCCGGTCGCCGACCCGCTGTCGGACGTGGTGTCCCGGTACGCACGCACCCACGGGCCGTTCCACGCCATCGACGTCGCCCACCGGCTCGGCGTCCCCCGCGAGCGCATCGAGGCCACCCTCACGTGGCTGGCCCAGCGCGACCGCGTGGTGGCCGGCGAGTTCCGCCCCGGCGGCACCGACCGCGAGTGGTGCGACACCGAGGTGCTGCGCCGGGTCAAGCAGCGGTCCCTGGCGGCCCTGCGCCGCGAGGTCGAGCCGGTCGACGACGCGGCGTACGCACGCTTCCTCGTCGCCTGGCACGGGGCCGACCAGCCCCGGCGGGGGCCCGACGTCCTCCTCGACGCCATCGCCCAGCTGCAGGGCGTCCCGATCCCCGCATCCATCCTCGAGACCGACGTCCTGCCGGCCCGGGTGGACGGCTACTCCCCCGCCGACCTCGACGCGCTGCTGTCATCGGGCGAGGTCGTCTGGTTCGGCGCCGAGCCGTTGGGGTCGTCCGACGGACGGCTGGTCCTGTGCTTCCGCGACGTGGCCGACCGGCTCGCCCCGCCCCTGCCCGACGAGGACGAGCGGCCTGCCGAGCCCGTGCACGACGCCCTGCGGGCCCACCTGGCCTCGGCCGGGGCGTCCTTCTGGCCGGACCTGTTCGCTGCCTCCGGCGTGGCCGACCAGGAGCTGGTCCTGGCGGCGCTCTGGGACCTCGTGTGGGCCGGCGAGGTGACCAACGACGCCTTCGGCGCCGTCCGTGGCCTGTCGGCGTCGTCGCGCGGGGGACGGCCCCGGGGCGGGGCGGGACGGGCACGGCCACGCCCGGGCCGACTGCGGCGCATCGGGCCGCCCTCCGCGGCGGGACGCTGGTCGCTGACCACCACGCTGCGCGAGCCACCCCCGAGCGACACGGTCAAGGCGACGGCGCTGGCCGAGCAGCTGCTCGAGCGGCAGGGGGTGGTGACCGCCGAGGGCACCCGGGCGGAGAAGGTGCGGGGCGGGTTCGCGTCCGTCTACCCGGTGCTGAAGGCCATGGAGGGCACCGGCGTGGTGCGTCGCGGCTACTTCGTGACGGGGCTGGGCGGGGCCCAGTTCGCCGTGCCCGGCGTCGTGGACCGGCTCCGCGCCCATCGCGAGTCAGCGCCCGACGACATCGTGGTGCTGGCGGCGGCCGACCCCGCCCAGCCCTGGGGCGCCGCGCTGGCGTGGCCCCCGACCGACGGGCGCCCCTCCCGCTCGGCCGGGGCGTTCGTCGTGCTCGTGGACGGGCGTCCGGCCGTCCTGGTGGAACGGGGCGGGCGGAGCCTGGTGACCTTCCCCGCCGCCCGCGAGGACGACCGGTGGGCGGATGCGGTGGTCGGGCTCGCGACCGCAGGCCGGGTGCGCAAGGTCGAGATCGGCAAGGTCGACGGCGTGCCCGTCCACGACACGCCGTGGGTCGCGGTCCTGCGGGATGCAGGCTTCGTGGACGAGCCGAAGGGCCTCACCCACCGGGGCCGGTGAGCTGCGCGACATGCGCGCGTGCTGCCGATCAGGGAAGGTCTGGCGGTCGTCGTGCGTAATTGTACGTACATATCCGCCGACACCGGAAGGCTCCCATGTCCACCTCCACGATCGTGTCCGTCCCTCCCCACGAGGCCTACCGCATGGCCCGCGACGGGGCGCTGCTCGTCGACGTCCGTGAGCCCCACGAGTACCACGCCGGGCACGCGCCCGACGCCGCACTCCTCCCGCTGGGCCACATCGCGGCAGGGCAGGACGACCTCCCCCGCGACCGTCGGGTGCTGCTCGTCTGCGCCACGGGGAACCGCTCCGCCCACGGGGCTCGGCTCCTGCAGCAGCGGGGCGTGGACGTCGTGGACGTCGCCGGCGGCATGGCGGCCTGGCGTGCGGCCGGGCTGCCGGAGCACCGCTGACCCCACCGTCCGGACCGCCGAAGATGCTCGGATCAGGCACAAACGGCCTCTACGCTGCCCTCCGACCGCGAAAAACGAAAGGACGCGGGATGGCTGACAGTGTTGTCGTCACCTCCAAGGTGAAGGAGGCCGTCAAGGGCCTCGACCTGCGCATGTCGGGCGACGTCCCGGACGCGCTCAACGAGAAGGTCCAGGCGATGCTCGCCGAAGCGGCCAAGCGCGCCAAGGAGAACGGTCGCGGGACCCTGCGGCCCTACGACCTGTAGGGACGCGGACTCACACCTGGCAGGGCCCCGGCCGACATGGCCGGGGCCCGTGCTGTCGGCCCGACGTCGGCGAGCTGTCGATCGGGCTGTCGATCCGGGCCTACCCTCGCGTCATGCCAGAGGGCGACACCATCCACCGCTCGGCGGCCACGCTGCGGCGGGCCCTCGAAGGTCGTCGGCTGACCCGGCTCGAGGCGCCACGCCTCCCACGCCCCATGCCCCCGGCTGGCACCGGCGTCACCTCGGTCACCGCCCGCGGGAAGCACCTGCTCATCGCCTTCGACGACGACCACGTGCTGCACACCCACATGCGGATGACCGGTTCCTGGCACGTCTATCCCGCACGGCAGCGATGGCATCGCGCGCCCCACCGGATGCGGGCACTGCTCGCCGACGACGAGGTCCAGGCCGTCTGCTTCGACGCTCCGGTCGTCGAGCTGCTCGACGCCGCCGCCCTTGCACGCCATCCCGCCCTGCGACGGCTCGGCCCGGACCTGTGCCTGCCGGACGCCGACCTCGACGACGCGCTGGACCGCATGGGCCGCATCCCCGAGCCCGACCGCATCCTCGTCGAGGTGCTGCTCGACCAGCGCGTGGCGGCCGGGATCGGCAACGTGTTCGCCTCCGAGCTGGCGTTCCTGGCCGGCGTGCACCCACTCACCCGGCTGCGCGACGTGGACGTCGCCACCCGGCGCGGCCTGCTCGAGGACGCCACGCGCCTGCTGCAGTTCAACCTCGTGCGGTCACGCCGCACGACCGTCCCCGACGCCCGCGACGGCAGCCTGTGGGTCTACGGACGCGACGGACGGCCGTGCCGTCGATGCGGCACGACCGTCCGGGGGACGAAGGTGGGCGACGGGGCGCGGCCGACCTACTGGTGCCCGCGCTGCCAGCCGCCGCCCCGCTGAGGCGTCAGCGTTCCACCTTCACGTTGTCCACCGCGCGCCGTGGGGACGTCAGCGTTCCACCTTCACGTTGTCCACGGCGGCTCCCACGTCCGAGATCAGCTCGTCCGACGACATGCTGAACACGATCGTCGCGGGCCCGGCGGGTCCGACGACGGTCTGCTCGACGACGTCGAAGGCCGGCCAGCTCGCGTTCTTGCCGGACGCCCCGAGCAGGGGCGCCGACGACCCGTCGGCGAACCGGACCTCCGCGGTGAAGAAGTCGCAGCACGACTCGGTCGAGTACGCGGCGGAGAACGTGATCTTCAGGGCACCGCCCTGGTGCTCGAACTCCGGCGAGGTGAGCCGGGCGGAGGTCGCGTCCAGGTACGGCTCGACCCGGAAGGCCTGAGCCGAGGCGTCACCGGGCGGCCGCAGCGTCCACTGGCCCGGGCCCGAACCCGAGGGGGACCACCCCTGGGCGTCGGTCTCGAAGTCGTACTCGGCGACGACCTCGCCCTGCAGCGGGGGCGGCGGCGGCTCCGGGATCGGGCCGGCCTTGATGCGCTGACGGATCTGGTCGACGACCGACTGCCGGATGGCCAGCTCGCCACCGAGCACGAAGACCGTGTCGATGTCGTCGCTGTGGTCGGCGATCCACCGTCGCGAGGCCCCGGAGTCCGCCAGGTCGGTGGGCGACACCAGCAGCAGGGTGCCGCCGTTGGCAGCCACGGCCGCACCGGCCGCCAGCGCGTCCGGCCAGTTGTCGCCGCGCGACACCCACAGGCGGTGGTCGGTCAGGCGCACGTCCTGGGCGGTGTCCGCCAGCTTCGCGGCGGTCGCGTAACGGTCGGCCCCGGCGATGCGCTTCACGGTCAGACCCGTGTCCTTCAGCGCACGTGCCGTCGCCTTCGAGACCGCGACCGGGCCGCCGACGATGGTGACGTCCTCGGTGCCGAGCTTCTCCAGCGCGGCGGCGGTCGCGGCCGGGACCTTGTCGGTCTCGACCAGCAGCACCGGGCGGCCCTGCTCGGCCGCCACCGGGCCGACGGCCAGCGCGTCCGGCCACCCGCGCCCCGGGTTCGGGTCGGCACCCTCGACGACGTACGCCGAGGAGGTCACGGGCAGCCGTTCCGCGATCTTCGCCGCGGTCGCGAAGCGGTCCGGGCCGGAGATGCGCTCGACGGTGAGGCCGAGGCCCTTCAGCTGGGACTCGACGCCGGCGCTGACGGCGTTCGGGCCACCGACGATCACGGCCTTCTTCGCGTTCAGGCGGCTGATCTCGGCCGACACCGTCGCCGGCAGGCTGGTCGGGGTCGTCAGCAGGATCGGGGCGTCGAGGTCCTTGGCCAGCGGGACCGCGGCCAGGGCGTCGGCGTAGACCTGCGACGTGGCCACGACCACGTTGCGGGACCGGTCGAACTGGTGACGGGAGACACGGACCGCGGTCTCCTCACGGTTCTCGCCGGCCAGGCGTCCGACGGCCGTGACGGGGCGGGTGTCGTCGAAGGTGTACTCCCACACCCCACGCCCGTAGGTCGCGATGATCGCGGTGTTGCGGTCGTGCGGCTTCATCTGGATCGTGCCGATGGAGGCCGCCGGCACGTCCTCGAGCGGGGCGTAGATCGCCGCGCCGTCGGACCGCGACGCGAACGCGCCGACGTCGGTGCCGACCAGCAGCTGCTCGTCACGCATCTCGACCCACGTGGCGGTGACGTCCGGCAGGTTGCCGGACCAGTCACGGAAGGACCGGCCACCGTCGGTGGAGCGGAAGACGTGCCCCTCGCCGACGTCGGGGTTCTCGTCCTGCAGCGTCCCCGGCGAGGCCCACTTGCGCGAGTACCCGCCGAGCGTGACGTAGATCGTGTGGACGTCGGTCGGGTCGATCGCGATCGAGGTGATGAACCGGTTCGGCAGGCCCTTGGCCGGCACGACGCGCCAACCGTTGGTCGAGCCGGCCTCGGCCGGCAGCTTCCCGCCGACGTTGGTGGCCAGGCCGTTCTGGAACGGGGCGTCGGCGTTGAGGATGTCGCACACGCCGCAGAAGCCCACGTAGGCCGCGTTGCGTTCGACGTCGATCGCCGACATCGCGTTCAGGACCTCACCCTCGGCGAGCTCGTCCGGACGCGACCCCGGGGTCAGGTTGGTGCCGAGGTCGAACACCTCGTGCCAGTCGGTCGGACCCGGGTTGGCCGGGTCGGCCGGCGTCGTCGTCGCGGGCCCGACCTCGGTGATGTAGACCTTGCTGCCGGCGGTGCCGAGCTGCAGGGCGTCGTTGGGGTCCATGCGTGAAGACGTTGTTGAACCGGTACGGCCCACCGTCCGCCGGCGGGTCGATGCCCGTCGACGACTCGCCCCCGTCGGTGGTGACGCTCATCGCGGCACCCGGGGTCTCGTAGTAGGCGACGTCGGAGTTCTTGGGGTCGACGGCCGTGAAGAAGCCGTCACCGCCGAAGGTCTGGAACTGCTTGTAGTCCTCGGTGGGGTCGATGAAGCCCGACCCGTTGTCCTGCAGGCCGAACCAGACGCGACCGTCGCGGGCCACCGAGGCCGAGTACGGCAGCAGCGTGTGGAAGCCCTCGTTCTTGCCGGGGCCCCAGTCGGCGTTGGACAGCTGCTCGCCGTCGGCGACGTCCTGGCGGTAGACACCACCGTCGTTGCCGACGAACAGCGAGGCGCCGCCGCCGTCCTTCGGCACCCAGATCGACGAGTGCTGGTCCGGGTGGGTCGTGTCGGAGCCGTTGACCGGGTCCTGGGTGTTCAGCGGGCACACCGGGACGGGATAGCCGACGAGCGCCCCGAGGTCCAGGAAGCCACAGGTGTCACCGCCGAAGTAGCGCCCGATCACGTGCCACGTCGTCGCCGGGGTCAGCGGCGGGGTGAGACCGGTCTGGTTGTCGTTCTCCCAGACCTCCTCCATGCCGATCACGACGCGGGACGGGGCGCCGGTGAGCAGGTCGGTGCTGGTGGGGTCGGGAGCGACGAACTGGTTGTACCAGGTCTGCACACCGGGCTGGTACCCCAGCGCGGAGGCGGTGCCGTTGAGGGCGGAGCCGCTGGCCGGGTTCTGGAAGGTCTCGGTGCTGGCGACCTGCGTCCACGTCTCGCCGAAGTCGGAGGAGACGTACACGCCGTCGATCACGGTGTTGATGGACCCGACGGGGATGCCGAGGCCCGGGTCGATGCCGTTGGAGCAGTCCACCGGGGCGTCGAGGACGGCGCAGCCGGCGCCGTTGAGCGCCTCGGCGTCCTGCACCATGGCGTACAGGTACTCGTGGTTCTGGTCCGGGCCGACCGCGTTGCCCATCTCGATGCGGCCGCGCTTGGGCTTGGACGTGAACCCGCTCATCGCCGTGGCGGCGAAGCTGGCCCCACCGTCGGTCGACTTGTAGATCCCGTTGCCCTCGGACTGGACGGTGCCGTCGGGGTTCTCGAAGGTGCCGCCCCGCCAGCCGACGGCGGCGACGACGGCCGGGGTCTCGATGCCGGTGGAGCCGCCGGGCTCCTGCACGACCACGTCGGTGACGATGTTGGCGAGCTGGCACTCGGGGTGGGCCAGGGTGTCGGTCACGCCGGCGCACGAGCCGGTGGGCAGCTCGGTGTTGGTGAAGTTCCTGCCGCCGTCCGTGGAGCGGAACAGCCCCTTGGAGGTGGCCACGTAGACCTTGTTGGGCGCCGACGGGTCGACGGCGACCTTGAACCCGAGGGCGTCGTCGGGCACGCCCGTCGGCCTTGTGCCACCGGATCGCGTCGGGGGCGACGTCACCGATGTCGTCGGTGTAGTACGCCCCGAAGCCCGGGAAGCCGGTGATGCCGCCGAAGCTGCCGTCGCCGGTCACCGCGACCAGCCGGCCGCCGCCGGCCGTGGTCCACGCCAGCGACCCGATGACGGTCGCCGGCAGGTCGCCGTTGACCTCGACCCAGGACTCGCCCAGGTCCTCGGACATCCACGCCCCGCCGTTGGAGACGGCCGCGAACAGTCGGCCCCCCTCGGGGTCGTACTCGAGGTCGTCGGTGCGACCCGAGGAGTTCGGGATGCCCTGGGAGGCGGTGCCGAACTGCGTCGCGTCCAGCGGCCCCTTGCCGTACTGGCGACCGGTCCCGGCCGTCCCGGCGACGCCGCCAGCCGCCATCGCCGCGCGCTCGTCGGCGGCCGCGGCGAAGGCGCCCTCGCGCATCGGGCCCATCCCGGCCAGTCGCGGGCTGGCCAGGTCGGCGGCGCGGGCGAACAGCTCGTCGAAGGACTCGGGGTGCTTCTCGCTCACGCACAGGCCGGGCTGGTCGAGACCGGCCTGCTCGAGGATGGCCAGGGCGTCGCCCTGCTCGGCCTCGCGCTCGCGCTCCTCCGCTCCTCGCGCTCACGCTCCTCCTCGCGGGCGTCGGCGTCCTCGCCACCCTCGGGGCGGCCTCCTCGGCGCGCTCTCGCGTCCGCTCCTCGCGGGCCTCGCGCTCCTGCTCCTCGCGCTCGCGCTCGCCGGTGGCGGTCAGCTGCATCGAACCGGAGGCCTCGAGGCGCTTCTCGCGACGGACGTACTCCTCGACCGGGATCGTGCCGGGCGCGCAGGTGCCGTCGTCGGTGCCGGCCGAGGTCGCGTCCCCGGAGGCGGCGAGGGGATCGGCCGGGTCGGTGTCGCGCTGGATGACGACCACCAGGCCGAGCACGAGACAGACGCAGGCCACGATGATGATGCTGCGGGAGAACCGGTGCACAGGACATCCTCGGAAGGGGCGAGTGAGCGGAGTGTTCTCGCTCGTCCTGCCCCGGTCCTGTGGACGGGGCCACGCATGCGGTCAGCGCACACGCGAGGTGCGCGGCGCGCGCCAGCCCGGGGGCCCGACTCGCTAGCCTTGCTCCGCCTTCCCCTCCCCCGGGACCTGCCGTGAGCGACCACGCCGGACTGACCGACCTCGAGATGGCGGCCTGGCGGTCCTTCCTCGAGGCCCACCGCCGGGTCACCGACGTGCTCGAATCCGAGCTCCGCGCCCAGGAGGACCTGCCGCTGGCGTGGTACGACGTGCTCGTGCAGCTGTCCGAGTCCCCGACGCGGGCGCTGCGCATGCAGGAGCTGGCGGACGCGATCCTGCTGTCGAAGTCCGGCCTGACCCGGCTCGTCGACCGCATGGAGGGCGAGGGGCTCGTGGAGCGACGGCCATGCCCCGACGACCGGCGCGGGATCGAGGCCGTCCTCACCGACGCCGGCCTGGAACGCCTCCGCGGGGCGGCCCCCACGCACGTCGCCGGTGTGAGGTCGCACTTCGCCGACCTGCTGCGCCCCGGCGAGGCCGCGGTGCTGGCGCAGGCGCTGAACCGCATCGCGGACGGCTCTGCCGAGGGGTAGCCGTCCGGTCCTCCGGGTGCGTTCGAACCGACCCCGAGAGCCCGCGAGTACCGCCATCCGCCCCCGTCCCGACGCGGGCACAGGCCACCCCGCACGACTAGCGTGGCCGGCAACGTCCCAGGATGCCCGTACGACAAGAGAGGCCGCTGCTCATGAGCGAGGCCAAGGACACGCTCACCGTCACCGACAACCGCACCGGCGAGGTCTACGAGGTCCCGGTGACCGATGGCGCCATCTCGGCGATGGACCTGCGGCAGGTCAAGGTCAAGCCCGAGGACTTCGGGATGCTCAGCTACGACCCGGGGTTCAAGAACACCGCGTCGTGCAAGCTCCGAGATCACCTACATCGACGGTGACGAGGGCATCCTCGAGTACCGCGGCTACCCCATCGACCAGCTCGCCGAGCGCTCGACCTTCCTCGAGGTCTCCTACCTGCTCATCCACGGCGAGCTGCCGACGCAGTCCGAGTACGACCGGTGGGCCTACGACATCACCCACCACACCTTCATCCACGAGAACATCAAGAAGTTCATCGACGGCTTCCACCACGACGCCCACCCGATGGGGATGCTGGTGTCGACGGTCGGGGCGCTGTCGACCTTCTATCCCGAGGCCAAGGACTCGACGGACCCGGACACCCGCAAGATCCAGATGATCCGGCTGATCGCGAAGTTCCCGACCCTGGCGGCCTTCGCCTACCGGCACTCGATCGGGTGGAAGCCGTCCTACCCGGACAACGACCTCAGCTTCGCCGGCAACTTCCTCAACATGATGTGGAAGACCACCGAGCTGAAGTACGACCCGGACCCGATCCTCGAGAAGGCGATGGACACGCTGTTCGTGCTCCACGCCGACCACGAGCAGAACTGCTCCGCGACCACGATGCGCACCATCGGGTCGTCCGACGCCGACCCGTACTCCGCCGCGGCCGGCGCCGTGGCCGCGCTGTACGGCCCCAAGCACGGGGGCGCGAACGAGGCCGTCCTGCGGATGCTGCAGGAGATCGGCTCGGTCGACCAGATCCCCGAGTACCTCGAGGCTGCCAAGAACGGCAACTTCCGCCTCATGGGCTTCGGGCACCGGGTCTACAAGAACTACGACCCGCGCGCGAAGGTCATCCGCGGCCTGGCCCACGACGTGTTCGAGGTCACCGGCAAGAACCCGCTGATCGACATCGCCGTCGAGCTCGAGAAGATCGCGCTCGAGGACGACTACTTCGTCGAGCGCAAGCTCTACCCGAACGTGGACTTCTACTCCGGGATCATCTACCAGGCCATGGGCTTCCCCACGACCATGTTCCCGGTGCTGTTCGCCATCGGGCGCATCCCCGGCTGGCTGGCCCAGTGGCAGGAGAACCTGCTCGACCCCGAGCAGGCCATCGCCCGTCCCCGCCAGCTCTACGTCGGCGAGCGCGAGCGCGACTACGTCCCGATCGGCGACCGCTGAGCCGGGGCGCCTCGTAGGGTCCGCGGCTCCCCCTCACCGGAGGCGCCGTGGACCTCACCACCCTGCTGTACGACGTCGACGACCGTGTCGCGACGATCACCCTCAACCGCCCCGAGCGGTTGAACACCATCGTCCCGCCCATGCCCGAGGAGTTCGAGGGCGCGATCCGGGAGGCCACGCTCGACGACGCCGTGAAGGTGGTCGTGGTGCGGGGCGCGGGGCGGTCGTTCTGCGCCGGGTACGACTTCGGCGGCGGGTTCGAGCACTGGGACCGGTACATCACCACCGACGGGCAGTGGGACCCGGGCAAGGACTTCGCCTTCGCCACTGCGCCGCAGGTCGCCCCGACCCAGCAGTTCATGAGCATGTGGCGCAGCCCCAAGCCCGTGATCGTGCAGGTGCACGGCTGGTGCGTGGGCGGCGGCAGCGACACCGCGCTCTGTGGCGACCTGGTGATCGCCAGCGAGGACGCCCGTATCGGCACACCCTACGCGCGGATGTGGGGCGCCTACCTGTCCGGCATGTGGCTGTACCGGCTGGGGCTGACCAGGGCCAAGGAGTACGCGCTGACCGGCAAGCCGCTGTCGGGGCGCGAGGCCGCCGACGTGGGGTTGATCAACGAGGCCGTGCCCTTCGACCGGCTCGAGGACACCGTCCGGGAACGCGCCGCCCAGCTCGCCTCCATCCCCTCCTCCCAGCTGGCCGCGATGAAGCTGATCGTGAACCAGGCCTACGACAACATGGGCCTGGCGAGCACCCAGACCCTCGGCCCGATCCTCGACGGGCTGATGCGCAACACACCCGACGCCCGCCACTTCATCGACCGCGCGGAGGCTGAGGGCGTCGGGGCGGTCATCGCCGACCGCGACGGTCCCTTCGGCGACTACAGCCAGGCCCCGCCGGAGGACCAGCCCGACCCGCGCAACGTCATCGAGCCCTGACCCCGCGCCCCGCCTTGCCCCGGGCGGGGTTACTGCGGAGGTTGCGATCACGAGGCGAGCGAAAGCTCCGCACCAACCGGCCAGCCGTCGAGCCACGCCCCGCACGTCGACCGCCTCAGGCCTCGGTGCGCCAGTCCTCGATCGCGTCGTGGATCCGCCGCCGTTCCTCGTCGCTGCAGAACGCCGCGGCGGCGGCATTGCGCAGCACACCGACCACGCGGTCCTTGGACCACCCGAACGTCTCGGTGCAGACCACGAGCTCCTCGGTCATGGTCGTGGCGCTCATCAGGCGGTTGTCGGTGTTCACCGTCACGCGGAACCCGAGGTCCAGCAGCCGGTCGACGGGGTGCTCGGGCAGCGAGGCGACCGCGCCGGTGTGCACGTTCGAGGACGGGCAGACCTCCAGGGCGATCCCCTCGTCACGGACCCGCGTGGCGATCGGCCCCAGCTCGGCCCCGTCGGACCCCGCGGTCACGTCCTCGATGATCCGCACGCCGTGGCCGAGCCGTTCGGTGCCGCACACCTCGACGGCCTCGGTGATCGACGGCAGGCCGTACGCCTCCCCCGCGTGGATCGTGATGTGCAGCCCCCCGGCCCGCGCCGTCTCGATCGCAGACAGGTGGTCGGCCGGCGGGAAGCCGTCCTCGGCACCGGCGAGGTCGAACGCGACCACGCCGCGGCCGGCCCACCGCACGCCCGCGGCGGCCGCGGCGTCGGCGTTGTCCTCGGTCCGCATCGCGCAGACGATCGTGCGCACGATGATGTCGCGATCACGCATGGCACGGTCGAACCCGGCCGTGGTGGCCTCGAGCACGTCGTCCAGCGACAGCCCACGCTCGGTGTTCAGCTCGGGGGCGAAGCGCTGCTCGGCGTACAGGACGCCGTCGTCGGCCAGGTCGACCGCCGCCTCGTAGGCCACCCGCTCGAGGGCGTCGGCCGTCTGCACCACGCCGACCGTGTGCTGGAAGGTCGTGAGGTAGGTCGGCAGGTCCCGGCGCGCCGCTCCTTCGTGGAACCAGCGGGTCAGCCCCTCCACGTCGGAGGCCGGCAGCGCGTGCCCGATCTCGTCGGCCAGCTCGAGCACCGTGGCCGGCCGCAGCCCGCCGTCGAGGTGGTCGTGCAGGACCGCCTTCGGAGCGGCCCGGAGTCGGTCACGGGTCAAGGTCTGGGTCACGGGCGCCGTCAACTGTCGTCAGAGGGGGAGGGATCCCGCAGTCAACCATCCGCACACGCACACCACCTGCGTCGCCTCCCGGCACGCGCACCGTGATGGTGCTCGCACTCGACGACTTCGCCGAGGGACCCTCGGCGACCGGCTCGCCGGCCAGCTGCGACGTGCGGTGGCTGGCGCGCGTCAGGTCGTGGTGGCCCGCGCCAGCAGCCGTCGGGCGTTGCCGGCCAGCACGCCCCGCAGCGCCTCGTCGTCGAGCCCGAGCCGGGCCACGCCCCGCACCTGGGTCACGTAGGCGTGCGGGATGCTGGGGAAGTCCGAGCCGAACACGAGCCGGCCGGGCATCGCCGCCAGCCGATCGCAGGTCGCGGGGTCGGGGCGCTGTCCCTCCAGGGCGGGCTCGTCGGCCCACGTGTCGTGCAGGGTCATGGACAGGTCGAGGTGCACGTCGTCGGCCTCGGTCGCGAGGTCGATGGCGGCGTCGAACTCGGGCATGCCCACGTGGGCGACGACCACCGTCAGGCCGGGATGCCGGTCGAGCAGGGCACGCACGGTGTCGATCCCACACCAGGCGTCGCCGCCGTCGACGCCGTAGACGGCGGTGGCGTGCAGCATCACGGGCAGCCGCGCCCCGGCGATCAGCTCCCAGGACTCGTCCAGGCGCGGGTCGGCGGCGTGGAACCGCCCGACCTGGGTGTGGACCTTCACCACCGCCCCGCCGCGGTCGATCGCGTCGGCGGTCGCCTCCGTCACACCGTCCTCGGGGAAGATCGTGAAGGTCGGCACGACCTGCGGGTGGGCGTCGGCGAGGTCGAGGGTGTAGCCGTTGAGCCAGTCCAGCATCCCCGGGCGGTGGGCGTAGGCCAGCGCGGTGTGGGCGACCACACCCACGCGTGTGAGGTGGGCCAGCCGTGCCTCGGCGTCGTCGCGGTACCGGATCGGCCACGGCGGGTCCTCGAGCGCGTCGAAGAAGCGCCACACGGCGGCCTGGAGGCGGTCCGGCATGGCGTGGACGTGCAGGTCGACGATGCCGTCGAGCCCGAGGTCGTCGAGGAAGCCCGGGACCTCGGCGTCGGTCGCGGGGTAGCCGTCCGGATCCCTCGCGGTCACGAGGCGAACCGCGCCTGGACGCGGGCCTCGGCCTCCTCGAGCCGCAGCAGCCGGTCCTCCCAGTCGGCCATCAGCTGCCCGGCGCGGTCCTTGGCCTCGCCGTGCGCGACCGCGAGGTCACGGGCCCGGTCGGGGTCGTCGTAGACGGCGGGGTCCGCCAGCGCCCGGGTCAGCTCGGCGACCTCGGCCTCGGCCTTCGCCACCGCGGACTCGAGCCTCGACACCTCGTTGCGCAGCGTGCCGGTCTCCTGCTTCAGGGCCTGGCGCAGCTCGGCCTCGCGCCGCTTGCGGGTGGCCTTGTCCTCGCGGGGCGGCGGGGTGGCGGTGCGGCGAACGGGCGCCGCGGCCGCCGAGGGGGTGTCGGGGACGCTCTCGCCCCGCAGCTCGCGGGTCGCGACGTAGTCCTCGTAGTCGCCGTCGTGGACGGTGACGGTGCCGTCGCGCACGTCGACGATCATGTCGGCGACGTTGCGGATCACGTGCCGGTCGTGGGTGACCAGCACGATCGTGCCCGGGTACGCGATGAGCGCGTCCACCAGCACGTCACGGGACGGGATGTCGAGGTGGTTGGTCGGCTCGTCGAGCACCAGCAGGTTCACCGGGTCGGCCATGGTCCGGGCCAGGGCGAGGCGGGTGCGCTCGCCACCCGAGAGCTGCTTCACCAGCCGGTCGGCGGCGTCGCCGGAGAACCCGAAGGCGCCGAGCATGGTGCGGACGTTGGCGCCGCGGTGACGCGCGGAGAGCCCGCCCGAGAACTCCTCGAGCACGGTGCGGTCGAGGTTGAGCACGTCGACCTGGTGCTGGGCGAACGTCGCCACCTGGACGTTGTGGCCGAGCGTCGCCGTCCCGTCCCGCGGTTCGAGGTCCCCCAGCAACAGGTGCAGCAGCGTGGACTTGCCCGCCCCGTTGGGACCGATCACGCCGACCTTGCGCCCGCGTTCCACCACCAGGTCCACCCCGGTCAGGACGTCGGGGTCGTCGTCGTAGCCGACACGCACGCCGTCGTACTCGACGACCACCCGGCCGGCCCGCGGCGGGGCGGGGAACCCGAACTTCGCGATCACCTGCCGATGCTCGGGGACCTCCACGCGGTCGATCTTCTCGATGGCCTTGATGCGCGACTGGACCGCCTTCGCCTTGGACGCCTTGGCCCGGAACCGGGAGATGAACTCCTCCTGGGCGGCGATCTGGCGGTCCTGGGTCGCACGTGCCCGGCGCAGGTGCTCCAGGCGCTCCTCGCGCTGCGCGACGAACTGGTCGTAGGCCCCGAACTCGCCGCCCGGCTTCGCGACGTACTCGGTGGCGGTGCCTGCCGCGAGCTCGACCACGCGCTCGGCGACCCGATCGATGAAGTCGCGGTCGTGGGACACGAACAGGATCGCACCCTCGTACGCGGCCAGCGTGTCCTCGAGCCAGGCGATCGAGTCGAGGTCGAGGTGGTTGGTGGGCTCGTCGAGCACCAGCACGTCGGGGCGCGAGAGCAGCAGGCGAGCCAGCGCCACACGCACGCGCCACCCACCGGACATCTCGGTCACCAGCCGGTCGGCGTCCTCGGGGGCGAACCCCAGCCCGTGCAGGACCCGGTGGGCATCGGCCTCCAGGGCGTATCCACCGAGGTTCGCGAACCGCTCCTGGAGGTGGCCGTACTCGTCCAGCGCCGCGGGGTCCTCGGCCAGGCGCGGTTCGAGCTCGTGCATGCGGTGGGCGACGGTCTGGACCTCGTGGGCGCCGGCCAGGGTCTCGTCGAGCACGGTCCCGGTCACCGTCTCGGTCAGGTCCTGCGGCAGGTAGCCGACGCGCACGTCCTTCGCCCGGGTGACCTCGCCGTCGTCGGCCTGCTGCAGGCCGAGGGCGATCTCGAGCAGGGTGGTCTTGCCCGCCCCGTTCCCGCCGACCAGTGCGACGCGTCGCCCGGGGACGAGCTGCAACGTGACGTCACGGAACAGGACGGCCTGTCCGTGCGCCTTGGAGACACCTGCCAGCGTGATCATGGTGCGCGAGGCTATCTGCGCCGGAATCGCAGCCCGACACGGCCACCGCCCAGTCTCCTAGCGTTGGCCCACCGATCCGGCGAGGCGTGAGGCGCAGATGGCGGAGACACAGGGGGCGTTGACGGCGCTCGTCGAGCAGCTGCGGCGGCAGCAGGGCTGGACCTACGAGCGCCTGGCCGAGGCGGCCGGCATGTCGGAGGCGGCCCTGCACCGGCTCCTCGAGACGCCGGGGCAGCTGGCCTCCGGCGACGCGCGCCTGCGTGCCCTGTCCGCGGCCCTGCAGGTCGACGCCTGGCTGCTGGACCGCGCGGTGGCCTCGCCGCGCGAGAACGTCGACGAGCTGGTCCGACTGGCGGACCGGCTGTCGGGCGGGACCATCCGACGGTTGCAGCGGGCGCTCGGGTCGGCCGTGCCCGACTCCCTCGAGGAGGCCGTGCGCATGGCGCGGACCTCGGTCTCGCCAGCACGCCAGCTCGAGCTCGCGCACCTCATCACCGTGTTCACGAAGATGGAGCCCGTGGACCGCGAGTACCTGCTCGCCCTCGCCGTCCGGCTGCTCGAGGGCCCGGTGCAGGACATGCCCTGACGGCCCGTACCCTCGGCGGCCATGCACGTCCTGTCCGCCTCCGGGGTCACCCACGGGTACGAGGGCCGCACGCTGTTCGCGGACCTCTCCTTCGGCCTGTCCGACGACGACCGCGTCGCGATCGTCGGACCCAACGGGTCGGGCAAGTCCACGCTGCTGAAGATCATCGCGGGTGAGCTGGCGCCCGACGCCGGCGAGGTCGTGACGCGGTCCGGCGCACGGATCAGCCACCTGCGCCAGACGCCGGTGCTGCCCGGTGGGGCCTCGGCGCTGCAGGTCGCGCGGGGCGCCCCGGGCGCGGCCGACCACGAGGCCGCCGCCATGCTCGACCGCATGGGGATCGATCCCGACGCCGACGTCGGGACGCTGTCCGGCGGGCCAGCAGCGCCGCGTGTCGCTGGCCCGGGCGCTGGTCGAGCCGGCCGACCTGCTGATCCTCGACGAGCCCACCAACCACCTCGACGCCGACACCATCGACTGGCTCGAGGGCGAGCTCGGACGACGGGCCTGTGGCCTGCTGTTCGTCACCCACGACCGCTACCTGCTGGAACGGCTGACCAACCGGATGCTCGACCTCCACGACACCCCCACGTGGGTCGAGGGCAGCTACGCGGACGTGCTCGAGTCCCGGCTCGCGCGCCAGGACGCGCGAGCGAAGGCCGAGCAGACCCGGCAGAACCTGCTGCGCAAGGAGCTGGCGTGGTTGCGCCGGGCCCCGAAGGCGCGCGGGACCAAGGCGAAGTTCCGGGTCGACCAGGCCCAGGCGCTGATGGAGTCCGCCGAGATCGGCGAGGCCCCGCAGCTCGACCTCGGCACCGGGCGCCGACGCCTCGGCACGCAGGTGCTGGAGGCCGAGGGCGTCACGGTCCGGTACGGCGACCACACCGTGCTCGACGCCGTGGACCTGCACCTCGGTCCGGGCGACCGCATCGGCGTGGTCGGGCCGAACGGGGCGGGCAAGACGACGCTGCTCAAGGCCATCGCCGGACAGCTCCAGCCCGATGCCGGCACGTGTCGCTGGGGGCCGACGGTCGAGCTGGGCGTCTACGACCAGCAGGCCCAGGTCGCGCCCCGCGACGTGACCGTGATCGACACCGTCACGGACATCGCCGAGTGGGTCCCGCTGGCCAACGGGGAACGCCTGTCGGCGTCCGCACTGGCCGAGCGCTTCGGGTTCGCCGGTCCCCTGCAGCGGGCGTCGGTGGCACGGCTGTCCGGTGGCGAGCGTCGGCGGCTGGCGCTGCTGCACATGCTGGTCGCGGCCCCCAACGTGCTCCTGCTCGACGAGCCCACCAACGACCTCGACATCGACACCCTCCAACGGCTGGAGGACCACCTCGACGGCTTCCGCGGGACCCTCGTGGTCGCCTCCCACGACCGGTTCGTGCTGGACCGACTCACCGACGAGCTCGTGGCCGTCGAGGACGGCCACCTCGTCCGGTACCTGGACTGGCCCAGCTACCGCGAGGCACACGCCGAACGCCGCGCGGCCCCTGCCCCGCGACCGGGACGGACGTCGGGCAGCGCCGAGGACAACCGCCGACGCCAGGAGCAGCGCCGGCAGGTCCGGGCGCTGGAGCAGAAGGTGGACAAGCTCGGCGAGCAGCGCCAGGCCCTGCTGATCGCGCTGGCCCGGGTCGGCGACGACTACGAACGCGCCGCGGAGCTCGACCGCGCGCTGAAGGTCCTGACTGCCGAGCTCGAACGCGCCGAGGAGGAGTGGCTGGAGGCCACGGTCTCGTAGGTCCGCTCCAGTTCCCGTGGCAGGATGCCGTTGAGTCGGACGAACCTCCCGGTCAGGGGACCCAGTGCGCCGTCGTGTCGTGGTCCTGGCCGCTGTCGCCTGCCTGACAGCGGTCGTGCCTGCCGTGGCCGCTCCCGCCCCGCCCGTCGTCGGCGCTGCGCCGTCCGTCGAGGAGCTGCAGCGCCTGCGCGAGCAGCTGGCCGGCGCGAACGGGGACCTCGGGGCGCTGGACGCCGCGATCGCCGCCGCCACCGGCGAGCTCGACCAGATCGAGGCCCGCCTGGACGTCGCGGCGGCCGACCTCGCCGACACGCAGGCCCAGCTGGTCGAGGCCGAGCAGGCCCGCGCCGCCGCCTCGGCCGAGGCCGCCCGCGCGACCGAGGACCTGCTGGCCGCCGGGGACGCGCTGGACGCCGCTCGGTCCCTCGCGGCCCGGCAGCAGGACGCCATGTCCTCCCGGATCCGCGACCTGTGGAAGTACGGGGGCGGGGACCCCGGCACGATGCTGCTCGAGGGCCTGGTGCACAGCGAGACCCTCCACGACGCCACCACGACCCTGCGCACGGTCGAGGGCATCGTCCGCACCGACCACCAGCTGGCCGACCAGGCCGCCGACGCCACCCGCGAGGAGGCACGCATCCGGGCACGGGTCGCCGAGGCCCAGCACGCGGCCCGGCAGGCCGAGACCCGCGCCGCGGCCGAGACGCGCCGGGTCGCCCAGCTCGTCGACCGCCAGACGGCGCTGGTCACCTCGGTGGAGGGCGAACGTGGGGCCAAGGCCGCCGTGCTCGACGCCCTGTCCGCCGACCGCGCCGCGACCGCCCGCCTCGCGGAGCAGCTCCGATCCCGCGTCGCCGAGCTGTCCGCCTCGCTGGCCACCGCGCTGCTGCAGGCGAACCCCGACGCCCGCTTCGACGGCCCGATGCCCGTCTGGGCGGCCGGCCTGCCCGGCCACGGGCAGGGGCTGGCCCCGGCCATCGCGGGTGCCGCGGCCGTGGCCGGCGTCGACGCCCGCCTGCTCGCCGCCCTGGTGTGGTCCGAGTCCAACTTCCACCCGGGCGCCGTGTCGCGGGTCGGGGCCCTCGGCCTGTCCCAGCTGATGCCCGGGACGGCGGCCGGCCTGCGGGTCGACCCGATGGACCCGGTGCAGAACCTGGTCGGCGGGGCGCGCTACCTGCGGGCGCAGCTCGAACGGTTCGGGTCCGCCGACCTCGCCCTGGCCGCCTACAACGCCGGGCCGGGCCGGGTCGAGGCGGCGGGGCGCACGATCCCGCAGATCACCGAGACGCAGGTCTACGTGCTGCGGGTGCTGGAGCGCTACCGGACCCTGGTGGCGCTGGAGGCCTGACGGCCTCGTCCTGGTCGTCGTCGGTTCCTGGCCGTCAGCGACGGCGGCGGGCTGCGGCGGCAGCGGCCAGCATCGCCAGGGCCAGGCCCGTGGCCCCGGCGCCGGTCGTCGGCAGCGGGGCGGCCGGGTCGGGTCCGGGTGCGGCGGGCGGCGTGTCCACGGGCGGGGCGGGCGGGTTCGCCGGACCGGTGGCACCGCGGGCCGGCCAGCCGACGTAGTGGATCCAGGTGCCCCGTTCGATGAACGGCATGGTCCCGCAGGGCCCGACCACGCCGGTCGGCGAGCAGACGTCGTCCCCGGGGTTCGTGTAGGCCTGGCGCCAGGCGGCCGCGTCGGCGCCCTGTTCGGCCACCAGGGCGTCCGTGGTCGCCTGGACGACGTCGCGCAGCACCTGGCGCCGGCTGCGTCCCCGGGCGTAGTCCATGGCCGTGCCCAGCGAGGACGTGGACGGGTCCAGGGTCCGCAGCGCCACGTGCAGTGGCGGGGTCATGTCGTAGACGTGGCGCCCCGCCTCGAGCTGCCGCCCGACCAGGTCGAAGGTGTAGGCCTGCCCGTCGACCGTGTAGGTCGGGGCGCGCAGGTCGCCGAACAGGTCGTCGACGAGCTGGTCCATCGCCCGGTCGAAGAAGGTCGGGGCGGCGCCGACGGTGGTGGCCTCGTCCCCGGCGTCGAACCCGGCGAAGCGCATGTCCGCCCCGGGCCCGTTGGCCGAGCCGTCCCAGTCCGCGAGCAGGTCGAGGGCTGCGCGCGCCGTCGCGTCGAGCTCCCGGTCGCCCCGCAGCTCGAGCAGCATCGGCAGGAAGTGCCGGGCCCGGAAGTCCTGGGACGAGTTGCGACGGTCCAGCTCGACGAGCTCGTCGAAGGTCCAGTCGTCGCGCGCGGTGATGGTGTCCTGGAGCGTGGCGATGCGGTCGTCGATGCCCGCCGGCGTGGATGTCTCGGACTGGCCACCGCCGGCCCCGAGCCAGCCGCGGGCGGGGCGGTTGTTCCAGTTGGCCACCCAGCCGCGGGCGGGGTCGATCACGTGCGGGAGGTCGGTCGCCGGCAGCGGGACGCCGTTGTCGTACGCGCCCGTCCCCGGGGTGGGCAGTCGCAGGTCGACCCCGTCGGCCTTGGCCAGGTGCACGCCCGGGTGCCACCAGCCGATGTGGCCGAAGGCATCGGCCCACCCGATGTTCTCGTTCCACGTCAGGTCGTCGACGGAGGCGATGATGTCGTCGGCGGTCCGTGCGCGCATCCACTGCAGCACGCCCGCGATCGTCTCGACCTCGCGGTCACGCATGTGCCACTGGTAGGCCATCGCCGGTTCGCCGTCAGGCTCGTCGATCTCGCCGATGGCGGGGCTGACGACGGGCCCGTGGGGACCGAGGCACACCGTCTCGTCGCGCGACTGCAGCGGCGGGCCTGCCGGCACGCCCTGCGGGGCCTCGCGCCAGCGGACCGTCTCCGTGCGGCAGTCGAGGTTCGACCACGCCCCGTCGTGCAGGACCTCGGGCGCCCCGTCGCCGTCGCTGTCGGGGCGCAGCGTCTCGACGAACGTGTCGATGGTCTTGCTGTTGCCGGTGGTCAGCGACCACGCGACGGTGCGGGTGTAGCCGATGCCGACGACGGGCAGACCGGGCACCCCGACCCCTCGGGCGTCGTAGCCGGCCCCGGTGAGCTGGAACTCCACGAGCAGCGTCGGGTTGTAGCCGAGCTGCGGCTCGCTGATCAGCAGGGTCGAGTCGTCGCCCGTCATCGACGGGGCCATCGAGACCTGCCAGGAGCCGCCGGTCAGGGCCGCGCGCCAGGCCTCGAGGGCCGCCACGGCCTGCGCCATGGGCGAGGGCGGGGCGGCCACGGGCAGGCCCGTCCCGCTGCCCTGGTCCTGCGCCCCGCCGTCGGCCGGGACGGGGTCGCGGCTGTCGGGGTCGGCGCCGGGGCCGCGGTCGAGGTCGTGGGGCAGCGTGTCCGCGAAGTCCGCCATCGCCTCGAAGGCGGCGTCCTGCTCGGCGGGCGTGGCGTCGGTCCGGTCGAAGGTCCCCTCCCCCGGCAGGATCGTCGTCGTGGCCTTCGTGTCCTCGCGCCAGACGAAGTCGCGGAAGATCCCACGACCGAGCTCGGTGCCGTAGGTCTCCTCGAGCGCCCGCAGCGCCCGGACCCACATCATCTCCCGCTTGCCCTCCGAGGCGACGAAGCGGGTCATGAGCACGCCGGTGGCCACGACGTCCTCGGGCGTGAGCGGCTGCGGCGTGGTCTGCAGCAGCGCGTACTCCGCCGGGAGCTCGGTCGCGGCGGTGGAGGTGACCTCGGCGATCCGGGCGTTCACGCCGGCGACGTAGCCGTCGACCATGCGACGGGCCTCGCCGTCGAAGCCCTCGTAGAAGGCCGTGAGGTCGGCGTCGCTGTAGCCCTGGAAGCGGGTCCGGACGTCCTCGGCCAGGGTGGCGTCGTCGGTCCCGGGACCCGCCAGCTCCGCCAGCGTCCCGCGCGCCATGCGCCGGATGGCGTCGATGAGGAACAGGCGCAGCCGCGCGTGCGCGTAGCCCGCCCCGTACCCGAGGTCCTCGGTGGTGTCGGCGAAGATCGCCGGCACCCCGAAGTCGGACCAGCAGATCTCGATGCCGGGACGTGGCACCTCGGGCTCGTCGCACCCGTCGACGAACCGGCCGTCCTTGGACTGGTAGTCCCAGTACAGCTCGCGCTGGTCGTCGACGTGCGGACCGAAGTCGTCGGGGTTGCCCGACGCGGTCCCCACCGCGGTGGCGTCGAGCCGGTAGTCCATCGAGTTGCCCGGCGCCAGGACCGTGGTGGCTCGCTGGGAGGCCGCGGCCTCGTCGAGCTCGTCGGCGACGGCGGCACCGGCCGGGGCCAGCAGTGCCGCGGCGACGAGGGCGGCGAGCAGGACCGCCACGGGGCGGCGCGCGGCGCGGGAGGGCGGGGGCAGCAGCGAGGAGGGCACGGGAGACCTGCCGGGACGTCGCGGTCGGGGTCCTGGGGAGGTTCTCGCCCCGGGCCCCGCACTCCTGCCCGTGACCGGTCGCGTCCGGTCGTGTCCGTCGATCCATTCTCGGAATGAGCCCTACACTCGTCCCCATGTCCGACGACGTGCACGGGGCCATCGCCACGCAGCTGCGACGCACCCGCCAGCGCTACACGGCGGGGCGGCGCCAGCTGGTCGAGGTGCTGCTCGACGTCCAGCGCCCCGCCACCATCCCCGAGCTGGTGGACGCCGGGGCGGCGCAGTCACAGTCCTCGCTGTACCGCAACCTGGCGATCCTCGAGCAGGCCGGGGCCGTGCGGCGGCTGACCTCGGTCGACGACGTGGCCCGGTACGAGCTGGCCGAGGAGCTCACCGAGCACCACCACCACCTCGTGTGCAGCGACTGTGGGCGGATCGACGACGTCACCTTCCCCGGTGACATCGAGCAGGCGCTCGGACGCGCCGCGGCAGCGGCCAACGAGCAGCGTGGCTACGCCGTGGACACCCACCGGCTCGAGCTGGTCGGTACCTGCCCAGCCTGCGCATAGCCGGCCATCGCAGCGCCGACGTGGCCTCACGCGTGGTCGTGGACGACCTCGTCGGACGGGTCGGGTCCCGACGGGTCCGGCGTGGGGTCGCCGCGCCGTTCGCGGACCACGACCACGATGCTCGCACCGATCACGAGGAGCAGCGAGACCCACCCGTTGCGCGACAGCCCGAGGAACCGGAAGGTCGTGTCGGTCCGGATCAGCTCGAGCAGGAACCGCATCACGCCGTAGCCGATGACGTAGAGGGTGAACAGGCTCCCCCGCCGCAGCGAGGTGCGCCGCTCGACGAGCAGGAGCGTGCCCGCCAGCGCGAGGTTCCACAGCGACTCGTACAGGAAGGTGGGGTGGAAGGTCGCGAACTGGGCGTACTCGGCGGGCCGGTGGACGGGGTCGATGCGGATCGCCCAGGGCAGGCCGGACGGGGTCCCGAACAGCTCCTGGTTGAAGTAGTTCCCCCACCGCCCGATGGCCTGCGCCAGGGGCACGCCGACGGCCGCTGCGTCGGCGAACGCCGCCACACTGCCGCCGTGGCGCCGCAGCACCACGATGGCGGTGATCGTGCCGAGGGTGAGCCCGCCGAACAACGCCAGGCCCCCCTCCCAGATCGCGATCACCCGCCACCAGTCGCCCCCGGCGAACCGGTCGAGGTGGGTGCTGACGTAGGCCAGCCGCGCCCCGACGAACCCGAGCACGACCGCACGCAGGGTGACCAGGTCGGCCAGGTCCGGGTCGCCGCCGAGCGACTCGAAGCGGTTGCGCGTCAGCGTCCACGCCACGAGCACGCCCGTGGCGATCAGCACGCCGTAGAACCGCAGGTCGAGCGGCCCCAGCTCGATGCCGTTCACCGTCGGCGACGGGATCGATGCGACCAGGGGCATGGGAGGACCGATCATGGGAGGGAGGACGTGCGGGAGAGCGTGCCTGCTGCAACGACGGATGGCGTCCCGGTCATCCCGCCGGGCGGACGCGGCCGGCGGAGACCAGGCCGCGCAGGTCGCGCCCGAGCAGGACCAGGAAGAACTCCGCGACCGCCGCGACGGCGATGGACGGCGACGCCGGTGTGCCGAGGTGGTAGCTGGCCAGCAGTCCGACGACCACGGCGATGCTGCCCACCCCGACGGCGACCCCCATCATCGTCGGCACCCGCCGGGCGACCAACGACGCGGCAGCCGGTGGGGCGACGAGGAAGGCGAAGACCAGCAGCGTGCCCACGGTGCGGAAGGACATCACCACCGCGAGCCCGACCAGCACGAGCATCGTGGCGTGCGTCAGGCCGGGGCGGAACCCCAGCAGCGCCGCCTTGTCGCGACTGATGGTCAGGGCGAGGAACGGTCGGTACAGCAGGCCCGTCACGGCCAGCGTGACCACGGCGGCGACGGCCGTGCCCACCACGTCCCCGGCGGTCACCCCGATCGCGTCGCCGAACAGGATGGTGGTCAGGTCGCCCGCGTAGGCGCCGCGCAACGAGATGATGGTCACGCCGAGTGCCAGCATGCCGACGAACAGCAGCCCGATGGAGGTGTCCTCGGGCAGCCGCGACCGGCGGCTGACGAGATCGATGCCTGCCACCATGACCAGGGCGGACACGGCCGCGCCCACCCCGAGGTCGATGCCCAGCAGGAAGGCCACGCTGATGCCGGGGATGACGCCGTGCGCCATCGCGTCGCCGATGAAGCTCATGCCCCGCAGCACGACCCACGTCCCGACCAGCGCCGTGGTGACCACGGTCAGCAGGCTGGCCAGCAGCGCGCGCTGCATGAACGGGTTGGCCAGGAACGGGTCGACGAGCCAGTCGATCACGGGGCGTCCTCCTGCGGGCAGTCGTCCAGGGCGTCGGCGATCCGTCGGGCGTCGGTGGCCATGAGGCCGGCGTAGGTGTCCGCGCCGGAGCCGGGTGGACCCAGTGCCCCGGTGAACAGCTCGACCACCGCGACCCCTCCCCCGACCTCGGAGGCCAGGGCGTCGGCCAGCCGACGGGACGTGGTGGTCTCGACGAAGATCGCCGGCACGTGCTCCTCGCGCACCAGCGCGACGGTGCGGGCGAAGTCGCGGGCCGACGGCTCGGCGCCGGTCGAGGTCCCCGGCAGGACCGTGGCCACGACCTCGAGGTCGTAGCGCGACGCCAGGTAGCGCAGGGTGTCGTGGTTGACCACGAGCCTGCGGCACGCCGGCGGCACCGAGGCGAGGACCCCGGCGACCTGGTCGTCCAGCTCGTGCAGCTCGACGGCGACCCGGTCGGCCCGGGCGGCCCAGTCGCCGGGCGCCACCTCGGCCAGCGCGTCCGCCACGACGCCCATGCCGTCGGCCATGCGCTGCGGGTCGAACCAGACGTGCGGGTCGCCCTCGTCGTGGTCGTGGCCTGCCTCGTGCTCGTCGGGGTCCTCGGCGGGCGCCAGCGGGTCGAGGTGCTCGGCCAGGTGGAGCACGGGCACGCCGTCCTCCTCGACGGCCTCGAGCACGTCGTGCACCGCCGCCTCCAGCCCGAGCCCGTTGGCCACCACCAGGTCGGCCTCGTGCAGCCGCTGGACCTCCTGGGCCGACGGGGCGTAGGCGTGCGGGTCCTGGCCGGGGCCCATGAGGGTCTCGACCACCGCCTGGTCCCCCGCCACCCGGGCCACGAGGTCCCCGAGGATCGACGTCGTCGCGACGACACGCGGTCGTCCGTCCCCGGCGGGGATCGCGCCCCGCGACGGCGTCGCACAGCCGGACGCCGCCAGGGCGGCGACGACCAGCAGCGCGGCCAGACGGTGACGGGCGGGGGGCACGGGCGTGGTCCTCCTGATGGCGGCGGGGGTCGACTCCTCGGTACGATACTAGGAACCATTCCTACATTCGCCCCCATTCCCGAGCGCCGCACATGCCCGAGCCCGCCCCGGCACCGGCCGTCCTCGCCGACGGCCTGACGCTGGCCTACGGCGACCACCTCGCCGTGTCCCGTGCCAGCTTCACGCTCCCGGCGGGGCGCGTCACCGCCGTGATCGGCCCCAACGGCTCGGGGAAGACGACCCTGCTGCGGGCCATGTCGGGGCTGGCCACGCCCACGGCGGGGCGGCTCGAGGTCCTCGGCCGTCCCCCGGGTGCGGACCACGTCGCGGTCGCCCACGTCATGCAGACCGAATCGGTCAACGACGCCGTCCCCGTCACCGTCCTCGAGACCGTGCGCATGGGCCGGTACCCCCGCCGGCGGATGCTCGGGCGGCTCCACGCCGACGACCACGACGCCGTCGCCGCGGCGATGGACCGCATGGACGTCACGAACCTCGCGCACCGCCACCTGCGCGAGCTGTCCGGCGGGCAGCGCCAGCGCGTCTTCGTCGCGCAGGGCCTCGCCCAGCAGGCGGACCTGCTCCTGCTCGACGAGCCCGTGACCGGCCTCGACCTGGTCAGCGAGGAACGCATCGAGCACGCCGTGGCCGACGAGGTCGCCGCGGGGCGCACGGTGGTGATGACCACCCACGACGTCGCCACCGCCGCCCGCGCCGACCACGTGCTGCTGCTGGCCACCCACCTCGTCGCCTCCGGCCCGCCCGACACCGTGCTGACCGAGGAGCACCTCGGGCACGCCTACGGGTCGACCGCGTTCCGCACCGCCGACGGGGCACTCGTGATCGGCGACCCCCACGTCCACGGGGCGCGCATCACCGGCCACGAGGGCCACTGAAGAAGTCCCCGCCCCGTAGCCTGCGCGGGCGATGAGCTCCCCCTCCGCCCCGCCCACGATCGCCCCGCTCCCCCGGCCGGCGATCTACGGCGGGCTGCTCGTCGGCGTGCTGGCCGTGTCGACGTCGGCGATCCTCGGGGCGGTGATCATCGGGGACCCACCGCTGCTGCGCCTGGCGCTGGCAGCGGCGTTCTGGCGCTGCTTCGGTGGGGCGGTCTCGTTGGCGCCCTTCGGCTGGCGGGCGCGGCACCGGCACCCGGTCGACCGACGCACGGTCCGGCTGCTGGTCGTCTCCGGGGTGTTCCTGGCGATCCACTTCGCGCTGTTCCTCGGCAGCCTGGCCTTCACGACCGTGGCCTCGTCGACGACGCTGGCGACGATGTCCCCGATCTTCGTGGCGCTGGGTGGGGCCTGGTTCCTCGACGAACGCCCCGACCGCCGCACGTGGATCGGCATGGGGCTGACCATGGTCGGGGCGGTCGCGATCGGGCTCGCCGACGCGGGCCAGCTGGCGCTCGGGCCGCGAGCGCTGGTCGGCGACGCGATGGCGTTCACGTCGGCCCTGTCCGTCACCGTCTACCTGCTGATCGGACGCCGGACCCGCGGGTCCACGCACGCCTCGATCTACTCCGGCGTGGTCTACGCCTCGGCGTCGGTCGTGCTCGTCGGCATCTGCCTCGTCGGTGGCGCCCCGCTGTGGGGCTACACCCCGACGCAGTGGTGGGCGCTGGCAGGGCTGATCGTGGGACCACAGCTGCTCGGCCACACGGTCTTCAACACGCTGATGAGCTCGATCCCGGCCCACGTGGTCTCGATCAGCGTCCTGGCCGAGCCGTTGTTCGCGACGGTGCTGGCGTGGTGGCTGCTGGACCAGCTGCCCGCCCCGCTGTTCTTCGCCGCCGCCCCGCTGGTGCTCGTCGGGGTCGCCATGGCCGTGCTCCGGCGCACGAGGACGCGGCGGGGCGCCGCCGCCCCGATCGGCTGATCCCAGGTCAGCCGAACAGCAGCGGCAGGCCGGTGCGCGGCTCGGCCACGCCCACGACCGCACCCGCGAGCCGGCCGATCCGCGCCTGCTGGTCGAGCCGGTCCACGACCGCCTTGTCGGTGTCGTCGGGCGCGATGCCCAGGTGCCACCCGAGGCAGAACATGCTGCCGCGCAGGCGCAGGGAGGCGGCCTCCCAGACGGGGTCGACCTCGGACCGGGGGATGCGCAGCAGGCGGGTCTCCTGCTCGTCCTCGAGCCGCAGCTCCTCGGGGGTGAGGGTCCAGCCGACCCGGGCGCCCTTCGGCAGCTGCACGCCGTAGAACCCCGGCAGCACGAGCAGGCCGGCCTCCACCACCCGCTTGAAGAGGTTGTCCTCGACCATGGGCAGCTGGGGCTCGTCGCCTTCGAGGTCCACGATCAGGAGGGGCTGCTCGCGCACCACGAGGAACCGTGCGTGGGCCTGCGTGTCGGTCATGGTCGCGTCCTGTCGTCGTCGGGCGCGTCGTCGCCGAGGGCAGTCGAGGACGGCGTCGCCGAAGGCGTCGGGCGCCTCCAGCATCGGGAAGTGGCCGACGCCGTCGAGCACCGTCAGGGTGGCGTCGGACCGTTCGGCGACGACCCGGTGCGCCATGTCCACGACCGCGACCGGGTCACGCGCGCCCCACACCACGTGCAACGGGCTCGGGTGCGCGAGGATGGCGCCGGTCCAGCGGTCCTCGTGCCGACGACGGCCGTCGAGGTAGCGGATGAGCCGCGGGAGCAGCAGGTGGCCGTCGTCCTGGGACGCCAGCGCCCACAACGCCCGCGCGTCCTCACGCGTGATCGGCGTGTCGCCGAAGATGCGGGCGATCCCGACCCGGTAGAGGGCGCGCATCGCGGGGGTGGCCACGCGGGGCAGCCGCCGGTCGGGCAGCCGTCTCGCCGAGGCGCTGGCCCGGGGTGAGGTTGGCCATGGCCAGGAAGATCGAGCCGTTGGTCAGCACGCGCCGGCGGAGCCGGAAGGGCAGCCTTCCCCCGCCGAGGTCCGGCATCGAGGTCACGGGCCAGCAGCGCCCCGCCCACCGAGTCCCCCATGTCGTGGGTGACCAGGTCGACCTCGTCGATCCCGCGGGTGGCGACCATGGCCTCCACCACGTCGGCCTGGGCCTCCAGCGGGTAGGCGCGGTCGGGCTTGGCGGACGACCCGTAGCCGGGCAGGTCCAGCGCGAGCACCCGCCGGGTGGCGGCCAGCCGGTCGACCAGGTCGCGCCAGTCCCACGCGCACGTGGGGAACCCGTGCACGAGCACGACGGGCGGGCCGTCCGGGTCACCGGCACAGGGCTGGTCGAGGACCCACGTCGGGGTCCCGGCCAGCGGTTCCAGCGCCCCGCGGGCACGCCAGGCGCGGACCGCCTCGGGCAGCGGGGCCAGGGTCACGAGGAGCCCGTGAACGCCCGGTGCGCCAGCCCGGACACCCGCCGGGCCACCGCGGACGGGCCGGCCGCCGAGGCGGCGGCGGTGACGCGGTTCAGCAGGCCGGGCACCTCGACGGCCCGGCGGCGGGCGAAGGCGGCCAGGCCGGCTCGGACCACCTGCTCGGGTGAGGTGGTCGCGACCGACGGCAGGTCGACGGCGACCTTCGCGACCTGCTGGTACTCGGTGGGCGTGATGCCCGGGCACAGCGCCAGGACACGGACGCCGTGGGAGGCCACCTCCTCGTGCAGCGCCTGCGACCACGACAGCACGTAGGCCTTGGTGGCCCCGTACACCGCCCCGTACGGGTCGGGCTGGAACGCGGCGGTCGACGCGACGTTGATGATCCCGCCGCGCCCGCGCCCCACCATGCCGGGCAGCGCCGCACGGGCCAGACGTGTGACGGCCACGACGTTGACCTCGACCATCGCCTGCAGCAGGTCGGGGTCCATGTCGGCGACCTCGCCGTACGCCCCGAAGCCGGCGTTGTTGACCAGCAGGTCGACGGGACGGGCCGTGTCGGCCAGCCGCGCCTCGACCTCTCGGCGCCCGGTGTCGGTGGCCAGGTCGGCCGGCAGCACCTCGACCTGCCGGCCCCCGGCCCGCAGGTGCCCGGCCAGGGCCTCCAGCCGGTCCTCGCGCCGAGCGACCAGCACCAGGTCGGTCCCCCGCCCCGCCAGCTGCCGGGCGAACTCCTCACCCAGCCCGGACGAGGCACCCGTCACCAGGGCACGGCGGACGGTCAGGTCGGCGGTCGTGGGCGCCACGTGCACCTCGTGGGAACGGGTCGGGGACGGTGCCCGAGGCTACTGACGCACGGCGGTACGGTCCGCAGCGGACCGGCGCGGCGCGAGGAGCAGGCAGTGGGATCGGACGTGACCGTCCTGGCGGTCGACGGGAACTCGCTGGCCCACCGGGCCTACCACGCGATCCGCGAGACCGACGACGCCGTGGGCCACTTCGTCACCGCCGGGGTGTTCGGGATGCTGGGCTCGGTGTGGTCCGCCGGACCGTTCGACGCGGTGGTGGTCGCCTTCGACCACCCGCACAACCAGCGCAAGCTCGACTTCCCCGAGTACAAGGCCAACCGGGTCTCCGACCCCGAGCTGCGGGGTCACCTCGACGCGCTCATGGGCCACGTGGCCGACGCCGGTCTGCACACCGTGGTCCAGCACGGCGTCGAGGCCGACGACCTGCTCGCCGCGACGGCCGAGGCCTGCACCGCCCGCGGCTGGCACTGCGTGGTCCTGTCCAGCGACCGTGACCTCACGGCGCTGGTGGACGACCAGGTCACGCTGATGCGTCCCCGGTCGACCATGTCCGACATGCGCGTGTACGACCCGGCGGCCGTGCGCCGCGAGTACGGCGTCGGGCCGCGCCAGTACACCGACCTCGCGGCGCTGCGGGGCGACCCCTCCGACGGGCTCGCCGGCGTCCACGGGATCGGCCCCAAGATCGCGGCCCGGCTGCTGCGCGACCACGGCGACCTCGGCGGCATCTACGCCAACCTGTGCCACCTGCCCCCGAAGGTCGAGGCCGCCCTGCGCACGGGGCGCGACGTGGCCGAACGCAACCGGCTGCTCATGAGCCCACTGCCCCACCTCGAGGTCGACGTCGACACCGCCCTGGCCCTGGGGGTCGACCCCGACCGCGTGGAACGCGCGCTGACGGCCATCGACCTCGCCGGCGCGGCCGCACGCTTCCGGTTCGCCCTGCAACGGCCCAGCGCCCCGCCCGCGGCGCCGCTGCCGGGCGACGCCGACGCCCCCGAGGACGTGCTGCTGTCCGACGCCGTCCTGGCCCGCCGCACCGAGGCCGTCGCCAGCGACGCCGAGCAGCACGCCCTGTTCTGATCGTCGTCCGCAGGCAGGCCATCGCGCACCTCGCGGCGAACCTGCCTGCGACCCGTCACACTGGGCGGGCCGCGCCGCGGCGAGGGAGGCGACGTGCGATTCCGCAGCTGGTCACGTGACCCGTCGATGCTGGCGGGTGGGGTCACCGGTGTCGCGATCGTCGTGCTGCTGGTGGCGTCCCTGGCCCTGGCCGTCCGGCTGCCCGACAGCGCCACCCTGTCCATCGACGGACGGGTGCCCGACGCGGACGCGCTGGCGTCGACCGACCCGAGCTCCGCGTCCACGGCCCTGGCCCCGTCCTCGGCGGCCACCGCGGCACCGGCACCCACGGCGGCGCCGACCACGCCACCGACCGCCCGGGACCTCGGCGACGAACCGGCGGTCGCCCTCGAGGGTGGGCTGGTCAACCCCGACGCCGGCGGTGACGCCGTGCCGGTGACCGCCGCGGCCGCCCCGGCACCCCCCGCCCCACCACCCACCACACCGGTGGGACCCGGGACGGGCGACACCCCCCGCGCCCGCTTCGCGTCGCGGTTCCCCGCCCACGACAGCGCGACCCAGGACACCGCCCAGCCAGCCTCGACCCGCTGGGGGCTGCTGGTCGGGGTGAACGAGCACCAGGGCCGCACGCACGACAACATCGGGTCGCGCCCCGACGCCGAGTCGCTGTACGCCCACCTCATGGACCTCGGCTGGCAGCCGGACCACGTGCTCCTGCTGACCGACGAGCTGGCCACCCGCGAGAACATCCTCGAGGGCGTCCGCTGGCTGGCCCGCAGCACGACCCCCGCCTCGGTGGCCGTGTTCAGCTACTCGGGGCACGCCAAGCAGTGGCCCGGCTGGGACGTCGACGGCGACGGCGAGACGACCGACGAGGCGCTGTGGCCCTCGGACAACCAGCACATCACGGATGGCGAGTTCGCCGACCTCATGGGCACGGTGCGCGCGGGCCACATGTGGCTCAACTTCATGGCCTGCGAGGCTGCCGGCTTCCTCGACCCGGGACTGTCGCGCGACGGCCGCATCGTCAGCGTCAGCTCCGCCGAGGACGAGAAGTCCTACGAGGACCCGTCCGTGGGCCACTCCGTGTGGGGCTGGAACCTGACCGTCCAGGGCCTGCGGCGGGGCGCGGCCGACGCCAACGGCGACGGCGAGGTCACGGTCCAGGAAGCCGTCGCCTACGCCATCCCCCGCGCCACCCGACGCACCGAGGGGCAGTCCCACGGCGCCCAGCACGGCGGCATGGTCGACCGGGCAGGCGGGGCGTTCCACCTGACCATCCCCGCCCCGCCACCGCCCCCCGAGCCGGAACCGGCGGCCGAACCCGAACCGTCACCGTCCCCCTCGTCGTCACCCCGGTCCTGCCTGCTGGGGCTGTGCGACCGGCGCGACTGAGGCGTTTCCACCGTTGCCACCGGCGCCCCCCGCCGTGGGGCCCGGGTGGTCCCTACCGTCGGCGCTTCGCAGGACTCCCCTGCTCGCTCCCGACGAAGGACCCACCCCATGGCCACCATCCGACTGGGCGACGAGGCCCCCGACTTCACCGCCGAGACCACCGAGGGGACGGTCAGCTTCCACGACTGGAAGGGCGACAGCTGGGCGGTGCTCTTCAGCCACCCGAGGGACTACACGCCGGTCTGCACCACCGAGCTGGGTCGCGCGGCGGCCCTGAAGGACGACTTCGACAAGCGCAGCACCAAGGTCATCGGCCTGTCCGTCTCCAGCCTCGACGACCACGAGGGCTGGTCGAAGGACATCGCCGACACCCAGGGCACGCCGCTGAACTTCCCGGTCATCGCCGACCCGGACCGCAAGGTCGCCGACCTCTACGACATGATCCACCCGAACGCGGACGACACCGCGACGGTGCGCTCGGTGTTCATCATCGCGCCGGACAACACGGTCAAGCTGACGCTGACCTACCCGGCGTCGACGGGGCGCAACTTCGACGAGCTGCTGCGCGTCATCGACTCCCTGCAGCTGACCGCCGAGCGCCAGCTGTCCACGCCCGCCGACTGGACTCCCGGGGACCGCGTCATCGTGGGCACGGGCGTCTCCACCGAGGAGGCGAGGGAACGCTTCGCCAACGTCGAGGAGGTCCGCCCCTACCTGCGCTACGCGGACGACCCGACGGCCTGAGAGCAGCTCGGTCCCACGCTCCCGTGCGCCCCGCCCCGTGGCGGGGCGCACGCCGTTCAACCGAGCCCGCCGAGGCCGGGGCCCCGCCCCGTGCCGCACCGCCGGTCGCCCTCGAACCCGCGCAGGTCGCACGCGCCGTCCTCGATGCGTCGGTCACCCAGCGGCTGCTCCAGCATCAGCTCGTGGGTGCGCCCGACCTCCTCGAGATCGGAGCACCCGTCGATGGGCACGTGCACGTAGAGGGTCACCGTCACGCGGTCGGCGCCCTCGAGGACCTCCGTCCGCTCGGCGTCGACCCGGTCGCACGCGGTCCCCGTCCAGGCCAGCTCCAGGCCGTCGTCGGTGGCCCGGGCGTCGTCCAGGGGCCGCGCTTCGGAGACCGCATCGTCACCGGCACGGTCCAGGGCGACGAAGCCGCCGACGACGACCAGCAGCGCGACGCCGAGACCGACCACGAGCCGCGCCCGCTGGTCGACCGCCACCGTGGCGTCGGGTCGACGCGTGCGGCGATCACGATCGCGGCGTTCCGCCTCCGCCGCGTAGGCGTTGGCCTCGTGCCAGTCGTCGGCCACGTCCCGCCCCATGCCTGGACCGCGACCCCACCATAGCGGTCAAGGTGCGCCAGCCGCGCGCCGACGTGGTGGGCATGGACCCTGACCGTTGGCGATTCCGCGGCCGGTACGTCGCCGGCCTGCCCGTGCTCGCCCTCATGGGGGTCAACGCCTTCGTCCGTGGCGTCCGCGTGCCGCTGCTCGGCTGGATCGACCTGGCGATCCACGAGGCCGGCCACGTGCTGGCGTTCCCCCTGCCCGACATCGGGATGGCGGCGATGGGATCGGGCCTGCAGGTCGCGATGCCGTTGCTGTTCGCCGGCGTGTTCTGGCTGAAGGAACGGGACGTGCTGGGCACGGCCCTGTGCCTGGGCTGGGCGGGGACCTCGTTCCAGGACGCGTCGATCTACATCGCCGACGCCCCGTACCAGCGGCTGCCGCTCATCGGCGGGGAGCACGACTGGGCGTGGATCCTCGGCCCGCGTGGGCTGGACCACCTGTCCCTCGCCGACGACCTCGGGCGGCTCGCATGGATCACCGGGCTGGTGCTGTGGGTCGTCGGGCTGCTGCTGTGCCTGGCCGGGCCCCGCCTGGCGCGGGCCCTGGCGTCCGGCCACCGCGCCATCGCCCCGTGGACGCTGTGGCGGGCCGCCGAGGACGTACCTTCCGGGCGTGTCGACCACCCGGACCTTCCGCCTGCCGCTGCCGCTGGACGTGCGGCGGTCGTTGGCGCCCCTGCAGATGGGGCGCTGGGACCCGACGACCCGGCTGACGCCCGACCAGGTGCTGCGCAGCGCCTGGACGCCGGAGGGCCCGGCGACCCTGCACGCGCGCGTGTCGTCTGGTGAGGCCGTCTGCGAGGCGTGGGGACCGGGTGCCGGCTGGGCCCTGGACCACGCTCCCGGTCTGCTCGGCGCGCACGACGACCTGACGGGCTTCGTGCCCGACCACCACCCAGCCGTGGCCCGCAGCGCCCACCGGCTTCCCGGCCTGCGGATGATCCGGTCCGGGCAGGTGGCCGACCTGCTCGTGCCCACGATCCTCGGGCAGAAGGTGACCGGGCTCGAGGCATGCCGCGCCCACATCTGGCTCACCCGCCGCCATGGCCAACCGGCGCCAGGCCCGGGCCAGCTCAGGCTGCCGCCACATCCCGCCACCCTCGCGGGACTTCCCTACGACGCCTTCCACCGGGCCGGCGTCGAACGCACGCGTGCCGTGACCATCATCGAGGCCTGCCGGCGGATCGACCGACTCGAGGAGGCCGCCCACCTGCCGCGCGGTGAGGCACGTGCGCGCCTCACCGCGGTCCGGGGCCTCGGCCCGTGGACGGCCGGCATCATCGAACGCGTCGCCCTCGGCGACGCGGATGCCGTCGAGGTCGGCGACTACCACCTGCCCAACCTCGTGGCCTGGAACCTCGCCGGCGAGGACCGCGCCGACGACGACCGCATGCTCGAGCTGCTCGCCCCGTTCGCCCCGCACCGCGGCCGGACGCTGCGCCTGCTCGAGCTCGGCGGCCAGCACGCCCCGCGCCGCGGGGCGCGCATGGCCGTCGGCCCGATCCACCGCCTCTGACCCCCAGACCGTCCCCGCGAGTTGGAGCGGAGCCGGAGCGGACAGAAATGGGACCCGTCCCAGAATCCGTGAGCGCGCCGCCCGCCCCGACGGTCAGCGCGCACCAGAAGCCGGACGCGGTCCAGATCGTCGAGGCGGGTGAGGTGCAGAAACTGGGACCCGTCCCAGAATCCGAGACGAGCCGCCCGCCCCAAAGGTCAGCGCGCTCGAGAAGCTGGACCTGGTCCCGGATGCCGTCGAGGGTGGTGCGGTAGTAAGAAGGGAGCCGAGCCGGAGCGGACAGAAACTGGGACCCGTCCCAGAATCCGTGACGCGCCGCCCGCCCCGACGGTCAGCGCGCACCAGAAGCTGGACGTGGTCCCAGATTCCGTCGAGGGGGGTGCGGTGTCAGACGGGAGTGAACACCGACACGTCCACGTCCACGGTGACGTCGAGCTGGTCCGGCAGCGCCTCGGCGCGCCCCGCCAGCTCCTCCTCGGTGGCGTGATGCCCCGTGGGACCCATCAGTGCCAGGTCCACCGCCGTGGTCCGGTCGACCCGGCGGCGGTCCTGTACCCGGGTCGTGGTCACGTGGGCCAGGAGGGTTGCCTCCGTGCGCAAGTGCGCCGCCTTGTCCGGCGCCACGGCGAGCATGCCGAGCGGGCCGACGAGCTCGGCGAGGTGGTCGGGGCGCGGGGTCACGACCACGAGGCGGCCGCCGGGGACCAGGACGCGGGCGGCCTCGGGGAGGTTGCGTGGGCCGAACACCGTGAGCACGCCGGCGGCGACCCCGTCCGCGACGGGCCACGGGGCCCACGCGTCGGCACGCACGACCAGCACGTCGTCCGGCGCGGCGCGGGCCGCACGGCGGACAGCGGGCGTCGACACGTCCAGCGCCACGCCGGGACGGCCGACGGCGGCCGCGACGCGTCGCAGGTGGTGGCCCGTCCCCGCCCCGACCTCGACCAGGCACCCCGCCGGGGCGCCCCGCAGCGCATCCACCACGGCGTCGGTGACGGCGTCGAGGTGGCCGGCCTCCAGCACTCGGGTGCGGGCGTCGAGCATGGCGGCGGTGTCGCCGTCGTGGGGCGTGGCCGCGGCGAGCAGCGTCACGTACCCCTGGCTGGCGACGTCGAAGCGGTGCCCCGCTGCGCAGCCCCACGCCCCGTCGACCCGTTCCAGCGGGGCGTGGCAGTGGGGGCAGCGCAGCAGGGGCCCCACGGGCGGTCAGTTCGAGCTGTGACCGGGGAAGACGCGCGCGTCCGGGTCGATGTAGACGGCGGCGTTGTTGACGGCGGTCGCCGCCTCGCCGAAGCCCACCGAGATCAGGCGGACCTTGCCGTCGTACTCGGTGATGTCACCGGCGGCGAAGACGCCCTCGATGTTGGTCTCCATGCGGGTGTCGACCAGCACGTGGCGGCGGTCGATCTCGACGTCCCACGACTTCAGCGGGCCGAGGTCGGACTTGAACCCGAGGGCCGCGACGACCGCCTGGACCTTCAGGGCCTCGCGCTCGTCGCTGCGGTTGTCGAACACCTCGACCGACTCGATGTGGTCCTCGCCGTGGATCGCGGCGACCTCGGTGTGGGTCAGCACGCGCACCGACGAGTCCATCACCCGCTGCACCGTGTCCTCGTGGGCCCGGAAGCGGTCGCGTCGGTGGATCAGCGTGATCGAACGCGCGATGTCCTCGAGGTTCATGGCCCAGTCGAAGGCGGAGTCGCCGCCGCCCACGATGAGCACGTCCTTGTCGCGCATGACGTCGAGCTTCGGGACGAAGTAGACGAGGCCGTTGCCCTCGAAGTCCTCGCTGCCGGGCAGCGGGCGGGGCGTGAAGGTGCCGATCCCGCCGGTGATGAGCACGGCCCGGGTGTGGACCTCGACGTCCTTGTGCGTGCGGATCAGGAAGCGACCCGTCGTCACGCTTCTCGAGGTCCTCGGCCCGGTGCCCCAGCAGGTAGGTCGGGTCGTACTGGTGGGCCTGCTCGACGCACTGGTCGATCAGGTCCTTGCCCCGGATCGCCGGGAACCCCGCGACGTCGTAGATCTGCTTCTCGGGGTAGAGCGCGGCGACCTGGCCACCCGGTTCGGGCAGCGAGTCCACGAGCGTCACGGACAGGCCGCGGAAGCCCGCGTAGTAGGCCGCGTACAGCCCGGCGGGGCCGGCCCCGATGATGGTCAGGTCGGTCGTCTGGCGGTCGGTCACGATGTGTTCGCCCTTGTCGTGTCGGCCTGACCCGGATCCCGGGACGAGGGTATGCGCGCGTCCACCGCACGCGAAACCGACCACCCCGTCCGACCGGCCGCTCCGAGCCTCGACCGAGCGGCGCGGCTCAGTACTCGTGCAGCACCGTGCGGCCGACCTCCTCGGCCGACATCTGGAACACCTGACCGCCGGTGAGGTGCACCAGGCGCTGGGCGAAGTCGACGAGGCCCGGGGCGTCCTCGAGCAGGAAGATGTTCAGCGACACGCCCATCCGTGCCAGCCGCATGGCCTCGCGCAGCGTGGCCTCGAGGGTCTCGGGGACCGGCGGCCAGTTGAACACGGCCTCGTCGCCGACCAGGTGCGCGGTCGGTTCGCCGTCGGTGACCATGATGACCTGCTTGACCTCGCGCGGGTCGTCGGCCAGCAGGCGACGGGCCAGCAGGAACGCGTGCTGCATGTTGGTGCCGTAGACGCGTTCGAACCCGGCCCGGGCGAGGTCGGCGGGCTGCAGCCGGCGGGCGTAGTCGGAGAACCCGACGAGGTACAGCGAGTCGGCACGGTGCTTGCCCTCGATCAGGGCGTGCAGGGCCAGGGCCATCCGCTTGGCGGGCACGAAGTGGCCCTGCAGCGGCATGGAGAACGACAGGTCGAGCAGCAGCGCCGTGGCGGTGGCGGGGCGCACCTCCTGCTCGACGACCTCGAGGTCGTCGGGCACCAGCCGGAACGGCTCGCCGACGCGGTCCACCCCCTGGCCGGCGCGCCTCATCACGGCGTTGGACAGCGTGCGCTGGACCGCGAGCGGCTCGGTGGCCCCGAAGTGCCACGGCCGGGTCTGCCCGGTGGGTTCGGGGTCGGCGCCGGGGCGGTGGTCGGCGGGCTGGCGACGCACACGGTCGAGCAGGGCGGTGAGGGCCTTCTCCCCCAGCAACCGTGCGCCCCGTGGGGTCATCACCAGCTCGCCGTCGCGTGCCTGCAGGACGCCGGCCTGCTCGAGCTCGCGCTCGATCTGGCGCAGGCGCCGGACGTCGCGCACGGCGTCCTGGCCGAGCGAGCGTCGCAGGGCCTCCTCGTCGACGTCGTCGAGGGTCGCGCCGGCGTACTCGCCGCCGAGCGACCGGTCGAGCTCGTCCAGCTCGGCCAGGCGCTCCATCCCGTCGACCATGGCGCTGAACGGTCCCGTCGGGTCGCCACCCTCCTGTGGGGGCCCGAGCTGCGACAGGTCCATGCCGGCCATGGCGTCGGCGAGGTTGCCCTGCAGCTGCGACAGCTGCAGGGCCAGGTCCGGGTCGTCGAGCACGCTGCGGGCCAGCTCGGCCATCTGGCGCCGTTGCTCGGGCGTCATCGCCTGCAGGAGCTGCTGCATGGCCATCGCCCGGCGGGCCAGCACCTCGAGCAGCTCGTCGAGGTCCTGGGGCTGCTCGGGGAACAGGTGCCCGTGCTGCTCCATGAAGGCGTCGAAGTCGGGCTCCTCGCCCCGCGCCCGCGCTTCGAGCATGGCGTTGAGGTCGGCGAGCATGGCCGCCATCTGCTGGACCTGCTCGGGCCCCATCTGGTCCACGGCGCCGGCCAGGTCGCGCAGGTAGGCGTCGAGCACGTCGCGGCGGATGGACTCGACCAGCTCGTCGAAGCGCTGCTGGGCCTCGTCGCTGGCGAAGTCGTGCTGCTGCAGCTCGCGCAGGCGACCTGCCGGGTCCCGCGGCAGGGCGTCCAGCATCGCCTCGGCGAACCGGGCGTCCGGGTCGTCGCGCCCCGCCAGCTCCTCCCGCTCGAGGTCCAGGATGGCGTCGAGCTGCTCCTGGATCTCGCGGAAGGGCCCGTCGAGGTCCATCGAGTCGGTCAGGTCCTGCCGCAGGCGACGGACGCGGTCCCGCAGCTCGGCCAGGCCGGTCTGGCCCCGCCAGCCCTGCTCGCGCATGCGCGCCAGCGACGCCCGTCCCCCGGCGCCCGACAGCATGTCGTCACCGAGCCGGTCGAGCAGGTCCCCGACGTCGATGCGTTCACCCAGGGGGTCCTGGGTGCCGTCCCACCGCCAGTACCTCGAGCGCATCAGCTCACCCGTACACGGCCATGCCGACGTCGTCGGCCTTGTTGACGCGCCGGCCGAGGTGCAGGCCCTCGAGGACGAACTCGACGACGCTGGCGGCGACCTCCTCGTTCTCGGCCTCCTCCCCCAGCGCCTGCATCCAGGTGTGCAGCCCGTCGATCGGACCGTCGAACTGGCCGAGCAGGTCCGTCCCGGGCATGACGTCGGAGGTCTCGACGGTCAGGCCGGCGTCGAAGCGGTCCACGAGGTCGAGCAGGTCGAGGCCGCCGAGCCGGTCCCGCCAGACGGTGAGGATGGCGCGCTGCAGGGCACGGGCGACGATCTCCTCCTCGCGGCCCTCCTCGAGCAGGTCGAACTCGACCCGGCCGAGGGCGGCCGGCACGACGGCCCACAGGTCGATCACGCGGGGGACGGCCAGCGAGGCGCCGGTCCTCGCCGCGCGACGCACCGCCCCGGCCACGGCGGTCTCGTGCGCCCCGATCGTGTAGCGCACCGAGACGCCCGACCGCTGGTTGACCTCGGAGGAGGTGCGCAGCAACGCCACCAGGCGCGCCAGGACCTCGTCGACGAACCGGGGCACGTGCACGGTCACGCCGGGGGGCGGGGCGGCCGCTTCGGCCAGGACGATGTCGATCTCGTGCTCGACGTCCTCGGGGTAGTGCGTGCGGACCTGCGCCCCGAAACGGTCCTTGAGCGGCGAGATGATGCGCCCACGGTTGGTGTAGTCGTCGGGGTTCGCGGTGGCGACGAGCAGCACGTCCAGCGGCAGCCGGAACGAGTAGCCGCGGATCTGCACGTCACGTTCCTCGAGGACGTTGAGCAATGCGACCTGGATCCGGCTGGGCAGGTCGGGCAGCTCGTTGATGGAGACGATCCCGCGGTTGTGGCGCGGCACAAGCCCGAAGTGGATGGTGCGTTCGTCGCCGAGGTAACGCCCCTCGGCCACGCGCATCGGGTCCACGTCGCCGATCAGGTCGGCCACCGACACGTCGGGCGTCGCCAGCTTCTCGGCGAAGCGTCGCTCGCGGTCCACCCACACCACCGGCAGGTCCCGGCCACGCTCGGCGGCGAGGTCCCGGCAGTGGGCGCAGGTCGGGTGCGCCGGGTGGCAGAGGATCTCGCAGTCCGGGACCGTCGGGGCCTGTTCGTCGAGCAGGCCGACCAGGCGGCGCACGAGGCGGGTCTTGGCCTGCCCCCGCTCCCCCAGCAGGATCAGGTCGTGGCCGGCGAGCAGGGCCCGCTCGAGCTGCGGCAGCACGGTGTCGTCGTACCCCACGATCCCGGTCGCGAGGGGCCGGCCCTCACGCAACCGCGCCACGAGGTTGTCGCGGACCTCCTGCTTGACGGACCGGTCCGGGTGCCCCGAGGCCTCGAGGTCGGCCAGCGTCGTCGGTCGTGCCGTGCTCACCGTGGGGCCTCTCACCGCTGTCGGGCGACCGTACCCCTCCGCCCTCGGCGCGCACCGGGGAGTGGCGTCTCAGCCGGCGAGGCGTTCACGGGTGAACCGGCGGGAGAGGCGCCACACCATCGAGGGGGTGACCACGCCCGTGGACAGGGCGAACTCGCAGAGGTCGCCCAGCACCCGCGGGTCCTCGGCGGCGGCGGCCACCGAGACCTCCACCGGCAGCGTCGACCGGAACATCCACGCCGCCGCGGTGGTGTGGCGCAGGTGCTGGCCCAGCCGGTGCCGCAGGCCCGCGCGGTAGGCGCGGTCGGCGCGGTCGGCGAACCGTGCCACGGCGGCGCCGGCCATGGCCCCGGACAGCAGCCCGTAGTAGATGCCCTCGCCGGTCAGGGGGTGGACGAGGCTGGCCGCGTCGCCGACCAGCAGCACGCGGCCGTGGGTCGGGGCGGGGCGGGCCGTCGACAGGGGCAGGTGGTGGGCCCGCAGCGTGCAGGGGTCCACCTCGACGTCGGGCAGCACGGCAGCGATCCCGGCCTCGAGGTCACGGCGCGCCCCGACCCGGGTCGCGTCGAAGGGCCCGTACCCGACGTTGACCGTCCCCGACCCGTCGACCGGGAACGCCCACGCGTAGGCCGGCCACCGGTCGGCGACGAAGTGGATGGTCAGGGCGTCCACGTGCGGGGCGTGGCCGTAGGCGCGCATGGCCAGGCCGGTCCGCTGCCGCGGCTGGGGGGCGGCCCCGACCAGGCGACGGACCGTGGAGTTGGCCCCGTCGGCGCCCACGACCCACCGCGCCCGGACCACGTCGTCGAGGACGACGCCGCCGGGGACCGACGTCAGCGACCGCACCCGGTGCTGCACCGGCACCGCCCCGCGGGCGACGGCGGCCGCGTGCAGGCGACCGTCGAGGACCTCGCGGGGCACGACGTGCCCGGCACGCGGTGCACGCCCCCGGGCCCGGCGCCCCGACGGGGACACGACCTCGACCTGCACGATCGGCGGGTACCCGTCCAGGACGTCGGCCACCCCGAGGCGGTGCAGGACGTCCACGCCGTCGGGCCCCACCCCGTCGCCGCACGTCTTGTCCCGCGGGAAGGTGGCGCGGTCGACCAGCGCCACGCGCAGGCCCGGGTCGCACTGGAGGGCGCGCAGGGCCGTGGCGGTACCGGCGGGACCCGCCCCGACCACGGCGAGGTCCACGTCCATCAGGGCCATCAGCCTGCCCCGCACGTCCGGCTCGGGGCACCCTCCGCGTCCCACGTCGTCCGGCAGCCGTCGAGGTGGTCGGCCAGCACCAGGGCCAGCCGGTCCATCAGCACGGTGACGGCCCACTGCCCGCCGGCGGGCGCCCCGTTGGCGACGACGGCCATGTGCAGGGGCCGGCCGCCGGCCTCGCCCGGCAGCACGTGGCCCACCAGGGCCTTGACGTCGTCGAGCGTGCCGGTCTTGCCCAGCAGGCGCCCCGCCCCGGCCGTGCCGCGGAGCCGGTACTTCAGCGTCCCGGTCTCGCCGGCCACGGCCAGGCTGGCGTTCCACGCGTCGGCGTGCGGGCCGTTGGTCATGGCCACGTCGAGGTCGGCGAGCTGCCCCGCCGTGACCCGGTCGAGGCGGGACAGCCCGGAGCCGTCGGTCACGCGCAGCGGGGCGGGGTCGACGCCCAGCCCGTCGAGCACGGCGTGGGCGGTCCGGCCGGCCGCGGCCCACGACCCGTCCCCGGTTGCCGCGTGCCCCGCGGCCAGCAGCATCGTGTCGGCCAGGTGGTTGTCGGACCGCTGCAGCGTGAACGCCAGCAGCTCGTCGACGGGTGGCGACTGCACGGCCGCGATGGGGCGTGGTCGACGGCACCGGCAGGGTCGAGGCGACCACGGCGCCCCGCACGCTGATGCCCCGTTCGGCCAGCTCGGCGGCGAAGACGTCGGCGGCGGTCCGAACCGGGTTGGTGGCGGCGTGCAGCTCGACCTGGACCGGGGCGTCCTCGGGGATCTCGACGTCGACGGTCAGGCCGGCGTTGACGGTCAGCTCGGTGATGTGGCGGGCGTTCTGGTCGTCGAGATAGGCCTGGCGCCACCCGGCGGCGACGTCGGCGTTGCCCCAGTCGACGCCCTCGGCGACCAGGCGCCCCGTGACCGTGGTGATCCCCGCGTCGGCGACCGCGTCGGCGAGGTCCTCCAGGGAGGTCGAGGGACGGGACGGGTACACGTGCCGCCGGTAGTCCTCGGTGGTCAGGACCGGGTCGCCCCCGCCGCGCAGCACCAGGTCGCCGTGCACCACCCCGTCATCGACCTCGCCCCGTGGTCGCCGCGGTGGTGGTGAAGCGGTGGTCGGGCCCGAGGGTCGACAGGACGGTCGCCGCCGTGACGGTCTTCATCGTCGAGGCGGGCAGCATGCGTGCCTCGGGCAGGCGGTCCACGATGCGGCGCCCCTCGGCATCGCGCACCGCGACGGCCACCTGCGCCCCCGCCAGGGAGGGGGCCAGCTCGTCGAGCAGGGCGTCCACCCGACGCTGGAGTCGGGTGGCGGACCGGTCGAGCTCGTCCCGGTCGTCGGGCAGCTGGGCCAGCACGTCGATGGCGGGCAGGGCGCTCAGCGGGGCGGCCCGGACCGTGACGCCCTCGGTCGGGACCCCCGCCGTGGCGGTGGGCGACGGCGACGGAGCGGCCGAGGTGGGACCGGCGGACGGTGTGACGGTGTCAGCGTCGGACGGCATCCCGGTCGGATCGAGCGCGTCGACGTCGACGGCGTCCGAGTCGGGCGGCAGCACGAGCGCCCCGGCCACACCGCCGGCCACGAGCAGCACGGCCAGCGGGACCAGCAGACGACCGCGGCGGCGTCGACGGCCGAACCGCGGGATCGAGGTGCGATCCCGGCGCGCCACCGGCGTCAGGAGGGGGCGTCGACGGAGTCCAGCAACCCCCGCAGCTGGAAGCCCCGCGACGGGTGGCGCAGCTTGGTGAGGGTCTTCTTCTCGATCTGGCGGATGCGTTCGCGCGTCAGGCCGAACTGTGCCCCGATGTCCTCGAGGGTGTGCTCCTCGCCGTCCATGAGGCCGTAGCGCAGCATCAGGACGGTGCGTTCGCGGTCGGTCAGGGCCGCCAGGGCCCGTTCGACCTCGTGCTTGGCCATCACGGCGGTCGCCGACCCCTCGGGGTCGACGGCGTCCTCGTCGGCGACGAGCTCGCCCATGGTGGCGTCGCCGTCCTCGCCGATCGGCTTGTCGAGGGACGCGACGTCCTGGGCGGCGAGCTTGACCTCGCGGAGCCGCTCCACCGGGAGGCCGAGCTCGTCGGCGATCTCCTTCTCGGAGGGCTCACGGCCGAGCTGCTGGAGCAGCGCGAACTCGGCGTAGCGGACCTTGCCCATGAGCTCGTGCACGTGCACGGGCAGGCGGACGGTGCGGCCGGTGTTGGCCAGGCCGCGCTGCAGGGCCTGCCGGATCCACCAGGTGGCGTAGGTCGAGAACTTGTAGCCCTTGGTGTGGTCGAACTTCTCGACGCCGCGGATCAGGCCGAGGTTGCCCTCCTGGATGAGCGAGAGCAGGTCGACGCCCCGCCCGCGGAACTTGCGCGCGACCGACACGACCAGGCGCAGGTTGGCGCGGATCATGTGGTCCTTGGCGCGCTCGCCGCCGCGCTTGATCATGCGCAGCTGGGCCTTGCGGCGGGGCGTGAGCTTCTCGCCGGCCCCGATGATGATCGCCGCGGCCAGGCCCGCCTGGTAGCGCTTGGCCAGGTCGACCTCCTGCTCGGGGGTGAGCAGGTCGGTGCGCCCGATCTCGTTGAGGTACTGGCGCACGGAGTCCGAGGAGGCCGACAGCGGCGTGGCCTCGGGGCGGTCGGCGTCCTCGACGAGGTCGTCGAGGACCTGCATGCCGAGGTCCCGGGCCTTCTGGGCCATGTCGTCGACCCAGTTGTCGCTGTGGCTCAGCGGGTCGTACAGCTCCTGCAGCTCGGAGAGCAGCACGTAGCCGCGGCTGGCACCGCGCTCGAAGAGCTCGGAGATCGGCGTGACGTCGGACACGGTGCGTCTCTCACCCTGGTCGGTGTCGCCATCGGCACGGCGCGGGAGCGTGCGTTGAGGACGACGTCGTTGGACGTTGGAGAAGGTGGCCCGGCAGCTCCCCACGAGGCCGCCTGTGGCGCGATGGTACGGAAGGTTCCGCGTGGTGTCAGGCGGGCGGGCTGCTGGAGCGTCCGGCCGCGGGTCGCGAGGGGCTGATCGGGTCCTGCTGCGGGGTCTCGGGCGGGTCGGTCTCGGCGGACGGGGCGGCCGCCTGCTGGGGGTCGGTCACGGTGTCGGTGCGGTCGAGGGTGGGCACCACCAGCACGCGGACACGTGGGCTCGACCCGGCGGGTGACCTCGTGGACGATGCGCTGGCCGCCGCCGCGGTCCATGGCGCGCGGGTAGGGCTCGCCCAGCACGATCAGGTCCACGTCCGACGACAGCGCCACCTCGACGATGGCGTCGACCACCGAATCGGCCACCTTGACCACCGGGTTGAAGGGGACGTCGCGCGCCTGGGCGACCAGCGCGAGGAAACGAAGGGCGGGCGGCACGTCGTCGAGGTCGGCCGGCATGCGGTCGCGCGTGGCCACGTGCAGCCCGGACAGCGTCGCCCCGGTCGACGCGGCCAGGTCGACGAGCTGGGGGGCCTTGCGTCGGGCCATCCCCGGGCTGGACAGGGGCACGAGGATGTGGCGGATGAGGCGTGGGCCCTGGTCCGAGTCGCCGCTGCCCGCGCCCTCGACGGCGTCGGCGCCGCTGTCGCCGGTGCGGTCCAGGGCCCGACCCACCGCGACGGGTCCGATGAGCTCGAACACGACCACCGACCCCAGCACGATCGCCGAGATGTCCTGGCCGAGGCCGTCGAGGCCTGCCTGGGTGGCCCGGTCGAGCGTGAAGGCCGCCAGACCGATGGCCATGCCGGCGAACGGGCTGAGGCCCGCGCCGACCCAGGGGCCCCACTTCGCGCGGCGGCCCGGACGGGTCACCTCCGCCCCGATCCAGCCGCCGGCGACCTTGCCGGCCAGGCGGGTGAGCACGAACACGATGCCCGGCAGGCCGACCGAGGCGAGCTCGTCGAGGTGCACCCCGGCCCCGGCCACCACGAAGAAGACGAGGAAGATCGGGGCGTCCAGGGTGCGCAGCGCGGAGAACATGGGTCGCGTGTCGCGCGGGTCGTTGGCCAGTCCCGCGCCGGCGATCAGGGTGGACATGACCACCGGCGCCCCGAGCTGGCTGCTGATCGCCACGGTGGCCACCAGGACCACGAGCACGAACAGCAGCCGCTCCCCCGGCCGGTGCACGGTGTCCATGAACCGGCGCATGACGAAGGCGGCCACCCCGCCGATCGCCAGGGACAGCACGATCAGCTGGGCGAAGGCGATCGCGCCCTGCCCGCCGTCGGAGGCCTCCGCGGCCAGCACGACCGGCAGGCCCAGGCCGAACAGCACCGCCGACGCGAGGTTGTCCAGCGCCGTGGCGGACAGCAGGTGGTCGGTGAACCGGCCGCGGGCCGCCCGCTGGGCGATCACCGCGACGAGCGTGGTCGGCGACGTGGACAGGGCGATCGCGGCCAGCAGGTAGGCGTAGGACACCGGCAGCCCCACCGCCAGCAGCCCCACGAAGCACAGCACGAACACCAGCGCCACCTCGAGCACGGCGATCGGCGTCAACGTGGCGCGGATCTGGCGCAGCACCGGCAGCTCGAGCCGCTCGCCGATGCCGAAGACGATGGCGCCCAGCGAGATCGAGATCACCGGGTCGAGCCCGGCGAGCTGCTCGGTGCCGACGATCCCCAGCACCTCGGGGCCGATCACGATCCCGATGGCGATGAAGACGATGACCTCGGAGACCCACTGCCGCGTGGCGTGGCCCACCATGAAGGCCGCGACCCCGAGGGCGGCCACGACCAGGAACCCGATGTCGGACCCCGACGAGCCGGACGCCGATTCGGCCGCGAGCAGCAGGTGGGGCATCGGTCCTCGAAGGCTCGGTAGCCAGGTGCGGGGGCCAGGTGCGCGGGTGGAGCGGGCTCGACCGGGGGCCGAAGTGCCAGCCTACCCCGGTCGGCCCGACGCGACCGTGGCACACGACGACCGCCCGCCGTCGGGAACGGCGGGCGGTCGTGGGGTGCGACGGCTCAGGCGGCCGTGGAGCGTTCCAGGACCCCGAGCAGGCCCGACAGGTGGTGGGCCCGCGAGGGGTGGCGGAGCTTGGCCAGGGCGCGGTTCTGCATCTGGCGGATGCGTTCGCGGGTGAGGTCGAAGTACTGGCCGACCTCCTCCAGCGTGCGCGGCTCCTGCCCGTCGAGGCCGAAGCGCAGGATGAGGATCATGCGCTCGCGCTCGTCGAGGTCGGCCAGGGCCTGCTCGACCTGCGCGACGGCGTCCTCGTGCTGGGCGGACTCGGCCGGGTCGGCGGACGCGGCGTCGGGGATCAGGTCCCCCATCGAGGCGTCGCCGTCCTCGCCGATGGGCTTGTCGAGGCTGACCAGGTCCTGCATCGCGTCACGCACCTCGCGGATGCGCTCGACGGTCAGGCCGACCTCCTCGGCGACCTCGGCGTCGGTCGGGTCGCCGCCCTTGCGCTGGCGGATGCGGGTCTCGGCGGACCGCAGCTTGCCGTACAGCTCCCAGACGTGGGCCGGGACGCGGATGGTGCGCGCCTTGGAGGCGACACCGCGCTGCAGGGCCTGGCGGATCCACCAGACGGCGTAGGTCGAGAACTTGTAGCCCTTGGTGTGGTCGAACTTCTCGACCGCACGCAACAGCCCGAGGTTGCCCTCCTGGATCAGCTCGATGAAGTCGAGGTCACGACCGGAGAACTTGCGGGCCTGCGGCACCACCAGGCGCAGGTTGGCCTGGACCATGCGCTCCTTCGCGCGCTTGCCGTCGACGCTGATGCGCCGCAGCATCGCCTTCTTCTTGGTGTCGAACTGGCGGTTGGACGCGAGGTAGCGGTCCGCCTCGAGGCCGGCCTGGTAGCGCTTGGCGAGGTTGGCCTCGTCCTCCTTGTCGAGCAGGGCGTGGCGCCCGGCGTCGTTCAGGTACTGGCGGACCAGGTCGGTGGTCAGGTGCCCGGACTCGATCTCGAGGTTCTCGGGCAGGTCGTCGACGACGTCGTCGATCAGCTGCAGGCCCGACTGGCGAACACGCTCCACGGCGTCCTCGAGCCAGCCGTCATCGGCCCGGGAATCGGGCTGCTGGATGTCCTGGAGCTCCGAGAGCAGGACGAAGCCGCGCTCGGTCGATCGCTCGATCAGCTCCTCGACCGCGACTTCCGTCAGGGGAAGGTCGACGGTGCTCACATTTCCTCCTCGTGCCGCGCACGGCCGACCGGATCGTGACGGGCGGCGGTGCGGGCGGGTCTGCTTGGGGCTCGGTCGGGGTTCGTCCCCGATGGCGGGTCGAGACGGGCGACGGGGTGGCCGTCGTGCCCTCGACGGAACGTCCACCGGCCGTCCGGACCTGCTCGGGGATCTCGTCGACCACCCTTGCACGCACGTGAGGGCGGTGACTCGCGCGGGGTCGCGCGTTCGGACACCATCACGGCGGTGGCGGCGGCGGGATCGGGACGGACAGTGTCCGGTCGGACGGGTCACGGCTGCGGGATGGCCGTGCACCTGGTTCAACGCACGGCAGGGCGTGGTGTTCCGGGACGCCTCGCACTCCCCCTCCAGAACGTGCACTCAGCGCACATCTGGCGGGTTCAGACCGCGACGACCTCCACTTTCAGTCCGTCAGGGTCCTCGAAGAACACCGCGTAGTGGTCCTCCCCGCCGGCATAGGGGTGCCGATCCGGGTACAGCACCCGCTCGCCCCGTCGGCGCAGCGCGTCGGTGAGGCGGTCGACCTCCGCAGGGGAGGCGACGGCGAAGGCGACGTGGTTGAGGCCGACCGACCGCCGGTCGAGGTCGGCGGCCCCCTCCGGGGCGAGCACGAGCGCGATGTAGGTGCCGGCGGGCTCGCCGGCCGGGTGCCAGCTGATGCCCTCGTCCCACTCCTGCAGGGGCTCGTAGCCGAGCTCGGTCAGCAGCCAGCCCCAGAACTCCGACGAGCGCTCGAGGTCGTGCACGTACAGCTCGAGGTGGTGGAGCACTCCGGGCACGGACATGCGGTGGCCTCCTCGCGTCGCACTGACCCGGCCGGACCGTAGTCAGGCGACGCCGACGACCCGACCGTCGACGACCTCCACCCCGTCCCGGGCCAGCAGTCGCGCCTGCCGGTCGGCCAGATGGGCGGCCAGGCGCCCCGAGGCCGGCACCACCCGCCACCATGGCACCTCGCCGCCGTGCCGTGCCATGACGGTGCCGACCGCCCGCGCCGCCCCGGGGCGCCCCGCCTCGGCCGCCACCTCGCCGTAGGTGGCCACGGTGCCGGCGGGCAGGGACGCCACGACCTCGAGGACGCGGTCGGTGAAGGCGGTGCGGGGCGGGGACGTCACGCCCGCACGCTAGGCCGGCGACTACGGTCGAGGACGCCCCCGCTCGCCGCCAGGAGCCTGCCGTGATCACTGCCTTCGTGCTGGTCGACGTGGCCGTCGACGCCGTCCCCGAGGCCGCTCGCGCCATCACCGGGATCGACGGCGTGGTCGAGGTGTACTCGGTGACGGGGCGCTACGACCTGATCTGCAAGGTGCGCGTGTCGGCCAACGAGGACCTCGCGGACGTGGTCACCGGCGGGATCGACAAGGTCCCCGGCATCGTCGACTCGGAGACGGTGATCGCGTTCCGGGCCTACGCGGACGACGTGCTCGACGCCGGGTTCTCGCTGGGCGCCGAGGGCGGTTAGGCCGCCTCACCACCCGTGGCGTCCGCGCTCCGGGCCGGGTCGCTGACCTCGGGCGGTGTCTCGTCGGGAGCCTGCTCGGCCTCCCGCGCCTTCCGGGCCGGGTAGGCGATGCGGGGGTGGTAGACGCCCACGAGGGCCTCGACGATCGAGTCGCGGACCCGGTGCATCTCGTCGAAGGTCAGGTCGCACTCGTCGAACTGGCCGTCGTCGAGGCGTTCCTGCAGGAGGCGGTCGACGGTGGACTCGATCTCCTCGCGCGGCAGGGTCCCGCGGTGCATGGCCATCGAGCGGGTCGTGGCCTCGGAGCAGTCCGCGATCACCAGGATCGCGGCCTCCTTGGACCGTGGCTTGCTGCCCTTGTAACGGAAGTGGTCCTCGTCGACGTGCTCGGCGCCGCCGGCGGCCTCGACGGCCTGGTTGTAGAAGTAGGTGACGACCATCGTGCCGTGGTGGGACCCGATGGCGGCGACGACCTCGGGCGGCAGCTTGTACTCGCGGGCCATCTTCACGCCGTCGACGACGTGCTCCTGGATGATCACCGCCGAGATCTCGGGCTCGATGTCGTCGTGGGGGTTGGCGATCCCCTGCTGGTTCTCGATGAAGAAGTGCGGGCGGCGGACCTTGCCGATGTCGTGGTACAGCGACGCGACCGAGCCGAGCAGCGCGTTGGCGTCGATCTCGCGGCAGGCGCGCTCGACCAGCGAGGCGACCATCACCGAGTGGTTGTAGGAGCCGATGGCCTTGGTCTCGAGCTCGCGCAGCAGGGGGTGGTTGCGGTCGTTGAGGTCCAGCAGGGCCGTGACCGTGGGCAGCCGGAACATGGTCTCGAGGAAGGGCAGCACGCCCTGGACGATCATGGCGGTCGCGAGGCCCGCCAGGGCCGCGGCCCCCACGGCGACCGGGAACTGGTCGCGGGGGCCGAACACGGCGACGGTGACCATGGCGATGGCCGGCATCGCCACGGCCGCCCGCAGGGTCGCCGAGCGCAGGTCGCCCCGCGACCCGAGCCGGGTGACCAGCGGCACCGTGACCAGCGTGACCGCGGCGACGTAGACGGCGACGCCGTTGCTGACGGGGGCGGTGACCAGCACCAGCACGACCGCCGGGAGCATCGTGGAGATCCCCACCACCGGGTGGACCATGATCGCGGCGAGCATGGCCAGGGCGCCGGCGGGGACGATGTACCACCACCCCACCGCCTCGGGACCGGTCAGCAGCGACACACCCGCCACGAAGGCGGCGTAGCCGGTGGTCACCACGGCCAGCAGCAGGACCTTGCGCCCCGACGCCCAGACCTTCGGCTGCATCTTCCACAGGTACGCCGCAGCGATGGCCACGACCAGCACCATGGCCGCCAGGGACCGCAGCAGGTTCTGCACGGGGCCCGCCCCCTGCAGGTTGAGCAGCTGCAGGGCCTGGAACTGCAGCTTCTCGACGGTCTCGCCGTCCACGACGATGGGGTCGCCGGCCGCGAAGGTGCGGGCGACCTCGGGCACGGCCTCGCGGGCCCGCTGCTCGGCGAGGTCGGTCTGGTCGGGGTCCACCACCTGGGTGGGGCGGGCCACGGACCGGATCAGCGGGTCGACGACCAGCTCCTCGGTCTCGCCCGGGAAGGACCGCACGGCCAGCTCGGTCGACAGCAGGTTGCTGACCTCGTCGTCGACCTCGTCCTCGAGGAACCCGCGGCGGGCGAGCTCCTGGGCCAGCTGCACGGTCTCGGTCTCGACCGACGCCAGCGACTGGGTGGACAGCTCGGCCAGGGCACGCAGCCCGGCCTCGTCGAGCAGCTCGACCTCGCGGGTCAGCTGGTCGACCTGCTCGTCGACCGTCGGCTGACGGCGCACGGTCTCGGGCGTCGGGGACGCCGAGGCCCCCTCCGACGCGGCCCCGTCGGGCGTCTCGGTCACCGTGACGGGACGACGGGCCTCGCGGACCGCGGTGAACACCGACCGCACGTCGGACACGATCGCGGCGCGGGCCTCGGGATCGAAGACGGCCACGGGATCGACGCTCTGCGCCGCGATGCGGCGGGCCTCGTCGGTGGCGTCCTCGTCGACCACCCGGATGGTCTCGTCTGCCACGACGGTGCGCGGGGAGGGCTCCCCGACGACGATCGACTGGTCGTCGTCGAAGGTGCCCAGCGACACGAGCAGCGGCACGACCAGCACCAGCAGCACCGCGGCGGCGACCCGCTGCAGGAGCAGGCGCGGGGTTCTCGACAGCGCCACGGTGTGACACGCCTTTGGGTCGGCGGCTGGCCCCTCACGAAGCACCCAGCGTACGTGGGCGGGTCGGCGACCGCACGACACCGGCTCCGCTCCGCCTCGGTCCGCCCGCGGTGTGGCCGGGTCCGCCGCGGCACTACCGTGGGGGCGTTCCCACCCCTCTCCCGGATGGACCCGTGCTCGACGAGGCCGTCTCCCCCTGGATCAGCTTCGACCGCGACGAGTGGTCGCGGCTGCGTGCTGCCACGCCCCTGACGCTGTCGGCCGAGGACGTCGAGCACCTGCGCGGTGTCAACGACGCCCTGGACCTCGACGAGGTCGCCGAGGTCTACCTGCCGCTGTCCCGCCTGCTGAACCTGTACGTGGCGGCGACCCAGGACCTGCACCGGGTGACCGACGTGTTCCTCGGCGGCCCCGCCGAGAAGGTCCCCTTCATCGTGGGCATCGCCGGCTCGGTCGCGGTCGGCAAGTCCACCACGGCGCGCGTGCTGCAGGCCCTGCTCAGCCGCTGGCCGGACCACCCCCGGGTCGAGCTCGTGACCACCGACGGGTTCCTGCTGCCCAACCGGGTGCTCGAGGCCCGCGGGATCCTGGACCGCAAGGGCTTCCCCGAGTCCTACGACCAGCGCGCCCTGCTCGCCTTCGTGGCCGACGTGAAGTCCGGCGCCCCGTCGGTCCAGGCCCCGGTGTACTCCCACCTCGAGTACGACGTCACGGATCGCCACGTCACGATCGAACGCCCCGACATCCTCATCGTCGAGGGCCTCAACGTGCTGCAGACCGGGGTGGCACGGGCCGGCACGCCGCAGGTGTTCGTGTCGGACTTCTTCGACCTGTCCGTGTACGTCGACGCCGACGAGAAGCACGTGCGGACGTGGTACCGGAACCGCTTCCGCACCCTGCGCGAGACCGCCTTCCGCGACGACCGGTCCTACTTCCGGCGCTACGCCGACCTCACCGACGACGAGGCCGACGCGACCGCCGACGACATCTGGGACCGGATCAACGGCCCCAACCTGCGCACCAACGTGGCGCCCTCGCGGTCCCGCGCGGACGTGATCCTGCGCAAGGGCCCCGACCACGTCGTGGAGCGCGTCCAGCTGCGCAAGCTGTGACCCCGCGTGACGCAGCGCGAACCCCTTCCGTACGGCGGTTCCGAGGGCTAGCGTGGGTCGATCGCGGTCAGGGAGAGCGAGACCGCGATCGATCGCAACGCGGGGTGCGACCGGGTCACACGGATCGCGCATCCGCGCGGTCCGGGCGGTGCGTGCCACACGGGCCGCCCCAATGGGGTTCCACCAAGGAGGGTGTCCACATGCGAAGGACGATCCGACTCTGTGCGGCAGGGGCGCTGGCAAGCAGCGCCCTCGTCGCCATGCCCGCCCAGGCGAGCAACCATCTCGAGACGGTGCTGACCGGCGTCGACAACGGCAGAGGCCTGACGTTCGCGGCGGACGGCACGCTGTTCGTCGCGTCCTCCGGCATCGGCGACCCGGCCTACACCAGCGAGGACTACGACACCACGGCCGCCATCTGCGGCGAGGGCCCCGAGGGCGGGGCCTCCTGCTACGGCGAGACCGGCGCGATCCTGCGGGTGCCCGACGCGGCGTCCGTGACCGACGAGCCGCCGACGACCACGTCCTGATCGGCGACATCCCCTCGCACGCGGGCCTGGGGGGTGCCGAGGGCATCGGCGCCGCCGACGTCTCGCTGGGCAGCGACGGGATGCTGTACTACACGATGGGCCTCGGGGCGGACCCGGCACTGCGCCAGACGATGACGGACCTCGGCGCCGCCCGCGCCGACGAGTTCGCCACGCTGCGGATGGCCGACCCCGACCGACGGCTCGGGTGACACCGAGGTCGCCAACCTGGGCGACCACGAGGCGGCCAACGACCCCGACGGCTTCGAGCCCGACTCCAACCCGTTCGGCCTCGTGGCCGACACCGACGTGGTGACCGTCCTGGACTCGGGCGGCAACGACGTGCTCGAGGTCTCCCTGCCCGGCGGTGAGATCACCACCGGGGCCGTGCTGCCGCCGGTGACCGTTCCTGCACCGCCGTTCCTCGGAGCGCCGGTCGGGACCAACATCCCCGCGCAGGCCGTGCCGACCGGGCTGGCCGCGCTGTCCGGCGGCGGCTTCGTCCTCGGCCAGCTCACCGGCTTCCCGTTCGCGCCCGGCGCCGCCGGCGTGTGGACCTACGACGGGGCGCTCGCCCCGTGGGCCGGCGGCTTCACCAACGTCATGGACGTGGCCGAGGGACCGGACGGGGCGATCTACGTCCTGGAGATCTCCCACGAGGGCCTGGTCAACGCCGAGGGCCTGCCGATGGGCGCACTCGTCCGCGTCACGGTCGACGGCGGCACGACCACCCGTGAGCTGCTCGTCGACGACGTCCCCATGCCGGGCGGCATGGCCTTCGACCCCACCGACGACGGGCATGGTCTACATGACCACGATGTCGGCCGGACCGGACGGGAGCGTCGTCCGCTTCGACACCGCGACGGCCGAGCCGATCCTGACGGTCGTCGACGACACCGCGACGACCGACGAGGACGAGACGGTCAGCGTCGACGTCCTGGCCAACGACACCGGCGCCGCAAGCGTCACCCCGCTGGGGCTGGCGCAGGGTGCCGAGTCGGTGGACGGGTCCGAGCTCGTCTACCAGCCCAAGGTGCACCTGTCCGGTGACGACCACGTCCCCTACCGGGCGTGCGACGCGGACGGCGGACACTGCCTCAACGGCGTCCTGACCGTGACCATCGACCAGACCGCCACCGACCGGATCGCGGGCGACACCCGCGTGCTGACGGCGGTCGAGGCCTCGATGGCGCACTACCCCGACGGTGCCCCGGCCGTGCTGATCGCGCGCGAGGACGCCTACCCGGACGCGCTGGCCGGCGGACCGTTGGCGGCCGCGCTCGGTGGCCCGATCCTGCTGACCGGCAGCGACGGCCTCGACGCGGCGACGGCGGCCGAGATCATGCGGCTGCACCCGAGCGCGGCGTTCGTCCTCGGCGGCCCGCCGCCCTGTCGGCAGGCGTCGAAGAGGCGGTGACCGACATCGTCGCGGACACCACGCGCCTGGGCGGCGACGACCGGTACGAGACGGCCGTGACGATCAAGGACGCACTGGCTGGCGTGGTCGGTGACGCGGTGAAGGCCTTCGTGGTCGAGGGCTACGACCCCGACCCGAACCGCGGCTGGCCCGACGCCGTCGCGGTGTCCGGCCTGGCGGCGTTCAACCGCGCCCCGATCCTGCTGGTCGAGACCGACCGGCTGCCGGCGGCCACGGCCGAGGCGCTCGACGGCCTCGGGCAGGCCACCATCGTCGGTGGCCCGGTGGCCGTGAACGCGGCGGTGCGGGCCGAGATCGGTGACCTCGTCGCCGACGTCGGTGAGATCGCGGGCAGCACCCGCTACGCGACCTCGCGGCTCATCGCCCAGTCGATGGTCGACGTCGCGGGTGCGGCCAACGTCGCGCTCGTGTCGGGTGGCAACTGGCCCGACGCGCTGGTGGCGGGTCCGCTGACCGGGTCGTGGCAGGACGCCCTGATCCTGGTGCACCCGACCGACCTGGACGCCAGTCCGGCGACGGTCGCGTTCCTGCAGGACAACACGTTCGCCGACGTGGACCTGTACGGCGGGCGCGTGGCGATCTCGCGCGCGGTCGAGCAGGGCATCGCGGCGGCGGCTGCCGGGTGATCCCACGGGTGGGCCGGTCGACGACCGGCCCACCCCCGACCACGGCGCCGGGGCCCGTCACGGGTCCCGGCGTCGCGTGTGTGTCAGGCGTCGCCACGGTGCCGGGCGGCGAGCACGCCGCCACCCACGGCGAGCAGCACCGCGAACACCAGGAGCAGCACGAGCCAGCCGCGCCCGCCCCCACCGTCGTCGGCAGCCGCGACCGGGGTGATCGGTCGGCGTGGCCGTGGCGTCGTCAGTGGCCGTGGCGTCGTCAGTGGCGGTGGCGTCGGTCGCGGGGCGGTCGGCGTCGACGTCGACTCGTCCGGCGTCGGTGCTGGCCTGCGAGGTCGGGTCGTCGGATGCGACGGTCGCCGACGGGGACGGCGTCGGACTGGCCGTCGCGGACGCCGTGGCGCTCGGTGTCGGTGTGGGTCGGGGCGGGGGTCGGCGAGGAGGTCGGACTGGCCGTCGGGCTGGGCGTCGGCGTGGGCAGCGGGGGCGCGATCGTGGGCGACGGCGTGGGTGACGGCGACCTGGTCGGCGACGGCGTGGGGCTCGGGCGGCGGCGTGGTCGGGGCGGGCGCGGCGGTCACCACGACGGTGCCCACCATGGACGGGTGGATGCGGCAGACGTACTCGACCCGTCCCGGGGCGGTGAAGGTGTGGGAGAACGTGCTGCCCGCGAACATGCACGTCCCACCGGACGTCCCGCACTGCGGGTTGGAATCGAAGGACCCGTCGCTGGCCGTGACCGAGTGGGGCTGGCTGCCGGTCTGACGCCAGGTCACGGTGTCGCCCGCCGCGACCGTGATGCTGGACGGCGCGTAGGCGCTGTCCACCACCTCGACCGTCGTCGTCGCCCCGGCTGGCCGGGACCGACGACCCGACGCCGAGCGTCCCCGCCAGCGCGGTCACGAGGACCGCCGCCCTGCCTGCACGCAGCATGTGCCGACCTCTCGCCCCGGCCAACCAACCGACCGAGCATACGCCTGCCGGTGGCGCGGGTGCGCGAGGTCCGGGTCAGGCCGTGGCGACGACGGTGAAGGTCTCGACCAGGCAGCCGTCCGGGAACCCGTGGCGGCGCGCGTTGTCGGTCAACCAGCCCCGCATGCGGTCCTCGAGGGCGTCCGGGTCGGTGATCTGGCTGGCGTGGGACCCGATGGCCGCCAGCTTGCGCTCGAAGGTGTCGGTCACGTCCACCGGGTGGGGTTCGCCACCGTCCTCGTCGACCATGATCCAGGTCTCGGGCACCGACCAGGCCTGCAGGCCCTCCTCCCGCAGCAGCTCGGTGAACGTGAACGGGTTGCGGGCGTCCGGGTAGATCGCGCACATGGCCGCCTCCCCGGCGGCCCGGTGGTCCGGGTGGCTGCGGTAGATCGACCGGAACGACCACAGCGGCGACTGGACGACGGCGCGCTGGGGCCGCACCTGGCGGATCACGCGGGCGATGTCGCGGCGCAGTTCGAGGCTGACCTCGAGGCGTCCGTCGGGATACCCGAGGAAGTGCACGTCACGCACCCCCACGGCGGCCGCGGCAGCGCGTTGCTCGGCCCGTCGGATCCCCGGGATCTCCTCGCGGGGGACGGCGTCGTCGAAGCCACCGGCGTCCCCGTCGGTCACCACGCAGTAGGCGACCTCGATCCCGGCGTCGGTCCACTGCGCGACCGTCCCGGCACACCCGAAGTCCACGTCGTCGGGGTGGGCGGTCACGACGAGGATGCGTTCGACCTCGGCGTCGTCGAGCACGTGGGACTCCTCCAGCGCGGTGTCGGGGACGCGCCGAGCCTACGGTCGTCCACGCCCCGCCCCGGTTCCGGACATGCGGTCGACCCCCGCACCGACCCCGCCTCGCACCCTCCCCACCACCTCCTCCAGGACCCGGCCATGTCGTACGACGCCCTGCTGTTCGTCTCGTTCGGTGGCCCCGAGCGTCCCGAGGAGGTGCTGCCCTTCCTCGAGAACGTCGTCGAGGGACGCAACGTGCCCCGCGAGCGGCTCGAGGAGGTCGCCGAGCACTACCACGCGCACGGCGGACGCTCCCCGATCAACGACCAGAACCGGGCGCTGATCGCGGCGCTCGAGGACGCCCTGGGCGACGGCGGCCCCGCGCTGCCGATCTACTTCGGCAACCGCAACTGGGACCCGTTCCTCGCCGACGCCCTGCGCGAGGCCGAGGCCAACGGGCACCGTCGCCTGCTGGCCTTCGTGACCAGCGCGTACTCGTCGTACTCGGGCTGCCGGCAGTACCGCGAGGACATGGCCAGGGCGATCGAGGAGACCGGTGTCGACGTCACGATCGACAAGATCCGGGTGTTCTTCAACCACCCCGGGTTCGTCGAGGCCCAGGCCGACCGCGTCCGGGCGTCCCTGGACGAGCTCGACGACGACCAGCGCGTCGGGGCGCGGCTGGTGTTCGTCACCCACTCCATCCCCCTGCGCATGGCCCGCCACAGCGACTACGCGATGCAGCACTACGAGTCCTCGCGGCTCGTCGCCGAGCAGGTCGCCGGGCATGGAGGCTGGCGGGGCGGCTGGGACCTCGTCTACTGCTCGCGGTCCGGCCCGCCCCAGGTGCCCTGGCTCGAACCGGACGTGGGCGACCACCTCGCCCACCTGCAGGCCGACGGCACCACCGCCGTGGTGGTCGTGCCCATCGGCTTCATCACCGACCACATGGAGGTCATCCACGACCTCGACGTCGAGGCGCGCGAGGTCGCCGACGAGGTCGGCCTGGCCATGGTCCGCGCCGGCACGGTCGGCACCCACCCCGCCTTCGTCGCGGCCATCCGCGAGCTGGTCGCCGAACGCGACGGTGACGTCCCACCACGTGCGTGCGGCACGCTGCCGCCGTGGCACGACGCCTGCCCGGTCGACTGCTGCGCCTGGCCGGGCCAGGAGCTCGCCCCGACGGTCGCCTCCGCCCCGCCACCCCGCCGGCCCTGACGGGCTCGCCCCCGTCTGCGACACTTGGCCCGACAGCCGGCCGGGGCGACGCATGGGGCCACGCACGATCGACGACGCCATCACGACGATGGACCGGCTCATCGAGCGCGCCGTCGCCACCGGCGACGCCCGTGGGTGGTTCGCGATCGTCTACCGCGCCGTCACCGCCCGGGTCCGCGACGGCATCGCCACCGGCGCGTACGACGACGGCGAGCGCATGGAGCGGTTCGACGTGTGCTTCGCCCGGTACTGGCTCGACGCCCATGCCGCGTGGGACCGGGGCGAGCGCGTCCCGGCATCGTGGGCCTGCTCCTTCGAGGCCGCCACGCGACCCGGGCTGATCCTCCAGCACCTCCTGCTGGGGATGAACGCCCACATCAACCTCGACCTCGGCGTGGCGGCCGCCTCCACCTGCCCCGGTCCCGCCGTCGTCGACCTGCGCGACGACTTCGAGCGCATCAACGACGTGCTGGCGGAGCTCGTGGACCAGATGCAGGCCGCGATCGCGGACGTCTCCCCCATGACGCGCGTCGTCGACGCGGTCGGGTTGCGCTTCGACGAGGCGCTGGTCAGCTTCTCGCTCGAGCACGCACGGGGCCGCTCGTGGGCCTTCGCGGAGCAGCTGGCGGCCGCCGACACGCATCCGGACCTGGTGGCCGCCCGGGACCGCGCGGTCGCCGGGTGGGGGACCCGGATCGCCCGTCCCGGCGCCCCGCTGCGCTGGGCCCTGCCGATCGCACGGTGGCGGGAGCGACCGGACCTCGCCACCGTCGCCGCGGCCCTGCGCGACCGGGGCGCGGACGTGCCCGTGTGACCCTCCCCTACTCCGCGAGGGGGTCCAGGGGCCGCGGCTGGTCCTCGCCGTGCAGCCAGGCGCGCGGGACCTCGGCGTCCTCGGGCAGCTGGTGGATCTCGACGCCCTCGACGACGCAGTGGTCCAGCCCGACGCTGCCGCCGAGCGCGAGGACGTGGTCCATCGCCTCGTCGAGCAGCTCGGGCGCGACGTCGAGCCGACGCACCGCCTTCGCCCCGTGCCGGGTGCGCGCGTCGGTGACGAGCTGGCTGACGATGGTCATGGCCGTGGGTTCCATGGCCACGACGATAACGGCTCGCGTCAGGCGGGTCGGGGCGTGGCCTCGTCCGGGCGCCCGACCCGAGCCTCGTCCGGCAGCGGGAACCAGCGCAGGTGCTCGAAGTCGGCCGTGGTGGCGGGGCGGTGCCCATCGCGCCGCGCCCCGTCCTGCAGGACCTGGCGCCCCGCGGCGAGCACGTCGGCCAGCTCGTCGTCGCCCATGCGCTGGCGACGCTCCGGCCAGGTCATCGCGCCGGAGGCGTAGCTGACGTCGGTCAGGCGCAGGGGCGGGTCCGCCGGCCCGTCGACGTGCCGCCAGAGCCCGGTGGCCACGTCGAACCGGTAGTCGCCGAGCAGCCGCCACCCGTGGCTCGCGACCAGGTCGACCGCCTCGATGACGTAGTCGAAGACCTGCTCGGTGATGAAGTAGTTGAAGTTGACCCGGACCCAGCCGGGCTTGATGCCCTCGCAGCCGGCGGAGATCTCGCGTTCGAACTCGTGGCTGGTGTCGAGGTCGATGCCGAGCAGGCGGTGCCCGTAGGGCCCGGCGCACGAGCAGCCGCCCCGCGACTGGATGCCGAACAGGTCGTTGAGCACCGCGACCACGAAGTTGTGGTGCAGGTACCGGCCCCGTAGCGCGCTGGGGCTGGCCCCGGGGCGCCGTCGGCCAGGTGGTCGGGCGCGCGCACCACGAACGAGACGATCGACAGCCGGGGTGCGTCGTGGTCGCCCAGCACCTCGATGGCCGGGTTGGCCTCCCAGGCGTGCACCGCCCGGTGGACGAAGTCCTCCTCGTGGGCCCGGATCGTGTCGAGCCCCACGGCCTGCTTGAGCTGGAACACCAGCCCCGCCCGGATCGAGCCGACGATGTCGGGCGTGCCGCCCTCCTCCCGGTGCTCGACGTCGGGCAGGTAGCGGTGCTCGGTCGGGTTGACGTAGGCGACCGTCCCACCGCCGGGCACGGCCGGGACGGTGTTGGTGAACAGCTCGCGTCGGGCGGCCAGCACGCCGGGCGTCCCGGGACCGCCGATGAGCTTGTGCGGGGACACGAACACGGCGTCGAGGTGGTCGCCATCGCGCTCGTCGCGGCGCCCGAGGTCGACCTCGATGTACGGCGCGGCGGCGGCGTAGTCGAAGAAGCTGAGCGCCCCGTGGGCGTGCAGCACCCGGGCGATGGCGCGGACGTCGGTGAGGATGCCGGTGACGTTGGAGGCGGCCGAGAACGACCCGATCTTCAACGGCCGGTCGGCGTGGGCGACCAGCTGCGCCTCGAGGTCGTCGAGGTCGACGTGGCCGTGCAGGTCCTCGTGGATGGTGACCACGTCGGCGATGGACTCGCGCCAGGGCAGCTCGTTGGAGTGGTGCTCGTACGGGCCGATGAAGACGACGGGGCGCTGGTCCGCCGGGATGTGGTCGGTGAGGTGGTGGCGGACGTCGAGGTCGTGGGGGACGCGCAGGTTGAGCACGTCGACCATGCGGGCGATCGCGCCGGTGGACCCGGACCCGCAGAACAGGACCACGTGCTCCTCGGGGTCGGCGCCCATGGCCTCGCCCACGAGCGCTCGCGCGTCCTCCCGGAACCGGGTCGTCTGCAGCCCCGTTCCCGACGACTCGGTGTGGGTGTTCGCGTAGCGGGGCAGCACCTCGCCGCGGATGAAGTCCTCGATGAAGCTCAGTGCCCGCCCCGACGCGGTGTAGTCGGCGTACACGACCCGCCGCGGGCCGTAGGGCCCGTCGAGCACCTCGTCGTCGCCGATGACCGAGGCCCGGATCCGGGCGAGCAGGTCGTCCACGCGCGGCTCCTTCCCCGGCCGTGACGGTACTCGGGGCCCGACCGTGCCACACTGCGCGCCATGGCCCGCACCCCCACCCCCCCGGACACCTCGGTCGACGACGACTGGGGGCCGACCGTGCATGGCGGACGACGGCGTCGCGGACGCTGGATCGTGGTGCTGCTCGTGGTCTTCGTCGGGCTGCCCCTGGTCTACGGGGGGGTCCTGGCCGCGCGGGTCTCCACCGCGATCGGCCGCACCGAGGTCACCACGCTGGACGGCAGCGGCGGGCCGATGCAGATCCTCGTGATCGGCTCGGACAGCCGCGAGGGGCTGACCGAGCAGGAGATGCTCGAGCTCGGCACCGGCAAGGTCGAGGGCGAGCGCACCGACTCGATCTTCGTGCTGTCGGTGTCCGGCAGCCACGCCGGCATCCTGGCCTTCCCCCGCGACCTGTACGTGCCCCGGTGCGACGGCAGCACCGGCCGGATCAACGCCGCCCTGGCGATCGGCGGGCTGGACTGCCTGGTGGACACCATCGAGGAGATCTCCGGCATCGGGCTCGACCACGCGATGACGGTCAGCTTCGCCGGCTTCCGCGACATCGTCGACGCCGTCGGAGGCGTGGACGTCTGCCTCGACAAGGACCTGAAGGACCCCTTCGCCGGCATCAACCTCTCCGCCGGCTGCCAGACGCTGTCCGGCAACCAGGCGCTCGGGTTCGTGCGGACCCGCAAGCTCGACAGCGACCTCGAGCGCATCAAGCGCCAGCAGCAGTTCCTCGGGGCGCTGGCACGCAAGGTGGCCACGCCGGCCAGCGTGCTGAACCCGCCCCGGGCCTGGCAGCTCTCGGGCGCCATCGGCGAGGCGCTCACCGCCGACGGGGGCCTGGGTCTCATGGACCTCGGGCGGCTCGGGCTCGGAGGACGCGGGCTGGCCTCGGGGGCGGCGGTGACCGCCACCGTGCCGGCCACGCCGGCCACCATCGGCGGGGCGGCGGTCCTGCAGATCGACGAGGACGCCGCCGCGCCGCTGTTCGCGTCGTTCCGGGACGGCTCGGCCCTGCGGCAGGCCGACCCCGACGTCACGCCGGAATCCACGCGCGTGCGGGTCCTCAACGGCGCCGGCGTCACCGGGCTGGCGGGGCGCACCGCCGACGCGCTGGAGGAACGCGGCTACGACGTGGTCGGCGTCGGGGACGCGGACGCCCCGTCCGACGCGACCGTGATCCGCACCCCGCCCGGCCAGCAGGCCAACGCCGAGCTGCTGCAGCGCGAGCTGCCGGTCAGCGCCTCCATCGAGCAGGTGTCCTCGGGGGACGCACTGACCCTGGTGCTGGGCGCCGACCTGTCGGAGGGCCTGTGACCACGCGCGTGCTGCTGGTGTGCCTGGGCAACATCTGCCGCTCGCCCACGGCCGAGGCGGCCGTACGCGAGGCGGCCGACCAGGCCGGGGTCGACCTCGAGGTCGATTCGGCAGGCACCGGGGCGTGGCACGTCGGCGAGCCGCCGGACGCCCGGATGACCGCCGCGGCCGCCGAGGACGACCTGCACCTGGCCGGCGCCGCACGCCAGGTCACACCGGACGACTTCCGCGACTTCGACCTCGTGGTCGCGATGGACACCAGCAACCTCGACGACCTGGGCCGGCTCGCCCCCGACGACGACGCGCGCGGCCGACTCCGGCTGTTCCGCGAGTACGCGGACGAGGCCGGCCAGGGCGTGCCCGACCCCTACTACGGCGGGCCCGACGGCTTCCGCGAGGTGGTGCGCATCGTTCGTCGCGCCGCCGCCGGGCTGGTCGCCGCCATCCGGGACGGGCGGGCCTGAGCGTGTCGGCCGACGCCCCGCCCCCGCTGCCCGAGGACCTCGGTGCGGTGGCGTCGTGGTCGCGCCTGCACGGCGGGGACATCGCCACCGCCTGGGAGGTCACCACCGAGGACGGTGCCCACCTCGTGGTCAAGCAGACGCCCTACGACCCCGAGCTGGAGGCCGAGGGCCTGCGGGCACTGGCCGAGGCCGGGGCGCCGGTTCCCCGCGTGCACCACGTCGGGCAGGACCTGCTCGTCATGGACCACGTCAGCGGCCACCCCGACCACGAGGCGCTCGGCGCCGCCCTGGCCGGCGCCCACGACCCGGCGCGCGCGCCCGACGGCGACCAGGGCTTCGGCTGGCACCGCGACAACCTGCTCGGCACCGCCCCGCAACCCAACACCCCACCGTCGTCCGACTGGCCCGCCTTCTTCGTCGCCCACCGGATCGAACCGCACCTCGACGTCCCGGCACTGCCCGGTTCGGTCGCCGACCGCCTGCGACGGGCCTGCGAGGGCCCCCTGCCCGACCTGCTCGACCACGGCGCGGCCCCGTCGCTGGTCCACGGCGACCTGTGGCCGGGCAACGTCGTGGACGGGGCGTGGCTGGTGGACCCAGCCGTCCACCGGGCCGACGCCGAGGTGGACCTGGCGGCCGCCCAGCTGTTCGGCGGGCTGCCGGACGCGTTCGAGGCCGGCTACCGGTCGGTGCGGGACCTCGACGACGGCTGGCAGCGACGACGCCACGCCTACCAGCTGCCCCACATGCTCGTGCACGTGCGCCTGTTCGGGGCCTCGTTCGTGGGCGGCGTGACCTCGCGACTGGATGCGCTGGGCTGGTGAGCAGGTCCTCACCGGCACCGCTGTGGCGCCGGGGGCCGTCGATACACTCCCGGTTCGCTCCGGCACGACCTCCATGGGGACGGGCAGCGTGCAGTCGACACCTCCACCCTCCGCGACCGACGAGCGCCCCGCCCCCCTGAGGGCGTGGGCCGCCGCCCGTCGGCGATCCCGCGGTGCCCAGCTGGCACTGCTGGGCGGCGTCGTGCTCGCCGTGCTGCTGCTGGTGCTCGTGGGCGTGGCGACCGCCCGCGCCGGCGAGGCCCTCCCCGGCACCTTCGTCGAGGGCGCCGACGTCAGCGGGCTCGGCGGGCAGGACCTCCAGGACCGGGTCGGCGAGCTCGTGCGTACCCGTCAGGACGCCACGGTCGACGTCACGGTGGCGGGGCGCTCGTTCGAGTTCTCCCCCGGCGACGACGGCTACGGCGGCGACGTCGACGCCACCGTGGACGCGGCCCTGGCCGCGGGGCGGACCGGTCCCTTCGGCCTGGTGGGCCACCTCACGGCCAGCTTCGGCAGTGAACGCGAGGTCGAGCTGCAGGGCGCCCCGATCCGCGACGCGGTCACCCGCTTCGTCGACGACGTCGCCGGCCAGGTCGACCAGCAGCTCTCGGTCGGGTCGGTGCGGGTCGACCCGGACACCCTCGAGGTGCAGGCCGAGGCGCCGCGCGACGGCATCACCGTGGACCGTGACGGGGCGGCCGACGCCCTGCTGCAGGTGATCGGCCAGCCGGACCCGCCCGCCGTCGAGCTGCCGGCCGAGGTCACCCCGCCCCCGACCGACAAGGCCGCGCTCGACGATGCCGTGGAACGGGCGCAGCGGGCCGTGGCCGACGCGCTCGTGCTGACCGCCAACGGCGGCGCCGTCACCCTCAGCCCGTCCGAGATCGCCCGCGTGCTGCGCACCGAGGAGCAGGACGGCCGGCTCACGCTGGTCGCCGACCAGGACGCCCTGGCCGAGGTCGTGGCCCCCGACCTGCCCGCCGTCGAGGTCCAGCCCACCGACGCGACCTTCGAGGTCGTGTCGGGCCTGAGCACCTTCGACGACCAGGGCAGCGTCACGTGGGAACCCCGCCCTGCCGACCTGGACGTCGTCCCCAGCAAGGTGGGCTACACCTACGACGCCGAGGTCGGCGCGCTCCAGGTCGGCGAGCTGCTCGACCGGGGCGAACGTGAGGCCGAGCTCGAGCTGCCGGTCACCGAGGCCGACCTCACCACCGACGACGCCGAGGGACTCGGGGTCGACCACCTCATCGGCACGTTCACGACCTACCACGCGTGCTGCGCCAACCGGGTCACCAACATCCACCGGATCGCCGACATCATCCGCGGACAGGTGCTGCGCCCGGGCGAGACCTTCTCGGTCAACGACTTCGTCGGCAAGCGCACCATCGAGAAGGGCTTCGTCGCCGACGGGGCGATCTTCCGCGGCGAGATCCGTGACGAGGTCGGCGGGGGCATCTCCCAGTTCGCCACCACGATGTACAACGCGTCGTTCTTCGCCGGGATCCCGATCCTCGAGCACCGCGCCCACTCGCTGTACATCTCCCGGTACCCGCTGGGGCGCGAGGCGACCCTCAACTACGACTCGATCGACCTCGAGATCGAGAACGACACCGACCACGGCCTGTTCATCCACACCTCCTACACGGGCACCTCGATCACGGTGTCGCTGTTCGGGGACAACGGCGACCGCCGGGTCACGGCGAACATGGGCGAGCCCTACGACTACTCCAGCTTCGACACCCGCACCCGCGGCACCAGCGACCTCTACGAGGGCCAGCAGCGGGTCGTGCAGACCGGAACCGAGGGGTACCGGGTGACCGTCGAGCGGGCCATCAAGGGTGGCGGCATGGACCGCACCGAGCAGATCGTCACCACCTACCAGCCCAAGCCCAAGGTCGTCGAGTACGGCACGCGGCCGCGCCCCGCCCCGAAACCCGAACCCTCCCCCACGACCTCGCCCTCGCCGTCCTCCAGCCCCAGCCCCAAGGGCGGCGGCGGTGGCGGCGGTGGCGGCGGTGGCGGCACCTGACCGGACACGCCGAGCGCTGGCCGGACGGGGCTCAGCGGTGCGTGGATACCTCGTCCGAAAGTCCGTACCGTTCGCGCCGCCGCCCACCTCGTGCGCGCCCGGCGCGACCCCTCCCGTCGTTTCGCCCGTGACCTCCCTGTGATCGCGCCCCTGCATCATCCCCCTCACGAATCACCGCACGAACCAGGAAGCTCGTCATGGCCCACCGCAAGCTCGACGTGCTCGCCGAGACCGGCTACGTCGTCCTCCGCAAGCGTGAACCCGTCCCCGCCAACGAGTGGCTCGACCTCGAGTTCATGGACTGGAAGTCCAGCGGCGACACCCGCTTCGCCCCCATCGCCTCGGCCCAGGGCGAGATGGAGTGCCACGGCTTCTGGGAGACCGGCAAGCCCGACAAGGACGGCGTCTGGACCACGAACGCCGACGTCTGCCCGACGCTGGTCGAGTGGGCGACGCAGGTCGGGGCGCGCTTCGGCCGCCACCGCGTCATCGAGCTGCAGCCCACCACGTACGAGGAGGCGGTCCACAACCTCCACCTCGACGACAACAACCGGCTCAACCCCGAGGACGAGGGCTGGGTCGTGCGCGCGTGGCTGCAGCTGTCGGACAACCCGGACTCGTACATGATCCTGCGCGAGGACAAGGACGACCCCTCGACCGAGGTCCGCATCCCGTGTCCCGCGGGTGCGCAGTTCGTCGTCGACACCGAGCGGCTCTGGCACGCCGTGTGGCACCCGGGCACCGAGCCCCGGTACGGCCTGATCGTGTCCTTCGAGTCCTCGGACGAGCTCGACGCGTGGATCCAGTCCGAGATGGAGCCCGTGGCGGCCCTGCACTGACCCGCGGATGACCCGGACCCGGTGGACGCTCGCGCTGGTCGGCGCCACCGGGCTCGTGGCCGTCGGGGTCGCGCTGGGCGGCACCCCGCGCGCACCTGACGAGCGGCACCGACCGCGGCGCCGTCACCGTCCGCCGACGCGACCGTCGAGCCGTCGCCGACGGCGACCGATCCCGGGCCGACCCCGCGGGCCTCCGAGGACGGCGGCGTGTTCGGTGGGCTGCTGGACGACCTGCTCGGTGGCATGGACCCCGCCGCCCTGGCCGCGTGCGTGGGGATGCCGGCCACCTCGCCCGACCCGCTGCCTGCGGACCCGGCTGCCGCGATCGCGACGATCGCCGACCAGGTGGCGGCGCTGCGCGGCCTGGACCCCTCCGCGGCGGTCGACCCGGTCCTGCTCACGCCCGCCGCGCTGCGCGATCGGGTCATGGACCTGTCCGCCGAGGACTACGCCGCCGACGAGGCCAACGTCGACGCACGCCTGCTGGCCGCCTTCGGGGCGGTCCCACCCGGCACGGACCTGCGGGCCCTGCAGCTCGACCTGCTGGGCGACCAGGTGGCCGGGTTCTACGACCCCGACACGGGCGAGCTCGTCGCGGTCGCCCAGGAGGGGCTCGACCCGACCACGCGCATGACGCTGGCGCACGAGATCGACCACGCGCTCACCGACCAGGCGATCGGGTTGCCCGACCTGGAGGGCTTCGACGGCCGGTCCGACGCCGCCCTGGCGACCCTGTCGGTGATCGAGGGCGACGCCTCCCTGCTGATGCAGCAGTGGGCCCTGCAGCAGCTGACCCTGATGGACCAGCTGGCGGCGGCCGCGACCAGCCTCGGTCCCGCGGGGCAGCTCGAGGACGTCCCATGGGTGCTGCAGCAACAGCTGGTGTTCCCCTACACGGCAGGGCTGTCCTTCGTGTGCGGCCAGTACGCCGCGGGCGGCTGGGACGCGGTCGACGCCCTCTACGACGCCCCGCCGACCACCTCGGCCCAGGTGCTGTGGCCCGAGCGGTTCGCCGCGGCGAGCAGGCCGTGGACGTCACCGACCCGACGCTGCCCGACGGGTGGACCGAGGTCCGCCGCGACCAGCTCGGTGCCGCCGACCTGCTGTGGCTGTTCCAGGCACCCGGCGACGACCGCGCCGCCCGGCTCGGCGACGCCGAGGAGCGTGCCGCCGCCTGGGCCGGGGGCGAGCTGGTCGTCGGCACGCGCGGCGAGGACACGGCCGTGGCCGTCACGCTCGCCGAGCGCCCCGGCGCGACGATCCCCCTCTGCGCGTCGGTCACCGCCTGGTACGGGGCGGCGTTCCCCGACGCGACGGCGACGACGACGGCGTCCGGGACCAGCTTCGACGGCCGCCGACCAGGCCGCCACCATCACGTGCTCGCCCGCCCGGGTGCACCTGGAGATCGGACCGGACGCGGCCCGGATCAGGGACGCGGGTCCCACGCAGGCGCCGGACGCGGAGTGGAATGCTCCTGTCGGCTGCGACGTGGCCGACAGGAGCCACATGAGCAGGCATCTCGCGACGGCGTACCTCGCTGGCATCGCCGTGGTCGCAGTCGGACGACAGCTGTCGTCGGCGCCGACGACCCTGGATCGCCTGTGGGTGCTCGTCGCCTGGAGTGCGGTCGCGGCCGTCGTCACCGGAATCGCCGTGCACCGTCCCCGACCACGCGGCCCCTGGTCCCTGATGGTCGCCGGTCTGACCGCCACGGCCGTCGGCAACACCCTCGCCCCGGCCTCCGCCGAGCTGCCCCAGGACGGGCTCCGGGCGATCACCGGGACGGTGCTCCACCTCGCCGCCTACCTGATGATCGGCGGCACGGTGCTGTGGTTCATCCGGCTGCAGTCCCCCGACGGTGATCGGGACAGCCTGCTCGACGGCAGCATCGTCACCGTGGCGCTGGCGACCGTGCTCTGGTCGGTGCTCATCGACCCCGTCGTGCTCGGCCCCGACGTGCCGGCGTCGGCGCGTGTCGTGCTCCTCGTCGTGCCCCTGCTCCCCGCCGGGATCACCGCCCTGTGCATCCGCATGGTGATCGGCGCGGGCTGGCGGCTGCCGGCCGCACGCCTGCTCGGGGGTGCGTGGATCCTCGCGTTCCTCGGCAGCATCGGCTGGGTGCTCCTGCTGCAGGCCGAGGCCTTCGCCCCCGGCGGCTGGCCGGACCTGGTGTGGATCGCGGCGCTGGGATGCGCGGGGGCCAGCGCGCTGCACCCGTCGATGGTCCAGATGGGCCACCCGGTGGAGCAGTCGCCACCGTCGGTGTCGGCGGGGCGGCTGACCGTCCTCGGGATCGCCCTGCTGGCGACCCCCGTCGCGCTGCTCGCGAGCATCGGCACCGAGGACCTCGACGCCGTCGTCTCCGTCGCCGGCGCCGGGCTCATCGCCGTGCTGGTCCTCGGCCGTCTCACCCAGCTCGTCCACGAACGCGAACGGGACCGTCGCGAGCTCGAGGTCCACGCCGCACGGCAGGAGGTCGTGGCCCGTGTGGGGCGCGCGGCGCTCGGCGAACGCTCCGTCGAATCGGTGTGCACCGAAGCGGCGGCGCTGGTGACGAGCGTCCTCGACGACGTGGAGGTGACCGCGGACGGCGACGACGGCGACCTGCGTGTCGTCGCCGCGCCCGGACGGACCCTGACCGCCGACGACGAGGCCTTCTGTTCGGCGGTGCGTGCGGTCCTGACCGGCATGGCGGCCCGGCGACACGCCGAGGCCGACCTGCGACAGCGGGCGCTGTACGACGGCCTGACGGGCCTGCCCAATCGCGCGCTCGTGCTGGAGCGGCTGGACCAGGCCGTCCGACGGCGGGACCGCGGCCCCGTGGGCGTGCTGTTCGTGGACCTCGACGGCTTCAAGCCGATCAACGACGCCCATGGCCACGGGATCGGTGACCACCTGCTCGCGAGCCTGGCCCTGCGCCTGCCCCGGGCCCTGCGCACCGGAGACACGCTGGGCCGGCTCGCGGGCGACGAGTTCGTCGTCGTCGCACCGGACTGCGACGAGACGGGACTGGCCGAGCTGGCGGGACGCCTCCTGGCGACCGTGCGCGAACCCGTCGAGGTCGACGGGGCGTCGATGGTCGTCAGCGCCAGCATCGGGGCCACCCTGGCCGGTGACGGGCAGTACGACGCCTCGGAGGTCCTGCGACGCGCCGACTCGGCCATGTACCGGGCCAAGGAGTCCGGCGGCGCGGCCGTCGCCACGCTCTAACGCCGCACGGCCGTCCGGGCGAGGGCCTGGGCCGCGGCGACGATGCCGTCCTCGGTGACCAGCACCTGCGATGCGGCCGGGCCGAGCGGGACGTAGGAGTCGCGAGCGCGCACCGAGGCCAGGGCCGCAGCGCTGCCGGCTTCGACGAGCCCCGCCACCACCGCGTCGGCGATGCCCCCGCCGGTGGCGCGACACTCGTCCACGACCAGCACCCGACCGACGTCGCGGGCCTGTTCGACCAGCACGTCCATCGGCAGCGGGTCGAGCCAGCGCACGTCGAGCACCCGCACCCGCGTGCCGTCCTCGGCCAGCAGACGCCGGGCGGCGCGCAGTGCCATACGCACCCCGTTGGCGTAGGTGACGAGCACGACGTCCGCCCCGTCGTCGAAGCGCGGGTCCGGCGAGTCGGGCCCGACGTCGACCACGTCCGGGGCGACGGTCGCCTCGGTCCCGGCGATGGTGGCCGTTCCCGGCTGCAGGCGCCCCGCCGCGTACACCCCGACGGTGCCGGGCAGCAGCGTCCCCTCGACGGGGTGGGCGGTCAGCCAGCCCTCGTCGCCGTCCTCGAACAGGTCCCGTTCGTGGTAGAGCGCGATCGGTTCGAGCAGGGCCACGACCCGTCCCTGCTCGACGGCCAGGGCCGTGGCGCCCCGCAGCAGGCGCACGGCGTCGTCGCCACGGCTCGGGGTCGGCAGCAGCAGGCCGGGGATGTCGCGCAGCGCCCCGATCGCGTTGTCGTTGTGGAAGTGGCCGCCGAACCCCTTCTGGTAGGCGAAGGAGGCCACGCGCAGGACCATGGGGCTGGCGAACGCCCCGTCCGACAGCCACGTCGTCGAGCAGGCCTCGCCCCGCAGCTGGTCCAGCGCGTTGTGCAGGTAGGCCAGGTACTGGATCTCGGGCACGGGCAGGTAGCCGAGCAGCCCGAACCCCTGGGCCGCACCGAGGATGGCCGTCTCGTCGAGCATGGTGTCGAACACCCGGTCGGCCCCGAAGCGCGCCTGCAGGCCGGCCGTGACCCCGTACACGCCACCCTTGCGGGCGACGTCCTCGCCGAAGGCCACCGCCTGCGGGTGCGCCACGAAGAGGTCGTGCAGCCCGGCGTTGATGCGCGCCCCGAGGGTGCGTCGCACCGGCGGGACCGCGTCCTCGGGCAGCGGGTGGCCGGCCTGCTGCCACGCCTGCACCCGTCCCCGGGCCTGCGCCGGGGTCGGGGCGGGCGATGCGCCGGGCAGCGACAGCACCAGGGGCCCTGCGACCTCGGCGAACGAGGCCGCGTGGGTGGGCCTCACGTCCTCGCAGGCCCGGTCGACACGGTCGATGGCCTCGCTCCGGTCGGCCTGCAGGTCGGCGCCCGTCGCGCGTCCCGTGGCCACCAGCCAGCGGGCGACCTCGAGCAGCGGGTCCGCCCGTTCGCCCGCCTCGATCTCGGCGGCGTCGCGATACCCGACCTCCACGTCCGACCCCGCGTGGCCCCACAGCCGGACCGTGGGAAGGTGCAGGGCGACGGGGGTGCGCTCGCGTCGGACCCGCTCGATCGCGCCGGCCACCGCCTCCCAGCGCTGCCCCGGGTCCCCGTCGGCCCGCACGTAGGTCAGCCCCGGCAGCCCCGAGAGGCTGCCCTCGACCCACCCGCGGGGTGTGCGGACGGAGATCCCGAGACCGTTGTCCTCGCACACGAACAGCATGGGGACCGGGGCCCCGAGGCGCCGGGCCCACCGCGCCATCGTGATGCCCGACGCCGCCGTGGCGTGGTTCAGGGAGGCGTCCCCGAAGCTGGCACAGACCACGGCGTCGGGACCGACCTCGTCGGTCAGCGGCGTCGCGACCGTCCGTCCGGCGCCCGACCGCCCCAGCGCGAGGGCGGCGCCGACGGCCTTGGGCAGGTGGGAGGCGATGGTCGAGGTCTGCGGCGGGATCCACGCTGCACGCGAGCCCCAGACCTTGTGGCGCCCCGCGGCGACCGGGTCGGTGGTCGAGGCCTGGAAGGACGCGACCGTGTCACGCACGAAGGCGTCGAGGTCGTCGCGGCGCCGGGCGGCGACGAAGGCCCCGGACCGGTAGTGGAGGAACGCCGGGTCGGTCCGCGCGAGCTGCAGGCCGACCACGGCGTCGAGCTCGTGCCCCGCGGACGAGATCGTGTAGTAGCCGCGGCCCTCGGCCTTCAGGCGCCGGGCTGCCACGTCGAGGGCACGGCTCAGCACCATGGCGCGCCACAGGTCGCGCCCCTGGTCCGCGGACGGCGCGGACGCCCCCGGGGTCGCGCCGTCCCCCGGTGTGGCGGCGAGCTCGTCGAGCAGTCGGTCGAGGGCGTGCTCGGTGCGTTCGACCGGCCCCTGGGCCATGGTGGATCTCCTGCGGCGATCCGCGCCCACGCTACTCGCGCGCTGCCCCCGCGCGCTCCCTCCGCGCGCGCCCATGCGCTCTCCCCACGTTCCCCCGGGAATGCACATCTCGAATGGACTAGTCTCGTTGGGCAGTGCCCATCCGACCACACGGCCGCCCTCCGCGGTCGCGTGCCTCGAGTAAGGACCTCCCCTCGTGAAGCGAATCCGTCCTGCCATGCTCGCGTCCGTCGCGGCGCTCGCCCTCAGCCTGCCCGGCCTGCTCGGGGCCGCGCCTGCTGGCGGGTGGGCCGACGTGTCCACCGCGACCATCCACCCCGGCGTGCAGACCACGACTGCCGGCGCCCAGTGCACGTCGAACTTCGTGTTCACCAGCGGCACCGACGTCCTGCTGGGCCAGGCCGCCCACTGCTCGGGCACCGGGGCCGCCACCGACACCGACGGCTGCGCCGCGGGCTCGCTCGCCCTGGGCACGCCCGTCGACATCCAGGGTGCCGACTACCCCGGCGAGCTCGTCTACTCCTCCTGGATCGCCATGGCGAACGCGGGCGAGACCGACGCCGACACGTGCGCGTACAACGACTTCGCGCTGGTGAAGATCGATCCGCGCGACCACGACAAGGTCAACCCCTCCGTGCCGGTCTTCGGTGGCCCCCAGGGCATCGACACCGACGGCGCCGCGGTCGGTGAGGAGGTCTACACCTACGGCAACTCCAGCCTCCGCCTCGGCCTCACCCAGCTCTCGCCCCACGTCGGCACCAGCCTCGGCACGTCCGGCGGCGGTTGGACGACCACCATCTACACGGCGACGCCGGGCGTCCCGGGCGACTCCGGCTCGGGCGTGCTCAGCCAGGACGGCCAGGCGCTGGGGATCCTCGTGACCGTCGCGCTCGCGCCGCTGGCCGGCTCCAACGGCGTGACCAGCCTCGACCTGGCGCTGGCCTACGCCAACGCCCACGGCAACGTCGGCAGCGTGGCCCTCGAGGACGGCACCGAGGCCTTCACCGGCAACCTCACCAGCGTCCTCGGCGGCCTGCTCGGCTGACTCGCGGCCCTGGACGACCTCGACGCCCGGCCCCCGCGGCCGGGCGTCGTCGTGCCCGTCCGAGGCAGCGGCCGGCGAGGGTCGTTTCTGACGGGGCGTCAGGTGGGCCCTACACTGCCCCGCATGCGTGGACTGATCAGCATCGCGGGGCACGTCCCCCACCACCGGCTGCGGCGGGACGCCATCGCCGCGGTCATCGGCGGCTCGCCCGGGTCGGGGACCCGGGCGGTGGCCTCCTACGACGAGGACGCCACCACCATGGCCGTCGCGGCCGCGCGGCGGGCCATGGCCGGCCAGTCGGCCACACCCGCGGCCCTGTGGTTCGCCACGGCTACCCCGCCCTACCTCGACCGCACGAACGCCACGGCCGTGCACGCCGCCCTGCGGCTGGACGGGGCGGTGCCGGCCATGGACGTGGCGGGGTCCGCGCGGGGCGGGACCGGCACGGTGCTGGCGGCACTGCGATCGAGCGACCCCACCCTGGTCGTGGCGGCCGACGTGCGCACCGGGCGGCCTCGCAGCGCCGACGAGGCGGCCTGTGGCGACGCCGGCGTGGCGGTGCTGGTCGGGTCGGACGACGACGGTCCCGTCCTGGCCGAGGTCCTGGCCACCGCGACCGCCACCGAGGAGTTCGTGGACCGCTGGCGCGTGCCCGGTGACGCCTGGTCGCGCACCTGGGAGGAACGGTTCGGCGAGACCCGCTACGTGCCGCTGGCCACCGACGTGGCCAAGCGCGCCTGCGCGGCAGCGGGCGTCGAGCTCGACGCGGTGGACGTGGTGTCGGTGACGGGCCTGCACGGTCGTGCCGTGGCGAAGGCCGCCCGTGCGCTCGGCGCCGGCGACCGCCTGGCCGACGACCTCACCCGGTCCGTCGGGGCGACCGGCACCCCGCACGCCATGCTCACGCTCGCGGCCGCGCTCGAGGGCGCCGCCCCGGGCACCACCATCCTGCAGGTCTCGCTGGCCGACGGGGCCGAGGCCGTCGTGTGGCGCGCCACGGACGCCGTCGCCGACTGGCAGCCCGCCCGCCCCGTCCGTGCCCAGGTGGCCGGCGGCGACGACGGGCTGGCCTACGCCGACTTCCTCACGTGGCGCGGGATGCTCACCCCCGAACCGCCCCGCCGCCCCGAGCCGTCGCGCACCTCCTCGTCGGCCGCCGCTCGCTCGACGGACTGGAAGTTCGGGTTCGTCGGGTCCCGCGACCGGGACACCGGCGCGGTCCACCTCCCCCCGGCCCGGGTGTCGTTCCGCGGGGGCCACGTCGACGACATGGAACCGGCCCCGATGGCCGACCAGCAGGCCACGGTCGCCACCTTCACGGTGGACCGCCTGGCCTGGTCACCGTCGCCGCCGACCGTGTTCGCGGTGCTCGACCTCGACGGCGGCGGCAGGTTCGCGTGCGAGGTCACCGACTGCCGCCCCGACGAGCTCGCCATCGGCGACCGCGTCGAGATGACCTTCCGCGTGCTGAACGAGGCCGATGGCATCCGCAACTACTTCTGGAAGGCCACCCCGGTGCGGACAGGTGAGGACTGATGGGCAGCCACGGCATCCGCGACCAGGTCGCCATCGTCGGGATGGGGTGCACCCCGTTCCGCGAGCACTGGGACAAGGGCGCCGACGACCTCATGGTCGACGCGGTGACCGAGACCCTGGACAGCGCCGGGATGACGGCCGACGACGTCGACGCCTACTGGCTCGGCACGGCCCAGACCGGCATGTCCGGCATCACGCTGGCCGCCCCGCTCAAGCTGCAGGGCAAGCCCGTCACCCGCGTCGAGAACTACTGCTCGTCCGGGTCCGAGGCGCTGCGCCAGGCCGCCTACGCCGTCGCCTCCGGCGCCTACGACGTGGCCATGGCCGTCGGCGTCGAGAAGGTGAAGGACTCCGGCTACCAGGGCCTCAACCAGTTCCCCGTCCCCGGTGACGGCACCCAGCGCGCGCTGACCGCGGCGGCGATGTTCTCCCTGATCGCACCCGCCTACGCCGAGCGCTACGGCGTCGACCCCGACGAGCTGCGCCACGTGCTGGCCGAGATCGCGTCCAAGAACCACTTCAACGGGGCGCGCAACCCGCGGGCACAGTTCCGCAAGGAGGTCGACGCCGACCGGATCTGCGGCATGCCGGCCGTGGCCGGGATGCTCAGCGTGTTCGACTGCGCGGGTGTCGCCGACGGCGCCGCCGCGGCCATCGTGGTCCGCGCCGAGGACGCCCACCGCTGGACCGACCGCCCGGTGTACGTCAAGGCCCTGTCCTTCGTGGCCGGCAACGGGTCGGGCGTGATCGACCCCGACTACGACTTCACCCACCTGCCCGAGTGCGAGGCCGCCGGCCGCGACGCCTACGCCCAGGCGGGGATCACCGACCCACGGGCCGAGCTGCTGATGGCCGAGGTCCACGACTGCTTCACCCCCACCGAGCTGGTGCTCTACGAGGACCTCGGGTTCTGCGACCGCGGCACCGCCTGGAAGGAGGTGCAGGCCGGCACGTTCGCGCTCGACGGGGCGCTGCCGGTCAACACCGACGGCGGGCTGAAGTCCTTCGGGCACCCGGTGGGGGCATCCGGGCTGCGCATGCACTTCGAGTGCTGGCTGCAGCTGCGGGGCGAGGCCGAGGAGCGCCAGGTCAACGCCGAGCGCACCAAGGCCCTGGTGCACAACCTCGGCGGCTACCCGGGCGAGATGCTGTCCTTCGTCTCCGTCCTGGGCAGCGAGCTGGACTGACGTGGCGGACGAGGGCGGCGACGCGGCCTGCTGGGTGGAGCGCACGTGCCCGCGTGCGGCAACCTCGAGGACGGTCCGGTCGCCCCGGACCTGTCCACGGTGCGGCCACGTCCGCGACGATCGTCAACTCCGTCTTGACGACGCGCCTCGGCGATCGTGGACACTGATCGTCAAGACGGGGTTGACGCATCCCCGCCCGACGATCGGACTGCGGGTGACGCCCCCACCAGACCTGGACCGACTGCTCGCCGACGTGCACGAGGAGGCGAGCAGTGACGACCCGATGGACCTCCTGGCCGCCGCCGCCACGACCCGGGACACCCTGACCGACGCCGCGGAGGCGGTGCTCGACCACTTCGTCGAGGTCGCCCGAGAGGCGGGTTGCTCCTGGACGGAGATCGGCAACGCGCTCGGTGTCTCGAAGCAGGCGGCCCAGCAGCGTTCCATGTCCCCCGGCGCGATCTTCCGACGCATGTTCCAGCGCCTGCGTGACCCCGGGATGTTCCGTCGGTTCTCGAGCGGGGCGCGCGACGTCGTCGTCGCGGCACGCCTTGCCGCCACCGACCTCGGGCATCGCCACGTCGGGACGGAGCACCTCGTGCTCGGCCTGCTCGAGACGGACGGCACCCCGGTGGCTGGCACGCTGATCGCGGCGGGCGCCACGCAGGCACGGGCCCGCGAGCTGGTCGCCGCCCGCGTGCCACCGTCGGAGGCCAGCAGCGGCCGCGTGCAGTTCACCCCGCGGGCCAAGAAGGTCCTCGAGCTCGCGCTGCGCGAATCCATCCGCGGTCGCAGCCAGCAGATCGGGGCGGAGCACCTGCTGCGCGGACTGCTGCGCGAGGGACGGGGCGAGGGCGTGGCGGTGCTCGAGGAGCTCGGCGTCGACCTGGACGCGCTGCGCGCCGACCTCGACCGGCGACCGGACCCGGAGGCGTGACCTACGTGTCGTGCTGCCGCCCCTCACGGCGCCGGGCGGCCGCCAGCTCGCGACGCAGCGCCTCGGCGCGGCGGGCGAGGTCGTCACGGTGGCCCGAGCCCGAGTGCGGTGGCGCGTCGACGAGGTAGCGCTCGACGGTCGCGAGCTCGTCGGCGATGACCGGGACGGGGCGGGGATCACGAGGCATGGGCCACATGCTGCCACGGGAGCCGTGCCCGTCCACAGCCGCGGGATCGGGGGTCCGCAGGCCGGGGTCCACACCCGACGATGGGACCGACGCCGATGGACGAGGCCACATGCCGACGATGCTGCACACCTGGGACCGACTCGCCGACCTGCACCGCTGGTACGCCGAGCTCGACGCCCCCGACCCCCGACCGCACCTCGCCGCGTTCGCCGGCGACCACGCCTGCGTCCTGATCGGCCTGCGCCCCTTCGCTCCCGGCGCCTACCAGGGGCCCCTGGTCGAGGCCATGGCACTGGCGCTGCCGCTGGGTGCGGACCGGGTCTCGGTCGCCCTGCCGGGCCGGGCGTGGTCCCTGGACGACCCCGTCGTCCCGGTCAGCGACGACGGCGACCTGCGCCAGCGGGTGCTGACCCAGTGCACGGTCGACGGCCATCGGCAGGTCACCCCGCGGGTGACGATGCGCCTGCATCCCTTCGACGTGGGCGCGGCGCCCCGATGCGCGACCTGCTGTGGCACGACCCGCTCGACCCGGGACCCGGCGAGGGCTGGATCCCCGACGCCCTCGCGACCCTCGTCGCGGCCCGCGACAGCATCACGGGGATGGGTGACCTCGACGCCGTCGCACGACAGGCTGCGCGCCTGGACGCGCTCGGCCACGAGGTGCTGACCCCCGACCTGTGACCACGGTCAGGGTGCCGGTCGCCCCGCGGGGTCCTGGCCGTAGAAGTCCCGGAACACCTCGTACAGCTCGGGGCGGTCCTCGGCCAGCGCGTGGGGCCGATCGAGGAAGAGCTCCGTCACGACGGCGAAGAACTCGCCGGGGTTGGTGGTCGCGTAGTCGTCCACGAGGACCGAGCCACGCCCGGCCCGCAGGGCGTCGAACTCGGTCTGGCAGACACGCACCCACCGGTCGCGGCGTTCGGGGTCGGCGAAGGCCGGGGTGCCGTCCACCACGCCGTCCTCGGCGTCGAGCTTGTGGGCGAACTCGTGGAAGATGACGTTGGAGCCGCCGCCGGGATCGCGGGTCTGGCGCCGGGCGACGTCCCAGGCGACGAACACCGGACCGTTGCCGGTCGTGTGGCCGAGCACGGGCCGACGCGAGGCGTCCACCACGCCGGTGCTGGGACCCGGGACGCTCCCCGGTCAGCACCATCGTCGTCGGGTGGACCACGATGGCCGTGACGTTGCGGAAGGGCTCGTCTGGCAACCCGACGCCGAGCAGTGCGGCATGGCCGGCGATGGTGGCGCGCATCCGGTCGTCGAGCGTGAAGCCGCGTGCCGGCTCCCAGCTGCAGCGACCGAGCAGGTCGGCGGCCAGCGCCAGCAACCGCGTGCGCTCGCCATCCTCGAGGCCCTGCCAGTGCGGCAGGCAGGAGGCGACGAGCTCGGCCATCTCCTCCGACAACGTGGTCGACCGATCGAACACACCGGGCTCCTGGGGTCAGTCGAGTGTCGGCAGCTGTGCGACCGCGGCCTCGAGGCGGGCCGTGTCCCCTTCGGTCCACCCGGGTGGCGGGGCGATGGCGGCCCAGGCGGCGGCCGGCAGGGTGCCGTAGCTGTGCCCGTGACCGGGCGGGACGTTGCCGGCGTTGGCGAGGTCGGCCGTGACCTGCCAGAACGTGACCACCGGGTACCAGCGGATCATCGGCAGCACACCCGGTCCCTCGGGGTCACGGAGCCAGTCCGGGCGATGCAGCAGCAGGCGGGGCGTCCACCACACCACCGGATCGCTCGTGTTCTGGAGGAAGACGACCCGGGGTCGTTCCCACCCCGTGCGGTCGGTGAGGTCGGTCCGTTCGTCGACGAACCGGACGGTCTCGCCGCCGCCGTAGATGGGTTCGTACTCGGGGCTGCCGGGATCCCGTCCGGCCGTGAGCGATCGCCACAGTCCGCTGAAGTTGGGGGGACCGACCCACAACGCCCCGTCGGTGCGGTTGCGTACGTCCGACAGTCCGCTGAAGGCGAACTGCGACCCGTCGGCGCCGAGGCTCTCCCCGAAGGTGAGCAGCTGCGGACGCGCCCCGGCCGGGAGCTGCTCCCACCGGCGCTGGACGGCGTCGAAGAGCGCCGCCCCGGCCTCGTGCGCACGCGTGGCATCGACCAGGTGGGACAGCCAGCTGGGCAGGTACGAGTACTGCATGCCCGCCAGTGCCGTGTCGCCGCCCCACAGGTACTCCAGGGCGTCGGCAGCCGTCGGGTCGATCCACCCCATGCCGGTCGGCGTCATCACGCACAGCACGGACCGGTCGAATGCCCCGGTGCGTTCGAGCTCGTCGACCACGAGCTCGGCGCGTGCCGCCACGTCCTCGTCGGAGGCCTGCCCGACGTACACGCGTATCGGCGTGGTCGCCGTTCGCCCGGTGACGGCCGCGATCTCGGACTCGGTGGGGCCACCGGCGACGAACGCCCGTCCGCGCGACCCGAGATCGTCCCAGGCGACGTGCGAGCCCGGGCCGGCCGAGCGCAGCGGAGTGGTCGGCTGCCGGTACCCGAACCCGCCGACGCCGTCCGCCAGATGGAAGCCGCGGTCCGCGGCCGCGAACAGCGCCCGCCCGGCCACGCCGTCGAGGAAGGCGACGGCCACCACCAGGACGGCCACGGCGGCGAGGACCGTGGCGAGACGTGCCGGCACCCACCGGCCCAGCGGTCGAGCGACCCGTCGCGTGGCCCGGCGGGTCGTCCGGGCCACGCCCACCAGCGCGAACCCGACGGGGACGCTGACCACCAGCCCGGCCGGGTAGCCCCAGCGTGACGGCGGGGGCATGCCCATGAGGTCGTGCAGCTCGCGCTGCCACACCGAGGACAACCACAGCATGGTCCCCCCGGCGATGGCCCCGCCGAGCGCGAGGACCCGCCACGCGGTCCGCTTGAACCAGGGCGAGGGTTCGAGCGGGACGACCTGCCGCCACAGGTGGCTGGCCAACGTCCCGACCCCGTACCCGATCGCCCCGAGGATCCCCGACACCAGCCCCTGGAAGGCCCAGGGTCGGGGCAGCAGTGACGGCGTCAGCGACGCGCACAGGAAGGCCACCGCCGACACGAGCCCGAGGAAGTTGGCCCTACGCACCTCGCGGCTCCGCATGTCGTGCCACGAGCAGCCCCAGCGTGTTGGCCGTCGCGTGGACCATCGCCGGTGCCACCACGCTCCCCGTCCGGCGGCGCAGCTCGTGCAGCCCCGCCCCGACGGCGGACAGCAGGGCCACCTGACCGGCTCTCGCTGCAGTCCTGCCCGCCCGGGACACGGCCGCAGCGGCGACCGGGCTGCCCGCCGTGAGCTCGTCGGGCGGAAGGACGTGCCAGACCCCGAACAGCAGGGACGAGACGAGCCCCGGCCACCAGCCGGGGCGATCCGGACGCGCCAGCAGGGCCGGCAACGCCACGCGGAAGACCAGCTCCTCGGGCACGACGGTCCCGAGCGGGATCCGGACCAGGACGGCGCCAGCGGTGTCCCGGGCCGTCAGCCCGGCCGCGCGTGCATCCCGCAGGGCGGCGGGCCGCCGGGCACGCACCGCGAGCAGCCCGACGGCGACGGCGGTGGCGCCCATCGCTCCCCACTCGAGGCCCGCCCGCACCCGTGAAGCCGACAGCCCGAGGTCGAGGGGATCACCGTCCACGTCGTGGGCCCCCATCGCGACACCGAGCACGACCCCGGCCGTGGCCAGGTTCACCGTCACGTGCCACCGGTCCGGCAGCACGCGCGCGACGAGGAGCCTCGAGACCGCGAGGCCGGCGAGGACAGCCGGCGTCCGCGCGTCCTGCGTCGAATGGCCCATCGCCGCGGCATCGGTCCTGTCGGATCATCGAAGGCTACGGGACGACTGACGACAGGGCGCAGAGGTGAGCGCGCGCACCCCGGCACCCCCGGTCGGCGGTCTCCTACGCTCGGCCGGCTCCCGCGCCCCGGACCAGCCCGTGCCCCTGACCACGCGCCCGCCGCGACCGATCCCATCCGAGTATCGGGCTGCTGACGGCGGTGCGGCTCGTCATGAACGGGGCGTTCCGGTTCCTGTACCCGTTCCTGCCGGTCGTCGCGCGGGACCTGGGCGTGTCACCGGCGCGGGCGGGCCTGCTGGTCGCGGCCGTCGCGGCGGGCGGGATCATCGCCCCGCTCACCCGGCGCGCGATCACCGGCGGGCACGAGCACGTCCGGCGACTGGCGGTCATCTCGGCGGTGGTGATGAGCGTCGGCACGCTGGTCGCCGCGACCGCGTCGGGGGTCCCCCTGGCGATCGTGGGGCTGCTCGGGCTCGGGGCGGGCAAGCCGCTGGTGGACGTCGCCACGATCGCCTACGTGTCCGAGCGCACCACGTTCGACCGGCGGGCCCGCGCGACCAGCATCATGGAGCTGACCTGGGCCGGGGCGCTGGTCGTCATCGCCCCGCTGGCGGGACTGCTCGCGGCACGCACGTCCTGGCGCGTACCCCTGCTCCTGCTGGGTGTGGCCGCGGCCGGCAGTGCACTGGCGATGCGCCGCTGGCTGGCAGAGGACCATCCGTCACTGGAACGGCGTGCGCCCCGCCCACCCCGCTGGACCCCCGTCGAGAAGTGGCTCCTGCTGACCTCGGCGCTGGTGTTCGCCGTGCTGGAGGCGACGTTCTCGGTGTTCGGGCTGTGGCTGGAGGCCGACTTCGGGGTCGGCATCGAGGGGCTCGGGGCGTTCGCCGCGATCACGTCGATGGGCGAGCTCGCGGGCTCCGGCACCGTGCTGTTCGTCGGGGACCGGTGGGGCAAGCACCGCACGACCTGGCTGGGACTCGGCCTGGCCTCCACGGGCCTGTCGCTGATGCTGCTGGCTCCCAACCTCGGGCTGGCCGTGGCCGCGATGGCGCTGGGGCTGTGCGGGTCCGAGATGGCGATCGTGTCGGTCCTGCCGCTCGGCTCGGAGGTGCAGCCGGCCAGCCGCAGCCGCTTCCTGGCCGGCATGATGTCGGGGGCCTCGCTGACCCGGGCGCTGGTGGCCGCGGGCGGGGCGGCGATCTTCGACGCCGTCGGCATCGGCGCCAACGTGGCGGTGTCGGTCACCGCCGCCGCGATCGCCGCCTCGCTGCTGTGGCACGTGCTGCGCATGGAGCCGCGCCTGCGCGGCTGACGACCGCCGGCTGCGATACGTCACGATGACGCGAGCGCGACCGGCGGCGTCCCGAGCCTCGGTCAGAAGATCTGGTCGATGCGGGCCAGGAGGTCGTCGTCGAGCTGCTCGAGCACGTCGAGCGCCTTCATGTTCTCGTGGACCTGCTCGACGCGCGAGGCGCCGGTGATCACGGTCGACACGTTCGGGTTGGCGGCACACCAGGCGATCGAGAGCTGGGCAGTGGTGCAGCCGAGCTCGTCGGCGATCTCGGAGAGCTGCCGGACCTTCTCGTTGTTGTCCGGGTCGGTCAGCTTGTCACGCAGCCACTCGTAGCCGGGGAGGTTGGCGCGGCTGTCCTCGGGGACGCCGTCGAGGTACTTGCCGGTGAGCAGGCCGGAGGCGAGCGGCGACCAGATCGTGGTGCCGAGCCCGATGTCCTCGTACAGCCGGGCGTACTCCTTCTCGACCTTGCGGCGCGAGAACAGGTTGTACTGCGGCTGCTCCATCACGGGCTTGTGCAGGTGGTGGCGTTCGGCGATCTCCCATGCGGCGCGGATCTCGTCGGCGCTCCACTCGGAGGTGCCCCAGTACAGCGCCTTGCCCTGGTCGATGATGTCCGACATCGCCCACACCGTCTCCTCGATGGGGGTGTCGGGGTCGGCACGGTGGCAGAACACCAGGTCGAGGAAGTCCAGCCCGAAGCGGTCGAGCGAGGCGTCGACGGCCTGCATCAGGTACTTGCGGTTGAGGGTGAACTTCATGTTCGGGTTGTCGTGGAGACCCCAGTAGAACTTGCTGGACACCACGTACTCGTGCCGGTCCCAGCCGAGCTTCTTGAACACCCGGCCCATGATCTCCTCGGACTTGCCGCCGGCGTAGGCCTCGGCGTTGTCGAAGAAGTTCACGCCGTGCTCGCGGGCGGCCTCGATGCAGTTGGCAGCCAGCGAGTCGTCGAGCTGGTCGTGGAAGGTCACCCAGGACCCGAAGGACAGCACGCTGACCTTCAGGCCGGAGTTTCCGAGTCGCCGGTACGTCATCTCCGCCATGTGCGGCTCCTGCTCGGGGGTCGTCGAGGGACGTTCGACGCCGAGCCTAGGACGGGGCGCCCCGTCCTGTCCGACCGGTCAGCCCCGATCGCCGGACCGGGCCCGGTTCAGGCGGCCGCCGCCCGGGCACGGCGTTCGGACTCGCGCGCCAGCGAGGACACGAGCGTGCGGAGGGTCGAGGAGATCAACAACGCCAGCACGGGTCCGGTACCGGGGACGAGCGGCTGGAAGCTGCCCGTGTACTCGAGGCTGGTCCAGGTGCCGTCGTCGCCCGCGGTCAGGTTCGCGTCCGCTCGGTAGTCGCGGACGGGCAGGCCGGCCACCACCGTGTAGGCGAGGTGGTGGGGTGCGTCGTGGACCAGGACCTTCTCCTTCGCCCCGACGGGCCCGACCCCGAGGAAGCGCACGGCGTCGACCCCGTTGGGGTCGGCGGTGCCCTCGGTCACGAGCCGCGAGGTCACCACCGGCGTCCACGACCGGTAGCCGGCGTGGTCGGTCAGCACGTCCCACACGACCTCGACCGGGGCGTCGATGCGGCGGGTGAAGCGGCTGTCGTAGGTGCGTGGCACGAGGTCTCCTGCGGGTCGAGTGGCGGGGTCAGGATCGGTGTTCGAGGCGGGTGCGGACGTCGTCGGGGACCGGCGGGCTGGCCGGCATGCGCACGGGCGTGATCGTGACGACGTGCTCGGAGGCGGCCTCGACGTCGGTGCCGCTGAGGTCGTCCATCTCGCGCAGCGCGACGGTCTGGTGGTGCCACTGGCCGTCGTGGAGCTGTTGGAAGAGGCCGTGGTAGCCGATGCGGGCCAGGTCGGTGACGCGCCGCGGGGTGTCGGCGTCGGCCTCGAAGGGCAGGTTGACGGTGATCACGTCGGCGGTCTCCGCCAGGCCGCTGGCCAGCACCTCGTCGAGCAGGTCGGCACACAGCGCGGCCAGGCGGGCCCAGCCCGCCGCCGCGTCCGGACTGCTGACGTGGCGGACCCAGGCGTCCCAGTCGTCGCCCCACGTCCCGGTGGAGAAGGCCACCGCGGTGCAGCCGGCGATCCACCCCTCGATCGCTGCGCCGACCGTGCCCGAGGACAGCAGGAAGGCCGACCCGTGGTTGAAGCCGACGTTGATGCCGGAGACGACCACGTCGGCCTCGCCGGCGGCGACGTGGTGGACCCCCAGCTGGGCCGCGTCGGCCGGCGTACCGGAGGTGTGGTGGACGGGCCAGCCGTCGCGTTCGTCGGCGACCAGCGTGATCGGCACGTGCCGGCTGACGGCCTTCCCCGACCACGACCGCTCCCCGTCGGGCGTGCAGACGAGCACGTCGTGACGCCGTGCGAGCGCCCGGGCGAAGGGCACCAGCGCGGGGCTGTCGACGCCGTCGTCGTTGGTCAGCACCAGGCGACTCATGCGTCTCCTTCGCCGTCGAGCTCGTACTCGATGACGTGGCGCATCGACTCGAGGCTGGCCACGAGGTTGCGGGCCACGATCGGTCGGGCGGCGCGGGTGACCAGGGGTCCGAACATCCCGGTCAGGCCGTAGCTGACCTCCAGCCGGATGCGGCAGTGCCCGGGACCGTCGTCGAGCACCTCCAGCTCGGCGCCGTGCCGGGTCCCCCGGGCCGCCTCCCACGCCACGCGGTGGGCGGCGGCGTCGACCGTCACCTCGACCTCGCCGCCCGTGGCGACGGAGCCGACCTGCATCAGGACCCAGTAGCGGTCCTCGCCGGCGGGTTCCCAGCGGGTGATGCCCACGAGGACGTCGTCGTACCGGTCGAGGTCCCCCACGAGGCGCCAGGCGGTGTCGGCGTCGCGGGCGACCGCGATGCTGCGGACGATCCGGCTCATCGGAAGGGCAGCACGCGACGGGCGGCCAGCCGCGACAGGGCGACCTGCATGCGCGAGTGGACGAACTGGTAGGCGTCGTCGAGGTCCAGGTCGTCGCCGTACCGGGCTCGCAGGTCGATGGGCTCGAGCACCTCGACCCGGACCTTGGTCGGCAGCGGCAGGTGGCCGAACCAGTCCCCCAGCGAGATGCCCCACGGGAACGAGGCCACCACCGGCACGGACTTGACGCGCAGGAGCCGGTCGAAGCGCAGCGTGCGGGCCAGTCGCCGCCCGTCGGTCAGCACCATGAAGGTGTCGTGCGCCCCGTCGGAGACCACCGGGACGATCGGGACGTCGTGCTCGTACGCGGTGCGCAGGAACCCGGTGCGGCCGTCGAGCTCGATGTCGAAGCGACGGCGCCAGGGCCGCAGCGCGTCGACGTCCCCGCCCGGGTAGACCAGGGCGTCGGCGCCCCGCTCGAAGACCTGGGCCGCGGCCTCGGGACCGGCGGTGATGATCCCGAGCCGGCGCACGTACTCGCCGAGCACCGGCAGGCTGGTGACCATCGCGTGCGCGAGGGCGTGCACGGGGCGGTCCACCGAGAACCAGGTCTGGTGCGCCAGCAGGAACAGGAACGCGTCGGGCGTCATCGAGCCACCCGAGTGGTTGCCGACGAACATCACCGGCGCGTCCGGGACCCGTTCCAGCCCCGTGACCTCGGCCCGGTGGTAGACGGTCGCCAGCAGCCACCACAGCGGCAGGTTCGCGCGGATGAAGTCCGGGTCGCGCGCGTCGAGGTCGACCTCGGCGTGCGGGACCAACGCCCCGCGGGAGCGGGGCGCCGGGGCGTCGTCGTCGGCGTGGCGGGCCATGCCGCGGACCGTAGCCGCCGAGGCGCCGGCTCCCTCAGTGGTGGCCCAACAGTGCCTCGACTCGGGCCACCACCATGTCGATGGCGACGGTGTTGCGGCCGCCCCGCGGGATGATCACGTCGGCGTGGCGCTTGGACGGCTCGACGAACTCGAGGTGCATGGGCCGCACCGTCCGCTCGTACTGGGCGAGCACGGAGTCGACGGTGCGGCCGCGCTGCACGATGTCGCGTCGCAGCCGCCGCAGCAGCCGCTCGTCGGCCTCGGCGTCGACGTAGACCTTGACGTCCATGCGGTCGCGCAGCGCCGGGGTGGCGAACAGCAGGATCCCCTCGGCGAGCACGACCGGACGGGACGCGACCGGCGTGGTGCCCCCGGGCCGGGCGTAGGTGGCGTAGTCGTACGCGGGGACCTCGACGGCCTCGCCCCGCACCAGGGCGTCGAGGTGGCTGACGAACAGGTCGTCGTCGAACGCGTCGGGGTGGTCGAGGTTGGTGGTGCGGCGCTCGTCGAGCGGCAGGTGGGACAGGTCGCGGTAGTAGTGGTCGTGGCGCAGGACGGCGATGCGGTCGGCGCCGACCCGGGCGACGATCTCGTCCACCACCGTGGTCTTGCCGGACCCGGTCCCCCCGGCGACCCCGAGGACGACGGTGCTGGTGCCGATCGGGGGCTCCTCGAGCTCGGGACGTCGTCCTCGACGCTAGTGGGACGCCCGGTCAGCAGGGACCGGGCTGGACCGTGGCGGGGCGGTGGCCCTGCAGGCGTTGCCCGCCCCGCACCAGCAGCACGCCCACGCGGTCGCGCAGGGAGGTACGGACGGGGGCCAGGGCACGGACGCGACGGGCGGCGGCGGCGGTACGCAGCCGCTCCTCGGTGATGATGCGGGCGGTCTGTTCGATGTGCAGGGGGTGCACGATGGTGCCTCTCTCTGGTGACAGCCACGACCGTGCCTCGCGTACGATCGCGCTATCAACTGATTCGCGAATTCCGGGATTACGCCGTGGCCGTGACGTTCCAGCTCCCGTCCGAGCGCCCCGTCGGGCTCGTCGGCTTCGCGTGGTCACCGCTGCTCGAGGCAGCCCTGTCGCTGGGCGCGATCGCAACCCCAAGAAGGTCCCCTGCACCTGCCGTGGGCACCGACGATGCCGGGACCTGCTCCCCGAGGACCTGCACGGCGGAGATCCGCCGGCATGGTCGGCGGCGCGGGGCGCGTACCTGCCCGGGCGTGTTCGAGGTGGGGCTGCAGGGCGACCTGCCGACGTTCGAGTCCGAGCTCGCCCGCTTCGGCGGCCTGGACCTCGACCTGTTCGTGCACGAGATGTCGTTGGGCCACGGCGGTGCGGCGTGCCGGATGGACGGCGAGAGGGCACGCGCATGGACGACCCCACGGTCATCGGGGACCCCGGCTACGTCGGCCAGCTCGTCGGCATGGCGACCGAGCAGGGACCCCGAGTCAGGGGGCGTTCGTCGCCAGCGCCTGTTCGACGAGCCAGCGGCCGGGGCGCGACAGCAGGTCATGGACATGCTGCAGCGCTACTGGGACCTGGCCTTCGCCGACGAGTGGGAACGCTGCGCCCGCGGATCGAGGCGGAGGTGACCGACGGCGCCCGCACGCTGGTCACGGCCGGCATGCCCGGCCTGGTGACGCACTTCCTGCCCGAGGGCACCTGGGACCCGGCGACGTCCACGGTCGCCGTCGCCAAGGGGTGGGAACGCACCTGCGACGTCGCGGAGCGAGGCGGGATGCTGTTCGTCCCGACGGTCTTCGGGTGGCCGAACGTGCTGATCGAGCTGGCGCGCCCGTGGCCGGTGTCGGTGTTCTTCCCGCTGCGCGACCTGCGTCAGCCCGAGGTGCCCCTGGCCACCGACCACGAGGTGGCCGACGGGCTGCGCGCGCTCGGGGACGAGACGCGCCTGCAGATCACCCGCCTGGTCGCCGAGGAACCCCGGTCCACGAAGGAGCTCGCGGCCCTGCTCAGCCTGTCCGAGTCAGCCGTCTCCCGCCACCTGAAGACACTGGCGTCGGCCGGCGTGGTCGACAGCCAGCGCGACGGCTACTTCGTGCTGTACCGGCTGGTCCCCGACCGCATCGGGGCGCTGGGTGGGGCGCTGCGGCGCACGCTCGGACTGGCGCAGGCGGCCACGGGCCCGGTGCCCGCGCTCCCCGTCTCGGTCTCGCGCGCCCCGGACCGCTGACGCAGCACGCGGCGTCAGCGGGTGACGCCGTCCTCCCGCGCGGCCGCGGCCACCGCCGCGCCGACACTGGGTCCGACGCCCGGGTGGAACACCGGCGGGACGATCCGGCCCGCCTCCACCTCGGCCGCCGGCACGCAGCTGGCGATGGCCTTCGCCGCCGCGACCTTCATGTGCTCGGTGATGGCGGTCGCCCCGGCGTCCAGCGCCCCGCGGAAGATCCCCGGGAAGGCCAGCACGTTGTTGATCTGGTTGGGGTAGTCGCTGCGCCCCGTGGCGATCACCGCGTCCGCGTTGCGGATGTCCTCCGGGAGGATCTCCGGGTCGGGGTTGGCCAGCGCGAAGATGATGGGCCGGGCGGCCATCGTGGCGACCTGGTCGCCGGTGACGAGGTTCGGGCCGGACACGCCGATGAAGACGTCGGCGCCGGCGAGCAGGTCACCGAGCGGCCCCTCGGCACCCCGGGGGTTGGAGTGCTCGGCGATCCAGCGCTTGATCGAGGTCAGCCCCTCGCGCCGAGGGTGCACGGCCCCCTGCCGGTCGGCGACCACGATGTCGGTGACGCCGACGGAGTGGAGGATCTTCGTGATCGCGACCCCGGCGGCCCCGGCTCCGGCCATGACCACCCGCAGGTCCTCGTAGGACTTGTCCACGATCTTCAGCGCGTTCTCGAGGGCGGCCAGCGCGACGACGGCCGTGCCGTGCTGGTCGTCGTGGAACACCGGGATGTCGAGCGCCTCGCGCAGCCGGTCCTCGACCTCGAAGCAGGCCGGGGCGGCGATGTCCTCGAGGTTGATGCCGCCGAACACCGGCGCGATCCGGATGACGGTCTCGACGATCTCGTCCACGTCGGTGGTGTCGAGGCAGATCGGGAAGGCGTCGACGTCGGCGAAGGTCTTGAACAGGGCGGCCTTGCCCTCCATCACCGGCAGTCCGGCGCCGGGGCCGATGTTGCCGAGGCCGAGGACCGCGGTGCCGTCGGTGACCACGGCCACGGTGTTGCGCTTGATGGTCAGCTCGTGCAGGCGTTCGGGTGCGTCGCGGATGGCGAGGCAGGCCCGCGCCACGCCGGGGGTGTAGGCCATCGACAGGTCGTCGACGTCGCGCAACGGGACGCGGGTGACGACCTCGATCTTGCCGCCGACGTGCAGCTCGAAGGTGCGGTCGCCGGTCTCCAGCACCTGCACCCCGGGGACCTTCTCGACCGCGTCGATGACCCGCTGCTGGTGCGCGACGCTGTCGCAGTCCACCACGATCTCGTCGGTGACCGCGTCGCCGTGGACCTCGAACCCGCCCAACGAGCGGATGTTGCCGCCGAGCTCGCCGATGGCCACGCAGAGGTGCCCGAGCGTGCCGGGGCGGTGTTCCAGGCGGACGATCATGCGCAGCGAGAAGGCGGCCGTGGGGATGGGCATGGCGAACGATGTCCCGGTGCGGGGGTGGGCGCGGACGCTACCGGCGCGCGCCATCCGCACGGCAATCCGATGCCGGCGTCGGAATCGGCCGTCGATACGGTGGACGCACACGACGGACGAAGGGCGTGTCCATGCCGTCGATGGACGAGGATCACCGGCTGCTGGCCGAGCGGCTGTTCGACATGGCCCGGCACGGCGACACGGCCGCACTCGCCGAGTACCTCGACGCCGGTGCACCCCTGGGGATCCGCACCTCGACCGGCGACACCATGGTGATGCTCGCGGCCTACCGGGGGCACCTCGACACGCTGCGGCTGCTGCTCGACCGCGGTGCCGATCGCGGAGCTGCCCAACGACCGTGGCCAGTCCCCGCTCGGCGGGGCGGCGTTCCACGGCTTCGCCGAGATCGTCGAGCTGCTGCTGGCCCACGGGGCCGACCCGACCCGCCGCGACGCGGGCGGCCACACCCCGGCCGACTACGCGGCCGCGTTCGGCCACCGGCAGGTCGCGCTGCGCCTGCGCCGGGCCGCCCTCGCCGCACCGCCCGACGCGGCCACGAGCTGACCCGTCACGCCTGCATGGCCTCGACGATCGCGGCCATGTCGGCCTCGCCCAGCCCCGCGTCCATCGCGAGCTGTGCCCAGTGCCGGGCCGACTCGAGCCCCCCGAGCGGCGGTCCCCCGGTGGCCGCGCCGAGCACGAGGTCGAGGTCCTTGGCCAGGCCGGCCAACGGGAACTGCGGCGGGTACTCCCCCGCCACCATCGTGTCGCCCTTGATCCGCGCGTAGGGGGCGAAGATCGCCGAGCCCTCGATGGTGTCGAGGAACTGCGCCGGATCGACGCCGAGCCGCCGGGCGGCCGTGACGCTCTCGGCCAGGCTGGCGAGCAGGCCGCCGAGCCAGGAGTTCACGACCAGCTTGAGCCGCGACGCGGGACCGGGCCGGTCGCCGGCCACGACCGTGCGCTTGCCCCAGGCGTCGAACAGCGGGGCCGCGGCCTCACGGTCGTCCGGGGCGCCGGCCACGAGGGTCGTCAGCCCGCCCTCCTCGGCGGGGCCCCGGGTGCCGAGCACCGGCGCGTCGACGAACCGCCAGCCCACGTCGCCAGCGGCCTCGACCAGCCCGTCGACCTCGGTGCCCACGGTCGACGACTGCACCCACAGGGGCGTCCCGCCCGCCTCGAAGGCCCCGGACGGACCGGTGCACGTGGCCTCGACGGCGGCACGGTCGAAGACCATGGTCACGACGGCGTCGACCCCGTCGGCAGCCTCCGCCGCCGAGTCGGCGACGCGGACGTCGACCCCGTCGCGGGCGGCGAGCTGGTCGGCCTTCTCGCGTGTGCGGTTCCAGACGGTGACCTCGTGGCCCGCGCGGGCCAGGTTCGCGGCCATGCCGGATCCCATGATCCCGGTGCCGAGGACGGCGACGTGCACGTGGAGCCCTTCAGATCGGTGACACGTGAGTGGCGTGTGTCCTTGCGTTCGCGCGTGACGCCCGGACGGTTGGGGGGTCCCTACGCTCCCGACCATGTCCGACGACCACCGCTCCCCCGTCGACCGCCTGGTCGGGCCGCTGCGTGACGCGATCCTCGCGTCCATCGACCCGAACGACATCGTGTCGCGCGTCGACGTGGACGAGGTCGTCGCGCGGATCGAGGTCCAGGCGCTGCTCGACCGGGTCGACGTCAACCAGGTGCTGGACCGCGTCGAGGTCGACGAGCTGCTCGACCGGGTCGACGTGAACCGCCTGCTGGACCGGGTCGACCCCGACCGGCTGCTCGATCGGGTCGACGTGAACCGGCTGATGCAGCGGGTGGACGTGGACGCGCTCGTGGCCCGCGTGGACGTCGACGGGATCGTGGCGTCCTCGACGCGGGGCGTGGTGGGGTCGCTGGTCGATGTCGTACGACGGCAGCTGGTCGGCCTCGACACGATCCTCGTGCGCACCCTCCAGCGGGTGCGGGGCGTGGACGTCTCGACCCTCCCGGACGGCCCGCCGGCGCTGGTCGGCGAGGACGAGGAACGGGGCCGGTACGACGTGACGGGGCGCTACGCCGGCCCGCTGACGCGCCTGGCCGCCAACGCCGGGGACGTGGCCGCCGGCTTCGGCCTGTTCACGCTCCTGTCGGCCGGCCTGGGCTACCTCGCCACCATCCTGCTCGGGCTGCAGTTCGACCCCGCCGAGCAGTCCGGCCCGCAGTGGTTCGTGCCGCTGGCGGTCGTGCTGTTCCTGTACGTGTGGCTGTCGGTCGCCGTCGCCGGCCGTACCCCGGCGATGGCCGTGCTCGGCATCCGGGTGGTGGCCCGGGACGGCACGCCCCTGTCGACGACGCGGGCCTTCGTGCGCACGCTGGTGCTGCCGCTGTCCGGGCTGGCGTTCGGGCTCGGGTTCCTCGGGCTGCTCTTCGGACGCGAACGCCGGGGCTGGCACGACGCGGCCGCAGGGTCCACGGTCGTCTACGACTGGGGCGACCGCCCCGCCAGCCTGCCCACCCCGCTCGGCGACTGGCTGTCGCGGCACGAGGCCGCCCCGCAGGATCAGCCGCCGACGGCGCGCTGAGCCACCAGCTCCATCTGGTCGGCCAACGAGCCGGGCTCGACCCAGTCACCGAGGTCGACCAGGCGGTCCCGGGCATCGCCGAGCTCGTCGGGCGTCGGGGCGTGGTCGAAGGCGATGCCGGTGCCCTCGACGACGGCGACGCGGCTGTAGTAGCCACCGGCGACCGAGTAGACGTGCCCGGTGTCGGTGCAGGCGTCCGACACCAGCCAGCCGATCAGCGGCGACACCCACGACGGGTCCAGGCGCGCGAGCAGCTCGTCGGGCATGAGTCCCTCGGTCATGCGGGACCGGGCGAGCGGGGCGATCGCGTTGACGGTGACGCCCTTGCGTGCGCCCTCGATGGCCAGCGTGCGCATGAGGCCGACGAGTCCCATCTTCGCGGCCCCGTAGTTGGACTGGCCGAAGTTGCCGTACAGCCCGGAGCCCGACGAGGTCATGACCACTCGCCCGTGTCCCTGCTCGGTCAGGTGTGGCCAGGCCGCGTGGGTCACGTGGAAGGAGCCCTGCAGGTGGACCGCGAGCACCGCCTCGAGGTCGGCGGGCTCGAGCTTGGCGAACGACCGGTCGCGCAGGATGCCGGCGTTGTTGACGACGACGTCCACGCGGTCGAAGGCCTCCAGCGCGGTGGTCACGATGGCCCGGCCGCCGTCCCAGGTGTCCACGCCGTCGGTGCTGGCCACGGCCCGTCCCCCGGCGGCCTCGATCTCGTCGACGACCGCCTGGGCGGCGCCGACGTCGGTGCCGGTGCCGTCCACCGCCCCGCCGATATCGTTGACCACCACGGCGGCACCCTGGCGGGCGAGCTGGAGGGCGTGGCTGCGACCGAGACCGCCGCCGGCGCCGGTGACGATGGCGACGCGGTCGTGCAGGTCCGTGGTGGGCATGGTGTCCTCGAAGGTCGGGAGACGTGTCAGGCGGGGCCCCAGCGCACGACCTGCGCGGCCCACGTGTAGCCGGTGCCCGCGGCGACGAGCAGGACGACGTCGCCGTCGGTGACGTTGCCGGCGCGGACCTCGCGGTCGAGGGCGAGCAGCGGGTCGACGCCGCTCATGTGGCCGGTGTCGTCGAGGTAGGTCGCACGATCGCGCGGGATGCCGAGGGTGTCGACCAGGGCCTCGTGCGCGGACCGCTTCATGTGGATCCCGCAGACCCAGTCGACGTCGTCGAGGGTCAGGCCCGACGCGCGGCAGGCGGCATCGGCGGCGCGCCGGAAGTTGGGCAGCGTCACCGGGTCGAGGCGTTCCTTCATGCCGGTGGGGTCGGCGACGTCGAGCAGGTGGTGGCCGGCGTCGACCGAGGCGTGGGACGCCGGCTCGACGCTGCCGCCGGCCAGCACCTTGACGTGGTGGGCGAAGGAGCCGTCGGTGAGCATGTGGCTGCCGAGCAGCTGGTTGGTGGTGGTGTCGCGCCGCAACAGCGCGGCCACCGCCCCGTCGGCGAAGTTGTAGGTGAACCGGGCCCGGGGGTTGTCGTAGTCGACCAGGTGCGATTCGCGACACGCCGCGACCGCCAGCAGGGTGCGGACCTCCTCCTCGGCCTGGAGCATGTCACGGCACACCCGCATGGCGACCGGCGACCCGCAGGACACGTAGTCCAGCTCGAGCGCGAAGGCCGAGGTGCAGCCGAGGTCGTGGGCGATGCGAGGGGCGGCCTGCCAGACCGGGTGGTCCTTCCAGGTGGAGCCGAAGTACACGACGGCGTCGACCTCGGTGGGGTCGACGTCGAGCTCGTCGAGCAGCCCGCGCCCCGCCGCCGTCGCCATGGTGCTGACGTGCTCGTCGGGTCCCGCGACGTGCTTGCCGCGCAGGCCGAACTTCTCGACGATGACGTCCTCGGGGATGCCGCTGCGCTCGCTGATCTCGGCAGCGGACATCCATCCGTCCGGCAGCCACGCGTGGGTGCCGACGATGCCGACCGGGGTCACGGTGTCTCCTCGGTCGTCGTGCCGAGCCCGCGGGCCACGAACGCGTGCATGTCCGCGAGCACGGACTCGGGGACCTCACCGTCCTCGCCCCACAGGATCCAGCGCATGCCGACGATCTCGCCGATGCCCATGAGGATCCAGGCCAGCACCTCGGGATCGGCCGTGACGACCTCGCCGGTCTCCATCGCGCCCCGCAGCCCGACGACGTAGCCCTCGGCGATGCGCTCGTAGTGCTCGTGGAGGATGTGCGGGGCGACGATCTCGGCCTGCCGGATGATCCGGTAGAGGCCGGGGTGCTCGGCGGTGAAGCGGAAGTAGCCGCGGAACCCGCCCCGTTCCCGCTCGGCGCGCGTGGTGCCCTCGGCCGCGCCCTCGGACATGGCGTGTCGCACGCGCCGGTTGAGGTCCAGCACCAGCTCGTCGAACAGCTGCTGCTTGGACTCGAAGTAGAGGTAGAAGGTGCCCTGGGCGACGCCGGCGGCCTCGGTGATCTTCACGATCGAGGCGTCGTGGTAGGTCAGCTCGGCGAAGACCTGCTCGGCGGCCTCCAGCAGCCGGCGCCGGGTCCGTTCACCCTTGCGCCCCAGCGGCCGTCCGTCGACGCCGGTGGCGACGGGCTCCTCGTCGGTGCGGATCGCGTCGCTCACGGTGTCTCCTGCTGCCAGCGGCTCACCAGGTCGTCCTTGAGCACCTTGTCCATCGACGACCGCGGCAGGGCGTCGACGAATCGCACGGCGCGCGGGACCTTGTAGCGGGCCAGCCGCTGCCGGCAGAGGTCCAGCAGCGAGTCCTCGTCCACCGTCGTGTCCCGGCGTGCCACGACCCAGGCCACGCCGACCTCGCCCCAGCGCTCGTCGGGCACGCCGGTGACCGCGGCCTCGAGCACGTCGGCGTGGTCGTGCAGGACGGCCTCGACCTCGGCCGGGTACACGTTCTCGCCGCCGGAGATGAACATGTCCTTCACGCGGTCGCGGATCCGGTACCAGCCGTCGGCGTCGCGTTCGGCCACGTCGCCGGTGCGCAGCCAGCCGTCGACGACGGTGGTCGCCGTGGCCTCCGGGTTGCGCCAGTAGCCGGCGAACACGTTGGGGCCGCGCACGCACAGCTCGCCCGTGGCGGCCCCGTCGACGAAGGCGCCGGACTCGGTGTCGCGCAGCGCCACGTCGACATGGGGGTAGGGCCGACCGGCCCAGCCCAACCGGTCGGCGGCGTGCTCGGGTGGCACGCACAGCACGTTGGGGGCGGCCTCGGTGAGGCCGTAGCCCTGGACGATCCGCACGCCCCGCTCCGTCCAGGTCCGCAGCACGGCCTCGGGCATCGGCGCCCCGCCGACGACGGCCAGCCGCAGGGAGGACAGGTCATGGTCGGCGAAGTCGGGCTCGTCGGCCATGAACAGGTAGGTGGCGGGCACGCCCATCATGGTGGTCACGCCGTCCCGTTCGATGCGGTCGAGCGCCCGGGCCGGGGTCGAAGCCGGGCTCGAGCACCACCGTCGCCCCGGTCCACCACGCCAGCAGCGGCTGGACGTTCCAGCCGCCGACGTGGAACTGCGGCAGCACCTGCAGGACCACGTCGTCGGCGGTCAGGTCGCACGTCCGCCCGAAGGACAGGTTCGTCCAGAAGCAGTTCGCGTGGGTCAGCAGGGCACCCTTCGGGCGTCCCGTCGTGCCCGAGGTGTAGACCAGCAGGAGCGGGTCGTCGTCCTCGACGTCCGCGTCGTACGGCTCGTGCTGCGCGGATCCGAACGCGTCGAGGCCGTCACGGTCGAGGTCGACGACATGCGACGGGGCGTGCTCGGCGACCTCGCCGGTCGCGGCCCACAGGTCGCGCTGCTCGCCCGCCACGAAGGCGATGGCCGGCTGGGCGTCGTCGACCTGGAACGCGAGCTCCGGTGGCGCGAGGCGGTGGTTGAGCGGCAGCAGGGTGGCCCCGAGCCGGGCACAGGCGAACAGCAGCTCGACGTGCTCGGGGCAGTTGGTGGTCAGGGACGCCACGCGGTCACCCCGCCCGATGCCGGCGGCGTGCAGGGCCGCCGGCCAGGCGCCCGGACCGCTGGTCCAGCTCGCCGTAGGTCGTGGGGTCGCCGTCGAAGAGGATCGCGGTCCGGTCGCCCGTGATGCGACCGCGGTCGCGGACCCAGCGGCCGATGGTCAGGTCAGCGCCCATCGTCGTCTCCTCCGGTGCGGCGACGTGCGTCGTCGGCCACGCCCAGCAGCACCTCGCGGGTCCGTCGCCCGACCCGCGTGTCGCGCAGTCCGGCGATGCCACCCGGGAAGAACAGGACGACGACCACGAACAGCGAGCCGAGCAGGAACAGGGGCTCGGACAGCGGGGCGCGCAGGACGCCGGGCAGCCCGTCGACGAGGTCGGAGCTGCTGAGGGACACGAGCCGGGTGTCGAGGTAGGTGTAGAGCGCCCCGCCCAGCACGGCGCCCCACAGGGTCCCCGCCCCGCCGAGCACCACCATGACCAGCAGTGTCAGCGTGAAGGTGGCGGCGGTGATGCCCGGGTTGGCCCCGCCGACGAGCAGCACGTAGACGGCCCCGGTCATGCAGGCGATCATGGACGAGAGCACGAACGACAGCAGCTTGAAGCCGTAGGTCTCCAGCCCCAGCACCTGCAGCCGCGGTTCGTTCTCGCGGATGGCCTGCCACACGTGGCCGGTGCGTGACCGGACCAGGAACCGGGCCAGGAGGTAGACCAGCGCCGTGAAGGCCAGGGCCACCCAGTAGACGTTGCGCGTGTTGAAGACGCCGACCAGGGCGTCGGGCAGGTGGTCGAAGGCCACGGCCCGCCCCTCCTCGCCGCCGGTGAACCGGAACGGGTCGCGCAGCACGAAGATGTGGCCGGCCTGGGCGAAGGCGAGCGTCACCATGGCGAAGGCGATGCCGCCCACGCGCAGGCTGACCGCCCCCAGCACGACCGAGACGACCAGGCCGACGATCGCGGTGACCGCCACGGCGGGCAGCAGGTCGAGGCCGTAGTGCGAGATGGCGATGGTGGTCGTGTACACGCCCACGGCGAAGTACAGCGCGTGGCCGAACGACAGGAGGCCGGTGATGCCGAACAGCAGGTCGTAGCTGAGGGCCAGGCACCCGAACACGAGCATCAGCCCCAGCAGGCTGAGCGTCCCCGGCGTGTCGAAGGCGCCGTTGAACAGCACGGGCAGGCGCACCGGCACCAGGGGCAGCACGGCCAGCACGACCAGCAGCACGAGGCCGGGCAGGGCCCGTCGCCACGACGGCGTGGCCGTGCGGCCCGCGGCGGGGATGGCGGCGAGGTCGGTCATGCCACGGCCCTCCCGCCGAGCCCCTGCGGGCGGACCAGCAGCACCCCGGCGAGCAGCAGCACGACGATGAGGTCGCCTGCGCCGACGGCGGCGTAGAAGTTCGCGTACTGCTGCAGCAGCCCCACGAGCACCGCGGCGATGGCGGCGCCGCCCAGCGACCCGAGCCCGCCGATGATCGTGACGATGAAGGCGAAGATCAGCAGCGTGCCGCCCTGGGCCGGGTCGATCGTGCCGAAGTAGGAGCCGGCCACCGCCCCGCCGAGGGCGGCCACGCCGCCACCGATGGCGAACACGGCGGTGAAGGCCCGCGAGACGTCGATCCCGAGGGCCTGCACCATCGCGCGGTTCTCGACGCCGGCGCGGATCACGAGGCCGTAGCGGGTCCGCTTGAGGAAGGTGACCAGCCCGAGGTAGACGAGCACGGCCACGACGATCGCGACGAACCGCGAGTTGGGGATGGCCGCCCCGAACATCGAGGTCGTGCCCGTGACCCACTCGGGGCGGGGGAACACGCGCGCGTCGGGGCTCCAGATCGCCTGGACCAGCGCGGTCCCGGCCAGGGCGAGTCCGACGGTCACCAGGATCTGGCCGATGTGCTGGCCGTACAGGCGCCGGATCAGCGTGACCTCGATGAGTGTGGCGACGGCGGCGCCGACCAGCACGCCGAACACCGCGGCGATCCCGAAGCGCACGGCCGTGGGGCTGGTGGCGAGCCGCTCGGCCATCCACCAGCTCGCGTACGCCCCCGTGGTGAGGAACACGCCGTGGGCGAAGTTGAGGACGTCCATCAGCCCGTAGATCAGCGACAGGCCGCTGGCGATCATGAAGTACAGCGCCCCGAGCCCGAGGCCGGTCACCGTCAGGAGCAGGAACGTGGTCATGCGTGCCCCTTCGATCCGCCGGCGACGCCGAGCAGCTGCTGGGTGAGCTGGGGGTCGTCGAGCAGCGCCTGCGCGTCGCCGGTGTGCACGACGCGCCCCTGGTCGATCACGACGGCGGTGTCCGCCATGCGCCGCACGACGGGAAGGTTCTGCTCGACCACGACGACGGTGGCGAGCTCGGCCAGCCGCTGCAGCGCGTCGGCGACCTCGGCCACGAGGTTGGGGGCCAGCCCCTTGGTGGGCTCGTCGATCAGCAGGAGGCGGGAGTCGTTGAGCAGGACCCGGCCGAGCGCCAGCATCTGCTGCTCGCCACCCGACAGCGTCCCCGCGTACTGGGTGCGGCGTTCCCGCAACCGCGGGAACAGCTCGAAGACGAGGTCGTACCGGGGGTCGTGGCCGGGCTGTTCCGCCAGGCGGAGGTTCTCGGCGACGGTCAGGCCGCCGAAGACCTCGCGGTCCTCGGGCACGTAGGCCAGGCCGCGGCGGACGATCTCGTGGGTGGGCAGCGTGCTCAGCTCGACGTCCTCGAACCGCACGGTTCCGGTGCGCGAGACGAGCCCGAGGATGCCGCGCAACGTCGTGGTCTTGCCGACGCCGTTGCGGCCGAGCACGGCGGTGACCCGGCCCGGGTGGACGTCGAAGGTCACGCCGTGCAGGACGTGCGACTCCCCCAGGTGCACGTGGAGGTCGTCGACGACCAGCAGCGCCTCGCCGGTGCCGGCGACGGCGGGCGGTGGCGACGTGGCGGTCACAGCGGTTCTCCGAGGTAGGCGGACTGGACGGTCGGGTCGGCCATCACGGCCTCGGGGGTGTCGCAGGCCAGCAGCGCCCCGTGGTGCATCACCGCGATGCGGTCGGCGACCTCGACGACCACGTCCATGCGGTGCTCGACCATCACGACCGTGGTGCCGGCGGCCTGCACCTCGCGGACCAGCTCGACGAGCCGCGGGATGTCCTCGGCGCTCATCCCGGCGGTCGGTTCGTCGAGCAGCAGGACGCGGGGCTCGGTGGCGAGCACGATCGCGAGCTCGAGGGTGCGGCGGTCACCGTGGGACAGCGACGAGGCCACCGCGTCCTCGCGCCCCGCCAGCCCGACCCGGTCCAGGACCTGGCGGGCGGCAGTCGTGGCGTCGTCGCCGGGACGGACCGCACGCCAGAAGTGACGCGACCCGCCGCGATGGGCCTGGGCTGCGAGCCGGACGTTCTCGAGCACGGTCAGCGAGGGGAACACCGACGTGACCTGGAAGCTGCGACCGAGGCCGCGACGTGCGCGGCGGTGCGGCGGGTCGCGGGTGACGTCGTGCTCGCCCAGCAGGATCCGTCCCTCGGTCGGGTGGTAGGTCCCGGTGAGCAGGTTGAACGTCGAGGTCTTCCCGGCCCCGTTGGGGCCGATGACCGCGAGGAACTCCCCGTCGCGGACCTCGAGGTCGAGCCCGTCGACGATGCGGTTCCCGCCGATCGTCAGCCCGAGGCCCTCGGTGCGCAGCACAGCGGTGCCCATCGCGCTCCCTGGCGTCGTGGGTGGGTGTGCAGGATGCCGTGGCGGGGTCCGGCCGCGCCGGGAGACGGCGCGGCCGGACCCAACGGGAGGGTCAGCCCTCGTCGCCCGAGGCGACCGGCGGCGCGACCATGTCCGGCGCGAAGGTCTGGACGACCTCCGGCGTGAGCTCGCCACCGTCACCCTCGGCCAGGTTCACCTGGAACATGGGCTGCAGCATCGCGTGGTCCTCGGCCCGGATGGTCTGCTCGCCCTTCGGCGCCTGGAAGGTCCAGCCCTCGAGCGCGGAGATCATCCCGTCGACGTCGTCGGGGCCGGCCTCCTCGAGCGCGTGGACGATCATCAGCGCGGCGACACAGCCGTCCGGCGTGAACAGGTCGGCCTCGGTGTTCTCGGTGAGGTAGTCGTTGACCTCGTTGTCCGGCGCCTCGGCGACGTAGTGCGACAGGAAGTCGATGCCGGTCGCGGCCGACCCGAAGGTCTCGTACGAGGCCCGCTGGTCGAGGCCCGTGGCGACGGTCGTCGACTCGAGCACGCCCTGCTGGTCGAGCGACTCCCACATGGCGCCGGCGGTCTCACCGGCCCAGGCGACGAACAGCAGGTCCGCGCCGGCGTCCTTGGCCTGGAGGGCGAAGGGCGTGAAGTCGTTGGTCTCGGCCGGGACGAGGATCGAGTCGACGGTCGCGCCCGCGCCGCCCATGACGGCCTCGACGGCAGCCACGTTGGCCTGGCCGAAGGCGGAGTCCTGCGCGAAGACGGTGACGTTCTTGCCGTCGACGTCCCCGATGATCTGCTGGGCGGTCAGGATGTCCTGGTAGGACTGGCGACCGGACCGGAAGGTGTTGGCGTTGATCCCGGTCACGCCGTCGGTGGCGGCGGGGCCGGAGATGTAGAGGATGTCGTTCTGCTCGGCGAGCGGGGCGACCTGCAGCGCCACGCCGGACACGACGGTGCCGGCGATGATGGTGACGCCCTGGCCGATGAGGTCGGTGACGATCTGCGTCGCCTGGGCCGGGTCGGCCGCGGGGTCCTCGTAGGTGACCTCGATCGGACGGCCGCCGACGGCACCGGAGCCGTCCGTGGCGTAGTCGAGGCAGGCCTTGAACCCGTCGACGTACTGGCCGCCGTAGCTGGACAGCGCCCCGCTGGTCGAGGTGATCACCCCGACGGGGATCGGCTCGCCGTCGGCGGCGGGCGCCGAGGTGCCCTCGTCGCCGGCAGGGGTCGTCTCGGTGCCGGCGGCGGTGGTCTCGGACCCCGTGTCGTCCGGGGTGGCCGTGTCGTCGCCACCCCCACAGGCGGTCAGGGCCAGCGCGGCCGCGCTGGCGGCCGCGAGCAGACGCATGCTGCGTGTCATGGTGCTCCCTTGCTCGAAGGCTCCCGGCGCCGATCGCCGACGCCCGCCCCCTGCCCCGCACGCTCGATGCGTGCAAACCTGACAGGCGGTTCAGGTCTCAACTCAAGCGGAGTCGCGGGACGCTGTCAACCATCGCGGCCCAACCGGGCCGGCGATGGTCAGCCGAGGAAGGCCGTCACCTCGTCCACGAACCGCTCGGGCTGCTCCCAGAACCACAGGTGGCCACCGCCGGGGACCATGTGCACGCGGACGTCGGGGAAGCAGGTCGGCGAGCACCTGCGCGTTGCGCGGGTCCACCACGCGGTCACGGTCCCCGTGCAGGACCAGCGTCGGACAGGTGATGGCGCCCACGCCCTCCCCCAGGGCGTGCGTGGTGCCGGCGTGGGCCTGGGCCTGCCACCCCGCCGGGTCCTGGGGCGTCGCCATGCGGTGGGCGACGACGCGGTCGACCAGGGCCTGCCGCTGCTCCCCGGCGACGTCGCCGAGGGCGTTGTCGACGGCGGCGCGGAGCGCCTCGGCGGGGTCCATGGAGGGCATCCGCTCGATGAGCTCGCGGGTGCCGGCCGGCAGGGGGTGGGCGACCTCGCCACCGGGGGTCGTACAGACCAGGACGAGCCGGTCGACGGCCTCCGGCCGCGCGAGTGCGACGTGCTGGGCGATCATCCCACCGAGGCTGGCCCCGACCAGGTGCACGCGCTCGGCCCCGCAGGCATCGATGACGGCGAGCACGTCGCCGGCCATCTGCTCGGACGTGTAGGGGCCGGGCGGGACGTCGCTGGCCCCGATGCCACGGTTGTCGAGCAGCACGACGGGGACACGCTCGGCGAGCCGGTCGACCACCGGCTCCCATCCCCACCGGCCGTACCCGAGGCCATGCACCAGCACGACCGGGACGTCCCGTCTCGGCCCACGCCGCTCCCATGCGATCCGCACGCCGTCGTCGTCCGCCCACTGGTCCACGATCGCCTCCCATGTCGCAGCGACCTGACAGGTCGTTCAGGTCGGTGTGTGTGCGCGAGGGTAGGTGGGGGTGGACGACGACGGAGCCGCGATGCATGCTTACGGTCGACCGGTCCCCCTGTCCCCGGGCCCCTCAGTCAGGGGACGCGCATGGGCACGATGGGCAGAGTTCACGCACGTCGGGACGACGAGGCCCACGGCCTGCGACCCGGCGGGATGGTGGCCGAGCGCTACGAGCTCGTGGAGCTGCTGCGGACCACCCACCTCGGGGCGCGCTGGGCCGCCTGGGACCAGCATCTCGAGCGGCGCGTGACGCTCAAGATCGTGGCTCCGCACGCCGTCGCCGACCCGGTGGCCGGTGAGTGGCTGAAGCGCGAGTCCCTGGCGACCGCGCGCATCCACCACCCGAACGTCCTGCAGCTGTACGACGTCCACGCCACGGCGGGGACGATGTGCCTGGTGCTGGAGGACATCGAGGGCCCCAGCCTCGAGGACATCGGGTGCGGGCCGTTCCCGGCCGACCTCGTCGCCGCCCTCGGACACCAGGTCGCCAGCGGGCTGGCGGCCGCCCACGACCTGCGCATCGTCCACCGCGACATCCGGCCGGCGAACCTGCTGCTCGCTTCGTCCGGGCACGTCAAGATCGCCAACTTCACGCTCTCGAAGCTGCTGGACGCCTCCGGGCAGGACATCACGGTGGAGACGTCGCTGCGCGACCAGTTCGGGTACGTGGCGCCCGAGCAGCTCACGGACGGGCCGGTCGGGACGTCCGCCGACATCTACGCCCTCGGGCTGATCCTGTGGGAGGCGATGAACGGCCACCTGCCGTGGCACGAGACCGACCCGCTCCCCACCGCAGCGCTGCGGCGGATCCACGAACCCCTCCCCCCGACCACGACGCAGGACGGACGCCGCCGGCGTCCGCCTGGCCGTCATCGTCGACCGCGCGACCCGTCCCTCCCCGGCCGAGCGGTACCCGTCCGCCGAGGCGCTGGCCGACGACCTCCGTGAGATCAGCGGCACCCGCTCGCACGACCTCACGCGGAACTACCTGCTCGGCGGGCTGAGGACGGCGGCTCGTCACCGCGAGCCGGCTACGCGCGGGTGTGCAGGCTGCGGACGTGGTCCCAGTCCTTCAGCGGCAGGGGACGGTCGCGGTCCTGGGGGACCCCGAGGAAGGTCGCGAGGGTGCCCACGGGGATCGTGAGGGGCCCGTCCGGCGTGCTGACCTCGTGGGCGACCGCCACCCGACCGTAGACCACCACGCGCACCGGACTGGCGGACAGGTCGACCGAGTCGAGCTGGACCGTCCCGTGCTCGTGGTGGACCACGAGGTGGCCGTCGACGTGGTGGTCGAGGTGCACGACCGGGTGGTGCTCGTGGGGCTGGCCGGGCAGGTCGAAGGCGAGCACGCCCTTGAGGTCGCGCAGGTTGCCTCCCTGCTGGGCGGCGTTGCGGTGGGCCGACCGCGGGTAGCGCTCGAGCATCTCGTCGTGCCCGAGCGCCTGCACCGGGACCGCGGGCCCCTCGGCCTCGGGCGCGGTGGCGGGGGCAGCGCCGTCGTCCGTGTCGGGTGGGGTCCAGACCTCGGCCTGGACGGGCTCGTCGACGATCTCGCCGACGACGGCCTGGCCGGCCGCACGGGCGTCGATGACCGTGCCGATCGTCGGGGCGTCCCCGCCCCGCCGCGCCGGCCACCACGGGGCGCCGGCCTCGCCCTCCTCGCGGTCCGGGTGGTCGTCGAGGGCGCGTTCGACCAGGGCCTCGAGGTCCAGGTGCAGCATCTTGGTGGTGCGTCGTACCGGCCCGGCGGCGTCGACCGGGTACCCGACGGACACCGTCACGGCCAGCCCGCGTCCGCGGCGGAAGCGATCGCCGTCGAACAGCCGATGGGTCCCGAACAGCCCGACCGGCACCAGCGGGACGCCGGCCGCCGCGGCCAGGGCGGCGGCGCCGGTGCGCAGCGGCATGAGCTCCAGCGACGGCGACGTCGACCGTTCGGGGGCCACGAGCACCGGGCGGCCGGCGGCCAGCAGGGCCTTCGCGCGACCGAAGGCCTCGGAGGTGGCCGTGGCCTCGGCCACGTCGGCGTCGTCGGGCGTGTCGTCCTCGACCTGCAGGACCCCCGACTCGAGCAGCCGGGTGAGCACCGGCACCTGGGGGAGGTCGTCGCGCAGCAGCACCACCGGCTCGGCGTGGCCCGCCTGCTCGACGAGCCAGGCCAGCAGGAAGGGGTCCACCGGCGAGAGGTGGTTGAAGGCCAGCACGACACCGCCGTCGGGAAGCCGGTCGAGGCCGTCGACGTGCGTGGTCACCCCCAGCACGCTGTCCAGGCCGACCTGTCCGGCCACGATCGTGGCCACCCGTGACGCCCCCGCGCCGATTCGTCCGAGCATCACCCTCGACTTCCTCGTCTCGTCCTACCTGTCGGGTCGCCACACGCCGGCTTGAGTCCCGGCCGCCTCGGTCGAACGACCGTCATCGCCCCACCCAGGCGTCGATCTCGGCGATCAGGCCCGCCGCGACGCCGCTCGGGCAGGAAGCCGGCGGACACCGCGCGTCGTTGCAGCAGTGCGAGGTCCGCACGGCCAGCCGCGCGAGGCGCTCGGCATGGCGCAGCTCCTCGGTCAGGGTGGTGCCGAAGAACGGTGGGTCGTCGGAGTTGACGGTCACGTTGGCCCCGGCCGACCACAGCCGCGGGAAGGGGTGGGCGGCATGGTCCGCGACCGCTCCCAGGACCACGTTCGAGGTCGGGCACACCTCGAGGGGCACCTCGTCGGCCACGACGCGTGAGAGCACGGCGGGGTCGTCGACCACGGCGATCCCATGCCCGATGCGGTCGGGGGCCAGCAGGTCGAGCGCCGCCGCCACCTCGGCGGCGGGTCCGATCTCGCCCGCATGCACGACCAGCCCCAGGCCGAGGCGGTCGGCGGCGGGGCGCAGCATCGGGAAGTCCTCGCACGGTGCGGCGGTCTCGGTCCCGGCCAGGCCGAGGGCGACCACCGGGGCGTCCCCGGCGTCCTCCACCAGCGCCACGGTCTCGTGGCCGTTCGGCGTGCCGAAGTTGCGCACGGCGTCGACGATCAGCCCCACCCGCGTCTCCGGCACCTCCGCCAGGCCGTCGGCCACCGCCTGCCACATCGCGCGAGGCTCCATGCCGTTGCGGACGTGCGTGGTGGCGGTGAACGTCGCCTCGCTGTAGCGCACCCCCTGCTCGGCCTGGTGCCGGGCGAAGTCGGCAGCCACGACGGCCAGGTCGTCCGGGGTGCGCAGCTGGGCCGAGACCGCCAGGTACAGCTCGACGAACTGGTCGAAGGAGTCGTACCGGGACGGGTACCCACCGTCGACCAGCGGCAGGACGCGGTCCGGGTCCTCGCCGTGCCGACGGGCCAACGCGATCGCCGTCTCGGGCCGGATCGTGCCCTCAAGGTGGACGTGCAGCTCCACCTTGGGCAGGGCCCGCAGGTCCTCGTCGCTGATCATGGCCGTCCGCCGTCCGGGGAGGGCCAGACGCTACTGCAGGCCCGGGGTGGGCCCGGCCGGCGGACCGGTGTCAGGCGGCTCGATGGCGGGCGGTCCCGCCGTTGCGCAGCCACTCGGCCAGACCGGCCACGGCCTTGTCCCCCACCTTGGCGAACCCGCGCGCGAGCAGGGGATCCACCAGCCGGCCCACCGGCCCGCGGAGTGCGAAGTCGGCCTGCCAGGTGACCACACAGCCGTCGCCGTCGGGTTCGACCGTCACGTCGTCCGTGCCCTCGACCAGGGCATTGCGGGTGTGCAGGACCACCCGCCGTGGCCGGTCGTGGACCTCGGTGCGGTAGGTCAGTCGCGGGCCGAAGGGCCCCTGGTCGAGGGTGACCTCGAACCGGGCCCCGGGCCCGACCGGCGGGTCGTCGAGCGCGATGGAGGACCGCACGCCCGGGTCCCAGCGAGCGGTCGTGGAGAAGTCGGCGATCGCGTCGAAGACCTCGGTGGCGTCGCGGTCGACAGGGATCCGGCGGACGATCTGTGCCATGGGAGACCTCGCGGGAGGGGCGTGTCGTGGGTCGTTCGGACCGCCGCGCGCGGTGGCTCGGAACACGCCGGGGCGACGTGCAGGGGCGCGCAGTAGCGTCGGCCACGACGACGACCTGCGAGGACGACGTGGAACAGGTGCGCCTTGGCGACACGGGGCTGTGGGTCTCGCCGATCTGGCTCGGGATGATGAGCTACGGCGACCCCGACTGGCGTCCGTGGATCCTCGACGAGCAGGCGGCGGTGCCGTTCGTCGAGCGGGCGCTCGAGCTCGGCATCACGACCTTCGACACCGCGGACGCGTACTCGCGGGGCGTGTCGGAGGAGGTCACCGGTCGCCTGCTGCTGTCCCGCGTGCGGCGCGACCAGGTCGTCATCGCCACCAAGGTGTTCTTCCCGTGGGACGAGGACGACCGCAACAGCGGCGGGCTCGGCCGCAAGCACCTGTTCGACGCGATCGACGGCTCCCTGCGCCGGCTCGGGACCGACCACGTCGACCTGTGGCAGATCCACCGGTGGGACCCGCACACCCCGGTCGAGGAGACGATGGAGGCGCTGCACGACATCGTCCGGTCCGGACGGGTGCGGTTCGTCGGGGCGTCGTCCATGCACGCGTGGCAGTTCGCCAAGGCCCAGCACGTGGCCACCGTCAACGGGTGGACCCGCGTTCGTGTCCATGCAGCCGCACTACAACCTGCTGTACCGCGAGGAGGAGCGCGAGATGCTCCCCCAGTGCCTGGACATGGGCGTCGGCGTCGTGCCGTGGAGTCCCCTGGCCCGGGGCCGGCTGGCGCGCCCCGCCGACGCCGAGGACACCACCCGCGAGGCCAGCGACGGGTTCAGCTCCCACCTCTACGACGACGCGGCCACCGGCATCATCGACGCCGTCGGCGAGGTCGCCGACCGCCACGGGGTGTCACGGGCGCAGGTCGCGGCCGCCTGGGTGATGCGCCACCCGGCCGTCACCGCCCCGATCGTCGGGGCCACGAAGCCGTCCCACCTCGACGACGCCGCCGGGGCCGTGGACGTCGAGCTGACCGACGACGACGTCGAGGCGCTCGAGGCCCCCTACGTCCCCCGCCCCGTCCTCGGCCACTCGTGACCGAGCCCGCGGTGGTGGGAGTCGACGTGGGCGCCGAACGGAAGGGGTTCGACGTCGCCGTGCTGGGGGGCACACGGGCCTGCCTCCACCGCACCACCGAGGTCGCCGAGGTCGTCGGGCTGTCCGCCGGGGCCCGGCTCGTCGGCGTCGATGCCCCGGCTGCCTGGGCCCCGGACGGCCAGCGGTCACGCCCCGACGAACGGGCCTTCGCCCGCGCGGGCGTCTGCGGCATCCGGTTCACGCCGGACGAGGCCGCCGCCCGCGTGCGCCATGACGACTACCTGGGGTGGGTCTGGAACGGCCTGGCGCTGTACGGCGCGCTGGCCGAGGCCGGGCTGGAGGCCGTCGAGGTGTTCCCGACCGCCGCGTGGACCCGGTGGTGCGGGGCGCGGGGCGGACGGACCCGGCTGGCGTGGACCCGCGCCGGCTGGGACCGGCTCCGAGCGGACGGACTCGCCGTGACCGGCGTCGGGGACCGTCCGAGCCAGGACGCCATGGACGCCGTCGCCGCGGCGCTGGTGGCACGGCAGGTGATGGCCGGGACCGTGGACCGGTTCGGGGCGCTGGTCGTCCCCGCCGCCGGCACGTGGCCGGTCAGTGGCGGGGCGTGAGCACCGCCACGGGCACGGAGACGTCGTGCTCGCCTGTCCGCAACGTCACGATGCGCCGACCCGGCTGGACGGCGTCGCGGGGCTCCCCCGCCACTCCGTCGAGGGCCGCCACCGCATCGAGGTCGTCGGCCACGAACGCCAGGCCGACGAACGCTGCGGGGCGCGGGGTCCGGTCGGGGTCGTGCTCCCGGGGGCCGATGACCTCCAGCACGCAGGTGCCCAGCAGGACGAAGGCGTAGGCGCTGTTCCCGCCCCGCAGCCCCTCGACGACGCGACGTGGGTGCAGGTCCACCGCCGCGAGCGCCGCGAGTGTGCGCGCCACGTGGGGTGTCCCCACCACGACGTGGTCCACGGCGGTGACGCCATTGGGGTGCCGCCGCTCGGTCGTGGCGGTCGGGGCGGGGCGGTGCGCCAGCCCGTCGACGGCCGTCCCGACCCCGGGCTCGAGCGACCATGCGAGCAGGCCCCGGTCGCCCCCCGCACCGACGAGGCGGACCGTCACGTCCCCCACCGTGACCCGGTCGACGTCGACGTCGAAGCCGAGCGCACGCCACGCGTCGGGGTGGTCCCCGACCGTGAGGCCGACCAGGCGACGGGGCATCGGCATCGCGGTGGCCCTCCTGCACCTGGTCGGGCCGGCAACCTACGCGGTCGCGGCGCCCCACCGGCCACCTACCACAGCATCCCCGGGGCGCGGGCCGTACGTTTCCTCATCTCGCAGGAAGGCACGGGTGTGGCACGGACGTCGGCCCACGGCGAGCCCGTGGAGCTCGAGGCGGCGGGGCGCACGGTCACCATCACCAGCCCCGACAAGGTGATGTTCCCGAAGCGGGGCGAGACCAAGCTCGACCTCGCCCACTACTACCTGGCCGTGGGCGACGCGCTGATGACCGCCACGCAGGACCGCCCCGTCCTGCTCGAGCGCTACCCCAACGGGGTGAAGGGGCAGAGCTTCTACCAGAAGCGGGTTCCCGACTCGGCGCCGGACTGGCTGTCGACGACGACGGTCATGACCATCAACGGGACCCCGTCACGGGCACTGGTGATCGCCGACATCGCCCACGTGCTGTGGGCCGCCAACATGGGCTGCCTCGGGCTGCACGTCTGGCCCTTCCGCGCGTCGTCGCCGGACGACACCGACGAGCTGCGGATCGACCTGGACCCCTCCCCCGGCGTGACCTTCGACATGGTGCGCGAGACCGCCGGCCACGTCCGCGACTTCCTCCACGAGGAGGGGATCCGCGCCTTCGTCAAGACCACCGGCAGCAAGGGCCTGCACGTCTACGTGCGCGTGGAACCGGGCTGGGACGGCTTCGACGTGCGACGTGCGGCCGTCGCGGTCGCCCGGGAGATGGAGCACCGCCACCGCGACCTCGTCACCGCCGCGTGGTGGAAGGAGCAGCGCGGCACCCGTGTGTTCGTCGACTTCAACCAGAACGCGCCGCACAAGAACGTCTTCGGGGCGTGGTGCGTGCGCCCCCGCGTGGGGGCGCAGGTGTCCACGCCGTTCGCCTGGGACGAGCTGGCCACCATCGACCCCGAGGCGCAGACCATGGCCACCGTGCCCGATCGCCTCGCCGAACGGGGCGACCCGTGGGCCGACATCGACGCCCACCCGCAGTCGATCGCCCCGCTGGTCGACCGCTTCCGGGCCGACCTCGACCGGGGGATCCCCGACGCCCCGTGGCCGCCGGTCTACCCGAAGATGCCCGACGAGGCGCCCCGCGTCGCCCCCAGCCGGGCACGTCACGAGGACTGACGCGACCCGGTCAGCCGTCGAGCACCGCTCGGGCCGCGGCCACCTGCCGGGTGTCGGCCCCCTCGGTGAACGTCACGAGCAGGGCGGCCACGGCCACCCGCGCCTCCCCGGCCCGGGGCGTGTCGTGGCGGAGCTCGGCCAGCCGGGTCAGGGCGACCAGCTGGCTCGTCCGCGCGCCCCGCTCCTCGGCCATCGCCGCGGCGCGTTCGAACGCAGCCAGGGCCGCGGGGACGTCCGGGGCGGGACCGAGCAGATGGGCATCGCCGCGCACCAGGTCGATCTCGGGTTCCTGGGGGTCGCCGGGCACCGACGCGGCGGCGGCCGCGTCCGCGAGCTCGTGGGCCCGTTCGGGCATGCCGGCCATCACGCAGCCGCGCGCACGGATGGTCAGCAGCTCGGGCCAGAACACCGGGGGTGCCGCCAACCCGGTGTAGAGCGCGAAGCCCGCCTCGACGTCCGCGAGGCCGTCGGTGACCGCCCCCGCGTCGATCCGCGCCGTGCCTCGCAGGACGAGGCCGAGCGCACGCCAGACGGGGTAGTCCTGCGACTCCGCGATCCGCAGCAGCTCGTCGGCGTGGTCGGCCACGCGTGCCATGTCCTCCTGCCAGAGTGCAGCGAGGGAGCCGTGGAAGAGGGCGTAGGCCCGCGTGTACGGGTGCTGCAGCGCCTCGGAGATCTCCAGGCCACGCGCGATTCGCAGCCGCGCGCGGTCGGGGAAGCCCGTGCGCCACAGCAGCAGGCCCGACACGAGCGGGGCGACGACCCCCGGGCTCGGGCCGACGCGGAACTGCACCGGCGAGGAGGACCGCGCCGCGAAGTGCTCGATCGACGCGTCGAGGTGCGCGAGGCTCCCGGCCAGGTCGGAGTAGGTCGCGGCCTCCCCCGCCACCAGGTGCGCGTCCGCCAGGAGCGCGTCGTCGCCCTGTGCCTCGGCGATGGCGAGCAGCTCCCGGCCGACCTCGGTGGCGCTGGCGAAGTCCGCCCGTAGCACGTGCAGCGTGGCGAGGCTGCGGAGCACGGGGAAGCGCCGCGGGGCGTCCCCGGCTGCGTCGGAGCGCTCGATCGCGTCCCGGATCGTGCGCTCGACCTCGGCCGTGTAGCCACGCACCGCGATCATCGACCGGGCCAGGCTGGTCTCCAGGGCGATCTCGTCCCGCAGCCGTTCGGGCGTCTCGGGTTGCAGGGCCAGCGCCCCGAGGAGGTCGGTACCGAGCTCGACCGCCTCCCGGTAGTTGCCCGTGGCGTCGTAGTGGCCCCAGAGGAGCTCGAGCAGGTCGTTGAGCGGGGCGATCGCGCCCGTGTCGACCCAGTGCGACCAGGCGGTGCGCAGGTTGCCGAGCTCGGCGGCCACTCTCGCCAGCACCGCCTCGCGGGTGTCCGGGCGCAGCTCGGTCCGCCATCCCCGCGCGAGGTCGGTGTAGTGGTCGGCGTGGGCGCACCGTACGGCGGCCTCCAGGTCCGGCCGTATCGCGAGCTGCTCCGCGGCGTACGCGCGGATCGTGTTGAGCATCGACAGCCGGGGACGGCCGTCGACCGCCAGCGCGTTGTGGGCGAGGCTGCGGTCGACCAGCGAGGCGAGCCCCGAGGGCACGTCGAGGTCCACGAGGTCGGGCACACGGCCGGCCACTGCCTCGACGTCGACCAGGGTCGCGCCGGCGAACGTCGACAGCAGCGCGAAGGCATCGCGTCCGCGGTCGTCGAGCAGCTCGGTGCTCCACTCGATGGTCCGCCGCAGGGTCTGCTGGCGCTCCGGCAGGTCCCGCGGTCCTCCCTCCAGGGCGTCGAGGCGCGTGCGGAGTCGGGTTCCGAGCTCCTGGACGCCGAACAGGCCCACGTGGGAGGCCGCGAGCTCGATGGCCAGCGGCAGACCGTCCAGTCGCGTGCAGATCGCGGCCACCTCGGCGGCGTTCTCGTCGGTGAGCTCGAACCCCGGGACACCCGCCGCGGCGCGGTCCACGAACAGCCGGACGGCCTCGGACTGCTCGGCGTCGGCCACCGCGCGGGGGGTCCCGCGGGGCAGCGACAGCGGCGGCACCGGCAGCAGGACCTCGCCGCGCACCCGGAGGGCGGAGCGGCTCGTGACGAGGACGGTCAGGTGCGGGCAGTGCTCGAGCAGCTCGACCACGCCCGGGCCGGCGTCGGTCGCCTGCTCGAAGTTGTCGAGGACGAGCAGCATGCGGGACACGCGCAGGCCCCGCATCAGGGCCTCCAGCGGCGGGTCGTCGGTCGCCCCCGGCAGGGCGACGGTGCGCACGATGGCCGCGAAGACCTGCTCGGGTTGCTGCTCCGCGCTGAGGTCGACGAAGACGACCCCGTCGGGGAACGCGTCGACGACGCCGTGCGCGGCCTCCACCCCCAGGCGGGTCTTGCCCGCTCCCCCGGGCCCGGTGAGCGTGACGAGGCGTGCCTCCTCGGATCGCAGCCGGTCGCACAGCTGCGCGCGCAGCGTCTCGCGTCCGACGAACGTCGACGGCGGGCTGGGGAGGTTCGTCGGCACGGGAGCGGCGGGTGCCGTGCCCGTCCTGCCCGACGCCGTGTCGAACCGCTCGGTGAGCATCACCGCCAGGTCGTCGAGCACCAGCTCGCGCAGCTCGTCGACGTCCCGGAACGGCCGGTAGGAGGTCGTGTCCTCCTCCTGCAGCCGGGCAAGCATCGCCTCCAGGCCGGGCTCGACGTCGGGGGCGGGGCGTTTCACGTACACCAGCCGCGGCATGCCCGCCGACAGGACGTACTCGTCCTCGAGCCCGGAGATCGTCATGTCCGGCGCCACCCAGCCGTAGCGCTGCCAGTAGATGCCCAGGAAGACGTCGGACTGCTCGAGGTACGAGCGGTACAGGGCGCGGGGCGGGTGCGGGCGCGCCCCCAGCTCGAACATGATCGGCGTCAGGTGCAGCTGCTCCACGGCCGCCCGGACCGCCGCCCGTTCCTCGGCCAGCTCGCCCAGCGTCGAGGACACGAAGACACGCACACGCTGGTCGGGCGTGCGGATCCGCGGCGAGGTCGCAGCGTCGATGGCTCGTCCCTGGTCCGACGCCGTCGATCGTCGCACACCCCGGGGCACGGCGGGGCGCGTTCGCTCGCGCCCCCGACGGGCCTGCTCGCGTGGGTAGGTTGCGCCGAGGAGGCGAGGCCGGAGGCGCTGTCCAGCATGACGACGCGGATCGCGATCTGGTCGGGGCCGCGCAACATCTCGACCGCGATGATGCGCTCGTGGGACAGCCGCGCGGACACCACGGTCGTCGACGAGCCGCTGTACGCCTACTGGCTGCACCGGACCGGCGCCCCGCACCCGGGGCGCGACGAGATCGTCCGCACCTACCCGACCGACTGGCGGGAGGTCGTCGACGTGCTCACGGGGCCCGTGCCCGGCGACCACGCCATCTGGGCCCAGAAGCACATGACCAAGCACGTGTTGGACGAGGTCGACCTGGACTGGCTCGGCGGCTTCCGCCACCTCTTCCTGATCCGCGAGCCGGCCGAGGTGCTGGTGTCCTTCGCGAAGGTGCAGCCGCAGGTCGACCTCGCCGAGACGGGCCTGCCCCAACAGGTGCGGCTGTTCGAGCACGTGGTCCGGACGACCGGCCGCGTCCCACCCGTGGTCGACGCCCGGGACGTCCAGACGGCGCCACGCCCCGCCCTCGAGGCCGTCTGTGCCTCGCTGGACGTGCTGTTCGACCCGGCCATGCTCACGTGGGAGGCGGGTCCGCGGCCCACCGACGGCCTCTGGGCGCGCTGGTGGTACGACGCCGTCGAGCACTCGACCAGCTTCCGGCCCTACCGTCCGACGACCGACCCGATGCCCGAGCGACTCGCGCCGCTGCTGGCCCGGTGCCAGCCGCTGTACGAGCGCCTCGCCCGACACCGCATCGCGGTGGACCCGATCACCGACGACCACGGAGACGGCTGATGCTGCAGACGTTCGACGAGCGCAACCGCGACCTGGTCGTGAACATCGGGGGGCGACTTGTCCACCGTGACGAGGCCGGGGTCAGCCCGTTCGACTCGGTCGTCCAGGGCGGCGACGCCGTCTGGGAGGGCCTGCGCCTGTACGACGGGCGGATCTTCCGGCTCCGCGAGCACCTCGACCGGCTGCGCGCGTCCGCGCTGGCGCTGGCGTTCACCGACATCCCGACCCACGACACCATCACCACCGAGATCGCGCGGACCCTGCAGGCCAACGACATGACCGACGGCGTGCACATCCGCCTGACCCTCACGCGGGGCGTCAAGGTCACCAGCGGCATGGACCCGCGCCTGAACACCCAGGGTCCGACGCTGATCGTGCTCGCCGAGCACAAGCCACCGGTCTACGACCGGGCGGGGGTGCGCCTGGTCACCGCGTCGGTCCGCCGCCCCGGCCCCGACGTGCTGGACCCCCGCATCCACCACGCCAACCTCATCAACTCGATCCTCGCGAAGATCGAGGCGAACGTCGCCGGCGTCGACGACGCGCTGATGCTCGACGGCCGGGGGTTCGTCGCCGAGACCAACGCCACCCACGTCTTCGCGGTGCTCGACGGCGAGGTCGTGACCTCCCGCGTGGTCGCCTGCCCCGCGGGCATCACCCGGGGCACCGTGCTGGAGCTGTGCGGAGAGCGCGGGATCCCGGCGGTCGAACGGGACCTGTCGCTCGCCGAGCTGTACGGCGCCGACGAGGCCTTCTGCACCGGCACCATGGGCGAGCTGGTGGCGGTCGTCGAGGTGGACGGGCGCCCCATCGGCGACGGCGGGACGGGCCCCGTGACGAGCACCCTCAGCGAGGTCTATGCCGAGCTGACCGCACGCAGCGGCACGTCGGTCGCCTAGGTCCGCACCTGCTCAGCTGCGGATGTCCTTGACCACCTGCCCGTCCTTGACCACGAGCACGACGTTGTCCTCGTCGGCCAGCACGTGCGGGTCCGCCAGCGGGTCCCCGGCGACGGCGATGACGTCGGCGACTCGGCCGACCTCGACGGTGCCGAGGTCGTTCGCGGCACGCAGGATCTCGGCGGAGGTGCGGGTGGCGGCGACGATGGCGTCCATCGCGCCCATCACCTCGGCCTTCAGCGCGATCTCGATCCCGCGGTCGCGCTGGTTCGGACCCAGGATGTCCGAGCCCGACCCGATCGTCACGCCCGCCTCGATCGCGACGTGCAGCGACTCGCGCATCGCGTCGAGCACGCCGTGGTACCGCGGGAGCAGGTCCTCGGGGATCCCGAGCTCCTGCCAGCGCTCGGTCGCCTGGACCACGGTGGCGAAGGTCGGGACCAGCGCGGCACCGGCCGCGGCCATCCGTGCCGCCGTCTCCTCGTCGAGCCAGGTGCCGTGCTCGAAGCACGCCAGGCCGGCCTCGAGGCCGTTGCGGATCGCCTGGGCGTTGTGGGCGTGCGCCGTGACGTAGGTGCCACGCGCCTCCGCCTCCTCGACGGCGGCCCGCAGCTCGTCGACCGTGAACTGGGTGTCGGTGAGCGAGTCGGTCAGGGACACGACACCGCCCGACGCGCAGACCTTGAGCTGGGTCGCCCCGTGCTGGAACGCCCGCCGCGCCGCGCCCCGCACCCCGTCGGGTCCGTCGACGACCTCGGCGGCGTGCGAGAGCCCGGGGATCCCGCGGACCGCGTGGTGGTGGTCGAGCCAGGGCAAGTCGTGGTCGCCGTGGCCACCGGTCTGCGAGATCATCGGTCCGGAGGGGAACAGCCGCGGGCCGGGGACCAGCCCGGCGTCGATGGCCCGCCGCAACCCGCCGTCGGCCCCGGCGACCTCCCGGGCGGTGGTGTGCCCGGACTGCAGGCAGCGTTCGGCGTTGCGGAACAGGTGGGCCGCGACCTCGGCCGCCGACAGCGACCCGGCGCCCACGACCTCGATGATGCCCATGTGGGTGTGCAGGTCGATCAGGCCGGGCAGGACCGTGAGCCCGTCGACGTCGATCGCCTCCACGTCCGCGGGGCGCGCCACGTCGCGGCCGACGGCGGCGACGCGATCCCCCTCGACCACCACCGTCACGTCGTCGACGGGGTCGCGCCCCGTGCCGTCGACCAGGCGTCCCCCGGTCAGCGCGATCGCCATGCCGACTCCTACATCGTGAGGCTGGCTGCGAGCATGCCGCCCAGCTCCCAGCAGGCGTCGAGGTCGGCCCGGGCGGGCTCGCCGACCACCTTGACCGGATCGCGGGCCCGTTTCCAGCCCAGGCCCTTGGTGATCGACTCGATCGCCCGCACGGCACCGGTGGTGTCCTGGTTGCCGTGCACGAACGCGGCGTAGGGACGACGGGCCGTCTCGTCCATCACCTGGTAGTAGACGGTGTCGAAGAAGTGCTTGAGGGCGCCGGACATGTACCCGATGTTGGCCGTCGTCCCGAGCAGGTAGGCGTCGGCGGCGAGCACGTCGCTGGGCGTGGCGGCCAGCGCCGCCCGCGTCACGACCTCGACGTCCTCGATCGCGTCGTCGGACGCCCCGTCGCGCACTGCCTCGAACATGGCGCGGCACGACGGCGACGGCGAGTGGTGGACGATCAGCACACGTGGCATGGCGCCGAGGCTAGTGGTGAGCCGCCGCGCGGTCACGGGTGGCCTCGAGCGGTCGCAGGACCTCCATCTGTCGCTACTTCACGACATCCCGGAGCCGTGCCGTCCACCGCCGGGCGGTGCGACGGGCGAGTGGCCACCGTGCCGACCTCCAGCGGTTCCCCGGTGACCTCGCCCCGTCCGAAGCTGCCGGAGCAGCTCACGCGCCAGCGCGAGGTACGTGGTGTTGCGCTGGTAGTAGCTGTGGCGCGGACTGTCGACGTGGTGCAGGCCGCCCTCGAGGTCGGCGTCGGTGCGCTTGAGCCGCGCGAACGCGTCGGCCTGCGCCCCGCCACGGTCCCGCACGTCGAGCGCGGCGGCGACCAGCTTCGCCTGCAGGCTGATGTGCGGCCAGGCGCTGGCGTCGGTCTCGATCATGCCGAGCACGAACAGGTCGTCGCGGTCGCGGTGGAAGACGTTGACGTACAGGTTCGGGTTGATCCCGTGCCAGTCGATCACGCCGTCGGGCAGCATCGGGAACGACGGCCGGTAGCCCGTCGCCCACACGATCACGTCGTAGTCCTCGGCGCGCCCGTCGACGAAGTGGACGGTGGTGCCGTCCAGCGACGCGACGTCGGGGCGGGCCACCAGGTCGCCGTGGCCGAGGTGGTCGAGCACCTGCGTGTTCATGATGGGGTGGGTGGCGAGCACGTCGTGGTCCGGGGCGGGCAGCCCGAAGCGGGTGACGTCGCCGACCAGCGTGTCGATCAGCCGCGTGAGGACCTTCTGCTCGACCGGGGCGGGCAGCGACGGGCCCTTGTGGGCGAACACGTCGGTTGGCTGGCCGAACACGTACTTGGGCACGAAGCGGTAGCCGCGGCGGGTCGAGATCGCCGCGAACGAGGCGTTGGCCGCGGCGTCGCAGGCGATGTCGCACCCGGAGTTGCCGGCGCCCACGATCAGCACGCGCTTCCCACGGAACACGGCCGGGTCCCGGTAGGCCTGCGAGTGGAGGGCCTCGCCGGTGAACTCGCCGGGCAGGTCCGGCAGGTTCGGGTGCCACTGGTTGCCGACGGCCAGCACGACGGCCTCGACCTCCAGCGTGTCGCCGTCGGACAGCGTCGCTGTCCAGCCGCCGCCGTCGTGGGGCTCGACGTGCTCGACGGCGGTCCCGAAACGGATGTGCCTGCGCAGGTCGAACGTGTCGGCGTAGTCGCGCAGGTAGGCCAGCAGCTGCCGGTGCGAGGGGTAGTCCGGGTAGTCGGCGGGCATGTCCAGCCCGTCGAGCGCCGACTGCGTCCGGGACGAGATCAGGTGGGCCGACTCGTACATCGGTGTCCCGGGGTTGTCGATGTCCCAGATCCCGCCGACGTCGTCGTGGCGCTCGACGCCGACCACGTCCCGCCCCGCGGCCACCAGCTCACGGATCGCCGACAGCCCCGAGGGCCCTGCGCCAACCACCAGCACCGTCACGTCGAGTCCCTTCCGCGTCGCCCGGGCTGGCAGGCTACGCAGCCGGACGGTGGGAGCAGCTTCGATGGACGACGAGTTCGTGCACCGGTACGGGCCATGGACGCTGGTGGCCGGCGGCTCCAGCGGCATCGGCGCCGCCTACGCCGAGGAGCTCGCGGCCCGGGGCTGTGACGTGGTCGTGGTGGCCCGCGACCCCGATGTCGGCGCGATGGCCGATGCGCTGGGCGAGCGGCACGGCGTCGCGACGCGGGGCGTGGACCTGGACCTCGGCCGTCCCGACCTCGTCCCCGCGCTGGAGGCCCACATCGGCGACCTCGAGGTCGGCCTGCTGGTCTGGAACGCCGCCGTCGCGCCCCGCGGCCGCTTCGACCGGACCGACCCGGACCTGCTCGACGCGGCGGTGGACGTCAACGTCCGCGGGCCGGTCCGGCTGGTCCGCCACCTCGCCCCGGCGATGGTGGCGCGGGGGCGGGGCGGCATCGTGCTGATGAGCTCGCTGGCCGCCGGCCAGGGCTCGGCGGTGCTGGCGACCTACGCCGCCACCAAGGCGTTCACGCGGGTGTGGGCCGAGGGCCTGTGGGCCGACCTGGCCCCCCACGGCGTCGATGTCGTCGCGGTGCGTCCCGGTGCGACGGACACGCCCGCCTACCGGGCCTCGGGGGCACGGGGCGGTCCCACGCCGGGCGACCCGGCGGTGGTCGCCCGCGCCGGGCTGGACGCGCTCGGCCACGGCCCGGAGGTCGTGCCGACGGGGCGCGACCGGCTGTCGGGCGAGGTCATGGAGCGCCTGCTTCCTCGCCGCAGCGCCGTGCGGATGATGTCCGCGGTCACCCGTCGGATGTACCGCGACTGATCCGCGCCAACCACGCGGGGACCGGCTGGTCGAGGAAGGTCGCCTCGATGCCGGCATCGTCGATCGCCTCGACGCGCAGGGGGCCGGTGAAGGTCGCGCGGATCTCGTCGCGTGAGATGCGGCGCGGGCCGTCGTCGCCCGGCACGCGGTCGCTGAAGCACAGCATGTGGTAGGTCCCGTCGGGCGCCAGCACCCGATCGAGCGAGGTGACGAACCGGGCGCGGTCCGCGTCGTCGAGGACGTGGAACAGGCCGCAGTCGACCACGGTGTCCACGGGCCCCAACGACGCATCCAGGTCGAGCACGTCGCCCACGACGAACCGGGCGTCCAGGCCCCGCGCCGATGCCTTGGCACGAGCCTGCGCGATGGCGCGGGGCGCCACGTCCACCCCGGTCGCGTCGAGCCCGTGCACGGCGGCCAGCAGCGCGTGCTCGCCGGTTCCACACCCCACGTCGAGCACCCGGCCCCGCAGGACCCCGTCCTCGGCCAGCGCCACGAACGCCGCCTGGGGCCGGCCGATGTCCCAGGGGGGCGTGCCGTCGTAGGAGGCGTCCCAGTCGTGGGGCAGACGACGCCCGCCGCCCGCCACGTCAGGCGGCCCGGTAGCGGGCGGTCTCGCCCTCGCCCATGCGCAGCACGGTCCCGGCCGAGTACAGCCGGTCGAGGGCTTCCTGGGCGACCTCGGCGTCCAGGCCCAGCGACGACGCGATCGACCCGGCGGTGGCCACGCCCTGCGCCCGCAGCTCGGACAGCAGTGCCTCGTCGTCGGCGGCCTCGGACCCCTCCCCCGCGGCCAGCCGCCAGGCGAGCGCGGCCGCCTCGGACATCAGCCGTTCCAGCACCTCGGAGTCCTCGAACCCGGGCGGCGGGCCGAGGCGTTCGAAGACCGTGCTGACGTCCGGCACGGGGACGGGGTGGACGTCGATGCCCTCGAGGTCCCCGCGGGCGTGCAGGGGGTCGGACAGGTCGAGGTCGTCGCCCTCGTCGGCGGCCCGGCGGGTGCCGCGGGCGCTGCGGAGCGCGTCCAGCAGGTCATCGACGGACCGGCCGCGGATGCGCAGCAGCCGGGGCGGGTCGCGGTCGATGGCGGTCGCGATCGCGTGGTGGGTGGCGGCCTCGTGGCGGCAGGGCCGGGCCTCGCTGCACGTGCAGTGGCCGGCCAGCTGCTCAGGGAACAGCAGGTCGTCCTCGAGCAGGACCGTGGGCAGGCGCCCCTGCAGCAGGGCCGCGGTGTGCCGAAGCTCGCGGCCCGAGCGGGCCACCACCTCGTCCCAGGCACCGTCGTCGAGCACCGGGACCTCGAGGGTCACGTCGTGGGACCGCCCGCGACCATCCGGCACGCGCAGGGTGATCTGGCCCGGCGTGATCTGCATCACGTCGACCAGCCGCCCCGCGCCGGCGCGGCCCTTCTCGAGGCGGTGGCGAGCGGCCGCGGAGCCCCCGGCGGCCGCCGCCATCCAGCGGTCCCCGAGGGTGCGGGTGGGAGTGTCCGAGGACGTGCTCATGCCGCGTCCTCGTCGTCCTCGACGTCGTCGGAGGACAGGGCCACGAGCTCGCGCAGGTCCTCGTCGTCGAGCTCGGTGATCCAGGTCTCGCCCTCGCCGACGACGGCGTCGGCCAGGGCGCGCTTGCGCTCGAGCAGGTCGGCGATGCGTTCCTCGATCGTGCCGGAGGTGACCAGCCGGTGGACGGTCACGGGGCGGGTCTGGCCGATCCGGTGGACACGGTCGGTGGCCTGGTCCTCGACGGCCGGGTTCCACCACCGGTCGTAGTGGATGACCTCGGTGGCGCGGGTGAGGTTGAGGCCGGTGCCGCCGGCGCGCAGCGAGACGAGCAGGATCGGCGGGGCGTCCTCGGCCTCCTGGAACCGGTCGACCATCGCCTCGCGGGCCCCCATCGGCGTGCCGCCGTGCAGGAACGGCACCTCGGGCAGGTCGAGCTGCTCCTTGAGGTGCGCGGCGAGCAGGTCGCCCATCTCGCGGAACTGGGTGAAGACCAGGGCGTGGTCGCCGCTGGCCACGATCTCGCCGAGGATCTCCGTCGCGCGCGCCAGCTTGCCCGAGCGCCCCGTGAGCTTCCCGCCGTCCCGCACGTACTGGGCGGGGTGGTTGCAGATCTGCTTGAGCGCGGTGAGCAGCGCGAGGATGCGACCACGACGCTCGAAGGCCGTCGAGCCGAGCCCCGACTGGAACGCCTGGTCGATGGCGGCCTGGTACAGCGACGCCTGCTCGCGGGTCAGCGAGCACGCGACGGTGATCTGCTGCTTGGGCGGCAGGTCCACCGACACGTCGGGGTCGGCCTTGCGACGACGGACGACGAACGGGGCGATCAGCCGCTTGAGCCGGTCGGCCGCCTCCTCGTCCCGCCAGCGTTCGATCGGGACGGCGAAGCGTTCGTTGAACCGCCGCTGCGACCCGAGCAGCCCCGGGTTGGTCACGTCGAGGATCGACCACAGCTCGGACAGCCGGTTCTCGATCGGCGTACCCGTCATGGCGAACCGGCACCGTGCCTCCATCGACCGGGCGGCCTTCGCGCCCTTCGACGCGGCGTTCTTGATCTGCTGCGCCTCGTCGAACACGACGATGTCCCAGTCCACCTGCGACAGCAGCCCCGCGTCCCGGCGCAGCAGCGCGTAGCTGGTCAGCACCGCATGGGCCGGCGGGAAGTCACGGGGCGAGCGCGGCCGGTCCGGACCGTGGTGGCGGATGACCGGCACGGCCGGGGCGAACTTGCGCAGCTCACGCTCCCAGTTGCCGACCACCGACGTCGGGGCGACCACGAGGTGCGGCCGGTCCTGCGCCCGTGACGTGAGCAGCGAGATGGCCTGGACCGTGTTGTGGGTGACGATGTGATCGTCCGTCACGTAGAGGTGATCCGGTGCATCGACCCGGATGCACCGCGCAGGCTTGCGCCCCACAGGCTCGACGGAGGCGATCGACCGCGAGGGGGGGTACTTCTCTCGCGGGTGGTACGTGTCGGCCTTGCGTGCCAGCCGGAAGGGTCGGACGGAGTCGGGCAGGGCGACGCTCATCCGGTAGGCGTCGCGATGGGTCGTGGTCCGGGACCGCACGCGTGCCGTGCCGCCGAGGCTGTGCACCAGCTGTCGCACGTCCTCGGCCAGCCGCGGCGAGCTGGTGCTGAACTCGACGTTGTTGTCCTTCGGGCGCACGTGTCCGTCGGTGTCCAGCAGCCCCTGCAACAGGGCCTCGCGCTGGTCCACGCTGGCGAACAGGTACGCCGACGGGATGTGGTCGATGTCACCCGTGGCGGCTCGCTGTCCCTGCACGTACGGGTCCACGGGAAGCTGCGCCTCGGGGTGGCGGACGGGTTCGACGAGCGGGATGAAGTGCTGGCGATTGCCGGCGCCGTCGACGAGCCGCTGTCGGATCTCGGCCAGCTCCATCACCCGCGGCTCGGCGCCCCGCCACCGGCGAAGCGGCGTGTTGACCTGCCAGAGGTGCTCGTCGCAGCACTCGGTCCACGAGCCGTCCGAAAACGTGACCCGGTAGATGTCCTTGATGCCCTGCTCGTAGACGCCGGTCACGGGCACGGCGTCGCCCTTGGACCCGATGACCTCGTCGCCGACCTGCAGGTCACCCATGCGCCGCCAGCCCGTCGGCGTCAGGACCTGTGCGTCCAGGGGCTGCGCCTTGCCCAGCCCCATCTCGTCGGCCAGGATCCCCCCGGCCCCGAGGTCGGCCATGCGCTGCAGCCACGCGACGCCCCGCCGTTGGTAGTCGCGCAGGTCGCCCTCGATGGCGACGATGCGGGCCTCGTCGGGCTCGGGGGCCGACTTGAGCCGGTCGACCAGCGCCCCGATGTCACCCTCGGCCGTCGCCTCGATCCAGCCGAGGTCGTCGTCGACCTCGGCCTGGCCGGCAAGCGCCGCGGCCACCGCCTCGGTGAGCTGCAGGGTGCCGGACTGGCCGGCGAGCTCGGCGATGCGGTCGGTCTCCTCGTGGTCGATGCGGACCCACTGCCCGCGCCACTTCACGAGCGAGCGCTTCAGCCCGACGATCTCCTGGAACTCCTCGGCGGTCAGGGTGTCCTCGCCGAGCGCCATCTCGTACTCGAACGACGCGACGTCGCTGCGGGCGAGCATGCCCTCGTTGGCGACGCGCCCTGCCGTACCGGTGGTCTGACCGATCCGGATGCGTGCCCGCAACCGGCGCGCGTTGACCTCGCGCAGCTCGGGCGGCACCAGCAGCCCGACGCCGGCGCGGGCCAGCTCGTCGATGCCCTCGGCCAGCAGCGTGCTGGCCTCGGCGGCGGTGAGCTCGACGTGCTCGGGGTGGGCCTGCGACAGCGCCCGGTCCAGCGGTGGGCAGATCCGGGCGGCCTCGGCCAGCCCGAGCACGAAGGTGTCCTCGGCGTCGTCGACCCGGCGCCCCGCGAGCTCGCGCACCTCGCCCGCCCAGACCTCGGCGGCGGTGGCCAGGGCGTCGGTGTCGAGCGTGGACTGCAGCAGCAGGTGGACCTGCCACGGGGCGTCGACGGCCGCCAGACGGTCGGACATCTCGGCGGTGCCGGCGTCGCCGACCTCGGGCGGGACGACCCGCAGGGCCAGCCGCACGGTGCCGCGGGTGCGCTGGCCGAGGGCGGGGGCCACCCACTCCTCGACGTCGGCCTCGACCTCGTCGGACGGCACGCGAAGCGGGACGACCGCGGGGTCGCCACCGGCCAGGGCCTCGGGCCACAGCTCGGTCCACGGACGCGCGGACACGCCCCGTCGCCGGCGTCCGCGGTCGGGGCGGTGCCCCTGGCGACCGCAGGCGTCCGCGATGGCGTCGAGGAAGGACCCGACCGCGTCGTCGGGACCCAGCAGTCCACCGTCGCGCTGCTCGACCGCGTGGGCGGCGGGAGGCAGCAGGGCCGCGAGCTGGCCGACGCGGCCGTCGCGGGGCGGTCGAGCCCGCCACGCGGCCATGCCGGTGTCGGGCGAGGAGGTCGCGTACAGCAGGGGGACGAAGCGCCCCGCGGTGACGACCTCGAGCGCGAGCTTGGACGCCAGGGACCAGGCCAGTACCGAATCCGTCGGCCGGTGCCAGGCGGGCCAGCCCGACCGCGCCGGCATGCCGGCCAGCACGCGCACGGTGGGAGCAGCGGCAGGTTGCGGACCGCCGTGCCCTCGACGACCAGCGGGCTCGTCAGTCGTGCGGGTTCGCCCGACGGCAGGTCCAGGTCGCGCAGGGCCTCGAGGAGCGCGGTGTCGTCGACGGGCTCGCCGTCCTCGGAGGCCTCCCACGCGGCGAACCACGACGCCGCCGGCACCGGTCCGGAGGGCACGAAGGTCAGCTGCAGCGACCGGCGGGCGCCCAGGTCCAGGTCGACGACCTCACCGCCCACCGTGTCGGACGGCGACGGCGAGGGATCCACGAACGGGCTCCTGATCAGCGGGGTCGGCGGGCGCGGGAGGCGCACGGCGCAGGGCGGACCTGACAGCGTACTCGGCGCCCCGGGACGGGTCCGTCCGAGCCTGTGCCGGATGGGCGTCCGAGGGCAGGTTCGTGGCGGGCCCGCCCGTGTCTCGCAGCCTGCGTGGCCGGACGGGCGCAGGCACGCGTGCGGCGCCCGCGCCAGACCGGGCGCCCCTGCTTCCGACGATGGACATCCGACCCCGGCGGGCGCACACTCGAGGTGCAGAGCCCGCGTCGAGCGCGCGGACACCGAACAGACTCTCCGGGCAGAAACCTGCAGGTGCGGACGAGCGTCCCACGTTGAAGCGGACGTCGCACCACCGGGGACCGAAACGCGAGCGCGAAGTCTCGCGGGAAGCGGTGCCCGCCCCAAGGATCGCGGCCCGGACAGCGCCGGGCCCGACCGCGCACCGCGGGCTCTGCGCCATTTCTCGGGGAAGGTTCCGATTCCTCCTGGGGCGACACGCGGAACTTCGACGGGGCCTCGCTCGTTGTGTCGGGCCAGGCCCGGCCGACGGGCCGCCCAGGCCCGCGGCGGATGCTGGGGCCCGCGCATCCCGACCGGCATGATGGGTGCGATGACCCATCGTCCAGATGTGGATGACGAACCATGATGGGTGCGTTGACGAACACAGGATGAGCAACCGCCGCCGCGCCCCGCGCGTCCCACCCCCGACGACTCCCGCACCGGCTGCTCCCGAAGGAGGCGACCGTGACCGACGCCACGACCACCACCCACCGCCCCGACGCGGCGACCGAGCTCCGCAGCACCATCGACTGGCTCGAGGACCAGTTCCCCGGCTGGACCATCCACGTCGACGAGACCGACACCGGCGTGGGCGAGCTTCGCCCGCTGTGGATCGCCTCGCGTGAGGGCCACCACCCGCAGTCGGAGCTGTCCGCCTCCAAGCTGCACACCCGGCTGTCGGACTACCTCGACCGCCAGGAGCGCCGCGAAGCGCTGATGAACTGATCCCTCTCCGCCCGGCCCGGCCCGGACGTCCGCACCCGCCCTGCTGAGGGTGCTGTGGGCGCCCGGGCCGCGTCATGCCGGCACCGTGCGCCGGCCGGGGACGCGCACCCGTCCGCCAACCACCTACCGTGGCCGCCGTGAACCTCCTCGACGTCGTGCTGCTCGTGATGATCGCCCTCGCGGCGGTCACCGGGTACCGCCTCGGCCTGGCGGCCCGCGCCATCTCGTGGGCCGGTGGGCTGCTCGGCCTCGCCCTCTCCGCGGTCATCGTGCCCGCGGTCCTGCAGGCATGGCCGGGCGGGGACGCCGTCACGCGCCTGCTGATCGGCCTGATGGTCGTGCTGATCACGACGTCGGTGCTGTCGGGCATCGGGGAGGTGCTGGGCCTGCGCCTGCGCCACCGGGTGCACGCCACGCCGTTCGGACCGATCGACCGGGTCGCCGGCGGCATCGCGGGCGGGCTCAGCGTGCTCCTGCTGGTCTGGTTCCTGCTGCCCGCACTGTCGAACACGCCGGGCGCCATCTCCCGTGAGGTGCGCGAGTCCGAGGTGATCGGGTGGGTGCACGACCGCGCCCCGGACCCGCCCGACGCGTCGCGGGCACTCGGTCGGCTGATCGACCAGAGCGGTTTCCCCGAGGTCTTCGCGGACCTGCAGCCGGCGCCGGTCACCGGGCCACCGCCGTCGGAGCTGCCGATACCCGCCGAGGTCGTCGAGGCAGCCACGCCGTCCACCGTCAACGTCGAGGCGTTCGGGTGCGGGTCCGGCTTCGAGGGGTCCGGCTTCGTCGTGCGCCCGGGCCTCGTGGTGACCAACGCCCACGTGGTCGCCGGGGCCGACCGCATCCGCCTGCGCCGCACGGACGGCACGACCGTCCCTGCCACCATCCAGCACTTCGACAGCGACCGCGACATCGCCCTGCTCGCCTCCCCGGACGTCGCGCGTGACCCGCTGCCGCTGCGGAATCCCGAGATCGACGAGGGCGCGGCCGTCATCGGCTACCCGGGAGGCCAGAACACCCCGCGCATCGCGTCGGCCCGCGTCGCCGACGACCGCCCGACGGTCGGTCGCAACCTCTACGGCGAGGACCGGATCGAGCGCCGCGTGCTGTACCTGTCCGCCCAGCTCCGCCAGGGCGACTCCGGCTCGGCCGTGATCGGCAGCGACGGGGCGGTGATGGGGGTCGTGTTCGCGGTGTCCCCCGACAACGCGAACACCGCCTACGCGCTGCACGTCCAGGAGGTGCGCGAGGCCCTCCAGGCGACGCCCAACGGCTCCAGCGGCGCCTGCCTGTAGCGGCGCCCCGCCCCCTGCAGCGCCCCGCCGACCATGCCTCACCGGCAGAATCTGGGCTCCATCCCGGTTTCCGTGTCGGTCGCGGGGCAAGAGCCGGCGTGCGGAACAAATTCTGGGCCTCGGTCCAGTTTCTGGCGACGACGGTCGGGCGGGCAGCAAGTTCCCCACCCGGCCATGTGGGTATTGTGAAAGTTGTTGAAGATGTTGCTCCTGTGGTTTACCGTCTCCTCGTTCGTCGAAGCGGCCCGACGCGTCGGGACCGTGGCGACGCCGACGACGCGAGGGAACGACGATGAACCGACGGTGGATGGACCGAGCCCGGGTGCTGGGGCGGACGTGGCAGACCCGAGGGTCGCAGCGGGGCGCTCGCATCAAGGTCGGGGTGGCCGTGCTCGGACTGGTGGCGGCCAGCGGCGCCGCCTACACGGTCCGGTCGGGCGACACCCTCAGCGCCATCGCGGCACGCAACGGCGTGTCCGTCGATTCGCTGGTCGAGGTCAACTCGATCCACAACCCCAACCTCATCATCGTCGGACAGGTCCTCACCATCCCCGGGCAGGCGGGCGGGGCCGCGGCCCCGGCCCCATCCGCGCCTTCCTCGTCCGGGGATGGTGAGGCGACCACCCACGTGGTCCGACCCGGGGAGTCGCTGGCGGCGATCGCCAAGCGGTACGGCCTGCCGGTGCAGGCCCTGGCCAGGGCCAACGGCATCACCGACGTGAACCGCGTCTGGGCCGGGTCGCTCCTGCGCGTGGCCGCGACGCCCCCGCCGCCGCCCGGGACCGGTGGCGGCGGTGCCCGCAAGGCCGGCAGCCACACCATCGCGGTGGGCGAGAACCTCTCCTCCATCGCCGGCCGGTACGGCACGACCGTCACGCGCCTGGTGAAGGCCAACGGCCTGACCGACGCGAACCACATCATCGCCGGCCAGACCCTGAAGATCCCGGGGGCGAAGGCGACCGCGGACACCGGCGCCCGGTGGGCGTGCGTGGTGCCCGGGCGCTCACTACGTCAACGACTTCGGCGTGGCCAAGCCCGATGGCCGCTACCACGAGGGCATCGACCTGTTCGCCCCGCGCGGCACCATCATCCACGCGCCGGTGGCCGGCACGATCGAGCACGTGCAGGGCAACCGGGCCGGCCAGCAGTTCACGCTGCGGGGCGAGGACGGTTACACCTACATCGGGGCGCACCTCGACGCCTACGGCCCCTCGGGGCGGGTCGAGAAGGGCGACCCCATCGGCACGGTGGGGACCACGGGCAACGCCAAGGGCACGTCCCCGCACGTGCACTTCGAGATGCACAGCGGCAGCGTCGTGAACCCCTACCCCACCGTGAAGCGTACTGCGGCTGAGGTCCGCTCAGGCCCCGGCGTCGCGGTACCACTCCGCCAGCTGGAGGTAGGCCGCGACGTTGTGCCGCGGCACCTCCGGCACGGGCAGGTCGCGCACCTTCGCGGGCACGCCGACCGCGGCCGTGCCCGGCGGCACCTCGGTGCCCTCGGTGACCACCGCCCCGGCCCCGACGACCGCGCCGGCGCCGATGGTCGCGCCGTTGAGCACGACCGCCCCCATGCCGATGAGTGCGTCGTCCTCGACCGTGCAGCCGTGCAGGACGGCGCGGTGCCCGACCGTCACCCGTTCGCCGACCGTCAGCGGGAACCCCGGGTCGGCATGGGCGACCACGCCGTCCTGGAGGTTGGTCTCGGCCCCGATCACGGCCGGTTCGACCTCGGAGCGCACGACCACGCCGAACCACAGGTTCGCCCGTTGCGCGATCGTGACCTCACCACCCACGACCACGTCGTCGGCGAGGAAGGCCGTCTCGTGGACCTGGGGGCGGCGGTCGTTGACGGTGAGCAGGCGGGGCACGAAGGACCTCCGGGCAGGTCGGGTCGTCGGGGCGGTCAGGCCGACCCGTCGTCCACGAGGCTCGACGCCGACACGGTGCCGCTGGGCGAGGTCACGGTAGGCCTGGGGGTTGACCTGCACCCAGAACTCCGACGGGCGTCCCGGCGATGGCGCCCTTCTCCTGCGCGGGAGACCCGGCCGCGAGCACCCCGTCGGCGATCTCGGCGGCCGGCCGCACCGTCGAGCCGCCGGCCACCAGCGACGCGCGCCCCGACGACCGCCCCGTCGAGGACGACGGCCCCGTTGGCGATCATGGCCTCCTCGCCGATGGTCGCGCCGTGCACCACGCAGTTGTGGGCGACCGTGGCACCCGGGCCGATCTCGCAGGGCATTCCCGGGCGGGGCGTGGATCACGGCCCCGTCCTGCACGTTGGCCCCGGCACGGATCACGATGGCGGCGTAGTCGGCGCGGATCACCGCGCCGTACCAGACCGAGGCGCCCTCCTCGACGGTCACGTCACCGACCAGGGTCGCGGTCGGCGCGACGAACGCGGTCTCGTGGACCGTGGGTGACGCGCCTTCGAACGCGAACAACGGCATGACAGCTCCTTCACTCGGTTCGCCCCCGAGCTCCGCAGACCCCGGATGTTCGCACGGCAACGTCCTGTGGACCAAGCCGTCGCGACATCGCGCCCCGCCCCATAGCCTTGGGGCATGACCTCTCCACACGCCGCGACCGCCCCGACCGCGCCCGACCAGGAGGTGCGGCCGGACACCCGACCCTCCGCCGGGGACGGTGACCACGACCAATTCGCCCACTACGTGGACAAGAACGAGTCCACACGGGCCTACATCGACGGCACCCCCGTGCGCGCGCTGTGCGGCAAGGTCTGGGTCCCCACGCGCGACCCGTCGCGCTATCCGGTGTGCCCGACCTGCCAGGAGATCGTCGACGCCGTCTTCGGCAAGAAGGACGGCGGGGGCGACGAGGGCTGAGGCCGCGCTGGCCGCTCCTGACGCGTCAGGCCGGCGCGGCGGTGTGGCCGTGGGGTTCCTCGCCGACGGGCCGGGTGTGGGCGAGCCGGTGGCCGACGCGCAGGGCCGGTTCGACCACGACCGGCAGCCCGAAGGTGACCACCACGGTGCCGATGCCGAGCTGGCCACCGAGTGCCCAGCCGCCGACCACGAGGCTGCCGTCGAGCAGGAACCGTGCCGTGCCGGGCCGCAACGGGTAGTGCCGGTAGAGGCCGACGAACAGCGCGTCCTGCGCCGACGGCCCGAGCTCGGCGGCCACGTAGAACCCGACGCCCACGCCGATGGCGAGGGTGCCGAGGACGAACTGCGCCACGCCCAGGGCCGCGTTGCCCGGGGCGGGCAGGACCTCGAGCAGCACCCCGACCAGTGGCCCGAGTCCGAGCGCGATGATCACCGTGGCGATGCCCGGCGGCTGCTCGAGCCACACCCAGGCCAACGCCAGGGCGACCAGGCTCTCGAGGATCACCACCACGCCGAAGGCCAGGCCGGTGGACTCGACCAGGCCGGTCTCGAGGACCTGCCACGATCCGACGCCGACGTCCGCGGTGACCGACAGGGCCACCCCACTGCCCAGCAGCGTGATGCCGAGCAGGAACACCAGCCACCGGCGGGGCGTGCCCCACACCGAGGTCGGGGTGGGAACGCGGCCGGTGGTCTCGGTCGCGGTGCCGGACGAGGTGGTCACGCGCGCGCCAGCAGGTCGGCGAGGGCCTGCTGGGACAGGGTCACCCACAGCGTCTGCGCGGAGGCGAGCACCTCGCCGGACGCGGACAGCACGGCCGACGCCCCGTGGCGCTTGCGACCCTCCGCGTCCCGGGTGCGCCAGCCGACCACCACGTGGGGTTCACCCACGCGGACCCGGCCGACCGTGTGCACCGCCATCCGCGCCAGCAGGGCCGGCTCGGTGGCGACCGCCCCGAAGTAGCTCGGGCAGTCCAGGGCAGCCCACACGTGCTCCACGGCGACCACGCCGGTCCCGTCGTCGATCTCGGCGTGCGGCGTCCAGACGGCTGCCACCAACCCCTCGTCGGACCCCGCGCCCGCGACCGGCCCGGGGAAGACCTGCAGCCCGTCGCCGGGACCACGATCGGGACCGCAGGTCCAGCACGTGGGGAACAGGTGCTCGTCGAACCCGGCGAACCGCTCGGAGGCGACGCGGGCCCCGGCCACGGTGACGATCGCGGGCGGCACCTGCGGTGACGCGTCGGCTGGGGTCGCCTCCCCGACGAGGGTGTCCCCGTCGTGGAGCAGGACCCCGCCGTCGGGCTGGGGGGTGGCCTCCAACGGCGTGTCGAGTGGCGGCGGAACCCGTAGCGAGACGGCCACGGGCGAGTCGCTCAGCCGCGCCAGCGCCCCGCACGCGTAGCCGCCGTTGGCGGAGTGCGGGGGCCCGTGGAAGCGGGCGTCGATGACGACCTGGGGCACGGTCGGGGTCCTGGCGGGAGAGGGCACGCGAGCCTGCGAGCGTATCCCCTGCCGGCCGCGGTCAGACGCTCCCGGCGGCGGGAAGCAGCGTCGCCCCGACCATGACGTAGTGCAGGGCGACCGCCCCGACCACCAGGAGGTGCCAGACCTCGTGGTAGCCGAAGACACGGGGCGCGGGGTCGGGGCGCTGGATCGCCACGATGACCGCCCCGACCGTGTAGAGCACCCCGCCCGCCAGCAGCAGCGCCGCGGTGGCCCAGCCGCGGTTGGCGACGACGGCGGGCAGGAACGGGATGGTGGCCCAGCCCATCGTCAGGTACAGGCCGTGGGCGACGCCCCGCGGCGTCGGGAACGGCAGCCACTCGACGACGATGCCCGCCAGCGGCGACGGTCCACGCCCCGACGAGCACGACCGTGCGGTGCCAGCCCGTCAGCCCCAGCATCGCGATCGGGGTGGCGGTCCCGGCGATCGCCAGGTAGATGCCGGTCTTGTCGAGGCGGAACAGCACCTCGGTGGCGTGCGGGGCCCAGCGGCGGTAGTGCACGGTGGCGCTCACGGCGAACATCACGAAGATGCAGACCCCGAACACGCCCACCGCCCACCGCGCACGGGTCGTCGGGGCGGCCAGGACCACCCAGACGGCGGCGGGCACGGCCAGGACCGCGGCGACGCGGTGGGACAGGCCACGCATGCGGGGACGGACCTCCGCGGACAGCGCGCGGTGGGTGCTGTGGGAGCGGGAGAAGCGGACGGCCACGCGGCGAAGCCTACGGAGCCGGGGCGGGGCGCGGCACGGGTAGCCTCGACCGTCATGTCTGCGACGACCTCCGCCCCGACCGACGCCGCCCTCCTGCGCGAGGCGCGGCGCCGCCGCACGTTCGCGATCATCTCGCACCCGGACGCCGGCAAGACCACGCTGACCGAGAAGTTCCTGCTGTACGCGGGTGCCATCGAGCAGGCCGGCGAGGTCAAGTCGCGCAAGGCCGAACGCGCCGCCCGGTCCGACTGGATGGAGCTCGAGCAGCAGCGCGGGATCTCGATCAGCTCGACGGTGCTGCGCTTCGACCACGACGGGCACGTGTTCAACCTGCTGGACACGCCGGGCCACCGGGACTTCTCCGAGGACACCTACCGCGTGCTGTCCGGGGTCGACGCCGCGATCATGGTCCTGGACGGGGCGCGGGGCGTCGAGCCGCAGACCAAGAAGCTGTTCGAGGTGTGCCGCCGGCGCGGCACGCCGCTGGTCACGTTCGTGAACAAGATGGACCGGCCCACGATGGAACCGCTCGCGGTCCTCGACGACATCGAGGAGCAGCTCGGGCTCATCGCGACGCCGGTCACCTGGCCGGTCAAGCCCGGCAACCGGTTCCACGGCGTGGTCGACCGCCGTGACCGCGCCTTCCACCGCCTGCACGAGGAGGAGGCCGGGTCCCGTCGCCGGACCGACGACCGGACACCGTGGGACCTCTCCCTGGTGGACGACGGCGCCAGGGTCGACGACGAGCTCGAGCTGCTCGACGAGATGGGCAACGAGCACGACCTCGAGCTGTTCCGCGCCGGCGAGACCACCCCGGTCTTCTTCGGCTCGGCGCTCAGCAACTTCGGCGTGAAGCTGCTGCTCGACGCGGTCCGCGACCTCGCCCCGCCCCCGCAGGCGCGTGACACCGAGGACGGCGACACCCGCCCCATCGACGCGCCCTTCGCCGGGTTCGTCTTCAAGGTGCAGGCGAACATGGACCCGAGGCACCGCGACCGCCTGGCGTTCGTGCGGATCTGCTCGGGGCGCTTCGACCGCGGGTCGCAGCTGACCTGCACCCGCACCGGCGACCGGGTCACGGCCAAGTACGCCCACCAGGTGTTCGGCCGTGATCGCGTCACCGTCGACGAGGCCTTCCCGGGCGACGTCATCGGCCTGGTCAACGCCACCAACCTCCGCATCGGCGACACGCTCTACGGCGACGACCCGGTGACCTTCCCGGCGATGCCGGTGTTCACCCCCGAGCACTTCCGCGTCGCCCGCCCCGCCGACCGGTCCCGCGTCAAGCAGTTCCGCGCCGGACTCGAGCAGCTCGACGAGGAGGGTGTGGTCCAGATCCTGCGCCACCCCGACCTCGGCGACCAGGCGCCGCTGCTGGCCGCCGTGGGCGTGCTGCAGTTCGAGGTCGCGGCGTTCCGCATGGAGCACGAGTTCCGCTCCCCCGTCCGCCTCGAGGGCACCGCCTTCTCCGAGGCGCGGCGCACCGACGAGGAATCCGCCGAGCAGCTGCGGACGATGCGCGACGTCTCGATCTACTACCGCTCGTCCGGCACGCCGATGGCGCTGTTCCGCGACCGGTGGCAGCTCGAACGCATCCAGCGCGACAACCCCGACCTGCTGCTCGAACAGATCATCACCGCCTGATCCCGCGCACGCGGGAGAAGGATCACTGCTGCTGTTGCTGCACCTGGGCCTCGACGGCGGCGGCACGGCGCATGTCGACGGTGACGTCGAGACGGTGCGTGGCGTTGCCCCCGTACACGCCCCGGAGCGGGGCGACGTCGTCGTAGTCCCTGCCGTGGCCGATCTTGACGTGCTGCTCCCCCACCTGCTGGCGGTTGGTCGGGTCCAGGCCCCACCAGCCGTACCCGGGGATCGCGACCTCGGCCCACGCATGGGTCTGGACGGTCACGCGGTCACCCTGGACCACCTCGCCGGTGCTGTCGTCGGCCGCGAACAGGTAGCCGGACACGTACCGGGCCGGGATGCCGCTGGCACGGCACATCGCGATCAGCAGGTGGGCGAAGTCCTGGCAGACGCCCTCGCGCGCCGCCCACACGTCGTCGATCGGCACGCCGACGTAGGTGGCCCCGGGCGCGTAGGTGCACGAGGTCCCCACCAGGCGGTGGAGGGCCAGCACGAACCCCACGACGTCGTCGTCCGCCCCGTCCCGGCGACCCGCGACCTCCGAGGCGATGCCGTCGCTCCAGTCCACGTGGGCGGACCGCTCGAGGTACTCGAGGCGCTCGTCGAGGAACGCGGGCGTCAGGTCGGCGAAGCGGGGTGAGGCCGCCATCACCGCCGGTGGGGAGGTCTCGACGGTGGCGTCCGCCACGACCGTGAGCTCGCGGTGCGCGGCGCGGACCCCGAACGCGTCGACCCGGGTGCCCCAGTAGTCGGTGTAGCTGAACACCCGGGAGCTCGGGACGGTCCGGACGTCGTAGTGGACGACCTGCTGTCGGGCGTCGGCGACCGGGGCGGCGCGCAGCTCGTTCTGCGATTCGGCCACCTCGTGCTCGTAGGTGAACCGGGTGACGTAGGAGATGTCGAGGCGCATCAGGCGGTCGCCACCGTGTGCAGCGTCGAGGGCTGGCCGTGACGGAAGAACTCGGTGGCGACGCAGACGGCGACGTCGCGCACGCCGTCCTGCAGGTCGGTCAGGAAGCTGGCCAGTCCCGCCTCGACGAGCTCGTCCACGCTGCGGTACTCGACCGACGCGCGCAGGCGGCCGACCATCCGGCGCGAGCGGCCGAGCCCGGCGACCCCCTCCCCCAGCACCGCGAGCTGCACCTCGGCCGAGCGCAGGCAGTACAGCACGGCCCGCGGGAAGTCCTGGGACAGCAGCAGGAACTCGACCACGCTGGCCGGGTCCATGCGGCGGTGGGTCTTGCGGAACGCCTCGGACGCGGACACCGACTTCAGGATGGCCAGGCCATCCTGGAAGCCCAGCATCTCGTGGGCGCCCCGCGCGGGCACGAGCCGCACCAGCAGCAGCCGGCACGTCATCTCGACGCGCTCGAGCATGCGCCCGAGGGTCAGGAACCGCCAGCCGTCGTCGTGCGGCATGGTCTCGTTCGCCACGCCGACCACGAGCTGCGCGCCCCGCTTGACCTCGCCGAACAGCTCGTAGGGCTGGCCCGCGAGGTCGGCCGGCAGGTCGCGATCGCGGATGCGCAGGTACAGCGAGTTGATGCTCTCCCAGGTCTCGCTGGAGATCAGCTCGCGCACGCCCCGCAGGTTGTCCCGCGCCCGGGTGATCGAGGCGAGCACGGACCCGGGGTTGTCGGCGTCGGAGACCAGGAAGCCGACGGCACGGCTGGGGTCCACCTCGTCGTGGGCCTGGCGGTACGGGCCGTCGAGCTGGAGCACGTCCAGCACCTGGGCCCACACCTCGCGGGCCTCGGTGGGTGGGGACTCGAGCAGCGCGTGGTAGGTGACGTCGACCGAGCGGGCCGTCAGCTCGGCCCGTTCGAGGTGGCGACCGGCCCAGAACAGGTTCTCCGCGTGGCGTGCCAGCACGGTCAGCCCTCCCCGTCGGTCTCGAGCACCCAGGTGTCCTTGGACCCGCCACCCTGCGACGAGTTCACGACCAGCGAGCCCTCGCGCAGCGCGACCCGGGTCAGCCCACCGGGGATCACCTCGGTCGTCTCGCCGGTGATGACGAAGGGCCGCAGGTCGACGTGGCGCCCAGCGACGCGGTCCTCCACCAGCGTGGGGTGCCGCGACAGCTGCACGACCTCCTGGGCGATGTAGTTGCGCGGGTCGGCCTGGATGTTGCGCGGCCATCGCGGCGCGCTCCTCGGCGGTGGACGCCGGCCCGATCAGCATCCCGTAGCCGCCCGGACTCGGCGACCGGCTTGACCACCAGCTCCTCGAGCCGGTCGAGCACCTCGGCACGCTGGTCGGCGTCCCACAGCAGGTAGGTGTCGACGTTGGGCAGGATCACGTCCTCGTCGAGGTAGTACCGGACCAGGTCGGGCACGAAGGCGTACACGGCCTTGTCGTCGGCCACACCGTTGCCGATGGCGTTGGAGACCGTGACGTTGCCGGCCCGCGCGGCCGAGACCAGCCCGGGCACGCCCAGCATCGACGTCGGGTCGAACACCACCGGGTCGAGGAAGTCGTCGTCGACGCGGCGGTAGATGACGTCGACGCGCTGCAGGCCCCGGGTGGTGCGCATGTAGACGACGTGCTCGTCGACGACGAGGTCGCGCCCTTCGACGAGGTCGACGCCCATCTGGCGCGCGAGGAACGCGTGCTCGAAGTAGGCCGAGTTGAACACCCCCGGCGTGAGCACGACCACCCGGGGGTCCTCGCCCGCCGCGCGGGGCGCGACCGACTTCAGGGCGGCGAGCAGCAGCTGGCCGTAGTGGTCGACGGGTCGGACCCGGTGCGCGGCGAAGATGCCGGGCAGCACGCGGGTCATCGCGGCGCGGTTCTCGAGCACGTAGCTGATGCCCGACGGGTTGCGCAGGTTGTCCTCGAGCACCCGGTAGGTGCCCTGGTCGTCGCGGACGAGGTCGATGCCCGCGACCAGGCAACGCGCCCCGTGCAGGGCGGGGATGCCGAACGCCTCGCGGCGGAACCCGGACGCGGACGAGACCAGCCACGGCGGCACGATCCCGTCCCGCAGCGCGACGCGCTCGCCGCCGTACAGGTCCTCGAGGAACCGGTTGAGGGCGGTGACGCGCTGGACCAGGCCGGCCTCGACGGTGGCCCACTCGTCGGCCGGGATGATGCGCGGCACCAGGTCCATGGGGAAGGTGCGCTCGACCCCGGCGTCCTCCCCGTACACCGTGAAGGTGATCCCCTGGGTGTGGAAGAGCTGGTCGCGCTTGCGCTCGCGCTGCAGCAGGGCCTCCGGCGACAACCGACCGAGGCTCTCGACCACCCGCCGGTAGTGGGGTCGCGGCGTTCCGTCGCGGGTGAACACCTCGTCGAAGAAGCCGCCCGGGTCGTACCCCTCGAACAGGTCGGACCGGCGCGCGTCCGCCGCCACCCCTGAAGGGGTGGCGGCGTCGGTGCGTGCGTCGCTCATCGCACCTGACCATATGGGGTCGGTGTTTCGCGCGTGGTGCAACGCCGGGGTCCGGCGTCCGATCGGGTCCGAACACCCCGCGCGAACCGCCCCGCGCACCCAAGGACGAGGAGGCCCTCGTGTCCGGATCCGCCGCTGCCGCGTCCGAGGACCTCGGGGCGCAGGACCGCGCCCGTCGCGTGGGTGCGTCGGTCGTCCGCTGGGTGCGGCAGAACCCGCCCGGCGGTCGCTGGCACACGTGGATGTTCACCGCCGACGACGCCACCGACGCGATCGGCCCCCGCGCGGACGACCTGCACCTGTCCCCCGGGTCGCCCACCGAGTACCGCGTGCTCGAGGCGGTGGTGCGCCGCACCTCCGGGATCCGCTCGACGGGGCGCGGCCTCGGCGGCGGGCCCCGTCGTGTTCCCTGCCCCCGACCTCGTGCCCGCATTCCTCCAGCGGGCGGTCCTCGGCACCGAGCGCGCCCTGGCTCCCGAGCCGCCCGCCGCGGCCCACCTGCGTGTCCAGGGCTGGGTGGCCACCGTGATCCACGCCTCCCTCGAGCACGGCTCGACCTCCCAGGCCGTGGAGGTGGCGCTCGACGCCGCCCCGGACGCCGCCGACGTGCGCACGACGAGCCTGCAGGACGTCCACGAGCTGGTCGTCGCCGGCGAGCTCCCGGGGCTGCCCGCCGACCTCGCCCGTTGGTGCGGACCCGAGTTGGGCGCACGCGTCGTCGCCGGCGTGTACGGGCGGTTGCCCGCGATGCTGCGGTACGCCGACGACCACTGGCCGGCGCTGGGGGCACGGCTCGGCCGCCGCACGCGCGAGCTGCTGCAGGACGCCGCCCCTGCGTCGTCCCCAGGCGGCTGACCCGGGGGCCCGACCGTCGCAGGCATGCGGCACCATGGCAGCCCGCCCCCGGACCTCGACGACGGACGCCGCGATGCCGACCGCCCTGCCCACGCGAGACCGCGCCCAGGACCTGCTCACCACGCTGGCCGGTGACGACGCCGTCCTGCGCGACGACCAGGCCGACGCCATCGGGGCGCTGGTCGACGACCGGGCACGGGTGCTGCTCGTGCAACGGACCGGCTGGGGCAAGTCCGCCGTCTACTGGATCGCCACCGCGCTGCGCCGCGCGACCGGCGTCGGACCGACCCTGGTGGTCTCGCCGCTGCTGGCGCTCATGCGCGACCAGGTGGCCGCCGCCCGGCGCCTGGGCCTGCAGGCCGAGACCATCAACTCGACCAACCTCGACGACTGGCAGCGCATCCTCGCCGGCCTGGACGAGGACACGATCGACGTCCTGCTGGTGTCCCCCGAACGGCTCAACGCCCCGTCCTTCCGTGGCCACCTCGCCGAGCTCGCGCCCCGCCTCGGCCTGCTCGTGGTCGACGAGGCGCACTGCATCTCCGACTGGGGTCACGACTTCCGGCCGGACTACCGCCGCATCCGGGACCTGCTGGCCGACCTGCCCGACGGCACGCCGGTGCTGGCCTGCACGGCCACGGCGAACGCCCGCGTCACCGCCGACGTCGCCGACCAGCTCGGGGCCGGCGCCTCACCGGACGACGCGGCCGTGGTCACGCTGCGGGGGCGGCTCGGACGGGACTCGCTCCAGCTCGCCGTGGTCCACCTCGAGCGGGGCGAGCAACGGCTGGCCTGGCTCGAGGCCTTCGTGCGCCGCCACCGTCCGCAGCACGGCCGCGCCGGCATCGTCTACACGCTGACCGTCGACGACACCGACCGCGTGGCGTCGTTCCTCGCCTCGCGGGGGCTGGCGGCCGCCGCCTACTCCTCCGCGGTGCCACCCGAGGACCGCCAACGGGTCGAGGACGACCTGCTGGCCAACCGGGTCGACGTGGTGGTCGCCACCTCCGCGCTCGGGATGGGCTACGACAAGCCCGACCTCGCCTTCGTCGTTCACCTCGGGTCGCCGTCGTCGCCGGTGTCCTGGTACCAGCAGGTCGGCCGTGCGGGACGTGCGATCGAGACCGCCGAGGTCGTCCTGCTCCCCACCGGCAAGGACGAGGCGATCTGGCGCCACTTCGACCTGGCCGGCATCCCCACCGAGCGGGAGGTCGACGAGCTGCTCGGGGCGCTGGACGTCGACGAGCCGCACTCGGTCCCCCAGCTCGAACGCGCCGTCAACGTGCGCCGGTCGCGGCTGGACCTGCTGCTCAAGGTGCTCGACGTCGACGGGGCCGTGGTCAAGGAGGGCTCCGGCTGGCTGCGCACCGGGACGCCCTGGCACTACGACGCCGAGCGCTACCGGGCCCTGGCCGACCTGCGACGGGCCGAGCACGCCACGATGCGTGCCTTCGTGCAGGGCACGGCGTCCGGCTGCCTGATGCAGGCGCTGGCCGGGTCGCTCGACGACGAGGACACCCCACCGTGCGGTCGCTGCCAGGGCTGTACCGGGTGGACCCCCGACGTCCAGATCGACGACGCATCCCTCGCCGCCGCCCGCGAGCACCTGCGCACCCGCGACGTCGTGCTGCGCCCGCGCCGCCAGTGGCCGTCGGGCCTCGACGAGGTGAAGGGACGGATCGCGGCGGGGCGTGGCCCGATCGAGGGCCGGGCCCTGGCCGGCGACGACGGGTCCGGGTGGGGCGAGGTCGTCGACCGCCTGCTGGCCTCCGCCGACGACGGCGACGGCGTGGACGAGGCCGCCCTCGACGAGGTCCTCGACGGCCTGGTCGAGGTGCTGCGTCGCTGGGCGTGGCGTGCCCGCCCCACGGCCATCGTCCCGGTCCCGTCGGGGCGGTACGGGGCGCTCACGCGGACGGTCGCCGACCGGCTGGGCGCGATCGGGCGCCTGCCGGTGCACGACGTGCTCGTGCGCGGCGACGGGCCGTCACAGGCGACGATGGCGAACTCGCCCCACAAGGCCGCCAACGCCCTGCGGCGCCTGGCCGTCGACGGCGACGCCGCCACGGCCCTGCCCCCGGGTCCGGTGCTGCTCCTCGACGCCGTCACCGACAGCGGCTGGACGCTGGTCGCCGCCGCCCATCGCCTGACCGAGTCCGGCGAACGCGACGTGCTGCCGGTGGTGCTGTCCTCCGGGCCGTGACGCGGGGCGGTGCCAGGATCACCTCCGCCGCAGGGCGTGCAGGGCGATGCCGGCAGCCATGGACACGTTCAGCGAGTCCACCTCCGGCGCGATGGGGATCCGCGCGCGGACGTCGGCCGCGGACATGGCGGCGTCGGAGAGCCCGGGTCCTTCCGCCCCCAGGACCAGCGCCAGGGGCCGGTCGGTCGCGACCTCGTCGACCGTCGGCGCGGCCGGGTCGGGGGTCAGCGCGACGGTGGTCAGGCCCGCGCCCCGCAGCAGGTCGTACCCGCCCGGCAGGGCCGGGAGCTCGGCATGGGGGACGTGCAGGACGTGACCCATCGACACGCGTACGCACCGGCGGTACAGCGGATCGGCGGACTGCGGTCCCAGGAGCACGGCGTCGGCGCCGAGGCCCCGCGCGGTGCGGAAGATCGCGCCCATGTTCTCGTGGTCGTTCATGGCGTCGAGCACCAGCACCCGGTCCGTGCCCGTGACGACGTCCGCGGCCGTGGGGGGCGGCAGTCGGTCACCGCAGGCGATCACGCCCTGGTGCAGGGGGAACGCCACGATCTCGTACAACAGGTCCCGCGCGGTCACGAGCACCTCGAGGTCCCGCCCCGCCAGCTCCGGCAGGAAGGTCTCGGCCCGTGACTCCTCCAGCAGCACCGACCGGACCGGGTACGCGGACGCCAGCAGCTCGCGCACCGGGTTCGGCCCCTCGGCGATGAACACGCCCCGCTGGTTCTCGTACCGCTTGCGCAGCTCGGAGTCGCGCAGGGTGCGGTAGTCGCCGACCCGGGGATCGTCGACGTCGGTGATCCGTTGGGGGGCCGGGGCGCGCGTCAGGCCGCCACCTGCAGGCGGTCGCGGAACAGCTGCAGGACCCGTTCGCGGGCCTCGTAGGTGGGTTCACCCGGTTCATCGATGAGGTCGGCCGTGACCACCGAGTGGGGCGGGTTGGGGCGGTTGGCGGGGTTCGCCGACGAGCCGTCGAGCTGGATCCCGACGAAGTTGTCGCCGAACTCCTCGGCCAGCCGCTCGAAACGTGCGCCGGGCGACAGCATGTCCCCACGGAACCGCAGGCCGAAGATGCACAGGTCCTCCTCCTCGCAGCGCCGCTTGACCGTCTGCAGGTCGGCGTCGCTGATGCCGAGGTCGCGAGCGTGGGCCGGGGTGACGCTGAACGGCAGGCTCGGCTGCGAGAGCACCGGGACGAGCAGGACGGGGTCCACGGCCATGGCCAGGGCGAACCCCCCGGTCAGGCACATGCCGATCGCGCCGATCCCAGGACCGCCCGCACGCTCGTGCAGGTCACGGCCGAGGGCGCGCAACCAGGTGGTCACCGGGCTGGCCTTGCCTCGCGCCAGCACGGTGAACTCCCGCGACACGCAGACGCGGGCGATGGTCGACCCGGCGTAGGCCAGGCGCCATGGGTCGGCCGGCGTCGCCGAACAGGTCCGGCATGGCCACGGTGAAGCCGTCGTCCACGACGCGACGGGCGAAGTCGGCGACCTGCGGCGTGATGCCGGGCACCTCGGTGACCACGACCACCCCGGGCCCGGAGCCCTTGCGGTAGACGGGATGGGTCACCCCCCGGGACGTGAACGTGTCGCGGTCGAAGTCGTCGAGCGGGTCGACGGCCATGGGCACCTCGTCGGCGTGCGGCGTGCGGGGGTGCGCACGCTAGGCGAGAACCCCGGGCCGTCTCGGTTAGCGTTGGGGCGGGCGACCCGGGCCCAGCCCACCTTTCAGGGGAGCGACACCGTGTCCGACATCCGAATCCTGGTCATCGACGGCGACGACAACTTCGTCTACGAGATCGACGCCGACGAGGCGGACGCCCTGCTCGACCGCGTGCGTGCGGCGATGCACGACGGCGAGGTCGTCGAGGTCCCCGTCGAGGGTGGCGTGGTGCTGATCAACGGGCGGACGGTCACCTCGGTGGCGCTGATCGAGGACCTCGACGAGGACGACGACCTGGACTGATGCGGTGGGTTAACGTCGTTCAGTTACTCTTGGGGCCCCGGCGCCTGGAGCCCCCGTGCCGTCTCCCACGCCCCGTCCGGGTTGGCCGACCCGCTGACCCTGCGCAGCGGGCTCCGCCTGCCCAACCGCATCGCCAAGGCGGCGATGACCGAGAACCTGGCGGACGCGGACAACCAGCCGACGCCCCGTCTGGAAGCGCTGTACCGGCGGTGGGCGGACGGCGGGGCGGGACTGCTGTTCACGGGCAACCTGATGGTGGACCGCCGCTACCTGGAACGCTCGCGCAACGTGGTGGCCGACGCGCTGGTCGACGCCGACCGGCTGGCCGCCTACGCCGCCAGCACCGGTGACGTGCCCACGCTGGTCCAGCTCAACCACCCGGGACGACAGACCAACCGCCTCATGGCGTGGCGCCCCGTCGCCCCGTCGGCCGGTCCGGCGGTGGCGATGCTCGGGGCGTTCGCGCGGCCGCGGGCACTGCACGACGACGAGGTCGACGGAATCGTCGACCGGTTCGCCGAATCGGCGCTCCGGTGTCGGGACGCCGGCTTCGACGGCGTGCAGGTCCACGCCGCCCACGGCTACCTGCTGGCGCAGTTCCTCTCCCCCGCCACGAACCACCGCGCCGACCGGTGGGGCGGCGACGTCGCCCGTCGTGCCCGGGCCCTGCTCGAGGCCGTACGACGCATCCGGCGGGCCACCGGGGACGGCTTCACGATCGCGGTCAAGCTGAACTCGTCGGACTTCCGGCGGGGTGGGCTCAGCGAGGACGACGCGGCCGAGGTCGCACGGCTGCTCGATGCCGAGGGCATCGACCTGCTGGAGGTGTCCGGCGGCACCTACGAGTCCGGCGCGCTGCTCGGCCTGGCCGACGGGCAGGCGCCCAGCGGCGCCGACCGTGAGGCCTACTTCGCCGGCTTCGCCGCCCGGATCGCCGACCAGGTCGAGCGTCCCGATCATGCTCACCGGCGGCATCCGCAGCCGCGGGGCGATGGACGCCCTGTTGGCGGCCGGGATCGTCGACGTCATCGGGCTCGCCCGCCCGCTGGCGATGCAGCCCGACCTGCCCGCGCGCCTGTTGCGGGGCGAGGCCGACACCGTCGAGCTGCCGGACCACCGGGTGCCGGGACCGCTCGAGCTCGCCGGCGAATCCGAGTGGTACGAGGCCCAGCTGGCCCGGCTGGCGGACGGTCGCGAGGCCGACCCGGACCTGGACCACCTGCGCATGTCGCTGGCGTTCGTGGCCGGCGAGGTGATGCGGGGCCTGCGCGCCGGGCGGCGGCGGCGGCAGCCTGGCGGACCGGGCCGAGCAGCTGCGCGGCCCGGCGTGGCCCAGCCCGTCGGCTGACCGGACGGCGACGGCGGGGTCAGTCGGCACCGGCGCGCTCGACGGGCGCGGTCCCGCGACGGCGACCCGCCGGTCGCCGTGCGCATCGCGACCAGCAGCGCCCCGAGGGCCCGGACGTGCCGGGCGCGGGGCGTGAACCCGAGGGCGATCGCCGCAGGCACCGGCAGCGTGGCGGCGACACCGCGGAACAGCACGCGATAGGCCGGCAGCACGGCGCGGGGAAGGTCGACCCGCTCGAGGAAGTCCATGGCGTCGGCGGCGTCCCGGGTCACGGCCAGCGCCCCGCCACGGAACCCGTCCAGGCAGCGGCCGAGGGCGTCACGGTCGCGGGGCAGGTCGGCCAGCAGCGGCAGCGTGTCGACGTCGAGCCCCACGAGCCCGTCCGGGTCGAGCTCGTCGAGGTCGACCCGCGGGTCGAGCAGGGCGGCGGCGCGGGCCTGCTCGTCCACGAAGGCGTCGGCCTCGGCGGCGGTCAGAGGGGTCGGGCCGAACAGCTCGTGGGTGGCCAGCAGCGACGAGGTCAGGGCCACCGAGACCCACACCAGCAGGTCGGGGTCGGAGGCGGCGTAGGCGCGACCGTCGGACGCCGTGCCCGTGACACGTCGGTGCATGGCCCGGACGCGGCGGGCCTCGGCGAGCACCCGACGGCCCGTTCCGAAGGTCGACACGGTCACCCACGCCGAGGTGCCGGCCAGCCGCGCCAGCGGGTCGGCGCGGTACCGCGAGTGCTCGGCGACCCCGGCCATGGCCAGCGGATGCAGCGCCTGGACCAGCAGGCTGCGCACCCCGCCGGCGATCGACGACGGCTCGCCGAGCACACGCCAGGACGCGGCGTCGGGTCCGAGCAGCCCCGGCCCACGGTCGTCCTCGTCGCTGGCCAGCGACGGCACGCCGAACAGCCCGCCGAGCTGGCGCCGCACGAGCAGCTGCGCGCCCGGCACCCCGGCGGGCAGCAGGGCCATGGCGCGACGGGCGGGACGGGCGACGCGTCCGAGGTGGGACGGGACCAGCGTGGCGGGATCGACCTGCCAGGTGGACGTGCGCAGCGGGTCGGGGGCCTGCAGCTGGCTCACAGCAGCGGTCCGGCCACCCCGACGTACAGGGCCAGGACACCGAACCCGGCGGCCACCGCCCAGGAGCCCGCGACCTCGCTGGTGCCGTGCTCGTGGGACCCGAACAGCGGCAGCGCGGCGAGGGCACCGGCGGCGAGCCCGCCCACGTGGCCGCCGAGCGACACGCCCGAGGCGATGAAGGTGAACACGAGGTTGAGGATCACCAGCGCCCCGATGTTGGTGCGCCACGGGTTGATGCCGCGGCGTCGCAGCAGCACCAGCGCGGCGCCCATCAGGCCGAAGACCGCGCCCGACGCCCCGATGGTGACCGCCTGCCAGTCGAGCAGCAGGGCCCCGGCGGATCCGCCGAGCAGCCCGGCGGAGAAGATGGCGAGGAACCGGGACGTGCCGATGCTCGGTTCGAGCATGCGGCCGAGCTGGTAGAGCAGGTAGCCGTTGAACAGCACGTGCAGGATCAGCCCGTCGGAGTGCAGGAACCCGGCGGTGACCACGCGCCACCACTCGCCCGCGGCGACCGCCGGCCCGTACAGGCCGCCGCGCGCGACCAGCTCGCTGAAGCCCTCGGGGCGCTGGGTCGCCATCTGGCCGAGGTAGACCACGGCGATGATGCCCGACCAGCGCCATCGTGGCACGTGCGGCCTCGGCGCCGGCGACGCGCTTCTGGGCGCGGCGGACGTTGGCAGGCTGCTCGGCGCACTCGGGGCACAGGTAGCCGACCGGGGCGTCGATGGCGTCGTCGATGCAGATCGGTCGCCCGCACCGGGTGCACGAGATCGGGGCGGGGCGATCCGGGTGCCGGTAACAGCTGGTCTGGGTCTGGGAGGGGCCTGCGGGCACGGGCGGTCCTGGCAACGGGGGGTGAGCGGGGCCGGGTGGAGGAGGCAACGCCCGCGACCGCGCGGGCGTTCCGTGGTTCGGTGCCGTTGGTGGGCCCGGCGGGGCTCGAACCCGCGACCCAACGATTATGAGTCGTCTGCTCTGACCAGCTGAGCTACGGGCCCGTGGGGCGGGGAACGCTAGCGGACGGGCCCAGGGGGCCCTCCGGAGGTCCCGGGCGCCACGGGGAACGACATGGACCGATGGACGTGCAGATGCTGCACATCGGGCGATCGACTGACTAGACTTCGCTGCCAGTCAGGCGCGCACCGCGCATGCACCATACTTGGGTGTCACGCAGGCCGTGCTCGCTCGTTGAGCCGGTGAGACGGCCTGAACACCGACTTCGGAGGGGACCCATCGTGAAGATCAAGGCACTTGCCACCGCTGCATCCGCCGTCGCCATCCTGGCGATTCCGACGGCAGCCGTGGCGCAGGACTACCCGCCGGTGCCCTCGGAGAGCCCCTCCCCGACGCCGACCCAGACGACCGCTCCGACGGTCGACACGGGTGACAGCCTCCCCCGCACGGGCGGCGGGCTGGCGGCCATCGCCGGCATCGCGTTCGCGGGCGCGGCGACGATCAAGCGGCGTCGCCCCTGACCCAGCCCTGACCCAGCCGCAGCTGCGGCTTCCTCGGGCGGCGCGCTTCGGCGGCCGCCCGTTTCGCCTGCCCGGAGGTCCCCACGCGCCGCGTCGGGGTCCCCGACTCATCCCTCACGTCGGCACCAGGCGCAGCGTGAGGTCGACCGGGCGGGTCATGTCGCCATGGAGGTGGACCGCCGCCCCGTCGACGTCGGCGGTCACCGGCGGTCCCGGCTCGCCGTGGATGCCGAACAGCGGGTCCTGTCCCCCGCCGCGCACGGCGCCGACGGCGACGCGCCAGCCCTCGGGCGCCACGAAGCGCAGGTCCAGACGGTCCGGGATCCCCTTGGACTGGCGATGCAGGCGCAGCCGGTAGGTCAGCACGCCCCTGTCGCCACGCGTCACGGGCACCGGTCCGGTCACCGAGGCACCGAAGGCGCGGCTGCTCTTCGACGGGGTCTCCAGCACGTCGTCGAGGGCCACCAGGCCGTGCAGGCGCTGCAGGCGTGGGTCCTCGTCGACCTCGCCCTCCTGGTCGGTGCGGCTGGCGTCGGTGGTGGAGTCCGGGGCCCAGACGGTGAACCAGGTGCGGTTGAGGCCGGCCTGGTCGGTGAACGCCTCGACGAAGCCCTGGTTGGGCTTGTGTGTCCCGATGATGTAGACGTCGCGGCCGGTCGTCGGCAGGGGGTTGTCGACGCGGACCTCGAGGTCGGCGGTGCGGACGAGGCCGTCCTCGTCGTCGGGTGCCAGCGAGATCGTGCCGGTGATGGTGTGCCCGACGTGGACGTCCATCTTGTTGCCGCGCCGAGTTGTTGAACGTCACCGCGAGCATGTCCCGGTCGTCCAGGGCGTGCAGCGAGCCGGCGAGCCCCAGCGTCTCGAACGCCGCCTGCTCGTCGTCGTGCGTGCTGTAGAGCTGGAGGTTCCCGCCACCCGCTGCCCGGGCCAGCGAGCCGGTCATGGCGAGGGCGCTCCAGTCGCCCGACGCCACGTCCCGGAAGGCGACCTCCGCGACGCGTGCGAGGTAGACCTTGCGCTCGGGCGAGGGGCCGCCGAGGGCGTCGTAGGCGTCGATCATCAGCACGCGCGCGAGCGACTGCGGCTCGATGCTGTGCGGCAGGCCACCCGTCGGCGTGTCGGGCGGGAGCTCGACCGGCCCGATGGCCGCGTGGGCATAGGCCAGCCCGATCGGGTCCATGGCGATCACGCCGTCCAGCCGCCGGCCGCGCTGTGCCTCGTAGAGGTTGAGCAGCGCCCGGGAGACGGTCGGCAGGTCCGGGTCGAGGTTGGCGTTGGCGAGGAACGTGGTGGGGTCGAACTGGCCGTAGCGTTCCAGGAAGCCGTCGGGCAGCGTCTCGGGCGCGATGGGGGGCGTCTCGACGTCGCGCCGGACCTGGTCCAGCACCTCGTAGCGTTCGGGGCGGGTCAGCTCGATGTGGCCCCGGCTGACCCGGATCGTCGCGAAGAAGCCGATCAGCCCACCGGTCCCCCGCCCCTCGGCGACGTTCTGCATGGCGAGGAAGTACTCGCGGGGTTCGTCGAGTCCCAGGAACGAGGGCAGCACCGCCGAGAGCTCGCGGCCGTCCCGGGCCAGACCGAGGAGCCGGCGCCCCTGCTCGAGTGCCTCGAGGCGGCCGTCGGCGACCTGGGCCATCACGTCCTCGCTCGGCGCCGCGGCGAGCTCGTCCAGTGCCTCGGCGAGCGGGTCGAGGTCCAACGACGCGACCCCGGTCGCCGCCTCGCGGATCGGACCGAGGTCGAGGTTGCCCTCGGCGTCGCGGATGCGGGTCGTCCCGTCCTCGCGCGTCAGGACCGCGAGCTGGTCGGCGAGCGTGCCGGCGACGTCCGTGGCCGCGCGGGCCGTGTGCAGCGTCACCGCGGCGGTCTCGAACGTGTCGGCCAACGGCGGCAGCGCCCCGACGGACCGCCAGACCACACCCTCGGTCCCGTCCTGCGGCGGCGCGAAGGTGCCGGTCGACGTCGTCGAGATGTCCACGGGCGGCAGCGAGGTCGCCGGCCTCGACGGCCTCCAGGCCGGCCTGCAGCGAGGTCCGTGCCGCCAGTGCCGAGTTGCGGACCGCGGCCAGCTGCTGGGCGACGACGGCGACGAGCAGCACGAGCACGGCGGCCAGCGCCACGATGATCGTGGCGCGACGGGACCGGCGAGCGGTCCCCTCCGGTGGCGGCGCGGTGGTCACGCTCCCCCTGCTGGTTGCTGGCGCGACAGCCTACGGCCGGGGCGGACGACGGCTGGCTGCGACCAGCGTCGCGAAGCGGTCCCCGACGTCCGACCAGTCGAAGCGGTCGACGACGTGTGCCCGACCCGCCGCCCCGAGCGCATGACACCGGCCGCTGTCCGCGAGCAGGTCCACGACGGCGGCCGCCATGGCCTCCGGTGCATCACGGCGCAGGACCTGCACCCCGTCCTCGACCGCGAGGCCCTCGAGTCCGACCGTCGTGCCCACCACGGGTCGTCCGCAGGCCATGGCCTCGAGCGCTTTCAGTCGGGTCCCCGACCCCACGCGCACGGGCACGACGACGACGCGGGCGCCGTCCAGGAACGGCCGCGTGCTGGGCACGTCGGCGTGCACCCGGATGCCGGCACGGCCATCCAGTCGCTGCACCTCCGGCGCCGGAGCCCGCCCCACGACGTCCCAGGTCGCCTCGGGGACGGTGGCCCGCACACGCGGCCAGACGTGCGTGGCGAACCAGGTCACGGCGTCGACGTTGGGCCCGTACGCGAGGTGCCCCGTGAACACCACGCGGGGAGCGGCCGGGAGTGGGCTCGGCTGGTAGCGGTCGACGTCCACGCCGTTGGGGACGACCCGGACCCGGGCGTCGTCGCCCAGGGCCCGTTGGTCCTCGGAGGACGGCACGACCACGAGGTCGTGCGCGGCCACCATCCGCGTCTCGGCGCGACGACCCTTGGCGACCTCCGCCCGTGCCCAGGACCGCGCACGCCAGGTCGTCGCGGTCGCACGGCGATGGGCCGCACGGACCGACGGCAGGTTGTGCAGGTCGAGGATCCAACGCTGGCCCACGCGGCGCTCCGCCGCCAGCGGTGCCAACCAGGCGTGCTGCACGACGACGGTGTCGTGGTCGGGCAGGCGGGCGAGCACGGCGTCGGCGAGGGCTCGCCGACCGGGGCGCCCGTTGCGGACGTCCTCGGGTGCGGGGTCCAGCAGGGAGACCGTCCAGGTCCGCCAGCGAGGCGCCGGGGGCGGGGGCACGGGAGGTGGGACGACCACGAGGTCGGCCGCCATGCGGCCCAGCTCGGCGGGCACTCGTGCGGCGGCGACCACGACCGTGACCGGGACCTTCGCCGCGACCGCACGCAGGAGGTGGTGTTGGCGCACGCTGCCACCCGTGCCACTGACGTCCGGCACCTCGTCGGTGACCCACAGCACCGCGTCGTCTGCGATGGCCGTCCTCCCGACGAGACGAGGACGCGACGGGCGCCACGTCCGAGCTGGGCCCAAGGCTAGGGTCGTGGCCCGACCAGGACGCACGGGGTGGGACGTGGTGGACCGCTCGGTGGCCTCCGGCCGGGTCGTGTGGGTGACGACCCTGCCGCCCGACCACGAGGGCACCGGCGGGCAGCTCCGGCAGGCACACCTGCTCGACGCGGTGACCGAACGGGCCCCGGTCGTGCTGGTCACCGCCGGCACGGTGCGGGATCCCGCGATCGCCGCGGCCGCCTCCGTGCTCGTGGAGGTGACGGGGGCGCCTGCTCGACCGACGTCCGGACCGCGCTGCGCGCGGAGCTGCTGGCCCACTGGGCCCTCGCCCGGACCCCGCTCCCCACGGCTCGGGCGACGCACGTGCGGGCGTCGCTCCGTCGCGAGCTCGTCCGCCTCGTGCAGCCGCACGACGTCGTCGTCCTCGAACACCTCGAGCTCGCCCCGTTGGCGGCACACCTCCCGCCCCACGCGCGCACGCTGCTGACCGTCCACCACGCCGCGGCGCGCCAGGCCACCCAGGAGCTGGAGCTGGCCACGACACGGCGTCAGCGCTCGTGGTGCCGGCGTGAACGCGACCGTGCCCGGCGTCTGGAACGGTGGGCAGGCGAGCACGTCGACACCGTCGTGACGGTGTCCACGCTCGACGCCCAGTCCATCGCCTGCCCCAGCGTCGTCGTCCCCAACGGAACGATGGTCTCGCCCGACCTCCCGCCGCCCCCGCACACGCACGTCGTGGTGTTCACGGGTGATCTCGCCTACGGGCCGAACGTGGACGGCATCACCTGGTTCGCCCGGACGGCCTGGCCCCTCGTCCGGTCGGCCGTGCCGGACGCGAGGCTGCACGTCGTCGGACGATCCCCAGCTGTCACGGTGCGCGACCTGTCCCAGGTGCCCGGCATCGAGGTGCACGCCGACGTCCCGACGATCGCCCCGCACCTGGCCGGGGCCGACGTGGCGGTCGTCCCCCTGCGCCTGGGCGGGGGGACCCGCCTGAAGGCCCTGCAGGCCATGGCAGCGGGGCGCCCGGTCGTGGGGACCTCCGTCGGGCTCGAGGGACTGGACGTGCGGGACGGCGTGCAGGCACGTGTGGCGGACGACGCGGACGCGCTCGCGGCAGCGCTGGTCGACCTGCTGACCGACCCCGCGGCTGCGGCGGACATGGCCGGGCGCGCGCACGGCTGGGTGGGAGAGCACCACGACTGGCAGCGAATCGGGCGACGGTTCGCCGAGGACGTCCTCGGCCTGTGAGGAGCCCGTTCAGGCGAGGTCGTCGAAGACGGCCGCGTAGGCCGCACCCGCCCGATCCCAGGTGAAGCCGGCCGCTCGCGCCCGGCCGGCCGCTCGGTGCTGGTCACGCGCCGCGTCGTCGGCCAGGAGCCCTGCGACGCGACGCGCGAGCGCCTCGACGTCGCCCACGGGCACCAGGGCGCCACCGTCGCCGACCACCTCCCCGATCGCCGTGGCGTCGTACGCGACGACCGCCGCCCCGCAGGCCATCGCCTCGAGCGGGACGAACCCGAAGCCTTCGTAGTGCGAGGTGACCGCCACCACGCGTGCCCCGCGCAGGAAGGCCGGCAGGTCGGCGACGTGCCCTCGGAGGACCGCACCTGCGTCGCGCAGCCGGCGTCGGCTGGCCTCGCCGAGGGTCCCCGCCACGTGCAGGCGCACGTCCCCGTCCGCCAGCCGTGCCGCCAGCCCGGCGAGGTCGGCCACACCCTTGCGCGGGTCGTCGCCGGTCACGGCGGCCACGTAGGGCCGTCCGCCACCGTCGTCGACGGGCCCCTCGGGCCGGAACGCCGGGTCGACGCCGTGCGGGACGACCTCCACGCGGGACGGGTCGAGACCCAGGACGCGACAGCCCTCGTCCGCGGCGAACCGGGACACCGCCACGACCCGGTCGGCGTGGCCGACGCGGGGACCCAGCACCCGCCACGTGGCGCGGAGGAACCCGTAGCCGGGCAGGTCGAGGACGAGCGGGGCGAGGTCGTGCAGGGTCTGGACCCACGGTCGCCGCGACCGCACGAGGGGAAGGGTGCCGGGCGACCACGCCACGTCGTGCGGCACGCGCGACAGCTCGGCGGGCAGTCGGGTCACGTGCTCGACGATGCCGGCACGAACTCGGCCGCGTGGCACCCGACGCCGGACGGGGCGGGCCCGGCACCCCGCCGGCAGCGTGACGACGCCCACCTCGGTCGCCGGTTGCAGGACGACCACCTCGGGGCCGTGCGCCACGACGGCCGGGAGCACGCCTTCGAGGAACCGCCCGATGCCCCGTCGCTGGTCCGGCGGCATGAGCTCCCAGCCGTCGACGGCCACACGCATGCTCATGACCGCCGTGGGAGCGAGAGACCGGCCAGGGCGAGGACCAACCAGCTGGTCTCGAGCATCTGCCAGGTGTGCAGCAGCAGGCCCCCGACCGTGAGGCCGATGACACCCGAGACCGCCCCGACGGCCAGGTCGTCCCAGGGCCGCTGGCGCCACAGGTGCCACCACAGCAGCGCCACGACGACCACGAAGACGACCAGGCCGACGACACCCACCTGCAGCGCGACGTCGAGATAGGCGTTCTCGGCGATGCGCGCGTCGGCACCCGCCCTGGCCGAGGCGGCGAACCCCGTTCCGAGCCCGTGCCCCCACGGACGATCCATCACCGCCCGCACCGCCTCGCCGCTGGCGTCGAGGTGGATGTCCGTCGACGCCTCGCCGCCCCGAAACGTCTCGAGCAGACGCACGAGCAGGCCCGTGGGCACCGCGACGGCGAGCAGGGCGACCGTCGCCACGCCCCCACCCACGAGCAGGCGTCGCCGCTGGGGGCCGGCGGGACGGGTGACCGCGAGCACCAGACCCACCAGCGCGGCGCTCGCGATGGCCGCACGTCCGAGCGACGCCGCGATGCCGGCCGCCAGCAGGGCCACCAGCATGACCCTGCGCCACGTGGGTCGCCGTGCCGCGCGCACCAGGCCCATCCCCAGCGCCGGGAGCAACCAGAAGCCGAGCTGCAGGTACTCGAACAACAGCGACCCGGCACGGACCAGGGAGCGGCCCGCGACGGGGGTGCGCACCACCAGCGTCTTGGGCACGACGACGCCGTACACCTCGCGCTGGACGTCGTGCATGCCGAGCACGACGGTCCCGAACCACTCCCAGCCGTCGGGCCAGAGGGCTTCGAGCACCGCCACGGCGGCGACCACCCCGGCAAGCGCGAGGACCACCCTCACCACGCGCTCGCGGTCGATGGCGGGGGCGTGGACGCACCGCAGGGCCACCATCAGGACGAGCCCCCAGACCATGGCACGGGCACCCAGCAGGCGCAGCATGACCGACGCGCCGCCCCCGATCACGTCGAGGAGGAACGCGACGACCACGACCCCGGCCAACGCCCCGACCGCCAGGTCGAGCCCGTCGGGGCGCTGGCGGCGCTGCCACGCCACGCCGAGCCCTGCGACGACCAGCGCAGCGAGGCCCAGGTCGGGGAGAAGCCCGACCGCGCGGACGACGACGCTCGGGGCACCGAGCCGCCAGAGCAGCCCCGTCGACGGGATCACCGCGACGGAGAGGACGACGAACGCCGCCACGCCCGTGGCCACCCGGTCCTCGACCCGGCCGGAGGTCGACCACCAGCGATCCATGAGCGCGAACCCTACAACCGGCGGCCTGCGGCACCTCAGCCCCCACGGGCGGTCTGACTACCGTGCGCAGCCCGGTGCCGACACAGGGAGGCGGCCGTGTTCGTGGTCGATGCCCTGGTGGCGGGGCAGCGCGCGGGCATCGGCGTCGTCGCGCGCATGGCGCTGTCCGGGATGGCCGACCGCGGACGACGTCGTCGCACTCGTGCCGCCGGGGGTCGAGCCGGACGTCGACCACCGGGTCGTGCGCCTCGCCGAGCACCGGGCCGGCCGGCTCGCCCTGCAACGGTCGGGCGCCGTCCTCGGGGTCGCCTCGTCCGAGATCCGCGACGGGGCGCACTTCGTCGGCATGGACGCCTTCAGCCTCCCGCTGGCCCTCCCCCGGACGGCCCACGTGGTCGTGCACGACCTGCTGCCCTTCACGCATCCCGCGTACTGGGGCGCGGTGGACCGTCGCCACAAGACCTCCAGCTCTCGCACGGCCTTCCGCCGCGCCGCCCGCCTCGTGGTCGCGTCCCAGCACAACGCCCGGCTCGTCCGGGCCGTCAGCGGTCGCGACGACGCCGTCGTGGCGCCCTTCGGCTGCGGACAGGTGGACGACCAGGAGGCCGATCGCCGGCTCTCGGCGGGTCCTGCCGCGGAGCGCCACGACCGCGTCGTGGTCGTCGGCACGCTCCAGCCCCGCAAGCGTCTCGACCTGCTGCTCCGGGCCGTCGACCGCCTCCGTCGGACCGGCCACGACGGGCTCGAGCTGGTCGTGGTCGGCGGAGGGCGGCGGGAGCACGTCGAGGCCCTCCATCACCAGGCCCGCGGCCTCGACCTGCCGGTGACGTGGGCCGGTCCCCTCCCGTGGCCGGACGTCGCGCCGCTGGTCGCGACCGCCCGGGCCGTCGTCTATCCCTCGCGCCACGAGGGCTTCGGGCTCCCCCTGCTCGAGGCCCTCGCCCTCGGCACCCGGCCGGTGGCCCCGGCGGTCACGGCCATGCGCAGCTGGGCCGGCGACTGGCCGCGGTGGTTCGACCCCGACGACGAGGACGACCTCGCCGCCGCCATCGGCGAAGCGACCTGCGACCGCTCGTGGGACGCGCACGGCGCCATGCGTGCCGTGGCGGGCCACCGCTGGACGGCCTTCGCCGAGCGCCTCCTGGCCGGACGATGACCGGCTCGACCGTGCTGCTCTCGCACCGGCTCGCCGAGCCGTTGCAGCGCCGGACGGGCCTCGGTCGGTACCAGCAGTCGCTGACCGCGGCGCTGGCGGCCGTAGGGGGGCGGTACGTCCTGGCCGCGCCCCGCGAGCCCGGCCCCGACCCGGCGTGGTGCCCCGTGCCCGTCGTGCGCGTCCGCGGGCACCGCGACCTCGTCCAGGCCTCCTGGGCCCTCACCGGCCGCCCGCACGTGGAGCGGCTGCTGCCCCGGGACCTCGTCCCGGCGCTGGTCCACGTCCTCGACGCGACCGTCGCCGCCCGCAGCCGGGTGCCCCTGGTGCACACCGTCCACGACCTCTTCCCGCGGACGCACCCCGACTGGGAGACCGTCCGCGGTCGCGTCCTGTTCGCCGCCGTCGCCCGGTCCGTGCGTGCGGCGGACCGGGTGATCACCCCCTCCCGCGCCGTGGCGGACCAGGTGACCCACCACCTCGGGGTCCCCACCCGTCGGGTGGTCGTGGTGCCCGAAGGAGTCGACGACCGGTTCCGCCGCGCCCAGCCCTGCGTCCCGGCGTCGCTGGCCGCGCGGGGCGTGGCGGCCGGCGGGTACTGGGTGGCCGTGGGACGGCCGGGGCCGCGCAAGAACCTCACGGTGCTGGTCGATGCACTCGCGCGCGCCTCCTCCCGCCGGCCGCTCGTGCTGGCCGGACCCGCCGGCCCTGCGACCGAGGCGCTCCGCTCCCGCGCCGCCGAGCGGGGCGTGACGGTCCACCTGGCCGGGTTCGTCCCCGACGACGACCTCCCCGGCCTGCTCGCGGGGGCTCGCGCGCTGCTGCACCCGGCCCTCGACGAAGGCTTCGGCCTCCCGCCGCTGGAGGCCATGGCCACGGGCGTGCCCGTCGTGGTGTCACCGAGCGCCGCCGTGCTCGAGGTGGTCGGGGACGCCGCGATGCGATGCCCGCCCGACGACGTGACCGCCTGGGCGGCGGCCCTCGACGTGCTCGACCGCGACGACGCACGGGTGGCCGACCTCGGACGGGCGGGCCGGGCACGCGCCGCGGACTACACCTGGGACGCGGCGGCCGCCGCGACCGCGGAGGTGCACGCCACATGCCTGCGCTGAAGGTCCTGCACGTGCTCGAGGCCGCCGGTCACGGCACCGGCCGGCACGTCGTCGACCTCGTGACCCACGCACCCGACGTCAGCCACGAGGTGGTCCTGCCGCTGCGGCCCACGTCCCGCGGCGAGGACCGGACCTCGCGCACGGCCGAGGACCTGCGGGCGGCGGGGGTCGTCGTGCACGAGGTGCCGATGCGTCGCTCGCCCGTGCATCCCGACCTCGTGCGCGCCGTGCTGGCGATCCGTCGCCTCGCCCGGGACCGGGGCGCCGACGTGCTGCACGGACACGCGACCGTGGGCGGGGTCGTCGCACGGCTGGCGGGGCGGTCCCTCGGCCGGCCGGTGGTGGTCACCCCCAACGGGGTCCACCCCTCCCGCCTGGTCCGGCAGGCCGAACGCGCCCTGGCACCGCTCACCTCGGCGCTGGTCGCGGTGTCACCCAGCGAAGCGCGCCTCGTGCGGGACCTCGGCCTGTGCCCGTCGGCGCGCGTCCACGTCGTCCCCAACGGCATCGACCTCGCCCTGCCCACGCCCCTCGACCGCGACCTGCGCGCCGAGCTGGGCCTCGCGCCGGACACGCCGCTGGTCGGCTGGGTCGGACGCCTGGCGCCCCAGAAGGCCCCCGAGGTGCTGGTCCGCGCCGTCGCCCAGCTGCCCCCGCACGTCCACGCGGTGCTCGTGGGCGGCGGACCCGACGCCGAGGCCGTCGCCGCCGCCGTGGCGGCCTCCGCTGCCGCCGAGCGGGTGCACCTGCTCGGCCACGTACCGGGAGCGGCCGGGCTGCTCGGACAGTTCGACGTCCTGGCCCTGCCCTCCCGGTGGGAGGGCGCCCCGTACGTCCCGCTCGAGGCCTTCCGCGCCCACGTGCCCGTCGTCGCCACGGACGTCGTCGGCACCCGCGACGTGGTCGTGGAGGGCGAGACCGGCTGGCTGGTCCCCCCCGACGACCCCGCCGCGCTGGCCAGTTCACTGCTGGCGGCGCTGGCCGACCCGGAGGAATCAGGGCGGCGCGCGTCACGCGGGCACGCCCGGCTCGTTGCACACCACGACGCGCGGTCCATGGGCCGCGACACGACCGACCTGTACGTCCACCTGACGTCGACCGCCACACGCAGCCGCTAGGGTTCGCGCCCACTGCACGCGTGCTCGAGGAGGGGGAGGCTCATCAGCACCAGCGCCGTCGCCGAGCTCTACGGGGGCGACAGTCCCCAGACCGCGACCACCCTGCGTGCCGTGGCCGCACCGATGCCGGTGCCCGTGGCCAAGCGCGCCCTCGACGTGACCATCGCCGGCGTCGGGCTGGTCGTGCTGGCCCCCGTGCTCCTGCTCGTGGCCCTGCTGATCACCGCGACCTCGCCCGGCCCGATCGTGTACCGCCAGCACCGCTACGGCCGTGGGGGCCGCACCTTCACGATCCTGAAGTTCCGCACGATGGTCGAGGGTGCCGACGAGCGCATCCGCAGCCTGCTGGTCGACCCGGCCCAGCGCGCCCACCTCGCCGAGCACGGCAAGCTGCTCGACGACCCGCGCATCACCGGCGTGGGTAGATTCCTTCGGCTGCTCAGCCTCGACGAGCTCCCCCAGCTGCTCAACGTCCTGCGCGGCGAGATGAGCCTGGTCGGCCCGCGCCCGCGCTGGGACGTCGAGGAGCTCGGCCGCTACGGCGACGACCTCGACGCCTACCTGTCGGTCCTGCCCGGCCTGACCGGCCCGTGGCAGGTGGCGGGGCGCAACCGCCTCCCCGACGCCGAGCGCATCGCCCTCGACGTCCACTACGCCCGCACCGGGACGCTGACGACCGACCTGCGGCTGCTCCTGCGCACCGTGCCGGTGCTGCTGTGGCCCTTCGATCGCGGCGCAGCCTGAGTCGGTCCCGCCCGTGGCGGAGTGCCTGTTCTGCCGGATCGTCGCCGACGAGCCCACCAGCCACGTGCTGGCCACCGACGACGCCGTCGGGTTCCTCGACATCCGCCCGCTGTTCCCCGGGCACGTCCTGGTGGTCCCCCGCACCCACTGGGTGACCCTCGACGAGGTGCCCGTCGACGCGCTCGCACCGCTGCTGTCGGCCGTGCAGCTCGCCATGCGCGCCGTCACCCGCGCCACGGGCTGCCAGGGCCACTTCGTGGCGGCCAACAACGTCGTGAGCCAGTCGGTCCCCCACCTGCACTGGCACGTGGTGCCGCGCGTGAAGGGCGACGGCCTGCGTGGCTTCTTCTGGCCGCGCACCCGCTACGAGGGCGACGAGCTCGACGCGTGGCGTGCGCGCCTGCGCGACGCCGTCCGGGCCGAAGCGCAGGGGTAGGCACCAGGACGGGTACCGTCCGTGCCGCGCGCCCCGGCCGGGTTCGGTCGGGGCGCCGTTCGTGCGCCGATCACCAGGATCCCCCATGGCCACCCGTGCCGACCTCCGCAACGTCGCCATCATCGCCCACGTCGACCACGGCAAGACCACGCTGGTCGACGCCATGCTGTGGCAGTCGGGCGTGTTCCGCGCCAACCAGGACGTCGCCACGCGGGTGATGGACTCGGGTGACCTCGAACGCGAGAAGGGCATCACGATCCTCGCGAAGAACACCGCGGTCACGCGCGACGACGTGACCATCAACGTGGTGGACACCCCGGGGCACGCCGACTTCGGGGGCGAGGTCGAGCGCGCGCTGGCGATGGTGGACGGGGCGTGCCTGCTGGTGGACGCCTCCGAGGGACCGCTCCCGCAGACTCGGTTCGTGCTGCGCAAGACGCTGGAGAAGCGCCTTCCGCTGATCATCGTCGTCAACAAGATCGACCGCCCCGACGCACGCATCGCGGCGGTCGTCGACGAGGTCTTCGACCTGCTCATCGACCTCGGGGCCGACGACGACCAGATCGACGTCCCGGTGCTGTTCACGAACGCCAAGGAGGGCACGGCCACGACCGACCCGGACGTGCCCGGCACCGACCTCGAGCCGCTGTTCGACGCGCTGCTCGCGCACGTCCCCGCCCCGTCGTACGACCCCGACCAGACGCTGCAGATGCTGGTCACCAACCTCGACGCGTCCGCCTACGTCGGGCGGCTGGCCCTGTGCCGCATCCACCACGGCACGGTCAAGCGGGGGCAGCAGGTCGCCTGGTGCCGCGAGGACGGCACGGTCGAGAACGTCCGGCTCGGCGAGATGTACATGACCGAGGCCCTCGACCGGGTGCCGGCCGAGGAGGCCGGCCCCGGTGACCTCATCGCGGTCGCCGGCATCGACGAGGTCATGATCGGCGACACGCTGGCCGACCCGTCCGACCCGACACCGCTGCCGCGCCTGACCGTCGACGAGCCCAGCCTGGGCATGACCATCGGCGTCAACACCTCGCCACTGGCGGGCCAGGACGGGTCCAGCATGACCGCCCGGCTGATCGAGAACCGCCTGGCGAGCGAGCTGGTCGGCAACGTCTCGCTGCGGGTCCTGCCCACCGAGCGCCCCGACACCTGGGAGGTCCAGGGCCGCGGCGAGCTGCAGCTGGCCATCCTCGTCGAGACCATGCGTCGCGAGGGCTTCGAGCTGACCGTCGGCAAGCCGCGAGTCGTCATCCGCGAGGTCGACGGCCAGGTCCACGAGCCCTTCGAGCACATGTCCATCGACGTGCCCGACGACTACGTCGGTGTGGTCACCCAGCTCATGGGGCTGCGCAAGGGACGCATGGAGCAGCTCATCGCCCACGGCACCGGCTGGACCCGGCTCGAGTACCGCGTCCCCGCTCGTGGGCTGATCGGGTTCCGCACCGAGTTCATGACCGAGACCCGCGGCACCGGGATCCTCCACCACGTCTTCGACGGCTACGAGCCCTGGCAGGGCGACATCCGCACCCGCCCCAACGGCTCGCTGGTCGCCGACCGTCGCGGCCAGTCCACCCAGTACGCGCTGCTCAACCTGCAGGAGCGCGGGGCGCTGTTCATCGGCCCCGGCGTGGACGTCTACGAGGGCATGATCGTCGGCGAGAACGCCCGCGCCGAGGACATGGACATCAACCCCACCAAGGAGAAGAAGCTCACCAACGTGCGCTCCTCCACCGGTGACGAGCTGGTCCGCCTCGCCCCGCCCCGCCAGCTCTCCCTCGAGCAGGCGCTGGAGTTCATCCGCGAGGACGAGGCCGTCGAGGTCACGCCGCACAACGTCCGGCTGCGCAAGGTCGAGCTCGACCTGCACGTGCGCGGCCGCCAGGCCAAGCGCGCCAAGTGGGGCGCCGCCCCGGACCAGGACTGATCCCAGGATCAGATGAGCTCGCGGGCGACGCGCGCGATGCGCGGGATGGCCAGTCGGCACACTGCGGCGTAGGGCAGCGCCCAGGCCGGCACCTCGAACACGACGCGGCAGGCGTCCGGGCCGTCGGCCTCGACGCGGTGGCCGGTGGCGGGGATGCCGGCGACGTGCCAGGTCCATCGCCGTCCGGGGGCGACCTCGTCGACGCGGAACGGGATCCACGGCCCCACCGCGGCGCGCACGTGGCCGGTGGCCCCGGGCGACACGTCACCGCGGGGCGGGTCCACGGCGGCCACGCTGGGCCCCCAGCTCGGCCAGTGCTCGAACCGGCTGATGGCCGCCCACGCCGCCGCGTCGGGGACCTCGATGCGGGCCCCGACGTCGAGCGTGGGCGGGACGCGGATCACGACAGGTACTTGCCGAACTCGCGGCGGGCGACCGACATCTCGTGGACCTCGTCGGGGCCGTCGGCCATGCGCAGCGTGCGGGCATGGGCCCACATCATCGCCAGCGGCGTGTCCTCGGTGAAGCCCTTGCCTCCATGGATCTGGATGGCCTTGTCGAGCACCCAGGTCGCCATCGACGGGGCGACGATCTTGATCGCCGAGATCTCCTGGCGGGCGCCCTTGTTGCCGACGGTGTCCATCAGGTGGGCGGTCCGCAGGGTCAGCAGCCGCGCCTGGTCGATCCGCACGCGGGCCTGCGCGACCCAGTACTGGACCTTGCCCTGGCGCGCCAGGGGCTTGCCGAAGGCCTCGCGTTCGATGGCACGCCGGCAGGCCAGCTCGAGGGCGCGCTCGGCCATGCCGATCAGGCGCATGCAGTGGTGGATGCGTCCCGGGCCGAGGCGCGCCTGGGCGATCATGAACCCGTCGCCCTCCTGCGCGATCATGTTCGCGGCGGGGACGCGCACGTCGGTGAACCGCATCTCGGGGTGGCCGCCGAGCGGGTCGTAGGCACCGAAGACGGGCAGCTCGCGCACCACCTCGACGCCGGGGGTGTCCATCGGCACGAGGATCATCGACTGCTGGCGGTAGGGCTCGGCGTCCGGGTCGGTGACACCCATGAAGATGCCGACCCTGCAGTCGGTCGCGGCCGCGCCCGAGGACCACCACTTGCGCCCGTTGATGACGTACTCGTCACCGTCACGCACGATCGACGACTGGATGTTGCGGGCGTCGGACGAGGCGACGTCCGGCTCGGTCATGAAGAACGCGGAACGGATCTCGCCCTCGAGCAACGGGTGCAGCCACTCCTCCTGCTGTTCGGGCGTGCCGAACATGTGCAGGACCTCCATGTTGCCCGTGTCCGGGGCGCTGGAGTTGCACGCCTCGGGGGCCAGCAGCGGGGACCGGCCGAGGATCTCGCACAGCTGCGCGTAGTCCACGTTGGACAGCCCCGCGCCGTGCTCGGCGTCCGGCAGGAAGAGGTTCCACAGGCCCCGTTCGCGGGCCTCGGCCTTGAGCTCCTGCATGATCGGTGGACGAGCATGGGGGTTGTCGGCAGCCTCGAGCTGCTCGCGCAGCGTCGACTCGTTCGGGTAGATCCGCGCGTCCATGAAGTCGAGCAGCTCGGTGCGCAGCTCCTGGGCGCGGGGCGAGAGGGAGAGGTCCACGGCGAAAGGGCCTTCGGGTCGGCTCGGGCCGACACGCTACTCCGGCCGCACATGGCGACGCCCCGCCCCTGAAGAGGGGCGGGGCGTCACTGGCCGGGCCACGGGGCCGGACGGGCCCGACCAGGTTGGAGGCTGCGCGTCAGCGCAACCCGAGCTTGCGGCTGCAGACGGGCCATGCGCCCCAGCCCTGGGCGGCGAGGACCCGCTCGCCCACGGCGATCTGCTGCGCGCGGCTGGCCTCGTAGGCCGCCCCGGGCATGCCCGGGTCCTTGTAGGCGTCCCAGGTGTCGGGGTGGAACTGCAGGCCACCCTCGAACATGCCTGCGGTGGCGGACCAGTTGGCCGAGCCCTCGACGAAGCCGCCGTCACCGGTCCACGAGCCGGACTCGCAGTCGGCGACGCGGTCCCAGACCGAACGCTGGGGTTCGGGCTCCGGGGCCGGCTCGGGCGGGGCGGCCTCGGCCGCGACGTTCTCGGGTTCGGGTGCCGGCTCGACCTCGTCGGCCGAGGCCGCGATCAGCAGCCGGTCACTGAGCGGCGAGGAGGTCACGACGGAATTGGTGACGACCTCGACCACGGGGCGGGACGCCGGGTCGGCGGCGCGCACCGCGGCGGTGTCGTTGGACGAGGTCGCGGCGGCGCCGGCTGCGGCGGTGGCGGCCAGGCCGAGGACGGTGAGGGCGGCGGCCGAACGCAATCGGCGCACGCCAGTGGACGGGGTGGTGGTCGACATGAGCGGGAGGTCGCTTGGTCGGGGCACGGGGAGACGAGCAACCGCATCGCGGGGAGACGTACGGGGACGGGGCGACGGGCTGCTAACTACTGCAAGCAGTGTTGCCGTTCACGCCGCGAGGTTCCACCCCGCCACCACGGACGGATGGTCGGGGCGGTGGTGACCGCACTGGTCAGTCGGCCACGGGTCGGCGGGGAATACCGGCGAATCCGGTCGATTCCGGCCGCTCAGCGGCTGATGGGCGCGGCCTCCCGCGACTCGCGGAACCCCTCGGCCGCAGCGGACGCATACGAGCGTCCCGCGCGCATGGTCGCCTCGACCACGCCGACCGCTTGCTGGCGTCCCTGTGCGAGCGCCCAGTGGCGCGCCTCGACCCGCCGGGCCTCGCCGTGGTCGGGGTCGGCCAGGTAGGTCACGCCGGCCCCGACGGCGGCGCCGGCGCCGAGGGCCAGAAGGGTCCGGATTCGCACGTCGACCTCCTCGGGGCCGTCAGCCAGGGCCTGGCACGGTAGCGACCGTCCCGCGGGCGCTCGAACGCTCGACCACCGGCGCCCCGAGTGGACCGGACGTGCGCGGTCCTCGCGTCTACCGTGGCGCGGATGGACGGCACATCGCGCCCCGGGACGGTCGATCCCGGCCCCGACCCCGGCACCGCGGCCACCACGGCGGGTACCGGCCTGCCCGCGCGCCGCCGGCTGGTCGAGACGGCCGAGGGCCGTTCCGACGACGCCTACGGCCCCCGCGAGTGGGGGCTGCTGGCCTTCACGGCGAGCGTGTGGGGATCGTCGTTCCTGTGGATGGACATCGGCCTGGACGCGTTCGCGCCGGGTGTGATCACCATGGCCCGGATCGGACTCGGGGCGCTGGCCCTGTCCCTGTTCCCCCGAGCACGCCGTCCGCTGCCCCGCGACGACTGGCCACGGGTCGCGCTGCTGGGCCTGGTGTGGATGGGCATCCCCCTGACGCTGTTCCCGATCGCGCAGCAGTGGGTCGACTCCGCCCTGACCGGCATGCTCAACGCCGGGGTCCCCCTCACGAGCGCGGTGTGGGCGACCGTGCTGCTGCGCCGCCTTCCGGGGCGCATCCAGCTGGTGGGGATCGTGATCGGCTTCGCCGGCATCGTCACGATCTCGCTCCCCGAGCTCGGTGAGGCACGGCAGCACCGCGCTGGGGACCGCCCTGGTCCTGACCGCCATCGTGCTGTACGGGCTGGCGACCAACCTCACCGTCCCCCTGCAGCAGCGCCACGGGTCGTTGCCGGTCATCCTGCGGATGCAGCTGGTGGCCCTCGTGGTGGTCACGCCGCTGGGGCTGCTCGGGCTGGGGCGCTCGACCTTCGCCTGGGGCCCGGCCCTGTCGATGCTGCCCCTGGGCATGCTCGGCACCGGGCTGGCGTTCGTGGCCATGGCCACGCTGGTCGGCCGCGTCGGCAGCGCTCGCGGCTCGATCAGCATCTACTTCACGCCGATCGTCGCGATCGTCCTGGGCGTCGGGTTCCGGGGCGACCACGTCTCCCCGACTGCCATCGTGGGCACCGGACTGGTCCTGCTCGGGGCGTGGCTGACCTCGCGGCGTGAGGTGCGGCGGGGCGGCACCACCCCGCCCCGCTGACCGCGGCCCGCCGGATCAGAAGCCGGCGATGCGCTCGTTCTTGTGCGCGAGCAGATCGCCACGGTCGGGGCGGTGGTCGATCTTGACGACGACCGACACGCGGGGCGCCACGGCGGCGACGTGGTCGACGCACCGGTGGATCACGTCCATGACGGCGTCCCACTCCCCCTCGACGTTGGTGAACATGGCGTTGGTCTCGCACGGCAGGCCGGAGTCCCGGACGATGCGGACGCACTCGCCGACGAGGTCACCGACCGAGTCACCGGCACCGAGCGGGGTGATGGAGAAGGCGGCGATCACGACGGAGCTCCTGGTCGGGTGGCTCCAGTGAAGCCGAGCCACCCGACCACGCGCAGGATCACTCGGTCGTGACCGCCTCGAGGACGTCCAGGCGGGCGGCACGACGGGCCGGGAACACCGCGGCGAGCACGCCGGCCAGGCCGGCGACGACCATGTACGTGACGAGGCGACCGGCGGGGAACTCGAGGACCTGCAGTCCCTGGTCCGCCGACGCGCGGACCAGCGCCCACCCGAACACCGATCCGACCACGACCCCCAGTCCGGCGCCGAAGACGGCCACGATCACCGACTCCCAACGCACCATCGACCGGACCTGCCGTCGGGTCATCCCCACCGCGCGGAGCAGCCCGATCTCGCGGGTGCGTTCGAACACCGACAGCGCCAGCGTGTTCACGATGCCGATGAGCGCGATCACCAGTGCCAGGCCGAGCAGGCCGACGATGACGTTGAGCAGCTGGTCCACCTGGCTGCGCAGGCTCTCGGCGAGCTCGGCCTGGTCCTGGACCTGCACGCCCGGGAAGTCCTCCAGCGCCGTGTCGATGGCGGTCCGGGCGGTGGCGGCATCGGTCCCGTCCGCCGCGTCGGCCAGGACGAGGAGGGTGGTCCCGTCGCCGATGAGCTCGTCGAAGGTGGCCTCGCTGGTGACCCAGGTGGACCCGGTCACGTCGGTGTTGGCGAACGTGCCCACCACGTCGAGCGTCTGCTGGGAGCTGACGAACTGGGCCTCGACCGTGTCCCCGACCGCGATGCCGCGATCGGTGGCGACGTCCTCGGGCAGGAGCACACCACCGTCCTGCAGGGCAGCGAGCGCCCCGTCCGACGGCGCCAGGGACAGCAGCTGCTCGACGATGGTGGGATCGATGGCCGTCATCGAGCTCGAGGTCCCGTCGCTCTGGAGCGGGGCGGTTCGGATCGCCATGACCGCCCCGGTCTCGTCGAGGTCGTCGAGCGCCGGGGCGACGCCGGACGGCACGCTCGATCCCCCGAAGCCCTGCGGGGTGATGGTGTAGTCCGACCCCAGCTGCGCGGCGAACAGCTCGTTCACCGACGCCGTCGCCGAGGCGGCGAAGATCGACACGAAGCTGACCAGCGCCACACCGATCATCAGCGCGGAGGCCGTCGAGGCGGTGCGCTTGGGGTTGCCCGCCGCGTTGTTGCGGCCGAGCCGGCCCGCGATCCCGAGCCGGGCGGGCAGCGCCCCCACGACGGCGGCGACCGGTGCGGCCAGGTAGGGGGCGAGGAGCGCGACGCCGATGAAGGTCGCGGCGACTCCGGCACCCACGATGGCGGCCGGCTGGGGCACGTCGAGCGCGAGCCCGGCCGCGATCGCGACCGCTCCGAGGGCGGCGAGCACCGCACCGGTGATGGTGCGCCGGGTGCCCACACGGGCATCGTCGGCGCCTGCGCCCTCGCGCAGCGCCTCCATCGGCGAGATGCGGGAGGCACGACGGGCCGGCGCGACCGAGGCGAGGGCGGTGACGACCAGGCCGAGGACCAACGAGACCACGATGGTGCGTGGCTCCACGATCAGCCCGCCGTCCGGGAACCCGAGGCCCACGGCGTTGAAGATCGTGCGCATGAGCTGGCTCAGGCCGATGCCGGCCACCAGCCCGAGCACGCCGGCCACCAGCCCGACCGCCAGCGCCTCGACGATCACGGCCAGCTGCACCTGGCGCCGTGACGCCCCGACGGCCCGCAGCAGGGCGAACTCGCGCGTGCGCTGGGCCACGATGATCGAGAAGGTGTTCACGATCAGGAACAGACCCACGAACAGGGCGATGCCGGCGAAGGCCTGCAACCCGATGGTGAGGAACGACAGCCCCTGGGTGATCTCGGCCTGGTCCTCGGCCTGCTGGTCCTCCGCGGTGACCACCTCGGCCGACGTCGAGCCGAGAGCCTGGTCGATGCGGTCCCGCAGCGTGGCCGCGTCCACGCCCGGTTCGGCGCTGACGGAGATGGAGGTGACCTCGCCCTCGCGGTCCAGCACCTGTTGGGCCGTGGCCAGGTCGAACGTGACGATGGTGGCGCCGAGCAGGTTGTCCGCGGCCCCGAAGCCGGTGATGCCCACCAGCTGGAAGTCCCGGATGCCGTCGGAGAGCGCGACGGGGACGGTGTCACCGACCGCGTAGCCGGTCGACTCGGCGGTGCCCGCGTCCATGGTGATCTCGTCCGGACTGCGCGCTTCGCGCCCCTGCTGCAGCGTCAGGGGCCCTTCCTCGGCGGGGCCGGCCCAGGAGAACGCGAGCGTGGGCGGCCCCATCCCGCCGACGGGCTCGCCGTCCCGGCTGATCACCTGCGCGGAGCCCTCGACGCCCCCGACAGCCTGGGCCACGCCGTCCACGGCCGCGACGTCGGCGACCAGGTCCTCGGGCAGGGCCGGCCCCCCGCCCGCCTGGGCGGTGGTGACGTTCTGCTCGAGCACCTGCTGGGGGTTGACGTAGACGTCCACCCCGGCGTTGGCCTCGGCGAGCAGGTTGCCGAAGGCCGCGTCGATGGAGTCGGTCAGCACGAAGCTGCCCGACACGAAGGCGACGCCGAGGACGATGGCCAGGGCGGTGAGCGCCAGCCGGATCTTGTTGCCCAGCACGGAGGCGAGCGCGACGCGGAACATGGGAGGACCTCGAGGGGTGCGGGCCGTCAGGCCGTGGGCGCGCCGGCGTGGCCGTGCTCGAGGCGCTTCATGCGCTCGAGGACGGCGTCCGGATCGGGGGCGCGCAGCTCGTCCACGATCTGGCCGTCGGCCAGGAACAGGATCCGTTCCGCGTAGGAGGCCGCCGTCGGCTCGTGGGTCACCATGACGATGGTCTGGCCGAAGTCGGTGGCCGCCGTGCGCAGGAACGCGAGCAGCTCCGCCGAGGAGTTGGAGTCGAGCGCCCCCGTCGGCTCGTCGGCGAACACCACGGCGGGGCGGGTCACGAGCGCCCGGGCCGCCGCCACACGCTGCTGCTGACCGCCCGACAGCTGCGCGGGGCGGTGGTCCAGCCGGTCGGCCAGCCCGAGCACGTCGACGATCTGGTCGAACCACGCCCGGTCCACACTCCCGCCGGCCAGGTCGACGGGCAGGGTGATGTTCGCCCGCGCGTCCAGGGTCGGCACCAGGTTGTAGGACTGGAAGACGAACCCGACCTGCTCGCGACGCAGCAGGGTCAGCTGCTTGTCGTTGAGGCCCCCGAGCTCGGTCCCCGCGATGGTGACCGTGCCTGCTGTGAGACGGTCGAGCCCCGCCATGCAGTGCAGCAGGGTGGACTTGCCCGAGCCCGACGGGCCCATGATGGCGGTGAACTCGCCCGCGGGGATGTCGACGTCGATGTGGTCCACGGCCCGGACCTGGGTGGCCCCGGAGCCGTAGACCTTGACGGCATCGCGTACCTGGACGGTCGAGCCGTGGGGGGCGGTGGTGGTCGAGCTCATGAGGGGAGGTCCTTGAACGGGGCGACCGCGCATCCTCGTCGGCGCGGCACGTCGTGTCGACTCCAGCATGACACCGCTGTGGCAGGCGCACACCCGGGGGATGTCCCTCGTCCCACCCCGAGACGACCCCGGTGGCGTCCCGGGCTCGGGTGGGCCCCGAACACCCGGGTAGCCTCCCCCCGGTCGTCGATCAGGCCTCGCCGTGCCCCCACGCTCCCGTCTCCTGCTTCGCCGATCCGGAATCGTGCTCCTGCTCGTGGTGCTCGCCGGATCGATCAACCTCGCCGTCGCCCTCGCCCAGGACAGCGACGAGCCAGCGCTCGACCCGCAGCTCGTGCAGCGGGGCGACGAGCTGTTCCAGACCAACTGCGCGATGTGCCACGGCTCCAACGGCACCGGGCTCGACCAGAAGGGGCCCGCCGGCGGGCCGGCACTGGTGGGCGTCGGTCCCGCGTCGGTGGACTTCATGATCCGCACCGGGCGGATGCCGATGGAGACGCAGGACGACCGCCTGCGTCGCGGTCCCCAGCAGTTCACGGACACCGAACGGGCGGCGCTGGTGGCCTACGTCTCCAGCCTGGCACCCGGCGAGGGACCCGAGATCCCGAACGTGCAGGGCTGGGAGTCCGCCGACCTTTCCCGCGGGTTCGAGGCCTTCACGACCAACTGCGCCGCCTGTCACGGTCCGACCGCAGCCGGCATCGCGGTCGGGCAGAAGGACGTGTCGTCGAACCTCGACGTGGCCACGCCCCTCGAGATCGCCGAGGCGATCCGTTCGGGACCGGGGGTCATGCCCGTCTTCGGCGACGACGTCGTCGACGAGGAGGACCTGAAGGCCGTGACGGCCTGGGTCATCGACCTGCGCGACCGCGAGACGCCCGGGGGGATCTCCGTGGGGCGCTCCGGACCGGTCAGCGAGGGCTTCATCGCCTGGCTGGTCGGCCTGGGGCTGCTGGGCATCGTGATGTACCTGCTCGGCGAGAAGGCCGGCGACACCGAGGCGACCGACCATGAGTGACTCCCGTACCCCCGAGCAGGACAACCAGTTCGCCCGGCAGCAGGCCCGGGAGGACCGCGCGACCCGACTGGCCGCGCTGGCCTTCGGCATCGCCATCCTCGCGTCCCTCGGCCTGCTCGCCGTCTACATCGGCGGCGGGGACACGCAGTGGGAGGGCGTCCTGCTGTTCGTGACCTTCGCGGCGGTCGGCACGGGCCTCGGCATCTGGATCCGCACCGTCGCCGGACCCGAGACGATCGTCGAGGAGCGCTACCCGATGCGCTCGGGCGACCAGGATCGGCAGGCCTTCGAGGCCGAGTTCGCCGCCTCGCTGGGCGAGGCCGCCAGCGGCGGTCGACGCCGCTTCCTGCTGCGGCTGCTCGGTGGCGTCGGCGCCTCGCTGGGCCTCGCCCTGACCGCGCCCCTGCTCTCGTTCGGCCCAGTGTTCTCCCACGACGCCCGCAACGAGCTGTTCGTCACCGCCTGGCGCCGCGGGATCCGGCTGGCCACCGTCGACGGCGAGGAGCTGAAGGCCGAGGACATCGTCGTCGACCAGCTCGTCACGGTGTTCCCGTCCGGCTCGGACAACCCTGCCGACTCCCAGGCCGTCCTGATCGGGACGCGCCCGGGCCTGCTCGACCGCTCCGCGCTGCACGCACCGGAGGGAACCGTCGACGGCCTGGTCTGCTACTCCAAGATCTGCACCCACGCCGGGTGTCCCGTCGGGCTGTACCGCGCGGCCGTCGGCGAGCTGCTCTGCCCCTGCCACCAGTCCACCTTCGACGTCAACGAGGGGGCCAAGGTGCTGTCGGGCCCCACCGGTCGGCCGCTGCCCCAGCTGCCGATCGGTGTGGACGACGAGGGCTACCTGATCGCGCTCGGCGAGTTCACCGAACCCGTGGGCCCGACCTTCTGGAACTACACGCAGGAGCCCCCGGCAGCGCAGGAGGGTGAGGCATGAGCGCCGACACCGACGGCCGCACCCGCCAGTCCCCCGTCGACGACCTCGCCCGGTGGATGGACGACCGCCTGCGGCTGGCGCAGGGCTCCCGCACCTACCTGCGCAAGGCGTTCCCGGCCCACTGGTCCTACCTGGTGGGCGAGGTGGCGCTGTTCTCGCTGGTCGTGCTGCTGTTCACCGGCACCTTCCTGGCCTTCTTCTACACGCCCGACACCACCCCGGTGGTCTACAACGGGCCGTACGCCCCGTTGTCCGGCGCCGAGATCTCAGCGGCCTACGACTCGGTCCTGCGCCTGTCCTTCGAGGTGCGCGCCGGGCTGCTGATGCGCCAGATCCACCACTGGGCGGCGCTGGTGTTCGTGGCCGCGATCGTGGTCCACATGCTCCGCGTGTTCTTCACCGGGGCGTTCCGTCGCCCGCGCGAGCTCAACTGGGTGATCGGCGTCGCCCTGATGCTGTTGGCATTCGGGGCCGGGTTCACCGGGTACTCGCTGCCCGACGACCTGCTGTCCGGCACCGGCCTGCGCATCGGCTACTCCGCCCTGCTGTCGATCCCCTTCGTCGGTCCGCTGGCCGGGTTCCTCGGCCTCGGGGGCGAGTTCCCCGGCGTGGGGATCCTCGGACGACTCCACATCCTCCACGTCATGCTGATCCCCGCCGGCCTGCTCGGGCTCGTCGGGGCGCACCTGGCCATCCTCGTGCGGCAGAAGCACACGCACAAGCCGAGCCCCCGTGCGACCGAGCACAACGTGGTCGGGGAGCCGCTGTTCCCGAACCAGACCCTGACGTCGCTGTCGCTGTTCGCCTTCGTCATCGCCGTGCTGGCGCTCATCGGCGGGATCTTCGAGATCAACCCCGTCTGGCTGTACGGGCCCTACGAGCCCTTCCAGGTGTTCGCGCCGTCCCAGCCCGACTGGTACATGGGCTGGCTCGAGGGGCTGCTGCGCCTGTGGCCGGCGTGGGAGTTCACGATCTTCGGGGTCACCATCCCGGCGGTGTTCCTGCCGTCGGTGGTCGTCCCGGGAGCGATCTTCACGATCGTGTTCGCGTGGCCGTGGATCGACGCGCGCTTCATCACGAAGGACCGCGAGGAGCACCACATCGCCCAGCGCCCGCGCGACGTGCCGATGCGCACCGCGATCGGCGTCGGCGGCCTGACCCTGCTGCTGGCGATCTTCGTCGCCGGTTCCAACGACGTCCTCGCCTCCAGCACCGCGACCGGCCTGCAGCAGATCACCTGGATCCTGCGCGTGGCCGTGTTCGTGCTGCCCGTAGTCGCTGGCCTGGCCGCCCACCGCATCGCCACCAGCCTGCAGGCACGCGAGGTCGAGACCTCCGAACCGGCGGCTCCGTCCAGCGGCGGGACCGAGCCCGCATGAGCACGGCGCGGCTCCACGGGCTGCTCGGGCTCGGCATCGTCCTGGCGTTCCTGACGCTGACGGTGTGGGGCCTCGTGCTGCGCCTGATGCGCCGCGACGAGGCGCCCGTCGCCTATCGCGCCGTCCAGCACTGGACCGAGAACCTGCTCGCCGTGCAGGTCGTCGTCGGCGTGGTGTTCCTGCTCATCGGACGGCGGGTCGTCGGTGACGACCTGGTGTTCCTGCACTACCTGTACGGGTCGCTGTTCCCGCTCATCGCCGTGGTGGGCGGGCGCATCGCCGGACTGCGCCGCGAGGAGCACGAGTACGTGGGCTGGGCCTGGGGCGCGTTCTTCGCCTTCGGCCTGACCACGCGCGCCCTGATGACGGGCTGCGGTGGCGTGATCGCGCTGTCCTGCTTCGGCTGACCGGCCGCGCGCAGGAGGTTCGTCAGTCCTCGATGCCGAGGGCGGACTTGGCCGAATCGACGTCGTCGCAGACCACGACCAGGCGGTTGTCGTTGGCGAAGTAGGCCTGCTCGATGTTGACGCCGGCCGCCTCGACCTTGTGGCACGCCTCGGCCAGGGTCCCGGGGCGGTTCTCCAGCTGCGCCACGGCGACGCGACGGGCGGCCTTGACGTCGAACCCGGCGTCGGCGAGGACGCCGATGGCCTCCTCGTCCTTGTCGACCAGCAGGTGCACCACGCCCTTGCCGCCGCCGGTGAACGCGCTGCAGGCCTCGATGTTGATGCCCGCCTCGCCGAGGGTCTCGGCGAGCCTCGCGAGCACACCGGGCTCGTCCTGCGGGATGATCACCAGGTCCTTGCGCGTCATGCACCGGCTCCTTGTCGCCTGGCCGCAGGCTAGACGCGAGACCGGGTCCGGCGCGGGTCAGGGCGCGGTGCGCGGACGACCACCGACCCCGGTTCGTCTGCCCCGACGGCGCTGGTACGCTGCGCCCCCGCTCGCCCTTCACCCGGCGGGCGCACCCTTTCCGGGGTAGCTCAGTTGGCAGAGCGCTTGACTGTTAATCAAGATGTCGCCGGTTCGAGCCCGGCCCCCGGAGCCAGGCTCACACTGGTCCGCGTCCAGCAGGCCGCGGACCAGGCCCATCACCTCGCGGTGCGTGCGTGCGGACCCGTAGATCACCGTTGCACAGCCCATCGTGTGCTTGCTGTGCCGGCGTGTACTGTCCGCAGCCGCACGATAGGGCCGTGTGAACTGCCCCCGTGGTATGCCGGTCACATCCGACCAGAACGCCGTCGCGTCGGCGAGGTTCAGTCCTTGGTGCAGGTAGAGCCGAACGCGTAGCCGGCTCTCGTCCACGTCGAAGAACGATCGCAGCCAACGACAGAACAGCGTGACCATCCTCGGGTTCGTGTTCGCGAAACCTACGGCGCCGTCCGTCTTGCTGCCCTCCCCGGCGTACAGCGCCGCCCCGGCGACGAGCAGGTCACGGTCCGACAGCGTGCCTATCTGCTCACGGCCCCACGCGTCGCAGGCCGCGATCTCGGCGAGTTTGCGACTGCCGCAGCGGGTGGTCGCTGCCGCGGGGCCGTCGCCCGGTCGCGGCGCTGCGGCGCGCATCGGGGTCGAAGGCCACGCCCCGCACCCAGATCGACACGGAGCTCTTCGCGACACCGAGCTCGTCGGCGATCTCCTGCAACGTCCACGCCTGCGCCCGCAGGCGCCGCGCCTCGTGCTGTTCCTCGACCTTCCCGCGGTACCCCACGGTGCATCCGTTCCGCCGCCCCGGCGGTGAGCCCTCGCCGGCCGGCGACGGGCGAGACCGACCCTACGTGGAGGGTGCGACAGCTCAGTCGCGTGTGAGGACGAGCTTGCCGAAGACCTCGCCGGCGTCCATGCGCGCGAAGGCGTCGGGGGCGTCGGTCATCGCGTAGGTGTCGTCGATCAGCGGCGTCAGGCCCGTGGCCTCCATGAGGCGGACGAGCCGGGCGAGCTCGTCGCGGGTACCCATCGTCGACCCGACCACGGACAGCTGCTTGTAGAAGACCCGGTTGAGCTCGGCCGGTGGGTTCGGACCGGACGTCGCCCCGGACACGACGATCACGCCGCCGGACTCGAGGGAACGCAGGGAGTGGCCCCAGGTGGCCTCGCCGACCGTCTCCATCACCGCGTCGACGCGACTGGGCAGCCGCTCGCCGGACATCACGGTCACATGGGCGCCGAGGTCCGACGCGCGAGCCAGCTTGTCCTCGTCTCGCGAGGTCACGGTGACGTGCAGACCGGCGGCCCGGGCCAGCAGCAGCATCGCCGTGGCCACGCCACCGCCCGCACCCTGGATGCAGACGCGGTCACCGGGGCGCAGGCCGCCACGGGTGAACAGCATGCGGTAGGCCGTCAGGTACGCCGTGGGCAGACAGGCCGCCTCGACGAACGACATCGACGACGGCTTGGGCACGAGGTTGCGCGCGGGCACCGCGACCTTGTCCGCGAAGGTGCCGTCCTCGCGCTCGGACAGGATGCGGAAGTCGGGCGCGAGCGTCTCGTCACCGGTCCCGGGGGTGGACAGCACGGCGTGGACCACGACCTCGCGACCGTCCGACGCGATGCCGGCGGCGTCGCACCCGAGGACGATCGGGAGCTGGTCCTCGGACATGCCCACGCCCCGCAGCGACCACAGGTCGTGGTGGTTGAGCGAGGCGGCACGCACCTCGACGACCTCCCAGCCGTCCGGCGGGGTCGGGTCGGGGCGCTCCCCCAACGTCAGCCCGCTGAGGGGGTCGTCGCGGTCGATGGCAGTGGCGGTCACGGCAAACATGACACCGAGCCTACTGACCGCCGCCTCGGCGCCACGACCTCAGGGCTGGCAGTCGGTGACCTGTGGCCCGATGCCCGCGTGTGCGGTGACGAAGGCGCGCAGGAGCGGGGCGTCGACCTCGTCGAGGCGCAGGCGGCGCCCCCACGCCGTGGCCACCACGCGGGAATCGAGGTCGCCGTTCGGGGCCACCAGGACCTCGGTGGGGCGCTCCGCGAGGGCCGTGGTCAGGGCATCGGCGTCCTCGGGATCGCGGTACTGGACCACCACCACACCGGCAGCCAGGGAGTCCACCTGCTGGTCGGTCGGCACGGGGTCGGCCACCACGCCGCAGGTCGGACCCTCCTCCGCCTGGCCGCTGCTGGGGGCCGGGCCGGTGGTCACCTCGCCCTCGGGCTCGGTCAGCACCTGGTCGCCGAGCAGCATCGCCGCGGCACGCTGGGGGTCGGTCCGCGAGAACACCACGCCCGCCACGAGCCCGACGACCACGACTCCGAGCGCCCCCCACAGGACCGGGCGCGCACTGGACGCCAGACGCCGGGACGTGCTGCGTCCGGCGTCTCGTCCGGAGGTGTCACGAGCGGCCACGGCGCGAACCGTACTGCCCCGCAGGATCCTGCCGACGCGGACCGGCGGCGACGGGGCGTCGGCCGGCGACCACCGCCTCGACCAGCGCCGCAGCGCGGGGCGGACCGAGCTCGGCCGCCTCGGCGGCGAGGTGGGAGGCCGCCGTTCGGTACCGGTCGTCGGCCAGCACCGCCAGCACGGAGGCGCGCAGCCATCCCTGCGTCCGCTGCCAGCGCCGCACCCGGCGCCCCGCCCCGGCGTGCACCACCCGTGCCGCCGACTCGGCCTGGTCGCCGTGGACCGGGACGGCGACCACGGGCACGCCCCGCGAGAACGCCTTGCCCAGCGTGCCCGCCCCGCCGGGGGTGATCGCCACGGCGGCCTCGTCCAGGAGCGGTCCGTGGGGCCCCCAGCCGACCACACAACGCGTCGGCCAGGGGGTGAGGTCGCCCTTGCTGACCACGGCGATCCGCACTCCCGTGTGCTCCAGCGCCCGCAGCGCGAACCCGCCGAGCTGCCACGGCACCGTGGAGGCGGAGGAGTCGGCAACGACGACCAGCGGCTCGGTCCCCATCGGCGGCGTCAGGGGTTCCCACGGCGGTTCCCAGCCGAGCGACCCCACGAGGTGGGTGTCGGCCGGCCACCGCGAGCGCGGGTACTCGAGGGAGGGCAGGCTGGCGACGAGGCGCAGCACGGGGCGCCCCGCCCCGGTCAGCCCCAGCCGGCGACGCACCCGGTCGCGATGGATCGCCCCGCCGGACAGGGACAGCATCTGCAGGTCGCGCAGCCGCCGGTCGTCGAAGCGGCGCAGCGGGCCGCCGCCGGGGCGACGACCGAGGCCGACCGGCGGGAGCGCCATGTCGGGGTCGGGAAGGTGGTGCGGGATCACCTCGATCCAGGGCAGGTCGAGGAGCTCGGCCGCCATCGCCCCGGACTGGGTCAGCGTGTCCACGACCACCACGTCCGGGTGCAGCGGCCGCAGCACGTCGGCAGTGGCCGGGGCGAGCCGACCACCGAGCTCCCAGAGCCGGTAGCCGAGATCGGCGTGGCGGTCGTCAGGCCATTCCAGCGGCAGCCGCCGGAAGCTGTGGCCACCGCCGAGGACGTCGTCGCGCCGATCCTCGCCCGTGACCACGACGGGCTCGTGGCCTCGCGTCCTCAGGGCGTCGGCGATCGCGAGCAGCGGGAACAGGTGCCCGGGGTCGGGCCCGGCCACCAGCGCGACGCGACTCATGCTGGCCCGGGCAGTCCCACGTGGACCACCCCGTCGCGCACCTCGACCGGGAACACCGGCAGGTCCGGCGCGCCGTCCAGGCCCGGGTGCACGTTCTGCCCCGTGTCCGGGTCGTAGGAATAGAAGTGTCGCGGGCACAGGACGTGCCCGTCCTCGACCTCGGCCCGGTCCATCGGGCTGTCGAGGTGCGGGCACGTCGGGCCGATCGCGAGGATCTCGCCCTCCGGACCGCGAACCAGGCGCACGGGCACGCCGGCCACGTCGTGGCACGGCCACGGCGGGGCGCCCACCTCCTCGGCAGGCACGACGGCAACCCAGGTCGTCTCGGTCATGGCCCGGAGCCTACGGGCGACACCTGCAAGGATCCGAAGCCGTCAGAACCCAACACCGGTCGGCAGGCCACGCAGGTCGTCGGTGCCGAGCAGCGCGTCCCGCCACCCCGCGACACGCGCGGCCACGTGGGCGTCGGGCACGCGCAGCAGGACCTCGACGGCGTCCTCGGACGGGGCCGAGCGCCAGTGGGTCCGGGCGAGCCGTTCGGGCGACAGGTCCAGGGCCTCGGCCCACCGGTGCAGCACGAGGTCGGCGCCGGCGGTGGCCCCGAGCCGCACCACCACCCGCAGCTCGCGGACGTCCACCCCGGCGTGGTCGACGAGCCAGGCACGCACGGTCCGGGCGACGTCGCGGTCGCGCACCGAGACCAGCAGGGCGTGCTCGTCGATCTCGGCCGCGGCGACGGTCAGCGCCAGGCCCCGGACGAACGTCGGGTCCACGAGCCGGGTCGGGGCGTCGTCGGCGGCCTCCCGCCGGGCGCGGGCGAACGCCGCGTGGTGGCGTGCCAGCCGGTCGTCGACGGGCTCGGCCGGGACCGGGGTCGGCGTGGGGGGTTCGGCGACCGCCCGCAGTCGTGGTCGCCGGCGTCCCCGCAGGTCCAGGTCGCCGGTCCAGGTACGGACCGCCAGCTCGTCGACGTCGAGCCGCCGGGCGATGTCACGAACGGCCATCCCGCCCCGCCGCAGCGCCCGCGCGCGGGCGGACCTGGGGTCGTGCGGGTCGTCGAGGTCGTGGGGCACCTCGACCGGGTCGTCGTCCTCGTCCTCGGAGGACGGGTCACGAACCGGACCCGTCGGCGCCGTCGGTGGTTCGACCACCTCGAGCGTCGGCAGGGTGTGGGGGGCGACGGCCCGCCGGGCCTTGGGGGTCAGGCGGAACGGGACCGGCTCGTCCGGGTCGAGGTCCAGGGGCAGCACCGCCTGCACCCCGGCGTCAGCCGGCGTGGTGGTGCGGTCGTCACGGGGCGTGGTGTCGCGCGTCGTGTCCATGGGGCGACCACCTCCTCGTCACTGGTTCGTCGCCGGGGGTTCCCGACACCATGACCGTACGGAGGGGGTGTGACACGGCCGGAGTTCCACCTGTGGAACTCGCACGCACGGCTATTCGTGCCGCCGGCGGCGCGGAGCGAGCCCCCGGCGAGTGAGCACGCACGGCTACTCGTGCAGGTAGCCCTCGAGGACGTCCGCGTAGGACGGGTGGCGCAGCTTCGCGAGCGCCTTGGCCTCGATCTGCCGGATGCGCTCGCGGGTGAGGTTGAGGTCGTCGCCGACCTGCTCGAGGGTGTGGGGCTGCACGCCACCGAGCCCGAACCGCTGCTCGAGGACCTGGCGCTCGCGGGGACTGAGCTCGCTCAACAGGCGGTGCAGGTCGGCCTTCAGCGCTCCGGCGCTGGCGGCCTCGGCGGGCGCGATGGCGCTGGTGTCCTCGATGAGCTCGCCCATGACGCCGTCGCCGTCCTCGCCCACGGGGGCGTCCAGCGACGTGGGGTCGACCTGCAGGCGCTTGAACTCCTCGAGCCGTTCGATCGACAGCTCGACCTTGGTCGCGACCTCCTCGAGGGTGGGCTCGCGGCCGAGCTCCTGGATCAGCTGCCGTTCGACCCGCTTGATCTTGTTCATCGTCTCGACGAGGTGGACCGGGATCCGGATCGTGCGCGACTGGTCCGCGATGGACCGGCTGATCATCTGGCGGATCCACCAGGTGGCGTAGGTCGAGAACTTGTAGCCCCGCGTGTAGTCGAACTTGTCGACGGCCCGCATGAGCCCGAGGTTGCCCTCCTGGATGAGGTCGGACAGCGACATCCCGCGGCCGACGTAGCGCTTGGCGATCGACACGACCAGGCGGAGGTTCGATTCGGTGAGGTGGCGCTTGGCCAGCCGACCCTCGCGTTCGATCCGCCGCAGTCGCACACGCTGCTCGACGTCGAGGTCGATCCGCGAGTCGAGGATCTCGGCCGCTTCCCGCCCCGCGTCGATGCGCTTGGCGAGGTTGACCTCCTCCTCGGCGAGCAGGAGGTCGACCCGGCCGATCTCGTTGAGGTACAGCCGCACGATGTCGACCGTGGAAGCGACGCCCGGTTCGGGCGTGCGGGGCGCCGAGGACCCGTCCGAGTGGGCGCTGCCCGCGTCCACGATCGGGATGCTGGCCCGCTTGAGCTGCCGCGCGTAGACCTTGGCGGCGCTGGCGTCGAGCCCGGCGGCGTCGAGCGCCTCGGCCAGGTCGAGGGTGGTGACGAACCCGCGGTCGCGCCCCAGCTCGACCAGCTCGCCCAGCTCGGCGGAGCGCAGGACCTGGTCGCGCTCGGCGATGTCGACGACCGGCGCGGGGGCGGCCTCGGACGCCGCGGCGTCGTCCGCCGCGCTCGTCGTGACCTCGGCCCGGGTCACGTCCCTCCTTCGCGTGACCAACATGATGTCGATGCTAACCACCCCCGTCCGGCCACGCGGGCCGTCTGCCCCGGGAAGGACCCGCCGCGCACGCGGTGCACGGAGGACCGCGCGGTTCGGCCCCCCGCCCCGGGCGCCCCGCCGTCAGGCCTCGGGCGGTGCCACGCGGTCGACGATGCGCAGTTCGCGGCGGCGCTGCTCGAGCGCGAAGCTGCGCCGGTTGAGCTCGCGGAAGCGCTCGGGATCGGTCGTCGGGTTCACGCGTGCAAGCTCACCCACGACCTCGGCGAGCTGTGCATCGACCCGTTCGGCCAGCAGGGCGTTGACGAGCTGACGGGCGCCCTCGTCGGTGTCCGGGGCGGCCGGTTCCTCCAGCGCGATGGCCCGCACCAGCGAGCGTTCCTCGTCGTCCACGGCGACCTCGAGCACCGCCTCGAGTGGCACGCCCGCCCCGCCGGCACCGGTCAGCGCCCGGTGGACGCCCTGCGCACGTGGGTGGTGGAAGTCGTCCCCGGTCAGCTCGAACCAGCCGTCGGGCAGCCAGTCGGGGTGCTGCAGCGCGATGCGCAGGACGGCCCGTTCCCGGGCGGCGCGCTCGTTGGTCACACGCGCCACGCCGCCGCGGTCGGTGGCACGCACGCGGGTGGGCACGGCGGCGCCCTGGTGCTCGTCGAGGCGCACACCCTGCCGCGCGGCCGTCTGCTGGACCCACTCCAGGGAGACACCGAGCACGTCGGCGACCTCGGTGCGGGCGTAGGCGCGCCGCAGGTCGGGGTCGGGTTCCTCGCCCAGCAGGTGCACCGCGTCCCGGAGCGCCTCGGTGCGCCCCGTCTCGGTGGACACGTCAGCCAGGCCCAGATGGCTGCGCAGCAGGAACGGGACGACCGGGGTGGCCTCCTCGATGCGTTCGCGCAGCGCGTCGACGCCGTGGTCCTGGACGTACTCGGCAGGGTCCGCGTCGTCGGGCAGCACGAGCACCCGCACCCGGAAGGCGGCGCCGGTGCCGTTGGCACTGGCCTCGCGGTCGACCTCCTGGGCCTGGGCCCACGCCTTCTCGGCTGCCTTCACGCCGGCGGCGTCGGAGTCGAAGGCCAGCACGACCTGGTTGACGTAGCGCGACAGGACCCGGAAGTGCTCGGCCCCGACGGCGGTCCCGCAGGTCGCGACGGCGTTGCCGAACCCGGCCTGGTGCAGGGCCATGACGTCGGTGTAGCCCTCGCAGATGAGGACCTCGCCGGTGGCCGCCATGTCGGTCCGGGCGTTGGACAGCCCGTACAGCACCTTCGTCTTGTGGTACAGCGGCGTCTCGGGCGAGTTGTAGTACTTCGGCGGCTCGAAGTCGCCGTAGTCCAGGCCCGGCAGGATCCGCCCGCCGAACCCGATCGGGTCCCCGCCGGCGTCGAACACCGGGAAGATCAGCCGGCCGCGGAAGCGGTCGCGCAGCCCGCCCCGGTCGTTCTGCGCGGCCAGCCCGACCTTCACGAGCTCGCTGGTGCCGTAGCCCCGCGACTTCAGCTCGCGGGTCAGCGACTCCCACGTGTTGAGCGCGTAGCCGAGCTGGAACCGCTCGGCGTCCGCCCGGCCGAACCCACGGGACTTGAGGTAGTCACGGGCGGCCTCGCCCTCCTCGGCGTACAACCAGCCGCGGAACAGCTCGAGCGCCGCCTGGTTGATCTCGACCAGCCGCGACCGCTCCCCCAGGCGCCGCTTCTCGCCCGGGGTGAGGTTCTCGTAGTGCAGGGTGAACCCGGTCCGGCGCGCGAGCTGCTCGACCGCCTCGGTGAAGCTGAGTCCCGAGATCCGCTGCAGGAAGTCGTAGACGTCCCCGCCCTCGCCGCACCCGAAGCAGTGGAAGAACCCCTGCCCCGGGTCCACGGTGAAGGACGGGGTCTTCTCGCTGTGGAAGGGGCACAGCCCCTTCATGCGGGTCCCGGCCCGTTTCAGCTGCGTGTGGTCGGAGACGACCGCGACGATGTCGGCCTGCGTCCGCAGGGCGTCGATGTCCTCGCGCCGGATCCGCCCCGCCACCGCGTCTCACCTGCCTCGTCGGGTCATGCCGTCAGGCGTTGTCCACCCACGCGTCGTCCCAGTCCGGGTCGAGGTCCTGCAGGAACTGCTCGATGCGGTCGACCTCCTCCTGCTCCCCGATCTCGCGGGCGGCCTCGCGCAGCCGCACGAGGCAGGTGAGGAACCCGCGGTTCGAGGGGTGCTGCCACCGTACGAAGCCGTTGCCGCCCCAGCCGTTGCGGCGCAGGGCGTCGAGTCCGCGGTGGTAGCCCACGCGGGCGTAGGCATAGCGCTCGATCGGGTCGCGGCCGACCTCGCTGAGGTGGGCCCACCCGGCGATGAAGGTGGGGTCGCCGGACACCAGGGCCGCGACCGCCGTGCGCTCGTCCTCGCTGAACAGCGCCTCCTCGAGGGCGTTCGCGATCTGCGGGTCGTCCTCGGGGAGCACGACCTCGGGACGGTCGGCCATGGGCAGGTCTGCCACGTCGGGGGGACTCCTCACGGGGGGACGGCGAAGGTCGCCGGGCGGGGGAGGCTACCGCCGGCCCTGCCGGACGGGTCGACCCCGATCCCCACCGCTCGACGGCGACCTAGCCTTCACCGCGCATCCGACGCGGACGAGGACCCGGTGGCCGACCCCCTGCGCTACGAGGTCGACCTGCAGCACCGCCGCCAGCACCTGGTGACGGTGCGGCTGGCGCTGCCCGCCGACCTGGCCGGCCCGGTCACCCTCGCGATGCCCACGTGGACGCCCGGGTCGTACGTGATGCGCGACTACGTCCACCACCTGCAGTCGCTGGAGGTCACCGCCCCGGACGGCACGCCGGTGGACGTCCGGCCCGACGGCCACACCGGATGGACCGTCGACGTGCCCGCCGACGGGGCCACCGTCACGTGGGAGCTGTACGCGAACGACCTCACCGTGCGCACCAACCACGTCGACGACCACCACGCGCTGCTGGTCGGCCCCGCGACCTTCGTCGTCGTCGAGGCCGCCCGCGACCGCCACCACGAGGTCGCCGTCCACGCCGACGAGCCGGTGTGGTCGCTCCTGCCGACGAGCGACGAGGGCCTGTTCGTGGCCGACGACCTCGACCACCTCCTCGACAGCGCCTTCGAGGTCGGTGACTTCCCCCACGTCGAGGTCGACGTCGCGGGCGTACCCCACCGCTTCGCCTGGGCCGGCCACGGCGGCACCCCGGACCTCGACCGCATCGGGCAGGACCTCACCGACATCGCGCAGGCGGCCGTGGCCCTGTTCGAGGGCGACCACCCGATCGACGCCTACACCTTCCTGTGCGTGGGCTGGGACGAGGGCGGCGGAGGGCTCGAGCACCGCGACGGCTCCGTGCTGATGATGCCGGTCACGACCTTCCAGGACGAGGACACCTACGCCCGGTTCCAGACGCTGCTCGCCCACGAGTACCTGCACCTGTGGAACGTCAAGCGGCTGGTGCCGGCCGACCTGATCCGCCCCGACCCGGTGGCCCACACCCACACCCGCCTGCTGTGGGTCGCCGAGGGCTGGACCGCCTACTACGACGAGCTGCTGCCCCTGCGGGCGGGGCGCTGGACCACCGACCGCTACCTGACGGCCATGGGCGAGCAGCTCGACCGGGTGCTGGAACGCCCCGGCACCGCCCTGCAGTCGGTCGAGGAGGCCAGCCACCAGGCCTGGACCAAGCTCTACGTCCGCGACGAGAACTCCGACAACGCCGGCACCAACTACTACGACCACGGGGCGATGCTGGCCCTGTGCCTGGACCTGCTGATCCGCCGGGAACGCCCCGACGGGGACGGGCTCGACGAGGCGTTCCGGTCCCTGTGGCGGCAGTTCGGCGCGTCGGGGCGGGGCTACACCGACGCCGACGTCCGAGCGGCGGTCAGCGAGGCCGCCGGGACCGACCTCAGGGCGTTCTTCGACGCCCACGTGGCGGGGCGCGCCCTGCCCGATCTCGACGCGCTGGTGGGCACCGTGGGACTCGCGATCGAACGCCCCGACCCCGACCCGGCGACCCCCTACCTCGGGGCGACCCCGGCCGACGACGACCGGGGCGTGGTGCTGACCACGGTGCGGCGCGGCGGTCCCGCCTGGCGGGCGGGCGTCACCGGCGGCGACCGCCTGGTCGCGATCGACGGCCAGGTCGTGCGTCGCGGCCAGCTGCCCACGGTGCTGCGGTCCCGCGCCCCGGGCGACGAGGTCGAGCTGCACGTCACCCGCGGGCCGCGCAGCCTGCGCCTGCCGGTCACGCTCGAGGACCCCTTCCGCCCGCGTCGCGTGCGCCCCGTGGCCGACCCGACCGAACAGCAGCAGGCCACCTTCCGCCGCTGGACCGGACACGACCTGCCGGAGCGCGACCGCTCCGGCTGACCCCTCCCCCGCGCCGCCCCGACCCAGGAGCCGCATGACCGTCCTGCTCGTCTTCGCGGCGGTGCTGCTCGGGGCGGTGCTGCTGTCGGACCTGGCCCAGCGCAGCGTGCTCTCCACGGCCGTCCTGTTCCTGGCCGCCGGGTTCGTCCTCGGGCCGAGCCTGGTGGGCGTGCTGCCGGCCGGCGGGGCGGACGAGGACCTCGTGCGGCGGCTGGCCGAGCTCGCGCTGTTCGCGGTGCTGCTCACGGACGGGGCCCGGGTCGGTGCCCGGCAGCTGGTGTCGGCGTGGGGCCTGCCGGGGCGGGCGCTGCTGCTGGGGATGCCGCTGGTGTTCGTGCTGACCGCGCTGGCGGCCTGGGGCATCGCGGGCCTCGGGTGGGTGGAGGCGGCGCTGCTCGGGGCGGTGCTCGCCCCGACGGACCCGGTGTTCGCCTCGGCGATCGTGGGCCGCGAGGAGGTGCCCGCGCGCCTGCGCCACCTGCTCAACGTCGAGTCCGGGATCAACGACGGGTTGGCCCTGCCCGTGGTCCTCGTGCTGCTGTCGGTGCTGGGCGGCGAGAGCACCACGGTCACGGCGCTGGTCGGCGAGCTGGCAGGCGGCCTGGCCATCGGCGTCGTCGTCGCACTGGTCGCGGTCCGCCTCGAGGGCTCACGCTGGCTGGCGGCCGAGGGCGGGCACCGGGTCCTGCTGGTGGTCTCGGTGGGCATGCTCGTGTTCGCGCTCTGCCGGACCTTCCACCTCAACCTGTTCCTCGGGGCGTTCGCCGCCGGGATCACCCTGGCAACGGTCGCCCCGCAGCTCACGGCCGCGTTCCACGACCTCGGGGAGATGGTCTCCGAGCTGTTGAAGCTGGCCGCGCTGCTGGTGTTCGGGGCGTCGATCTCCCCGACGTTCCTCGGGGAGATCTCGCTCAGCGGGTACGTGTTCGCGGTCGTGGCGCTGCTGTTCATCCGACCGCTGGCGCTGCAGGTGGCGCTGCTGCGCAGCGAGCTGACCCGCCCCGAGCGCCTCGTCGCCGGCTGGTTCGGGCCGAAGGGGTTCGCCTCGGTCGTCTACGGCCTGCTGGTGGTCGAGTCCCACATCGAGGCCGCCGACGAGGTCTTCCACCTCACGGCCCTGGTGATCGTCGCCAGCATGCTCGCCCACTCGTCCTCCGACGTGGCCGTCGCCCGGTGGTTCGCCCGGGCCGAGGAGGAGGCCGAGCGCGAGCTGTCGCCCGAGGAACGCCGGGAGCGCCAGCAGGCCGAGGCCGAGGCCCGCCGCGCCGAGGCCCAGGCCGACGTCGACGCGGACCACGAGCCGACGTGACCACGCCCGTCGAACGCGGCGCTGCGACACGTCCCGATGCCTGCGGGCGTCGCCGCGGCGATCGGGCGCATCGGACAGATCAGTCGGGGATCCCCTCGTAGTACTCGGTGCCGAGGTGGGTGATCTGGGACTCGCCCATGAGGTGCCGCAGGGTGTTCTTGAGCTTGGTCAGCTGGATGAACACGTCGTGCTCGGGGTACAGCCCCGGCGCGACCTGCGGGGACTTGAAGTAGAAGCTGAGCCACTCCTGCACACCCGACAGGTCGGCCCGCTGGGCCAGGTCGAGGAACAGGGCGAGGTCGAGCATCAGGGGGGCGGCCAGGATCGAGTCGCGGCAGAGGAAGTCGACCTTGATCTGCATCGGGTAGCCGAGCCACCCGAAGAAGTCGATGTTGTCCCACCCCTCCTTGTTGTCGCCGCGGGGCGGGTAGTAGTTGATCCGGACCTTGTGGTAGAGGTCGCTGTACAGCTCGGGGTAGTGCTCGGGCTGGAGGATGTGCTCGAGCACGCCGAGCTTGCTGACCTCCTTGGACTTGAAGTTGTCCGGGTCGTCGAGCACCTCACCGTCGCGGTTGCCGAGGATGTTGGTGGAGAACCAGCCCTGCACGCCGAGCATGCGGGCCTTGAACATCGGGGCGAGGACGGTCTTGATCAGCGTCTGGCCGGTCTTGTAGTCCTTGCCGGCGACCGGGACGCCGAGGTCGTCCGCGAGCCGCGTCAGGGCCGGGGCGTCGACGGTGAGGTTCGGGGCGCCGTTGGCGAACGCGACGCCTTCCTTGATCGCGGCGTAGGCGTAGACCATGGACGGCGCGATCGCGTCGTCGTCGCGGTCGAGGGCCTCCTCGAACGCCTCGATCGTCAGGTGCGGTTCGGCCGGCTCGACGTAGATCTCGGTCGAGGCCGACCAGATCATCACCAGCCGGTCACAGCCCTCGCGCTCCTTGAAGTCGCGGATGTCCTGGCGCACGGACTCGACCATGGCGCGCTTGGCGCCGGTCTTGACGTTGGTGCCCTCGAGGCGCTTGACGTAGCGCGGGTCGAAGGCGGCCGGCATCGGCTCGATGGCACGCAGGAAGTCGCCGATGGGCTCGAGGTGGCGGTGCGACTCGAGCACGCCGGCCTTCTGCGCCGACACGTAGGCGTCGTCCGGGTACGGGTCCCAGGCGGCGAAGACCAGGTCCTCGAGGCCCGCCAGCGGCACGAAGTCCTTGATCAGCGGCGAGCGGCCCTCGGTGCGCTTGCCCAGCCGGATCGTGCCCATCTGCGTGAGCGACCCGACGGGGGCGCCCATGCCCTTGCGGGCCAGCTCGACACCGGCGAGGAAGGTGGTGGTGACGGCTCCGAGGCCGACACAGAGGACACCGAGGCGGCCCTCGGCCGGTGCGATGCGGGTGGGGCTGGTCACGTCGAGCTCCGTGGCGGGTCAGGGGCGGACCCGAGCCTACGCGCTGGGTGACTACAGCTCGTCGCGCAGCTGCGCGAGCTGGGCCTGCAGCTCGTGCAGGCGGCCGGCGGCCCGTTCGGCCAGCTCGGTGGGGGTGTCGGGGTCACGCAGGCGCTGGGTGAGCACCTCGACCTCGAGCACCATCATCTCGACGTGGGCACGGGACCGACGGACGTCCTCGTGGTCGGCGAAGGGACGGGCGAGCACCGCCTCGCTGATGAGCTTGCGAGCGCGTTCGTCCTGCTGGAGGAACCGGCGGGTGACGCGGGCGCGGGCGAGCAGCTGGTCGAGGTCCGGCAGGGCCCGGTCGAAGGGCGCCGCGAGCAGCACGTCCTCGAGCCGACAGAGCGCGTCGTCCCACGCCCCGGGATCGTCCCCGGGGAGAGGCGTGACGTCCTGGTCGTCGCTCATGTCCGCGTCGATGGTACCGAGCGGCTCCAACTCGTCGCGGGAGGTCCTAGCCTGCGGCCACCGAAGCCGGAGGAGCCGCACGTGCCGATGCTCGACCGGGGCGTGGCGACCTGAGCCGCCCGCCCGATCCCAAGGACCTGCGCGGTGCGGCGGCGGTCGCCCGCACGCTCGCCTACGCCGCTGGCCTGGCCGGCGTGGTCGCGGGCGGGATCCTCTACCAGCAGGGCGAGGTCCCGTTCGCCGTGGCGATCTGGGTGCTCACGTTCGCCGTCGGGGCGCTGCTGATGATCGCGGCGTTCCTGCTGCAGGCGATGACGGTGGTGCTGGCCCACCTGAGCAGCCTCGAGCAGGACGTGCGCGTGCTCGTGGGACGGCGCGGGCCCGACCCGGGCAACGACGAGGGCCCGCACCACTGGCACTGACCAGACCGCAAGTTCTCCTCCAGTTCTCCACGTTGCGTGACGATGGAGATCACACACCGTCACACGCACCACGCCGGTCGCCAACGGGGAGGACGCCGCAGTGGATCGCTACATCGACAGCGTCATGGTCGGGTCCGACCGCGTCGACGAGCGCGCACGCCTGATCACCCGTCTCTGCGACACCGTCGCCCCGCTGGTGGGCGACCTCGGCCCCGAGACCCCCGGCCTGATCCGCCGGGCGCTCCTCGCCGCGATGCGCGCCGCCCACGACCGCCCCATGGACGTGGTGGCCGACGTGCTCGGCCGCCTCGCCGCGGCCACCGGCACACCCCTACCGCCGCTCGGTGACGACGTCTCCCCCGGCGAGGCCCTGGCGCTGGGGCTGTGCGACGGGCGGGGCGTGACCGACTACGCCCTGGCGGCCACGACCGGCGTCGACCGCGACGCGGTGGCCAGCTGCCGCGACGCGGGGCGCCTGCTCGTCGGGCTCCCCCCCGCCCCGCCGGCGTGCACGCGCCGCCATGCCGAGCGTCCCGGCGACCCCGCCTGCGCGACGTGCATGCTGGTCCGCGCCGACACGGCCACGGCCCGCACCCGCGTCGCCGGGCACGGGCTGGTCCCCCACGGCCTGGTCATGGACCGCGTCGTGGAACGGGCGGTCCAGTGGCAGGCGGACATGCTGCGCCCCCGGCTCCACACCGTCGTCGACGGCCCGTCGCCGTGGACGGCGATCGCGGGGCTGGCGGTCTGACCGCGCCGGTCAGCGGGGCAGGCGCTCCTGCAGGTACGCCGAGAGGCGGTCCACCGACACGCGGTCCTGGTGCATCGAGTCGCGCTCGCGCACCGTCACGGCCTTGTCCTCGAGCGAGTCGAAGTCCACGGTCACGCAGTACGGGGTGCCGACCTCGTCCTGCCGGCGGTACCGACGGCCGATCGCCTGGGTCTCGTCGTAGTCGCTCATCCAGTCGACCTTGACGACGTCGAAGACCTCGCGCGCCATGGGGACCAGGTCCTCCTTGCGCGACAGCGGCAGCACGGCGACCTTGTAGGGCGCCAGCCGCGGGTCGAGCTGCAGGACCGTGCGTTCCTGCATCTGTCCCTTGGCGTCGGGCGCCTGCTCGACCCGGTAGGCGTCGATGAGGAAGGCCAGCGTGGCGCGGGTCGCCCCGGCGGCCGGCTCGATCACGTACGGCGTGTACCGGTGGTCGTTGGGCTGGTCGTAGTACTCGAGCTTCTCGCCCGACGCCTCGCTGTGGGCCTTGAGGTCGAAGTCCGTGCGGTTGGCGATGCCCTCGAGCTCGGACCAGCCGAGCGACTCGTCGGCGAAGAAGTACTCGACGTCGACGGTGCGCTTGGCGTAGTGCGACAGCTCGTCGTCGCGGTGCTCGCGGATGCGCAGGTTCTCGCGACGGATGCCGAGGTCGACGTACCACGCCATGCGTGCGTCGATCCAGTGCTGGTGCCACTCCTCGTCGGTGCCCGGCTCGACGAAGTACTCCATCTCCATCTGCTCGAACTCGCGCGTGCGGAAGATGAAGTTGCCCGGGGTGATCTCGTTGCGGAAGGACTTGCCGACCTGGGCGATGCCGAACGGTGGCTTCTTGCGCGAGGACCGCTGGATCGTGGCGAAGTCGACGAACATGCCCTGGGCGGTCTCGGGGCGCATCCACACGACGGCGGAGTCGTCCTCGAGCGGACCGCTGAAGGTCTTGAACATCAGGTTGAAGTTGCGGGGGTCGCCGAACTTCTGCTCGCCGCAGTTCGGGCAGGTCAGCGTGCCCTCGGCGGTCTCGGACCCGAGCTGGGCCTCCCGCAGGTGGTCCTCGCGGAACCGGTGGTGGCAGTTCGCGCACTCGACCAGCGGGTCGGCGAAGTTCTCGAGGTGGCCCGAGGCCTCCCACACCTGCGTGGGGCCGAGGACGGCCTGCTCCATGCCGACGACGTCGTCGCGCATCTGGACCATCGTGCGCCACCACTGGCGCTTGACGTTCTCCTTGAGCTCGACACCCAGTGGGCCGTAGTCCCACGTCGAACGCACGCCGCCATAGATCTCGGCGGTGGGGAAGATGATCCCCCGGCGCTTGCACAGCTCGACGATCGTCGCGAGCTCGGTGGTGTTGGTCGGGGTGGGCGTCTCGTCCATGGCGGGCTCCTGGCGCCGGTGCGGGCGGGGATCGGCGCGGCCCGCGAGGCTAGCGGGGGCCCCGCCTAGCCTCGTCCCACGCACGGGTCCGGAAGGCAGACGGTGGACGAACCGACACGGTGGCAGCAGCTCGCCGGCGACGACGAGGGCGAGGCCTACGCCGCCCGGCTCGCCGCGCGGGCCGCCACCGGCGCTGACATGCACGGTGAGGCCGACCGGGTCGAGGCCGTCCTGCAGGGACGCCCCGGCCGGGTCCTCGACGCGGGGTGCGGGACAGGGCGGGTGGCGGTCGAGCTGGCCCGTCGGGGCCACGAGGTGGTCGGCGTGGACGTGGACGCCTCCATGCTGGCCGTCGCCCGACGGCAGGCGCCCGAGATCGTGTGGCACCAGGCCGACCTCGCCACGTTGCGCCCTGGCCCCGACGGCGTCGGGGACGCCGTTCGACGTGGTCGTCTGCGCCGGCAACGTGATCCCCCTCCTGGCTGCGGGCACCGAGGCCGAGGCGGTCCGGGCCATGGCGGGGGTCCTGCGGCGGGGCGGGGCGCTGGTGTGCGGCTTCGGCCTCGACGTGGCCCACCTGCCGCTGGACCACGTGCCGGTCTCGCTGCCCGACTACGACGCCTGGTGCGCGGACGCCGGCCTGGTGCTGGCCCAGCGCCTCGCGACCTGGGAGGGCGCGCCGTTCGACGACGGCGGGTACCACGTCAGCGTGCACCGTCGCGACCACTAGCGTTCGCGCACCCCGGCGACGAGGTGTGACGATGGGCCTGCGAGCACTGGCCGAGGTGACGGCCGTGACGTCTGCCGGCGAGGGACGCTTCACGGCCGAGGCGGGCGACGAGGCCAAGATCCCCGGCGGGCTGGTCAACGGCGGCGTGCTGCTGGTGATCGCCGCCCGCGCGCTGGCCGCCGCGACGGGGCGCCCGCACCCGGTCACGATCACGGGGCACTACCTCGCCGCCGTGCGCCCCGGCCCCCTGGCGGTGACCACCGAGGTCCTGCGCGAGGGCCGCCACGCGTACGCCCGCGCGCTGGTCCGGGACGCCGAGGACACGCCCGTGCTGGCGGTGACCGGCACGTTCACCGACCTCGCCAGCGCGACGGGGCTGACACTCGGCGTGGCGGACCTGCCGCCCATGCCCGACCCGACCCGGACGATCCCGTGGCCGCCCGAGACCGGCGGGGACACCCACGCCCCGAACGTGTTCTCGCTGTTCCGGCACCGTGTCGACCCGGCCGGCTTCGGGTGGGCCATGGGCGAAGCACCCGGCGACGCCGTGGTCGAGGCGTGGGCCACCCCGGCGGTCGGCGACTGGGACCCGCTGGACCTGCTGGTGCTGGCCGACGTCTACCCGCCGCCGATCTTCAACGCCGGGGTGCCGTTCGCCTGGGTCCCCACCCTCGAGCTCACCGTGCAGCTGCGTGGCCTGCCGAGCGGGGACGACCCGGTGGCGTGCCGGTTCTGGACCAGCAGCGTCACCGACGGCTACCTCGAGGAGGACGGCCTGATCCGCGCCGAGGACGGCCGGCTGCTGGCGGTGTCGCGCCAGCTCGCGCTGGCCCCACGCCCCCGGGACTGACCATGGCCCTGACCGCCGCCGGCTTCGTCGAGGTCGCCGACCGCGTCTGGGTCGGTCGGTACGAGCCCTGCGCCGTCAACGTCACCGTCGTCGACGGCGAGGCGGGGCGGGTCGTGGTCGACACGCGCGGTACGGCCGAGGAGGGCCGCGAGCTCGCGCGCGACCTCGCCCGGCTCGGGGCCCGCGACGTCGTGGCCGTGCTCAACACCCACGCCCACTTCGACCACACGTTCGGGAACGTGGCGTTCCCGGGCGTGGCGATCTGGGGTCACCGCCGCGTCGCCGAGCTGCTGGGCGACGACGAGGCCATGGCGAGCCCGGATCGAACAGCTCGCGACCTGGTACCCGGACCCCGACGGGCTGCGCACCACACCACGGGTGCCGCCGACCCGGACCTTCGAGCACGAGGCCACGCTGGACCTCGGTGACCGGCGGCTGGTGCTGCGGTTCCTCGGCCGCGGCCACACCGACCACGACACGGTGGTCGACCTGCCCGACGACGACCTCGTGCTGGCCGGCGACCTGGTCGAGGAGGCCGGTCCCCCGGTCTTCGGGGACGCCCACCCGTTCGCCTGGCCGAGCACCATCGGAGTGCTGCTCGGACTGGGACGCCGCACCGTGGTCCCGGGGCACGGCACGGCCGTGGACGCCGCGTTCGTCCGGGACCAGCACGACGACCTCGCGGGACTGGCGCAGGTGCTGGCGGCCGGCCTGACGGGCGCGATGGCCCGCGAGGAGGTGCTGTCGTCCAGCCCCTTCGACCCCGACACGACCGCCGTGGCGCTGTCACGCGCCCCGCACGACCCGGACGCCCCGTCAGCCAGCACTCGCCGGCGCTGGTGACGGCGGTCCGAAGCCGCTGTCGACGGACACGACGACGGTCCCGGTCTCGACCAGGTCGTAGAGCGCGATGACGTCGGCGTTGGTCATGCGGACACAGCCGTGGGACGCGGCCCGTCCGATGGAGGCCTCGTTGGCCGTGCCGTGGAAGCGGATGAGGGTGTCGTAGCCGCCCTGGTACCAGTTGAGTGCCCGCAGCCCGAGCGGGTTGTGCGGACCGGGCCCGATCTCCCGCGGCATGTCCTTGCCCCAGCCGTCCGGCGAGGAGTTGTGCCAGGTGGGTTCGAAGCGCTTCACCCCGATGGTGAACATGCCGGTGGGGGTGGCGTGGCCGGAGGTGCCCACGGCGACGTCCCACGTGCGCACGGTCGTGCCGTTGCGGACCAGGTCGACCTGACGGTCGGCCTGGCGCACCAGCAGCACCTCGTCGAAGTCGGCCGTCGTCACGTCGGGCTGGGTGGTGTGCAGTTCGAGGTCGACGCGGTCGGACTGGCCGTGCAGGGCGTCCTGCAGGCGGGCGATGGCTTCCTGGTGGTCGACGGCGAGCCCGGTCTCCCCCGGCGTGGAGGCGAACCCCCCGGTCGGCGTCCAGGAAAGCTGGGCGTCGTGGGCAGTGACCTCGTGGGGTTCGACGACCTCGTCGACGACCTCGTGCACGGCGTCGTCGGTGATCGCGAGGGCCACGTCGGCGGTCGTCGCCCCGTGGGCGTCCAGCAGGGCCTGGCCGTTGTGGGTGGCGCCGAGCTCGCGGGGGGTGACGGAGCGTTCGGTGTCCTCGAGTGCCAGCGTCACGGGGCGGTCCAGCACGGCGTCGACGGCGGTGCGGACCTCGTCGGCGACGCCTCGGGCGGCCTCGGTCGTCAGGCCGGGCTGCCAGGACTCGACCGGCAGCTCGACGGGTGCGGTGGACCGTGCAGCGATGGCGTCGCGGATGGCGGCCGCGGCCGCGTCGCGGACGACCCGGCGCCCCGTGGTGGCCTCGCCGACGTGGATGCCGTCCTCGGTCCAGGCCAGTGTCGCGTCGGTCGGGGCGTGGTCGACCTCGCGTGCCGCCGTGCGGACGAACTGGGCAAGCGGCGCGTCGGGGACGTCGAGGGTGACGTCCAGGGCGCCCGCGGAGCTGCCCAGGAACCGCACCATGGCCAGGTCGACCAGGCCCGCCGAGGCCGTGCGGTCGAAGGCCGTCTGCACGATCCGCGAGACGTCGCTGGAGGCGCCCAGCGCCCGGGGGGTGGTCGACCAGCGCTGGTCGTCGTGGACGAGCACGACCTCCCGGTCGAGGTCCGCGGCGACCTGGTCGCGTGCGGCGGCCTCGGCCTGGTCGACGGTCAGTCCCCCCACGTCGACGCCGGCGACGGTGGTCCCGGGAAGCAGTCGCTGCTCCTCGCGCAGGCCGGTGCCCCACGCCATGGTCGCCAGGACCACGACGAGCAGGCTGGCGGTCAGCACCACGCCGGCGGCGGAGACCACGAGGGTGCGTGCGGAGAACCGCCGCAGCGGTGCGAAGAGATCGATCATGCCCCGTGTTCCCCCTGGATGGATCGCGCGGAGACCGAGGCTATCGGCCGCGGTCGACCCCGCGCGGGGGTCGAGCGGACACGGCCGCCAGGCGGGCACCCCACGGCTACCGTGGGAGCACGTCCCCCTCGACCCACCGAGCCTCCTCGTGTCCGTCGCCGTCCCCCACGACCACCCCGTCATCGCCGACGCCACCGCGTCCGAACAGGCGCTGCGACGCTTCCTGCACGGCCTGCCCGGTGTGGACCAGGTCGGCCTCGAAGCCCGAGCTGACGCCCTGGCGACCCGCTCGATCAAGAAGGGCGCCAAGCGCCACGCCATCGACCTCGCGATCGCGATGACCGACCTGACCACCCTCGAGGGGGCCGACACCGCCGGCAAGGTGCGCGCCCTGTGCGCCAAGGGCATGCGCCCCGACGCCACCGACCCGACGGTGCCCGCCGTCGCCGCGATCTGCGTCTACCCCGATCTCGTCGCCACCGCCGTCGAGGCCCTGCAGGGCAGCGGTGTGCAGGTGGCCTCGGTCGCGACGGCGTTCCCCTCCGGCCGGTCGTCGTTGGAGGTCAAGCTCGCCGACACGCGACTGGCCGTCGAGGCCGGCGCCGGCGAGGTCGACATGGTCATCGACCGCGGGGCGTTCCTGTCCGGGCAGTACGGGCGGGTCGCGGACGAGATCGTGCAGGTCAAGGAGGCCTGCGGGGACGCCCACCTCAAGGTCATCCTCGAGACCGGCGAGCTGGCCACCTACGACAACGTGCGGCGCGCGTCGTGGCTGGCGCTGGCCGCCGGTGCCGACGTGATCAAGACCTCCACCGGCAAGGTGAACCCGGCCGCCACACGTCCGGTGACGCTGCTGATGCTGCAGGCGGTGCGCGACTTCCACCGCCTCACCGGGCTGGCGCGGGGCGTCAAGGCCGCCGGCGGCATCCGCACCACCAAGGACGCCATCCGCTACCTGGTCCTGGTCAACGAGACCGTCGGCCCCGACTGGCTCACCCCGGACCGCTTCCGCTTCGGCGCCTCCAGCCTGCTCGACGACCTGCTCATGCAGCGCCAGAAGCAGGCGACGGGGCGGTACTGGTCGCACGACTACGTGCCGATCGCCTGACCTCTCGGCCGCCCCTTCCGGCGAGGCATCTCCGTGCCGGGGCGCCGACAGCCGCCGCGCAGGGCAGCCGGGGCGCGTCCGCGGACGCGGTTCGCCGCTCACAGTCGTGAGACCCCGACGGTCCGTGACCGCTTCCCCACACCCGCTCGACAGTCCCCGTTGCGGGGTGCGACACGAGGTCGCACGAGTTGAGTGATTGCATCGATTGGAGGTCGATGATGTCGACGATGTAGTCCGGGTCCGTGCTCGATGGCCTGTCCCCAGCCTGACGTGCGTTGCCGGTAACGGCGGGGTGCGAAGCTCAGGTGATCAAGCCCAAGGGCTGCCGTTCCATCCGGTGGCCACAGGCGAAGGGGAAGACCGGACGGGTGAAGCGATGAACCCTCGATGATGCCTCGTCAGGCGGAACCCTCGCCGGTGGGATGTTGCAGGTGGGGTCCAGGGACTGGCCGCTGGGAAGCGGCGGGTGCCGACCGGAGACGTCGTTTCCGGTCGGGTGAGCACCACCGTCCTCGGGGTAGAGAGGGCACCCATCCCGGTCGTGTCTTGCTCGTGTGGAACGTGGCAACCCCGTTGGGGTCCGGCACGCCGTCGGCGTGGCCGGTAAGCCGACCGCGAGGAAGGCCCAACTCCTCAGCGGGCACAGGATGACCCAGAAGCGAATGCCGGCATGCCGAAAGGCGACGGGAAACCGCAGACAGGTAGGCGTCGGCCTCCACCGGCGCGTCGGCGGATAACCGGCCGGATACGGGCTGATGCCCGACCCGAAAGGGTGCTGACGGGAGTCAGGTGAGCCTGTGGAGAGAACGTGACGACGACGCTGGAACCGACGGACAAGTTGGACGCCGCCACGACGCCGCCCTTCGGGGCGGCGGGTGTGGTGGTGAACGGACCCGAGGACGAGGTCCTCGACTGGCATGCGATCGACTGGCGTGCGGTCGAGGATGACGTACGGCGGCTGCGGCAGCAGGATCTTCACGGCATCGCAGGCGGGGGACCTCAAGCAGGTCCGCAACCTGCAGAAGTTGATGCTGCGCTCGCGCGCGAACACGCTGCTCAGCGTGCGGCGGGTGACGGAGCGCAATGCTGGCCGCTTGACGGCGGGCATCGACGGGCAGGTCGGTGCTGACTGCCCGCGGCCAAGGCGGAACTGGTCGACTGGGTGCATGACCAGTCGAGCCGTCGTGGTCGCCCGTGCCGGTCAGGCGGGTGTTCATCCCGAAGGCAGGCGGCAAGCAGCGCCCGCTCGGGATTCCCGGTGATCGCGGACCGTGTGCTGCAAGCACGCGTGGTCAACGCACTGGAGCCCGAGTGGGAGGCACGGTTCGAGCCGAGGTCCTATGGCTTCCGGCCGGGCCGTGGCTGTCATGACGCGATCGAGCGCGATCTACCGGACGTTGAAGGGCACGAACCCGCAAGCGCATGTGGGTGCTGGACGCGGATCTGGCGGCGGCGTTCGACCGCATCGACCATGACCACCTGCTGGCCGCGCTCGGCACGTTCCCCGCGCGGGGACTGGTCGAGCAGTGGCTGAAGGCCGGGGTGGTCGACAAGGGTCGTCTCGCCGCGACCGAGGAGGGCACCCCGCAAGGCGGGGTGATCAGCCCGTTGCTGCTCAACATCGCCCTGCACGGGATGGAGCAGGCCGCCGGGGTCCGATACTGGCAGCCGGACACCGATGGTGCCGGCATCGCGCAGAGGCTCCCCGGTGCTGATCCGATACGCCGACGACTTCGTCGTGCTCTGCCACACCCGTGAGCAGGCCGAACGAGGTCAAGGCGCGGCTTGCCGCAGTGGCTGGCGCCCAGAGGGCTGGCCTTCAACGAGGACAAGACCGCGTCGTTCACCTCGACGACGGCTTCGACTTCCTGGGGTTCAACGTCCGCCGCTACGACGGCAAGCTGCTGATCAAGCCGAGCCAAGGCGGCGGTGAGACGGATCCGGGAACGGCTGCGCACCGAGATGCGAGCCCTGCGTGGGGCACAACGCTGCGGCGGTGCTCGCGCAAGATCAACCCGATCGTGCGGGGGTGGTCGGCCTACTACCGGACGGTGGTGTCCAGCGACGTGTTCACCGCGCTGGACGACTACCTGTGGAGGCTCACCTACAAGTGGGCCAAACACAGCCACCCGAACAAGCCGAGGAACTGGGTCATCGCCCGGTACTTCGGCCGGTTCAACACGTCCCGGCAGGACCGGTGGGTGTTCGGCGACCGCGACAGCGGCGCCTACCTGCTCAAGTTCTCCTGGACCAAGATCGTCCGGCACCCGATGGTCAAGGGCACGGCGTCACCCGACGATCCCGCCCTGGCCGACTACTGGGCCGAGCGACGCGCGCAAGGGACCCACCGCTCCCGGTGGGCCGCGCCACCCTGCGCCTGCTACAGGCACAGAACGGCCGCTGCCCGCTGTGCGGCGGGCTCCTCCTGCACGCCGACCACGCGCCACAGAAGCCCACGCGAGTGGGAACAGTGGCTCACGGTCACCCGCACCGCGATGACCAAGCACCACATCATCCCGGACGGGCCGCCCGGAACAGCGGACGAGACCCGTCTCACCCATGCCCACTGCCACCGTCGGCACCGCGCCGACAACGGCACCAGCACCACATCAGCACTGCCCGCCCGCGAGCCCCCGAGGCTTGCTTGAGCCGGGTGCGGTGAAAGCCGCACGCCCGGTTCTGAGGGGGCCGGGACGCAGCAATGCGTCCCGGCTACCCGACCGGGGCTGCAGATGCCGTCGGGCACCCGAAACTGCGTCCGCGGACAGGCTGTATCACCCGTCCATTACTGGCGAGGGTAGGAAGGCCCGAAGTTGTCCGCAGCAGGGTCGTTCAGGCCACGCTGTGGACAAGGGCGTTCTCCGCTTGTCGGTGCCGGGTCATGGGACAGGCC
>CAWCLK010000009.1:0-191313 GCA_963796225.1 uncultured bacterium
AGCCACGCCCGCGCCGGTGACGGCACAGGACCGAATCCGCCCCGGATCAACCGGCCGCGCGCACGCGGTGCGACAGGATCGGACGGCCGAGGTACCGGCACCCGACGGGCACGTCCCCGACGACGCGCCACTCGAGCGCCCAGGCCGCCGCCGCCTCGGTGATCTCGTCGACGTCGACGTCCCCGGCGACGTAGCCGCGCAGCAGCCCGACGAAGTCCCGCGAGAGCACGGGCAGGGTCACGTCCACCACGTGGGCGTCGACCACCGCCCACACGTGGTCGAGCTCGGCGCCACCGACGTCGAGCCCACCGCGGGCGATGTGCCCCCGCAGCCCGACCTCCTCGGCCACGGCCAGCGCGCGGCGGGCCGCGTCACGCACGTCCCCGGGCCCGAACGGGCGTCGCCGGTGCTCCCGGGCCAGGCCCGCACGCAGGCGAGCCGCCGAGGCCGCGGGCAGTCGGCGTTGACGCGGCTGGAGCGGTCCGGCGACCTGGAGGTTCATGACGTGCATCGAACTCCTCGACGACCCCCCTGTCGGCGAGCCATCGTTGCTCTTGACGATAGCCTCGCGGCGCCGACACGCCGACGAGGCCGGCCTGGCCGTTGGGGGAACCCCGCATGATCGTCCGCCGCCTGGCCGCCCTGATCTCGGCGGTCGCGCTGGTGGCCGTTCCGGCCATCGCGACGGCCGCCCCGGGCCGCGCCACCGCCCCGTCCTTGCCCCCGGCGGCCTACGTCCACGCCCGCATGCCGTTGACGGCTCCCGCGACATCGGGGCGTCACCCCGCCACGGCCGACGGCGCGGGGCGCACGACGGCGGCCCCCTCGCGACTGCCGACGGCGATCGGCGCCTCGTTGTACGTGGACGACTGCCGCGGGACGCAGGGCGACGCGGTGGACCTGCGCCGTACGTCCATGGCCATGTCCGGCGACCGCGCCACGGTGCAGTTCACCCTGCGCGCCTGTGTCGACTCGCCGTCGCTCGACGCCCTGACCGGCCAACGGCTCGCCTGGCAGGTCACACCAACGCGCAGTCGGACCCACTCCGGTCATCGACGGTGATCGTCGACCACGGGGCCGACGGCTGGCACGTGGACGTCGTCCACAAGGTCGGCCGCAAAGTCAGCCGCGACGTCGACCCCGCCGGCACCGCGGCTGGCGTGCACGAGCCGGTGGCGAACGTGCTCGAACTCGTGGTCGACGTGCCGGAGAACCTGCTCGAGATCTCGTCCAGCTGCAGCCCCACGATCTCGATCGGATGCGTCACGCTCGAGGTCGGCTCCTTCGCCAGCGGAGCCAGCGGCGCCGGCGACACCCTGCCGAACACGGACGCCCCGCTGCCGGTGTGGCCCAGCTCCTGCCGCCCCGACATCGACCCGACGGTCGCGGGCCACGTGCGCCTCACCACCACGTCCACGGCGACGGCCCGGTCGGTCGCCTCCGTCCTGACCGACGCCGGCTACCGCGCCGCGGCCTACGACCGCGCCCCGCACGTGGACGTGCCCGTCGGGGCGTCCGGCGAGGTCCGGGACGCCCTGCTGGCCCGCGAGGACGTGGTGGCGGTCACGACCGTGGCCACGCGTCGCCCCGCCGCCGTGGAGCCGGACGACACTCGGTGGGACGACCAGTGGTACCTGCGGCGCATCGGCATGCCGCAGGCCTGGGAGCGCCGCACCGGCTCGTCGCTGGGGATCGCCATCGTCGACAACGGCGTGGCCGCCGACCGGCCCGACCTGCGCGGCAGGGTCGGGCGGGGCTACGACGCCCTGACGGGGTCCACCCTCGATCCCGGCGTCCACTCCGACCTCGGTGGGCACGGCACCGCCGTGGCCGGGCTCGCCGCCGCCGCCGGGGACGACGGAGCCGGCATGGCCGGCGTCGACTGGGGTGCCCGGATCCAGCCCGTCCGCGTGTTCGACCACGAGGGCTGCTTCGTGTCCGAGCCGGCCTACCTCGACGCCCTGGACTGGGTCGCCACGGAGGCGAAGGCGGGGCGGGTGCGGGTGGCCAACTTCTCCCTGGGCGGCAGTGCCATACCGGGCGAGCAGGAGGCCATCGAGCAGATCGTCGCGAACGGCGCCGTGGTCGTGGCCGCCATGGGCAACAACGGGGACACCGTCGGCGCCGCGCCGTCCTTCCCGGCGGCCCTGCCCGAGGTGATCGCCGTCGGGGCCACCGGACCCGACGACCAGCTCGCCGGGTACTCCAACCACGGACGCCACGTGGACGTGGTGGCGCCGGGCGGCGACCAGAGCGGACGGCTCGCGGGTGACCTGCTGACGCTGGCCGACCCCGTGGCGGTCGGCACCCACTCCCCCTTCGCGCCGCTGGCCGGGACCTCGTTCTCGACGCCGCTCGTGTCGGGGCTCGCGGCGCTGTACGTGGCCGAGCACGATGGCGCCACGCCCGCCGACGTGGCGCGAGCGCTGGTCACCACCGCCCACGACCTGGGCGACGACGGACGCCTGGCCGGCTACGACATCGGCTACGGGTTCGGGCTGGTGGACGCAGCCGCCATGCTGGCCCACCCCACGGGGACGAGGCTGGTCCGAGCGGCCGGCGACGACCGCTACGCCACGGCGGCCGAAGGCTCCCGACTGGCGTTCACGGACCCCTCCCTGGTCGACGTGGTCCTGCTGGCCACCGGCGAGAACTACCCCGACGCGCTCGCCGGGGGCCCCCTGGCCGCGCGCGAGCACGCCCCGCTGCTGCTCACCCCGCACGACCGCCTGGACCCGGCGACCGCCCAGGAGCTGGCGCGGCTGGCCCCGAGCCGGGTGCTGCTGCTCGGCGGACCGTCAGCGCTGTCGGACACGGTCGTCCAGCAGCTCGCCGCCCGCGGGTTCGAGGTCGACCGCGCATCGGGCGCCGACCGCTACGAGACCGCCGCGACGATCGCGCTCGGCCGGCCGGGCAGCACCTGGCGGGCGTGGAACTCGGCGGGCGTGGTCTACCTGGCCACCGGCGAGAACTTCCCGGACGCGCTGCCCGGCGGCGCGGCCGCCGCGGCCAACAACGCCCCGCTGCTGCTCACCGCCCGTTACCAGCTCCCCGACCCGACCCTGTCCGCGCTGCAGGCGCTGCGCCCCAGCCAGGTCGTGGTCCTGGGTGGACCCTCCGCGGTCGACGACGGCGTCGTCGCGCAGGTCCAGGCCCTGGGCATCCCGGTGGCCAGGGCCGCGGGGCAGAGCCGCTACGAGACCGCGATCGCCGCCATCTGTCCGCGGGACGCCCCCTCGGTGTGCCGGATCGACACGCGGTTCGCCGTGGTCACGACGGGCGAGGGCTTCGCCGATGCGCTGGGGGGCACGGCCGTGGCCGCGGCCCTGCGCGCCCCGCTGATCCTGGTGCCCCGGACCGGCAAGGTCCCGCCGGTGGTCGCCAGCAACCTCGAGATCATCGCCCCGGAGCAGATGGTCGTGCTGGGAGGGACGATCCCGGTCCCACCGGACATGGCCAGCCAGGTGCGGCAGCTGGCGGTCAGGTAGCGAACCGGGCCAGGACGTGCCAGGCACCGTCGTCGGCCTCGGGCTGGCTGCGCCCGGGTTCGGCACCCCACGCCTCGACGACCTCGAGCCCGTTGGCCTCGAGGAGGAGCGACAGCTCGACGGGGAAGACGGCCGCGGCGTCGAGCTCGTCCTCGATCCGTTCGCCGTCGTCGAAGCGGTAGGCCAGCCGGGCCCGGGCCTGCTGGTGCCAGACGTCGGTCGCCCGGTGCCGGGCGTCGAGCCGGACGCGGGTGCCGTCCGAGCCCTCGATGGTCCCGCGGGACCGGCCGCCGGCGAGCAGCCACAGGGGGTTGAGCAGGGCGAAGGCCACGCAGCCGTCGGGGCGGCAGTGGGCCGCTGCGGCGGCCACGGTGGCCCGGCGCCCCGCCAGCGTCGGGACCTCGTTGAGCAACGACACCGGCAGTGCGACCACGCCGAAGGTGTCCCCGAGGTCGAGGGTGGTCACGTCCGCGACGACGCCGGTCACCGGGTGCGGGGCGTCGGCGCACCGGTCACGCAGCCGGGCGATCGCGGTGGCGTCGTGGTCGACCGCCACCACGTCGGCGTGATCGGCCAGCGAGCGCGTCAGGCGCCCCGTCCCGGCGCCCAGCTCGAGCACCCGACCGTCGGGTGAGCCGTCCGCCAGCCGGCACCACCAGTCGACGTCGTCGGTGACCGGCAGGCGGTCGTAGAGGTGGGCGCGGGGCGACAGTGCCGGGCGGTCCGGATCGGGAGCGGTCACGACGGTGTCGCACCCGCCGGGGCCGCGGCGGCGGGGTCGGGGCCCAGGCCGTCGAGCTGGCGCAGCCGCCAGGCCAGCCCCGTCTGGCGGTTCGAGGGCCGGTCGTGGCGGGCCGCGTCGCGCACGGCCTCGGCCTGGCCGACGACGATCAGCGCCCGCTGCGCGCGGGTCACGGCGGTGTAGACGAGGTTGCGCCACAGCATGGCGCGGTGGCTGCGGTCGGCGACCAGCACGACGACCGGCCACTCGCCGCCCTGGGACTTGTGCACGGTGATGGCCCAGGCCAGCGTCAGGTCGCGCGCCTGGTCGCGGTCGTAGCGGACCTCGCCGCGGGGGAAGGCCACCCGCAGGCCCTTGCGGGTGACATCGACGACCTCGCCCACGTCACCGTTCGAGACCTCGAGGTCGGCGTCGTTGCGGGTCTGCATCACACGGTCGCCCACCTGCAGGCCGTGCACGTCGGGTTGTCCCGTGTCGGGGTTGAGGCGCGCCTTCAGGGCGGCGTTCAGCGCGTGGACGCCGCAGGGGCCCCGGTAGACGGGGGCGACCACCTGGATGTCGGTCACGTCCACGTCGAAGTAGGCGGGCGCGCGGTCGGCGACGGCGTCGACCACGCGCGGGGTGATGCCCTCGCGCGCGCGTTCCTCCCCCATGAACACGTCGCCGTCGATGGGAGGCAGCTCGCCGACGGTGCCCGTGTTCACCGCCTGTGCGAGGGTCACGATGCGCGAGGCGGCGGCCTGGCGGTGGATCTCGGTCAGGTGCGTGACGGGCAGGACATCGGCGCGCACGAGGTCGCGCAGGACGTCGCCCGGGCCGACCGAGGGCAGCTGGTCCGGGTCGCCGACCAGGACCAGGTGCGCCCCGTCCTCGACGGCCGACACGAGCGACCGGGCCAGGGCCGTGTCGCACATGGAGACCTCGTCGCAGACGACCAGGTCGTGGGGCAGCCGTTCGTCCCGTCCGTACCGGAACACGAACCCGCCGGAGGGCATGGGACGCGCCTCGAGCAGGCGGTGCACGGTCGTGGCGGGGTGCCCGACGAGCTCCTCGATCCGCTTGGCCGCCCGCCCCGTCGGCGCGCACAGGGCGATGTTCGCGTCCGCGTCGAGGGCCAGGCGGACGATCTCCTGGATGGTGCGGGTCTTGCCCGTGCCCGGACCGCCGGTGAGGATGCTGACGGTCTGGTCCAGCGCCCCGTGCACGGCGGCGCGCTGGCCCTCGGTGAGCTCGTCGTCGAGGTCGGCGTCGGTCGTGGACAGCCGGGGGGTCGCGTCGCGCAGGCGGGCGAGCTCGTCGGCCAGGCCCCGTTCGGCCCGCATGGCGGCGGGGGTCGAGACCACGGTGCCCGGCGTGGGGTCGGTGCCCAGCGCGAGGCCGGTCACGACCTCGTCCTCGGCCAGCACGCCGGTCGCGACGGCCCGGTCCACGCCCTCGGCGGCCAGCACGACGTCGACCTGCAGCACCCGGGCCGCGGCGGCGACGGCGTCGGCCCGGGCGAGGACCTGGTGGCCGTCCTGGCGGCGGGCGGCTCGCACGGCGGCCAGGGCCCCGGCCGCCAGGCGCCGCGGATCGGTGGTGGTGATGCCGAGCTGGCGGGCCAGTGCGTCCGCCTGGGCGAAGCCGGCCCGCTCGACGTCGAGCAGGGCGTAGGGGTCCTCGCGCAGCACGTCGGCCGCGTCGGTGCCGAAGTGCCCGTGGGCGGCACGCACCACGTCGGAGGGCACCTTCGCAGCGGCGAGCAGCTCGTGCAGCCGTGCGAAGGACGCCCCCTCGGCCCAGGCGGCCCGGAGGCGGTCGACCACGTCCTCGTCCAGCCGGGCCTCGACCGTCAGGCGCTCGGGCTCGCGCTCGATCACGTCACCGGCACGCGCCCCGAAGGTGGTCAGCAGCCGCTCGACCGCGGCCGCCGGCACGTCCTCGAACCGTTCGGAGGTGAGGAACGTGCGCAGCCCCGCGACGGTCGAGGGCGTCACCTGCTCGTAGAAGACCGCCTCGAAGGTGTCGCCGTACCGTGGGTGCTCGGTCCACCGACCGACCACCCGTACGGACTGGCCCTCGACGAGGTCGGCCAGCGGCCCCACGCAGCGCGCCCCCTCGCGGCCGTCCTCGGGGGCGAGCTCGACGACCCCGAAGCCGGTGCGGTCGTCGGTGTAGAGGACCCCGAGCACCTCGCCGACGAGCTCGTCGTCGCCGAAGAGCCCCGAGGTCATCCGTCGGCCCGGGCGGCCGTGTCCGGGTCCTGCACGGCCTGCGGTGCGGCCGCCGGCTGCCACGGCTGCTGGTCATGGGCGTGCTCGTCGCGGCGGGTGGCGCCGCACACCGCGTAGCCCGCGGCCGCACCGGCCGCGAAGCCACCGGTGAACCACAGGGCCGCCCGGCGGCGGTTGCGCCGACGTCCGGTGCGGGACGGCGGCTCGACGTTGGCGACCTCCGCGGAGCGGTCGGCGAGACGACCCAGCAGGACCGCGACCGTCCCCAGCACGCGTGCGCCGAGGCCCGGCAGGAGCGCGACGAGACGCACCAGCAGGCGCAGCAGCGACCCGAGCCCCCGCCGCGCCTGGGCCAGCGCGGGGCGGGAGGCCTCGCGCGCCTGCGCGATGCGCGGTTCCGCCACCTCGCGGGCCTTCGCGATCCGGGGTTCGGCCGCCTCACGGGCCTGCGCGATGCGCGGCTCCGCCACCTCACGGACCTTCGCGATGCGCGGTTCGGCGGCCTCTCGGGCCTTCGCGATCCGCGGTTCGGCGGTCTCTCGGGCCCACTCGGCGGCATCCGTGGCACGCTCGAACGCCTCGGTCGAGACCTCGCGGGCGCGGTCGAGCGCCTCGGCCGCGGGGTCGCTGCGGCGACGCGAACGGGTGAGCAGGGCCATCGGATACTCCTCGGGGCGGTCGCCGCCAACCTACCGGTGGGCGGTGACAGCAGGCCACGACCTGTGGACCCCTGTCCCCATCCACCTGTCGCGCGGTCAGGGGCGTCACGGGTGGGCCGTACGCTGCCGCGCACCATGCTCGTGACCACCGTTCGCCTCGCCATCGCCGGATGGGTGCTCGTGGCGTTGGGTCGCGCCTCGCGGGGCGCCTGGGCCCACCGCCGCCTCATCGTCACGATCTGGTCGCGGGTCCGGCTGGCCCACCTCGTGGGGGGCGTCGCGCTGCTCGTCGCCGTCGTGACGCTCGCCAGCCTGCTGATCGCCTGGGTGCCCGGCCTGGACCTCGGCCTCGGCACGCTGCTCGGCACCTCGTCCAACGCGGTGTTCACCCCGCTCGAGGAGGCCGTGGCCCGCACCGGACCCTCCCCCGCCGGGGCCGTCGACTGGCCGCTGCTGCTGCTCTCGTCGGCGTTCCTGCTCCCCCTGGCGACGCTGCTGCCCTGGCTCGCCTTCGTGGAGGAGGAGGTGTTCCGAGCCGGGCTCGAGGACGCCTCGGTGCTCCGCGAGCTGGGCGCGGCGCTGCTGTTCGGGATGGCCCACCTGGTCATGCTGGTGCCGGTCGGCGCGGCACTGGCCGTCGGTGGCTGCGGGTGGGTGTACGGGCGGGTGTACCGCGGGGCGTACGCCCGGTCGGACGGCTCGGAGGTCCCGGGGGCGGCGCTGCGGTCGTTCCGGCCCACCGCGCGCTCGCGGGCGGCCGCCGACCACGCACGCACGCCGCGGGGGGTGCTGGTGGCGGCCGGCGTCGGCGGTCTCGAGGACCGCACCCCCGAACGACGGCAGGCCGACGCGGTGCTGGCCTCGGCCGTGTGGCACACCACGTTCAACACCATGGTGGTGCTCGTCGTCTGGACCACCCTGGTCCTCGCGGCCGTCGACACCGGTGCCTGACCCGGCGCGGGCGCGGATCAGGTCGCGTCGGCGGGGTCGGTGACGGACCACCGCAGGTCCGTCGAGGCGGCCAACCCGTCGAGCAGCTCCTCGGCGGGGGCCAGCTCGGTGGCGCCGACCGGTCGTCCCGCCGCCGACGCATCGGCCGTGGCCAGCCGCGGCGCCAGCCACGCGGCCGTCCGGGCCGTGACGTCGTGGCGGTCGTGGCCGTAGGCCCAGCCGCGCGCCAGGGTCCCCGAGGCGGTGGCGACCTCGACGACCAGCGCCCATCGCTCGCCGGACGTCCCCCGGTCCGGGCCGGGCCGGGCGGCCAGGCGCCCCACCACGCGCCGCCCCCAGTCGAGGCGCGCGAGGTTCCCCAACCCCTGCAGCACCTCCGCCGACGACGACCGCAGGGCCACGGCGGAGCGCACGGTGCGCAGGGACGGCAGCACGCGGGGCAGGGTGCGCCAGTGGGTGCCCGGGGCCGCCGCGGCGTGGTGGGGCCCCACGGGCCGCGGGAACCACGCCAGACGGCGTGCCTCCGCGATCCGCTCGGTGCGGGGCGCCCCGTCGACCAGCGCCCGCATCGGCGCGGCCACGCTGGCCAGCAGGTCCGCCCGCTCGCGCGGGGTGGCCCCCGCGAGCAGGCTCCGCCGTGACGGCACCCACGCGGTCACGTCGACCCGATCGGGCTCCACCAGCCCGCGCGCGGCGACGACCGCCAGCGCGTCACCCAGTGCGCTGGCGAAGCCCACGCCGGGCGCCACCGGGGCGGGGCCGAGATCGAGATCAGCCGCCACCGCGTGGGTCGCCCCGGTCGGCGCCAGGTCCAGGTAGCCGCCGGCACGCGACCCCGCGCTCGCCCAGGCCGCGACCACCGCGGGTTCGGACGTGGCGGCGTTGACCACCACGTCGCCGGGCACGACGACGGCAGCCGGGTCCTCGCCACGTCCCACGGGCACCATCTCGGGACCGTCGTCGCCGAGGTCGGCGACGATGGCGCGGCCGAGTCGTCCGGTGGCTCCGAGCACGAGCAGGCGGATCGTCGACGACCTTCCGGGAGGGGCGAGGGCGTCCGGAGCCTACGCGCGGCTCGATCGGGCGAGGGTCCGTGACTGGGCGGCCGCGGGCTGTCACGATCCCTCCCCCGCACCCGCCCCGCCCTGATCCGAGGACGCGCGCATGGACCACCACGCCGAGCGCCTCGCCCCGCCACCCGGGGCCGTGCTCGTGCGGGTGCGTGCCGACGGGCCCGAGTGGATCCACCGCGTCCCCGCGGTGCCCGGCGGCGAGGTCGTCACCGTCTCGGTCAGCGACGTGGCCCTGCGCGCCGTGCCCAGCGCGGATCTGCTGCGCAGCGGCTACCGGATCGTCGGGGTGCACCCCTGGCGCGCGGCGACGGACGGGCACGGGGCGGTGGACCTGCTGGTCCGCGCACGCCTGGCCGACGGCGCCCCCGCCTGGTGGCAGGACCTGCTGGCCGTGGCCGACCGTGCCTTCGACCTTCGCCTCGGTCCCGTCCAGCGCGTGCTGGGCCAGGAGATCGCCCTCCACCTGACCCACTGAGGGCCTGTACGATCGTCGCCAGCAAGCGCTTGCGATCGTGGTGGTCAGATCTGCTAGTTGTCTTCTAGCAGGCATATTCGGGCACTGATCCGGGTTCTTCCGCAAGCAGGAAGGCCCCACCGGCGTGCGGTGAGTGGACAGATGCGGCCCACTTGCTTGCAATTGTTAGCGACCGCGCCTACCATGGGAGACGTCCCCGAGACACCACGGCCCGCACACCGAGCGGTCAGGTGGGGGGACGGAGACCCGAAGGCTCCCGCAGCCTCACCCGGCTCCCGCTCCGTCCCCCTTCCCGACCGCCCGAACCAGGGCCCACCCCGCGCAGCAAGGAGCCGATCATGGCTGAGACACCACCAAGAAGACCACGACGAAGAAGTCGACGGCCAAGAAGACCACCGCCACGAAGTCGACCGCCGCGAAGAAGTCGTCCACCACCAAGACGACGCGGCTGTACGAGCGTGAGCCCAAGGTCCTCGCCGAGCAGGCCGGCTACGCCGCCGCCGCGCTGCTCGACGACGCCGTCGAGTTCGCCCAGGCCCTCCCGACCCGCCTCACGGAGCTGCGCGAGCAGGCCCCGTCCAAGGTCGCCAAGGTCCGCGAGCAGGCCCCGTCGACCGTCACCTCGCTGCGCGAGCAGCTCGAGGCCTCGGTCAAGGACCTGCGCGAGAAGACCACCAAGTCGCTCGACGAGCGCGTCGCCACCTTCGAGAAGTCCTTCGACAAGCGCGTCAAGGAAGGCAAGAAGGTCACCGACGAGATCCGCAAGGACGAGCGCGTCGCGAAGGTCGAGACCCAGGGTCGCCGCGTCTGGGAGCAGAGCGAGAACACCCGCTCCCAGGTCAAGGCCGCCATCACCTCCGTCCGCAAGACCGTGGACGTGGCGTTCGAGGCCGGCCGCAAGCAGGCCGACAACGCCGAGCGCCAGGTCAAGGCGGCCGTCACCTCGGCCCGCAAGACCGTCGACACCGTCGTCGACGCTGGCAAGAACCTCGCCAGCTGACACCACCCACAACCTGATCGGTCCTCGGCGTGCGGGACCTCTCCCGCCCCGCACGCCCCGGTGACGACACGCTCCCACTCCCGCTCTCGTCGTCACCAGGACGGGCCAGCTCCTCCCAGCTGGTCCCGGCCGATCCCCGCGCCCCCCTGTGTCTCCCGCAGGGGGGCGCACTCGTGTTGTCTTCGCCGGATCGGCGAGGCGACGCGTCGGTGGGCATCGGGACGTGGCGCAGCGCCTGCGTCCGACCGGCGGCCTGCGGGCCGGCGTACGGGGATCATCGCTGGGGCGGTAGCGTCCGTCGCACGCGACCTCCGGACCTCCCATGAGCCTCCAGCAGCAGATCAGCGACGACCTCAAGGCCTCCATGAAGGCCCGCGACAAGGCGCGCACCGGGGCGCTGCGCATGCTGCTCGCCTCGCTCAAGAACGCCGCTGTCGCCGAGGGCAAGGGGCCCCAGGGCGAGCTGTCCGACGACGCGGTCATCAAGTTGGTCCAGACCGAGGTCAAGCGGCGCCGCGAGGCCGCCGCCGCCTTCCGCGACGGCGGGCGTGAGGAGCGGCCGCCGCCGAGGAGGCCGAGGCCGAGGTCTACGCCGCCTACCTGCCGGCCCAGCTCGGCGACGACGAGCTTGCCTCGATCGTCGACGAGGCCATCGCCGAGGTCGGCGCCTCCGGTCCGCAGGACATGGGCCAGGTCATGAAGGCCGTCATGCCGAAGGTGCAGGGACGCGCCGACGGCTCGCGGGTCTCGGGCGTGGTCAAGGAACGCCTCGCCGGCTGAGGCCCCGGGGGCCGATCGGTCCGACCCGCCGGGCCCTCCGGCCCTCCCCCCGGGCGTCCCCTGCTGCGACGGTGGCCACACCCACCGGCCCGAGGCCCGCCCGATGCGCACCCACGTCGTCGTCACCCAGGCACTGGATGCCGACCCGTGGCCCGTCGTCGAGCGGTTCCTGCGCTCCCCCGAGCTGTGGATCCCGCCGCCGGCGCGCCCGCTGCAGCAGCCGTCGCAGCCTCGTGACCACCGCCCGCCTCGGCCCCTTCCTCCACACGGTCCGGCTCGAGATCGGCGCCCCGTGGAACCTCCAGGACGCCGCCGTGCGCCGCGTCGCCTGGTCGCCCTGCGACGACCAGGGACGGCCGGTCCACACCCACGCCCTGCCCGCCTTCGCCGGCCGGCTCACCCTCCGCCATGACGAGCGGGAGCTCTCGCTGGCGCTGACCGGGTGGTACGAGCCGCCGGGCGGGTCCCTCGGCGCGGCCCTCGACCGCGCTCTGCTGCACCGCAGCGGCAACGCCACCGCCCGCGCGCTGCTCGACGACATCGCCACCCGCCTGCAGTCACCCGCCAACGAGGAGGTCCCCGGATGAGCGTCGACACCGCGCCATCCCGCCCCGCCCACGAGCTCGTGGACTCCCTGCGCCAACCCACCCGCGACCTGCGCGCAGCCATCCCGGACACGTGGAAGGGCTTCTCGACGATGCACCGCAGTGCGGTCGCCGACGGCGCCCTGTCCGCGAAGGTCAAGGAGCTCATGGCCCTGGCCATCGCCATCGCCGAGGGATGCGAGGGCTGCATCGCCTACCACGCGGCAGGCGCCGCGCGGCAGGGGGCGACCGAGGAGGAGGCGGCCGAGGCGATCGGCGTCGCACTGCTGATGCGGGGCGGCCCCGCGTCGGTCCACGGCCCCCAGGCCCTCGAGACGTTCCGTGAGTTCGCGGGGCCCAGCGACACCTAGGCTCCCCCGCACCCGAGCGGAGCCGACGTGTGAACACGCTGACCAGCGCGGTCGATCCTGCCTCCGAGGCCTTTCGGGCCAACGAAGCCCACCACCGGTCGTTGGCCGAGGACCTGCAGCAGGTGCTGGGCGAGACCGCCAAGGGCGGCCCGGAGCGGTCGCGGACCCGGCATGTCGAGCGTGGCAAGCTGCTGCCCCGCGACCGGGTCGAGTCGCTGCTCGACCCGGGCACGCCGTTCCTGGAGCTGTCCCCACTGGCGGCCCACGGGATGTACGACGGCGACGCACCCGGCGCCGGGATCATCACGGGCATCGGCCAGGTCGCCGGGACCGCCTGCGTCGTGGTGGCCAACGACGCCACCGTCAAGGGCGGGACCTACTACCCCATGACGGTCAAGAAGCACCTCCGCGCCCAGGAGGTCGCCCGCGACAACCACCTGCCGTGCGTGTACCTGGTGGACTCCGGCGGGGCGTTCCTGCCCGAGCAGGACCGGGTGTTCCCCGACCGCGAGCACTTCGGCCGGATCTTCTACAACCAGGCGACCCTGTCCGGCCTGGGCGTGCCGCAGATCGCGGTGGTGATGGGCTCGTGCACCGCCGGCGGCGCCTACGTCCCGGCGATGTCGGACGAGACGATCATCGTCAAGGAGCAGGGCACGATCTTCCTCGGCGGCCCACCGCTGGTGAAGGCCGCCACGGGCGAGGAGGTCACCGCCGAGGAGCTGGGCGGCGGCGACCTGCACGCCCGCACCTCCGGGGTGGTCGACCACCTCGCCGTCGACGACCGGCACGCACTGCAGCTCGCCCGCGACGCGGTGGCCAACCTCAACCGGACCCACGAGGTCCCCGTGGCCGTCCAGGCACCGGAGCCCCCCACGTACGACCCGGCCGAGCTGTACGGGATCGTCCCACAGGACGCTCGGCAGCCCTTCGACGTGCACGAGGTCATCGCCCGCATCGTCGACGGGAGCCGGTTCCACGAGTTCAAGGCGTTGTACGGCGACACGCTGGTCTGCGGGTTCGCCCACATCGAGGGCTACCCCGTCGGGATCGTGGCCAACAACGGCATCCTGTTCTCCGAGTCCGCGCTGAAGGGCGCCCACTTCATCGAGCTGTGCAACCAGCGCGGCATCCCGCTGGTGTTCCTGCAGAACATCACCGGGTTCATGGTCGGCAAGGCCTACGAGGCCGGCGGGATCGCCCGCGACGGCGCCAAGATGGTCACCGCCGTGGCCTGCTCGACCGTGCCCAAGTTCACGGTCGTGATCGGCGGGTCCTACGGCGCCGGGAACTACGCCATGTGTGGGCGGGCCTACTCGCCCCGGTTCCTGTGGACCTGGCCGAACGCCCGCATCTCGGTCATGGGCGGCGACCAGGCCGCCAACGTGCTGGCCACCGTCCGCCGCGACGGCCTCGAAGCCCGCGGGCAGGAGTGGTCGGCCGAGGACGAGGAGGCCTTCAAGGCCCCCATCCGCGAGCAGTACGAGACCCAGGGCCACCCCTACTACGCCTCCGCACGGCTGTGGGACGACGGCGTCCTCGACCCCGTCGACACCCGCACCGCCCTCGCCCTCGGCCTGGCGGCCTCGTTCCATGCCCCCTACGGACGGCCTGACTGGGGGGTCTTCCGCATGTGAGTAGGGGCCCCTACGGACGGCCTGACTGGGGGTCTTCCGCATGTGATCACGTCCGTCCGACCACGGACCGGGCCGACGGCCGCCACGAACCTCGGGTGCACCCGCCCCAGGAGTGGCCACATGACCGTGCATCGACTCGCCCACCACAACGTCGTCGGCGTCTACCCGACCTTCCGGGAGGCTTCCGACGCCCTCGACGCCCTGGCCGAGGCCGGCTTCGACCCTCACGGTGAACTGTCCCTGCTCGGGCCCGACCACGAGATGCGCCCCGCCGTGGACCACATCGTCAACGGCAACGGCGAGGGCGCCTCGGGCACCGCGACTGGCCTGGTCAAGGGCGGTGCCACGGGTGGTGTGATCGGGGCGACGGTCACGACCATCGGCGCCGTCGCCGCCACGGCCATCCCGGGCGTGGGACTCGCCGTCGGCGCCGCCGCCGCGACCGGGGCGATCGCCGGTGCCGCGGGCGGTACCAGCGTCGGCGGCCTGCTCGGGCTCGAGTCGGCCGGTCGGCGCACCACCATGTGGCAGCAGAGCCTGTCGCCGCTCGCGCGACGGGTGACGGCCGACGGCGTGGTGCTCGTCGCCGCCCACGTCGACGACGAGGCCCGGGCCGCCGAGGCACGCGCCGTGCTCGAGGCCACGGCCGTCGAGGTCCACGACATGACCGCCGACGTCGCCTACACGCCGGACGAGCGGGCCGCCAGTGTCGGGTCCCCGCCGCCCTCCGGCGCTGCCGAGGCGCCCGACGGCATGGGTACGGTCGTGGGCAAGGACGAGCACGGCGGTCCCACCACCAGCAGAAGCTGACGCCGAGCGTGCTCCCACCTGGAGCACGCCCGATGCCCGACGAGACCACACCCCGCCTGCTCGGGGGCCGGTACCGGCTGATCCGGCCCCTCGGGCGCGGCGGGATGTCGGACGTCCACCTCGGCCGCGACGAGCGGCTCGGGCGGGACGTCGCCATCAAGCGCGTGGGGGCCGACCGCGTCGACGGGACGTCCGGGGTCGATCGCCTGGAACGCGAGGCGCGGGCCACGGCACGGCTCTCCCACCCCAACGTCGTGGTGGTCCACGACGTGCTGCGGGACGGGGACGGGGCGGCCATCGTCATGGAGCTGGTCCCCGGCGGGACCCTGGCCGACCGGCTGCGTGACGCCGGGCCGCTGCCGTGGCGTGAGGCGGTGCAGGGTCGTGCGAGGCGTCGCCGAGGGGCTGGCCGCCGCCCACCGCACCGGCCTGGTCCATCGCGACGTCAAGCCCTCGAACGTGCTGCTCGGCCCCGACGACCGCGTCCGCGTCGCCGACTTCGGGATCGCCGCGACGGGAACGTCGACGGAGACCACGACCCTGCGCGGCTCGATCCCGTACGTCGCCCCGGAGCAGGCGCGCGGCGAGCCCACCGACGCACGCACGGACGTCTATGCGCTGGGGTGCGTGCTGACCGCTGCGCTGACGGGGCGGCCGCCCTTCGACGGGGGCTCGGGCGCCGCCACCATCGGCCAGCACCTGCACCGTCCCGCACCGCGCCCCACGGACACCGTCGCCGGCATCCCACCGGCCCTGGACGACCTCGTCGTCCGGATGCTGGCCAAGGACCCGGCCGAGCGCCCGCCGGACATGGGCGCGGTCGTGGCCGCGTTGGACGAGGTCCTCGACGGCCCCGGCGCCTCCACCGCCGTCCTGCCCCCGCCCGGACCGGTGCGCACGGGGCCGCCGCGCCGGCGTCGCGGCGTCGCCGCCGGCATCCTGGTCGTCGCGATGCTCGGCGGCCTCGGTCTCTGGCTGCTCACCCGCGACCCGATCGACGAGACGGCCCTGGCCACCCCCACGGTGTCCGCGTCCCCGTCGACCGTCCCCACACCCCACACCCGAGCCGACCACGACCAGCCCCTCCCCCGCCCCGACCTCGGCGGCACCGTCACCGGCTCGACCGGCGACCGTGCCCGACGCGGCGACCGCGTTCCGCCGCGAGCTCGTGGCGGGGCGCGACGACGGGGCGATCAGCCGCAAGGCCGTCGACGAGCTGGACGCCCGCGTGAGCGAGATCGTGGCCAAGGACGCCGAGGGCAAGGCCAAGGACGTACGGAAGAAGGCCCGCGAGCTCATCGACAAGATCGACGAGCTGCGCGAGAAGGGCGAGATCACGTCAGCCGCGCTGGCCGACCGCCTTCAGGACGCTGCGCAGCGACATCCGTCGCGTCACCGATGGCGGCTGACCAGGCACGGCCGAGTGAGCACGCGACGGCGACACTCGTACTGCGCGATGACCTGCTCGGCGACCTGCTTCATGGTCTGGCGGCGCTGCATGGCCTGCTTCTGGACGAAGCGGAAGGCCTCGGACTCGGACATCTGCTCCTTGTCCATGAGCAGGCCCTTGGCGCGGTCGACGAGCTTGCGCGCCTCGAGACGGCCGGCGAGGTCGTCGACCTCGGCCTCGAGCCCCGACATCTCACGGAACCGCCCGGCGGCGATCTCGACCGCCGGGAGCAGGTCGTGCTTCTGGAAGGGCTTGACCAGGTAGGCCATGGCGCCGGCGCGGCGGGCCTTCTCGACCAGGTCGCGCTGGCTGAAGGCCGTGAGGATCAGGATGGCGGCGAGGCGCTCCTTGGCGATCTCCTCGGCCGCGGCGATCCCGTCCATGACGGGCATCTTCACGTCGAGGATGCACAGGTCGGGGCGCAGCTCGCGGGTCAGCCGTACGGCCGAGGCGCCGTCGGACACCTCCGCGACCACGTCGAAGCCCTCCTCGACGAGCATCTCCTTGAGGTCGAGGCGGATCAGCGCCTCGTCCTCGGCGATCAGCACGCGGGTGGGGCGCAGCGCGTCACCGTCTGCCGGGGTCTGACCGGCATCGGTGTCGGACGCCTGCATCGAGCCGGTGTCCGTCACGTGGTTCCCTCCAGGTCGAAGAGGCGTTCCAGCAGCCGGTCCTGTTCGGCGAGGAGGTGCTCCGCCTCCTGGCGGGCCTCGTCGAGCAGCACCGCATGCCGGTCGCGGTCAGTGCGGGCCACACGCCACTCGCGATCGGCGAGCGGGGTCTGTGCGACCAGGTGTCGTGTTTCGGCGTCGTCCGCCACATCTGACAGGTGGGCGACCTGCTCGGCGAGCACACGCTGGTTGGCGCGCACGCGCTTCAGATCGTCCTGGACACGCGCCAGCTGCTCGCGGATGCGGGCCGCCTGCCGGGTCCTGCCTGCCACTGCTACCTCACGTTACTCGTCCGATGGGGGCGCCCGCGAACCCGCGGTCGCCCCGCCGATCCCGTCCACGGCGGCCGTGGTACCCCGGGTGGGATTCGAACCCACACTGGAGGGAGTTTGAGACCCTTGCCTCTGCCGTTGGGCTACCGGGGCGAGCCGCTGCCGCGACACGGATCGGACCGCGCAGACTATCGCAGGACGTCATGAGGACGGCCGAGGCCACCGGGTGTAGCGGCCCTTGTTCCGGCCGGCGAACGTCGCGGTCTGCGAGTGGCAGTTGGGGCACAACAACCGCAGGTTCTCTCGACGGTGGTCGTCGCGGACGCCGTTGACGTGGTCGAGGTGCAGTGCGATCACGTCGCCCCTCCACGAGTCGATTCCGCAGGCCGCGCACACCGGGGCCAGGACGCCCTCCTCCACCAGTCGGCGCTTCAGCGTGTGCATGCTCGTGTAGGTCGACCCCTGCGTCAGGAGATCGTCCAGTGAGGTGCGATACCGCCGACGGGGCGTCCGGCGCATCGCAGCGTGTGGCGCCTCGAAGTGGTCATCGCTCAGAGCGGCTGCCTCCATGGCCTCCGCCAGGATCCGATAGGTGGTCGTGGTCGGAGTGAACCCGAGGCACCGGATGACGTCCGCACGCGTCCTGCTGGTGCGGACCACCTCTCCGAGGTCGACGGCCCCGATCACCGCGCGCATGTCGGCGGGAGACACCTCTCCGGGCCGGTCTCGTGCGACCTCGAGCGGACGGTCCCAGTGCTCGGTGGACCAGCCTCGATCCAGGATCAACGACCGCATGACGAGCCACTGCGACCCCCCGACCACGAGCCCCAGCGCCTCGAAGACACCGTTGAGTGACGTGACCCGCGCGACGGCCTGGCGGACATCGTCCTCGCTCCAACTTCGGTCGGGGGGTGTCGAGGTCCCATCGTCCCGTACAGCCCCCACGGTGAGGCCGAGCTGCTCCATGCGCGTCCGCACGGTCACGTAGGCCGCACCACCGCGCGACAGGCGAAGCCGACGGACGACGTCGGCGACCGTGGTCGAGGCCGCGACGGCGTCACGCAGGTCGTCGTCGGTCCAGGTGCGGGGGCGGCCCATGGGTCCTCCGAGCTCGGGGGGACCACCATGGGCGGCGCCTGTGACAGCGGGGCGGCTACTCGGTCGAGTCCTCCACAGGCTCGATCTCGAAGTCCTCGATGATCTGGGCGATGGTGGGCCGCGCGGCCCGGTACGCCCCGGCGGTGGTCAGGTGGATCCCGTCGTCCAGCCGCATGTCGGCCTCGTCGCCGTCGTCGTCGACCAGGTACTCGCTGTAGCGGCCGTCAGCGCCGGCGAACAGGTCCCAGACGTCGACGTAGGTCACGCCGTCGCGGGTCGTGGCCTCGGAGGAGTAGATGTCGTTGAGGATCCCGAACTTGGTGACCATCGAGTCGTCCCGCGGGATCGGCAGCCCCATCCAGTAGACGTGGTGGCCCGCCTCGGTCAGCTGGTCCATCACGCCGGCGACGCGCGAGCGGTACTCGGCCTGCCACTCGGGCTGCGTGGTCTCGTAGACGACGCCGTCGATCTTGATCGGCTGGGCGTCGTTGCCGCCGAAGTAGACGAGCATGACGTCGGGGTCGTAGGTGTCGCTGGCGGCGGCCAGCTTGGCCGGCCAGTCGATGAAGTCCGGCCGGGTCAGCCCGCTCCCCCGGTCGTACTCGATCGCGACGGTCTCGATCATGCCGGTGTCGTCGGCGAGGTCCTCGAGGGCCGTCCCGAACTGGATCTCGACCATCGAGTCGCCGCCGATGTACAGCCGGAGCGGGTCGGCGGCCGTGACCGGGCCGCGGTCGAGGCCCATCGGCCCGGTGGTCTCGGTCTCCGTCGGGGTGGGGCTGGCGGTGTCGGTGGCCGAGGCGGTCGGGTCCACGGTGGCGCCCGGGTCGGCCTCGGCGTCGCTCTCCGGCGCGGCGATCACGGGCGCCCCGCCGGAGTCGGCCGCCTCGTCGATCGCGGGCGCGTCGTCGTCGCCCCGCCCCAGCGCGGTGTCGATGACGTCGCGCGGTCGGTCCAGGCCGATGGCCGCACTGACCCGCGCCACCGGGCTGGCCATCGCCACCGCGACGTCACGCTTCCACCCGAACGGCTGGCGTTCGGCGGTCGCCAGCAGGTCCTGGGCGTTCAGCAGCGTCCCGAGGGCCAGCGCGATGACCACGGCGACGATGACGTGGCCCGCGGCCCATGGCGGGGCGGTCGCCGACTGCGCCGGTCCCTCGACCGGGGCGTCGTCGGGTTCCTGCTGGCCGACCGGGTCGTCGGTGGTCGTGGAGGACATGGGCGACCCCTAGAACTGGAAGTAGATGAACGGCGCGATCCCCTCGGGACCGAGCGCGTCGACGAACAGCAGCGCCGCCCCGAGCGCGAGGCCGACGGGGACCGGGCGGAGCTGCCCGACGGCGACCTCCAACCGCGCCCCGAGGTCCTTCGGGACGTACTGGAAGCCGATGCCGATGGCGATGAGCGCCAGGACGCCCGCGGTGACCAGCGGGGCCTGGCCCGCCGGGAGCGCCCAGCCGACCGAGGATCGTCATCGCGTCCTCGAACGACCCGGCGCGGAAGAACACCCACCCGAAGCACACCACGTGGAAGGTGATCAGCCGGCGGACGGCGACCTGCACGCCCGACATGCCTTCGGTCGAGATGACTCCCTGGCCGGTCAGCCGCTCGATGGCCATGCCGACACCGTGGATGGCGCCCCAGATCACGAAGGTCCAGGCCGCACCGTGCCACAGGCCACCGAGCACCATGGTCGCGAACAGCGCCCCGATCGTGGCCGCCGTGCCCGCCCGCGCTGCCGCCGAGCGGGATGTAGAGGTAGTCCCGCAGCCACCGGGACAGGGTCATGTGCCAGCGGCGCCAGAAGTCCCGCAGGGACAGGGCGCTGTAGGGGGCGTCGAAGTTCTGCGGGAACGAGAACCCGAGCAGCAGCGCCACGCCGATCGCGATGTCGGTGTACCCGGAGAAGTCGGCGTAGATCTGCACCGCGTACGCGTACACGGCGACCAGGGTCTCCCCCGCCCCGTGGGCCGCCGGGTTGGCGAACACCGGATCGACGATCGAGGTCGCCAGCGCGTTGGCGATCACGACCTTCTTGAACAGCCCGGCCATGATCAGCCCGAAGGCCCGCACCGCCGGGATGGCCCGCGGGTCGCGGGCCTCCCGCAGCTGGGGCAGGAACTCCGACCCGCGCACGATCGGGCCGGCGACCAGCTGCGGGAAGAACGCCAGGTAGACGAAGATGTCCAGCCACGGCGCCAGCTCGACCTCGCGGCGGTAGACGTCGATGACGTAGCTCATCGCCTGGAACGTGAAGAACGAGATGCCGACGGGCAGCAGGATCTCCAGCAGGGGCAGCGGCGGCGTGATCCCGACGTTGCCGAGCGCGTTGCGGGCCGAGCTGACGAAGAACCCGTAGTACTTGAACCACCCCAGCACGCCGAGGTTGGCCGCCACGCCGACGGCGAGCTGGATGCGGCGGGTGCGGTCGTCGGCGGTGGACGCCATGGCGCGCGCCACCAGCTGGTTGACGACGGTGCAGCCCGCCAGCAGCAGGGTGTAGCGCCAGTCCCACGCCCCGTAGAAGACGTAGCTGGCGACGACCATGAAGATCTTCCACGGCGTGCGTCGGTGCATCAGCAGCCAGCTGCCGGTCAGCACGACGACGAAGAAGACCGCGAACTGGACGGTCGGGAAGAGCACGGTGGGTCGCTCCCGGGCCCGCGTGGGGCCCTACTCGGACGCGTCGGCGCTGGGCTGCTCGGAGGCGGCCGCGTCGGAGGTCGACTGGTCGGCGTAGGCCGGGTCGGGCCCGTCCTGGCGCTCGCGGCCACGGGACGGAGGCCTCCTCGCCGTCGGGCACGCCGGCGCACAGCCGCGGGTCGTCGTACGCCAGCGCGCGCTCGGGCGGGGTGGAACCGGCGAGGTTGCCCGTCCCCACCTGCAGGAACCCGGGGTACGGGTCGCACGGCGGCATGCCGGGCCACTGCTTCTCCTCCTCGACGCCGGGCGCGGCGTCGGGGTTGGCCGTCCGGGCCGGGGGCACGAAGTCCGGGTTGGCCTTGGAGACGGTGTCGCCGTCGTCGAGCACCGCCCGCGTGTAGTGGTTGGCGGCGTTCCACAGCATCCAGCCCTCGATGCCGTTCTCGTACGTGGCACGCATCTGCTCGCTGACGTGCTTGGGCGAGTGCTCGGGGTAGCCCATCCACGGGGCGGAGAAGTCCTCGAGCCACGGGCGGATCTTCGCGTGCAGGCCCTGGGTGCGCATGCGCGCCTCCTGCATCGCGTTCCACACCGTCTCGTACGGGTACTCGATCGGGTGCGGCAGCAGCCCGTAGTTCCCCTTGCCGTAGTGCGAGGGGTAGACCATCGGCGAGATGTAGTCGACGTACTGGGCGATGCGCTCGAGCACCTGGCCCGTGCCGCCGGCGTCCCAGCGGAAGTCGTAGGTCACGAGGCCGAACAGGTCGGAGGAGATGTAGCCGCCGGCCTCGTGGATCTGCTCGGAGGCGCGCTTGAGGAAGTCGACGATCTCGTCGCTGTGCCGCCACTCCTCGCGGGGGCGGTCGTCCGGCACGCCGGGCAGCTCGATGACGCTGGTGTCGCCGTCGCCGCCGTTGGGGAAGCGGATGTAGTCGTACTGGACCTCGTCGAAGCCGAGCTCGAGCGCGGCCTTGCCGACGTCGATGCACCACTGGCCCGCGTCGTCCTGGTACGGGTTCAGCCAGCCGAAGTCCTCGGAGGCGTGCCAGCGGCCCCCGCCCTGCTGCTGCACGGCCAGCTCGGGGTGCGACTCGGCGACCAGGGTGTCCTTGAAGCAGGCGATCCGGGCGATCGCCCAGCCACCGGCGTCCTTGAGCATCTTCAGGCGGTCCTCGACGCCGTCGAAGTCGTCGCGCCAGTTCGCCCCGCCCCCGTCCTTGGCCAGCGGCAGGTCCATGTCCCACAGCAGCGTGCCGGCCTCGTCCTTGACGTCCACGACGACGGCGTTGAGCTCGGTCTGCTTGACGAGGTCGACCAGGCTGGCCCAGTTGTTGCCCCAGAACGAGTAGACGTGCGAGTACACGCCCCGCACCGCCTCCGGGTACGGCGGCAGGTCGTACTCCTGGCTCACCGCATCGACCTCGTCGGTGCCCGACTCGGACGCCGAGGGGCTCTCGGACGCGGAGGCGGTCTCGGTGGCCGAGGGGTCCGAGCTGGGCGTCCCGGCCTCGCTCGGGCTGGCCGCGGCGGCGGCCTGCTCGCCATCATCGCCCGAGGAACAGGCGGAGGCGGACAGGGCGACGAGCGCGAGGCTCGCCACGATCAGGCGCGCACGTCGGCGCGAGGGCAGCAGTGACGACACGGACGAACTCTCCCCGACGGGCACGAAGGTGACGCGGATGGGATGTGCCGGCCCCAGCACGACGCGGAACGTAGCGCGCCGCGGCGAGCCCGCCGTTCACGTCAGGGACTCGCGCGACATCCCCACGAAACGTGCACGGGACGCACGGGGGCGCGGGCCCGACGTGCGCTCCGAGGCGGGACGCGGCCGCCGGGCGTACAGACTGCGGGGCGGGCCGTGACGGCCCGCCCCGCGGTGGTGCTGTGGTGCGTGGATCAGACGTCCAGCCAACCGGTGACGAGATCCTGGTTCTCGGAGATCCAGGTCTCGACGCCCTGCTGCTCGTTGCCTTCGCCGGCCTCCTCGATCTTCAGCTCGAGGTCCGCCAGCGCGTCACCCGAGATGGAGAAGTTCTGGAGGGCTGCCGCGGCGTTCGGGCAGTCGTCCGCGAAGCTCTGCGACGCGACCGCGTGGATGGAGTCGGGGTCACCCAGCGCGTTCTCCGGGTCCTCGAGGTTGGTGAGGTCCCACTTCGCGTAGGCCGAGTGGGGCTCCCACAGGGTCACGACGATCGGCTCCTCGTTGTTGACGGCGCGCTCGAGGGCACCGAGCATCGCGGCCGTGGAGGACTCGACGAGCTTGTAGTCGTCACCGAGCTCGTACGTCGGGATGACCGAGTCCTTGGAGATCCGCGTCAGGCCGGCACCGGACTCGATGCCGACGATCTCGCCACCGAAGGTGTCGGCCTTGCCCTTCAGGTCAGCGATCGTGGAGATGTCCTGGTTCTCGGACACGTAGGTGGGCACGGCCCAGGTCAGCGGAGCCTTGTCGTACCAGGTCACCAGGTCGTTGACCTGGTCGCCGTACTCGGCCCAGTAGTCCTCGTGGGTGTTCGGGAGCCACCCGTCCATGAACAGGTCGAGGTCCCCGTTGGCCACGCCGGCGTACAGGGCGCCGACGTCGAGGTTGTTCGTCTCCCACGAGTAGCCGTTCTGCTCCATGACGTGGCTCCACAGGGCGTTGACGGCAACGTCCTCGGTCCACCCGATGGTGCCCACGGTGATGGTGTCGCAGGAGTCGGCCGGGCTGATGACACCGGCGATGTCACCGCTGCCGGAGGACCCCGTCTCGGTGGTGGCGGGCTCGGTGGTCGAGGCCGCACCGGTCTCGGTGTCGGTCGCGCCGCTGTCGGCGTCGTCCCCACCGCCGCAGGCGGTGAGGACGCAGCGCGGCGGTCAGGGCCACGCCCGTCGTGCGGATGAAGCGTTTGCGTGCGTGCTGCAACGGGTTTCCTTCAGTTGCGGTCAGGTTGCGTCGTGCAGGTGGGAGGAGGTGAGGGGTCGGATCACCCGGGCTGGTTCGCGCGGCCCAGGGCGCCGGTCGTGCGGTCGAGGAAGATCGCCAGGATGACCACGGCGAGCCCACTGACGAGCCCGAGGCCCAGCTGGAGCCGCTGGACGCCCTGGACGACGTCACCACCGAGGCCGCCGGCGCCGGCCAGCCCGGCGATCACGACCATCGACAGCGAGAGCATGATCACCTGGTTGATGCCGGCCATGATGGTCGGCAGGGCCAGGGGCAGCTGGACCCCGCGCAGGACCTCACGCGGGCTGGCCCCGAAGGCGTTGGCGGCCTCGACGACCTCCGCGTCGACCTGGCGGATGCCGAGCTCGGTCAACCGGACCGCCGGTGGCATGGCGAACACGACCGAGGCCGCGACGCCCGGTGCTGGTCCGATGGAGAACATCAGCACCACGACCAGGAGGTACACGAAGGACGGCATGGTCTGCATGAAGTCGAGGACCGGCCGCAGCAGGGAGGAGACGGTGTCGTTGCGTGCCGCCACGATCCCAGCAGGGAGCCCGATCCCCACGGCGATGATGGTGGCGACCAGCACCAGCGCGAGACTGCGCATCGTGGATTCGAAGAATCCCGTCATGGCGATGAACGAGAACGCGACGGCGGTGAAGGTCGCGAGTCGCCAGCCACTCGCCAGGTAGGCGATCAGGGCCAGCGCCAGGACGATCACGACGGGAGGTGGCCAGGTCAGCAGCGCCTGGACGACGTCTTCGACCATCCACTCGAGGAAGCGCTTGATCAGCTCGAGCAGCGGGTCGAGGAACCGGATGAACCCGCGGGCCGCACTGTCCACCTGTTCGGTGATGTGCCATTCCGGGAAGATGGACTGGGCGAGGAGGAGTTCACGCATGGGCGGGCTCCTGCGGTTCGTCGGGCGTGGCCGCGGCCGTGAGGGCCTGCTCCCCGGCCAGGGTCTCGAGCAGGGCCGGCCGCGGGATCGTCCCGAGCAGGCGGCCGTCGGTCGTCGACCACCGCGATGGGCACGGTGTGCATGGCGGCCAGCGCGGACAGGTCGAGCAGCAGGGTGTCCGGCCTGGCCGAGGCGTAGTCCTGGATGAGCAGGTCCTCGACACGGGTCGACCCCGTCGCGAACGCCCTTCACGAGCCGGTCGTCACGGGCCACGCCGAGCAGCCGGTCGTCAGCGGCCCGACGACGTAGACGCCGTTGAGCTCGGTGCTCGTCGAGCCAGTCGAGCACCTCGCGCGGGTCCGCGTCCGGCGGGAAGGTCTTGCGGGGCCTGCGCATCGCCAGGTCGGCGGTCAGCACGCGGGCGCGGTCGACGTCGGCGACGAAGTCCGCGACGTACTGGTTGGCGGGGTCGTGGATGATCTCGGCTCCCGTGCCGATCTGCACCACCGCGCCGTCCTTCATGACGACGATCCGGTCGCCGATCCGCATGGCCTCGTTGAGGTCGTGGGTGATGAAGACGATCGTCCGGTGCAGCTCCTCCTGCAGCTCCATCAGCAGGTCCTGCATGTCCCGGCGGATCAGCGGGTCCAACGCCGAGAAGGGCTCGTCCATCAGCAGGATGTCGGCGTCCGTGGCCAGGCCACGGGCGATGCCGACGCGCTGCTTCATCCCGCCTGACATCTCGTGGGGGTACTTGTCCGTCCACCCCTCGAGGCCGACGCGCTGGAGTGCCGCCTCGGCACGCTCGCGTCGTTCGTCCTCGGGGACCCCCTGGATCTTGAGCCCATAGGCGGCGTTCTCGCCGACGGTGCGGTGCGGGAACAGCGCGAAGTGCTGGAAGACCATCGACATGTTCTGCGAGCGCAGGCGGCGCAACTCCTCCCTGTCGAGCTTCGCGATGTCCTGGCCGTCGATCTCGACCGTCCCACGCGTGGGCTCGATCAGGCGGTTGAGCATGCGGATGACCGTGGACTTGCCCGAGCCCGACAGGCCCATGACCACGAACAGCTCGCCCTCGCGCCACGTCGAAGCCGACGTCACGGACGGCCACGACCTGACCGGTCTCCTCGAGCACCTCCGCCTTCGAGCGCCCCTCGGCCAGCAGGTCGAGGGCGCGTTGCGGCTTGTCGCCGAAGACCTTCGTCAGGCCGGCAACTCGCATCGTGGCCATGCGTGGGCTCTCCAGTCTCGACGTGGACGGTCGTCGGGAACGCGCCGGATCCGTGAGGAGCCGCGCGGGGCCGCCCCGATCGGGTGACGAGCCGATGCAGGTGGCGTCGGGGGTCGGGCCCACCCAGCGCCACCTCGACCGGAGGAAGCTCGACGGCGGGGGCGTCTGGGCATGCGCGAACGTGCGCGGCGTCACGGCCCTTCTTCCTGCACCGTAGGGGGACCGGTGGCGGTACGCAACGAGGGTCCCGTCCGTCCGTCGCACGACGGCGAGCGTCAGCCGGGCAGGACGCCCAGGACGGCCGAGTCCGCGTCGAGCTCGACGGTCGCGCCGTGCGGGACCGCCACGTCCCGGTCGTGGTGGCCGATGGGCAGGCCCGCCAGCACCGGCACCCCGAGGTTGCCGAGGCGCTCCTCGACCACCTCGGCGATGGTGTGGGAGGGGACGTGGGCGCGGCGGGTCCCCGCCGAGGAAGCCGCCCAGGGCGACCCCGGCGACGTCGGCCAGCAGCCCCGCCGACCGCAGCTGGGTGAGCATCCGGTCGACCCGGTACGGCGCCTCGTGGACGTCCTCGAGCAGCAGCACGGCACCTCGCGTGTCCAGCTGGTTCGGGGTTCCGATGCCGGCGCACAGCAGCGCGAGGTTGCCGCCGAGCAGCGGCCCCACGGCGGTGCCGCCTGCGACGGGGCGGGGCGGCGGGGCGCCGGCCGGCTGCGGCAACGGACCCGTCGTCCACTCCCCCGCCAACAGCGCCCGCAGGTGGGCCGCGGTGACCGGGTGCGCGTCGAGGTGCGGCCAGTCGACCGGCGTTGGTCCCGTGGCAGCTGACGACACCCGTCGCACGCCACAGGTCGTGGTGCAGGGCCGTGACGTCGCTCAGGCCCACGAACCACCGAGGGTCGGCGACCATCGACGACCAGTCGACGCGTCCCACGAGGCGGGTCGCCCCGTACCCGCCCCGGACCGACCAGATCGCCCGGATGCCCGGGTCGTCGATGGCCGCCTGGAGGTCGCTCGAGGCGCTCGGTCGTCCGTGCCCGCCGTGTGGCCGTGGCGACGGCGCACGTGGGGCATCTCCACCGGCTCCAGGCCCCAGTCGCGCAGCACCGCGGCGCCGGCGTCGACGTGCTCGGGCTCGACGACGCCGCTCGGCGCGACGAGTGCGACCCGGTCGCCGGGGCGCAGCGGGACCGGCCACGAGGCCCGGGTCACGCGGGTCTCACTCCTCGCAGCCGGCGCGGAGCTCGGCCACGAGGGCACGGACCCGGTCCGGGGCGCCGGCGGGGTCGCCGTCGGCGACCGCGTTGACCACGGCGCTGCCCACGATGACGCCGTCCGCGTAGGCGGCGACGTCACGGGCGTTGGCGCGGGTCTTGACGCCGATGCCGACCGCCACGGGCGTGTCGGTCCGCTCGCGCAGCCGTCCGACCAGCACACGGGCGTCGTCCTGGGAGACGTCCTTGACGCCGGTCACGCCGAGCAGCCCCGCCGCGTAGACGAAGCCCGTCGACGACGCGGCGATGGCGTCCAGGCGGTCGTCCGTGGAGACGCTGGAGGCCAGGAACACCGTGGCGAGCTCGTGGGGCGCGGCGACGGCACGCCAGTCCGCACCCTCGGAGGCAGGCAGGTCCGGCAGGATGACGCCGGCGAGCCCGGCGGCGGCGCACGCGTCGGCGAAGGGTTCGTACCCCCGCGTGTCCGCGATGGTGACGTAGGTCATGCAGAGCGCGGGGACGGGGACCTCGGCCGTGACGTTGGCCGCCAGCGCGAGGTGGTCGGTCACGGTGTAGCCGGCGTCCAGCACGTGCTGGTTGGCGGCCTGGATCGTGGGTCCGTCCATCATCGGGTCGGAGAACGGGAAGCCGATCTCGAGCACGTCCGCACCGGCCTCGACCGCCGCCCGGAAGCACGCGAGGGAGGTGTCCGGGTCCGGGAAGTTCGCCGGGAGGTAGATCACCAGCGCGGCGCGCCCTTCGCCCCGTGCGCGCTCGAAGGCGGCCCGGACGCGACCCGGCCCGTCCACCGGGTCGGACCCGACCACGACGACCTGGGGCTCGCGGGGCAGCAGGTCGTCGTCCTTCGGGCGGTCGTCGGCGTCGATCCGGATCGGGTCAGCCATCGTCGCGCTCGCTCTCCTGCTCGACCTGCGGCAGGCCGACCGTCCAGCCGGCCACCCGCACGACCTCGTCGACGTCCTTGTCGCCCCGCCCCGACACCGTCAGGACGACCCGCGCGCCGGGGGCCAGCAGGTCGGTGCCGTGCTTGAGCAGCCACCCGATGGCGTGGGCGGGCTCGAGCGCCGGGATGATGCCCTCGAGCTCGGACAGCCGGCGGAACCCGTGCAGGGCCTCCGCGTCGGTGGCGGACACGTAGGTGGCCCGGCCCGAGTCGGCGAGGAAGGCGTGCTCGGGGCCGACGCCCGGGTAGTCGAGCCCGGCCGAGATCGAGTGGGCGTGCTGGACCTGGCCGTCGTCGTCGACCAGCGCCACCGACCGGGCACCGTGCAGGATGGCCTCGCGCCCCTCGGTGATCGTGGCGGCGCTGTGCCCGGTGCCGAGCCCCTCGCCGGACGCCTCGACGCCGATCAGCGCCACCCCGTCCTGGTCGATGTAGTCGGCGAAGGACCCGATGGCGTTGGACCCGCCCCCGACGCAGGCGACCACCGCGTCCGGGAGCCCACCTTCCTGTTCGGCGAACTGGGCCCGCGACTCGATCGAGATCACCGACTGCAGCTCGCGCACCATCTGCGGGAAGGGGTGGGGCCCCATGGCGGAGCCGATGAGGTAGTGGGTGGTGGCCACGTTGGTGACCCAGTCGCGCATGGCCTCGTTGATGGCGTCCTTGAGGGTCCGCGTGCCGGACTCGACGGGCACGACCTCGGCGCCCAGCAGCTGCATGCGGATGACGTTGAGCCGTTGGCGGCGGCAGTCCTCGGCGCCCATGTAGACGGTGCACTCGAGGCCGAACAGGGCGGCAGCGGTCGCCGTGGCCACGCCGTGCTGGCCGGCCCCGGTCTCGGCGATCAGCCGCGGCTTGCCCATGTGGCGCGCCAGCAGGGCCTGGCCGACGACGTTGTTGAGCTTGTGCGACCCGGTGTGGGCGAGGTCCTCGCGCTTGAGGTGGACCTCGAAGCCCGCCTCCTCCGACAGCCGCGTGGCGTGGTACAGCGGTGTGGGGCGCCCCCCGTACTGGCGGCGCAGGCGGTCCAGCTCGGCCTGGAACTCCACGTCCTCACGCGCCCACGTCCAGGCCTCGTCGAGCTCGGCCAGGGCGCCCGAGAGCGCCTCCGGGACGAACTGGCCACCGAAGCGGCCGAAGTAGCCGGGCTTCACGTCGGTCATGGGATCTGCTCCTCGAGAGCGGCGGTCATGCCGGCCTCGACCAGCGAACGGGTCGCGGCGGCCGGGTCAGGGGCGGTCACCAGCGACTCGCCCACCAGCACCGCGTCGGCACCGTCCCGCCCCGCGCGCAGGACGTCCTCGGGGCCGCGGATGCCGGACTCGGCCACGGCGACCACGCCATCGGGGAAGGCGGGGCGCAGGCGCGCGAACGCGTCCCGGTCCACGTCGAAGGTGCGCAGGTCGCGGGCGTTGACGCCGACGACGCGCGCCCCGACGGCGACGGCCCGGTCGAGCTCGCGTTCGTCGTGCACCTCGACCAGCGCGGTCAGCCCGGCGGAGGTGGCCTCGTCGTGCAGCGCCCGCAGCTCGGCGTCGTCCAGTGCGGCCACGATGAGCAGCACGGCGGAGGCGCCGCGGGCGCGGGCCTCCCACACCTGGTAGGCGTCGACGGTGAAGTCCTTGCGCAGGGCGGGGGTCCCGAGCGCGGCCACGGCCTCGAGGTCGTCGAGCGTGCCCTTGAAGCGGTCGGGCTCGGTCAGCACGGAGATGGCGTGCGCCCCGCCGGCGACGTAGGCGCGGGCCTGGTCGACGGCGTCCATGCCGGGTGCGAGATCGCCCTTCGACGGTGAGGCGCGCTTGACCTCGGCGATGACGCCGACGCCCGGGGCGGCCAGCGCCGCGTGCAGGTCACCGGGGACGGCCACCTGCGACGCGCGGTCCCGCAGGACGTCGAGCGGCTCGACGGACCTCGCCGCGGCGACCCGGTCACGGGCGTCGGCGAGCAGCTGGTCGAGGAAGGTCGTCATGCGGCGGCATGGTACGACCGGTCGCGCGGGGCGGGGCAACCGGGGCCCGTGCGGCACTCGCTCGCCCAGGACGGGGCCGCAGGGATCGTGCCGCGCGTGTCGAAGGTGCAGGACACGCCTCATGGCTTCGAGGAGCTCCCGCATGCGTCGCGTCGTCCCCGTCCTGCTCGCCCTGGTCCTCGCGATCCCCCTGCTGGTGTCCGCCGCGCCGGCACCCGTGCAGGGTGCCGCCGACACCCCGCCCGGGGCGGCCACGGCAACGAGCTTCCAGAGCTTCATCGAGACCGACTCGCCTGCGTGCCTGCCGGTGCTGGGTGGGTACGACGTGACGTCGGCCCCCTACTTCGCTGACGGCGACTGCGGCTACACCGACATCGGCCTGGCTGACGTGCCGGCAGGCGCCACGATCACCGCGCAGATGGTCTCGCCGGGCGAAGGACCGACGAAGCAGCTGGACGTGACCGACAACGGTGACGGCACGGTCACCGTCGGGTACCAGCTGGACGAGACGTTCCCCACCGGCGACGGGGCGCTGGAGGTCCTGGTCGACGACGAGGTCGTCGGTTCCACGCCGCTGTACCACAACGCGCTGCAGGTCACCCTCGACGCGCCTGACGGGCACGCGCCCGGCGAAGCGATCAGCGTCACCGGCACCGTCGAGGAGGTCTCGTACGGCAGCGGCGTGGAGGCGATCGCGGGGTCCGAGCAGCGCACGGGTGTGCCGGCCTCCTTCACGCTGCAGGTCCGCGGCCCGGACGGGACGGTCCACCGCGTCACCGACCCGGTCACCGCGGAGGGCGATGGCACCTTCTCCGCCACCCTGCCCGGGACGGCCACGGCCGCCCTGTCCCCCGAGCCCGGCTCGTTCACGCTGACCGCGGCCATCGAGGCCGTGGATGCGACCTACGACGACGCCGGCACGCCCTGGGCGGCGGCCACGGCCGGGACCACACCGCTCGAGCTGTCCGAGCCGCCCAGCACGCTCCAGCTCGGGACCTCCTTCGCCTCGTCGACCGGGTGGGTCAAGCCGGGCGACGCGTTCCCGTTCCGCGTGACGGTGACCAACGCCACCGGGGAGGCCGTCCACGACGCGGTCGTCCGGCTGGACGCGCCCCCGTCCGTGGCCTTCACCGACGCCGCCGACCTGCAGGGCAACGGGACGGTGGACCAGGCGACCGGGACGATCGTCTGGACCCTTCCGACGGTCGACGCCGGCACGCCGGAGGCGCCGTACACGGAGACCCTGGTCGTCGAGGCGTCGGCGGCCGACCTGACCGCCGATCCCGAGGTGGTGTGGAAGGACCTGTCGACCACCGCGGACCTGACCGTCGGCGGCAGCCACCTGGTCTCCTCGACCACGCACGGCCCCAAGGTCGTCCCGCCGGACGGCCGCTTCGACACGGCCCGCTACGGCGACAAGCCGTTCCCGATCGTGCCCGTCGACTACGTCGACCGGCAGCACGACACCGACCACACCGGTGAGCAGCTGTCAAGGTCGTGAACTCCCCCGACGTCGAGGGCTCGACGTTCAACCTCTACCAGGAGATGTCGTTCGGGCAGCTGTTCCCCATCGGGTCGGTGCCCTCCTCCGGGATCGCCACGGCCGACTTCTCCTACGACCCCGGCTTCGAGTTCTCCAGCCCCGACCTCACCAAGGGCACGTGCCGGGGCGCCACGATGGCCGACCTCGGCGAGTCGGCGTTCGGGACCCCGCTGTACCCGTCGCGCATCGTCGACGGCTGGTACCAGCTGCCCGGCACGACCGAGTACTACGGCGGCGACTACCCCGCCTTCACGCTGGGGACCGGCTCGACCATCGACGCCGCCTGTGGCCCGACCGGCAAGTCGGTCTTCGACGCCGCCGCGATCGCCGACCCCGAGATCGACTACGACGACTTCGACTCCGACAAGGACGGCGTCGTCGACTTCTTCATGATGGTGTTCACCGGCCTGGGCGGCAACGGCGACTCGCAGGTCAACGGCACCCCGCCCTACGACAACATCTGGCCGCACAGCTCCAGCCTCGAGCTCGAGTTCGCGGACCCGGAGACCGGCCTGCGCGGGTACGTGTCCGACGACCAGCTCACCTCGCTGGACGGCATCCCGCAGTGCTGGACCTCGGAGGACCGCACGAGCTTCGACGACTGCCAGGCCGACGGCGGCACCGGGCTGGACACCCTCCCGACCCACGTCCGCGTCGGCCCGTACAACGTCAACCCCGAGTCCGCCATCGACGCCGCCAGCGTGATCAGCCACGAGTACGGCCACCACCTGGGCCTGCCGGACTTCTACTCGGGCGGGGCGACCAGCAGCCCGTACTACGACTCGATGAACCTCATGGCGGCCGACTACAGCCAGCACATGACGATCTTCGGCAAGCAGGAGCTCGGCTGGGTCGTCCCGGAGGTCCTGCAGCCCGGTGACGAGGTCTCGGTCACGGACTGGTCCGAGATCAAGCAGGACACCGGCACCATCGACTGGCAGCGTCCCGACGGCACCCCCTACACGCTCTCGGCGGCCGACGGCGACCAGAACGTCCACAACGGACAGGCCTACACCGCCAAGCTGCCGCAGGAGCGCATCGTCGACCCGGACAAGGTCGCCGAGCAGGCCTCCGCGCCCTACGTGTTCTGGTCCGGCCGGGGCAACGACTTCGGCTGCTCGCCCAACGGCGGCCACAACATGGACCTGCTGCTGCCCGAGCTCGCCGACGTGCCCGAGGGGGCGAACGTCGAGCTGTCCTTCCGCTCGATGTGGGACATCGAGTGGGACTGGGACTACGGCTTCGTGCTGACGTCCACCGACGGCGACACGTTCACGTCCGTGCCGTCCTCCGCGGGGTACACGACCTCGAACGCCTACAACCCGAACTCCGCCGGGTGCCTCGACGAGCTCGACAACGGCCTGACGGGCAACTCCACCGCGTACGAGCAGGGCGAGCCGTTCGTCACGGCTGCCCGGAACCCGGTCGCCCCCGACTACAGCGGCGACCACCCCTTCCTGACCGACACCTACGACATCTCGTCGCTGGCCGGTCAGGACGGGGCGCGCGTCCGACTGAGCTACTTCACCGACCCCGCCTTCGACCGCCCGGGATGGTTCGTCGACGACGTCGTCGTCACGGTGGACGGCGAGGAGGTCGTCCGCGTCGACGGCGAGGACGACGTCACGGGGCGCATCCTGCAGGGTGGCTGTGGCAACGCCGAGGCCCCCACGGACACGGACGCCACGATCTGCACGGCCGGGTGGACGAAGGTGGACGCGAGCCACACCAACCCGGCCGACCACGCCTACTACCTCGAGCTGCGTGACCGTGCCGGCTTCGACTTCGACGGCAACGGCCAGTCCGACCGCGGCCAGGTCGACTGGCAGCCCGGGATCTTCATCGAGTACACGGACGAGGCGCACGGCTACGGCAACAACGGCGTGCCGCCGCCCCCGTCGCAGCACTACCTCGACTCGGTCCCCGAGCCCGGCGCGAGCTGCGACACGACCACCTGCGAGGACTCGGCGTTCCAGGACGTCGACGGTCGGTCGCACTTCGACGACGCCAGCGCCGACGGCGGGTGGGTGGACAACCACACCGACGACGGCTCCGAGGACGGCCTCTGGCACTTCGCCTACGACTGCCTCAGCCTGGACGTCGAGCGCATGGAGGGCACCGACGCCCGGGACGCGATCAACCTCGAGGCGGACGCGATCCTGCGTGCCGGCGACGGCTGCCGCACCTTCACCTACGCCCCGGCGCCTGGACGACGGCACCGGCGGTGCGGGCGGCTCCGGCGCCGACGGATCCGCGAACGGGGCGCCGGTCGCCCGGTTCAGCCTGCGCCCGACGGCCCCGGCCGTGGGCCAGCAGGTCACCTTCGACGGCAGCGGGTCGTCCGACGATCGGCAGACGTCGTCCCAGCTGACCTACGCCTGGGACCTCGACGGTGACGGCGGCGTACGACGACGCCGACACGCAGGTCGCCACGACGACCTACCGCACCGCGGGGGACGTGGACGTGAGCCTGCGCGTCACCGACGCGGACGGCGCCTCGGGGACCGTCACCCGCACCATCACGGTGTCCGAGGAGGGCGCGGGATCGGGCGACACGCCCGGCACCGTCTCCCGCCGGTTCGGCACCGACCGCATCGAGACGTCGGTGGTCCTGTCGAGTCGGACCTTCGACGCCGCGGACACGGCCGTGCTCGCACGCGCCGACGCGTTCCCCGACGCGCTCGCCGCGGCCACGCTCGCGGCGGAGGTCGACGGCCCCATCCTCCTGACGGGTTCCGACGGGCTCGACGAGCGCGTCCGGGCCGAGCTCGATCGTCTGGGGACCTCGCACGTCTACCTCGTCGGTGGGCAGGTGGCGCTGTCGCGCCAGGTCGCCGACGACGTCCGAGCGGCCGGGATGCGCCCCGACCGGATCGCCGGCCCCGACCGCTTCGCGACGGCTGCCGACATCGCACGCGAGGTCATGGACCTGGGCGGGCGCATGGACGGGGCGATCGTCGCCCTGGGCGACCGACCCGACGGCCGGGACGCGTTCCCGGACGCCCTGGCGGCCTCGCAGCTCGCCACCCGGACACGGCAGCCGGTGCTCCTCGTGAGGCCCAACACGTTGCCGACGGCCACGCGGGACGTCCTCGGCGACGTGCTGACCGGCGACGCACGCCTCACGATCGCCGGTGGGCCCGTGGCGATCAGCCGCGACGTCCAGCGCCGTCTCGAGGCCACCGGCCACCCGGTCGGTCGGGTCGCCGGTGCGGATCGCTACGAGACCGCCACGAAGCTCGCCGACCGCGCCGTGGCTGCGGGCGCGGCCAGCCGGACCGTCTGGGTCGTGTCCGGCACGGCGTTCCCCGACGCGCTCGCCGCCGGCCCGGCGGCCTGGGTTCGCGACGCGCTGATCGTGCTCACGGACCCGCAGGACCTGTCGGACCGGACCGAGTCCTGGCTGCAGGCGCACGCCGGCACCATCGACCGGGCCGTGGTCATCGGTGGCCCCGACGCCATCGCCAGGTCGGTCGACGACCAGATCCGAGCCGCGATCCGCTGAGACGTGGAACCCTCGATGTGAGGAACGAACCCCATGGAAGGCTGAGTCGGGCGGGCCGTCAGCGCCAGGCGCTGGCGGCCCGCAGGGCGGCGAGCACCGCCCCGGCCTTGTTGCGGGTCTCCTGCTCCTCGGACGCCGGGTCGGAGTCGGCGACGATCCCCGCTCCCGCCTGCACGTAGGCGTGCCCGTCCTTGAGCACCATGGTGCGGATGGCGATGCAGGTGTCGAGGTTGCCGGAGAAGTCGACGTACCCGACCGCCCCGGCGTAGCAGCCGCGACGCGTCGGTTCGAGGTCGTCGATGATCTGCATGGCCCGGACCTTCGGGGCGCCGGAGACGGTGCCGGCCGGGAAGATGGCGCGCAGCACGTCCACGGGGCCGAGCTCCTCCCGCAGCGTCCCGGACACCGAGCTGACGATGTGCATGACGTGGCTGTAGCGCTCGACCTCCATCATCTCGTCGACGCGCACGCTGCCGACCTCGCACACCCGCCCGAGGTCGTTGCGGCCGAGGTCGACGAGCATGACGTGCTCGGCGCGTTCCTTGGCGTCGGCGATCAGCTCGTGCTCGAGCTCGCGGTCCTCGCGCGGCGTGCGGCCGCGGGGACGGGTGCCGGCGATGGGCCACGTCTCGCAGTGGCGCCCCTGGACCTGGACGAGCGCCTCGGGAGAGGAGCCGACGACCTGGAAGTCCTCGAAGTCGAACAGGAACAGGTAGGGCGAGGGGTTGACCACGCGCAGCACGCGGTAGATGTCGAAGGGGTCCGCGTCGGTGGTCATGTCGAAGCGCTGGCTGACGACGGTCTGGAAGGTGTCGCCGGCGCGGATGTGCTCCTTGACCCGCTCCACCATCGCCTCGTAGTCGGCCGGCTCCATGTTGGAGGCCACCGCGCCCGCCGCCGCGACGGGATCGACCACCGGTGGGGGCACGGGCGCCGAGGGCGTCGTGGTCCGGGCCAGCCGTTCGACCAGCGCGTCGGTGGCCGCCACGGCGTCGTCGTACTGCGCCGCCGGGTCGTCCCCGATCACGACGTTGGTGACCACGACCATGGTCTGGCGCAGGTGGTCGAGCCCGACGACGTGGCGGGGGAACATCATGAGCACGTCGGGCAGGTCGAGGTCGTCGCGGCCGCTGGCCGGGATGTCCTCGATCTCGCGGATGGCGTCGTAGCCCACCATGCCGACCGCCCCGCCGTGCAGCGGGAGCAGCGGGAACTCGGGGGCGTGGAACGCGTCGACGGCACGGGCCAGGGCGTCCAGCGCCCCGTCGGCGTCGGCTGCCCCGGCCGGGGGCGTGCCCTGCCAGCTCACCTCGCCGTCGCGACCGCGCAGCACCAGGAACGGGTCGGTGCCGACGAAGGAGTACCGGCCCCAGCGTTCGCCGTGCTCGGCCAATTCCAGCAGGAACGTCGGGCCCTGTCCCCGCAGGCGCGCGTACACCGACAGCGGCGTCTCGAGGTCGGCCAGCAGCTCGCGCCACACGGGGACGACGCCGTGGTCGGCCGCGAGGGCCACGAACTCGTCACGGGTCGGACTGACGCTCACGAGGGCTCCTCGTCGGTCGGGGCGGCGAGCTGGTCGACGGTGCGGAAGAAGCAGGTGCGTTCCCCGGTGTGGCAGGCCACGCCGTCCCCCTGGTCCACCAGGGCCAGCAGGACGTCGGCATCGCAGTCGACCCGAAGCTCGACGAGCCGCTGGGTGTTGCCCGACGTGGCGCCCTTGTGCCAGTACTCCGACCGGGACCGGGACCAGAACCAGGTCTCGCCGCTGTCCAGCGAGCGGTCGATGGCCTCGAGGTCCATCCAGGCGACCATCAGCACCTCGCCGGTGTCGTGCTGCTGCACGACGACGGGCAGCAGGCCCGCGTCGTCGAGGCGCAGGGCCGCACGCTGGTCGGCGGTCAGGGGCATGGCGCGGGTCCGCGGGGTCGGGGCGCGATGGGTGGGCGAGCCTATCCAGCACGCCCCCGCCGATACGGTCCCCGCCATGGCAGCCGAGGACGCACCGACGGGTCCCGCCGAGCGCGTGATCGCGGTCGTCGGGGCCGGAACCGCGTCGGCCGAGGACGAGGCCGCCGCCCACCGCGTGGGACGCGGGCTGGCGCAGGCCGGCGCGACCGTCGTGTGCGGCGGGCTGGGTGGGGTCATGGCGGCCGCGTGTGCCGGAGCCCGCGAGGCGGACGGGACCACCATCGGGATCCTGCCCGGCACGGACCGACGCGAGGCCAACCCCCACGTGCTCGTGGCGGTACCCACCGGCCTCGGGGAGGCGCGCAATGCCCTGGTGGTCCGCGCGGCGGACGCGGTCGTGGCGGTCGGCGGGGCGTACGGGACGTTGTCGGAGATCGCCTTCGCCCTCAAGGCCGGGGTGCCGGTGGTCGGCCTGCACACGTGGGAGCTCGTCCGGGACGGGCAGGTCGACCCGGGCGTCGAGGTCGCCCGCGACGCCGAGGACGCCGTCGCCCGCGCCCTGCGTGCCGCGGGACCGACGCCGTGACCACGACCAGCTGCCCCCGCTGCGGCGAGCCGGCCGCCGTCACCGAGCTCGGCGAAGCCGCCATGCAGGCCGACGACGTCGTGCTGCGCATCGCCGGGCTGGCCGAGGCCACGTGCCCACGCGGCCACGTCACCCGGCTGCCTCCGGACGCAGCCGCCGAGGCGCGACGGGCCGTGGACGGCCAGCTGCTGCGTGCGGACCGTGCGGGGCGTGGTGCGACGGCGCGAGGTCTGCGGCGACTGCGGGGCGGACCTGGTGCTGCCGCCCACCCGGACCGAGCGTGCCGTGCCCGTGGACGTGGCGGGGCGGGTGCTCACGATCGTGGTCGGGGCGGCGATGGTCCGGTGTCCGGACTGTGCGCGAGAGCAGCTCCCCGCCTCGGTGGCCGAGGCCCTCCCGGCGTTGGTCGACGCCACCGTGGAGGCCGCCGGCGGGGCGTGACGCTCAGCCCGGCCCGTCGCCACGGGTCCACCGATCGGCCCGCGTGGCCGACACGACGTACTCGGCGGCGTGCGACCCGAAGGGTCGGCGGTCGAACCAGCCCCACCGGTCCTGCACGGCGAAGCCCGTGCGGGCCAGGGCGTGGTCGACCTCGCCCGGCGTGGTCTGGCGCACCGTGGACGCCCCGTGCACACGACGGGTCACCACGCCGTCGTCGCCGAGGTGGTCGACCACGAAGTGGAAGGTCAGCTGCTGGGTGCCCGGCTCGTACTCGGCCTGCCGCCACAGCACGGCCGTGCCGCCGTCGGCGAGGGTGAACTGGCCCTCGTGCCGCAGGCCGTCCCAGGCCGTCAGGTCGGCGATCTGCGGCACGGTCACGTTGAGCACGATCCGTCCCCCGGGGTCGAGGTGGTCGCGGATCGCGGTGAGGGTGCGCACCTGGTCGTCGGTGGTCCGGGCGTGGGCGAAGACGCGGTACGGCAGGACCGCCAGGGAGAACGTGCGACCGAGGTCGAACGAGCGCATGTCGGCCTCGACCAGGGTCACCCGGTCCTGCAGCCCCTCGGCGGTGAGTCCGTCCCGGGCCAGTGCGAGCATGGACGGCGACACGTCGATCCCGACGACCTCGACCCCGGCGCGGGCCATGGCCGTGGCGACCCGGCCCGGTCCCCACGCCGACCTCGAGGACCGGCCCGCCGGTGGTGACGGCCTCGGCGACGTAGAAGGGCACGTCCGCGACCATGTCGGCCGACCACAGGTCGTAGACGGCGGCGATCGCGGCGTACTCGTCGGTCATCCGGCGATCCCGACCCGGCGGACGACCGCGCCCCGTGCCGCCATGGCCTCCTTGACCTCGCTGATGCGCAGCTCGCCGAAGTGGAAGATGGATGCGGCGAGCACGGCGCTGGCGTGGCCCTCGAGGATGCCCTCGGCCATGTGGTCGGCCGTGCCCGCGCCGCCCGAGGCGATCACGGGGACGTCCACCCGGTCCGTGACCTCCCGGAGCAGGTCGAGGTCGAACCCCTGCTTGGTCCCGTCACGGTCCATGGAGGTCAGCAGGATCTCGCCGGCGCCCCGCTCGGCCACCTCGGCGCACCAGGTCAGCGCGTCGATGCCCGTGGCCGTGCGCCCGCCGTGGATGGTGATCTCCCATCCGGCGGCCGGGTCGTCGGGGTCACGACGTCGGGCGTCGACGGCGGCGACCACCGACTGCGACCCGAAGGCCGCGGCCGCCTCGGTCAGCACCTCGGGGCGTTGGACCGCCGCGGTGTTGAACGCCACCTTGTCCGCGCCCGCGCGCAGCATCCGGCGCGCGTCGTCGACGGTGCGGATCCCACCACCGACCGCGAACGGGATCCCGACCTGGCTGGCGACCCGTTCGACGACGTCGATCATCGTGTCGCGGTCGTCGCTGGACGCCGTGATGTCGAGGAAGACCAGCTCGTCGGCGCCCTCACGGTCGTAGACGCGTGCCAGCTCGACGGGGTCGCCGGCATCGCGCAGGTCGACGAAGTTGATGCCCTTGACGACCCGGCCGTCGGTGACGTCGAGGCACGGGATGACGCGGGCGGCGAGGCTCACGGGGCGCCGCCCGGCCCCGGCCGGTCGGCGCGCGAGACCTCGAGGGCCTCCTCCAGCGTGAACGCCTCGGCGTACAGGGCCTTGCCGACGATGGCCGCGTCGACCCGGGGGTGGCAGTCGGCGAGCCGCCGCAGGTCGTCGAGGCTGGCGACGCCGCCGGACGCGGTGACGTGGGCGTCGGTCGCGTCGGCGACCTGCTGGAGCATGTCGACGTTGGGCCCCTGCAGCATCCCGTCCTTGGCCACGTCGGTGTAGACGAACCGCGGCACCCCCATGGCCGAGAAGGCGTCGATGGCCTCGAAGAGGTCGCCGGCCTCCTCGGTCCAGCCGCGGGCCTGCAGGGTGCGCCCCCGAGCGTCCAGGCCGACGGCGATGCGCGGTCCGACGGCGTCGAGCACCCGGCGGACGAAGTCCGGGTCGGACAGGGCCATCGTCCCGATCACGACGCGCTCGGCGCCGTAGTCGAGGCTGGCCTGCACGTCCTCGAGCGTGCGCACGCCCCCCGACGCCTGCACGCGGCAGCCCGTCGCCTCGACGACCTGCTCGATGAGGTGGCGGTTGCGCGGCTCGCCCGTGAAGGCCGCGTCGAGGTCGACGACGTGCAGCCACTCCGTGCCGGCGTCCGCGAAACGCTGCGCGGCCGCGACGGGGTCGGCGTCGTAGACGGTCTCCTGGTCGGCCTTGCCCTGGGTCAGGCGCACGGCACGGCCGTCCTTGATGTCGACGGCGGGATACAGCGTCAGGGGCACGTCACGAGATCCTGTGGATGCGGCGGTCGGGGCGAGGGTAGACCCCGCCCTAGCCTGCCCCGACATGGAGACCACCGCGCTCATCTGCCCCGTGCCACGGGTCGCCCCGCTCGTGGCGCCCTGGCGGACGGCGTACGACGCCTCCGCCGCCGCGGGCATACCGCCTCACGTCACGGTGCTCGCGCCGTTCCTCCCGCCGGGCGAGCTGACCGTGGCCGACCTCGAGACCCTCCGGGCGCTGTTCGAGCGCCACGCCCCGGTCGAGGCGGAGCTCACCGAGGTCGGGATGTTCGACAACGAGGTCCTGCACCTGCGCCCCGCCCCGCAGGACGAGTTCCTCGACCTGACCCGGGCGGTGTTCGCCGCCTTCCCCCAGGCACCGCCGTACGGCGGGCGCCACCCGGACCTCGTGGCGCACCTGACCGTGGGCAAGGCGATCCCCCGGCCTCGCGCCCGCCACGCGGCCCGCGCCCTGATGCTGTCGCTGCCGGTCCGCATCCGCGTCGACGTCGTGCAGCTGTGGGCGCAGGGGCCCCACGGCTGGTTCGCGGCCGCGTCGTTCCCGCTGGGACTGCCCCACGGGCCGGCCGCCCCCGGGTCAGAGCGTGCGGAGCCAGTTGGCCAGTAGGCGACGTCCGACGGCCCCGGACTTCTCCGGGTGGAACTGCGTCCCCACCACGCTGCCTTCGCGCACCAGGCACGGGAACCCGGCCGCGTCGCCGTAGTCACACGTGGCGACGACGTGCGAGGCATCGGTGGGCACCGCGAAGTACGCGTGCACGAAGTAGCAGCGCTCACCGGCGACGCCGACCAGCAGCGGGTCGTCCGTCCGCCCCGCCGCCGGGGTCACCAGGTCCCACCCCATGTGCGGGACGACCACGCCCGACGGGAACCGTTCGACACGGCCGGGCAGGAGACCGAGTGCCTCGGTGTCGCCCTCGTCGCTGTGCTCGTAGAGCAGCTGCATGCCGACGCAGATCCCGAACAGCGGCCGCTGGCCCTCGATCCACTCCCCCAGCAGGTCGTGCAGGCCCGACGCGCGGAGGTTCGCCAGGCAGGACCGGATGTGGCCGACGCCCGGCACCACGAGCGCGTCGGCACCCCGCGCCTCGTCGACGGACCCGGTGACGAAGGCGTCGGCACCCGCCGCCTCGAACCCCGCCGCCGCCGAGCGGACGTTGCCCGCCTCGTAGTCGAGGACGGCGACCCGTGGCCGGTCGGTCACTGCAGCACGCCCTTGGTGGACGGCGTGCCGACGCCGGTCACGGCCACCGCACGACGCAGGGCCACGGCGACCGCCTTGAAGAGGCTCTCGTAGACGTGGTGGGTGTTGTCCCCCGCCAGGCCACGGACGTGCAGGGTGATCCGCGCGTTGGCGATGACGGCCTCGAAGAAGTGCTTGACCAGGCTGGTCTCGAAGGTGCCGATCAGCTCGACCGGGGCATCGACGTCGTAGACGAGGTACGGGCGCCCCGACAGGTCGATGGCCACCTGGGTCAGCGCCTCGTCGATGGGGACCAGCGCCTCGCCGAAACGCTCGACACCCGCACGATCCCCCCACGCCTCGGCCAGCGCCTGGCCCAGGGCGATCCCGGTGTCCTCGACCGTGTGGTGGGCGTCGATCTCGAGGTCCCCGTCGGCCCGGACACTCAGGTCCAGCCGCCCGTGACGGCCCAGCTGGTCGAGCATGTGGTCGAAGAACGGCACGCCGGTCGCCACGTCGGTGGTCCCGGTGCCGTCGAGGTCGACCTCGACGACGATGCGGGTCTCCTTGGTGTCACGTTCGACGCGGGCGTGGCGGGGCATCGTGGGCCTCCTCGGGGCGCGCGCACCGTACCCAACCGCAATTCAGGCCCCCGACCCCGCCCCCACGGCGGCCACCGGACCTAGGCTCGTACTCGTTACGGGGGACGCGAGGAACACGACCGGACGTGAGCACATCCAGGACGGCCGGGGCCGGGGCGCAGCGCGGGGCGCGGGCGCTCGCTGTCGCCTGCGCGGCCCTCGTCGGGCTCGTCGTGGCGATGGCGTTGACCCTGCCCGGACCGGCGTGGACCCCGACGTTCGGGGCGCTGCTGCTCCTCATGGTGGTGGCGACCACGCACCCCGTCCTGGTGCGGCACAGCAGCCGCACTGAGTTCATCCTCATGAGCGAGATGGTGGCGGCAGTCGCGATCGTCTCGCTGCCGGCCGAACAGGCCCTCTGGCTGGTGGTCATCGGGGCGGTGATGACCCCCGTGGCGGTGCCACTGGTCTCTCCATCGGAACGCATGCGACGGGCGCCGACATCGCGGCACCTGTTCAACCTCGTGACGAACACGTTCGGCCTGCTGCCCATGGTCGGCTTCGCGGCCCTGGCACAACCACTGGGCCTGCCCGGCCTGGCGGTCGCGGTGGTGATCGGACTGATCACCCATGGCGTGCTGTCGCACGCTGCCGTGACCACGGCCATCCGACTCGCCGCGCCACCTGATGAACCGGCGGACGTCCAGGACATGTTCTGGTCCCCGGTCCCACTGGCACTGATCCTGGCCGCGGTCGCGCTGCCCATCGGGCTGGTGGTGCGCACCTACGACCCGGACTGGCCGATCCTGCTCGCCCTGTCGGTGACGCTCGCCACGGTCTCCCGGGCTCGCATGGACCGGGACCGCACCTCGCACCAGCTCCACGCCGTCACCGAGGCGGCGACCGGGTTCACCCGTGCATCGTCCGTCGAGGAGCTCGACACTGAGCTCGCGTCTGCCCTCCGGCGGGTCCTGCGCGCCGGCCGCGTCCGGATCGACGTCCAGGGGGACGGCCCCACCGTGGACTCCAGTCGACTCTGGAGCCGCCTGACCGACTCGACGTGGGTGGTGGTCGAGGAGCCCGCGGTCGGAGCGCGCTGGACGACCCTGGACCAGGACCTGCTCGACGCGGTGCTGGCCGTGGCCGGCCCCCAGCGCGCCCGGCTCCAGCTCCTGCACCAGACCATCGAGGCCGAGCGCTTCGCTTCGCTCGTCCTGACCACGGCCGGCCACGACATCACCAACCAGCTGCACACGGCGACGATGGCCATCGGGACCGTGCGGCGGTGGACCGACCGGCTCGATCCGGCCGACCGCGACCGCCTGGCGGACAAGGCGGTCCATGCCATCGACCGGGCCTCCGCCTCCCTCCGCGACCTCGTGGCGATCGGCGCGACCGGGCCGGACGCCACGGTCCCGGCCGCGGAGGTCGCCCTGTTCGTCCGTGGCCTGGGACCCGACATCCACATCGTCTGCGAGAACGTCACCCTCGCCGCGCCTGGCGCCGTGATCGAGCGGGCCGTCGAGAACCTCCTGCGCAACGCCCAGCGTCACCACCGAGGCGTCGAGCCCCTGGAGGTGGTGGTGGTGGATGAAGGCGACACGGCACGCATCGAGGTTCGCGATCGCGGCCCGGGACTCGAGGACGCACACGTCGAGCGGCTGTTCGCCCCCTTCACGCAGCTGGCGGACGACCGACGCCGCAAGGGGTCGCTCGGGCTCGGGCTGTTCATCGCCCGTGGCCTGGCGGAGAGCGTGGACGGGTCGCTCGAGTACCACGACCGCGAGGGCGGCGGGGCGGTGTTCACCCTGCGCATCCCGTCAGTCGCGCAGGATCCTGGCGAGCGCGTCCAGGAACGCGTCGTTCTCGGCCCGCGTCCCGATGGTCACGCGGAGGCACCCCTCGAGCCGGGGCTTGGTTGAGAAGTCCCGCACCAGCACACCCTGGGCGAGGAGGCCGTCGAAGACGGTGCGGGCGTGGGCGACCCGGAACAGCAGGAAGTTCGCCGTCGAGGGCCACACGTGGACGCCGTCCAGGGCCTCGAGCCGGTCGCGGACACGGTCCCGCTCGGCGGCCACCCGTTCGCGGTGTTCCAGGAAGGCGACCTCCTGCTCCAGCGCCACCTCGGCGGCCACCTGCTTGATGGCGTCGAGGTGGTACGGCAGGCGGACCCGGCGGATGTCGTCGATGACCCAGGCCGGTCCGTACAGGTACCCGAGCCGGAGCCCGGCCAGCCGAAACGCCTTGGAGAAGGTGCGGGAGATCACCAGTCGCGGCAGCTCGTCGAGCAGCCCGACCGCCGACACCGCCTCCCCCGATCCGTCCGCCGCGAACTCGACGTAGGCCTCGTCCACGACCACGAGCGCGTCGGGAACCGCGTCGTGCAGCGCACGGATCCGGGAGATGTCCACCGGCATCCCGGTCGGGTTGTTGGGGTTGCCCAGCACCACGATGTCCGGCTCGGTGGTCGCCAGCGCGTCGACCGTGCCGTCGGACCAGGCGAACTCGTCGTCGAGGTCCACCTCGACGACCTCGGTCATCGTCACGCGCGCGAGCACCGGGTACATCGAGTAGCCCGGCCGCACCGTCGCCAGGCGACGGCCGGGACCGCCGTAGGCCTGCAGCAGCTGGCTGAGCACCTCGTTGGACCCGTTGGCGGCCCAGACCTGCCCGACCGGGAGGTCCACCCGTCGGCCCAGCAGCTCGCGCAGGCGCGTGTGCGGCCGATCCGGGTAGCGGTTCAGCTCGAGCCGTGTGATCCGGTCGGCCACCGCCGTCAGGTACCCGGGCGGCGGCGGCTCGGCCGTCTCGTTGGTGTTGAGCCGCACGGGCACGTCGAGCTGCGGCGCCCCGTAGGGCTCGAGGTCGGCGAGGTCGGGGCGGACCGGGATGCGGTCGCTCACGCCGGGCCGCCGTCCTCGAGGCGGATGGCCACGGCGCGCCCGTGCGCGGGCAGGTCCTCGGCCTCGGAGAGCGTCATGACGGACGGGGCGAGGTCGGCCAGGGCCTCCTCGTCGTACTCGACCCAGTTGACGGGGACGAGGAAGCTCGCCGTCGACAGCCCGCCGGCGAACCGCGCCGTGCCGGAGGTCGGCAGCGTGTGGTTCGGTCCGGCGGCGTAGTCGCCCAGCGAGACGGGCGTCGGCGTGCCGATGAAGGTCGTCCCCGCGTAGCGGATGCGCTCGGCCACGCCTCGCGCGTCGCTGGTGTGGACCTCGAGGTGCTCGGCGGCGAACAGCTCGGCCACGCGCACCGCCTGGTCGATGTCGTCGACCAGCGCCACCGTGCCCTGGCCGTCGAGGGCCGCCTCGACACGCTCGCGGTGCCGCGTGCCGGTGACCTCGTCCTCGAGGGCCGCCTCGACGGACTCGACGAGCTCGGGCGCGGTGGTGATCAGCAGGCAGGTGGCCAGCTCGTCGTGCTCGGCCTGCGCGACGAGGTCGGCGGCGACCACGCGCGGCTCGGCCGTGCCGTCGGCCACGATGGCGATCTCGGTCGGCCCGGCGTACCCGTCGATGCCGATGCGACCCTCGGCTGCCAGCCGCTGCTTGGCCAGGCTGACGTAGAGGTTGCCCGGGCCGACGACGAGGTCGCACGGCGGCACGCTGGCGGTGCCGTAGGCCATGGCGGCGATCGCCTGGGCTCCGCCGACCCGGACCACGCGGTCCACGCCGAGCAGTGCGGCCGCCGCCAGGATGGTGCGGTTGGGCCACCCGTCGTCGCCGGACGGCGGCGTGCAGAGCACGACCTCGTCCACCCCGGCGACCTGGGCCGGCACGACGGTCATGATCACCGTCGAGGGGTAGACGGCCTTCCCGCCGGGCACGTACACGCCGGCCCGCTCGACGGGGCGGTGCCACTGGCCCATGCGGGCGCCGTCGCGGTGGTCCTCCCAGTCCTTGGGTCGGGCGCGCTCGTGGAACCAGCGCACCTGGTCCGCGGCGCGTTCCAGCGCCGTCCGGAGGTCGGGGTCGAGGTCGGCGAGCGCCTGGTCGAGGACCTCCGCCGGCACCACGAGGTCGTCGACGTCGAGGCCGTCGAACCGACGTGTGAGTGCCCGCAGCGCCTCGTCGCCGTCGTCCCGGACCGCGGCGAGCGTGGCGTCCACGCCTTCCCGCGCCGCCGACAGGTCGACCCGGGGACGGGGCAGTCGGTCACGCGGGTCGGAGCGGTCGCCGCGAAGGTCGAGCACGGACAGCCGGGGCACGGTGGCTTCCTCGGGAGCGGGGCGCCGCGAGCCTACTCAGCCCTCCGAAGCCACCCGTAGCGAGACGGAGCGGGGTCGTGCCCGGGGCAGGGTCAGCGTGAACGTCGCCCCGAGCCCGATGTCCGAGGAGAGCGTCACGTCCCCGTCCATGCGCCGCGCCAGGGTCCGGGCGATGGTCAGTCCCAGGCCGGGCCCCTGGGTCCGGGTCAGGTGGTTGCCGAGCCGCTCGAAGCGGTTGAAGATCCGCTGCTGGTCCCAGGGAGCCACACCCGGCCCCTCGTCACGGACCACGACCTCGACGTGGTCCGCCAGCGTGCGGACGGTGATCTCGACCTCGCCGGCGGTGTGCTTGAGGGCGTTGGAGACCAGCGAACGCACGATCCGGACCAGGGCCACCGAGTCGGCGACGGCGGTGACGTCCGGCTCGACGAGGACGGAGCACCGGGACAGCTCGTCGGCCGCCTCGACCTCGACCGCGTCGGCGACGACGTCCGAGATGGTCAGGGGTTCGGGGCGCAGCTCGAACTGGCCGTGGTCGAGCTCGGCGACCGCGAGCAGGTCGGAGATCAGGGTCTCGAGGCGCAGCAGCTGGGTGCCCATGGCGCCGTGGATCGAGCCGAGCTGATCCTCGGTCAACGCCGTCCGTGGGTTGCGCAGGGTGGCGAGGAATCCCTTCAGCGGGGTCAACGGCGTACGCAGCTCGTGCGAGACCGTGGCGATGAAGTCGGACTTGAGCTCCTCGACCTCGCGTTCGCTGGTGACGTCGCGGGCGACAAGCACGACGCCCCGCGTGGTCCCGTCGGGGTTGCGCACGGGCGAGGACGTGCACTGCAGTCGTCGCCAGACCCCATCCGCCCGCAGCGCCTGCAGGGACAACGACTCACCGGCGTGCTCGCCAGCCATCGCCTGCGACATGACGTGGTCCCCGGTCGGGGCGAGCTCCGCCCCGGCATCGTCCTTCAGCCGCAGCACGGCGTGCCACGGCTGCCCGATGGCGACCTCCGGGTCCACCCCGGTGATGCGCGCCATCCCCGGGTTCCACGCCTCGATCGTCCCCTCCGCCAGGACCGACACGATGCCGTCGGTCGCCGCGCCCAGGATGTCGTTGAGCTTGGTCGACTCGGCCTCGAGCCGCGCCCGCTCCTCCTCGACCTGGTCGAGCAACAGCCAGTTGTCGAGCGCGACGGCGAGTTCGTTTGCCACAGCACTGGGCCTGCCCGGCCTGGCGGTCGCGGTGGTGATCGGACTGATCACCCATGGCGTGCTGTCGCACGCTGCCGTGACCACGGCCATCCGACTCGCCGCGCCACCTGATGAACCGGCGGACGTGCAGGACATGTTCTGGTCCCCGGTCCCACTGGCACTGATCCTGGCCGCGGTCGCGCTGCCCATCGGGCTGGTGGTGCGCACCTACGACCCGGACTGGCCGATCCTGCTCGCCCTGTCGGTGACGCTCGCCACGGTCTCCCGGGCTCGCATGGACCGGGACCGCACCTCGCACCAGCTCCACGCCGTCACCGAGGCGGCGACCGGGTTCACCCGTGCATCGTCCGTCGAGGAGCTCGACACTGAGCTCGCGTCTGCCCTCCGGCGGGTCCTGCGCGCCGGCCGCGTCCGGATCGACGTCCAGGGGGACGGCCCCACCGTGGACTCCAGTCGACTCTGGAGCCGCCTGACCGACTCGACGTGGGTGGTGGTCGAGGAGCCCGCGGTCGGAGCGCGCTGGACGACCCTGGACCAGGACCTGCTCGACGCGGTGCTGGCCGTGGCCGGCCCCCAGCGCGCCCGGCTCCAGCTCCTGCACCAGACCATCGAGGCCGAGCGCTTCGCTTCGCTCGTCCTGACCACGGCCGGCCACGACATCACCAACCAGCTGCACACGGCGACGATGGCCATCGGGACCGTGCGGCGGTGGACCGACCGGCTCGATCCGGCCGACCGCGACCGCCTGGCGGACAAGGCGGTCCATGCCATCGACCGGGCCTCCGCCTCCCTCCGCGACCTCGTGGCGATCGGCGCGACCGGACCGGACGCCACGGTCCCGGCCGCGGAGGTCGCCCTGTTCGTCCGTGGCCTGGGACCCGACATCCACATCGTCTGCGAGAACGTCACCCTCGCCGCGCCTGGCGCCGTGATCGAGCGGGCCGTCGAGAACCTCCTGCGCAACGCCCAGCGTCACCACCGAGGCGTCGAGCCCCTGGAGGTGGTGGTGGTAGATGAAGGCGACACGGCACGCATCGAGGTTCGCGATCGCGGCCCGGGACTCGAGGACGCACACGTCGAGCGGCTGTTCGCCCCCTTCACGCAGCTGGCGGACGACCGACGCCGCAAGGGGTCGCTCGGGCTCGGGCTGTTCATCGCCCGTGGCCTGGCGGAGAGCGTGGACGGGTCGCTCGAGTACCACGACCGCGAGGGCGGCGGGGCGGTGTTCACCCTGCGCATCCCGTCAGTCGCGCAGGATCCTGGCGAGCGCGTCCAGGAACGCGTCGTTCTCGGCCCGCGTCCCGATGGTCACGCGGAGGCACCCCTCGAGCCGGGGCTTGGTTGAGAAGTCTCGCACCAGCACACCCTGGGCGAGGAGGCCGTCGAAGACGGTGCGGGCGTGGGCGACCCGGAACAGCAGGAAGTTCGCCGTCGAGGGCCACACGTGGACGCCGTCCAGGGCCTCGAGCCGGTCGCGGACACGGTCCCGCTCGGCGGCCACCCGTTCGCGGTGTTCCAGGAAGGCGACCTCCTGCTCCAGCGCCACCTCGGCGGCCACCTGCTTGATGGCGTCGAGGTGGTACGGCAGGCGGACCCGGCGGATGTCGTCGATGACCCAGGCCGGTCCGTACAGGTACCCGAGCCGGAGCCCGGCCAGCCGAAACGCCTTGGAGAAGGTGCGGGAGATCACCAGTCGCGGCAGCTCGTCGAGCAGCCCGACCGCCGACACCGCCTCCCCCGATCCGTCCGCCGCGAACTCGACGTAGGCCTCGTCCACGACCACGAGCGCGTCGGGAACCGCGTCGTGCAGCGCACGGATCCGGGAGATGTCCACCGGCATCCCGGTCGGGTTGTTGGGGTTGCCCAGCACCACGATGTCCGGCTCGGTGGTCGCCAGCGCGTCGACCGTGCCGTCGGACCAGGCGAACTCGTCGTCGAGGTCCACCTCGACGACCTCGGTCATCGTCACGCGCGCGAGCACCGGGTACATCGAGTAGCCCGGCCGCACCGTCGCCAGGCGACGGCCGGGACCGCCGTAGGCCTGCAGCAGCTGGCTGAGCACCTCGTTGGACCCGTTGGCGGCCCAGACCTGCCCGACCGGGAGGTCCACCCGTCGGCCCAGCAGCTCGCGCAGGCGCGTGTGCGGCCGATCCGGGTAGCGGTTCAGCTCGAGCCGTGTGATCCGGTCGGCCACCGCCGTCAGGTACCCGGGCGGCGGCGGCTCGGCCGTCTCGTTGGTGTTGAGCCGCACGGGCACGTCGAGCTGCGGCGCCCCGTAGGGCTCGAGGTCGGCGAGGTCGGGGCGGACCGGGATGCGGTCGCTCACGCCGGGCCGCCGTCCTCGAGGCGGATGGCCACGGCGCGCCCGTGCGCGGGCAGGTCCTCGGCCTCGGAGAGCGTCATGACGGACGGGGCGAGGTCGGCCAGGGCCTCCTCGTCGTACTCGACCCAGTTGACGGGGACGAGGAAGCTGGCCGTCGACAGCCCGCCGGCGAACCGCGCCGTGCCGGAGGTCGGCAGCGTGTGGTTCGGTCCGGCGGCGTAGTCGCCCAGCGAGACGGGCGTCGGCGTGCCGATGAAGGTCGTCCCCGCGTAGCGGATGCGCTCGGCCACGCCTCGCGCGTCGCTGGTGTGGACCTCGAGGTGCTCGGCGGCGAACAGCTCGGCCACGCGCACCGCCTGGTCGATGTCGTCGACCAGCGCCACCGTGCCCTGGCCGTCGAGGGCCGCCTCGACACGCTCGCGGTGCCGCGTGCCGGTGACCTCGTCCTCGAGGGCCGCCTCGACGGACTCGACGAGCTCGGGCGCGGTGGTGATCAGCAGGCAGGTGGCCAGCTCGTCGTGCTCGGCCTGCGCGACGAGGTCGGCGGCGACCACGCGCGGCTCGGCCGTGCCGTCGGCCACGATGGCGATCTCGGTCGGCCCGGCGTACCCGTCGATGCCGATGCGACCCTCGGCTGCCAGCCGCTGCTTGGCCAGGCTGACGTAGAGGTTGCCCGGGCCGACGACGAGGTCGCACGGCGGCACGCTGGCGGTGCCGTAGGCCATGGCGGCGATCGCCTGGGCTCCGCCGACCCGGACCACGCGGTCCACGCCGAGCAGTGCGGCCGCCGCCAGGATGGTGCGGTTGGGCCACCCGTCGTCGCCGGACGGCGGCGTGCAGAGCACGACCTCGTCCACCCCGGCGACCTGGGCCGGCACGACGGTCATGATCACCGTCGAGGGGTAGACGGCCTTCCCGCCGGGCACGTACACGCCGGCCCGCTCGACGGGGCGGTGCCACTGGCCCATGCGGGCGCCGTCGCGGTGGTCCTCCCAGTCCTTGGGTCGGGCGCGCTCGTGGAACCAGCGCACCTGGTCCGCGGCGCGTTCCAGCGCCGTCCGGAGGTCGGGGTCGAGGTCGGCGAGCGCCTGGTCGAGGACCTCCGCCGGCACCACGAGGTCGTCGACGTCGAGGCCGTCGAACCGACGTGTGAGTGCCCGCAGCGCCTCGTCGCCGTCGTCCCGGACCGCGGCGAGCGTGGCGTCCACGCCTTCCCGCGCCGCCGACAGGTCGACCCGGGGACGGGGCAGGCGGTCACGCGGGTCGGAGCGGTCGCCGCGAAGGTCGAGCACGGACAGCCGGGGCACGGTGGCTTCCTCGGGAGCGGGGCGCCGCGAGCCTACTCAGCCCTCCGAAGCCACCCGTAGCGAGACCGAGCGCGGTCGTGCCCGGGGCAGGGTCAGCGTGAACGTCGCCCCGAGCCCGATGTCCGAGGAGAGCGTCACGTCCCCGTCCATGCGCCGCGCCAGGGTCCGGGCGATGGTCAGTCCCAGGCCGGGCCCCTGGGTCCGGGTCAGGTGGTTGCCGAGCCGCTCGAAGCGGTTGAAGATCCGCTGCTGGTCCCAGGGAGCCACACCCGGCCCCTCGTCACGGACCACGACCTCGACGTGGTCCGCCAGGGTGCGCACGGTGATCTCCACCTCCCCGGCGGTGTGCTTGAGGGCGTTGGAGACCAGCGAACGCACGATCCGGACCAGGGCCACCGAGTCGGCGACGGCGGTGACGTCCGGCTCGACCAGGACGGAGCACCGGGACAGCTCGTCGGCCGCCTCGACCTGGACCGCGTCGGCGACGACGTCCGAGATGGTCAGCGGTTCGGGGCGCAGCTCGAACTGGCCGTGGTCGAGCTCGGCGACCGCGAGCAGGTCGGAGATCAGGGTCTCGAGGCGCAGCAGCTGGGTGCCCATGGCGCCGTGGATCGAGCCGAGCTGATCGTCGGTCAACGCCGTCCGTGGGTTGCGCAGGGTGGCGAGGAATCCCTTCAGCGGGGTCAACGGCGTACGCAGCTCGTGCGAGACCGTGGCGATGAAGTCGGACTTGAGCTCCTCGACCTCGCGTTCGCTGGTGACGTCGCGGGCGACAAGCACGACGCCCCGCGTGGTCCCGTCGGGGTTGCGCACGGGCGAGGACGTGCACTGCAGTCGTCGCCAGACCCCATCCGCCCGCAGCGCCTGCAGGGACAACGACTCACCGGCGTGCTCGCCAGCCATCGCCTGCGACATGACGTGGTCCCCGGTCGGGGCGAGCTCCGCCCCGGCATCGTCCTTCAGCCGCAGCACGGCGTGCCACGGCTGCCCGATGGCGACCTCCGGCTCCACCCCTGTGATGCGCGCCATCCCCGGGTTCCACGCCTCGATCGTCCCTCCGCCAGGACCGACACGATGCCGTCGGTCGCCGCGCCCAGGATGTCGTTGAGCTTGGTCGACTCGGCCTCGAGCCGCGCCCGCTCCTCCTCGACCTGGTCGAACAGGGCCATGTTGTCGAGCGCGACCGCGAGCTCGTTCGCGATGGCCGAGAGCAAGCGTGGCGTCCGACTCGCCCCACGGTTCCACGCCGCGCCGGCCACAGACCGCGACAGCGCCCCGACGGCTTGTCCGTAGCGACCGGACGGGCGCCGCGACGGTCTCGTCGTCGGCCCGTGCCTGCACGCCATCGACGACGAGCCTCTCCGCGCGGCGATCGCCGTCGGCAAGGCATGCCCGATCGCGGCAGACGCGTGGCAACTCGTCCAGACGACGACTCCGGTCGGCGTCGCCTCCCAGTCGCCACTGCTGACCGCGGTGCCGGCCCGCAGGACGAGCTCGCCACGCTCGCCCCGAAGACGCGCGCCACCACGTGTCGAGGAAGCGCCGACGCCCTCGTCCCGCCGCGGGCAGGTCGAGCAGCACGTGCGTCGTCGTCGTTGAGCGACTCGGCACGCCGCTGACCCCTCGACCGCGGCGGCATACCCGCGATAGCCCACGTACATGGCCGAGCATGAAGGCCCGCAGCGCAGCGATCGCGACGAGCACGAGGACTGCGACCACGGTCGCGAGGACGATCCCGTACGCCGAGGTTCCCGGCGAAGGTGACGACGCCGAGAGTCGACCCACTCTCGGACGAGCCGCGTCGCCGAGCCGTCCGACCGAGACCGATGGAAGAGCTCCGTCATCAGACGCGATCGAGACCGACCTCGAAGACCAACGCAGCCGCGACGACCGCCGCGACGACTGGCTGCGGCGATCGGTCGGGCGACGGTCGACCCGGCGACGAGCCAGGAAGACGAGCGCTGCCGCCGCTGGTCTCGAGCCCGCTCCTGGCCACTGTTGAACACCGTCTTCAGCAGCGACTGCGACGGCATGCGAACGACCGATGGCCGATGGCAGGGACGTGCGCCACGATCAGCAGGGCACGGACGCTGCCATGGCCGATGCCCGGCGAGCAGCAGCGCGAGGACGACACCACCCTCGAGCGGTGAAGGCCTGCGTGCCCCCGTCACGCTGAGAACCGGATCGGCAGCAGCGCGGCACCAGCGGCGGCGAGGACGAAGACCGCGAGCGCCGCGTCCACGACAGCGCCGCCGACACCTGCGACGGCCAGCCGCCCAGCGAGCAGCACGCCGGCCACCCCGGCGGAGGCCGCGTAGCCGACCAGTCCTCTCGACGGTGCGCCGCGTGACCGACCCTCGGCGCATGCAGCACGGCACGGACGTCACCGGTCAGGACCTCAGTCCACTGTCCGGTGATACCAGGTCAGGCTCGTCACCAGCCGTACCCCACCAGGAGGACCCCCACCAGGACGACCCCACCACGACGAGCCCCACCACGACGACCCCCACCAGGACGAGCCCCACCACGACGACCCGTACCAGGACGACCCGGTCCAGTCGGTCGTCGGCGAACTCCGTCGGCGTCGAACGTCCTCGAGCTGGGCCGTCGTGTCGCCGGTGAGGTGGAACGACCTTGTGGAGCAGGTACGCCAGCGTGTTGAACAGGCCGCTGGTCGAGACCTGGACCTCGAGCGACCCGCGGTCCGCCTCGAGCGAGCCCAGGCCCGCTGGAGCGGACGACAGTGCCCTGGCTGCCCGGCGCCGGCGTGGCCGTCGGCGGCCGCGCGCGACGTCGAGCGCCCCGAAGCCGTCGACGTTGCGGTCCCAACCGGGCCCGGCGCCGCCGAGGAGGTCATCGCCTCCTTGACCTGGTCCGGGGTCCAGTCCGGGTGCGCCTGCCGCAGGAGGGCGGCAGCGCCGGAGGCGACACCAGCGGCGAAGGAGGTCCCGGAGCCGCGGGCGTAGGTCAGCGTCGAGGTGGGAGTGCCGGGTAGTCCGTGTCGAGCCTCGACCCGGGCGCGATCAGCGAGACGAGGTGCGAACCGGGCGCGACGATGTCGGGCTTCTCGAAGCCGTCCGCGATCGACGGGCCCGAGCGACGAGTAGCCCGGCGACGTTGTCGTCACCGCGCGGTGATCGTGCCGTTCGAGTCCGTGGCGCCGACCGTGATGACGAGCGGGTCGTCGGCGGGCTTGGGGATGCGCCCCGGCCCCTGCGTCACCGAGGTTGCCGCCGGAGACCACGACGACGATGCCGGCGTCCCAGGCACGCTCGACGGCGTAGTTCAGCGGCGAGAGCAGCTGGGGCTGGTCGGAGTCGGTGCCGAGCGACAGGTTCAGGACGCCGATGTCGTAGACGTCCTTGAACGACACGACGTACTGGATGGCCGCGAGCACGTGGGAGATGTCGGCTCGCACCGTTGCGCCCGGCGATCTTCACCGGGACCACGTGGGCACCCGGGCGCGACGCCGGCGTGCTCCGCCGTTCGAAGATGCGCCGTCACCGGCGGCGATGCCGGCGATGAACGTGCCGTGTCCGTACTCGTCGGCGTCGGACGGCCGACCGGACAGGTTGGCTCCGCCCGTGCGACGCGCCCCGCGAGGTCCGGCACCTCCGAGACGCCGGTGTCGATGATCGCGATGCCGACCCCGCTGCCGTCGACGCCCGTCGGCGTGCAGCGTCGTCGGCGCCGATGGTCTCGACGAAGTGCGTGTCACCCGACGGCTTGCTGCCGTTCTCGCCGGTGTGGGCGAGCTCGACCGAGTCGTCCAGCGTCACGTGGGCGACGCCGGGCACCTCGGCGACGGCGTCGAGGCTGGCCGCGTCGACCAGTGCGCTGAAGCCGGAGATGATGTGCAGGTCGGTGACGACCTGGCCGCCGGCGGCCTCGAGGGCCTCGCGGGCGGCGTCGACGGTGCCGGGGGTGGCCTGGACGATCACCGTGGCCGGACCGTCGGCGACAGCCGCGCGCACGGCATCGGCGACGGCGGCCGTGGGCTGTGGCGCGGAGGGACGCGTCACCGTCAGGGACGGCAGGTCCACAGGGGCGCTGGTCCCCGTCGTCGGCACCCCGGTCAGGGCGACGGCGGCGAGCAGAGCGGCTGTGAACGCCGCGAGCGTCGCCCGGGGTGAGGAAAGGCGTGCGGTCCGGTCCACCACATGTCTCCGGTCACGTTGTGTGCACCGAGCATGAACGACGGGCGATCGTCTGGCACCACCCAGCCGGGTGGTTTCGCGCTGACTCGACCGGTCTAGTCATGGGACACGTTGTCCCAGATTTCGCAGCGAAACCGCCCCGATCGGGGCGGTTCCTGTCGATGCGCCGGATGGTCCTCAGTTCGCCCAGGGCCGTGGCGGCGGGTCGTCGCCGAAGGTCTGCGCCCCGCCGGGCTCGGTCACGGCATCGGGTCCGAAGGCGGCCTTGAGCTCGCCGTACAGGCCCGAGTGCCGGGTCACGCGCAGGTCGTCGGACAGCTGGAACCGGCGCAGCAGCTGGCCCCGGTCGACCAGCTGCACGTGGACCGGGACATGGCCGCGGTGGTTGGCCAGGATGTCGCGCAGCCGGCCGACGGCGTCGTCGGTGCACTGCGCCGGCGCGAACGACACGAGCAACGGCGCCCCGCGGACCTCCGACAGGTCCGGCGCCGTGACCTTGTCGGCGGTGACCTTGACCGCCTCGTCGCGCAGCTCGACCCGTCCGTCGACGACCAGCACGGCGTCCTCGGCCAGCACCTCGTGGGCGGTCCGGAACGTCCGGGGCCAGAACACGACCTCGACCGACCCCGAGAGGTCCTCGAGGTTGGCGATGAGGTAGGTCTCGCCCTTCTTCGTGAAGCGCTTCTGCAGCCCGGTGAGCACGCCGCCGACCTTGATCCGCGCCCCGTCGGACTGCTCGCGCAGGCCCCCGACGGTGGTGTCGGCGAGCTCCTCGAGGAGCCGCTCGGCGCCGAAGAGCGGGTGGTCGGACACGTACAGGCCGAGCATCTCGCGTTCGAGCTTGAGCAGCTGCTGCTTGCCGAACTCGCTGTCGCCGATGACCACGCCGTCGTCCAGCGCCGGCCCGTCGGCGTCGTCCCCGCCGAGCATGTCGAACAGGGAGTCCTGTCCGGCGGCCTGCTGCTTCTTGGTGGCCTGGGCCGCGTCGACGATCGGTTCGAAGGCGGCCAGCAGCCCGCGGCGGGTGTGGCCGAGGTCGGAGAACGCCCCGGCCTTGATCAGGTTCTCGAGCGTCTTCTTGTTGAGGACGCTGCCGTCGACCTTGTCGCAGAAGTCGCGGAAGTCGGTGAACCTGCCCTTCTCGGTCCGGGCCCGGGCGATCTCGGCGACGATGCCGTCGCCCACGCCCCGCACCGCGGACAGCCCGAACCGGATGTCGTCGCCGACCGGGGTGAAGTCGGATTCGGACTCGTTGACGTCCGGCGGGAGCACCGAGATGCCCATGCGCCGGCACTCGTTGAGGTAGATCGGCTTGGTGTCCTTGTTGTTCTTGACACTGGTGAGCAGCGCCGCCATGTACTCGACCGGGTAGTGGGTCTTCAGCCACGCGGTCTGGTACGAGACGACGCCGTACGCGACGGTGTGGGACTTGTTGAAGCCGTACTCGGCGAACTTCTCGATGAGGTCCCACAGGTCGCGTCATCAGGCGCTGCTCGTAGCCGTTGGCCGACGCCCCCGTCGACGAACTGGGGCTTCATCGCCTCCATGAGGTCGCGCTTCTTCTTGCCCACCGCCTTGCGCAGCTTGTCGGCCTCGGACATCGTGAAGCCCGCGAGGTCGGTCGCGATGCGCATGACCTGCTCTTGGTAGACCACGATCCCGTACGAGTCACCGAGGATCGGTTCGAGGTCCGGATGGTCGTAGGTGACCTCCTCGAGGCCGTTCTTGCGGTCCGCGAAGGACAGGTGCATGTCCATCGACAGCGGCCCCGGGCGGTACAGCGCGAGCAGGGCCGAGATGTCCTCGAAGCGAGTCGGCTTGAGCTTGCGCACCAGCGCCTGCATGCCGGTCGAGTCGAGCTGGAACACGCCCAGCGTGTAGCCGGTCGACAGCATCTCGTAGGTGGCCGGGTCGTCCATGTCGCCGAGGAACGCCGGGTCGTCGAGGTGGACCTCGACCCCGCGGTTGTTGGCGACGTGGCGTTCGGCGTCGGAGACCACGGTGAGGTTGCGCAGCCCGAGGAAGTCCATCTTCAGCAGGCCGATGGCCTCGCACGCGCCCATCTCGTACTGGGTGACGACCTGGCCGTCGTCGGTGCGAAGCAGCGGGATGGTCTCGGTCAGCGGCTTGGCGCCGATGATGACCGCGGCGGCGTGGATGCCGTGCTGGCGCTTCAGGCCCTCGAGGGTCTCGGCGGTCTCGAGCACGTTGCGGTAGGTCGGGTCCTCGCGGGCGTCGCGCAGCTCGGCGGACTTGGTGTAGGCCTCCGACAGCGGGGGCTCCTTGCCCTGCACCGGCGGGGGCATCATCTTGGCGAGCGTGTCGCCGACGGCGAAGGGCTCGTCGAGCACCCGGGCCGCGTCCCGGATCGCCGACTTGGCCTTGATCGTGCCGAAGGTGATGATCTGGGCGACGCGGTCCTCGCCGTACGTGCTGGCGGCGTAGGTGATCATCTCGCCGCGCCGACGGTCGTCGAAGTCCATGTCGATGTCGGGCATCTCGTTGCGGTCCGGGTTGAGGAACCGCTCGAAGATCAGCCCGTGGTGGATCGGGTCGACCTGGGTGATCCCGGTGCAGTAGGCCACGGCGGACCCGCCGGCCGACCCGCGCCCCGGCCCGACGCGGATCCCCGCGGACCGCGCGTACTCGCACAGGTCGGCGACGATGAGGAAGTAGGCGGGGAAGCCCATGTTGTCGATGACCGACAGCTCGTACTCGATGCGGTCGCGCACGGCGTCGGGGACCGGCGAGCCGTAGCGCTGGGCCGCCCCCTCCCACACCTTCTGGCGCAGGAACTCGGACTCGGTCATGCCGTCGGGGCACGGGAACGCCGGCAGCAGGTCCAGGCCGAACTCGAGGGTGGCCGTGGCCATCTCGGCGATGTCGAGGGTGGCGCGCAGGGCGTCGGGCGACGTGCTGCCGAACTTGCGCCACATCTCCTCGGCCGAGCGCAGGTAGTACTCGGGGCCGGAGAACCGGAAGCGCTTCTCGTCGGTGATGCGCGAGCCGGTCTGGATGCACAGCAGGGCGTCGTGGGCCTGGGCGTCGGCCGCCGAGGTGTAGTGGCTGTCGTTGGTGATGACGGTGCGCAGGCCGAGGTCGTCGGCGAGCCGGTCGAGGATCGGCCAGTTGCGGGCCTGGTGGTCGATCCCGTGGTCCATCTGCTCGACGAAGAACCGGTCGGGGCCGAAGATGTCGCGCATGTCCGCCAGGGCCTGCTTGGCGGCAGGCTCGTCGTCGCGCATCAGCGCCTGGTTGACCTCGCCGCCGAGGCACCCGGACAGGACGACGAGCCCCTCGGAGTGCTCGGCGAGCAGCTCGCGGTCGACCCGCGGCTTGTACCAGTAGCCCTCGAGGTAGGCCCGGGTCGAGAGCTTGACCAGGTTCTGGTACCCGGTGTCGTCGATCGCCAGCGCCGTCAGGTGGTAGTAGCGGTCGCCGTTGGGCGTGCGGGTCTGGTCGAAGCGCGACCCGTGCGCCTGGTAGAGCTCGGAGCCGAGGATGGGGGTGACGCCCTTGGCCTGCGCCTTGCGGAAGAACTCGACCAGCCCGAACAGCACCCCGTGGTCGGTCACGGCGACCGCCGACTGCCCGTCGGCGACCGTCGCGTCGACGAGGTCGCCGATGCGCGTGGCCCCGTCGAGCATCGAGTACTCGGAGTGCACGTGCAGGTGGACGAAACCGTCGGTGGTGGCGTCGGCCATGCGGGATCCTTCCCGAGGGTCCGCACGGCGACCGCCGACCCAGCCGGGGTCGCGGGGCGCCGCACGCGTCGAACGATGGTCGTGCTGGGCGTGTGCGGGGAAGGTGCTCACACGCCCGGGCGGGGACGCTAGCAGCCGCCCCCCAGCCGGCCGAGGAACCGCCTCCGATCAGATCTGGCGACCGAAGGTGAACCGCTCCTGGTCGCTGGGCAGCACCCCGTAGAAGGTGGTCTCCGCCACCGGGACGTCGGGTGGGGCGAGGTCCACCAGCCGCACGGTGTCGCGCCCCGCGAGCTCGCGGAGGGCATCGACGGGGCCGGTGACGACCGCGGCGAACACGATCGCCGGGTCCGACCGCAGCGTGTTGCGCAGGGCCACGAGCTCGTCCAGTCGGGCCTCGTAGTCGGCCCGGAAGGACTCGTCCTCGACACCGGACTCGAGGGTGGAACGGACCTCGGCCTCCTCCTGCTGGAGGGTGGCGACGACGTCGTCGATCTCGGCGGCGAGCTGGCCCTGGATGCCCGCGTCCGCCACCTGGACCTCGGCGGGGCGCGGCGTGCGTTCGGGCAGCCGGTACTGGACCAGGTGCGCGTCCAGGCCCTGCAGCACCGTGGCCGCCTCGCCCGGTTCGAGGAAGGTGTCGAAGGAGACGACGGCGACGCGCTCGCCGTCGTCGGCCGCCGCCAGGGCCTCGCGGCGGGACGCGAGGTAGGGATCGACGGCCGTCGCGACGACGGGTCCGACCGTCCCCACCGATGCGCTGTCGTTGTCGCCGCCGGGCACGACGTCCCCGGCGGCGGCCGGGGCACCCTGGTTCTCGGCGGCCTGCCGCGCCTGCTCGCGCAGCCGGGGGTAGCGCTGGAAGTTGACCGTCGCCGCCCCGAACAGCAGCAGCACGGCCACGAAGGCCAGCAGCCCCGGGTGCTCGCGGACCGACCGGGCGGGGCGCCCACCGGCGACGCGGTCGTCCAGGCCACGCAACAGGCGCCCGGGCAGTCCCAGGACACGGCCGACCGGCCGCGCGAGCCGTTGCAGGCGCGGCACCAGGACGTCGTCGAGCCGTCGCAACCGCGAGGGCGGTGACGTGTCGTGCACGGTGTCGTCGGGCGGCATGGCCGACATGGTCTCCCCCGAGGTGGAGCGCGAGAGGGTACCGGCGGGGCGTCAGCCGGCCGGCGGGGCGTCCGGGTCCAGTCCCGCGGCCGCCGCGGCGTCGCGCAGGTCGTCGGGCAGGGGTTCGACCAGCCGCACGTGCTCGCCCGTGACCGGGTGCACGAAGCCGAGCGTGGCGGCGTGGAGGAACGGGCGGTGCAGGTCGAGCGTGTCGGCCACGGCCGGGGACGCGCCGTAGCGCAGGTCCCCGACCACGGGCGCCCCGGCGAAGGCGAGGTGGACCCGGATCTGGTGGGTGCGGCCGGTCTCCAGCCGGCAGTCGACCAGCGTCACGACGGCCGTGCCGGCACGTCCGCTCCCCCGCACGCCCCAGTGGGTGATGGCGGGCTTGCCGCCCTCGACGGCGGCGAAGCGTTGCCGGTCCCGCGGGTCACGGCCGATCGGGGCGTCCACGCGCCCCGTGGTGGACGGCAGGCTGCCCTGGGCCAGGGCCACGTAGCGGCGTTCCACGTCCCGTCGGCGCAGCAGGTCGACCAACCCCTCGTGGGCACGGTCGGTGCACGCGACGACCAGCAGGCCGGAGGTGTCCCTGTCCAGGCGGTGGACGATGCCGGGACGTTCCTCGCCCCCGCGCGGTGCCAGCGGCACCCCGGCGGCACGCAGCGCGTCCACCAGGGTCCCCGAGGCATGGCCCGCCCCGGGATGGACCACGAGGCCGGGCGGCTTGGCGAGCACCAGCAGGTGCTCGTCCTGCCAGCGCACCGGGGGCAGTGCGGGTGCGGGGTGCGGGGCCGGCGCGTCCGGGAGCTCGGCGACCTCGACGACATCCCCGGCGTGCAGGACGTCCGACCGGCGCAGCGGGCGTCCCGCCCGGGTCACGCCGCCGTCGGCGAACCGTGCTGCCGCGCGGCTGCGCGAGCACCCGAGCAGGTCGGCCACGACGACGTCCGCGCGTCGCCCGTCGGCGTCCGCCGGGACGACGTGGGTGGTCATGCCGACGGTTCGACCGCGTCGGGGCCGACGACCGCGTCGTCGTTGCGGTCGGTGCGCCACAGGTCCAGCACGAGCAGGGCGAAGCCGATCGTGATGGCCGTGTCGGCGACGTTGAACCGCGGGAACCCGCCCCAGGCGACGAAGTCGATCACGTGGCCGTGGAGGAAGCGCGGGTCGCCGGCGTCACCGGACCGGAACACCCGGTCGAGGGCGTTGCCGAGGGCACCGGCGAGCAGGAGCCCGTAGGCCCAGGCCGCCCGCCGCCCCGGGGCGTGGGGCAGGTTGCGCACCACGATGGCGGTGACCACCACGGTGACGATCAGGAAGAACCAGCTCGGCGCGTCGATCCCGTACGCGCCGCCGTCGTTGTAGACCAGCTGCCAGCCGACGTTGGACCCCAGCAGGGCCACCTCGACCCCGCGGTCGAGCACGACCTCGGCGATCCGCTTGGTGGCCTGGTCGAGGATCACCGCCGTGGCGGCCACCTGGTAGCCGACGCGCGTGGCGACATCCCGGGGATGCGCGAGCACGTCGAGGGTGGCCGAGGACGCCACCGTCAGCGCCGACGTTCCTCGCCGCGCTTGCAGTCCATGCACAGCGTGGCGTAGGGCAGGGCCTCGAGCCGGTCCCGTTCGATGGCCTGACCGCAGTTCTCGCACACGCCGTAGGTCCCGGCGTCCATCCGCTCGAGGGCCGCCTCGACCTCCGCGAGGATGCGACGGGCGTGCCCCGACAGCGACTGGGCACGATCGCGCTCGAGGTTCGCCGACCCCGAGTCCGCCGGGTCGTCGTCGAACCCGCCGTCACGCCAGCGTGAGACGTCAGCCTCGGCGTCGAGGTCGCTGACCTGCCCGAGCAGCTCGTCGCGCTCGGCCTCGAGGGCGGCGCGGAGCTGCTTCTGCAGCGTCTTGGGGAGGGTCTTGCGTGCGGACATGGCGCCCCGGCGGTCGGACGGGCCCGTTCGGACCCGGTGGACTCGGCGGCGCGGAAGGTAGCAGCCCCCGCCAACGGTGCTCGCAGCAGCCGTGACGGTCAGACCGCGATCGTGTCCGGGGCTCGGTGGCCGGCCTCGACACCCGCTCGGCGCAGCCGCTCCAGCGTGTCGTGCACCCCCTGCCGGTAGGTGGCCGGGTCGTCGTGCCAGCAGGCTCGCCGCAGCATGGCACGCTCGAGCTCGGCCAGGTCGACCGTCGTCTGGTCGCCGCGTGGCTCCATGTCGCTCCCGTCTCGGCGTCCGTGTCGTCTTGCGAGGTCCACCATCCACCGTGGCGGGTGTCCGGTGGATTGCAATGACCGTACGCCGGGTGCGTTACGGCCAGATGACCGGCACGTGAGAAGGCGAGTATCATCCGTCCGAACGCAGTGACCGGGGACGCGACGCGCCGCCCCACACCACGAGCGAGCCGGGACGGTGGAAGCCGGCGGTCGTGGCCGGCGCCGTCATCACCCCGCGAGCGGCCACCCGAAGCCCCACGCCCGCCAGGCGTGCCGGGGGGAGGGCCGGACGTCCCCCGGACGACACCCGGGCACACGAGTGGGACCGATCCAGGTCGGGCCAACGAGGGTGGTACCGCGGCGCGATCGCGTCGTCCCTCGAGTCTGCTGGCCCCCGCCGATCCCCCGGGACGGCTCCCCGACCCTCGTGGTGCACCTCATGTCGGACTCCCCCACGTCCTCCGCCCGCTCGTGGCCCGAGGTCACGCCCCAGCCGGACCTGCCCGGCATGGAGCAGACCGTCCTCGACCTGTGGTCCCGCCACGACGTGTTCCACACGTCGATGCGCCGGCGCGCCGGCGGACCGGTCTACTCGTTCTACGAGGGCCCGCCGACCGCCAACGGCACCCCGGGCACCCACCACGTCGAGGCGCGGGTGTTCAAGGACGTGTTCCCCCGGTACCGGGCCATGAAGGGCTTCGACGTCCCGCGCAAGGCCGGCTGGGACTGCCACGGCCTGCCGGTCGAGCTCGAGGTCGAGAAGGAGCTCGGGCTCAACTCGAAGGCCGAGATCGAGGAGTTCGGCATCGAGGCGTTCAACGCCCGGTGCCGCGAGTCGGTGCAGCGCTACGTCGGTGAGTTCGAGCGCCTCACCGAACGCATCGGCTTCTGGGTCGACATGTCCGACGCCTACTGGACCATGGACCCCACCTACGTCGACTCGCTGTGGTGGGCCCTCAAGGAGCTCTGGTCCCGCGACCTCATCTTCCAGGACTTCCGCGTCGCCCCGTACTGCGCCCGGTGCGGCACCGGCCTGTCCGACGCCGAGGTGTCGCAGGGCTACCAGACCGTCGTGGACCCGTCGGTGTACGTGCGGTTCCCGCTGGTCGACGGCGAGCTGAGCAAGGTCGGGGCGTCGCTGGTCGTGTGGACCACCACCCCCTGGACCCTGCCGTCGAACGTCGCGGTGGCCATCAACCGTGACCTGGCCTACGAGCTGTGGCGCGCCCCCACCGCCCCCGGCGGCGGGGACGAGCTGCTGGTGATCGCCGCCGACCTGGCGCACAAGCTCGGCGAGGACGCCGAGAAGGTCCAGGACGTGCCGGCCGAGGACCTGCTCGGCCTGCACTACGAGGCACCGTTCACGATCGTCGAAGAGCCCGACGAGGACTACCGCTACGTCGTCGACGCCGACTACGTGACGGCCAGCGACGGGTCCGGGCTGGTCCACACCGCCCCCGCCTTCGGTGCCGACGACATGGAGACGGGCCGCCGCCACGGCCTGCCCGTGGTCAACCCGGTCGACGCGCAGGGCCGGTTCACCGCCGGCCCGTGGAAGGGGCAGTTCGTCAAGGCCGCGGACCCGGCCATCACCGAGCGACTCGAGGCCGACGGCACGCTGCTGCTCGCCCAGGAGTACGAGCACACCTACCCGTTCTGCTGGCGCTGCAAGACGCCGCTCATCTACTGGGCCAAGCCGTCCTGGTACATCCGCACGACCGCGAAGCGCCAGGAGCTGCTGGACAACAACGCCACCATCCAGTGGTTCCCCGAGCACATCCGCGACGGGCGGTTCGGCAACTGGCTCGAGAACAACGTCGACTGGGCCCTCTCCCGGGACCGGTACTGGGGCACGCCCCTGCCCTTCTGGCGTTGCGGCGACTGCGACCACGTGACGGTCGTCGGCTCCCGCGCGGAGCTCGCCGAGGCGGCGGGGCGCGACCTGTCCGACCTCGACCCCCACCGGCCCTACGTGGACGAGGTCACGGTGCCCTGCGAGCACTGCGGGGCGCAGGCGCACCGGGTCCCGGACGTGGCCGACACGTGGTTCGACTCGGGCGGCATGCCCTTCGCGCAGTTCGGCTACCCGCACCAGGGCGTCGAGGAGTTCGAGCGGCTGTTCCCCGCGGACTACATCTGCGAGGCCATCGACCAGACCCGCGGGTGGTTCTACACCCTGCTGGCCGAGTCCACGCTGCTGTTCGACCGTTCCTCGTACGACACCGTCGTGTGCCTCGGGCACATCGTCGACGAGGACGGCGCGAAGATGTCCAAGTCGCGCGGCAACGTCCTCGACCCCTTCGACCTGATCGACCGGCACGGCGCCGACGCGCTGCGCTGGCTGATGATGGCCGAGGGCAACCCGTGGGTGAACCGACGTGTCGGGCACCAGAACCTCGAGGACGTGGTCCGGCGGTTCCTCCTGACGCTGTGGAACACCCACGTGTTCTTCCTCACCTACGCACGCATCGACGGGTTCGCGCTCGACACGACGCCCCCGCCGGTCGCCGAGCGCCCCTCGTCGGACCGGTGGGTGCTGGCCGAGCTGGCCGACCTGGTCGACGCGGTCGACGCGTCGCTGGAGGGCTACGACGTCTCCCGCGCCACGCGACGACTCGAGGCGTTCGTCGACGACCTGTCCAACTGGTACGTGCGACGCAACCGCCGGCGGTTCTGGAAGGCCGCCGAGGACGACCCGGCCGACAAGGCCGCCGCCTACCACACCCTCCACACGTGCCTGACGACGCTCACCGGACTCCTGGCGCCGTTCACGCCGTTCCTGGCCGATCGCCTGTGGCAGGACCTCGTCGTCAGCCAGGACCCCGACGCCGAGCCGTCGGTGCACCTGACCGACTTCCCGGCGGCCCACGACGACTGGCGTGACGATGCGCTGCGGACGGCCATGGCGACCGCACGCCGGGTCACCGAGCTCGGCCGTCAGGCCCGCAACGACTCGGGCGTGAAGATCCGCCAGCCGCTGGCCCGTGCCCTGGTGACCGTCCCGGCCGCCGAGCGTGACGGCCTGGCCGGACTGGTCGACGACATCGCCGACGAGCTCAACGTCCGCGAGATCCAGCTGACCGACGCCGCCGTCGACCTCGTGGACCGGTCGGTGAAGCCCAACTTCCGGGCGCTGGGCCCTGCCTTCCAGCAGGACGCGCCCAAGGTGGCCGATGCCATCCGCTCGCTCGACGTCGAGGCCGCCGAGGACCTGGCGGCGCGGCTCGCCGACGTCGGCGAGGCCACGTTGACGACCAGCATCGGTGAGGTCACCGTCACGTCCGAGATGGTCGAGGTCGTCGAGACGCCTCGCACCGGCTGGGCCGTGGCGCGTGACGCGGGCTCGTCCTTCGCCCTCGACACCGAGCTGGACGACGACCTGCGCCTGGAGGGCGCGGGGCGCGAGCTCGTCCGAGCCGTCAACGACCTTCGCAAGGAGGCCGGGCTCGAGCTCGACGACCGCATCCACCTGTACGTGCAGGTCGAGGACGACCTCGGCATGCGGCTGGACGAGGCCGGCTGGCTGGCCTTCGTCGCACGCGAGGTCCTCGCCCGGACCATGGAGGCCAGCGAACGCGCTGCGCCTGACGGCCCAGAGGTCGACCTCGCCGGGTTGGGAACAGCGCGGGTCCGACTGGAGCGCGCGTGACCCCGCCCCGGCTCGGTTCCCCCGGCGCCTGGGTCTCGGCGGCGGCCGTCGGCCTGGTGGCGGCCGGAGCCGCACGACGGCTGCGGGAGGTCCAGCAGGTGCGCCGTGGGACCGTCGCGCCGCTCGGCCCGGCCACACGCACGCTGCCGGGACGGCAGGGGCCAGTGGCCGCGCGCATCGACTCCTGGCACCCGAGCCCGCCCGCGACGGCCACCGGCCGGGTCGCGGCCGCCGCGTGGGCGGCACCGCTGACGACCCTCGGGGCGCTGCTCGCCCGGGCCGGCGGTGCCCGTGCGACCTGGGACCCACGTCGGGGGTGCTGGGTCGCCACCGGGGTCGCGGGGCCGTCGCGCGTCCTGCTGCGTGCCCTCGGGCTCAGCGCCAACGCCATCGGGCAGGTCGTCGTCGTGGTGACCCCACGCGCGTCCGCCGCCCTGCTGGACCACGAGGTCGTGCACGTCCGCCAGGCCGAGCGCCTGGGGCCCCTGCTCCCGCTCCTGTACGCCTGGTTCAGCGCGCGGTACGGCTACCGCGAGAACCCCCTGGAGCGCGGGGCGCGTGCGGGCGCGGCGACGCGGGCGGGGTGACCGCCCGCCCCGCGGTCAGGAGAGCTCGTCCTTGACCCGCGAGGCCAGCGCCTGCCCGAAGCCCTTGACGTTGGCGACGATGTCGTCGACCGACGCGTCGCGGATGCCCTCGAGGCTGCCGTAGTGGCTGAGCAGGGCGTCCTGCTTGGCCGGCCCGACGCCGGAGATCTCGGCCAGGCGCGCCCGCGCGGAGGCGCCCGTCGTCCCGGCGGCAGCCGTCTTCTTCGCGGAGGCCTTCTTCGCGGAGCCTTCTTCGCGGTCTTCCTGGCCGCGGCCTTCTTCGTGGCCTTCTTGGCCGTGGCCTTCTTCGTCGCAGCCTTCTTGGTGCTCTTCTTCGCGGTCTTCCTGGCCGCCGCCTTCTTCGTGGCCTTCTTCGCCGTCGGCTCGCTGGCGGGGGCCGCGGCCTCGATGCCGGGCTCGTCGGTCGGCTCGGTGGGGGCCGCCGCAGCGGCGTCGGCCTCGGCCACGTGGAGTCCTCGGTCACCGCGGAGTCCTCGGTCGCCGCGGTCGCGGGCGGGAGCGTCAGACGCCCGCGCGTCCTCGCCACCGCCGGCGGCCACACGCGTGGCGGCGCGGTCCCGTGCCGTGGTCTTGCGCACGACCGCGCCCGCGTCCGGGGAGGTCAGCTCGTCGAGGTCCTCGTCCTCGCGTCGGGGAGCCCGCGCGGGAGTGGTCGATCCCCCGGCGCGCGCCCCGCCGCCGTACACCGGCTGCGACGGCGCCGTCGGTTGGGTCGCCCGGCGGGTGCGCGTCCCGAGCCACAGCAGCAGCAACGACAGCAGGCACAGACCGATGGCGATGAAGATGAACGTCAGACTGTCCGTGACGACGAACAGCCCGATGAACAGGCTCACCGCGGCGGCGATGACCAACGCGAGGCTGATGACGATCACGAGTGCTCCACCGATGGGTTCCCCAAGCGGGCCGCAGGCTAGTCCGCCGCGGCGTCAGCCGGAGAACTCTCCGGCGGTGTCCTCTGGTCCATTCGACACGAACAGCGGGGATCCCTGCTGGTCGGCGGGTTCTGTCGCCGCGTCCTCGTCCTCCGGGTCCGGACGGGGCATGACGTCGTCGAGCTCGTGGGGGGACGGGGCGTCCTCGAGCAGGGCGACATGGGCGTCGAGGTGCTCGCGCAACCGCCCGCGGAACTGCTCGGTCACCCGGCGCAGCCGGACGACCTCCTGGTCGGCGTGGCGACGCAGCTCCTGCGCGTCGCGCTGGGCGTCCCGCAGGACCTCGGCCGCGCGGGTGCGGACCTCGTCGGCCTCGGCCCGCGCCGTACCGAGCATCTCGTCGATCTGCTCCTGCGCCTCCGACCGCAGCGTGGCGGCCTCGGAGCGCGCCTCGGCGACGGTCTCCTCGGCCGCACGCTGGGCCGTGACCAGCGTGCGCTTCAGGGTCGCCTCGGTGGCGGTGGATTCCTCGGCACGGCGTTCCGCGTCGGCAAGCCGTTCGCGCGTCTGCTCGAGCTCGCGCTGCAGCTCCTCGATCCGGTCCGCGACCCGGTCGAGCAGCTCGTCGACCTGTTCGACCCGGTACCCGCGCACCGCGGTCCGCAGGGGGTAGTCGGCGATCTCGTTGGGGGTCAGCTCGCTCATGGCGACCTCGTCAGCAGATGGCGCTGCGCAGCAGGGACAGGGCGAAGAAGACGATGAGGATCGACACGTCCAGCGCCGCCCCGCCCAGTCGCACCGGCGGGATGGCCCGGCGCAGTGGCGAGAGCAGCGGCTCGGTCAGGACACGGACGCCGCGCACGACCGGCTGCAGGGGCTCGGGTGGGCGCGGCACCCACGAGAAGATCACGTGGGCGATCAGCACCAGCAGGTAGGCGCCGAGCAGCCAGCACAGCACGTCGCCGATCATGACGTCCCGCCGTAGCCGAGGGCGGCCAGGCGTTCGCGCTCGGCGACGGGCAGCTCGATCCCCTCGGGGACGATGAGGAACGCCCGCGCCGACATCTTCAGCAGCCGACCGCGCAGGGCGAAGGTCACACCGGACACGAAGTCGAGGATGCGTCGGGCCGTGGCCGGGTCGGCGTCGGTCATGTCGAACAGGACCGGCGAGCCCATGCGGTACTGGCGCCCGATCTCGGCGGCGCCGTCGTCGAAGCCGGACACCGCCACGATCTGCACGCGCGCGCCGAGGCCGGCAGCCATCGGCCGCACGTGGGCGCCGCCCGGTTCGGTCACCCGGGCCAGGGGCCGCACGGTGGCGTCCTCGTGGGAGCGCTCGGCGGCCGCACGCGGGGCGTGGGACGGGACGTCGACGTCGCGGGGCGGTTCCGGCTCGCGCGCGAACTGGCGCGGCGGCGCCATGCGATCGGCGAGCTCGTCGTGCTCGTCGGTCTCCTCGACGAGACCGAGGTAGACGAGCGTCTTGCGCCACATGCTCATGCGTTTCCTCCAGCAGGCCGCCACGGGCCGTCCTGTCGTGGGCCGAACAGCGCGGTCCCGACCCGCACCATCGTCGCCCCTTCCTCGATCGCGGCCTCGAGGTCGGCCGTCATGCCCATGCTGAGGTGGACGACCTCCGGCCACCGCTCACGAGCGCGGTCGCGCAGTCGGCGCAGGTCCGCGAAGTGCGGGCGGGCGGCCTCGTTCGGGTCGGCTCCGTCCGGGGGCAGCGGCGGGATGGTCATCAGCCCCTCGACGGACAGGTGGGAACAGCCGCGAGCGTAGGCCACGAGATCGAGTGCCTCGTCCGGGCCGGCACCGCCCTTCGCCGGGTCCTCGCCGACGTTGACCTGCACCAGCACGCGCTGGATCACCCCCGCCTCCTCGGCGTGGCGCGACAGCGTGTCGGCGAGACGTGCCCGGTCGACCGAGTGCACCAGCACGTGACGGCCGACCAGCTCGCGGGCCTTGCGCCGCTGCAGCTGTCCGACGAAGTGCCACGACGCCCCGTGCACCCGTGGCTGCTTGTCCAGCAGCTCCTGGACGCGGTTCTCGCCGACCTCCCGGACCCCGAGGTCCACCATGTGCTGGATGGCATCGGGCGCGTGGGTCTTGCCGACCGCGACGAGCACGACCGACGAGGTCGGACGCCCGGCGCGATCGCAGGCCCGCTCGATGCGGTCCCGCACCTCGGCCAGGCGGTCCGCCATCGGGTCGTCGGTCCGGGTCATCGCGGTCATGCGGCGACCCGGTCGTCGCGCCGGACCACGACGCCGGCCTGGCGCCCCGCGTCGGGGTCGGCCCGGTGGCTGAACCACGAGTCGGCCGCGCAGCGGGTGCAGGCGTCCACGACCTCGACCGCGACCGCGAGCTCGTCGAGGATCCGTCGGGCCGTGCCCGGCAGGTCCAGGGACGGGGTGCCCCACGTGGTGGTCGCACCGATCCCGGGGTGGGTGCCCTCGGCCGCGTCACGCATGTCCGCGGGCACCTCGTAGCAGCACGCGTGGATCGCGGGCCCGACGACGGCCCGCAGGGACGTCCCGTCGTCCGCGGCGTCCCGGCATGCGGCCACCGTGGCCTCGAGCACGCCGCCGAGCAGGCCCCGGCGCCCGGCATGGGCCGCGGCGACCACGCCCGCACCGGAGAACAGCACCGGCAGGCAGTCGGCGGTGAGCACCGCGAGTGGCCGGTCCACGTCGGTGGCCACGGCCGCGTCGGTGTCGGGCAGGACGGTGCCGTGCGGCGTGGCGGGGTCGATCGTGGTCACGCGCGTCCCGTGGACCTGCCGCAGCAGATGGACGTCCTCGGGTGCGACCCCGTGCCGACCCAGCGCGGCGCGCCGGTCCCGTGCCAGCCGGGTGGGCTGGTGGGGCCGTCGGGCCGACAGGTTCCCGGCCCGGCCGATGGCCGGGTCGGGCCCCGGGTCGCGCCCGGTGAACCAGGCGGCGACGTGGGGACCCAGGTCGACGTCGAGGGCGAGGGGCACGAGGATGACGTCAGCGCAGGAACGACGGGATGTCGAGGTCGTCGCCGTCGTCGCCGGGCTCGGTGGGCTCGGCCGGCGCGGGCTCGGGGCTGCGGAAGACCTCGTCCAGGTCGTCGTCGGACTCGTTGGCCTCGACGGCCTGCAGGCGGGGACGCGGCTCCTCGGGCGCGCTCTGGCGCACGAAGGCGCCCTCCTGCTCGACCGGGTGCTCCCACTTGTCGAAGCCGGCGGCGATGACGGTGACCTTGACCTCGTCACCCAGCGAGTCGTCGATGACGGAGCCGAAGATGATGTTGGCCTCGGGGTGGGCGGCCTTGGTGATGACGTCGGCGGCCTCGGAGACCTCGAACAGGCCGAGGTCGGACCCACCGGCCAGCATGAGCAGGACGCCACGCGCCCCGTCGATCGAGGCCTCGAGCAGCGGCGAGCTGATCGCGCCCTTGGCGGCCTCGAGGGCGCGGTTGTCGCCACGGCCGGTGCCGATGCCCATGAGGGCCGAGCCGGCGTCCTGCATGACCGTGCGCACGTCGGCGAAGTCGAGGTTGATCAGCCCCGGGGTCATGATCAGGTCCGTGATGCCCTGCACGCCCTGCAGCAGCACCTCGTCCGCGAGCTTGAAGGCCTGCACGACCGAGGTGTCGCCGTCGGCGATCTGCAGCAGCCGGTCGTTCGGGATGATGATGAGGGTGTCGACCTCGTCCTTGAGCTCGGCGATGCCCTGCTCGGCCTGCACCGACCGCTTGCGACCCTCGAAGGAGAACGGCCGCGTGACCACGCCGATGGTCAGCGCCCCGACCTCCTTGGCCACCTGGGCGACCACCGGCGCCCCGCCGGTGCCGGTGCCGCCACCCTCGCCGCACGTGACGAAGACCATGTCGGCGCCCTTGAGCACCTCGACGATCTCGTCGCGGTGGTCGTCGGCCGCCTGCTTGCCGATGTCGGGGTTGGACCCCGCACCGAGGCCCCGCGTGAGGTCACGGCCGACGTCCAGCTTGACGTCGGCGTCCGACATCAGCAGCGCCTGGGCGTCGGTGTTGATCGCGATGAACTCGACGCCGCGAAGACCGGAATCGATCATCCGGTTCACGGCGTTGACCCCGCCGCCACCGACCCCCACGACCTTGATGACCGCGAGGTAGTTGGTGGGGTTGGTCGACATGTGGGTCTCCTTGCGTGGGTGGTGCGTGCGGGGTGGTTGCCGGCTCCGCCACGCCGTGCTAGCGTGACCCTCAACCTCTAGTAGAGGTCTATGTCCGTGTGCCCGAGCGGGTTCCGGGGGACGCTAGACCTGAGGTCGAGGGCCGTCAAGCCACGGCCCCCGTTCGTGTGTGCACGCTCATCCCGCGGGACGTCCTACGGCAGCACCACGGGGTGCGACGGGGCGCGGACGTCGATGGCGGACACCTCCCGCCCGTCGAGGTCCTCGATGACCGCCCCGAGGGCCCGGGCCTTCTCCGCCACGCGCTCGGCGCGCCCGAACCGGACGATCGTGCCGGTCGCGAGCCTGAGGTCGAGCTCGTCGTCGGCACGGGCCACGTAGGTGGCGACCAGCGACCGCACCGGCCCCGGGAGCTCGGACAGTGCCGCGTGGGCGTTGGCGGCGGCCGGCGCCTCCTCCAGCGTGGCCCCGGGCGACGGCAGCGAGCCCGTCGCCAGGCGGATCACCGGCAGGCCCGGCTCGCGTCCCCGGGCCACGACCACGCCGTCGCGGTCGACGAGGACGGCCGCGTCGCCACGGCGCACGACGGCGATGGGTTCGCGTTCGGTGACGGCGATCATCACGGTCAGCGGGTCGAGGCGCGACACGTCCGCGGACCGCACCAGCGGGAGGGCCTCCACCCGCTCGCGGGCGGCGTCCAGCGGGAGGCGCAGGGTCGAGGTGCCGAGCGGCAGGTCGGCCGCCCGGCGCACGGCCCCGGGTTCCAGACGCTGCGTCCCGCTGACCTGTACCTCCTCCAGCGCGACCAGGGAGGACCGTTCCACCAGCACGGCCACCACCGCCAGCACGAGCAGGGTCGCCACCAGGATCGTGCGGCGCAGGCGGCGCCGCCGACGCTGGTCGCGCACCTCTGCCCTACGCGCCGCGATGCGCTCGTCGACCATCATGGCTGTCCTTCGCGGCGCGCCGCGATGCGCTCGTCGACCATCATGACCGTCCCTCGAACCGTCCCGCCATGACCACCTCCGGGTGCAGGTCCACGCCCGCCTGCTCGGCCACGCGCTGCTGCACGAGCCGGATGAGGTCGTGGACGTCCTGGGCGGTGGCGCCCGGTTCGGTCACGACGAAGTTCGCGTGCTGGTCCGACACGTGCGCGCCGCCGACGGCGAGCTGCTTGCCCCCCACGAGGTCGACCAGGCGCCCGGCCGAGTCCCCCGGCGGGTTGGTGAACACGGACCCGCAGCTGGGGTCGTTGACCGGCTGGTGCTCGCGTCGCCACTGGCGGATCTCGCGGATCTCGGCCTGCAGCTGGTCGGGGTCGGCCGGCGTGAGCTCGAGCAGCGCGGCCACGACCACGGCGTCATCGGGGAGCTCGCTGTGGCGGTAGCGCAGCCCGAGGGCGTCACGGGTCCACACCTCCCTGTGCCGGGCCCGCAGGCGATAGACCTCGACCTCGACCAGAGATCGAGACATGTCGCTGCCGTGGGCGCCCGCGTTCATGCGTACCGCCCCGCCGAGCGTTCCCGGCACCGCGGCTGCCCAGGCGAACCCGCCGAGGCCCGCGCGGGCGACCCGCACCGCCAGGGACGGCAGCGGTTCGGCCGCTCCGGCGTGCACGCGGCCATCCTGCACGTCGACCCCGCGGAAGCCGCGCCCCAGCGTCACGACGATCCCGGGCCAGCCGGCGTCGGCGACCAGCAGGTTGGACCCGCGGCCCACCACCAGCCACGGGCGGTCGAGGTCGAGGGCCACGCGACCGACGGCTGCGAGGTCCTGGTCGGTCTCGGCGACGACGTGGGCGGCGACCGGTCCCCCGACCCCGAGGGTCGTGAGGTCACCGAGCCGGGTGTCGGCGGTCACGGTCGACGCGCCGGCGTCCCGCAGCGCCGAGACCAGGTCGTCAGTCACCGTTCCCCTCCAGGACCCCGAGGAGTGCGGGGCCCACCTGGTTGACGTCGCCGGCGCCGGTGACGAGCACGAGGTCACCGTCCTCGACCAGCCCGGCCAGCGTGGCGGGCATCTCGCCGAGGTGCGGCTGCCACAGCACCCGTGCGCCGGCGGCCTCGGCCGCGTCGAGCACCAGGCGCCCCGAGATCCCGGGCTCCGGCGACTCGGAGGCGGCGTAGACGTCCGTGACCACGACGACGTCGGCGGCGGCCGCGGCACGACCGAGCTCGGCACCGAAGACGCGGGTGCGGCTGTAGCGGTGCGGCTGGACCACGAGCACGACCCGGCGCGGCTCGCGGGACCGGGCGGCCGCCAGGGTCGCACGCAGCTCGGTCGGGTGGTGGGCGTAGTCGTCCACGACGGTGACACCGCGGGCCGTCCCGAGGACCTGGAAGCGCCGCGCCGCGCCCGTGAAGGCGCGCAGGCCGTCGGCGGCGGCGGCAACGTCGACGCCCTCGACGTGGCACACGGCCAGCGCGGCCGTCGCGTTGAGCAGGTTGTGGGCGCCGGGCACCTGCAGCTCGAGCTGGGCGACGTCCTCGCCGTCGATGCGGACGCGGCCCCGCCCCGTGCCGTCGACGACCAGCCGGACGTCGGCGCCGGGGGCCTCGCCGTAGGTGAGGACCGGCGGCGTCGCTCCGGCAGCCAGCTGCGCCGACCCCGGGTCGTCCAGGCAGACCACGGCCACGCCGTCGGGGCGTCGCAGGGACAGGAACTCCTCGAACACGGCGGTGATGTCGGCGTCGTCGCTGAACTGGTCGGGGTGGTCGAGCTCGGCGTTGGTGACCACGGCGACATCGGCGGCGTACGAGAGCAGCGACCGGTCCGATTCGTCGGCCTCGGCGACGAAGCGACCGTCCGTGCCGGCGTGGGCGTTGGTCCCGGCCTCGTTCAGCTGGCCGCCGATCGCGAAGCTGGGGTCACCGCCGGCTGCCTGCAGCGCGACGACCAACATCGACGTGGTCGTCGTCTTGCCGTGGGTGCCGGCGACCAGCAGCCGCCGTTCGTCGGCCATGAGCGCGGCGAGCAGCGCGGCCCGGTGCAGCACGGGCAGCCCGTCGCGGCGGGCGCGGGCGAGCTCGGGGTTGTCGGGGCGCACGGCCGTGGACACCACCACCGCCGCGGCGTCGCCGATGGCGCTGGCGTCGTGGCCGACGTGCACCTCAGCACCGAGGGCGCGCAGCTCGTCGAGGGTGCGGCTGTCCTTGAGGTCGGTGCCGGAGACGGTGTGGCCGCGCTGGAGCAGGATCCGGGCCAGGCCGGACATCCCCGCCCCGCCGACCCCGACGAGGTGGACGCGGGTGGGCGTGCGCAGGTCCAGGTCGGTCATGGGGTTCCCCCGGGTGTGGTCGGCGTGGCGGCACGGACCTGGTCGAGGACCAGGCGGGCCACCTGCGCGGCTGCGTCGCGGCGTCCGAACACGCGCGCAGCCCGAGCGGCGTCCTTGCGGGCCGACGCGTCGGCGATCCACGGTTCGACGGCGTCCACGAGCCGTCGTCCGGTCAGCTCGGCGTCGTCGATCACCTGCGCCCCGCCGACCTGTGCCAGGGCCCGTGCGTTGTGCATCTGGTGGTCGCGGGTGGCGTGCGGGTAGGGCACGAGGACCGCGGGGCGACCGAGCGCGGTCAGCTCGGCGATGGAGGTGGCGCCGGCGCGGCAGACCACGATGTCGGCGGCGGCGTAGGCGTCCCCCATGTCCTCGATGAAGTCGACGCAGCGGACCCGGGGGCCGGTGGCCTCGGCGCGGGCGCGTTCCCAGGCGGCGGCGGCCTCGCCGTGCAGCGACGCCCCGGCGGCGTGCAGGATCTGCAGCTGGCCCGGCGCCGACCACAGGCTGTGGGCCTTGACGATGGCGCGGTTCAGCGATCGGGCGCCCTGGGACCCGCCGAACACCAGCAGCGTCGGGATGTCCGGGTCCAGCCCGAAGCGGGTCCGGGCCTCGGCCCGCCGCGCCTCGAGGTCGAGGGCCAGCATCTCGTCGCGGACCGGGTTGCCGGTGACGACCACCTTGTCGGGGTGGGCGAAGCGTTCGGCCGAGCCGGGGAAGGTCACGGCGATGCGGTCGGCCCACCGGCCGGCGAACCGGTTGGCGAGGCCGGGCACGGCGTTCTGTTCGTGGATGACCAGCGGGATGTCGGCGGTGTGGGCGGCGCGCGAGACCGGGAAGCTGACGTAGCCGCCGAAGGTGACCGCGGCCACGGCCTGTTCCTGGGCGATGATCTCGCGGCAACGACGGACCGCGGCGAGCAGGCCACCGGGCACCTTGAGCAGCCCGGGCGACAGGCGTCGCGGCAGCGGCAGGGCCTCGACGTGGTGGATGCGGAAGCCGGCGGCGGGGACGAGCCGGTCCTCGAGCCGGTCGGCGGTCCCGGCGAACACCGCCTCGACGTCGGGCGCCAGCTCGGTCAGCGCGTGCGCCACGGCGACGGCCGGGAACACGTGCCCGGCCGTCCCGCCGCCGGCGAAGAGGATGCGCGTGGTCATGCCGTGATCCGTGGGTCGACGTCGTCGCTGTCGGGGTCGCGCGCGATCGAGACGAGGATGCCCAGGGCGACCAGGGTGGACACCAGGGAGGACCCGCCCGCCGACACCAGCGGCAGGGTCATGCCGGTGATGGGCAGCAGGCCCACGACCGTGGCGACGTTGATCGTGGCCTGCGCGATGAGCCAGCCGGTGATGCCGAAGGCGACCGTGCGGGCGAAGCCGGACGGGGCGCGACGGGCCACTCGCAGGCCGAGCACCAGCAGGGCCGCGAAGAGGGCGAGCACGACCAGCGCCCCGATCAGGCCGAGCTCCTCGCCGATGATCGCGAACACGAAGTCGGTCTCGGGGTTGGGCACGAAGTTCCACTTGCCGCGGCTCGACCCGAGCCCCAGCCCGAACCAGCCGCCGCTGCCGAGGGCGTACAGGGACTGCAGCAGCTGGAAGCCGGTGCCCGTGGGGTCGGCGTCGGGGTGCAGCCACCCCGTGATGCGGTCGATCCGGTAGGAGGCGGTGAAGGCCAGCCCGGTGGCCAGCAGGGCACCCACGCCGGCGAAGACGCCGAACAGCCGCATCGGCAGGCCCTCGATGTAGAGGACCAGGGCGATGATGATGCCGATGACCACCGACGTCCCGAGGTCGGGTTCGGCCATGATCAGCAGGCCCAGCACGCCGAGCAGCGGCAGGCCGGGCACGAGCAGGTGGGCGAGCTCGAAGGGCGCCCCGTCGCGGGGGCGCTTGCGCTCGTAGACGTCTGCGAGCCACAGCAGGGCGGACAGCTTGGCGAGCTCGGCGGGCTGGACGACCAGCGGGCCGATGCCGATCCAGCGTGTCGAACCACCGCGGGTCAGGCCCAGCCCGGGCACCAGCACCATGAGCAGGCCCACGATCGACGCGGCCATCATCACCCAGGACAGCCGCCGCCAGACCCGGTGGTCGACCGAGGACACCAGCATGAACGCCGGCACGCCGAGGGCGGCCCACGCCACCTGCCGGCGCAGGATGCCGAAGGGGTCGCCGTTCTCGGCGGCGTCGACCACCGACGCGGAGAAGCTCATCACCAGGCCCACGATGAGCAGCAGGCCCACCACCACCGCGATGGCGGTGGCGTCCTGGCCCCAGGGGCCGCTGCGGTGACGGGCCAGCAGGCGGCGCACCCGCCCCGTGCCGTCCTGGTCCCGGGCCCCGCCCGACGAACGGGACGTCGTCGCGACACTCATGCTCGGCTCCCCTCGGCCGTCGTGTGGCGCCCCGTCACGGCGACACCCCGATGCGCCGGATCCACTCGGCGTAGAACAGTCCCAGCCCGACGGTCACGCCGAGCCCCGCGATGATCCAGAAGCGCACCACGACGGTGGTCTCGGCCCAGCCGAGCAGCTCGAAGTGGTGGTGGATCGGTGCCATGCGCAGCACGCGTCTGCCGAAGGCCCGGAAGGCCACGATCTGGGCCATGACCGAGGTCGTCTCGAGGACGAACAGGCCGCCGAGCACGACCAGCAGCAGCTGGGTGTTGGTCACCATGGCGATGGCGGCCAGCAGCCCGCCGATCGCCAGGGAGCCGGTGTCACCCATGTAGATGCGCGCGGGCGGGGCGTTGAACCACAGGAACCCCGCGCACGCGGCCAGGGCGGCCACCGCGATCACGGCGACCTCGAGGGAGTCCTGCTGCTCGATGAACGGGTAGCTGAACGTGTTGCGGAACATCCAGAAGCCCATGAGCGTGTAGCCGCCGAGCACGAGCGTGGACGACCCGGCCGCGAGGCCGTCGAGGCCGTCGGTGAGGTTCACGGCGTTGGAGAACCCGGCCAGGATCAGGAACACCCAGATGGCGTAGGCCCACGGTGGCAGGTCGGACACGAGGACCATCTCGCCGACCACCGAGATGTTGCGCGGGACGTCGGCCACGAGGGGCCCGACCCAGGCGAACACGATCGCGACGATCGCCTGGCCGCCGAACTTGGCCGTCTTGTTGAGTCCGAGGCTGCGCCGCTTGCGGACCTTGATGTAGTCGTCGAAGAAGCCCACCACGGCCATGCCGACGAACACGAAGATCACCAGGCCGCCGGTGGGGGTGAACACGAGGTCGGTGACGTGGCGAGACGGCGTAGCCGATCACGGCCGCCGCCACGATGGCGGTGCCGCCCATCGTGGGGGTCCCGGCCTTGGTCTCGGCGTGGTCGACCAGGACGTCGTCCCGGATGGACTGGCTGAGGCCGTGGCTGCGGAAGTACGCGATGACCAGCGGGGTGCCGGCGAGGGCGACCAGCATGGCCAGCGCGCCGGCGATCAGGATCGAGATCACGCGTCGGCCCCTCCGCCCTGGAGGCGGGCACGCAACCCCTCGGTCACGGCTTCGAGCCCGGCGACGCGGCTGCCCTTGACGAGCACGGCGTCCCCGGCCTCGACGTCCGCGAGGACCTCGAGGGCATCGGCCGGGTCGGCGACGAGGTCGACCCGGGGCATGGCGGCGTCGCGGGCGCCGGCCGTGATGGGGCTGGCGTCGTCGCCGACCACGACGAGGTGGTCGAGGATGCTGGCGGCGCGCATGCCGATGCGCCAGTGCTCGGTCTCGTGGTCCTCGCCGATCTCGGCCATCACGCCGAGCACCGCGACGCGGCGACCCGGCACCTCCATGGCCTTCAGCGTGTCGAGGGCCGCGAGCGTGGAGGTGGGGTTGGCGTTGTACGCGTCGTCGAGCACGACCACCCCGCCGACCTCGACCACCGCGCCCCGCCACTGCGACACCTCGGCCGTGGCCAGCGCGGCCGCGGCCGCGGCGACGTCGGCCCCGGCGGCGCCGGCAGCGGCGAGTGCGCAGAGGGCGTTGCCGACGTGGTGGCGGCCGGCGACGGGCAGGACGACCTCGTGGTCGCCCCACGGCGTGCGGGCGGTGAAGCGGGCACGAGCCCGGGCGTCGAGGCGGACGTCGGCGGCCGACAGGTCGGCGTCCGGGCGCCCGTCGCCGGAGACGCGCAGCACCCGTGCGCGGGTGCGTTCGGCCATGGCGGCGACGCGGTGGTCGTCGGCGTTGAGGACGGCGGTCCCGTCGGCGGGCAGGTCGGCGACCATCTCGCCCTTGGCGACGGCGACCTGCTCGATCGAGCCGAACAGCTCGAGGTGGACGCCGGCGACGGCGGTCACGACCCCGATCGACGGCCGGGCGAGCTCGACCAGCGAGGCGACGTGCCCGACCCCGCGAGCGCCCATCTCGACGACGAGGACCTCGGTGTCGGCGCGGGTGGCCAGCATCGTCAGCGGGACCCCGACCTCGTTGTTGTACGACCCGTGGGCGCCCTCGGTGGGCAGCGACGCCGCACACGCGGCCTTGATGAGGTCCTTGGTCGTGGTCTTGCCCACCGACCCGGTGATCCCGATCACGACCGGGTCCACGACGTCGCGGACGTGGCGGGCGAGCCGCCCGAGCGCGTCGTCGGTGTCGTCCACCATGACGCGGGGCAGGTCGGGCAGGTCCCGGGAGGCGAGCACGGCCGCCGCCCCGTCTGCGACGGCGGCCGCGGCGTGGTCGTGCCCGTCCTGCTGCTCGCCGAGGCGGGCCACGAACAGGGCCGGGGCGTCCAGCGGCAGGTCGCGGGAGTCGGTGGTCACCGCCCCGACCACGAGGTCGGGGTCGGCGTCGACGACGCGTCCGCCGACGGCGTCGGCGACCTGGGCGAGGGTGCGGTCGATCATGCGGCCCCCTCCGCCCGGTGCGCACCGAGCAGCTCGGCCGCGACCTCCCGGTCGTCGAAGGGTTCGGTGTGGTCGGCGAAGGCCTGGGTGGTCTCGTGCCCCTTGCCGGCGATCACGACCACGTCCCCGGGGCGCGCCCGGTCCAGCGCGGCGGCGATGCCGGCGCGACGGTCGGGTTCCACCACGACCTCGGCGGCCGTCGCGGCGTCGCGGGCACCCTCGACGACCGCGGACAGGATGGCGTCGGGATCCTCCGAACGCGGGTTGTCCGAGGTGAGCACGGCCACGTCGGCCTGGGCGGCCGCGGCCCCCATGAGCGGGCGCTTGCCGCGGTCGCGGTCACCGCCGGCGCCGACGACCACGAGCACGCGCCCCGAGGTCAGCGGGCGCAGGGTGTCGACCACGGCCTCGATCGCGTCCGGGGTGTGGGCGTAGTCCACCAGGACGTGGAAGGGCTGGCCGGCGTCGACGCGGTCGAGTCGCCCCGGCGCCCCGGGGCAGGCGGCCAGCCCGGCCGCAGCGGCGTCGGCGTCGGTCCCGGCGGCCACGGCGGCGAGGAAGGCGTCGCTGACGTTGTGGCCGTTGAAGCCGCCGACGAGCGGGGTGTGCAGCTCGACCCGCTCGGCGCCCCCGAGCACGTCGCGCGGGCCCTCGAGCACGACGTCGGTCCCGTCGAGGTCGGCCCGGACCACGCGGCGGCGCACGTCGGTGTCGTGCGAGCCGACGGTGACGACGGGCACCTCGGCCCGGTCGGCCATCCACCGTCCCCAGTCGTCCTCGACGTCGACGATCCCCCGCGCGGCCAGGCCGGGCGTGAACAGCCGGGCCTTGGCGGCGGCGTAGGACGCCATGTCACCGTGGAAGTCCAGGTGGTCCTGCGAGAGGTTCGTGAACACCGCCACCGCGACGTGGGTCCCGTCGATGCGGTGCAGGGACAGCCCGTGCGAGGACACCTCCATCGCCACGACGGCGACGTCGCGGTCCCGCATGCGCGCGAACAGGCGCTGCAGGTCGGTGCCCTCGGGGGTGGTGCGGACGCCGGGCACGGCCGCCCCGTCGATGCGGGTCTCGACCGTCCCGATCAGGCCGGTCCCCCGGCCCCCGGCGGCGACGGCGGCCTCGACCAGGTAGGCGGTGGTGGTCTTGCCGTTGGTCCCGGTGATCCCGACCACGGCGACGTCGCGCGTGGGGTCGTCGTGGACCCCGGCCGCGGCCGGACCGGCGGCGGCCCGCACGTCGTCGACGAGCAGCTGCGGCACGTCGAGGTCGAGCCAGTGGTCGACCAGCAGTGCCGCTGCTCCGGCGTCGACCGCGCCCGGGGCGTGGTCGTGTCCGTCGGCGTGCTCGCCACGGATCGCGCAGAACAGCATCCCGGGGCCGGCCTGGCGGGAGTCGTGGGTCGCGTCGGTCACCACGGCGTCGCCCCGCCGCTGCGCCCCGGGCAGGGCGGCGGCGAGCTCGCGCAGGGTTGCCGGCATGCTCGGTCCGAGGGGTCGGGGAGACGCGGCGAGGGTAAGCCAGCCCGTGGGACCGTCCGAGCACCCACGCCGGGTCAGTCGGACGGGGTCGTCGGGGGTTCGGGCGCCAGCTGGCCGTCGGCGGCCACTCCGGTGCCGTCGCCGCCGACCGGCGTGCCCACGGGCGGGGACCCGGGGGCGTCGGCGGGGGTCGCCGGCCCTTCCTTGGCGGCCGCCGCGGCAGCGGCACGGGCCTCGGCGGCGGCGGTCGCCGCGTTGGCGAAGGACTCGTCCAGGGTCGCGCCGTCCCGCGTGGGCGGGACGTGGCGGGCCCGCAGCGCGAACTCCATCACCTGGGAGAACACCGGGGCGGCGGCGACGCCGCCGTAGTAGCCGTCGGTCGGTTCGTCCACCATCACGGCGACCACCAGCTCGGGGTGCTCGACGGGGGCCATCCCGACGAACCCGGCGATGTAGCCGTTGCCGTACCCGCGGCCGTCGGTGCGGGGCTTCTTGGCGGTGCCGGTCTTGCCGGCCACGTCGTAGCCCGGGACCGCGGCGTTGTGCCCGGTGCCGCCGTCCCCGTCCACGACGCTGCGCAGGATGTCGCGCAGGGAGCGGGCGGTGGCCGGCGAGACCACCTGGCCCTGCTCCTCGACCGGGGCCGGCACGAGGTCGCCGTCCGGACCGACGGTCCCCCGGACGATGCGGGGACGCACCGCCAGCCCGTCGTTGGCCAGCGTGGCGTACGACGTGGCGGCCCGCAGCAGGGACACCGCCACCCCCTGGCCGATGGCGATCGTCGGCATGGAGGTGACCCACCAGTCGTCGACGTGCGGCAGCAGGCCCCCGACCTCCCCGGGGAAGCCGACGCCGGGCGGCTCGCGGTAGCCGAAGCGCTGCAGCCAGTCGTAGAGCCGCTGCTCGCCGAGCTTCTGCGCGATCATCATCGTGCCGACGTTGGAGGACGCCTCCACGATCTCCCCGACGGTCATGGTCTCGGTCGGGTGGTCGTGGCTGTCGGAGAAGGTCTTCGGCCCGATGGTGATGCGGTCGGGCACCTCGAAGGTCGTGGAGGGGGTGACCACGCCCTCCTCGATGGCGGCGGCGACGGTGACCGCCTTCTGGATCGAGCCGGGCTCGAAGACGTCCGTGACGGCCCGGTTGCGCCGGGCGCCGAGGTCGGTGCCGTTGCGGTCGGTCGGGTCGAAGCCCGGCACGCTGGCCATCGCGAGCACGTCGCCGGAGGCGACGTCCAGCACGACGACCGACGCGCCCACGGCGTTGTGCTCGACCATCGCGTCGGTGGCGGCCTGCTCGGCGACGGCCTGGATCTCGCGGTCGAGGGTGAGCACGAGGTCGGTGCCCGGCTCGGCCGGGGTCAGCTCGCGCAGCCCCGACGCGATGGTCAGGCCGGAGGGCGCCTGCTCCACGGCGAGCTGGCCGGCCGTGCCGCTGAGCAGCTCCTGGTCGGCGAGCTCGAGCCCCTCGAGGCCGTTGCCGTCGATCCCGGTGAAGCCGATGACCTGCGCGGCCAGGGACCCGGCGGGGTACTGCCGGCTGGGCTCGGTCAGGCGGGCGATGCCCGGGAGCTCGAGGTCCAGGACCCGCTCCCCCGTCTCCCACGGCAGCTGGCGGGCGATGTAGACGAAGTGGGCGTCGGACGCGAGCCGCTGGCGCAGCACCTCGGCGTCCACGCCGACCAGCGGGGCCAGCTGGCGGGCCGCCTGGCCCGGGGTGACCTCGGGCAGCACGGTGCGGCCGTCGGGCAGCTCCCGGGCCCGGTACGCCCGTGGGTCGGCGTAGATGGTCGCCGAGTCCACCGAGGTGGCGAGCACGTCCCCGTCACGGTCGTAGATCCGGCCGCGGGTCGCGGGCAGCTCGACGGTGCGGATGCGCTGGGCCACCGACAGGTCGCTGTACCGCTCGGCCTCGACCACCTGCACCTGGGCCAGCCGAGCCCCGAGCAGGGCCAGTCCGGCGAGGTAGACGGCGAGCAGCCCCGCCATGCGGCGCCGGGGACCCGGGCCGGGCACGCGTGTGCGACGGCGCAGGCGCGGACCGGCAGGAGGTGCGCCGGTTCGCCGGATCGACGTCATCGGCCGTCCGCCGACAGCAGCGGCTTGAGCTCGTCGTCGCCGGGGGCACGGGGGGTCGTGTCGGAGGGCAGGGTGCGTCCGGGCTCGAGGAAGCGGGGCGAGTCCGCCCGCACCAGGCCGGCCGTCGCGGCGGCCTCGCGGATCCGCGCCGGGTCCTCGAGATGGGCGACCTCGGCCACCAGCAGGCCGTGCTGGCGCTCCGCCTGCTGGACCCGTGAGGTGAGGTCCTTGGCCTCGACGGCGCCGCCGGCGGCCAGGGCGTTGAGCGAGACCGCCCCGAGCACCACCGCGGTCGCCACGACCAGGTACAGGGCGAGGAAGACCACGGGGTGTCGCCGTGGCTGGTCCTCGACCACCCGCAGGTGGCGTCGCGCACGGTCGCGACGGGGCCGGGGCGGGGCGGCCAGCGGGGACTGGCGGCGGGGTGCGGTGGCAGCGCTCACGGTGACTCCGGGAGGCGTCGGATGGCGCGCAGGCGGGCAGCCGACGCGCGGGGGTTGGCGGCGACCTCGTCCTCGCCCGGGCGTTCCGGGCGACGGACGAGGTGCTCGACGTCAGGGACGCGGCCACAGGCGCACACCGGGAGATCCGGTGGGCAGATGCACCCGGTGGCCGCGTCGGTGAAGGCCCGCTTGACGAGGCGGTCCTCCAGGCTGTGGTAGGCGAGCGTGACCATGACCCCGTCGGGGGCCAGGCGCTCGATGGCGACGGGCAGCACCTGCTCGAGGGCCTCGAGCTCGCCGTTGACGGCGATGCGGAGGGCCTGGAAGGTGCGCGTCGCGGGGTGGCCACCCGTGCGGCGGGCGGCGGCGGGGATGGCGTCGCGGACGAGGGCGGCCAGCTCGACCGTGGTCGTCGGCGCCGGGTGGGCGTGCTTGACCGCACGGGCGATGCGACGGGCGAAGCGCTCGTCGCCGTACCGCTGCAGGATGCGGGCCAGGTCGCCCTCGGGGGTCTCGGCGATCAGCTCGGCGGCGGTGCGCGGGGCGTCAGGGCCCATGCGCATGTCCAGCGGCCCCTCCTGCCGGTAGGAGAAGCCGCGGTCGGCTCGGTCGACGTGCATCGACGAGATGCCGAGGTCGAGCAGGACCCCGGCGACGCGGTCGATGCCGAGCTCGTCCAGCACCTCCCCCAGCGCGTCGAAGCGGCGCTGGGCCGTGTCGAGCTCGAGGCCCTCGACGTCGGCGAGGTGCTCGCGGGCCAGCGCCAGGGCGTCCGGGTCCCGGTCGATGCCGACCAGGTGGGCGTGCCCGAACCGGGCCACGCGGGCCTCGGCCACGGCGCGCGCGTGTCCGGCGGCGCCGAGCGTGGCGTCGACGACGACGCCGTCCGGCGCGGACGCGAGCAGCTCGACGATGCGCTCCAGCATGACGGGCCGGTGCGGGGCGGGCGCGGCCACGCTCAGAACTCCAGCGGTTCGTCGAGGTCGGCGAACTCCGCCTCGGCTCGCTCGAGCTCGGCCGCCCAGGCCTGCGCGTCCCAGATCTCGACCTTGTCGTCGTTCCCGCAGACCACGAGGTCCCGGGACAGGCCCGCGTACTCGCGCAGCCCCTGCGGGATCACGATCCGTCCCTGGCTGTCCGGCACGTCGTCGTGCGCCCCCGAGGTCAGCAGCCGCCGGTGCCAGCGCGCGCGCTTGTGCTCGCGCGGCAGGGCGCGGGTCTCCTCCACGCGCTTCTCGTAGGCCGAGCGCGGCCACACGTCCAGGCACCGGTCCATCCCCCGCGTCACCACGAGGCCGGTCGAGAGGCGTTCCCGGAACCGGGCCGGGAGGATGACCCGACCCTTGTCGTCCAGCGTGTGCTGGAACTCCCCGAGGAACACCGTGGACCCCTGCTCGTGTGTCGTGGTGGGACGGGTGCCGTCGCGCGTCGCGCTCCACCACCACCTGCCGCCCGTTCGTGGGAATTCCCTCCACTTCGCTCCACGTTACGCCCCGTCGGTCGCAGCGTCAACCACTCAAGCGCTCGGATTCGCCCCAGAGTCGGCGCTGGCGGGCGATTTTCGCCCGGGGAGGGATGTGGGGCGACCCCGGACCCGACGCTCGCGCTGTCACGACGAACGCCCCCGGATGCGGGGTCCGGGGGCGTGGCGGGGCGCGGTGGGGAGCGAAGTGGGGGGCGCCGGGGGCCGACGTGGGGGGCGCCGGGGAGCGACGTGGGGGCGCCCGGGGGCAGGTGGGGCCGCGCGGCGGCGGGGCGGGCGGGCGCCGGGAGGGTCAGGTGGTCCCGAGTCGTTGGAGCCCGCCGAACCACAGCTCGGCCAGCGTGGTCACCGCGGCGTGGCGTTCGGCGGTCCCGCCGGCGGCCAGGCGGTCGGTGGTGTAGCCCTCGACCATGGCGACGAGCGCACCTGCCGCCACCGTCGGGTCATGGGCAGTGCCCACCAGCACCGGTTCGAGGTGGGAGGCCACGGTGTCGGTGTACTCGCCGCGGACGAGGCGGAGCCGGTCCCGGAAGTGGTCGTCGTGGGCCGCCGCCTCGATCCACGCCCCGATGACCTCGCCCTCGTCGGCCAGGGCGTCGACGAACCGGTCGATCACGTCGCGGATCACCGCCCCGACGTCCGCGCCCACCCAGGGTTCCGAGACCACCTGGCGCAGGCGCAGGGCCGCGTGGTCGACCAGGGCGTCGAGGATCGCGGCCTTGTTCTCGTAGTAGGTGTAGAAGGTGCCGTGGCTGACGCCGGCGAGGTCGACGATGTCCTCGACCCGGGCGTTGGCGTACCCGTGTTCGGCGAAGACGTCGCGGGCAGCATCGCGCAGGCGAGCCGCGGTGCGTTCCCCCCGGGGCGTCCGGGCACGCTCGGACTCCGACGAGGTCAACGTCGCCGCATCCCCCGCCCCGTGCTCGGACACCTGCTCGCCCACTCCGTACTGCCTGTTCGGCGCCATGCGACGCGCCCACACCGTACCGTGGCGGACGAAGGTGACGGCGACGTCAACCGCACGGATCGGGAGGAGAGCGGACCATGACGTACACGTGTGACGGGTGCGACGAGCAACACGGCGGGGCGCGGGTGGTGTTCTCCTCGGAGGCCACCGACGAGACCGGCATCGACGTCGTCGTGACCAAGCGCTGGACGGTGTGCCCGGACTGCGCCGACGACGTCTTCACCCGGATCGGCGAACCCAGCCCGTGGTCGGACGAGGACTTCAAGACGGTCGTGCAGCCCGGCGAGGAGCCCACCGGGGCCCACCTCGGCGGGTACCGCTCGGCCCCGTAACGCAGCCCGCGCATCACCCCGGCGAGCGGGTCGCCCGTCGCTACCATCGCCGCGCGCCCCACCTGCAGACCCGGGCGCGCGGAGCAGGGGAACACGTGGCACGAACCGCTGGCGCCCGCCGGAGCGCCGACCTCGACGGGGTTCGCGAGGTCTTCGACGCCATCGGGGCGAACATCACCCAGGTCGTGTCGGGCAAGCCCGACGCCGTGCGCCTGATGCTGACGGCGCTGCTGGCCGAGGGGCACATCCTCGTCGAGGACGTCCCGGGGGTGGGCAAGACGCTGCTCGCCCGCGCCCTGGCCCGCAGCATCGACTGCTCGGTCCGGCGCGTGCAGTTCACCCCGGACCTGCTGCCCTCGGACGTGACCGGCGTGACGGTCTACTCCCCCGACACGGGCGAGTTCGAGTTCCGCCCCGGCCCGGTGTTCGCCAACCTGGTGCTCGGCGACGAGATCAACCGCGCCGGCCCCAAGACCCAGTCGGCGCTGCTCGAGTCGATGGAGGAGCGCACCGTCACCATCGACGGGATCACCCACGAGCTGGCCGTCCCGTTCATGGTCATGGCCACCCAGAACCCGATCGAGCTCGAGGGCACCTACCCGCTGCCCGAGGCCCAGCGGGACCGGTTCATGCTGCGCCTGGCGATCGGCTACCCCGACGCCGACGCCGAGCTGGCGATGCTGCGCACCCACGGCGGCGACGACCGTGTCGCCGCCCTCGAAGCGGTCACCGACGCGGCCACGGTCGCCGGGCTGATCGCCGCGGCGCGCGAGGTCCACGTCGCCGAGCCGGTCGAGCGCTACCTGCTGGCCCTGTGCCGCTCCACACGCGCCCACCCCGACATCGAGCTCGGGGCGTCGCCGCGTGCGTCGCTGGCGATGCTGCGGGCCACCCGCGCCCGCGCCGCCCTCGAGGGGCGCGACCACGTCCTGCCCGACGACGTCAAGGCGCTGGCACCCCACCTGCTCCCCCACCGGCTGATCCTCACACCGGATGCCCAGCTGGCGGGCCGCACCCCGGCCGAGGCCGTCGCCGACGTCGTCGCGGGCGTGCCGGCCCCCGTGGAGTGAGCGCACGACGATGACCTCCTGGCCCCTGACTCGCCGCGGTTCGGGCCTGCTGGTGGGCGCGGCCGGCGCCTGGGTGCTCGGCCGGCTCTTCGGCGTGACCGAGCTGTCGATGGCGGCCGTGTCCATGCTCGCGCTGGTCGGCCTGTCGCTGATGGCCACCCGTGCCCTGTCGGCGCGGCTGGTGGTCCGCCGGCGCGTCAGCCCGAGCCACCTGCACATCGACGCGCACGGCGACGTCGAGCTCGAGCTGCGCAACGTGGGACGCCTGCCGACGGCCTCGCTGCGCGCCGACGACCAGGCCTCCCCGCTGCTCACGTCGACCTCCCGGTTCACCACCCGTCCCCTGGTGCCCGGCGAGTCGGTGCGGCTGCGCTACCCGCTGGTGGGGCGTCGGCGCGGCCGGTACGTCGTCGGGCCCACCCAGGTCGAGCTGCGTGACCCCTTCGGCGTGGCACGGCGCCAGATGGCCGCCGGCGGCGTCGACGAGGTCGTCGTCTACCCGCGGGTGCTGGCGCTGTCGGACGGCCCGCCGCTGGCCGGCCACCTCGGCACCGGCAACGACGGCCCGCCCCGTCCCGGTCCCGCCGGCGACGAGCTCGCCAACATCCGCGAGTACGTGCAGGGCGACGACCTGCGCCACGTCCACTGGCGCTCGACCGCCCACCGGGGCCGGCTGATGGTCCGCCAGGAGGAGAACCGCCAGCGCCCCGAGGCGGTGGTCGTGCTCGACCGCGGGCAGGACCGGCACGTCGTCACCGCCGGGGCCTCCTCCTTCGAGACCATGGTCACGGCCGCCGCCAGCATCCTCTGGATGCTGCAGTCGCGGCAGTTCCGCGTCCGCCTGGTGGACGGTCCGCTGCACGGCGGCCCCCGGCCGACCGCGTGGGAGCACACGATGGGCGAGCTCGCCGTCGCGGAGCCGGCGGCGGTCGACGTCGCCACGCTCTGGCGGCAGCTCGAACGCGGCAGCGCCGGCGAGGGCTCGCTGGTGGCCGTGGTCCCCACACCGGACCCGGCCCTCCTGCGGCTGATGGTCCGCGCGGGGCGCACCTTCGGGGCACGCGTGGCACTGGTGGTGGACCCGCCGGACGCCCCGCGCAGCCAGTCCTTCACCCGCCACGACGCCGAGGCCGCCGCCGCCGCGCTGCGGACCGCCGGATGGTTCGCCACCGTCGTCCACGACGAGGAGACCCTGGTCACCCGCTGGTCGGAGCTCACCGCGCGCGGCCACGGGACCGCCCGGAGCGGGACCTCCTCGGCGCCCACCGCGACGCCCCCGACGGCGGTGACCCCGTGAGGCGCGACCTGACCCTGGCCGGCGCGACCCTGCTGCTCGTGCTCACGGCGGCCGTCCCGCTGCACCGCGCCTTCACCACCACCGACTGGCGCCCCGGGGTGCTCGTCGCTGCCCTGGTCGCCACCGCGCTGGCCGCCGGGCTGCGCCGACTCCGGGCCCCCGGCGCCCTGGCACTGGCCGTCTCCCTGGCGGCACTGCTGGCCTTCCTCACCCGCGTGTTCGCCGTCGAGGCAGGCCCGTGGCCCACCCCGTCCGCGATCGCCGAGCTCTGGCACCTCGGGGCGCGCGGGATCGAGGACATCCGGCTGCAACCCGCCCCGACCCCGCCCCTGGACAGCATCCGGCTGCTGGTCACCGGCGGCGTGTGGGTGGTCGCCCACGTCACCCACGAGGCCCTGGTCCGCCTGCGGCGGCCGGGCGTCGCGCTGGTGTCCAGCGGCCTGCTGTGGTTCTCGCCCCTCGCCGTCCCCCGGACCGGCCTGGCGGCCTGGCCCAACGCCCTGCCGTTCTTCGTGGCCGCCGGGCTGGTGCTCCTGCTCGAACCGGACCCCGACGAGGCCGGGTGGACCCGCGAGGAGGTCGCGCCGCGGCTGCGCACCGGCGGGGTCGCCCTGACGGGCCTGGCGGCGGTGGCGGGGCTGCTGGCCCCGTGGCTGCTGCCCGGGTACGGCGCGCCCGCCTGGGTCGACGTCACCGCCGCCACCGAACCCCGTGGCTACCAGCCGATCGTCGACGTCGGCGACCGGCTCAACCTGCCCACGCCCCGCGACGTCCTCGAGGTGCGCTCCACGCGTGCCACCTACCTGCGCCTGGCGGCACTGGACACCTTCGACGGCCGGACCTGGCGGCTCGGCCCGCCCGACGTCGAGACCTTCCGCCCCGACCCCGACGAGCTGTTCCGCGCCGAGGGGCGCCTGCCCCCCGAGACCGAGATCCGCGACGGCACGGTCGTGACCTCCTCGGTCAAGGTCCTCGACCTCGAGAACATCTACGTCCCGGTCCCCTACCAGGTCGACCAGGTCGACGGCCCGCCGAACAGCAACCTGTTCTACTCGTTGCAGGGCGGCTTCGTCGCCACCGGCGAGGTCGAGGACAACGAGCTGCGCGGCGAGACCCGCGTCGGCGTGCGCGAGGGCTTCAGCTACGAGGTCCAGTCCTTCGTGCCCACGCCGACCTACGCCGACCTCGCGGCCCTGGGCACCGTCGAGGTCGCCCCGAACGACCCCCGGCTGGCCCTGCCGCCGGGCTACGACGACTTCGGGGCGCTGGCCGAGCAGGTCGCCGGCGCGGCCGGCGCCACCACGACCATCGACCGCGTGCTGGCGGTCCAGGACCACTTCATCGGCCCCGAGTCGGCCTTCACGTACTCGACCTCGGTGCCCGAGCTGCGCGGCGACGACGCCCTGCGCCGGTTCCTCTTCGACACCCAGGTCGGGTACTGCGAGTACTTCGCGACCGCCATGGCCGTGATGCTGCGCGCGGACGGGGTCCCGGCACGGGTGGCCGTGGGCTTCCTGCCGGGCCGGGTCAGCGCCCGCCCCGACGCGGCGGGCGAACCGGCCACCTTCACCGTGTCGACCTCCGACGCCCACGCCTGGGTGGAGGTGTTCTTCGACGACTACGGCTGGATCCGCATGGACCCGACGCCGCGCTCGGCCACGCTGGTGCCGTCCAGCTCCGACCTCGACCCCCAACCCGAGGGCGTCGAGCCCGCCCCCGACACCCCGTCCACCGACCCGTCCGCACAACCCAGCCCACCCCGCGGCCCCGACCCCGAGAACACCGTCCCGGACCAGTTCGAGGAGGGCGGCGGCCTCGACGGCCAGAACGGGGACGCTGCCGGGGCCGTGCCGCTGTGGCTGGTCGTCGCGGGCGTGCTCCTGGTGCTCGGGGCGCTGGCCGCGGTCACGGTGTACGGCGAACCGACACTGCGCCGTGCCCTGGCCCGCCCCCACCACGACCCGGGGCGCGACGTGCTGGCCTCGATGCGGCGTGTCCTGGCCACCGCGGACCACCTCGGCGTCGGGCGGCGCCGCGACCAGACCATCACCGAGCTCGCGCTGCAGTGGGCCGACCAGGGGCTGGTCGACCCGGACGACGCGGCGCGCTTCGCGCGCCTGTGCTCCAGCGCCGCCTTCGCCGGGCCGGGCACCGCCGACCTCGACGCCGAGGACGCGGCGACCATGCGCGAGCTCGAGCATCGCCTGGTGGCCGGGCTGCACGGCGCCGTGGACCGGCGCCAGCGCCTCACCGCACCGTGGCGCAACGCCACCGAGCGCGCCGTCGCGCTGGTCCCCTCACGCCGGGACCCGAGGGACTGACCCGAGGAACTGGCCCGCACGAGCGGTGGCAGGTCGGGGTCAGGGTTCCGAGGGCGACTCGACCCGGCGGTCACGGCGGCGTTGCAGCTCGGGCACGGCGACGACGACGGCCCCGAACATCAGGGCCACGCCGACGAACCCGAAGGCGATGTGCAGCACGAGCCCGAGCAGGCTGAGGAAGCCGAGCACGAACGCGGCGAGTGCCCCCCACAGCAGGCGGGCGCCACCGGGACGCCGGGCCCGACGCGCACGCGAGACGAACCGGGGGTCCTCGTGCTCGAGCTGTCGCTCGATCTCAGCGAGGATGCGTTCCTCGTGTTCCGACAGGGGCATGGAGTGATGCTCCACCAGGGCCGTCGCGTCCCGCGAGCGTAGCGACGGGGCGGGGGGGTCGCACGGGCTCGCCCTGCGGGTTCTGCTCCTCATGGGGGGCGGTGCGGGGCGCTCGCGGCCCGTGTCGCTTCTTGTTCTTGTCGTTCCGTTCGGACCCGACCTAAAGCGCGGCCTGCTCCCGCCGACCGGACCGCCATGATGGACGACGTCCCCGCCCACGTGCTCGAGGGCCTGGCCGACACCCTGTGGCAGGAACGCCACATGGTGGAATCGCTGCTGTACCGCATGGTGGTGGCCAAGCTGCTGCTCGCCGCGGACGAGCACCGCTTCGTGTCGGCCGCCATGGACGAGGTGGAGGACGTCGTGACCGCCCTGCGCGGCGCCGAACGCCAGCGGCTCGCCGCCCTGGTCGAGGTCGCCGACCGCCTCGAGGTGCCGGCCGAGGACCTGACGCTCGCCGAGGTCGCACGCCGCGCGCCTACCGGGCTGCGCCCCGTCTTCGAGGACCACCGCCGGGCCTTCCTCGAGCTGACCGCCGAGATCGAGCAGACCGCCGACGCCAACCGCCAGCTCGCCTCGAGTGCGCTCGGGCGGGTCCAGCGGTCGCTGGACGCACTCGCGGGGGCCAACCCCGCCGCCACCTACGACGCCGCCGGGCAGGCCCAGCTCGGTGCCGCCGGGCCGATGCACCTGGACCGCGCGCTGTGAGCCTCTACGTCGGTCTCTACACCGGGCTGTCCGCCATCCGGGCGGCGCAGGCCGGCATCGACACGGCCTCCCACAACGTCAGCAACGTGTCCACCCCCGGCTACACCCGCCAGCGCGTGGAGCTGGCGGCCAGCATCCCCTTCGACTCCCCCGACGGCCCGCTCGGCACGGGCGTGGACGTCACCACCATCGCCCGGCTGCGCGACCACTTCGCCGACGCGCGGGTGCGCTCGACCAGCGCCGAGTTCGCACGTCTGGACGTGCGCGCGGAGCTGCTCGACCGCACCGAGGCCATCACCGGGGAACCCGACAGTGGCATCTCCAGCGAGCTGAACAGCCTCTGGGACGCCTTCGAGGACCTGGCGATGAACCCCACCGACGCGGCGGTGCGACGCCAGGTGATGGGGCAGCTCGACACGCTGACCGCCCGGATCCGCTCCGTGGCCGGGTCGTGGGACCAGCTGGCCGCCGACACCACGGTGCGTCGTGACGCAGCCGTCGACGAGCTCGACGGGCTGCTCCAGCAGGTCGCCGACATCAACCAGCAGGTGGCCAACGAGGACCCGCTCGTGCTGTCCAACGACCTGCTCGACCGCCGTGACGCCGCGCTCGACCGCATCGCGGAGCTGTCCGGCGCCACCGCCACGCGGCAGGCCGACAACACCGTCGACGTGGCGCTGGGTGGCGTGACCCTGGTCACCGGCACGACGGTCACCCCGGTCACCGTCAGCGGGACCGACCTGGTCGCCGGCTGGCACGGCCGTGACCGCCGCCACGGGCGGCGAGCTGTCGGCCCTGCACGAGTTCGTCACCACCACCCTGCCCGACCGACGGGACGCCCTGAACACCTGGGTCACCGACCTGGCGACCACGCTCAACACCCAGCACGCGGCCGGGTTCACCGCCCTCGGCGCCGCCGGGACGGACCTGCTCGCCGTCGGCGCCGACGCGGCCGGCACCGTCGGTGTGGCCATCACCGACGTCGCCGACCTCGCGGTCGGCACGGTGCTCGGCGCCGGGGGCCTGCCCGGCCCCCTCGACGGCACCAACGCCCAGGCCCTGGCCGACCTGCGCAGCGCCGGCACGCTCGGCACCGACCTGCACGCCATGGTCGTCGACCTCGGGGCCGCCGTGGCGGGCGCGCGCCGGGCCGCCGACGCAGCGGGCGACGTGGCCGTGGGCGCGGAGGTCGCGCGCCAGTCGCAGCACGGGGTGTCGCTGGACGAGGAGATGGTCGACATCGTCCGCTTCCAGCGCCAGCTGGAGGCGGCCAGCCGGGTCATGACCGCCGTCGACCAGGCCCTGGACACCCTGGTGAACCGTGTCGGGATCGTCGGACGCTGACCGTGAGGAGTCGACCATGCGCGTGACCAGCGAGATGATGGTCACCGGCTCCCTGCGCCGCCTGCAGGGACGTCTGGACCGCTACCAGCGTGCCCAGGAGGCCCTGGCCACCGGCAAGTGGGTCAACGTGCCCTCCGACGACCCGGCCCAGGCCAGCCGAGGGCTCGCCCTGCGTGCGGCCCTGCAGTCCCGCGAGCAGGAGGTCCGGGCGGCCAACGACGCCCGCAGCCTCGTGGCCCAGGCCGACGGCGAGCTGCAGGGCGCGGTCGACGTGCTGCAGCGCATCCGCGAGCTGACCGTCCGTGCTGCCACCACCTCCGCGGCCGACGAGCGGGACGCCGTGGCGGCGGAGATCGAGGAGCTGCAGGACCAGCTGCTCTCGGTCGCCAACGGCACCCACCGGGGCCGCGCCGTGTTCGCCGGGTTCCAGGGGGGACCCGCCGTGCAGCAGGTCGCCGGGACCTGGACGTACCAGGGGGACCAGGGCTCGATCGAGCGCCGCGTCTCGGACACCGACCGGGTGCAGGTCAACGTCACCGCCGACGACGTCTTCGGCTTCTCCTCCCCCGGCGCCGACACGTTCACGATGCTCGACCAGCTGCGCGCCGACATCCAGGCCGGCAACCAGGCCGCCATCAGCGCCGGCATCGACGGGGTGGACACCGCCCTCGACCACGTCCTCGGCGGGCCTCGCACAGCTCGGCGCCGCCGGGGCACGGATCGAGACCGCGCTGGCCCGGACCGAGGACAGCACGCTGACCCTTCGCTCGGAGCTCTCCGAGGTCGAGGACGTCGACGTCGCCGAGGCGATCATGGACCTGCAGGTCGAGGAGGTCGCCTACCAGGCCACCCTGCAGGCCCTGGGCCGGTCGCTGCCCGACACGCTGGTGTCGTTCCTGCGCTGAGCGGCCCGGTCGGCTCCTACGCTGCTCCCGCGCTGCCCGACGACCCCTGCCGACCCCCGGACCGCCGATGGGACCGACGATGAGTGACCAGGACGACCTGCCGTCCCCCGCGTTGAGCTTCCCGGACGGCATCCCGGGGTTCCCCGAGGCCACCCGCTGGGTGCTGACCGACCTCGTCGAGGACGGTGCCTTCCAGCTGCTGCAGAACGTCGACGACCCGGACCTCGCGATGGTCGTGGGCGTGCCGTGGCTGTTCTTCCCCGACTACGCCCCGGACCTCGACGACGCCGAGGTGCGCGCCCTCGGCATCGCCGACCCCGAGGACGTGGTGCTGTTCTGCAGCGTCACCGTCCCCGAAGAGGGTGAGGCCCCCACGATGAACCTGCTCGGTCCGTTCGTGGTCAACCGCCACACCCAGGTGGGGCGCCAGGTCGTGCTGGGCGTCGACGACGCGCAGGTCCGCACGCCGCTGCCACTGGGGGCCTGAGCATGCTCGTCCTCACGCGCCGTCCCGGCGAGTCGATCCGCATCGGCAGCGACGTCACCGTCACCGTCCTCGAGGTCCGGGGCGACCAGATCCGCATCGGCATCGACGCGCCCCGCTCGGTCAAGGTGCACCGCGAGGAGGTGTTCCAGGAGATCGAGCGGACCAACACCGAGGCCGTGGCCAGCGCCGACCGGGCCCGCCAGCTGCTCGAGGGACGCCGCCGGCCGCCCCGTCCCCCGCGCCCCCCGCGTCCGGGCGCCTGACGGCGGTCACGCCAGGTACGGGGCGGGGTCGATCGAGGTCCCGTCGCGCCGCAGCTCGAAGTGCAGGTGCGGACCGGTGGCCGTGCCGGTCGCACCGACCCGACCGAGGACCTGCCCGGCCTCCACGTGCTGCCCGACGGCCACGTCGATCCCGGACTGGTGCGCGTACCGGGTCTCGAGGCCGCCGGGGTGCTCGACGATGACGACGTTGCCGTAGCCGCCCCGCGGCCCGGCGAAGGTCACCGTCCCGGCCGCGAAGGCATGGATGGGCGTGCCCGTCGCCCCGGCCATGTCGACCCCGTCGTGCATGCGCACGTCCCCGTGGATCGGGTGGCGGCGCGGGCCGTGCCCGGAGCCGACGGCGCCGGGGACGGGACGCGCCAGCGGGCCGATCCCGAGCTCGCCGCCGTCCGGCCGGTGGGTGAGCGTCCCGATCCCGGCCGTGCCCAGTGCTCGAGGGGGCGGCGAAAGGGCCGGGACGGTCGTCGCGGCCCCCGACGCCCGCGTCGTGGCGTAGGAACGCAGCATCTGGCCCAGGGTGAGCGTCCGATCGGTCGCCGTCGTCGGGGCGGCCAGGGCGCGCTGCAGGGTCGCGTCGAACGCACCCTCCGACGTCGTCGTGTCGGGCGTCGGAGCAGGCGTTGGAGGGGTGGTGGGAGCGATCGGCGGGATGTCCATGCCCCTCCCGTCGGCGGCGAACGCCCGCACTTGACCGCTGCGCCGCGACACGGAACGAACTGCGGGCACCCCCCGGTCGGGCACAGACACCATGGCCCGTCCGGGCCATGGTTCGGGACCGTCCACAGGTACTAGCCCGTCAAGGCGGTGCACAGGGGGGTGGATGTAGTCGGGTTCGACCGGATCCGGACCAGATCGCCCCGAAACCCTTGCGCGGCCACCCTCTGTTGCACATAGTGATGCCAGATCACGGTGCGTCACATTCTCTCCGGTGGCGTCCCCGCCCCCTCCCCGACCTCCGAGGCACGTTGACATGACTGCTGCGACGCCCGACCCGGCCCCCAACGCCAACGCGCTGGTCGAGGAGCACCTCTACCTCGTGCAGCACATCGTCAACCAGCTCGCGGTGCGCTACCCGCGCCACGTCGACCGCCAGGAGCTGTGGGCCGCCGGGGCCGCCGGACTCGTGGACGCCTCCCGCCGCTACGACGCCGAGACCGGGGTCCCCTTCGCCCGGTACGCGAGCATCCGCATCCGCGGCGCCATCATCGACTCGACCCGGTCCCGCGACTGGGCCACCCGCAGCCTGCGCCGCCGGGCCCGCGAGCTCGGCGAGGTCGCCCGCCAGCTCGAGCAGCGGGAGGGCCGGTCCCCGTCCGTGACCGAGCTGGCCGCCGAGCTCGGGGTCTCCGAGGACGACGTGCGGGACCGCCAGCGGGCCACCGAGCGCGCCACGCTGCTGCAGCTCGACCAGCCCATCGCCGACGGCGAGGGCGGTGTGGAGACCCTCGAGTCGCTGCTGCCCGAGCAGGACGAGGCGCTGCTGCCCGCCGACTCCCTGGAGGAGCGCGAGCTGCTCGGGACCATGCGTGTCGCCGTCGCCCACCTCGACGAGACCCACCGTGAGGTCGTCGAGCGCTACTTCTACGGCGGCGAGCTCCTGCAGGACATCGCGGCCAGCCTCGGGGTCACCGAGGCCCGCGTCTCGCAGATCCGCTCCGAGGCCATCACCGCGATGCGTGCCTGGATGGGCACCCGGTACGACGGTGTGCCCGGCGTCGCCCAGGGCGCCCCGGGCGCCCGCCGCCGCGCGTCCTACCTCGCCACCATGCAGGCGCACACCACCTGGCAGCACTGCCTGCAGGCGGCCGACGCCAGCGTCACCGAGCTGAGCGCCTGACCCCTTCAGCGCCTCCTCCCGCGGCCGAGAGGAACCACGAGGACCCGCGCCCCGAGGACGAAGGCGGTGGAGGTGATGTCGGAGCAGGACGAGCCCGTCGCGGCCACCGACGAGCCGCGCGTCCACGTCGACGAGCTCGGCCAGGTCGCGCCACCCACCGTCTCCGGGGTCGTGCTCGCCCCGGGCCTTCCCGAGGCGTCGCGGTCACGTCTGGCAGCGCTCGGGGGTGAGGACGGGGCCCTCGAGATCACCGAGGACCTCGAGCGTGCCCCCGAGGCCCGGCTGATCCTCGTGTCCACGCGTGCGCCCCGCGCCGAGCTGACGGCGACGATGAGCCGCATCGCCGAGACCAGCACCTGTCCCGTGGTCGCCCTGGTCCACACCGGTGGCGAGTCCCAGTCGGTCGACGTCGTGCGCCGAGGGGCGGTCGCGATCGTGGCCGAGGGCAACGAGTCCGCGGTGGCCGACCTGCTCACCGGGCAGGCCGGGGCCGACACGGCCCTGCTCGACTCCTACGACCGCCACGTGGCACGCACGGACACCGCTGCCCACGGCGCTCGCGGTCGCGACCCGGCCACCGGCCTGCCGGACCGCGCCAGCTGGGAATCACGCCTCGCCGGACTCGAGCAGGAGGGCGAGGTCCCCCGCCTCGTGCTGGTCGAGGTGGTGCGGGCTCCGCTGGTCCCCGAGGAACTCGGCGAGGACGCGGCCACGCTGGTGCGCCGCCGCCTGGCCACGCAGTTCCTGCACGTCGCCACCATGCACGACTGCGACGTGTACGTGCTCGACCACTGGCGCTTCGGGCTCGTCGCCATGTCGCTGACGCCCCACGCCGTCGAGGTCCTCGCCCACGACCTGGAGCGGATCGCGGAGACCTACTCCCCCTCCGGGGTGCGCACGCTCGGCGTGGCGGTCGGGCACGCCGGGCCGGAGGTGTCCACCGACCTCGGCGCCCTGCGCGAATCCGCCCAGCGGGCGCTGGACGTCGCGATCAGCGACCGCTCGGTGCTGGTCGTGGGCGCCGACGCGCTGGCCCTCGGCGTCTCCGCCACGACCGAGCTCGAGGCCGCCCTGCTCGTGATCGAGCACGTGCGGCGCCAGGCCGGCCTACCCGAGGGACGCTTCGAGCGCACCGGCGAGGTCGCCGCGCAGCTGGCCACCGCCCTCGGCTACGACGGGCTGGCGCGCTCGCGCATCCAGCTCGCCGCGCACCTGCACGCCATCGGTGCCGCGTCACTGCCGGCGGAGTCGCTGCGCGCCCCCGACACGCTGACCGGCGAGGACCGGCAGGCCTACCAGCAGTACCCGGTGCGGGGCGCGACCTACCTCGCGGCCACCGCGGGGGCCGACGTCGCGACCGCCGTGCGGGCGCACCGCGAGCGGTGGGACGGGGCGGGCTTCCCCGACGGCCTGGCCGCCGGCGAGATCCCCGTCGGGGCGCGCATCGTCACCCTGGCGATCGCGGTCGCCGACCTCCTCGACCCCGCCCACGCCCTGGACCTCGACGCCATGGCCGGGGCGCTGCAGGCCCGCGCGGGGGTGGACCTCGACCCCGACATGGTGCCCGTCGGCCGTCGAGCTGCTCGACGAGCTGCTCGGTGCCGGCCACCCGGTCCCGGCCTGACGCGCCACCGCGAGGCTCGCGGGCGGCGCGCCATCTCAGCCGATCAGCAGGACCAGCGAGCCGGGGTCGAAGCCGTCGACCTGGACGTGCAGGTCGACTCGGCGGGCGGGGCGCTGGGCCAGCTCGGCCGCGTCGGGGCGCAGCTCGCCGGGCACGGTGTCGACCTCGCGCAGCGCCACGTGGGGTGAGGTCGGGCTGTTCAGCAGCTTGGCGAACACGTTGACGACCTCACGGAAGAACTCCTCGAGGTCGCCGGCGAGCCCCCCGTGCTGGGCGAGCTCCGCCTCGGCGTCGCTGCGGCTCATGAAGCCGATGGCGGCGCCCATGCCGGCGGCTGCGGGCAGGTCGCAGACCGTCATCGCCGCCACCCGCCCGTCGTCGAAGCGGTAGGTCGCCGCGTAGGCGGGCTGGCCCGGGTCGAGTGTCAACGGCTCGGACGCCGGTGCCACCTCGACGGGGCGACCGACGAGGTCGGACAGCAGGTCACGGATGGAGGCCCGGACGGGCGTGGGGACGGCTCCCATCGGCCGCTCCTCAGAGCGCGCCGTCGAGCGCCCGCTCCAGGGCCTCGGGCGTGAACGGCTTGGAGACGAGGAACCGGGCGCCGTTCGCCATCGCCCGGTCGTGCATCTCGGGAGTCGATTCGGAGGTCACGAACCCGAAGGGCGGGATGTCGACGCCGGCGGACCCGAGCGCCTCCAGGAGCTCGATGCCGGTCATCTCGGGCATGTTCCAGTCGGACAGGACGACGTCGGGGCGCTCCTGCGGGATCATCCCGAGGGCCTCGGCCCCGTTCGTGGCCTCGACCACCTCCGCGCCGGCGTAGCCACCGGTGGCGGACAGGGCACGGCGCACGATCGCGCGCATGGCCTTGCTGTCGTCGACGATGAGGATCTTCACGGCTCACCCCTTGGCGTGGGCTCGGCAGTCGCGACGCCTCACGCGGCGTCGGGGTCCGATCTCCTCGTCGGCGCGGGGGACGCCGACTCAAGGCCACGGCCGCGGCCCCCGGACGTCGTCCCCTGCTGGTCGTACGCGTGGGCGACCGTGGCGAGCCACCCGCCCACGAGCCGGCCGAGGACCACGACGACCACCAGGGTGGCCACGGCCCGCACGGCGGCGTCCACGGCGGTCATCGAGCCCTCGACGAGCCGGTAGGCGATCGGGGCCAGGGCGAGCAGGCCGAGGGCGCCCAGCAGGCGGCGGAGGGGCCCCGGGCTCATGCGCGACCCCCCAGCAGCTCACGCAGCAGCATCGCCAGCTCGATCGGGGCGGGTTCGACGAGCGCCCCGTCGCCGTCACGCAGGCCCGGCCCGAGGACCATGCCCAGCTCGTGGGCGGTGCGCACGGCCTCCCCCAGGGCGTCGTCACCGACCCACGACACGGCCAGCGGACCCTCGAACAGCAGGCCCCGCCAGTCGCTGCCCCCGACCACGAGGTGGGTCCAACGCCCGCCGCGGTGTGTGGCCAGCCAGGTCCGGGCCCGCGCACTGTCGGTGCAGGCGACGGCGAAGGTGGACCGGCCGCGCGGGGTGCTGCTGAGCCGGACCAGCGGCGTGCCGAGGGCGCGGCTGAGCCGCTCGGCGCGCGGGCCCACGATGGTGGCGGCGCCGGACGGCAGCGGCCGGCACAGCGGGGCGAGCGTGCGCGCCACGGCGTAGGTCCACGCGGCGTCGTCGGTCGGTTCCTGGGCCAGCACGGCGTCGACGAACGCCCGTGGCAGGCCGAGCATCAGCAGACCCCGCCCCGACCACGGTGTCCCGGTCCCCCGCGCGTACTCGACGTCCTCGAGGGGCAGCCCGGCCAGCGCGGCGTCCAGGCCGCGGGGGGTCGGTTCGGTCGGGTCGCCCCCCGTGACGGGGCGGATGCGGGGCGCCTCCGGCGCCGCGGTGGGCACGGACCACGCCGGGGAGGCGTGTCGGCCGGTGGAGCAACGGTCGGGGCGGCCGCAGCGGTCGGGGCGGGCGCAGCGGCGTGGGCGGGGGCCGGGGCAGGCGCGGGGGACGGCACCGCGCGGTCCTCGGCGATGTGGACGCCCAGCTGGCGACGCAGGGCGGTTCCGAGGCCCTCCTCCTCGTCGTCCTCCTGCGCGGACAGCCGGGCCAGCACGGCCTCGAGGCCCTCGGGCGCGGCCGCCGGCGGCTCGTCGTGGCGGGGGTCGCCGGCGCCACGGGCGGCGGCGATGCGCTCCTCGACGGACGGGGCGCGGCGGACCTCGTCGTCGGCCGGGTCGTCGACCGGGCGGGCCGTCAGCTGGACGACCTGCTTCGGGAAGAACCCCCACAGGCCGCCACGCAGGACCTTCTCGGCGTGGACGATGCGAGCGTCCGAGCCGAGCTGGTCGTGCACCTGGGCGATGGCCGCCTCGGCGGTGGGCGCCTCGACCACGACGTCGCCGTCCTGGTGGGCGTCGGCGGTCCCGGCCGGCGGGGCGTCAGGCAGTGACAGGCGCATGCTCGATCACTCCGATCTGGGTCAGCTCGATGTAGGAGGGCAGTTCCGGGTAGGCGAGGACGTCGAGGTCGACGCCGGTGGAGGCCAGGGTCCGTCGCAGGGGGCGACGCAGCATCTGGCCACACACCAGGGCGAGCGGGAGACCCGCCCCCGCGGCGGTGGCCAGGGCCTGCTGCAGCTGTCCGACCACGTGGCCGACGAGCTGCGGGTCCAGGACGAGGTGCAGCTGGCCGTCGACGTCGCGCAGCGCCTCGTGGCAGCGCGCCTCCAGCGACGGGTCGAGGGTGACGACGGCCAGTCGCCGGTCGGGGGCGACGCGAGCGGCCAGCGCCGGGCCGAGGGCCGCACGCGCGGCCGCGGCCAGGTGCTCGGGGTGCTGCGTCTCGCGGGCGCGGGTCGCGACGGCCTCGATGATCCGGGTGAGGTCGCGGATCGGGACCCGTTCGGCGAGCAGCTCGCGCAGGACCTGGTGGAGCAGCCCGAGCGAGAGGTGCTCGCCGCCGACCTCGTTGGCGAGCAGCGGCTCGTCGTAGCGCACGCCCTCGAGCAGCTGCTGGACCTGCTGGCGGGTGAGCAGGTCGGGGGCCTGCTGGCGCACGAGCTCGGCGAGGTGGGTGACCACCACGGCGGAGCGGTCCACGACGGTGGCCCCGGTGGCGCCGGCGGCGGCACGCGCATCGGCGGGGATCCAGAACGCCTGCAGCCCGAACACCGGCTCGGTGGTCTCCTCGACGGCGATGCCGCGCAGCTCGGAGCCGTCCCCGGCCGGCAGCGCCAGGGCACGGTCCAGGGGGGCACGGCCGGCAGCGACCTCGACGCCGTGGAGCAGGATGCGGTAGCTCGACGGCGACAGCGAGGCGTCGTCCCGTGTGCGCACCAGGGGCATGACGATGCCGAGCTCCATGGCGATCTGCTGGCGCAGGCCCCGGACGCGCTCGAGCAGGTCGCCGCCCCGCGACGGGTCGATCAGGTCGAGGATGTCGTACGACAGGTGCAGCTCCAGCGGCTCGACGCGCATCCGGCCGATCAGCGCCTCGGGGTCGTCCGGGGAGGCCGTCACCTCCGCGGTGGCCTCCAGCTCCTCGTCGACGGCCTCGGCCCGTTGCGGCGGCACGGGACGCCGAGAGCCACAGCAGACCCGCGATCAGCAGGAACGGGACCTTGGGAAGGCCCGGGATGACCGCCATCAGGGCCAGCACGACGGCGCCGATCCGCATCGGCTGCGCGTTGGCCAGGAGCTGGCGGGTGAGCTGCGGCCCGAGGTCGCCGTCGTCCTCGCCCACGCGGCTGACCAGCAGGCCGGTGGACACGGAGATGAGCAGGGCCGGGATCTGCGAGACCAGGCCGTCGCCGATGGTCAGCAGCGCGTAGGTGCTGATGGCCTGGTCCAGCGGCATCCCCTGGCTGACCACGCCGATGACGAACCCGCCGAGCAGGTTGATGACCACGATCACGATGCCGGCGATGGCGTCGCCCTTGACGAACTTCGAGGCGCCGTCCATCGCGCCGTAGAAGTCGGACTCGGTGGCGATGCGCTGGCGGCGACGCCGTGCCTCGGCCTCGTCGATGAGTCCGGCGGCCAGGTCCGCGTCGATCGCCATCTGCTTGCCCGGCATGGCGTCGAGGGCGAACCGCGCCCCGACCTCGGCAACGCGCCCCGCGCCGGCCGTGATGACCGCGAACTGGATCACGATCAGGATCAGGAAGACCACCAGCCCGACCAGGACCGAGCCACCGACCACGAAGTTGCCGAAGGTCTCGATGACCTTGCCGGCGTACCCGTTCAGCAGGATGAGTCGGGTGGACGAGACGTTCAGGGCCAGCCGCGCCATGGTGGTGATCAGCAGCAGCGACGGGAACGCCGACAGCTTCAGGGAGTCGTCGAGGCCGATGACGGCCAGCACCACCAGCACGGACAGGCTGATGTTCCCGGCGAGCAGCAGGTCGAGCATCACCGGCGGCAGGGGCACCACCATCATCAGCACGATGCCGACCAGCAGGCCGGGGACCGCCAGGGTCGAGAGCCGGTTCGACCCCATCAGGCGGCCGCCTGCCCGGGCGTGCGCCCGGAGCGTCGGTAGGCCCAGGCCAGCACGACGGCGACGGCCTCGAACAGGGTCGCCGGGATCATGTCACCGACCTTGCATCGGCGGTAGATGGCCCGGCACAGCGGCTTGTCGGCCATGATCGGCACCCCGTGGCGGCGCGCCTCCCTGCGGATCCTGGCGGCGAGGTGGTCGGCCCCCTTGGCCACGACGCGGGGCGCGGCGGCACCCGGCTCGTAGTGCAGGGCGAGGGCCAGCTCGGTCGGGTTGACCAGCACCACGTCGGCGGTGGCCACGTCCCGCAGCATGCGGTTGCGGGACATCTCCGCGGCCCGTCGGCGCCGCTGCGCCTTGATCATCGGGTCGCCCTCCTGGTCCTTGTGCTCGCGCTTGACCTCGTCCTTGGTCATCTTCAGCTGGTTCTCGTTCTTGCGACGGTTGACCGCGTAGTCGGCACCTGCGACGAGCAGGGCCACCAGCACCCCCCGCACCAGCAGGGACCAGATCGCGCCGAGCACGACGCCCATCCCACCGTCGAGCGACCGCACCCGTCCGAGCTGGTCGGTCAGGCCGGCCAGCGGACTCCAGACGATGGCGACGAGCAGGGCGAGCTTGATCGCGGTTCGCGCCAGCTCCCAGCCCGCGGTCGAGGGCTTGAAGCGCTGCAGGCCCTTCTTCGGCGACAGGTTCGACAGCTTCGGCCGCGCCGCCTTGGGCGAGATCCGGAACCCGACCTGGGCGAACCCGCCGACGAGCGCCCCGACCACCGCGACGGCGGCGAACGGCACGATCACGGCGAGGGTCATGCGAACGGCGCTGTCCACCACGCCGGCACCGGCCGTGTCGGTCGGTGACAGGTGGCCGAACAGGCCCCGCGTCTCCGTCGCGAACGTGGACACGGCCCCCGGCAGTGCCACACGGGCGACGAGTGCCCCACCGGCCAGCGACAGCAGCACGGGGACCTCGGGCGAACGGGCGACCTGCCCCTCGTCCCGCGCCTGCTTGCGGCGCTGGGGCGTGGGCTTCTCGGTCTTGCCGTCCTTGCCAGCCACGTCTTCAGGATCCCTGTCGGCGCATGTGTCGCGTCGGCGGGGCCGGTCCGTGGCCTGGGAGGCGCCGCGTCCGGTGCGGCACCACGCCCCCCGTCGGCGCGTGCTCGGTCCGCTGAAGCACCGGCGACGGGAGACGCGCGGGTGGTCAGGCCGCGCCGGCCCCGATCCCGTTGAGGACCTCCACCGCGGTCTGGCGGCTGAAGTCCATCAGGCCGTCGATGGCCTCCGGGAACAGCGCCACGCTCATGCCGCTCATGGCCAGGGCGAGCCAGACCTTGGCCGGCAGGCCGAGCAGGAACACGTTGGCGGTCGGCGCGAACCGCGCCGCGAGGCCGAGGACGACCTCCGTGAGCAGCAGGATCGCCAGGACCGGCATCGCCACCTCGAGGCCGGCGACCATGACCCGGCTGGTCAGCGTCGTGGCCGCACCGGCCAGCGCCCCGCCGTCGAAGTTCGGCGTGCCGCCGAGCGGCACGGCCCGGACGGACCACACCAGCGTGGTCACGAGCAGGCCCAGTCCCCCGACGGCGTAGAACAGCGCCAGTCCCCCGACCTGGAACAGGCGGCTGAACACCGCGCCCTGCTCGCCCCGCGTGGGGTCGATGATGGAGGCGATCGAGGTCCCGGCGGTGGCGTCGATGATGGTGCCCGCGACCGCGAACATGTGGAACAGCGCCCCGACCAGCCACCCGAGCGCCAGGCCCAGTCCCGCGTTCACGACGGTCATGGCCACGATGCGCGGCAGGGTCAGGTCCCCGGTGACGGGCCCCACCATGAAGAACCCGATGGCGGTCGTGAACGCGAGCTTGGCCGGGGTGGGCAGCACCGAGCCGAGCTGCGGGGAGGCGACGGCGAACGCCCCGACCCGGGTGGTGGCCAGCAGCAGCCCCAGCACCCAGTTGGCGTCGATGGTCAGGTCGAGCACGTCCACCGCGGACCGCCTACAGCATCGTGGGCAGGGTCGACCACAGCGCCTCGACCCACCCGACCAGCTCGCGCAGCATCCAGCTGCCGGCGAACACCAGCACGATCGCGATCCCGGCCAGCTTCGGGACGAAGGTCAGGCTCATCTCCTGGACCTGGGTGACGGCCTGGAACAGCGACACCGCCACGCCGATCGCCAGGGCCACCAGGAGGAGCGGCCCGGCGATCCGGGCCGACACCGCCAGGGCACCGGTGAGGATGTTGAGGATCTCGACGTCGGACACGGGGGGCCTTCTCGGGTCGGGGGGCGGTCAGACCACGCCGTGGACGGACTGGACCAGCGAGCCGGTGATCAGCACCCAGCCGTCGACCAGCACGAACAGCAGCAGCTTCAGCGGCATCGAGATGAACACCGGCGGCAGCATCATCATCCCCATGGACATCAGCACCGCAGCGACGACGAGGTCGATGACGAGGAATGGCACGAAGATCACGAACCCCATGAGGAACGCGGCGCGGAGCTCGCTGATGACGTAGGCCGGGACCAGTGTCGTGGCGGAGACCTCGGCGGGGGTCGCCGGCTTGTCCGCGCCGGACAGGTCGATGAACAGCTGCAGCTCCTCGTCGCGAGTGTTGGCGAGCATGAACTCGCGCAGCGGTTCGAACCCGGTGCTGATCGCCTCGGTCTGGGAGATCTCGCCGGCGAGCATGGGCTGGACGGCCTGGTCGTTGATCTTGCTGAAGACCGGACCCATCGTGAACAGGCTGAGGAACAGCGCCAGGCCGATGAGCACCTGGCCCGGCGGCACCGTCTGCACGCCGAGGGCGTTGCGGGTGAGACTGAGAACGACGATGTAACGGGTGAAGCTGGTCATCAGCAGGAGGATCGCCGGGGCGATCGACCCGATGGTGACCAGCAGCATGATCACGACGGTCTGGGAGAGTCCGCCCTGGTCGGACTCGACCTGCAGGCGGACCTCGGGCACGTCGGGCACGTCCGGCACGGACGGGGTCGTCGCCGGGGCGTCGTCGTCGGCGGTGGTGGTCCCCGGGGTGCTCGGGGTCCGCTCCTGGGCCAGGGCGGGTGACGACATCAGGCCGATGCCGAGCACCATCGCCACCAGCGCCCCGACGAGGAGCGTCAGGGCGCGCGTGCGGGCCCGGCCCTCAGGACGTGGGGTGCTGGACATGGATCGGCGGCTCCGCGCCCGGCAGCGCGCCGCCGTCACCCACATGGGTGCGGACGGTCATCGCGCGCAGGCGATCGAGCGGGCCGATCCGTGGCCCGGGGGTGGTGGACGGCCCCGTCCGTTGGGGCCGTCGGGACTGACGGTGAGCCTGGACCAACGCCGCGCCCAGGCGATGGGCGAGCGGGCGGTCGTCAGCGGGGGCGGCGGCGTGGACGGCCGGGACGGGGTCGTCGGCCTCCTCGACCTCCTCGGCGGGTTCGAGCTCGCTGAGCAGGGTGACCTGCTGGTCCCCCGCCCCGACGAGGAACCGTCGTCCGTCGACCTCGACGACCGCGATGACCGCGCCCTTGGAGATCCCGTGACGGCCGGTGACGCGCACGCCGCTGCCGGCACGGCCACCGCCCCGCGCGTAGCGCGCGGTCAGCAGCAGCCCGCCCACCATCACCAGGGTGACGGCGACCAGCTTGACGACGACGGCGATCACGTCGGTCAGCCGCGGCGCAGGAGCTCGGTGATGCGCACGCCGAGCTCGTCGCCGACGACGACCACGTCGCCGCGGGCGATCAGCGAGCCGTTGGCGAGGACGTCCACGGGCGCCCCGACCGCCCGGTCGAGCTCGATGACGCTGCCCTCGGCGAGCGACAGCAGGTCGCGTACGCGCAACCGGACCTGTCCGAGCTGGACGGTGACCTCGAGGGCGACGTCGCTGAGCAGGTCCAGGTCGCCGGGTCGCGCGGGGGCAGCACCCTGGCCGAGGTCCGGGTACTCCGCCGTGGCGACGGTCGAGTCGGCTCCGGTGGTCATCGGCTGGCCTCCGTGACACGGTCGTCGGGGATGGTCGAGGGGACGGTGTCGAGGGCCCTGTCGGTCAGGTCGGGCGCGACATGAGCGTCCGCGTCGGTCGACCGGCGAGCCGGTGTCGCCGCGGGCGGGGTCACGAGCCACTCCCGCACCTGCACGGCCACGCGGGCTCCCCGGCGGCCGAGGTGGGCGAGCAGGACGTCCTCGCCGCCGACCACGCCCCGCGCCGGGGCATCGACGCGATGATCGAGCCGCAGGACGTCCCCGACCTCCAGCGCGGCGAGGTCGGCGGCAGGCACCGGCGTGGCGTTCAGCCGCAGTGCCATGGCCACCGGCACGTCGGCCAGCGACGCCTCGACGGCCTCGCGAGCGCGGGCGTCCACGGCCGTGCCCTCGTCGGCGGCACGCCGGGCGGCCAGCATCTCGAGCAACGGGGTGAGCACCGGGCCCGGGTACGCGACGGTGAGGAACCCGGAGGCCTGCATGCCACTGGAGATGCCGAGGCGGTACGAGAGCAGCAGGGCCGGGTCCGAGGGCGCGGCGACCTGCACGAGCTGCGGGTTGAACTCGAGCCCGACCAGCTGCGGGTCGAGCTCGACGTCCACCAGGGGCGCGATGGTCTCCCCCAGCGCGGTCACGACCTGTCGGGCGAGGTGGGCGATGAGGTCGGCCTCGACCTCGGAGGGACGGCGGGGCGGGGCGACCGATCCGGTCGAGGACGCGCCGAGCAGCCGGTCCACCATCTGCAGGGCGAGCTGGACGTTGCAGTCCACGACGACCGTGCCGGGCAGCGGTGCGAGGCTGACCAGGATCGCCACGTTGGGGTTGGGCATCGACCGGACGTGGTCGTCGTAGATCGACTGGTCCATGCCGAGCTGCTCGACCTGGAGCATGGCGCGGAGCTCGGCCCCCCACCCGCTGCCGAGGCGTCGCGCGAAGGTCTCGTGCCCGAGCTCCAGGACACGCAGCACGTCACGTCCCAGCGTGCTCGGACGCCGGAAGTCGTAGGTGCTCGCACGCCGGCCTGCGCGACGGTCGTCGCGGGGCGGGGCGGTGGCGTGGTCGATGGGCGTGCTCCTGGGTGGCCGCACGCCCACCTCGTCGGCACGCCGGGCCGTCGCTCAAGCCCTCGAGGCGACGCGACGGAACGGCCTCACTGGACCAGCAGGTCGGTGAGCACGATGCGCAGGACCTCCCCGTCCTCCCAGACCTGCTGTGCCCGCTCGGTGAGGGCAGCGCGCAGCTCGTCCGCCCCCTCGACCGTCCGGAGCTGCTCGGGGGTGAAGGCCATGAGCACGTCGAGCGCCTCGTCCCGCATCAGCGGGAAGCGGTCCTCCAGCGCGCTGGCGTCGGCCGCGGCATCGGTGACGGCTGCGAGGTCGACGCGGACGTAGTGGGTCCCACCGCCGGCCAGGCTCGTGGTCATCTGGCCGACCGCGACGACCGGCCCCTCCTCGGGTGCGGCGGGTGCGGCGGCCGCGGGCTCGGACGTCGGCAGCAGGAACATCTTCGCTCCCACGGCCCCGAGGGCGAGCACGGCGACCAGCGCGAGCACGAGCTTGAGCCGCCCGCCGGACGACGACGCCGCGGGGGCCGGGACGGCAACGGTGTCAGCCATCGATCTGCACTCCTTGCGCGACGACCAGCACGTCGACGCGGCGGTTGGTGGCACGGTGCTGCGGGGAGTCGTTGGGCACCCGCGGGCGGTGCTCGCCGTACCCGGCTGCCCCGAGGCGCTCCTCGTCGATGCCATGGTGGGCGGCGAGCAGGGTCACGACCGCGACGGCGCGATCGGTCGACAGGTTCCAGTTCGTGTAGCCGACCCGGCCGACAGGGACGTCGTCGGTGTGGCCCTCGACGAAGATGTCGTTGTCGAACTGCGTGAGCGGGTCGGCCACCGCCGCGAGCAGCTCCTGCCCCAGCGGTGAGATCTCGGTCGAGCCGGAGTCGAACAGCACGTTGTCGGTGGCCAGGCTCAGGACCAGTCCCCGGCCGTCGAACCGGAACGAGGCAAGGTCAGCCAGACCGGCCTGCTCCAGGGACGTCGCGACGGCCGACTGCACCGCCTCGAGCTGGGCGAGGTCGTCGGTCGGTGGCATCCCGTCGGCGCGGTCCTCCCCGTCGGCTGCCTCGGCCGGCGCCGGAATCGTCTGCGGGAGCGACGCCTGCAGGTCCGCCAGCACGTCGTCGGGCACCACGGCGCCGGCATCACCGACGATTCCCGGTGAGGCGTCGAGTATCCCGGCGCTGGCGGCGGTGTTGCCGAAGGGATCCTGCAGCCCGCGAACGAACGCCTCGAACTTCTGGGCGTCGACCTCCGACATCGCGTAGAGCATGACGAAGAAGGCCATCAGCAGCGTGATCGCGTCGCCGTACGTCCCCAGCCAACGGCTGGAGTCGTCGGCCTCTCCCCCGTCACCCCGATCCGGCCCGAAGGCACCACGCCGCTTGCCGCGCATCAGGCGGCCTCCGCGCTCGTGCCGGCGTCGCCGCCGCCCTTGATGCGCACCTGGTAGCCCTGGCGCGCCGCGACGGGCAGGTAGGTCTCGAGCCGTTCGACGAGCATGCGCGAGGACGCCCCCGACTGCAGGGCCAGCAGGCCGTCCAGCGCCATGTCGCGTGCCGCGAGCTCCGCCCGGTTGAGGTTGTCGAGGCGGTTGGCCACCGGCAGGAACAGCAGGTTGGAGAACAGCACGCCGTACAGGGTCGTCAGCAGCGCCAGCGACATCCCGATGCCCAGCTGCGCGGGGTCCGACAGGTTGCCGAGCATGTTGATCAGCCCGATCACCGTGCCGAGCATGCCGAGCGTCGGGGCGTACCCGCCGAGCGCCTTCCAGAACCCGATGGCCGTGCGATGGCGCTCGTCGAGCGCGGCGATCTCGATCTCCATGGTCTGCTGGACCTGCTCGGTGTCCATGCCGTCGACCAGCAGCTGGACGCCGGAGCGCAGGAAGTCGTCCTCGATGGTCTCGATCCGGGCCTCGAGGGCGAGCATGCCCTCGCGCCGCGCGACGTCAGCCAGCGGCCCGAGGGTGTCGATGACCTCGTCGAGCTCGGGCGGGGCGTTCTTGATCGCCGCCTTGAAGCTGGCCGGGATCACCGACAGGTGCGCCTTGCGGTAGGCCATCAGCGTCGCCCCGATGGAGCCGAACATGACCAGGACGAACGACGACGGGCCGACCAGGGCGCCCGGTGAGTTGCCGTCCATCACCATCGAGACGACGATCGACAGGAACGCGAGGGCGAGGCCCCCCAGGTAGATGGGATCCATGGGTGCCTAGCCCTCCCCGTCCGGCACGACCCGCAGGCCGGGCCCCGTGTCCGCGCGCAGGTGGTCCGCGGTCACCAGCACCGATGCGCGGAAGGTCAGGATCCGGTCGACGACGTCGTCGACGGGGTCGGACACGACGGCACGGCGTCCGTCGACGAGCGTGACGACGGTGTCCGGTGTGGACTCGATGGACTCGATGAGGTCCGGATTGAGCCAGACGGCCTCGCCGCGAAGACGATGCACGAGGATCACGGGCGCCCCCCTTCCGTGGTCTGGGTTCCCGATGCGACCGTCCTGTCGGCCGACCGGCCGACGGCTTAACCACGACGACGGGCCGCGCCGGTCGGCGCGGCCCGTCGTGGGAGCGGGTGGGACGCGGTCAGCGCTTGAGGTTGACCAGCTCCTGCAGGATCTCGTCCGACGACGTGATGGTGCGGGCGTTGGCCTGGAAGCCACGCTGGGCGATGATCATGTTGGTGAACTCGGCCGCGAGGTCGACGTTGGACATCTCCAGGGTCCCGGACTGCAGGTAGCCGCGGGGGCCGGCTCCCGGCGCACCGATGTCGGGCGCACCGGAGTTGTCGGTCGGCTGGAACAGGCCGTTGCCGATGGACACCAGCCCGTTCGGGTTCACGAAGGTGGCCAGGCCGACGTCGCCGATCACCTCGAGCACGCCGGTGGCGAGGTTCTTGGCGGACACGCTGCCGTCGCTGCCGATCTGCGGGGCGCTGTGGGTGGTGGGGTCGAAGGACACGGGGGCGCCGGCGGCGTCGAGCGCGAACAGGCCGGTGGAGGTCACGAGGTTGCCGTCGGCGTCCCAGTTGAACGCGCCGGCGCGGGTGTAGCTGGTCTGGCCGTTGGCCTGGACCATGAAGAACCCGTCCCCGTTGATCGACAGGTCGGTGGCGCGGCCGGTGGTCTGGACCGACCCCTGCCCGAAGTTGGTGTCCGTACCGGCGACCTGCGTGCCGAGCCCGACCTGGAACGGGTTGGTGCCGCCCTGGGTCGGGGCGGAGGGGCCGGTGGCGCCGCGCGTGACCTGCGTGAGCGCTTCCTGGAACGTGGCGCGGCTGGTCTTGTAGCCCGACGTGTTGACGTTGGCGATGTTGTTGCCGGTCACGTCCATCATGGTCTGGTGGGACCGCAGGCCGGCGATGGCGGAGAACATGGACCGCAGCATGGGTGTGGCTCCTTCGTGTGTGGCGGATCGTCCGTGACCCGTGCTGCGTCCGTGCAGGTTGGTGGGTGGCGTGTCAGGCGCGCATCTCGCTGGTGGCCTGGAAGGGCACCTCGGTGCCGTCGATCACCAGCGCGGGGCCGTCGGCGGTGAAGCGCACGGCCTCGACCGCCCCGGTCACCGTGGTCCCGTCGGCCAGTTCGGCCGAGACCTCAGTACCGACCAGGTCGCTGGCGATGGAGGCCTGCTGCAGGCCGAGCAGCTGCTGCTGGACCTGCGCGAGCTGCTGGATCATCTCGGTCTGCGCGAGGACCGAGGTCTGCTGCATCATCGCGCTGGGGTCCGACGGCGACATCGGGTCCTGGTAGCGCATCTGCGCGATCATCAGCTGCAGGAAGGCCTCGCCGTCCAGGCCCCCCAGGGCGCTGGCGGTGGGGGTCGATGCGGCCGCTGCTGCGGCGGTTCCCGTCGTGGCGTCGAGCATGGCGTCCTCTTCCTGGTCACAGGCGCAGGTCGGCCGGGTCGGCCGATCGCGTCGGTCGGGGCGGTGTGGCGGGGCGTGCCCGCAGCGGGTGGTCGGGGCGCGACGGGTGCGAGGGACGGCCGTCCTGTCCGGCGCCGTGGCCCCCACCGTCAGCCGCCAGCCCGAGGCCCCGGTCCCCCAGCGCGGCGGCGAGGTCGCGCTGCCACCCGGGGGCGAGGTGCTCGCCGCCGGCCCGCACGGTGACGCTGATCTCGTGCCCCCGCAGGGCGACCGACAGCTGCACGCCCTCGACCTCGACGGCGACGCGGCGCGGTGGCGGGGCGTGCTCGAGTGCCTCCGCAGCACGCAGGACGCGGTCGAGGGTCGCCGCGCTGACCGAGGCGTGCGCGGCGCGGGGCGCGGCGGCCCCGTCCGGCCCCGGCGTCGCCCCGTGGACGGCGGCGGGCGGGGCGTCCGGGGCGTCGACGGGCGGGGCAGGGTGGGCGGACGCGGCCTCGTCGTGACGGAGGCGCGTGGTGCCGGTCCGGTCCGTGGCGTCCGTGGCCCTCGGAGCGGCTGTCGACGCGGGTGTCGCCGGATCGGCCGGGGTGGCCGGGGTGCGCCGGGGTCGCGGGGGTGGCCGGGGTCGCGGGCGTCGGGGTGGGCACGGACGCGACGGGGTCCTCGTCACCGCGGACGTCGGCGGAGGACGCAGGCGTGGCGGGCGTGGCCGGCGCGGCGGGTGCGGCCGTCGTCTCGGCAGGCGGGGCGTCCACGATCACGGACGTCGCGTCGGCGTCCGCCTCCGTGGGCGGCGCCGTCGGTGCCACTCCCTCCGCCTCCGCAGTCGCCGCGTCGTCGACAGCCGCGGCCATCGTCGTTGCCCGTGCTGCCTCGTCGGTCGCCGACGTGGCGAGGTCGGTGGGCACGGTGACGGACGCGGCCGTCGCGGCCTGGCCGTCGGCGCCGGTTCCTGCCCCGGTGGTGGTCGCCTCCACGGCGTCGTGCAGGACCTGGCGCAGGTGCCCCCCGAGCGCCACCCCGGCCGGGTCGGCACGCCAGGCCGCGATGGCCGCGTGGACGGCCGCGGCGACCTCCCCCGGGGTGTCACCGTCGCTGCCGGCCCTCGTCGGCCGGGGCCGGCCGGGCCGGCCCGTCGCCGCGTTCGTCGACCTGACCCGCGAGCAGGGTGCCGAAGCTCGACGGGTCGTCGCCAGCGGGGCGGCGGCCACGGGTGGCCGCGTCGTGCGGCGCCGGTGGAGCAGCAGGCAGGACGTTCATCATGGGGCTCCCTGCAGGTGGGCGTGGTGGCCGAGGACGGCAGGCACGTAGGCCTGCGTCTCGGGGATGCGGGGGATGCCGCCCGCCTGGGCGACGCGCCCGGGGCCGGCGTTGTAGGCCGCGAGGCCGAGCTCGACGGTGCCGAAGCGGTCGATCATGGCGCGCAGGAACCGCGCTCCGCCCTCGAGGTTCTGGGCCGGGTCGTCGGGGTCGACCCCCATGCCGGCCGCCGTGGCGGGCATGAGCTGCGTGAGGCCGCGGGCACCGGCATGGGACACGGCGTCGGGACGGAACCCGGACTCGGTCCACACGAGTGAGGCGAGCAGGGTCGGGTCGAGGCCGTGGCGGTCGGCGGCGTCCTGGATCGCGCCGGCCCACGGACGTCCCGCAGCCGGCAGGCGTTCCGCCCAGTCGCCCGGCGTGGTACCGGCCGGGACGGGCGACGGTGCGGCGGCGGCCGTGCGGGCCGGTCCGGTCATCCGGGGCGCGTTCGTCGACGTGGGGCTCTGCGTGGTCGGGGTCCCCGTGGGGCCTGCGGACGCGCGGGCGACGAGGTCCTCGAACCGAGCGGCGGCGGCTCCGGAGCCCACCACGCCGCCGGGCGGCGACGCGGTGGCCGAGAGCTCGCGGAGGCGCCCCTGGATCTCGGCGATGCGGGCCTGGGCAGCACCGAGGCCGGAGGGGGCGAGGCCCGTCATGGCCGGTCCTCCCCCCGCCGGCGCAGCAGCGCCAGCTCGTCGGCGGCGGCCTGGGCACGGGCGGCGGCGTGGGCCGCGTCGACGGCCCGCCGGTGCTCCTCGAGCCGTTCCACGGACCGCAGTGCCGTGCGTGCCCCCGACCAGCGTTCCTGTGCGCGTTCCCGGCGGTGGCCGGCGGCGGTGACCTCGGCCAGGGCCGCGGCTTCCTGGTCGTGCAGGGCCAGGGTGTGCAGCTGGCAGGCCCGCAGGCGCACCGCGTCCAGGGGCACGCCGGAGGGAACCGCCCAGGCGAGGCGCAGGCGTGCGGCCTCCTCCGCGGCGGCTTCGGCGTCGCGCACCTCCGCCTCGGCCCGGGCCACGGCGGCCAGGGCCTGCCGCTCCTGCACGCGGCGCACACGCAGCACGGACGCGAGCCGGCCCGCCATCAGGCACCACCCCCGGCGACACCGGTTGCGGCGAACTGGTCGGCGAGCGCCATGGCCCGCTGCCAGGTGTCCTCGTACGAGGTCAGGTCGTCGGTCCCCTGTCGCAGGAACGCCTCGATGGCGGGGCGCAGGGCGAGGCCGCGGTCGGCGTCGGGGTTGGAGCCCGCCACGTAGGCGCCGACCTCCACGAGGTCGCGGACGTCCTCGGCGGCGGCGAGCGCCGTCCGGATCGCCGTCGCGGCTGCGCGTTGGCGTTCGTCGGTCACGGTCGTGGCCAGACGCGACAGGGACGCGAGCGGGTCGACCGCCGGGTAGTGGCCCCGGGTGCCGAGCCGGCGGTCCAGGACGAGGTGGCCGTCGAGGATCGAGCGGGCGGTGTCGGCGATGGGGTCGTTCATGTCGTCGCCCTCGACCAGCACCGTGTAGAAGCCGGTCACGGTGCCACGGGCCCGGGGGCCCGCACGTTCGAGCAGCTTGGGCAGCAGCCCGAACACGCTGGGCGTGTACCCGCGGGCGGTGGGGGGCTCGCCAGCCGCCAGTCCCGACGTCGCGCTGGGCCATGGCGAGGCGGGTGAGGGAGTCCACCGTCAGCAGGACGTCCGCCCCCTCGTCGGCGAAGTGCTCGGCGATGCGCTGGGCCGTGAGGACGGCACGTCGGCGCACGAGCGGTGGCTCGTCGGAGGTCGCGACGACGACGACGCTGCGGGCCAGGCCCTCGGGACCGAGCTCGTCCTCCACGAACTCCCGGACCTCGCGGCCGCGCTCGCCGACCATGCAGACCACCGAGACGTCGGCGGTGGTGCCGCGCACCATCATCCCCAGCAGGGTCGACTTGCCGACACCCGAGCCGGCGAAGATGCCCACGCGCTGGCCGCGGCCGACGGTGGCCAGGGCGTCGATGACGCGGACGCCGACCGGCAGTGGGTCGGTGATCCGCTGGCGCTCGAGCGGGGACGGGGCGGGCTGGTGCACGTCGACGCGGTCACCGACGACCGGGCCGCGACCGTCGACGGGGCGACCCAGGGCGTCCACGACCCTTCCGAGCAGCTCACGACCGACCTGAAGGGTCGGCGCCGTGCCGGCCACCACGTGGTCGCCGCGACCGATGCCGTCCGTGTCCCCCAGCACGAGCGCCGAGGAGCCGGTGGCCCCCACGCTGACGACCTCGGCGGCGACGGCCCCGCCACGGGTGTCGATCCCGACCATGTCACCGACGGCCAGCCGCAGGCCACGCAGCTCGACCTCGTGGCCGGTCACGCCGGCCACGGTGCCGTGGACACGTCCGAGCAGCGCGGTCACGGTGCCTGCTCCAGCAGCACGTCCAGCATGACGTCGCGGGTCAGGTCGGCGCCCGACCAGGGTCCGGTGATGCGGGCCTCCCCCGCCGTCAGCCGATCGTCCACCTGCACGCTCGTGTCGGCGGGCAGCAGGTCGCGCGACCCGTCGAGCACCTGGGCGTCGACCGGGGCGACGTGCACCGTGAACGGGCCGTGGTCGAGGGCATCCGCAGCGGCGAGCACCCGGTCGAGCAGCGCCGTGCCGCCGGCCTGCAGCTCCTGGCCGAGGATGGTCTCGGCCAGCCTGCGGCCGACCTCGGTCGCCGAGCGCGCCCGGTCGGCAGCACTGGCCTCCAGCAGCGCCCGGACCTCGTCGACGGCCGCGGTGACGGCCGTCGCTGCCTGGCGCCCGGCGTGCTCCGCGGCCGCCGCCGACTCACGCGCCCCGTCGGCTCGCCCACGCGCGTAGGCCTCCGCCTCGGCGCGCGCGACGAGGTCGCGGGTGGCCTGGTCGAGCACCGGGGTCGGGGCGTCGAGGCGCCGCGCCGGGCCGTCGATGGTCGGGGTCTGCAGCCGTCGGCTCATTCGACCAGCCCCTCGTCGCCACCCCGGGCGGTGGTGATGGTGCCCTCCTCCTCGAGACGACGGATGAGCGAGACCACCTCCGTCTGTGCCTGCTCCACCTCGCGCAGGGGCACGGGCCCGAGCAGCTCGATCTCCTCGACGAGGGTCTCGCGGGCGCGTTCGGAGAGGTTCGACAGGACCTTCTCGGAGACGGCCTCGGCGACGCCCTTCATGGCGTAGGCAAGCCGCTTGAGGTCGACCTGGCGCAGGATCTCCTGCATGGCGCGGTCGTCGATGGCGACGATGTCCTCGAAGACGAACATGAGGGCGCGGACGGCCTCGGCCATCTCGGGGTTGTGCATCTCGAGCTCGTTGAGGATCGCCCGCTCGGTCGCACGGTCGGAGGAGTTCAGCAGCGCGGCGAGCTCGCGGACCCCGCCCCGCGCCGTGTTGTCGCGCCGACGCACGTCACCGAACCGACGCTGCAGGGCCTGCTCGACCCGGCTGACGACCTCCGGGGACGTCCGGTCGAGGGCCGCCACCCGCCAGGCCACGTCGGCCTGCAGGGCGGGCTCGAGCCCGGTGAGGATCTGCGCCCCGAACCGCGTCGGCAGGTGGGACAGGATGAGGGCGAGGGTCTGGGGGTTCTCCTCGCGCAGGTGCTGGAGCACCTCCTGCGGGTCGTGCATCTGCAGGAAGTGGAAGGGGTTGGAGCGGAAGCTCGCGAGCAGGCGGTCGAGGATGTCGTCGCCAGCGGTGCCGTGCAGCGTGCGCAGCAGCATCCGGGCGTGGTCCACGCCACCGCTGACCAGGTACTCGGCAGCGATCGCCTCGGTGCGGAACTCGTCGAGGATCGCGTTGGTCTCCTCGGCGCCGAGCTGGCCGAGCCGGGCGATCTCGACGGCGACCTGCTCGACCTCGGCCTCGGACAGGTACGCCATCACCTTGGCGGCCTTGTCCGTGCCGAGGGCCAGCAGGACCGCGGCGGCCTTCTGGCTGCGGCTCAGGTCGGCGGTCGCGAGCTCGGGCGCGGGGGCGGACGTGGACATCGGCTCCCTCCCCTCAGTTCGAGCGCTGGTCGGCCAGCCAGCCGCGCAGCAGGGTCGCGATCTCCTCCGGCTGGCGTTCCACCAGCTCGGACACCTCACGCTTGAGGTGCGTCGTCGGGAACCGCGGGGCGCGGCGCGCGGCACGGCCGCGACCGCGACCGGCTCCTCCGCGCGGTCGTCGACCTCGATGACGGGGACCTCGCGTTCGGCCCGGGCGAGCGCGGGCAGGCCGGCGTCGGCCTCGCCCCGCCGGCGAGTCATGAGGAACAGCCCGACGGCGACCACGACGAGGACCAGCAGCGCGATCAGCTGGGGCACCCGGTCGAGCATGGCGCCCATCGCCTGGCCGCCCTCGACGGCGTCGGCGGGCTCCGGGAACGGCACCGCGCTGACGGCGACGGTGTCGCCACGTTCCGGGTCGAGCCCCACCGCGGCGGCCACGAGGTCCTCGACCTCGGTGCTGTCGGGCACGGCCGCGCCAGTGGCGGTGCCGTCGTCCATCACGATGGCGACGGACAGCTTCTCGACCTGCCCCGGGGCTCGGTTGACCACGGTCGTGGTCCGGTCGACGCCGTACTCGCGCAGCACCTCGTCACGCTGGTAGGAGGAGTTCCCGTCCCCCGTGGTGACGGGTCCGCCGTCGACGCCGACGGCACCGCCCTCCATCGTGGCACCCTCGCCCTCGAAGGTCTCCGTCGTGGTCTGCTCGCGCAGCGGGACCTGGCTCTCCTCGTCGTAGCTCTCGGTCTCCGTCGAGGTCTCGTCGAAGTCGAGCGTCGCTCGCACGACGACGGAGGCCGGGCTGCCGGTCGCCCGCGCGAGCAGCTGGGTGATGTCGCCGGCGAGCGCCGACTCGAACTCGCGCGTCTCGCGGAGCTGTCGGCTGGCCACGGCTCCGGGGACCGCCCCGTCTCCCGGCGCGTGCAGCACGGTGCCCGCCGAGTCCGCCACGGTGATCCCGCTGGTCTCGAGCCCCTCGACCGAGGATGCCACGAGGAAGGTGACGGCCTCGACCTCGGACGCGGTCAGGGACCGCTGGGTGTCGACCAGCACCGACGCGGTGGCGGCCTTCTGTCGCTCCGTGAACAGCTCCTCCTCGGGGAGGACGAGGTGCACGGTCGCGGACCGGATCCCGTCCATGGCCATGAGGGTGCGGGCGAGCTCGCCCTCCAGCGCCCGCTGGTAGTCGACCTGCTGGCGGAAGTCGGAGACCGTCAGGCCCTGGTCGTCGAGCAGCTCGTAGCCCACGGGCGAGGACTCGGCGGCGATGCCGGCCTGGGCCAGCGACGCGCGGGTCGTGTAGAGCTGGTTGCGGGGCACCAGGACGGTCGTGCCGCCGTTGCCGATCTCGTACGGCACGCCCTCGGTCTCGAGCTGGTCGACGATGCGGGCGACGTCGCCGTCCCCCAGCCCGGATGCCAGCACCGTGTAGGACGGCGTCGACACCCACTGCAGGAACAGCACGGATGCCATGAGCAGTCCGGCGATGGCCGCGCCCATCCCGATCCGGTGGGCCACCGGCAGGGCGCGCCACGTGTCCATGAGGCGGTTGCGAAGTTCCACGACGTCAGGTCCTCGTCACGTCCGACGGGCCGGTCAGACCGGCATCCGCATGATCTCCTGGTAGGCCTCGAGGGCCCGGTCGCGCACGATGGAGAGCATCTCCACGCCGAGCTGCGCCTTGGTCGTGGAGACCATGAGCTCCTCGACGGTCGCCGGTCCCCCGGTGGCCAGCGACTGCGCCGTGGCGTCGGCGGTGTGCTCGAGGTCGGACACGGCCTGCAGCCCGCGTGCCAGCGCGTCTCCGAACCCGCTGTCGGGCTTCGTGGTGGGCGGCGTGTAGGCACGGCCGACGCCACCGACACCGCCGGCGCCGGCGGCGCCGATCCCTGCGATCCCGGACACCATGCTCAGCCCCTCCCGATCTGCAGGGCCGTCTCGTAGGCCTCCTTGGCGGTCTGGATCGACCGCACGTTGGCCTGCAACGTCCGCTGTGCCAGCATCAGGTCGGTCAGCTGCCCGGCCATGTCGACGGCGGGGCGGGTGACGTAGCCGTTCTCGTCGGCCAGGGGGTGGCCGGGCTCGTAGACCTGCATGGGGTCGTTGGCGTCCTCGAGCACGTCCGCGACGTGCACGCCGGACCCGGACGGGGCGAGCTCGTCGCCGTTCGTCCCGGCGACGACGAAGCGCGCGCGGAACGGTTCCTCGTCAGGGCCTGTGACGGTGTTCGCGTTGGCGAGGTTGTGCGCGATGGTGTCCAGCCAGTAGCGCGAGAACCCCACGCCGGTGCGGCCGATGTCCATCGCGGAGAACGGGGTTCCCATCAGCGCCGCCCGATCGCCGTGCGGATGGCGTTGGCCTTGAAGTTGAAGGCCTGGACCATGGCCGAGCGCAGCAGGTTGTCCTTCATCTGGCCGACCATCTCGCCCTCGAGCGAGACCGTGTTCTCGTTCGGGCCGGGCAGGTTCGGGTCGACCGCGCGAACCGGGTCGCCAGCCGCCGCCACGTCGCCACGGTCCAGTGCGGACCGCAGGCTGGTCTCGAAGTCCACGCGCATCGCACGGAACCCCGGGGTGTTGACGTTGGCCAGGTTGTGCGCCCGGACGTCGGCCCGTTCCGACAGGCCACGCAGCGCGTACTCGGCCGTCGCCATGGTCACGTCGCCGATGCCGTCCACCTCGCCTCCTCGTCGTCTCGCCGGTCAGGTCCCCCAACAGCAAGGACGCGAGCACTCGGGGCGCGTTCCCTGCGCCTCGTCTGCTCGCGTCCTGCGATGTGTGTGGGGTTGTCTGACCGGCCTGTCGACGCGCGCCGGCACGGCTTAAGCACTCCGCCGCCTCACCACCGGCGCGCGCGCCGGCACCGCTTAAGCACTCCGCCACCTCACCACCGGCGCGGGCCGGCGCACCACTCAAGGGGCGCGGCCGACGGCGAGCGGCTCAGGCCTCGCCGGCGTAGGCGGTCGCGGCACGGCGACGGACGTCCAGCCCCGCGTACTCCTCGAGCATGCGGGTCCGGTGGTCACGCAGCCGTGCCTGGCACGCCCGGAGGCGTTCCATCATCTCGAGGAAGCGTGCGCGCTCCTCGGATGACGGGGTGCCGTGGATGTGGCGGGGCGTGAAGTCGGGAAGGTCGGGGACCTCGCCGGCGTCGAGCGCGGCGTGCACCGCGGCGATACGGCGCTCGAGGTCGTCGAGTGCCTCGGTGACGGTCATGCGCCGACCGAGGCCAGGGAGTCGGTCGGCCTGCTGCTGGATCATCTCGTTCCAGGCCTCGGCAAGGCCGGCGAGGGTCCGGCGCACACCGGGCAGCAGCCCCGCGTCCTTGGACACGTTCGCGCGCAGGAGGCGCTCGGAGCAGAACTCGTACAGCGAGGCGAGGCTGCGCGCGATCTCACCGCCCTGCTCGTGGTCCAGCGACACCGTGAGCTCGGTGACGATCGCCTGGGCCCGCACCAGCTCGCGGTGGGCGAGCTCGCGGTCCCCGTCGTCGGCGGTCAGGGCCTGCTCGGCGACCGTGATGGCCGTCAGGGCCCCCTGGTAGAGCATGGCCACCAGCTGGGCCGGGCTCGCCGTGGTCACCGCCTGCGTGCGGTACTGGGCGTACGCGTCCATGCGTGACATCCCCTTGGTCGTGGGTGGAGGACGGCGTCCGTGCCGTCGCACACGTCCTGTCGGCGGGCGGCCGACGCGACTCAACGAGTCGGGGGCGCTCGTCAGGCCCCTGGCAGCGAGCCGAGCTGGCCCGCGAGCCACTGCCCCTGTGAGTGCAGCTGTTGCAGCGCGGTCTCCAGTCCCGTGAACTGGCGACGCAGCGCCGTCTCGCGCAGCTCCAGGCGGGTCTCGAACGCCTCGATCTGGTCGTCGTAGGAGCGGATCCGGCCCGAGATGGCGTCGCGACTGCGCTGGATGGAACCGCCGCTGCCCTCGACCGTGTCGAGGAAGTCGTCGAGCGCCACCCCGTACCCGTCCACCACGAAGGCCGACACGGCGCCGAAGTCGTCGGCCAGTGCGGACTCGAGGTCGCTGCGGTCGAGCTCCACGCCCCCCGGTCGCGCGTCAGGGAGATCCCGACCTGCGAGCCGTGGGTGATGGTCCCGGTGCCGGCCGTGTCGGAGAGCACGGTGCGCACCTGCGTGAGAAGCTGTCGTGCGGCGGCATCACCCTGCAGGACGCCGGCGGTCTTGGACTCTGCGTTGTAGGCCGTGTGCTTCTTCAGCGTGCTGAGCAGGTCGTTGGCCGTCGTCACCAGCTCCTCGACGGCGTCGGCTGCCTGCGTGGTGTCCCGCGAGGCGGTGACGTCGACCGACGAGGTGGTCGTGCTCTTCAGGTCGATGGTCACCCCGGGGAGCAGGTCGGTGATCGTGTTGCTGTCCCGGCGTGACCACCAGGCCGTCGGCGAGCGTCAGCTGGGCGTCGGCACCGGCACGGGTGACCGTCTCCGCGCCGAGCTGGCTGTCGGTCGTGTAGGAGACGCTGTGCGCGGCCCCTGCGGTGTCGGCCGTGAGCACGAGGCGGAAGTCGCCGTCAGCGACCTTGAGCACCTGGGCGTCGGCACCGAGGTTGGCGGCGTCGATCTGGGCGGCCACGTCGGTCAGCGTCGTGGTGCCGTCGAGCGCGAAGGAGGTCGTCGTCCCGTCGACGGTGACGTCGACCGTCGTCCCCGTCAGCGCCGTGTCGGCGGTGGCGACCGAGCCCGACGAGCGCACCTGGTGCTGCGCGGCCAGCGAGCTGACGGTGAAGCTCAGGCTGCCGGGATCGCCACCCCCGGTCGCGGTGACGGCCACGGCGTCCTCGTTCGAGGACGACTGCGGACAGGAACGAGGTCCAGTCGCTGGCGTCCTTGACCTTGTCGAGGGCAGCACGGAACGCGGAGACCTTGGTGACGACCTCGCCCCAGGCGGCGTCGGCCTTGCGCAGCTCGGCCTGGCGCGACTCGATGCGGAAGATCGGCTGGCGCTCGACCTGCATCAGCTGCTGGATCATCGACGAGGTGTCGAGACCGCTGGCGATGCCGCCGATCACGAACCCGGAGGCCATGGTCCTGCCTGTTCGTCGTGGGGGTGGAACGCACGGGGCGGCGGCCCCTGGAGGAGCCGCCGCCCGTGGTCAGGTGCCGAAGGTCATCGCAGCAGCGAGAGGACCGACTGCGGGACCTGGTTGGCCTGCGCCAGCATGGCCGTGCCGGCCTGCTGGAGGATCTGGCTTCGGGTGAACTGCACCATCTCCTGGGCCATGTCCGTGTCGCGGATCCGGGACTCGGAGGCGGACAGGTTCTCGGACGCCACCTGCAGGTTGCGATGGTGTGCTCGAGGCGGTTCTGCGTGGCACCAAGGGTCGAACGCTCGTCGAGACCGAGGCGATCGCCGTGTCGAGGGTGTCGATCGCCGCCGCGGCGTCGCCGCGCTGACGTCCACAGTGCTCAGCGTTGGCGGTGTCCGATGCCCACGTGCGTGCCGACGAGAGCGAGCTGATCGTGACACTCAGCGAGTCGGCCGAGCCGGCGCCGACGTGGAAGGTCGCGCGGCCGTAGCCGTCGAAGACCGTGCTGGCCGGCGAACTTCGTGCGGCGTGCCGATCGGCGTCGAGCTCCTGCGAGCAGCTGGTCGATCTCGGCCTGCTCGGCGACGCCGTCCGACGTGGCGGTGTTGGCCGCGGACACGGCCAGCTCGCGCATGCGCTGCAGGATCGAGTGGACCTCGTTCAGCGCACCCTCAGCGGTCTGAACGAGCGAGACACCGTCCTGGGCGTTGCGGACGGCCTGGTTGGTGCCGCGGATCTCCGCACGCAGGCCCTCGGACTTCACGAGGCCCGGCAGCGTCGTCGGCCGCACGGTTGATGCGGTAGCCCGACGACAGCTTCTCCAGCGACTTGCCGAGGCTGTTGTTGGTGGTCGAGAGGTTGCGGTAGGCGTTGAACGCCGCGATGTTCTGGTTGATGCGCATGGGATCTGGACCTCCGTGTCGTGTGTCCCACTTCTGCTCGGTCGTCCTGACCGAGGTCCGGCAGGTGCCGGACACGGGGCCTGTCGACGGCGTCGTCCGCCACTCAAGCGGTCGCCGTTCGTACACGTGCGACGAGCGCGCGACGATGCGCGATCGGACCACATCGCGAAGGTCACTTCACTGGGTGCCGTGGCCGCCGACGGGGGCGCCATCCCGACGTCAGAGGCACCCATGCCCCGCCATCTGGTGATGATCGCGTTCGGTCCTGCCCGCGTGACGCGGCGCGCCGTCGACCGCGCACGGGCACTGCTCGACCCCGCCGACCTGATGACGATCGTCCCCGCCTGGGACCACGCCCGGCAGGGCCTCGGAGCGCTGCGTTCGCCCTTCATCGCCGTGAGCGACGACGCCGGCCCGCGGCCGCTGCGGGCTGTCGCTCGAGCGAGGCCACGGGACGTGTGCTTCTGGTGCACGACGACGTGGCACTCACGCCCGAACGGCCTGGCGGCGCTCGAGCTGGCCCATCGCGCCACCGGCGCCCTGGCGATCCCCCACAGCAACGAGCTCGACACGACCGGGTACGTGGGCGCACTTCCTGAAGCACGCTCTGCGGCTCGTGCGCTCGAGCGTCACCGTGAGTCGACCGGCCCGACGCGTCCTGCCCAGCAGTTCCGGACGTCGTGCGTGCTGGGCCGCCACGAGCAGGTCCGTCGCCTGGTCGGGGCCCGCCTGACCGACCCCGGGCGATGGTGCGTCGATGGACCGAGCCCGTGGTGGTGGCCGAGGGCGCCGTGGCGGCGCACGACTCGCGTGTGCCGGCCAGCTCCCCGACGGGTGTCGGCCCCGACGGACGGCCGCTGCTCGTGGCAACCCTGATCGTCCGGGACGAGGAGGCCATGCTCGGCGACTGCCTGGCGAGCCTGGACGGCCTCGTGGACCGCGTGGTCGTCGGCGACACCGGCTCCGTCGGACGCACGACGCGGTGGCGCAGCGAGCACGGGGCCGAGGTGGTCGAGGTGCCCTGGACCGGCGACTTCGCCGCGGCTCGCAACGCCGTGCTCGACCAGTGCCGAGATGCCTGGTTCGTCCTGCAGGTCGATGCCGACGAACGGGTCGTCTGCGACGATCCGGAGACGGTCCGTCGCCGCCTCGCCGCCGACGCACACGACGCCCGCATGTTCCGCGTCCGGCATCGACAACGTGATCGACGGCCGAGTCCCACACGTCCTTCGACGGACCGCGCACTGTTCGCGCCCCAGGACATGACCTACCAGCGGCGAACTGCACGAGACGCCGTACGCCGGTCGACGGCGGCTCCGCGTCCTGGGTGACGCTTCGGGGGCCTCCGCCTCGTCCACCTCGGCTACGACCCGAGGGTGGTGGCGGGCCGCGACAAGAAGACCCGAAACGTCGAGATCGCACGGCGGCGCACGACGCCATCCCCGTCCGGCCGCAGACGGCGCATGAACCTCCTGCGGTCGCTCGCCGCCGCCGGACGAGGACACCGGAGGAGCAGGAGCGCGCTGGCACGCGACTGCTCGAAGGAGACGACACCACTGACGCCGCCGGCCCGCGCCCACGTCCTCGGCGATCCTCGGCGCGGGTCCTCGGCCGACACCGACCGACGCCGCCCGCGCCAGCCTACCGCGAAGCCCTGCGACCTCGCCCCCGCCGAGGACCTCATCGCCCGCCGACATGCCGAGCTGGCCTTCGCTGACGACGACTTCGAGGCCGTATCGTGGTGGCCGCCGCGATCGGCGCGCGAGCAGCCGACGTCGGCATCTTCCGCTCCCCGCGCGACGAGGCCCGCGAGCTGCACCTGGTCGCGCTGTCACACCTCGCCCTGCACAACGAGGCCGCAGGCCCTCGCCACCCTGCACGACCTGCTGGCCGCTCGAGGCGCCCGCTCCCACGCAAGCGTGGCGGGACGTCGTCAGCCTGATCGCCCTGGTGGCGCCCGACGACGGCCTGCACGTGGCTGGTCGGCCCGCGACCGCACGACCTCGACGGGGCCGTCGCCGGCGCCGTGCTGGACATCTGCGGTCCACGAGCTCGCCACCGAGTTCGTGCGAGACGACCTGCGCGCGCCGGCGGCGCACACGCCGCGACCGTCCGCCTCGGCTTGGTCGCGGCGCTCGTCGCCGGACGACATGGACGCCTTCGAAGGCCCTGCTCCAACACAGCCAGGCCCTCGAGCCGGCCGAGCTGGATCGACTCATGCAGCGCGCTGCCGAACGAGGCGCCGCCGATGCGGCCCAGGGCGTCGCGCACCAGCTGCTCGCGCGGACCTGACGGCAGCGGCGGCCGCCGAACGACGTGGCCGCTAGGCCGCCGACTGCACGTTCGTCGGCGTAGCCGTAGTCGTCCGCGATGGCCGCGAGCTGGTCACGCAGCTCGCCGGCCGGGAGGTCGGTCCACTCGAGCTCGGCGCGCGCCGGTGGTTGAAGGTGCTCGGGCACCTCCTCGAGCGCCCGCATCGGCGTGCTCGTACGACATGGGGTGGCCGACGTGCTCGGTGATCCGCACCAGCAGGTCCGCGTCGACGTCCTCGACGCGGTAGCGCCAGTCGGCGTGGGCCTCGCAGCGCCGGTTCCACTCCACGTACCAGCGCATCGCGTCCTGCACGTCGTCACCGGTCAGGCCCGGCACGTGGGCGTACATGAACCACCGGAAGGTCTGGTGCGTCGGGATCCGTGAACATGCGGATGCCCACCAGCGAGCGGACGACGTCGAGGGGATGGCGGACCTGGTGCAGCACCGGTCCGTCGAAGTCGTGCAGCCGCGGCACGGCCAGCCAGGACGAGTCACCGTCGAGCCCGGGAACACCGGGGCGTTTCCCGGGCCCCACCACTCCTCGTGGCCGCAGTCCACGCCGGCAGCACGCAGGACCTTCGAGATGAAGCCGGACCCGCTGCGTCCGGTCCCCACGATGACGAAGCTCGGCTGATCGCTCACGAGGCCACCTCCTGCGCCGGCGCGGCGGACTGTCGTCGGGTGCGCGGTCTGGGCAACACGGAGGGCACCGGGACGTCGAGGTGGATCAGCACCCGACGAAGCTCGTGCGCCGTGTTCGCGACCAGGTCCTCGTACCGCACGTGCAGCGGCTCGATCCCGGTCACGTCGAAGAACCGCTCCCAGCCTCGTCTCCCATCCGACCAGCTGGGCACGGATCTCGGAGATCGCTTCCGGGTCCTCGGGGACCTCGACGGCGGGCGTGCCGTCGCCGAGGTCGGCGAAAACGCCGGTGGCCGTCGCCCGATACAGCGACCGGGCCTGGCGATTCACGTCCTCGCGTGACAGGTGCACCCAGCGCACCGACGGGAGGAGGAGCTCCACCGCCTGTCGCACGACGGGCTCCTGCCCGGCCTGCATCGGGCGCCCCGCCGTTCAAGCAGGGCGAAGAACGCCATCAGCTGGTGCCAGTGCAGCTTGACGCCGAAGAGCGCCTTTGGGCGTGGTCCGGACGGCGAACAGGTGCGCCAGGTAGGTGGCGATGTCCCTCGTACCGAAGCGGCGGGCGAACGTGGGCACGGCCGCCTGCTGCTCGAGGTACTCCAACGGCAGTCCAGCGCCGCACTGGTACAGCAGGTCGCCGAGCATGTTGCTGCCCGACCGTGGTGTCGACGCCACGACGTAGCAGCGGTCGGGCGGCGTGCCGAGCGGCCGCTGCGCGAGGTCGTGCTCGGGGCCGGCGAAGGCGAGCGTGTACGAGGCCATGGGGACGCACCCGTTCGTGGGACCGGTCCCCTCCCCCGTCGGACGCCGTTGCCCGCGCTCAAGCGCGAGCGGCCGTGGTCACCGCCCCGTGAACTGCGGGTCCCGCTTCTCCATCCAGGCCACCACGGCCTCGGTGGTGTCCGGGCCCGGCGATGCACTCGAGCTGGGCGTCGCGTTCGGCCTTGAGCGCCCCGTCGCGGGTGCGGGTGTGGTTCTCGCGCACCAGGCGCGGGGTCCGACGCACCGCTCCGGGGCCGGCGGCCAACCGGGCGGTCCAGGCCAGCGCGTCGCCGTAGGGGTCGTCGGCCCCGACGGCGACCTCCGCGAGTCCGATGGCCAGGGCCTCCTCGGCCTCGACCGTGCGAGCGGTGAGGATCAGCTCGGTCGCCCGGCCCTGTCCCACCAGTCGTGGGAGCCGGTAGGTGCCGCCGAGGTCGGGGACCAGGCCCCAGCGACGTTCGAGCACCGAGATCCGGGCGCTCGGGGCGACCAGGCGGACGTGGCAGGCGGCCGCGAGCTGGATCCCGCCGCCGAGGCAGTAGCCCTCGATCAGCGCCACCGTGGGCTTGTCGAGGTCCTCGAAGGCGGTGAAGGAGTCCTGCAACCCGGAGATGAAGGCGTGGTCGACCTCGCTGGCCAGCTCGCCCATCATCGACACGTCGAGGCCGGACGAGAAGTTGCCGGCCGCGCCCCGCAGCAGCACCGCCCCGACGGCGTCGTCCTCGGCCGCCTGCGCCGCACGTTCCGGCAGCTGCTCGAAGACCTCCCGGCTGAGCGCGTTGCGGACGTCGGGGCGGTCGATGGTGACGACCGCGACGCCGTCGACGACCTCGTACGTGACGACCTCGGCCATGTGGCTGCCCTGTCGGTGGGAAGGTGGGGAGGCTGGGTACCGTCGGCAGCCTACGTCCACCCTGATCCCGACGGATTCGACCCGTGCCGACCTCCTCCCCCGACCTCCTCGAACGCGAGTGGGTCTCGCTGCGCGACCCCGAGGACGACCACCGCATCTACACCTTCGACGTGTCGTTCCTGCTGTCGGGCTACCGCTGCATCTACGGCGCCGGGTGTCCCGGCATCACCGACGAGGACCGCCCCGACCTCGGCTGCTGCGTCCACGGTGCCTACCTCAACGAGGACGACGACGCCGACGAGCTCGAGCGGCTGGTCGCCGAGGAGCTCGGTCCCGCCACGATGCAGTTCCACCGCAAGGCGAGCAAGAAGGGCGTGACCGAGGTCGACGACGAGGACGAGGTGCACACGCGCACCGTGAAGGGTGCCTGCATCTTCCTCAACCGGGCCGACTTCGACGGTCCGATGGGCTGCGCGCTGCACCACCTGGCCGTCGAACGGGGCGAGCACCACATGACCTACAAGCCGACGGTGTGCTGGCAGCTGCCCCTGCACCGGACGATCGACGAACGCACCGCCAACGACGGCGGGACGCTCGAGGTCCACACGATCGCGGCGTTCGAACGCGGCCACTGGGGCGAGGGCGGGGCCGACTTCGGCTGGTACTGCACCGACGAACCCGCCGCCTTCCCGGCCGACACGCCGCTGTACCTCGACATGGAGCACGAGCTGCGCGCCATGGTCGGCGACGCGGTGTACGAGGCCCTCGCCGAGCACCTCGCGACCCGCCGGGACCGCGGCGGCGTGGTGCGCTTCCTCCCGGTCGTCGGGGCCTGAGCCACCGTCGAGTGTGCTCCTGACTCAACCATTCCGAGTCAGCAGCACGCTCGATGGTCAGGGGTCCTTGAAGTCCTCGCGCTGCGGGGCGCGGTTGCCCCCGTACAGGTCGTCGTCGAGCAGCGAGGCGGCCGACACCGTCAGCCCGTCGAAGCGTTCGCGGACGGCGTCGGCGACCTCGTCGACGTGCTCCCAGCGTCCGTCGACGTCGAGGGTGAGCTGGCGTGCGGCCTGGCCCTCGACGAGGTTGGACACGCCGACGCCGAGCAGGCGGACACGGGCGCGTTCGAGCCGCAGGGAGTGGAACAGCTCGGTGGCGTGGTCGGCGACGTCGCGGGTGCGGTCGGTCGGCAGCGGCAGCGTGACCGACCGGGTCACGGTGTCGAAGGACGCGAACCGGCACTTCAGCGTGATGGTGCGCCCGGCGAGGTCGGCCTTGCGCAGGCGGTAGCCGACCTTCTCGGCCAGCCGCAGGATCACCCGCTCGAGCTGCTCGGGGTCGTCGACGTCCTCGTCGAAGGTGGTCTCGTTGGACACCGACTTGGCGGCCTCGTGGGGCACGACGCGGCGTTCGTCCCGGCCGCGGGACAGCCGGTGCAACTGGCTGCCCATCGCGTCGCCGACGACCCGGACCAGGGTCCGCTGGTCGGCGTCGGCGAGCTGGCCGACCGTGCGGAAGCCGTAGTCGGTGAGGCGTTCGACGGTCTTCGGTCCCGCACCCCACAGGTCACCGACGGGCAGGGGGCGCAGGAACGCCTCGACCTCGTCGACCCGGAGGTGGAACAGCCCGTCGGGCTTGGCCTTGCCCGAGCACAGCTTGGCGAGGAACTTGGTCGGGGCGATGCCCACCGACACGGCCAGGTCGAGCTCGTCGCGCACCCGCTGGCGGAGCATGGCGGCGATCTCGACCGGTTCGCCGAGAAGCCGTCGCGCCCCGCCGACGTCCAGGAACGCCTCGTCCAGGGACAGCGGTTCGACCAGCGGCGTGATGTCCCGGAACATCCCCATCACCGCCCGGGACACCTCGGTGTAGACCTCGAAGCGCGCCGGCACGATCACGAGGTCGGGACAGAGCCGCCGGGCCCGGACCATCGGCATGGCGGAGTGGATCCCGAAGCGGCGGGACTCGTAGGAGGCGGCCGCGACCACGCCCCGCCCCCCGGCGCCCCCGACGACCACGGGACGGCCCCGCAGCTCGGGGTGGTCGCGCTGCTCGACGGAGGCGTAGAAGGCGTCCATGTCGGCGTGCAGGATCGGTTCGGGCGGCCGCGCGACCATGACCGGCACCTCCCGTTCGACACGACCGGGACGAACGTGCGTTCGACACCCGGAGCGTAGCGGTCGCCGCCCTACCCTCCTGCCTCCCCCAGCAACGAGTCTCCCGTGCCGATCACCGCCGTCCCCCACCACGTCGCCGCCGCCGTGCCGTCGCTGGACGCCGCCCACGCCCGGTGGCGCGACCGGCTGGGCGCGGGCGACCTCGCGGGCGACGGACCGTTCATCGGGTTCCGCAACCACCAGTACCGGTTCGGCAACGGGGCGGTGCTCGAGCTGCTCGAGCCGAACGACGACGGCGGGGCGTTCGTCGGCCGCTTCCTCGAACGCTTCGGCGCCAGCGTCCACCACGTCACCCTGAAGGTGCCGGACCTGCCCGCGGCGCTGGAGGTGCTGGCCGCGGAGGACCTGCCGGTCGTCGACGTGTCGCTGGACGACGAGCGCTGGCAGGAGTCGTTCGTCCGACCGTCGGCGGTGGGCGGTCTCATCGTGCAGGTCGCCTCCACCACGCTGGACGACGCCGCATGGGCCGAGCTGACCGGCTTCACGATGACCGACCCGCGCCCCGACGCGGCGTCGCTGCTCGGCCCGCTCCTGCAGCACCCCGACCTCGACCGCGCCCGCGCGATCTGGACCACCCTCGGGGGTCGGGTCGTCGAGGTCGACGACGCGCTGCTCGAGGTCACCTGGGACGACGGCCCGCTGGCGGTCCGGATCCGGCGCGGTGAGGTCGCGGGACCGGTAGGCCTGCGGTTCCGGGGCACGACGCCGTTGCCGGCCGACCCGGCGCTCGGCCCCGCGGTCCTGGCCGAGGAACCGCTGCCCTGAGGTCAGTCGATCCCGGCCACGTCCAGCGCCGCGACCAGCGAGTCGACCACCGGCACGCCCTGTCGTTCCAGCTCCTCGCGCGGGTGTGATCCGCCGTCGTAGAGCACGCACCGCGCCCCGACGTGTGCGGCCGCGTGGGCGTCGTCGGTGGCGTCCCCGATCACCAGCACGTCCGACGGGTCGTCGCCCGCGACGTGCGCGACGGCGCGCAGGTGCGCCTCCAGCTCGCCGGCCTTGCGTCCGCCGCCCGGGCCGCGCAGCCCGTCCACCCGCACGAAGCGCTGGTGGATCCCGAAGCGGTGGACGAGCGGTTCGAGCATCTCGTGACGCGCCATGGACAGCAGGGACTGGGTCCGACCGGAGGCGGTGACTGCGTCGAGTGCGAGGTGGGCGTCAGTCGGCGAGCGCGGCGTCGGCCAGCGCGGCCTCGTAGGCGCGGTGGAACACGTCGTCGATGCGCACCCAGTCGGCGTCGCTGATGGGCCGCTCGAAGAGGCGCTCGTAGAAGCGACGGACGGGGCGGGTGTAGAGCCGCTGGTAGGTGGCCATGTCCGTCGGGGGCACGTCGAACTCGGCCAGCAGGTGGTTCAGGGCGTGCAGGACGACCTGCTGGTCGGCCAGCAGCGTCCCGTTCCAGTCCCAGACCACGTGTCGCACGCATCCCAGCGTACGGCAGGGGGGCCGGGGCCCGGGGGCACGCACCACCCCGGGCCCGCGGTGGTCAGCCGTTCGGGAGGATGACGGCGCGGCCGTCGACGTGGCCGTCGTGCAGGGCCTTGTAGGCCTGCTCGGCCTGCTCGAGCGGGAACCGCTCGGTGTGGACGGTGAGGTGGCCCGACGCGGCCAGCGACAGCACCTCGGCCAGCTCGGTGACCGAGCCCCAGTACGTGGTCTGGATGCTTGCCTCGTAGGGCACCGCGAAGAAGCTCACCGGCAGCGTGCCGCCACCGATGCCGACGATCGTCAGGTCGCCCAGGGGTCGGACGACGGCCGCGGCGGTCGTCAGGGTGGGTTCGGCCCCGACGAAGTCGACGACGACCTCGGCGCCCCGTCCGCTGGTCAGCCCGCGGATCTCCTCGGCGGCGTCCGGCCCGGCGACGACCGCGTGGTCGGCGCCGACCTCCAGGGCCGTGGCCAGCTTGGATTCGTCGAGGTCGACCGCGACCACCCGGGCGGGCGTGAGGGCCTTGAGGATCTGCACGCCGACGTGGCCGAGCCCGCCGACACCGATCACCACGGCCGTGCTGCCGGCGGTGAGCTTGGGTACGGACCGCTTGATGGCGTGGTAGGGCGTCAGGCCCGCGTCGGTCAGCGGGGCAGCGTCGCGCGGGTCGACCCCGTCCAGGGGCACGAGCAGTCGGGCCGACGGGACGAGCATGTACTCGGCGTGCCCGCCGTCGCGGCCCAGGCCGCCGCCGGCCGCGCCGAGCTCGGCGGCGTGCTCGCAGTAGTTCTCCATGCCGAGGCGGCAGCGCTGGCAGCGACCGCAACCCCAGGGTCCGTAGACAGCGACGGGCGCCCCGTGCTCGAACCCGGTGACGCCGGGACCCGTGGCCTCGACCCACCCCGCCACCTCGTGGCCCAGGGTGAAGGGCAGCTCGTACGGCAGCAGGCCCTCGTCGAACTCCATGACGTGCAGGTCGGAATGGCAGGCGCCGGAGCCACCGACCTTGATCAGGACCTCACCCGGGCCCGGGTCGGGCTGGGGGACGTCGGTGAGCGTGGGCCAGTGCTTCCACGCGGTGAACTGGTAGGCGCGCATCCGAAGGCTCCTCGTAGGCAGGACGTTGCCAACGCGACAGCGTCGCGACGGACCGTCGACGGGCCCACGGGCCGGTGGCACCCCTCCGCAGGGCCATAGGACCCTCGCCGGGGCGAGCAGGGCGCGCACGACTGCGAGTGACACGACCGCCCCCACCGACGACACTCCCCCGGCGTCGCGGTCACCGACCGCCGTACGCCCCCGGGGACCCCATGCCAGACCTGCTGTTGCCCCTGCCTGCCGGCACGACCGCGCGCGGTGCCACCATGGACGACGTCGCCGGCCGCGGTGGCCGTCACACGTGCAGCCGAGCAGGCCGAGGGCCTCGAGTCCCTGACCGTCCACGACGACATCGCCGGGGACTGGGGGCGCCCCGGCATGGACATCGCCGCCGACGTCCTGCTGGTCGAGGAGGACGGTCGGGTCGTCGCCTACGCCGAGGAGTACCGGGGGCGCGCGTTCGCCCACGTCCACCCCGAGCACCAGGGATGCGGGATCGGCTCGGTGATCGCGGCGTGGACCGAGGACCACGCCCGCAGCGCGGGGCACCTCCAGGTCGGCCAGACCGTGCCGGTCACCGCCCGACGTGCCCGCGCGCTGCTGGAGGGGCGCGGCTACCTGCCCCGATGGGACTCGTGGATCCTCAAGATGGGCGCTGGACGGCCCGCCGCCCCCGCCCCGGGTGCCGGCCGGCGTCACCATCCGCAGCCTGCGCCGTCCCGACGACGACCGCGCCCTGCACGCCGTGATCGAGGAGGCCTTCGACACCTGGCCCGACCGGGACGTCGGGATGTCGTTCGAGGACTGGTCGGCCAGCTACCTCGACCGGGCCGTGGACACCGATCTGGTCGTGGTGGCCGAGGAGGCCGGCCGGATCGTGGGTGCCGCCGTGTGCATCCCCGAGGAGGGCGAGGGCTGGGTCGACCAGCTCGCCGTGCTGCCCGCGGCATGGGGACGCGGCATCGGCGGGGCGGTGCTGCAGGCCAGCTTCCAGCGGTTCCGCGACCGGGGCCTGGCCGCGGCAGCGCTGTCGACGGACTCGCGCACCGGGGCGCTGGGGCTGTACGAGCACGCGGGGATGGCGGTGACCGAGTCCTTCACCCGGTACACGTTGGTGCTGTGACCTCCACCACCCGCGGAACGGCATGACGACGCCCACGGCCCGCGCCCGGTTCGTGTCCCGGGAGAACCGGTTCGTGGTCTCGGCCCGGCTCGACGACGGGTCCGACGAGGTCGTGCGGGCGTACCTGCCGAACACCGCCCGGCTCGGTGACGTGCTGGTCCCCGACGCGGAGCTCGTGCTGCAACCGTCCGACGCCCCGCACCGGCGAACGTCCTGGACGGTCACCCGCGTGTGGGACGGCACGTGGGTGGCGCTGGCCGCCGGCGTCGCCAGCCAGCTGGTCGTGGACCACCTGCGCGACGACGGGGACCTGCCCGGCTGGCCGCCCGTCACGGCCGTGCGCCCCGAGGTCACCCGCGACGGGCACCGGTTCGACCTGGAGGTGGACCTCGCCGACGGCCGCACCGGCGTCGTCGAGGTCAAGTCGCTCAGCCGCGTGCGTGGCGGCATCGCCCCGCTCTCCGGCACGCCCTCGACGCGGGGCGTGGCCCACCTGGCGACCCTCGCCCGGCTCGCGCGGGACGGGGTCCCGACGGCCGTGGTGTTCGTGGTGCAGCGGGGTGACGCGACGGTGCTGGACGTCGGGGCACCGGCCGACGCCGACTGGGTCCGAGCCGTCCGCGGAGCGCACGAGGCGGGGGTGCACGTCCTGGCATACCGATGCCGGGTGGGCCCGGCGACGCTGGAGCTCGAGGCACCCCTCACGCTGGGAGGGCTGTAGGGGCCCGACATGGCGCGAGCCCCACCCGATGGGTGGGGCTCGACTCGATCGTGGTGCTCAGTCGGCTCGCAAGCCGTCGAACCTCAGGATCGTCCGTGCGTCAGCGGCCTCAGAGAGGCGTGACCTCGGTGGCCTGGGGGCCCTTCTGGCCCTGACCAACGTTGAAGCTGACGCGCTGACCCTCGTCGAGGGACTTGTAGCCCTCGGCCTGGATCGCGGAGAAGTGGACGAAGAGGTCGTCGCCGCCCTCGGACGGGGTGATGAACCCGAAGCCCTTGTCGGCGTTGAACCACTTGACGGTGCCGTCTGGCATGTGCTGTTTCCTGTCGTGACGCGTCCGGCTCGGGGGGTTCCGTCGGATACGGGAACGTGAGGACCCGACCTGGCGCGTGTGCACACCGTACCCGGTTGCGGGGCGTCGCGGTCATCGGGTTGCCGATCGCCTCCACCGGCCCCCGGCGATCGGTCGGTTCCGGACGAGGTCTGCTCCGAACAGCAGACACCCCGGATCGACCGACGAGAGCCGCCGATGGCCACGCGCGTCCCCGCCAGCGACGACACCGGCTCGCTGCGCACGCCCGCCCCCGATGACACGGGGACCCTCGTCGTGGCCGCGGCGCGGTCGTCGCGATCCGCCGTGGCCACGCTCGGCGAGCTGTTCACACAGCCACTGGCCGGCCACGTGTCCCGCTTCCGCGAACCCGCCCGGACGCTGCTGACGGCCGTCGCGGGGCTGATGACCCTCGGCGTCCTGCTCGTCCCCTCGGGCGCGGCGTTCCGGACCCCGGTCGTCCTCGGTGGACTGGTCGCCGGCCTGGCGCTGCTCGGGATGTCCGTGGTCCCCCGCCTGCAGCCGTTCCTCAACCGTTCGAGCGGCCTGCTGCTGATCGTGAACGCCCACGTGCTGGTCGCCGGTACCGGCGGCTTCAGCAGCCCGCTGCGGCAGGTCTACCTGCTGCTGCTCGTCTACTTCGCCGCGTTCTACGGCACGCAGCGCCTGGTCGCGACCGCTTCCCTCGCGGGCCTGTCCCTGGTGGCGACCGAGCTGGGGCCGCACGCGGGGGACGCCGCGTCCACACCGACGGACCTCGTGACCGGACTGGTGGCCTGGCTGACCATCGTCGTCACGGTGCACGTGCTCGTCCAACGGTTGCGCTCGTCGGCGCACACGGACCCGCTCACGGGCCTGGTGGACCACGGCACCTTCTGGGACGCCGTGGCCCTCGAACAGGCGCGCGCCGACCGGGACGACAGCTGCTACAGCGTCCTGCTGATCGACCTGGACCACTTCAAGTCGGTCAACGACACGCACGGCCACCAGATGGGCGACGCGATCCTGCGCGGGGTCGGCGAGCTGCTGTCCCGGCGCACACGCCGCGTGGACGTCGCGGCTCGCTACGGCGGCGAGGAGCTGGCCGTCGTGCTGTCCGCGACCGGGAGCGTGGGGGCACGCACCGCCGCCGAGAAGGTCCGCCGTCGCATCGGCCAGCTGCGTGCCGGCGTCCCCGTCACGGCGTCGGTCGGCGTCGCGACCTACCGGGCAGGTGACCCCCGCGGCCCCGCGGAGGTGGTCCGGGCGGCCGACGAGGCGCTGTACCGCGCGAAACGCGCCGGTCGCGACCGGGTCGCGGTCGCCCCGCTGGTCGGGTCACCGTGACCCCCGTCCCCACTCGCTGGCGTGCAGCCCCTCGGGCTTCGTGCTGGTGCGCAGGTGGGGCGCCGGGGTGCCCCGTTCCTGCAGGGCGTCGGGCAACCAGCCCTCCTGCCACGCCCGCCACAGCCGGGACAGGTCCCACGCCCGGGTCCCCGTCACGGTGACGCCCCGCCTGCCCGGCTCCTCCCGTCTCCCTTCCGCTCGCTCCCCCCGTCGCGACACCCGCCCCTCGGCCACCAGCAGCCACGCGTGCATCACCGTCCACGCGCAGTCCTCGAGCATCGACGAGAAGTAGGTGACCTGGGTCGACCCGGTGCGGTCGTCCAGCGACAGGAACAGCACCCGGTTGCCCGACCGCTGGGCCGGCGACTGCACCGCCACCTTCACACCCGCCACACGGACCAGCCGCTGCGTCGGCTGGTCGAACAGGTCCGCGGCCCGGACCACACCGAGCGCGTCGAGCAGCGGCTCGTAGAACGACACCACGTGCCGCGACACGTCCAGGCCGAGCACCTTGAGCTCGTGGCGGGCCACCTCGGCACCGGACGGCGGGTCGAGGACGGGGCGGTGGTCGGCGTGCAGGTCCATCGCCTGCTGTTCGACCCGGGGGCCGTCGTCCCGGCGGGGCCGCGTGGCGGCGTCCCGCCAGAGCTCCTCGACCACCAGCCGCAGCTCGCGACGATGGGCCGGTCCCCCGTGCCGTCCCACGCCCGCCACGTGGTCGAACGCCCCGGCCATCGCCAGGTGCTCGGCGGTGGGGCGCGACAGCCGCGCCCGTTCGCGCACGTCCCGCAGCGAGGTGAAGGGCCGCCCCGCGACCAGGGAGTCGATCTCGGCCTGCGTGATCCCCTTGAGGTCCTGCAGCCCCACCCGCACCGCGTAGCGGTAGTCGTTGCCGGCATCGGAGAAGTCGAACCCGCTCGGCGGCACGAGCTGGTCAGACGTCGAGTGTGCTCCTCGAATCGGTCATGACCGAGTCAGCCGCACACTCGACCCTCTTCCAGCCCGGAGGGACGCGGCCGCCCCGCACCCCCAGGCGGTGCTCGGCCTGGCCGCGGTCGATCACCTCGACCGTGTAGGGGCCCTCGGAGCGGTTGACGTCGGGCGGCAGCACCGCGACGCCGAAGTTGCGGCACTCGTCGAGGATCAGCCGACGCGGGTACATCCCCGGGTCGTGGGTCAGCAGTCCGGCCATCATCTCGGGGAACAGGTGGGCCTTCATCCACGCCGAGCGGTAGGTCGGCACGGCGAACGCCGCGGCGTGGGCCTTGCAGAACCCGAAGGAGGCGAAGGACGCGACCTGCTTCCACACCGCCTCGGCGTCCTCCTCGGAGAACCCCCGAGCCCGGGCGCGGGCCAGCGCCCACGCCTTCATCGGCCCGACCTTCGTGTCGTCGGACAGCTGTCGGCGCAGCAGGTCGGCGTAGGACATGTCGCAGCCGGTCAGGGCGCACAACGCCCCCATCACCTGCTCGTGGTAGACGACCACGCCGTGGGTCTCGCGCAGCACCGGCTCGAGCGACGGGTGCGGGTAGGCGAACGCCTCCTGGCCGTGGCGTCGCCGGACGAAGGGGCTGACCATGTCCGCCTTCACCGGACCGGGGCGGAACAGCGAGATCTCGGTGATGAGGTCGCCGAAGCCGTCGGGCAGGAGCCGGCCGATCAGCTCGCGCTGGCCCGGGGACTCGATCTGGAACATGCCGATGGTGTGGGTCGACTGGACCAGCCGGTAGGTGTCACGGTCGCCGTCGGGGATGTCGTCCACGTCGAAGGTGCGTCCGCGGGTGTGGGGCACGAGCTCGATGGCGTGCCGCATCGCCGACAGCATCCGCACGCCCAGCACGTCGAGCTTGAGCCAGCCGAGGTCGGCGACGTCGTCCTTGTCGAAGCACGTCATGGGGAAGCCCTGGCCCGACCGCTCGATCGGCGTGCGGTCCAACAGGTCCTCGGACGCCAGCAGGATCCCGCACGGGTGCATGGCGAGGTGGCGCGGCAGCCCGTCGATGCGCTCGACCACCTGGAACAGGGTGTCGAGCTGGCCCACGTCGAGGTTGGCGCCCTTCAGCTCGGGCAGGTGCTTCATCACCGCGGTGACGTCGCGGGCACGGGCGTGGGTGAACCCGGAGGCGATCTGGCCGAGCTCGTCGGGCGGCAGGCCCAGCACCTTGCCGACCTCGCGGATGGCCATGCGGGCCTGGAAGGTCTCGACCATCGCCACACAGGCGGTGCGGTGCTGGCCGTACCGGGCGATCACGAGGTCGTAGACGTCCTCGCGGCGGGCCGACTCCACGTCGATGTCGATGTCGGGCAGCTCGTCGCGGTAGGGGTTCATGAACCGCTCGAACGCGAGGTCGTGGGCCACGGGGTCGACGTCGGAGATCCGCAGCGCGTAGCAGACGAGGCTGCCCGCGGCCGACCCCCGGCACGCCGCGAGGATCCCGAGCTCGGACCGGACCGAGGCCATGATGTCGCCGACGGTGAGGAAGTAGTCGTGCAGGCCGAGCCGGTCGACCATGTCGAGCTCGCGCTCGAGCCGCTCGCGGACCTTCGGGGTGACCCGGTCGAAGCGATCCGCCACCCCCGCCCAGCACCGCCGGTGCAGCTCGCCGGCGGCGACCTCGTCGGCCAGCCCGGTCAGCCGTGGGACCTGCAGCTCGCCGATCCCGAGCTCGACGTGGCAGTCGACCGCGAGGTCATGGGCGTTCACGAGCAGGTCGGGGCGTTCGGCGAAGCGTTCCGCCATCTCGTCGGGCGTGGTGAACCAGCCCTCGGCGGTGGTGCGGCCGAGGTGGTGCTGGCCGAGCGGGACCTGCTGGCGCACACAGGTCAGCACGTCGGCCAGGTGCGCGTCGTCGGGCACGAGGTAGCGCACGTCGTTGGTCGCCACCACGCCCACGCCGAGGTCGTCGGCCAGGGCCAGCGTGCGCGCCACCCGGGCGTCGTCGCCGGGCTCGTCGAAGGTGACGCCGTCCAGCGTCAGGCGCACCGCCGGGCCCAGCCGGCGCCCCCGGGGCGGCGTGCGGTGGTGGGTCACGGCCAGCCGCAGCCGGTCGGTGCCGACCACCTCGAGCCAGCGTCGCAGCTCGTCGGCGGCGGCCTCGCGCCGGTCGGCGGCCAGCAGCCGCCCCACCGGCGAGTCCGGCCCGAGCAGCACGTAGCACCCGTCGTCGCCCGTGGCGATCGGCAGGTCGTGCCAACGCAGGTGGGGCGAGCCCCGTTCGTCCAGCGCCACCGCCTCACGCCAGGCGGTCCGGTCCGCCCCGGCCGGTGTCAGGGACTCCATGCCCGTCCGTCCGAGGTGTGCCGCGGTCACCGACCGGCACATCCCGGCGAACCCGCCCGTGTCCCGGGCCAGCAGCGTCACGCGCGGGGCGTCGTCCTCGAGCCACTGCGGACCGCGACTGGGGCGACCGTCGCGGGCGTCCCTCCTCCTGCCGAGGCGCGACACCGACCAGCCGGGGCGCGGGTGGGCGGGATCGGTCACGGGCTCGAGCGCGAGGTCGGTCCCGAACACCGGCACGATCCCCTCGGCCGCCGCGGCCTTCGCGAACCGCACCGCCCCGTACAGCCCGTCCCGGTCGGTCACCGCGACGTGGGTCATCCCCGACGCGGCCGCGGCCGCGGCCAGCTCGCGCGGGCGGATCACCCCGTCGCGCAGCGAGTACCCGGTCCGGGCCGTCAGGTGCGCGAAGGGCGGGACGTCACCACCCGACTCGCCCCGCGCCCGGACGCGCCTGACGACGTCCTCGGCGGCCTCGCCGGCCCGGCGCACCTCGTAGGCACGCTGCGCCGCCGAGGCCAGCTCCTCGTACTCGGTGAAGACCCGCTTGCCTGCCACGGCCGACTCCGTCGGGGTCAGTCCCAGACGCGGTCGAGCGTCCACTGCCCGTCGCGCTGGACCAGCTCGTACACGCCCCGCGACTCGGGAACCCGTTGCGCGCCTCGACGCGCCACAGGTCGGTCTGCTCGATGCGGATCGGCTGGCCGTCGGGGCGGCGCCACCAGCCGCTGTCCTCCCGCCAGTGCCCGAGCACCTGCAGGACCCGGTAGGTCCTCCCCCGCCAGTCGAAGGCCACCGGGGCGTCGTCGGCCCGCCCCACCGGGCCCGCCGCGACGGTCGCCGTCACCCCCACGTCCACGTGGTCGAGTGCCTCTCGGTACCTCTTCGTCATCGTCGGCCCTCCGCCTCCTCGTGCGACTCGAACACATGTTCGATCATGGAGGCGAACGTACGACCGGGGTGTGACCGCCACAACGTGAGCGCCCCGTCCGTGCGACCCGCGGACCGGACGTGCGACCGGGCGGGCGCGGGACTACTCCGTCGGGCTCGGGGCGGGGCTGACCAGGCCCGCGCGCTGGCGCAGGGTGCGGGCGGCCGCCGTGGCCACGTCCTCGAGGGACACGCCCCGCACCACCTGGCCGTTCCACGTCCCGAGCAGCGCGGTGGTCAGCTCGTCGGCCAGCGGGGCGAAGGCCTCGACGAGGTCGGGGTTGGCCTCCGCGACCTCCTCACGCAGCTGCACCGACACCACGAAGGCCGGGAACACCTGCAGCGGGTCCTCGAGCAGGCGCAGCCCGGCGGCCCACGCCTCGCCGTCCGTGGCCGAGCCGAGGCCGACCAGGCACGACCCGGTCGCCACGCCCCGCAGCGCGGCGGTCGGCCCGAGGCGCGTCAGGGTGCGCGGGGCGATCGAGTACGCGGTGGCCAGCGCGTCCCAGCCGTCCTGGCGGACCGCGAAGTCGTCGTCGACGCAGACGAGCGCATCGGGGTCCTCGGCCAGCCGCGTGGCCAGCTGGGTGATGGTGAACAGGTCGGCGGTGCGGGACGGGATCCCCCGCACGAACAGCCCGAAGGTCGCGTCCGCCGGCGGTCCGTCGACGCCCTTCTCGAGCTCGAACTCGGGGCGCAGCCAGTCGACCCCGTTGGTGCCGTCGACCGAGGCCACCCGTGCGTAGGAGGTACGCGGGTCGCCCGGCGGGTTGGGCAGTCCGAGCACGTCGAGCCACGCCTGGCCCGTGTAGCCCGGCAGGACGTCGACGTCCCCGACCTCCAGCGCCTGGCGGGCCGCCGCCCCGTCGGCACGCTCGACGACCTCGGTGCGGAAGCCCGCGTCGCGGGCGAGCTCGTCCAGGATCGCCGCGAGCAGGTCGGACTCCGCCTCCGGGCCGCTGCCGATCCGCACCAACGGCCCCGTCGGGGTGGGGTCGGCGGGGTCGGTCCCGACCGGCGTGCAGGCCGCGGCCAGCAGGACCAGCAGGAGGGGGAGCACGAGGCGTCGGGTCACGCCGCGCAGGGTAGGCGGGCGTGCGGGTCCCGCCGGGGCGCTGGGTACCCTCGCCGGCCAGGTCTCCCACTCCCGAGAAGGTGCTCGAGCAGGCCGTGCGCCGCGCCCTCGCGATCGTCACTGCCGTGCTCGCGGTGGGGGCCGGGGCGTGCGCGGGTGGTCCGGCGGACGCACCCGGCTCGGCTCCGCTGCCCGAGCTGTGCGACGCCCTGGCCGCGCCCGACGCGGCGACCGCCGGCGACCTGTTCGAATCGCGCGTCCACACGCCGCTGCACCAGCTGGCCGACGAGGTGGCGGGCGTGGACCGGGGCGTGGCCGCGGACCTGCTCGAGGCCAAGTTCGCGGTGGAGACCGTGGTGCGCGACGATGCCGGGGCGCCCGACGCCCTGGTCCACCAGCGGCTCGAGGACCTGGCCGTCCAGGTCCGGGCCGCGCTGACCGCGCTCGACCGCCCCGCCCCGAACTGCTGACCCAGACTGCTGACCCCGACTGCTGATCTCGAGGACCCGCTCCATGCGACTGCGCCGGACCACCCTGCTCCTGACCTGCTGGCCCTGCTCGCCACGGCCTGCGGCGGGGGTGACGGCGCCGCCTCGAACGCCGACCCCGGCTCGGACCCGCTGGCCAGCGACGCCGCCGAGAACCTCACGCCGTCGACCCAGGTGGTCGCCCAGGTCGCGTCCTTCGACATGGCCGCCGGGCAGGACCAGCGCCTGCTGATCGGGCTGTTCACCGGGCAGCGCCAGGTCATCGGCGGCGGCGACATCCGCGTGCGGATCGGCCGCATCCCCGACGGCGAGCAGTCCGCCGACACGCAGGTCCAGATGTCCGACGCCGTCGACGCGTCGTTCCTGCCCGTGCCCGGCAAGGAGCCCGACCCGATGCCCGACGCCCCGACCCTCCTCGACGACGGCGTCGGCGTCTACGAGGCGCGGGTCGACCTGGACCAGCCCGGCAACTGGGGCGTGCAGGTCGAGGTCGAGCTCGAGGACGGGCCCGTCACCGCGACGGCCGTGTTCCCCGTGGCCGCGGAGCACGCCGTGCCCGCCGCGGGCGACCCCGCGCCCCGCGTCGACAACCCCACGCTCGACACCGCCGACGTCGACCCGGCCGTGCTGGACTCGCGCGCCCAGGGCGGCGAGGAGGTCCCCGACCCGGTCCTGCACGACACCAGCATCGCCTCGCTGCTCGACGCGGGCCGGCCGTTCGTGGTGGTCGTGTCCACCCCCGTCTACTGCGTGTCGCAGTTCTGCGGCCCGGTGACCGACCGGGTCGCCGAGCTGGCCGAGCAGTACGGCGACCGGGCCGGGTTCGTGCACCTCGAGGTCTGGAAGGACTTCGACAGCAACGAGCTGAACGAGGCCGCGAAGGCGTGGATCTTCGACCCGGACACCGGCGGCAACGAGCCGTGGGTGTTCCTCGTGGACGCCGACGGGACGGTCCAGGCGCGCTGGGACAACGTGCTCGACGACGACGAGCTGGTCTCCCTGCTGGAGTCGCTGCCCGCCTCGTGACGTCGTCAGGCGTGCGTGCCCGCCAGCGCCCGCCGGAGTGACCAGACCACGGCCGCGGGGTCGTCGGCCTCGGTCACGCACGCCCCGACCGACAGGCGTCGGGCCCCGGCGGTCAGGACCTCCGGCGCCCCGTCCACGTCGAGCCCCCCGCCGACGAACCACGGCGTCGTGGCGTGCCGGGCGGCGTAGCGCACCGGGTCGAGCCCGACACCCGGCGTGCGATGCCCCTCGCCTCCCCACAGCCCGGGGGCACGCGAGTGCACGGGGCCGACCACGAGGTAGTCGACGTCCTCGTCGGCCGCCGCGTCGACGTGCGCCGGCAATTCGACCACGCGGCCGATGAGCAGGTCGGGACCACCGACGCGACGGGCGTGGTCGGGATGGACCTCCGTCTGCCCGACCTGCACGCCGTCGGCACCGACGTCGGCCGCCAGGCCCGGGAGGTCGGCGAGCACGAACAACGCCCCGTGCTCGTCGGCGACCCGGCGGAACACGGCCGCGGCCGCACGCAGGGCGGCCTCGTCCGCGGTGGCGTCTCGCAGGAGCAGCAGGTCGGCACTGGCACCGCAGCACGTCGCCAGCAACCCGGCGAGGTCGCCGTGCCCGGCCTCGGTGCCGGCGACGACGGCCAGCCGCGCGTCCACCAGCCGGGCCTGTCGGCGGGCGCCGACGTCGGAGACGACGGGCAGCTCCCGGGGCGTCACCCCTCGGCCTCCAGCTCGACGTCGTGACCGGGCGCACGCGGGGCGCGCCGGCCGGTCAGCTGCGGCGGCAGCAGGCCCACGTCCCCGCCGGCGAGGCGTTCGCCCCGGTCGCCGGCGTGGATCATCCCGCGCAGCGCCGACCCACCGACGACCACGACCTCGACGAGGAACATGCCGGCCAGGGCCGCACCGACCCAGGCGCCGAGGTCGGACGGGTCGAGGCCACCGCCCACCAGGCCGGAGACGAGCCACCCCACGAGCGCGAGCGACCCGAGCACGAGCGCGGAGGTCCGCACGCGGCGAGCGGCGCGGCCGAAGTCGACGATCGGGGGGTGGGACATGCGTCGGTGCCTAGAGGTCGGGGTCGCCGAGGTCGATGCGCATCGTGCCGAGGACGCGCCGCAGCTCGGCCTCGACCGCGGCGATCGTGGCCGGCAGCTTGACGTCGTGGGCCGGGTAGACGTCGTGGAACGACAGCTCGCCGGTGCCCAGCACCCAACCGCGTTCGGCCAGCAGGTCCCCGAGCGACGCCGACCAGGTCAACACCACGTGGTCGTGGTAGTCGTGCAGCGTGAAGGTCACGTGCCGGTTGAGCTGCAGCGTCCACATGCGCCCGCCCCGCCGGCTGGCGCCGCCCAGCACGAACCCGAGCTCCTCGAGGTGGTCCTCGAAGGTCGGGTCGGCGGCGGGCTCCTGGCCGTTGGGCTGCACGCGGCGTCCGGGGTGCGATGACGTGAGGGCGAGGTGAGGGTACGCGGCGGCGGCTCACCTAGACTCCCGCGCATGCGACGTCCCTCCCGCCCCGTCTCCCTCGCCGTCTGGGCCCTGACCGCTGCCCTGGCCCTCGGCACGGCCGCGTGCGGCGGTGGCGACGGCTCCACGGCACGGGTCGAGGAGAACCTCGACGCCCAGCGCGCCGCCATCGACGCGCTGCAGGCGCGGATGTCCGAGCTGTCCGACGAGGTCGGCGAGGTCACCTCCCTGGACCCGATGACGGGGCTCAGCGACCTCACCGAGCAGCTCGACGGCCTGACCACGCGGCTCGAGGACGTCGAGTCCACCATCGCCGCGTCCGCCGACGACGAGGACGTCACCGCGGTGGTCGCTGCCGAGGTCGGCAAGTTCAGCGAGCAGATCGACGAGCTCGTCGCGTCGGTCCGCGACCTCACGACGATGGTCAACGGGTTGCGGGGCGACCTCGACGCGCTCGAGTCCCGGTTCGAGGAGCACGCGAACGACCCGTTCGCCCACAACCGCGGCTCGGGCGACTGACCGCAGGCCGTCGGACCGGGGTCGCCTGACGGGCAGGACGGACCGGGGTCCGTACCATCCCGGCGTGTCCGAGACCACCGCCCCGACCGTCCTCGACGGCCGCTACCGCCTGCTCGCGCAGCTGGCGGTCGGTGGCACGTCCGTGGTGCACCTGGCCGAGGACACCGTGCTGGGGCGCACGGTCGCGGTGAAGATCCTCCACCCGCACCTGGCCGACGACCCTGCCGTGGTGGACCGGTTCCGGCGCGAGGCCCTGGCGGCCGCCAGCCTGGCGCACCCCCACGTGGTGACGATGTTCGACGTGGCCCGGGACGGCGCGTACCTGGTGATGGAACACGTCGACGGGCCCAGCCTGCGCGACGTCCTGCGCCTGCGGGGGCGGATGCGCCCCGCCGAGGCGCTGGCCATCCTCGGGCCCGTCGCGGCCGGGCTGTCGGCGGCCCACGCCGCCGGGCTGGTGCACCGCGACGTCAAGCCCGAGAACGTCCTGACGGGCGCGGACGGGCGGGTCCGGATCGGCGACTTCGGGCTCGCGCGGGACGCGGCCAGCGCGTCGACCACCTTCGGGCCGGACATGTTCGCCGGCTCCCCCAGCTACGCCTCGCCCGAGGCCGTGCGCGGTGACGTGCTCGACGCCCGGTCGGACGTCTACGCGCTCGGGGTCGTGCTGTACGAGTGCCTCACGGGCGTCGCGCCGCTGCGGGCCGACACGCCGTTCGCCACCGCCATGATGCACACCACGCACCGGGTGCCTGCCCCGTCCGAGCGCACCGAGGGCATCCCACGGGCCGTGGACGAGGTCGTGCTGCGGGCCACCGACCCGGACCCGGCCCGGCGCTACGCCGACGCGGCCGAGTTCGCCACCGCCCTGCACGCGGCGGTGCCCGACGGCCCCGTCGCCGTGGACCTGCGCGATGGCAGCCGCGACACGGTGGTGCTGCCCACCGACGACGCCGCGACGGTGGTCACGGGGCGCACCTCCACCTCCACGTCCCCCCCGCCCCGCCGCCGACGGGTCGCGGCCGCGCTGCGCCGCCGCTGGCTGGTGCTGGTGGTCGTCCTGGCGCTGCTGCTCGCAGGTGGCGGCTACCTCGCCTGGGATCAGCTGCTCGCGCCCGTGACCGACATCCCGGCCAACCTGGTCGGCGCCCAGCCCGACGCCGCCGAGGCCGCGCTGACCGATGCCGGCTTCACCGTCGAGGTCGCCGAACAGCGCCAACACAGCCTCGAGGTGCCCGCGGGGCGCGTCCTGCGCGTCGATCCGGACGACCAGGCCCGCCAGGGCACCACCGTGGTGCTCGTCCTGTCGTCGGGCCCCCAGCAGGTCGAGGTCCCGCAGGTCGTCGGGGCCACCGAGGAGGAGGCCCGCGCCGCGCTGCAGGACGCCAACCTCACCCCCGACGTCCAGCGGGACTTCAGCGAGACCGTCGAGGCGGGGCGCGTCATCTCGACCAGCCCCGGGCCGGGCGAGAAGGTCGACGAGACCTCCACGGTCACCGTCACGGTCAGCCAGGGACGCAAGCCGATCGAGGTCCCGTCGGTGGTCGGCGTGGCCGAGGGTGACGCGCGACGGCAGCTCGAGGACCTCGGGCTGCAACCGAAGGTCACCGGGTCCGCGTACAGCGACGACGTGCCCGCAGGCGCGATCCTCACGCAGTCGCACGGCCCGCAGGACGGCCCGCTGTACCGCGGCGACGCGGTCGAGCTGACCGTCTCCGACGGACCCGAGCCCTTCGAGCTGCCCAACGTGCGCGAGCTCCCCGAGGCCGAGGCCCGCAGGCAGCTCGAGAACCTCGGCCTCGTCGTCAAGGTCCGCTACGTCGACGCGCTGTTCGGCATCGGGGCAGGTCGGGTCGGCCAGCAGTCCCCGCGCGCCGGCGAGATGGTGGTGCGGGGCGACACGGTCGAGCTCGTCGTCCTGAAGTGAGCCTGCGACCGGGTCAGGAGCGGGCGCGGAATGCCTCGCGGTCGGACTCGTCGGCGGGCCAGCCCACGTAGCGGACCTCGGCGATCGCCCCGACCCCGCCCGTGGTGTCGGTGACCTCCCAGGTGACCTGGTCGGTCAGGACCGGCTCGGGCAGCAGGACCACCTGCACGCCCTCGATGTCCTGCAGCTCCGCCACCACCACCTGCGAGCCGAGGTCGACCCGCACCTCGGTCACGCGCGCGGTCGCCGCGAAGGCCTCGGGCCCCGACTGGTCCCCCGTGGCGACCTCGAGCCGTTCGACCCAGAGCGGGGCGACGAACCCGTGGCGCAGTCGCGCCCCGGTCTCCTCGCCGTCCGGCATCCAGACGGTGGCGAGGTCGCCGTCGACCGTCGCCTGGGGACCGAAGATCCGCTCGCCGTCCGACGGGGCGGTCGAGGTGGAGCCCGTCGTGGCGGGGCGGACGGCCGCCGGTTCCCGGGGGTAGGCCGTCGGGTCGAAGGGGACGGGTTCGACCGTCGCGAAGGGCCCCATGCCGGTGCCTGCTGCGACCCCCAGGCCGGTCCCCAGGACGAGCCCGAGGCCGACGACGAGCACCCCGAGCCCGCGCCGGCGGTGGGGACGGGACGGGGCGGTGTCCTCCCCGTCGTCCTCCCAGTGCCCGGCCGGCGTCGGCGTGGGGACGATGAGGTCCTGGTCGGGCTCGCTGGCCGGCGTGGGCGTGGTGCGCAGCGACTGGCCACATCGGCCACAGTGTCGGCGTCGGGCCGCGTTGGACGCCCCGCACGACGGACAGGCGACCAGCTCCACGTCGCCGTCGTCGGCGGGCTGCGGGACGGGCGGGAGCGCGGTCTCGGTCGGCTCGTCGCCGAGCGGGACCGCGGGCTCGTCCGGCCGCGGGGTGGCCGACGTGCTCGGCGCCGCAAGCTCCTGCCCGCAGTTCATGCAGTACCGGTCCGCGGCCCCCGTGGGCGCGTCGCAGCGTGGGCAGGAGGGCACCGCGGGCTCGCTCGGGTCGGGGCCGGGACGAAGGCTGGCGGCAGGGTAGACGCCCGGTCCTCCCCCGCCGCCCGCGACCGGGGGTTGTGCGGCGGGCTCGACGGCGTGTTACCGTCCCCGCCATGTTCGCAGCGCGCGCGTATCAGTGGTACTTCGGCTTTCCCGAGCCGGGGCGCGCCGCCGTGGACTGACACCCACACACAAATCGGCACCGCGAGCCCCGGGACATGACCCCCCGGGGCTCTTGCATGACGCGGGCCCCGGGGATCCGGGGAGGTGACATGGCAACGGAGGGAACAGCGATGGTGGTCGTGATGCGACACACCGCAACCGACGACGACGTCACGAAGGTGGTGGACGCCGTCAACGAGGTCGGCGGTGACGCCTTCGTGTCGCGCGGACGGCACCAGACGATCGTCGGCCTGGTCGGTGACCTGGCGCAGTTCTCGGAGCTGCCTCTGCACGCCTTCCCCGGCGTCGAGGACGTGATCCGCGTCAGCAAGCCCTACAAGCTCGTCTCCATCGAGACGCACCCGCGACCGTCGACGGTGTACGTCGGCGACGTCCCCATAGGCCGCGACACGTTCACGCTGATCGCGGGGCCGTGCGCAGTGGAGACCGAGGACCAGACCGCCGCCGCGTGCCGCATGGCCCGCGACGCCGGTGCCGTGATCCTGCGCGGCGGCGCCTACAAGCCCCGCACCTCCCCGTACGCCTTCCAGGGCCTCGGCGAGAAGGGCCTGGACATCCTCACCGACGTGGCCCGGGACCTCGACATGCCCGTGGTCACCGAGGTCGTGACCACCGCCGACGTCGAGACGGTCGCCGCCAAGGCCGACATGCTCCAGGTCGGCACGCGCAACATGCAGAACTTCCAGCTGCTGCGCGAGGTCGGCATGGCCGAGCAAGCCCGTGCTGCTCAAGCGCGGCATGCAGCGCGACGATCGACGAGTGGATCATGGCCGCCGAGTACATCGCGCACCAGGGCAACCTGCAGGTCGTGCTCTGCGAGCGCGGGATCCGCACCCACGAGCCCGCGACCCGCAACACCCTGGACGTCTCGGCCGTGCCCGTCGCCCAGTCGCTGACCCACCTGCCGGTGATCGTCGACCCGTCCCACTCCGGCGGCAAGCGGGACCTGGTGCTGCCGCTGACGCGGGCCGCCATCGCGGTCGGCGCGGACGGGGCGATCATCGACGTCCACCCGCGCCCCGAGGTCGCGCTCGTGCGACGGCGCCCAGGCGCTGGTCAAGGACGACATCATCCGACTGCGCGAGACCGTCGTGAAGTTCTCCGACGCCGCGGGGCGCGCCCTTGCCGCTCCCGACGCCTCCCACCGCGAAGGGGCCTGGGGCCGCAGCGCGGTGTGAGTGGACCGACACCATGACGACGGCCGCCCCGATCGGGGCGGCCGTCGTCATGTGGCGCGAACGCAGGTCACTCGCCGGAGTGCTTCTCCTGCTTGTTCTCCTCGCGCTGGGCCTTCTCCTTGGCGTCGGCCTTCTCCTGCTGCGACTCGCCCTCCTTGGCGAGCTCGTCGCTGCCGGTGACCTTGCCGGCCATCTCCTTGGCGGTGCCCTTCATCTTCTCGGCATCGTTGTCAGCCATGTGCTGCTCCTTGGGTCGTTCGGGCGAGCGAGGATCACGCCCCGCTGTGCCGGTCCTGTTCACGCTCGGCCTGCTCGGCCTCGCGCTCGGCCTCGGCCTTCTTCTGCTGGGCCTGGCCTTCCTTCACCATCTCGTCGCTGCCGGTCAGCTTCCCGGCGAGCTCCTTCGCGGTGCCCTTGACCTTCTCGGCCTCGGTGTCCGACATGGGCGTTCTCCTCGTGATCGCCGCACGGGGCGGCGGAACCCGGCGTTCCCGGGTCTGTGAGGGATTCGTGCCCGCTGCGCGCCCCGTTCCCCGGTCGATCGGACGGCCGGGACCCGACCCCGGCCCGGCCCCGGCCTTTCGGGAAGCGCCGCGCCCCGACTGCCCGAACGCCCCCATCCAGCGACGTCACCACGGGGCGCGACGTCACGAATCCTGGACGACACCCACCAAGGAGCCGGAACATGGACACCACCCCGAACTGGCGAGAGCGCCTTCGTGACGAGGCCGGGATCTCCGGTCCGAACACCCTCATCGGGCTGCTGATCGTCATCGTCCTGATCATCGTCATCATCCGGCTGCTCTGACGCGCGTCCTCCATCCTCGCGTCAGCAGCAGACCCGGGGCGCGGCCGCCGCCGCGCCCCGAACGACGCCCCGCCGCTCCGCAACGGCGGGGCGTCATCTCGATGCTCGGGCAGTCGCCGGTCGCCTGGTGGCCCATCGGGACACAGCGCAGCCGGCGATCCGCCCTCGGTCGATGCTCGGGCAGTCGCCGGACCGCCCCGCCCCCGCCCGAGCACGCACTGGGGGCACGAGCGGTGCTCGGGCCGCGGTCATGCACCCAGTACGACCGCCCCGCCCCCGCCGCACGGTGCGAGTGGTCCGGGGCGCCCGCACCCAGACGACGCCCGCCCCCGCCCGGCACTGGGTGCATGGCGGTACTGGGCCGCGGCCATGCACCCAGTGGCATGCGGGCCCGAGCGGCTACCAGAGCTGGTCGGTGTAGCGGTCCGTGCCGGGGACGGTCGGCAGGAAGGGGCCGGCCCACGAGACCGTGCCCATGCCCGCATCGGCGACCAGCTCGGGCACACGGCCGACGCTGGACGCCCACGACTCGGCGGGGTCGGTGTCGAGGAAGTGCAGGTGCAGGAACCGCCCCGCCTCCCCGTCGTCGCGGGCGACGTCCTTGGCCTCGACCTGCAGCGGCACGGCGGAGAACGCCAGCGTCATGGCGATCGGTGAGCCGTCCGCGTGCAGGGCGGGGACGAGCTCCTGCTCGGTCCAGCGGTCGAAGGCGTCCCGGTCACCGTCGGCGGCGGTGCCGATGACGACCCCGAGGCCCGCGAAGGGGTGGTCGAGGGCCAGGGAGGCCGGGACCGGGTCGTCGTCGCGGTAGTACGCGCGGTCGTGGTCGTACATCAGCGTGTGGACGTGGTCGCGGTGCGGGAACATCCGGCCGTTCTCGTGCAGCCACCGGAACTCGCGGAAGGCCCAGCGGTTCCACTCCTTCACCCAGCCGTCCAGCAGCCAGTACAGGGACAGGTACGAGCCCACCATGGGGTCGGTCGCGATGGTGTCGTCGCCGACGTGCCGCAGCTGCTTGAGCTCGCGGGTGGCGACCCAGCGCTTCGCCGCGAAGTTGTACGGCCCCACCGTGCAGCCCGCGTAGAGGTGGTCGCGCTCGTACCAGCGGTTGTAGGCGACCACGTGCTCACGGTGTGGCTCGACCAGCGTGAACAGCATCGCCCCGAGCTGGATCGGGCCCAGGCCGATGTCGGTGACGTCGATCGGCCCGACGTCGGTGGCGCCGATGGCGGCGTGCGGGTCGGCCATGGGGAGACTCCTGGGAGGTTCAGGCACCCACGCGGGCGCGAAGCTCGTGCTTGAGGACCTTGCCGGAGGGGTTGGTGGGCAGCGCGTCGACGACCTCGACGCGACGCGGCACCTTGAAGTTGGCCATGCGCTCGCGGCTCCAGGCCACGACCTCGTCGGCCTCGAGCTGCTGGCCGGGCCGGGGCACGAGGAAGGCGCAGCCGACCTCGCCCAGGCGGTCGTCCGGCATGCCGACCACCGCCGCCTGCGCGACGCCGGGATGCTCGACGAGGGTGTTCTCGATCTCCGCCGGGTAGGCGTTGAACCCGCCGACGATGAACATGTCCTTGGTCCGGTCGACGATGTCGAGGTAGCCGCGCTCGTCCATCACGCCGACGTCGCCGGTGTGCAGCCAACCGTCCTCGTCGATGGCCGCGGCGGTCTGCTCGGGGTCGTCGAGGTAGCCCTGCATCACGTTGTGCCCGCGGACGACGACCTCGCCCCGCTCCCCACGCGCCACCTCGGTCCCGTCGGCGTCGACGACCCGGACCTCGACGTCGGGGATCGCCCGCCCCGACGTCGACGCGATGGTCTCGGCGTCGTCACCGTCGCGGCACATCGTCACGACGCCGGTCGCCTCGGTCAGCCCGTACGCGGTCAGGACCACGTCGAAGCCGAGCTCGTCGTGCATGCGGCGGATCAGCGACACCGGGATCGAGGCCGCGCCGGTGACCGCCAGTCGGAGGCTCGACAGGTCGAGGTCGCCGCGCTCCGGGTGGGCCAGGATCGACTGGTACAGCGCGGGCGGGCCGGGCAGCATCGTGACCCGGTCGGCGTCGATGCGGCGCAGCACCTGGTCGGCGTCGAAGACCGCGTGCGGCAGCAGGGTGGCGCCCCGCATCACCGCCGCCACGATCCCCGCCTTGTAGCCGAAGGTGTGGAAGAAGGGGTTGACCACGAGGTAGCGGTCCCCGGCCTCGAGGCCGACCAGCCGCGACCACACCTCGAACACCCGCAGCGTCTGGCCGTGGGTACAGACCACGCCCTTGGGGTGGCCGGTCGTGCCGGAGGTGAACATCACGTCCGAGACGTCGTCGGGACCGATGCGGGCCGCGAGGTCGTCCGTCGCCCCGTCCGGGGCGTCGGCGGCGCGGGCGAGCAGGTCGTCCCAGCCGGTCGCCCCGTCCCCGCCGTCCCCCGCCCCGTCGGGCGTGGGCAGGACCACGATCTCCTCGAGGTCGGGAAGGTCGGCCACCGGTCGGTCCGCGCCGGCGCCGCCAGCACCGTCCCGCAGCAGCTGGACGTAGTCGGTGTCCAGGAAGCCGCGCACCGTCAGCAGCAGCCGCGCCCCGGACCGCTGGAGGATGTAGGCCGCCTCGCGGCCCCTGTAACGCGTGTTGAGGGGCACCAGCACCGCGCCGGCGGCGTGGACGCCGAGCCCGGCGGCGACCCACGCGGTCACGTTCGGCGCCCAGATCCCGACGCGGTCCCCCGGCTCGATGCCCGTCGCCACGAGCGCCCGGGCGACCTCGTCCACGCGCCGGGCGAGCTCGGTGAAGGACCACGTCGCGCCGTCCTCGGCCTGCACGGCCGGGGCGTCGCCGTAGGTGTCCGCGGCCCATCGCACGAGGGCCGCGGTGCTGGGCCATGGGCCCGCGGTGGGGTGGTCGCCCACGGATCGCTCCCCTGCCGACACGCGTTTCTGACGGGTCGTCAGGTTAGTGGGTCGCGGGAGCGAGGGCGACTTCGTCCCGCGCGCCCGGACTCGTCAGCCCTCGGGCTCGAGGGCGAACATGCGGATGTCGCGGACGCCCTCGGTGGTCTCGCGGTAGGTCTGGTAGCCCGGCCACAGGGCGATCGCCTGCGGCCACACCCGGGCCTGCTCGTCCGGGGACAGCTGGCGCGCGACCACCGATCGGGCCTCGCCGTGCTCCTCGACCGTGGCGCGCGGGTCGGCGAGCAGGTTCAGGCTCCAGGCCGGGTGCGACTCGCGCCCGAAGTTCGAGGCGATCACCACGGGCGTGCCGTCGAGGTCGAGGCGTGCCAGCGGGGTCGTGCGCGGCTGCCCGGAGCGCCGCCCCGTCGTGGTCAGCATGAGCGTGTCGAACAGGAGGTCGGATGCGACGACCCGCCCCCCGGTCAGCCGGTGCAGGACCCGGTCGATCCGCGTCAGGACCTTGGGACCGAGCACGAGCCGGGCCCACCGCGTGCTGCCGACGCGGCGCAGGCCGCGTCCCACCCGTCCGTTCGGATCCAGCACCGTCCCACCCTCGCTCGCTGCGTGGGCGGCAGGCTAGACGGCGGGCTCGGGCACGGTGTCGGTGGACCGCCCCGGCCGGCGCATCTCGTGGTCGTCCATCGCCAGCCAGCGCAGCGCCAGCTGGACCAGCGGCCCGATGCCGACCGTGAACACCACGGTCCCGAGCCCGACGGTCCCGCCCAGGGTCCAACCGATCACGAGCACCGTGGCCTCGATCCCGGCACGGACGGGCCCCACGGGCAGGCCACGCCGGGCGAGCCCCGTCATCAGCCCGTCGCGAGGCCCCGGGCCGAGGCCCGCCCCGATGTAGAAGCCCGAGCCGATGGCGACGAGCACCGGGCCGAGGGCGAGCAGCCCGATACGGGGCGGCAGGGAGGCGATCGGCGGCACCAGCCACAGGGTGAGGTCGACGACCATCCCGATGAGCACGGCGTTGAGCAGCGTGCCCAGGCCGGGGCGCTCGCGCAGCGGGATCCAGAGCAGCAGCACGGCCAGGCTGGTCAGGATGCTGACCGTGCCGATCGTCAGGGCCGTGTGCCGGGCCACGCCCTGGTGCAGCACGTCCCAGGGGCTGAGGCCCAGGTCGGCGCGCACCATGCTCGCGATGCCCACGCCGAACAGCACCAGGCCCACCAGCAGGCGCGGGAGGCGGTGGCGGAGGTCGGTCACGGGGAGCAGCAGCGGCATGGCGGTCACGATACGCAGGGTGGACCGCACTGGACCGGACCACCCGTGGGCCGTGTGGTCGGGGGCCAGGCGCTCAAGCCGACGGCCGTCCGTGCCGACGATCAGAGCAGAGCCCCCAGCGGGCCCGTCCCCCGTGCACCCCTCCCGCGAGACCCCCCATGTCCGAGCTCACCGCTGCCATGCAGGCCGCCGTCGAGAGCGTCGACGGCGATCGCCGTCGACGCACGCAGGCGGGCCCCCGGACGCAGCTGCACCCCACGGGTGGGGTCCACCTGCGGGACGAGCACGAGCTGCCGCCGGTCGTCGGACGTCGCGGGCCACAGACCTTCACCGACGCGCTGCGCGAGCAGTACGGGTCCGTGGTCGCCACCACCTGGACGACGCTGCGCGAGGCCGTGCTGATGGTCACGCTGTTCTGGGTCTCCGCCATCCTGCTGGCGTTCGTCGAGGTCGAGGGCGCCATCCACGTGCCCGGCGTCGGCGACGCCACCGTGGTCAGCGTCGCCGTCGCGGCCGCCACGGTGCTCCGGGCCGTCCTCGCGGCGGCCAGCCGTTCGGGTCAGGCCCTCGAGTCGTCCCGCCGGGGCTGATCAGGCCACGCGGGCGAGCACCGCGGCCGTCTCCTCGAGGAAGCGGCGCGCCCCGTCACGCGACGTGTCCGGCAGGTTGACCACGACCTGGTCGATCCCGAGCTCGGCGAAGTAGCCGAACTTGCCCTCGTCGGGGACCGAGCCGAAGGGCACCACCGGGAACGCGTCCGGGTCACGCCCCGCGTCGGCCAGGGCCGACCGCAGGCGCGGGATCGCCTCGGACAGGCCCGACCCGCCGATGGGGATCCACCCGTCGCAGGCCTCCACCAGGAAGGCCAGCGTCTTCGGGCCGAGGCCCGCGCCGAGCCAGACCGGCAGCCGGTCCTGGGCCGGCTTGGGGTGGGCGGCCGACGGTGCCACCCGGGCGTGGGTGCCCGCGTACGCCGTCGGCTCGGGCGCCCACAGGGCACGCATCGTCGCCAGCCGGTCCGCGGTCACGGCGCGTCGGTCGCCGAACGCGACGCCGTGGTCCGCCAGCTCCTCGACGTTCCACCCGAACCCGATCCCGAGCGTCACCCGCCCCCCGGAGAGGTGGTCGAGGCTGGCCACGGCCTTGGCCGTGGCGATCGGGTCGCGTTCGGCGGGCAGCGCGACCCCGGTGCCGAGCCGGATGCGCGACGTCGCCTGGGCCGCCGCCGTCAGGGCGACGAAGGGGTCGTACAGCCGCCCGTAGGGCTCGGGCAGCGGTTCGCCCATGGGGGCGGGCGTGTCGCGCGAGACCGGGATGTGGGTGTGCTCGGGCACGTACAGCCCGTCGAAGCCGTGGGCCTCCACCTCGCGGGCGAGCTCGTCCGGGGCGATGGACACGTCGGTGACCATCGCGGTGACACCGATCCTCATGGCTGGCCTCCGGGGTCCAGGTGGCTGCGCCCCGCCGCGGCGAAGGCCTCGCGCAGGCGGGTGTCGTCGGTCGGGGTGTGCGGGCGGAAGCCGTCGCCGTCGCGGACCCAGGTGTCGGCGGCGCGCCACCCGGTGGCGCGCAGCTCGCGCCGGGCCACCTTGCCCGTCCCGGTGCGCGGCAGCTCGTCGACGACCCGGACGAACCGCGGCCACCACGTCGGGGACAGGTCCGGCTGGTCGGCCAGCCACGTCACGAGGTCCGCGACCTCGAGCCCGGCCGCCGGCTCGACGACCAGCACCGCCAGCACCTGGTCGCCCGCGGTGGGGTCGGGCACGCCGAGCACGACGGCCTCGCGCACCTGCGGGTGGCGGGAGAGGATGCGTTGGACCGGGGCGGCGGCGACGTTCTCGCCCCCGACCCGCAGCCAGTCGTCGGTCCGCCCCGCGAACCACAGGAACCCGTCGGGGTCGCGGTACCCGAGGTCACCGGAGTGGTACCGGCCGTCCCGGACCCGCGCCGACTCGGCCTCGGGGTCCGCCCAGTAGCCCTCGAAGGCGCCCCGCCCCTCGCAGTTCACCAGCTCGCCGACGGCGTCCTCGGCGTTGCGCAGGCGCCCGTCGGGACCGATGTCGGCCGGGGCGCACTCGCGCCCCGTCACCGGGTCGATCACGCGGACGTCACCGACCGGCACGCCGAGCGCCCCGGGCGGCGTCTGCGGCGTGCGCACCACCGAGATCCCGCCCTCGGTGGACCCGTACGCGTCGAGCACCCGGCAGCCGAACCGCTCGCCGAAGGCCGCGACGTCCGCGGGCGCGCCCTCGTTGCCGAACACCACGCGCAGCGGCAGGTCGGCGTCGTCGGGGCGGGGCGGCTGGGCCAGCACGTAGCTGAGCGGTGTGCCCACGTAGTTGGCGTACGTCGCGCCGTACCGCCGGACGTCGGCGAGGAACCCCGAGGCGGAGAACCGCGGTGCGATCGCCAGGGTCGCCCCGACCGCCAGGGTCGGCGCCCAGCCCGCGATGATGGCGTTCGAGTGGAACAGCGGCATGCACACGTAGGTCGTGTCGTCGGCGGTCAGCTCGACCAGCAGCGGGACCACCGACCCCTGGTACGCGATCTTGCCCGTGGAGCACACCACGGCCTTGGGTGCCGAGGTCGTCCCCGAGGTCAGCACGAGCACGAAGGGATCGTCCGCACCGCCCGGGGCGTCGGGCAGCGGGGCGTCGGCGTGGGGCGCCAGGGCGTCCTGCCAGGCCCCGCTCGTGACGTCGACGACCGGGACCCCGCCGAGGTCCAGCCCGTCCAGGAGCGGGGCGAGCTCGGGCTCGACCAGCACCACGTCGCAGGCCGTGTGGGCCACGTCGCGGGCCAGCTCCGCCCCGCGACGGGTCGGGTTCAGCCCGACCAGCACGGCGTCGGACAGGGCCGCGGCACCGAGCAGCCACACGTACTCGGGGCGGTTGGCCATCAGCACGCCGACGTGCGCGCGGTCGCGGTCGGCGTCGCGGGGCGCGACCGCGTCCATCCAGCCGGCGCGAACGCGTGCGGCGTCGACCACCTCCCGCCAGGTCCACGTGTCGTCCTCGTACCGCAGGCCCGGACGGTCGTCCTCGGCGCGGGCGAGCAGCAGGTCACCGACGGTCGGGGCGGTCACGAGCCCTCCTCGGCCACGGCACGGTCGTAGGCGGTGCGGAACGCCGGCCACTCGCCCCCGCCGTCGAGCACGAGGTTGCTGCCGGTGGCGTAGGCCGCGTCGGGCGACGCCATCCACACGCAGGCGGCCCCGATCTCGTCCGGTGTCCCGAAGCGACCGGCGGGCACGGTGCCCTCGACCGCGTCGCGCACCGCCCCGGTGCCGTAGTGGTCGTCCGCCTGCGCGGTCGCCACGAGTCCCGGCGTCACCGCCACGACCCGGACGCGCGGCGCCCACTCGATCGCCAGGGTGCGGGTGAGGTTGAGAAGGCCCGCCTTGGCCGCGCCGTACGCCGCGGTGCCCGGGCGAGGGACGCAGCCCCGACACCGAGCAGATGTTGACCACGACCCCGCCGTCGTCCTGCTCCTGCATCACGGCGTTGGCCGCCTGCGCGCAGGTGAACGCGGCGGTGAGGTTGAGGTCCACGACGGCGGAGAAGAACCGCGGGGACACCGTGGCCGCGTCTGCCGGCGGCGAGCCGCCCGCGTTGTTCACCAGCACGTCGAGCCGCCCGTGGTCGGCCACGATCCCGGCGACGAGCTCGCCGACCTGGTCACGGTCGCGGACGTCGCAGGCACGGAACTCCACCACGCGCCCCGCCGCCCCGGGCAGGTCGTCGGGGGCCGACCGACCGCAGGCGACCACGGTCGCCCCGTCCCGCAGGAACCGGGCGCTGATGCCCGCCCCGATGCCCTTGCCCCCGCCGGTCACCAGCACCACGCGCGTGTCCGGTGTCGTCGCAGCCACGTTGTCGCGCTCCCGCCCTGTCGGTTACGGTCACCATATCTGACGGACCGTCAGATCCTCACAGTGGGAGGCGCCATGGCCATCACGACGCAGGTCCACGACGGCGTGGCCGAGGTGGTGGTCGACCGCCCGCCCGTCAACGCCCTGCCCGTGGCCGACTGGTTCGCCCTGGCCGAGGCGATCACGGTCGCGGGGCGCGAGCCGTCGACCCGCTGTGTCGTGCTCCGTGCCGAGGGCAAGGGGTTCAACGCCGGCGTCGACGTGAAGGAGCTCGCCGAGGACGACACCCACGCCTCGCTCGTCGGCGTGAACCGCGGCTGCTTCGCCGCCTTCGCCGCCGTGTACGACTGCGAGGTCCCGGTGATCGCCGCCGTGCAGGGCTTCTGCGTGGGGGGCGGCATCGGCCTCGTGGGCAACGCCGACATCATCATCGCCAGCGAGGACGCCACCTTCGGACTGCCCGAGGTCGACCGCGGGGCGCTCGGTGCCGCCACACACCTGGCCCGGCTGGTCCCCCAGCACCGCATGCGCCAGATGGTCTACACGTGCGAGCCGGCCACCGCCGCCGAGCTGCACGCGTACGGCTCGGTGTACCGGGTGGTCCCACGCGAGCAGCTGCGCGACGCCGCGATGGAGGTCGCCGCCGGCCTGGCCCGCAAGTCCCCCACGATCCTGCGCGCGGCCAAGGCGTCGCTGAACGGCATCGACCCCGTCGACGTCAAGCGCTCCTACCGGTTCGAGCAGGGCTTCACCTACGAGCTGACCGTGGCGGGCGTGGCCGACGAGGCACGCGAGGCCTTCGTCCAGAAGCGCGACGCGGAGTTCGACCGATGACCGATGCCCGCGACAAGTCCCTCACCCACGACGCGGTCGTGGACCAGCTCGAGTCCGGCATGACGCTGGGCATCGGTGGCTGGGGCTCACGCCGCAAGCCGATGTCGCTGGTCCGTGCCATCGCCCGGTCGTCGCTGACCGACCTCACCGTCGTCTCCTACGGCGGCCCCGACGTCGGGCTGCTGTGCGCGACCGGCAAGGTCCGCAAGGTCGTCTACGGCTTCGTGTCGCTGGACTCCATCCCCCTCGAACCCCACTTCCGCGCCGCCCGGCAGTCCGGTGCCGTGGAGGCGGAGGAGTACGACGAGGGGATGTTCTACTGGGGGCTCTTCGCCGCGGCGAACCGCCTGCCGTTCCTGCCGACCCGCGCAGGGCTCGGGTCGTCGGTGATGGAGGTCAACCCGTCGCTGCGCACGGTCGCCGACCCGTACGGCGGTGACGAGCTGGTGGCGATGCCGGCCCTGCGGCTCGACGCCGCGATCGTCCACATGAACCGGGCGGACACCCGCGGCAACGCCAGCTACCTCGGGCCCGACCTGTACTTCGACGACCTGTTCCTGCTGGCGGCGGACCGCCGGTTCGTCTCCGCCGAGCGGGTGGTGCCCACCGAGGCGCTGCTCGACGAGGGCTCGATCCACACGCTGCGGGTCAACCGGTCCATGGTCGACGGCGTGGTCGCGGCACCCAACGGGGCGCACTTCACCTCGTGCGAGCCCGACCACGGGCGCGACGAGGCGTTCCAGCGGCTGTACGCCCGGACCGCGAAGGACCCCGACGCCTGGGCCGACTTCCGGACCCGGTTCGTCGACGTCGACGAGGACACCTACCAGGCCAACGTGCGAGCCCTCGCCGAGCAGGAGCAGCGGGCATGACCCTCCCCGAGATCGCCGACGTCTGCGTCCTCGCCTGCGCGGAGGCCTTCCGCGGCGACGCCGACCGGGTGGTGTCGCCCATGGGCACGATCCCCCGGCTCGGGGCGCTGCTGGCCAAGGCCACCTTCGAACCCGACCTGCTGCTGACCGACGGCGAAGCCCGCATCCTGCGTGACCCCGTGCCGCTCGGGCGCCGAACCCGACGCGGTCACCGAGGGCTGGCTGCCGTTCCGCGAGGTGTTCCAGGTCCTCAACGCGGGACGGCGCCACGTGATGATGGGCGCGTCGCAGCTCGACCGGTTCGGCAACCAGAACATCTCCGCCATCGGCGACTGGAAGCAGCCGACCGTGCAGCTGCTCGGCTCGCGCGGGGCGCCCGGCAACACGATCAACCACACCACCTCCTACTGGCTCGCCTCGCAGTCCCCGCGCGTCCTGGTCGAGCACGTCGACTTCGTGTCCGGCATCGGCACCGACCGCGCCGCTCGCGTGGGCGCCCCCGACCACGAGCTGCGCGTCGTGGTGACCGACCTGGCCGTGCTCGACCTGCAGGGTCCCGACGGGACGCTGCGCATCGTGTCCACCCACCCCGGGGTGGACGTCGACGCGGTCCAGGCCGCGTCCGCGTTCCCGCTGGCCGTCGCCGACGACGTGACCACCACCGCGACCCCGTCCGCCGAGCAGCAGGCGTGCATCGACCGGTTCGACCCGCGCGGTGCCCGGTACCGCGAGGTCCCGCGTCGCACCGCCGAGGACTGATCCATGCACCCCGCGCTGCACACCTCCCTCTGCGACCTCGTGGGGGTCCGCGTCCCGATCGTGCAGACGGGCATGGGCTGGGTCGCGGGGCCCCGCCTGGTCGCGGCCACCGCGAACGCGGGCGGACTGGGGATCCTCGCCGGCGCGACGATGACCTTCGACCAGCTCGCCGACGCGATCGACGAGGTCCGGGCGCGGACCGATGCCCCGTTCGGCGTGAACCTGCGGGCCGACGCCCCCGACGCCACCGACCGGATCGACCTGCTGATCGACCGGGGCGTGCGGGTCGGGTCCTTCGCGCTGGCGCCGAAGGCCGACCTGATCGCCCGGCTCAAGGACGCGGGCATCGTGGTGATGCCGTCCGTGGGGCGCCGCCGCCACGCCGAGAAGGTCGTGGCCATGGGTGCCGACGCCGTGCTCGTGCAGGGGGGCGAGGGTGGCGGCCACACGGGCGACGTCCCCACCTCGCTCCTCCTCCCCCAGGTCGTCGACGCCGTCGACGTCCCCGTCGTGGCCGCGGGCGGGTTCTTCGACGGTCGCGGGCTGGTCGCCGCCCTGGCCTACGGCGCCGCCGGGATCGCCATGGGGACCCGCTTCCTCCTGACCAGCGATTCGACGGTGCCCGACGAGGTCAAGGCCGTCTACCTCGGGCGCCAGGTCGGCGACACCGTGCGCACCCGCAAGGTCGACGGCGTCCCGCACCGCGTCCTGCGGACCGACCTGGTCGAGGGCCTGGAGTCCGACGGGGCGCTGCGAGGGCTGGTCCGGGCCGTCCGCAACGCACTGGCGTTCCGTCGCCTCACGGGCCAGTCGCTGGCCTCGATGGCACGGGAGGGGCTGGCCATGAAGCGCCGCCAGGAGCTCACCTGGAGCCAGGTCATCGTCGCCGCCAACACGCCCATGCTCCTGAAGGCCGCGATGGTCGACGGCCGCCCCGACCTCGGCGTGATGTCGAGCGGCCAGGTCGTGGGGATGATCGACGACCTGCCCACCGTCGCGGAGCTCGTCGACCGCGTCGTCGCGGAGGCCGAGACGACGCTGTCGCGGCTGGCCGCGGGCCCGAACACGGCCGGTGTACGGAGTCGTCCGTCCTGAGCCCTAGGCTCGGTTCCTGACATGTCCGACACCCCCCTGGCTCCCGTCCTCGCTCGCCTGCGCGAACGCTTCGCGAAGGCGGGTGCCTTCGAAGGCATGATGCTGGCGCTCGGGGCGCTGACCGGGCTGTTCACGGGTCTGCTCGCCGCCGGGCTCATCTACTCGATCCGCGAGGTCCAGGCATTCGCCTGGGGTCAGCTCGGTGGCCTGGTGGGAGGTGCTGCTGGTCCCGACCGTCGGCGCGCTGCTCGCGGGCATCTGGATCACCTACGTCGCCCCCGAGTCCAGCGGCTCCGGCGTCACGCGCGTGATGGAGTCCCTGGCGCTGCGCGGCGGCCGGTTCCGCAAGCGCGTGCCGTTCACCGGGATGATCGCCACGGGGCTGGCGCTCGGCACGGGCGCGTCCGGCGGACGCGAGACCCCGATCGCGCTGCTCGGCGGGTCGGCCGGCTCCATGCTGGGCCGCGCCTTCGCCCTCGACGAGGACCGCACCCGCTCGCTGGTCGGGGCGGGCGTGGCGGCCGGCATCGGTGCGTCGTTCAACGCCCCCATCGGCGGGATGATGTTCGCCATCGAGATCATCCTCGGCGACCTCAAGGCCCGGTCGCTGCAGGTGGTCGTGGTCGCGTCGGTGGTCTCCGCCGTCGTCGCACGCCAGCTCGTCGGGTCCGGGATCACCTACGAGCTCCCGGGCACCGGCTACGCGCTCAGCGACCCCTTCGACCTGTTCGTCTTCATCGCCCTGGGGATCGTCGCCGCCGGGTTCGGGATCCTGCTGCTGCGCGCCGAGGACCGCGCCCTCAGCCTGTTCGCCTGGGTGCGCACCAAGACCAACTGGCGGCCCATCGCCCTGATGGTCGGCGGGCTGGTCGTCGGGCTGACCGCCCTGGCCGTCCCCGAGGTGCTGGGCACCGGCGACCACCTCCCACCGATCGCCGGGATCCGCGAACCCATCCAGCACATGATCGACGGCAGCTACGGGGTCGGCTGGAAGCCTGCCCTGGTGCTGCTGGCGCTCTTCGGTGCCAAGCTCATCGCGACGCTGGGCTCGGTCGGGTCGCAGACCGCGGTGGGCACCTTCTCCCCCACCCTGTTCATGGGGGCCGCGCTGGGCGGGGCGCTCGGGGCGCTGACCGCCAACCTGCCCGGCCTCAACGTCGAGCCCGGCGCCGTGGCCCTGGTGGGCATGGCGGCCGCCTTCGCCGCCGCGGACAAGGCGCCGCTGACCGCCATCCTCATCGCGTTCGAGCTGACCTCCGACTACGCGCTGATCCTGCCACTGATGCTCGCGTGCGGGCTGGCGACCTACCTGTCCAGCCTGGTCGAGCCGGATTCGATCTACGTCCACCCGCTGCGCAAGCGCGGCATCACCGTGCACCAGCCGCAGGACATCGACGTCATGCAGGCCGTGTCGGTCGGCGAGGTCATGACCCGGACCCACCCGACCATCCGCCAGGAGGAGCGCTACCCCGAGGTCAAGGCGATCTTCGACCGGACCGGGTCGCACGGCTTCGCCGTGGTGGACGGCGGACACCGCCTCGTCGGCGTGCTCACCCACACCGACATGGAGAAGACCCAGAGTCGCGACGACGTGCTCGTCGAACGACGCGACGTCGACTCGCTCACCGCCGCCGACCTGTGCACCGAGGGGCCCGTGGTCGTGCACCCCGACGAGCCCGTCTACACCGCCGTCCACCGCATGGCGGCACTGGACATCGGTCGCGTCCCGGTCGTCGAGCGCGGCACCAACCGGCTGCTCGGGCTCGTCCGGCGGGCCGACGTGCTGCGCGCCTACCAACGGGGCCTGAACCGTCACCTCGGCGACCAGCAGCGCAAGGCGTCGCGGCGCCTGCGGGACCTCGCTGGCGTGACCTTCCTCGAGCTCACCGTGCACGAGAACTCCAGCGTCGCCCACCAGCCCGTCCGTGACATCGCGTGGCCCGCGCGCACGGTGCTGACCACCATCCGGCGCATGGGCCGCGTGGTGATGCCCACCGGCGACACCGTGCTCGAACCGGGCGACGACGTGGTCGTGCTCACCGACGAGGACGCGGTCGGCCAGGTCCGCACGCTGATGACCGAGGAGATCGGGGACGCGCTCGACCCCACCGATCCCGCCCAGCGGTCCAGCAGCCAGACCTAGGAACACGGGGGTTCCCATGGCACCGCAGCCACCCGAGGCGCTGGTCGCCACGCTCGTGTCCCTGCACGGCGAGGAGGCCGCCCCGACCGCCCACCAGTGGGCGCGGTTCCTCGCGGACGACGACGGCGGCCCGGTCCAGATGGTCTACCTCGTGCAGTTCCGCGAGCAGGCGGCGTACCCCCCGGGCCACGACCTGACGCCCCGCACCGGTGCCGAGGCGTTCTTCGCCGCGGGGCGGGTGCTGGCCGAGGTGATCCGCGACGTCGGCGGCGAGCCGCTGCTCGGCGGCTTCCCGACCTCGCAGATGGTGGACGCCGAGTCGGCAGACGGCGACGGCGGCTGGGACTACGTCGGTGCGGCCCGCTACCCGTCCCGGGACGCCTTCGTGCAGCTGTGGCTCGACCCGCGGACGGTCCAGGCAGGGGTGCACCGGCGCGCGGGCACGAAGCGGCACCGCCTCGTCGTCACCCGCCCGCTGTACTGACCCGTGAGCTCCTGAGTGGTGGCCGAGCGCACGCCGGGTGACCCGACGCCCCGCCGCTCCGTCGCGGTCGCCGCCGTCACAGGCGTCGCAGGCGTCCTGGCCTACGTGGGCGCCTGGGCCGTCGGTGGGGTGGTCTGGGACAGCTACGACCCCGTCCGGCAGGCCATCAGCGAGCTCTTCGCCATCGGGGCGCCCGCCGCGACCCGCGCCCCGCTGGTCGTCGGCCTCGTGCTCAGCGGCGTCGGCCTGGTCGCGTTCGGCTGGGCCATGGACGTCGGCCTGCCGGGGCGCGGCCGCCTCGGTCCGGGGCTGGCCGTCCTGTCGGGGGTGATGACGGCCGCGATCGTGGCGTTCCCCTGCACGGCCGGGTGCCCGGGGTACGGCACGACGTTCACCGACAGCATGCACGTCATCACCGCCGGCACGGGCTACGTGGCCCTGATGCTCGCCCCGCTCGCCGTCGCCTGGCGCGTCCGCGACCACCTGCGATGGCTGGCCGTGGCCGGCGTGGTCCTCGGTGGCGGGGCGCTGGTGCTGTTCGTGGTCCGCACCGCGGGCTTCGGGACCAGCGCGACCGGCCTCGAGCAACGCGTCTTCAACACCACGGCCGATGCCTGGTACGTGCTCGCCGCCATCGCCCTGGTGCGCCGCCACCGCCGCGCGCCACGGCGATAGTGCGGAACTTCCGCTCATCGAGGGCGCGAAACCTCCGCATCAACCCGCGAGCCGCGCGGCGGCGCCCCGTTGGTGCGGAGCTTCCGGTCATGTGATGATCGGAAGCTCCGCAGCATCCGCTCGCGGGGTCAGCCGGTCGTGACCGACGGGGCGTGGTCCACGACGCACCGCGCCCCGCTGACCTCCATCTCGACGATGCACCGGTTGCAGTGGATGCACCCGCTCTCGGTGACCTCGCCCCGCTGCAGCCGGCGGACGTGGTCCGGGTCGTAGAGCAGCGCGCGGGCCATCCCGACCAGCTGGAAGCCCTCGTCGTCGATCGCCGCGTCCAGCGTGTCCCGGCGGGTCAGCCCGCCGAGCAGGCACAGCGGCAGGTCGACGGCCTTCCGGAAACGGCGGGCCAGCGGCAGGAGGAACGCCTCCTCGAAGGGCAGGTCGGTCATGAGCAGTCGCGCGAAGACCTTCATGCCGACCCGGCGCACCGCCGTCTTCTCGAGGTCGGCGAGCTCGGCGATCGGCGGGTCGCCGCGCAGCAACGCCATGGGCGTACGGGCCGTGAAGCCGACGGAGAGCTGGATCGCGTCCAGCGTCTCGTCGGATTCGAGCATGCGGGCGACGGCGAGGCCGTCCTCGGCGGTCAGTCCCCCGCGGAAGCCGTCCTCCATGTTCAGCTTGGCCGTCACCGCGGCCCGGTCGCCCACCCCGGTGCGGACCGCCTCGACGGCCCGGCGCGGGAACCGGGCACGCCCGACGACGTCCCCGCCGAAGCCGTCGCGTCGCCGGTTGGTCCACGGCGACAGGAACTGGCTGAGCAGGTAGCCGTGGCCGAGGTGCACCTCGACGGCGTCGAAGCCGGCCTCCACGGCCAACCGTCCCGCCCGTTCGAAGTCGACGAGGAGTCGGTCGAGGTCGGCGTCCGTGGCGCCGACCGAGAACGTCATGGCGCGGGGCGAGAACGTGCGCGACGGGCCGAGCGGCGGCTGCTTCGTGACGTGCGGCGAGGCGAACCAGCCGGCGTGTCCGAGCTGCACCTGCGCGGCAGCCCCTTCCGCGTGCACGGCGTCGGTCAGGCGCTGCAGCCCGGGCAGGGCGCGGGGCGCCATCACCAGCTGGTCGCGGTAGGTCCGACCCTCGGGTGCCACCGACACGTAGGCGAGGGTGGTCATGCCCACGCCGCCCTCGGCGACGCGCCGGTGGAACTCGACCAGCTCGTCGGCGACCAGGCCGTCGGGGGCGAGGTTCTCGAACGTGGCCGACTTCACCGTCCGGTTGCGCAGCGTCACCGGGCCGAGTCGGTACGGCGTGAACACGCCCATGGGTCTCCCATCCCTGACAGGCCGTCAGATTAGTCGTACGGTGCCCGCATGCCACCTCGAACCTGGTCCCGAGCCGCCATCGCCCTGGCCGCGGTCCTCGTCGTCACCGGCTGCAGCAGCGGGGGCGGCGTCGCCGTCGGCCCCGAGACGGAGGAGTCCACCGTGGACGTGACGAGCCCCGACCTCGCCGACGGCGACGAGGTGCCGACCCGGTTCACCTGCGACGGGGACGACGTGCGCCCCGCCATCGCATGGGCGGGGCTGCCGGAGGGCACCACCACCGTCGCCGTCGTCGTCGACGACCCCGACGCCCCGAACGGGACCTTCACCCACTGGACCGCCTGGGGCCTCGACCCGGACGCCACGCCGCTCGGCGACGACCTGCCCGCCGCTGCCGTCGAGGGCGCCAACGGCTTCGGGTCGGTCGGCTACCGGGGGCCGTGCCCGCCGCGGGGCGACAGCCCGCACCACTACCGGTTCCGGGTGCTGGCCCTCGACACCTCGCTCGACCTGGCTGCCGGGGCGTCTCCGGACGAGGTCGGTGCCGCCGTCCGCGACCACGTGCTGGCCGAGGGCCGCCTCACCGCCACCTACGGGCGGTGAAGCGCGAGTCACAGGCGTTCGATGGTCGCCGGCGGCGCGGAGCGAGCCCGGGCGAGTGAGCACGCACGGCGCGCCGACGCGTCAGCGGAGGCATTCGATCACCGTGACGTTGGCCTGGCCGCCGCCCTCGCACATGGTCTGCAGGCCGTAGCGGCCGCCGGTGCGCTCGAGCTCGTGCAGCAGCGTGGTCATCAGCTTGGCGCCGGTCGCCCCGAGCGGGTGCCCGAGCGCGATCGCCCCGCCGTTGACGTTGACCCTGTCGAGGTCGACGTCCAGCTCCTTGGCCCAGGCCAGCACGACCGATGCGAACGCCTCGTTGATCTCGACCAGGTCGATCTCGTCCAGTGCTCATGCCGGCCCGCTCGAGCGCGTACCGCGTCGCGGGGATCGGGGCAGACAGCATCCGGATCGGGTCCTCGCCCCGCACCGCCAGCTGGTGGATCCGCGCTCGCGGGGTCAGCCCGTGCTCCTCGACGGCCCGCTCGGAGGCGATCAGCAGGGCGGCCGAGCCGTCCGAGATCTGCGACGCCACGGCGGCGGTCAGACGTCCGCCCTCGGCCAGCGGCTTCAGCCCGGACATCTTCTCGAGCGTGGTGTCCCGTCGCGGCCCCTCGTCGTGCTTCACGCCGGCCAGGGGTTCGATCTCGCGGTCGAACCGGCCCTCGTCGATCGCCCGCAGGGCCCGCTGGTGGGACTCGTACGCGAACGCCTCCATGTCCTCGCGGGTGATGTCCCAGTCGCGCGCGATCATCTCGGCCCCGTGGAACTGGGTCACCGGCGTGTCCCCGTACCGCTTGCGCCACCCCTCGGAGCCCGAGAACGGGTCGTCGTAGCCGAACTGGCGCCCCGCGATCATCGACGCCCCGATCGGGATCGACGACATGTGCTGCGACCCGCCGGCGACGACGAGGTCCTGGGTGCCCGACATCACGCCCTGGGCGGCGAAGTGCACCGACTGCTGCGAGGACCCACACTGCCGGTCGATGGTCACACCCGGCACGTGCTCGGGCAGCCCCGCCGCCAGCCACGCGGAGCGGCCCACGTCACCGGCCTGCGGGCCCACCGAGTCCACACAGCCCCAGACCACGTCCTCGACCGCCCCCGGGTCCACCCCGGACCGGTCCATCAACGCCGAGATCGCGTGCGCCCCGAGGTCGATCGGGTTCACCTCGGCCAGCCCGCCACCCCGTCGCCCCACGGGCGAGCGGACGGCGTCGACGATGTAGGCCTCGGGCATGGGGTGCTCCTCGTTGTGATGTGGTCAGCGTGTCACGATGACGGACGAGCCGTGGCCGAACAGGCCCTGGTTGGCGGAGATGCCGACGCGGGGCGGCTGGTCGTCGTGGGTGACCTGGCGGTCGCCGGCCTGGCCACGCAGCTGCCAGGTCAGCTCGCACACCTGGGCCAGCGCCTGGGCGGGGACGGCCTCGCCGAAGCAGCCCAGTCCGCCGGAGGGGTTGACCGGCAGCTGGCCGCCGATCGTGGTCACGCCGTCGTTGAGCAGCTTCTCGGCCTCGCCCGGGGCGCAGAACCCCAGGTCCTCGTACCAGTCCAGCTCGAGCGCCGAGGACAGGTCGTACACCTCGGCGACCTCGACGTCGGACGGGGCGACACCAGCCTCCTCGTAGGCGGCGTGCCCGATGTCGGCCTTGAAGGGCCGGTCCGGCAGCCCCACGACGTTGGCGGCGTCGGTGGCCATGTTCGGCATCTCGATGATGGTGTTGGGGTAGGTCGGCGTCACGGTCGACACGGCCGCCACCGTGACCGTGTCGTCCAGGCCGTGCCGCTGCGCGTACTCGCGCGAGGTCAGCACGACGGCCGCCCCGCCGTCGGAGGTCGCGCACACGTCCAGCAGGTGCAGCGGCTCGGACACGTACGGCGAGTCCAGGACGTCCTGTTCGGAGAACTGCTTGCGGTACCGGGCGTTGGGGTTGGCCAGCCCGTGCCGGGAGTTCTTGGCCTTGACCCTGGCGAAGTCGAGGCTGGTCGCCCCGAACAGCTCCATCCGGCGGCGCGCCCACAGCGCGAAGTAGGTCGGGTTGGTGATGCCGGCCAGCCGGAAGCGCAGCCAGTCGGGATCGTCGGGGCGCTCGCCCGCGTTGGGCGCGAGGAACCCCTTGGGCGTCGTGTCCGCCCCGACCACCATCGCGACGTCGCACTGGCCGGCGAGGATCCGGCTGCGGGCCAGGTCGATGGCCATCGCCCCGGTCGCGCACGCCGCGTAGCAGGTTGCGATCCGCGCCCCGGTCCAGCCCAGCGCCTGGGCCATCGTCGCCCCGGCCACGTACCCGGGGTAGCCGTTGCGGACGGTCTCGCCGCCCACGACGTACTGCACGTCGCGCCAGTCCACCCCCGCGTCGTCCAGCGCCGCCCGCGCCGCGTGCAGCCCGTACTCGACGAAGTTGCGGCCCCACTTGCCCCACGGGTGCATCCCGACCCCGGGCACGACCACGTCACGACCGCTCACGCCGACACCTCCGCATCGCGCCGCACGCGGAACACGAACATGCTGCGGGGCGTGCCGTCCTCGGACCCGAGTTCCCCGAGGGCCACCTCCACCGGGGTGCCGACCCGCAGGCCGGCCGGGTCGTCGTGCTCGGCCAGCTGGCCCAGCACGGTGATCGCCTCGCCGTCGAGCTCGACCGCCACGACCGTGGTCGGTTCGTACGGGTCGGCCGGCACGTAGGGCGGCGGCGGGGCGTAGTGGTTGGTCGCCCACGACCACACCGTCCCCGTCCGCGCCAACGTCACCGTCGCGAGCTCGTCGCTGCGGCACGCCGGGTTGGGGCACGTGGTCGCGCGGGGCGGGAACACGGTCGCGTGGCAGTCCGCGCAACGCTGTCCCTGCAGGGCGGGTGGGTCCGTCGTGAACCATCCCTCCACGATCGGGGTGCCGGTCGAGCCCACCTGCGGCGTCCTTCGGGTCGCGTGGCGATGAGCATATCTGACGGGTCGTCAGATAGCCTCCCCGACGGACCCGCCGGGAGCAGCGACGACCGTGGACCTCGCCCTGACCGAGACGCAGCAGGCCTTCGCCGACGAGGCGCGGGCCTGGCTGGCGGACAACGCCGTCCACGCCCCGACCGTCTCCTTCGACACCGCCGAGGGCTTCGCGGCCCACCGCGACTGGGAGCGCCGCCTGTTCGAGGGCGGCTGGGGCGTGGTGCCCTGGCCCGAGGCGTTCGGCGGTCGCGACGCCGACCTCATCGAGTGGCTGCTGTTCGAGGAGGAGTACTACCGCGCGGGCTGCCCGTACCGCCTGAACCAGAACGGGCTGTTCCTGCTCGGGCCCACGCTGATGGAGTTCGGCACGCCCGAGCAGCAGCAGCGGTTCCTGCCCCCGATGGCGTCCGGCGAGCACATCTGGGCGCAGGGCTGGTCCGAGCCGGATGCGGGGTCCGACATGGCCGCCATCCGCACCCGGGCGGAGCGGGACGGCGACGACTGGGTGATCACGGGACAGAAGACGTGGTCCACGCGCGCGGCCTTCGCCGACTGGATGTTCGCGCTGGTGCGCACCGACCCGGACTCGGAACGCCACCGGGGCCTGTCCTTCGTGCTGCTGCCGCTGGATGCCCCGGGGGTCGAGGTTCGCCCCATCCGCCAGCTCAACGGCGAACCCGGCTTCGCCGAGGTGTTCCTCGACCAGGTCCGCGTCCCCGTCGAGGGCAACACCGTCGGGGAGGTCGGTCGCGGATGGCACGTGGCCATGGCGACCGCCGGGTTCGAGCGGGGCGTGTCGCTGCGCTCCCCCGGTCGGTTCAACGCCGCCGCCCGTCGCCTGGTCGAGCTGGCGCAGTCGCGGGGCGACGACCTGCCTCCCGCCCTGGCCCGGGAGGTCGCACGGGTGGTCGTCCGCACGCAGGCGTACGACCTGTTCACCTACCGGACCGTCAGCCACGTCCTCGCCGGCGGCGACGTCGGCCCCGAGGCCAGCGTCAACAAGATCTTCTGGTCGGAGATGGACCAGCAGCTCACCGCAGCGGCGCTGCACCTGCTCGGCCCACGGGCCGCACTGGCCCCCGACGCCCCGGACGCCGAGGACGGCGGCAGCTGGATGGACCGCTTCCTGTTCTCGCTGTCCGGCCCGATCTACGCCGGCACCAACGAGATCCAGCGCAACATCATCGCCGAGCGCGTCCTCGGCCTGCCGCGGGGCTGACACCACACCGAGCCACGGAGCACCCATGGACTTCCGTCTGACCGACGACCAGCGCCTGCTGCGCGACGGCGTCCGTGACGTGCTGGCCGGCGAGTGCCGCCCCGCCCACGTGCGCGCCGCGTGGGAGTCCGGCGCCCCCGATGCGGGGCGTTGGAAGGCGCTGGCAGGTCTCGGCATCGTCGGGGCGACGGTCCCGACCGGCCACGGGGGGCTCGGCCTCGACGACCGCGACCTCGCCCCCCTGCTGGTCGAGGCGGGGCGCGCGGCCCTGCCCGAACCGGTCCTCGAGGTGGCCGCCGTCGCCGCCCCGCTGCTGGCCGAGCTCGGCGGTGACCTGGCCGAGCAGTGGCTGCCGCGCATCGCCGCCGGTGACGCCGTCGTCGTGCCCGCGCTCCCCGCCCTCGACCCCTACCCGGCACACCTGCGCGGGGCGGACCTCGTCCTCGTGGGCGACGAGGACGCCGTCTGGGCGCTCGCACCCGACCAGCTCGACCTGGTGGACCAGCCGACCGTGGACGGGGCGCGGCCCACGACCAGCCTCTCCCTGGCGACCGGCACCGCGCCCGTGACACGCGGACCGGAGGTCGCCGACGCCCTCACCCGCGCCGCCGCGCGCGGGGCGACCGCCGCGTCCGCCATGCTGGTCGGCGCCGGCTTCGCCATGATCGACCAGGCCGTGGCCCACGCGACGCAGCGCGAGCAGTTCGGGCGACCGATCGGCACCTTCCAGGCGGTCAAGCACCACCTGGCCTCGGCCCTGGTCGACGTGCAGTTCGCGCTCCCGCTGGTCGAACGTGCCGCGCACAGCCTGGCCACCGGTGCCGACGACGCCCCGTCCCACGCCGCCGCCGCCAAGGCCTTCGCGGCCGAAGCGGCCGACGCAGCGGCGCGCCACGCCCTGCAGGTCCACGGGGCCATCGGCTACACGTGGGAGTGCGACCTGCACCTGTGGATGAAGCGCGTGTGGTCGCTGGCGGCCGCCTGGGGCGACACGGAGCGCCAGTGGCAACAGGTCGAACGGTCCCTCCTGGCCGGCTGACCGGCCCGAGCGAACCGGGACACGACATGGGACACTGACCGCATCGAGGTCGGGCCCTGCCCGGAGGTTGCCGATGACCGCGACCGTCCCCACCGCCGCACGTCGGCCCGCGTCCTGCCCCGGGTGACCTCGCCACCTTCTGGGAGCTGGCCGTGTCCATCCTGGTGCTGGTCGCTCCGGACGGCACCTTCCTCCACGTCAACCCCGCGTTCACGCGCGTGCTCGGCTGGCCGCGCGACCAGGTCATCGGGAAGCAGGCCTTCGACTTCCTGCACCCGGACGACATCGAGCCGACCATCGCCGGTTTCGAGGCGATCGCCTCGCCCGGTACGACGATCTCGGAGTTCGAGAACCGCTACCGGACGGTCGACGGCGACCACCGGACACTGCGCTGGAACGCCCGGATGAGCATGGACACCCCCGTGATCCACGCCGTCGGCCGCGACGTCACCCAGGACCGCCCGCATCGACGCACTGCGTCTGTCGGAGGAACGGTTCCGGCGGTCGATGGAGGTGGCCGCGATCGGCATGGCGATCGTCGACCTCGACGGGAGGTTCGTGGAGGTCAACGACGCCCTCTGTCGCATCGTCGCCCGTCCCGCGGACGTGCTGACGACCCTCACGTTCCACGGCATCACCCACCCCGACGACCTGGATGCCGACGTCGAGCTGGCGGCCCAGCTGGCCAGCGGCGCGATCGACCACTACGACCTCGAGAAGCGCTACCTGCGTCCCGACGGCTCGGAGGTGTACGTGCTGCTGACCGGGTCGGTGATCCGCAACGCCGACGGCACCCCTCGCCACTACATCGCCCAGGTGCAGGACATCTCGCGCCGCAAGGCCGCCGAGGCCCAGCTTGCCCTCACCCTCGGGGAGCTGCGCCAGTCGAACGCGACCCTGAGCGAGTTCGCCGCCGTCGTCGCGCACGACCTCAAGACGCCGCTCGCCTCCGCCATGGGCCTGGGCGAGGTGATCGCGATGCGCTTCGCCCCGTCCCTGCCGGAACAGGCCCGCGAGCTGCTCGCGCGCAGCTCGACGCAGCTGCGGCGGCTGAGCACCCAGGTCGACGGGCTGCTCCGCCTGGCCTCGATCAGCCAGCGCGCCATGCAGCTCGACGACGTGGTGCTCGACGAGGCGATCCGGGCATCCGCGCCCTGCTGGGCGAGACCCTCACCGGCACCTCGCTCGACGTCCGAGGCCCCGGACGCGGTACGGGTCGACGCCGCAGCGCTGGACGTCCTGCTGCAGAACCTGCTCGACGAACGCGGCGAGCCACGGAGGATCGCGCATCCGGGTGCGCAGTCGCCCGAGGCCGACGACTGGGTCCGGGTCGAGGTCGACGACGACGGCCAGGGCATCCCCCTCGAGGACCGCGAGGGCGTCTTCGACCTGTTCGCCCGATCGACGACGCAGGCCCCGGGCACCGGCGTCGGACTGGCGCTCTGTCGCCGCGTCGTGGAACGCCACGGCGGCGCGATCGGCATCGACGACTCCCCGCTCGGCGGCGCCCGCGTGTGGTTCACGCTCCCCACCGGACGTGCGACGGACGATCTGGGGGTGGACGGCGTGGCTTAGGTTCGCCTAACCTGCGGTCAGTCTCCCCCCGGAGCCCGTCCCGATGATCCTCTGCCACTGCGCCGTCGTCAGTGACCGCGAGGTGCGTGCCGCGATCGCCAACGGAGCGACCAACGTCTGCGCCCTGGCCGAGGCCTGCGGCACGTCGAAGGCGTGTGGCGGGTGCCTGCCGGCGATCCGGGACGAGCTCCGTCGCCACGGGCTGCCCACCGACGACCAGCTCGACGCCCGCGCGATCCGGGCGGTGCTGCGTGCCCGTGAGGCCGCCCCGACCGAGCGCCCCGTCGCCTCCTAGGCTGCCCGACCACCGTCCACCGACCCGGGAGTCCGCACGTGCAGGGTGACGCCGACATCGTCGAGTTCCTCAACGAGCACCTCACCGCCGAGCTCACGATCATCAACCAGTACTTCCTGAACTCGCGCATGCTGCACAACTGGGGCCTGCCCGGGCTCGCGAAGCTCTTCCACGACCGGTCCATGGACGAGATGAACGACTCGGTCGAGCTGATCGACCGCGTGCTGTACTTCGAGGGCCACCCGAACCTGCAGCGGCTCGACACCGTCCGCATCGGCGAGACCCCGCAGGAGATGCTCGACCTCGCGCTCGAGTGCGAGATCGAGGCGATCGAGCGGCTCCAGCGCGGCGTCGAGCTGTGCGTCGAGAAGCGCGACGCCGGCACCCGCGGGATGCTCGAGACCATGCTGCGCGAGGAGGAGGAGCACGCGGACGACTTCGAGTCGATGCTCGAGGCCATCCGCATGGTCGGGATCGAGAACTTCCTCGCCCGCTACGCCACTCCCGAGTCCACCTGAGACCGTCGGGCCCTCCTCGACCCCGGGGTCGTACAGTGGAGGTGGTCGCGGCCGACAGGTGACGGAACACCTCCCGGCCCGGCCCTCCCGAGGACGCCATGTCCCCTCCCCCCGGCGCGAGGAACGCTGCCGCGCTCGCGGCGTTCCTGGACCTGTCCCCTGACGCCGTCGTGCTCGTCGACACCGGCGGCGTCATCGTCGACGCCAACGAGCAGGCCGCGTCCCTGTTCGGGTGGCCGGTCGACGACCTGCTCGGCCAGCTCGTGGAGGTCCTCCTGCCCGAGGGCTAGCGCGCCGTGCACCACATGCAACGGACCGGGTACCTCGCGGCGCCCAGCAATCGGGCCATGGCCGCGGGGCGTGACCTGTGGGCGCGTCACCACGACGGTCACTCCGTGCCCGTGGACATCAGCCTGACGCCCATCGAGACCGAGGACGGCCCCCTGGTTGCGGCGGTCGCGCGTGACGTCCGCCAGCGCCGCGAGAGCGAGCTCCGGCTGGCGCAGTGTCCGACGTCTTCGAACGCGCGGCCTTCGCGATGATCGTGAGCCGCGCGGACGGCCCCGTGATCGACCGCGCCAACCCGGCCGCCGAGGCGATGCACGGGTACGCACCCGACGAGCTGAACGGCCAACCGCTCGCCGCCCTGTTCCCTGCCGAACGCCGCCGGGAGCTGGCCGGTCACATCCGGGCCGCGAACGAGCAGGGCCGTGCGCAGTTCGAGTCCGTGCACGTCCGCAAGGACGGCACGCAGTTCCCGGTCCGGATCGACGTCTCGGCCATCCACGACGACGTGGGCGAGGTCGCCTTCCGTGTCGCCTACCTCGAGGACCTCACCGATCGCCGACGCGCCGAGCGACAGGCGCGTGACTGGGAGGATCGGCTGTCCTCGGCCGTCGAGGCCATGCCCGACGCCGTGCTGTTCGTGGCCCTCGTCCTCGACCCGGACGGCGAGGTCGTCGATGCCCAGATCACGTACGCGAACGGCGCGGCCACCGCCGTGCTCGACGAGGACGCAGGACACAGCGACGACCGGCCTGTGGCGTCCGGCCTCCCGTCGTGGCTGACGAGCGACCTGCTCGCCGAGCTGCGTCGACGGACCGCCGGGGGCGCGGCCGTCGAGCGTGACGTCCGCGTCCATGGGGACGGACGCCCCGACGCGGCCTACCAGCTTCGTGCCGCGCCGACCGGCAAGGGCGAGCTCGTGCTGCTCCTCCGGGACGTGACCGAGCAGCGGGATGCCCAACGACGCCTCCGGGCCGCCAACGAACGCCTGCGGGACGTCAACCGTGAGCTCGAGGCCGCCAACCAGCACCAGGAGCTCTTCGTCAGCACGGCGTCGCACGAGCTGCGGACGCCGATGGCGACGATCCAGGGGTTCGCCGAGACCCTGTCCGCACGCTGGGACGACCTCGAGGACACGCAGCGTCGGCAGCTCCTCGAGGCGATCCAACGTGGCGTGACCCGCCAGACGGCGCTCCTGTCGGACCTGCTGGACGTCGCGCGCATTCGCGCCGGCCGGCTCGACCTCGACCTGTGTCCCGTCGAGCTGCAGCAGGTGGTCACCGCCGCCATGGAGGCCGCGGACCTGGCGGACGTGCGGGTCGACGTGGGCGAGGCCCGTGTCCGGGCCGACGAGGTCCGGCTGGTACAGGTCGTGGTGAACCTGCTCACCAACGCCGCCAAGTACGGCGCACCACCCGTCGAGGTCTCGGCACGGCCATGCGGGCACGACATCGAGCTGACGGTGCGCGACCACGGGTCCGGCGTGCCCGCCGCGTTCCGTGGCCAGCTGTTCGACATGTTCGCCCAGGCGAGCCGGGGTGACAGCCGCACCGCCACCGGCACGGGGCTGGGGCTGTACATCGTCAAGCAGCTCACGGAGGCCCAGGGCGGGCAGGTGTCGTTCCGTCCTGCCGAGCCCGGGGCGTGCTTCGTCGTCCGACTGCCCCGCGGGTGACCCGGGTCAGGGGATCCAGGTGCCGGTGTTGTCCGGCTCCTCCTTGGGCCCGTGGGTGCGCGGGACCGCCTGGGAGGCCCAGGTGGGCACGTCCGCGGAGGCGCGGAACCGGTCGGTGCGGAACTCGGGCTCGTCGAACTTCGGGATGACGTGCTCGCCGAGCAGCCGGATCGTCTCGAGGCAGACGTCCTGGGGGATGTCGATCGGCACCGAGAAGGCGACCTGGTCGACGCCCGTGGCCTCGTAGCGCTTGAGCTGCTCGATGGCCTCGTCGGGGTCGCCGCAGACGAGGAAGCCACCCTGGATCCCCGCGTCGATCATCTCCCGGTTGGGGTCGGGCAGGACCTCGGGCCACGACGGGATGCCGTCCTTGCGCGGCATGGTCGAGTGGTAGCGGTGGACACCGGCGTGCAGGTTGACGGTCCCGGCATCGGTCGCGACCTCCCGCGCCTTGTCCCCGTCCTCGAGCACGATCGCGACGTTGGTCGTCATCACGTTGTCGTTGACGTACTCGCCGACGGGCTCGGCGTTGGCGATCGCCTTCTTGTAGGACTCGGCCTTGGGGCCCATCGAGTCCACGGACCCGATCGAGAACCCGATCGCCCCGAGCCCCATCTGGCCCGCCAGCTCCCAGGTCTGCGGGCTGCCGCACGCGACCCACATCGGGGGGTGGGAGTCCTTGTACGGCTTGGGCAGGATCATGCGCTTGCCCGGCACCCGGAAGTGCTCGCCGTCGGGGTACTCGTACTCGGTGTCGCGCCACATGTGCGGCAGCTCGCGGATGACCTCGTGCCACCAGTCCTTGGTGACCTTGGTGTCCGGCACGTCGAAGCCCGCGACCTCGTGCCAGCCCGCGCCCCGCCCCGTCCCGAGCTCGAAGCGGCCGCCGGACAGGTGGTCCATCATCGCGACCTCCTCGGCGACCCGGATCGGGTTGTTGACCCGGGGCGAGAGGTTGCGGATGCCGGTGGCCAGGTGGATGCGCTCGGTCAGGGCGGCCACGTAGGCCAGGAACGCGCCGGAGTCCGACAGGTGCGAGTACTCGTGCAGGAAGTGGTGCTCGGAGGCCCACACGTACTTGAACCCGGCCTTGTCGGCGGCCACGGCCAGCTCGACCTCACGCATGATCGCGTAGTGCTCGTAGGACGGGTCCTGCTCGACCCGGCGTGCCGGGACGTGGGCCTGCAGGAAGATGCCGAACTCCATTGCTGCTCCTGGCGTGTGCTCAGTTCGTGGGATGGGTGGGACGGGTCAGGTGAGGAAGCGGCTGAGGACCTCGACGACGGCGGCGGGGGCGTCGCCACCCTCGAGCTCGACGGTCAGGGTCATGGTGGTCTGCACGCCGCCGTCCACGTCCGCGACGTCGGTCAGCTCGACGTCGATGCGGACGCGGCTGCCGACGGGGACCGGGGCGGGGAAGCGGACCTGGTTCGTGCCGAGGTTCAGGCCCATCGACACGCCCCGCACCTCGACGACCTCGGGCAGCAGCCCGTTGGTCAGCGACAGCACGAGGTAGGTGTGGTCCGGGTCCCCGGTGGCCTCGACGAAGCGGTCGACACGGGCCTGGTCGACGACGAGCCAGCGGCTGGTGCCGAGGTGTGTGCCGGCGGCGGCACGGACGGCGTCCACGCCGTCGAGGACGGTGGTGGGGACCACGGTCTCGGTCGTCACGGCCACCTCCTCAGGCGCGCTGGCTGGACACGGACACGACCTCGCCGGTCATGTAGCTGGACAGGTCGCTGGCGAGGAACACGATGACGTTGGCGACCTCGAAGGGTTCGGCGGCGCGGCCGAAGGCCTCGCGCTCGGTCAGCTCGGCGAGCAGCTCGTCGGTGGTCGTCTTCGCGAGGAACGGGTGCATCGCCAGGCTGGGGGCAACCGCGTTGACGCGCACGCCCCGACGCCCCGCCTCGACCGCGGCCGACCGGGTCAGCGCCATCACGCCTGCCTTGGCGGCCGCGTAGTGGGCCTGCCCGGCCTGGGCCCGCCAACCGAGCACCGAGGCGTTGTTCACGATGACCCCGCTCCCCCGCTCGTACATGTGGGCCAGCGCGGCGCGCGTGCAGCGGAAGGTCCCGGTCAGGGTCACGTCGAGGACGACGTCCCACTGCTCGTCGGTCATCTCGTGCAGCTCGGCGGTGCCGCCGAGGCCGGCGTTGTTCACGACCACGTCGAGGTGGCCGAGCTGGTCGATGGCCGTGGCGAACAGGGCGTCGACGTCGGCCTGCACGGTGACGTCGCACGGCACCGCCAGCGGTTCCTCGCCGAACTCCTCGGCCAGGGCGGCGGCGGATTCCTTCAGGCGTCGTTCGTGCCGGTCGCTGATGACCAGCGTGGCGCCCTCGGCGGCGCAGCGGCGCGCAGCGGCGAAGCCGATGCCGGTGCCGGCGGCGGCCGTCACCAGCACGTGCTGGCCATCGAGCAGGCCGCGCCCCGGGGGCTCGGCGGGCGCGTGGCGGGTCACCGGATCAGGCACGGGGCGTCCGTTCCCAGTCGTGGCCGGCGAACTGCTCGTCCAGGGCATCGGGGGTCCAGCGCCCGTCACGGTCGAGCTCGAGGTCGTACCGCCAGCCCTGCAGCACCTTCAGCTCGCCGCCCCGCACGAACAGCACCTGGCCGGTGGCCGTGCACGACGGCGACAGCAGCCACGCGACCACAGAGGCCACGTTGGCCGGGTCGAACACGTCGAAGGCGTCCGGGTCGTCGGGGGCGGCGACCATGGCCGCCATGGCCTCGACCTCGGTGGTCATGCGGGTCCGGGCGGCCGGCGAGATGCTGTTGACCCGCACGCCGTAGCGTTCGAGCTCGTCGGCGACGGTCACGGTCAGGCCCGCGATGCCGGCCTTGGCCGCCGCGTAGTTGGACTGCCCCGGCTGGGCGAACAGCCCGGCGTTGGACGTCGTGGTGACGATGGCGGCGTCGACGTCGTCCCCGGCCTTGGACCGTTCGCGCCAGTGGGCCGCGAAGGTCCGCATCGGGGCGAAGTGGCCGCGCAGGTGGCCGGTGACGACCGCGTCCCAGTCGTCCTCGGTGAGCGAGACGAACATGCGATCCCGCAGCAGTCCCCCGGAGTTCACCAGGCCGTCGACGCGCCCGAAGGTGTCCAGCGCCTGCGACAGGGTGCGCTGCGCCCCGGCCATCGTGGTGATGTCCTCGGCGTTGCCGACCGCCTCGAACCCGTCGGCCTTGAGCTCGTCGACGACCTCCTGGACGATCTGCGGGTCGAACCCCGACCCGTCGCGCAGCGCCCCGATGTCGTTGCAGACCAGTCGGGCGCCCTGTTCGGCGCAGGCCCGGGCGTAGGCACGTCCCAGTCCTCCGGCGGCGCCGGTGATGGCGATCACACGTCCGTCGAGCATGCTCATGCGGCGATGTCCTCGTCGAGCAGGTGGCGGGCCAGGGCGCGACGGTGGGTGCGCACGTCACCGTGCAGGCTCTGCAGGGCCAGCGCGCGCTTCAGCCACAGGTGCAGGTCGTGCTCCCAGGTGAACCCGATGCCGCCGTGCAGCTGCAGGGCGGAGGTCTCGATGCGCGCGGCGGCCTGGGTGGCGACGAGCTTGGCCACGTGGGCGGCGCGGGGGGCGTCGGTGCCGTCGGTCGCCAGCCGGCGCGCCGCATGGCGGGCCGCGCCCCGGGCGGACTCGAGCTCGACGAACATCCCGGCGAGCTCGTGCGCGACGGCCTGGAACGCCCCGATGGGTTGGGCGAACTGGCGACGGACCTTGGCGTAGGCCAGCGTCTCGTCGAGCAGGTGGTCGGCGACACCGACCAGCTCGGCGGCGGTGGCGGCCGCGGCACGGCGTGCGAGCAGCAGCCAGCAGCTCGGCGCCGCCGAGTCGTGTCCCGCCGCCGGGGTCGGGGACCGCGCGCAGGCGACGCGTGCCGTCCTCGCCGGGGACGTCGGTCCCGTCGCCGAGCGCGTCCGCGTCCAGCAGCCACACCGCCCCGTCCCGCTCCCGCAGCACCCAGTCGTGGCCCGGGTCGTGCAGCAGCGGCTCGTCGGCGAACCAGACGCCCACGGTGGCCTCGCCGGCGGCGATCGCCCGCAGCACGTCGTCGGCCTCGGGGGCGTCGCTGGCGACCAGCGTGGGCACCGCGATCCCCAGCGTGGTCACGACCGGGTCCGGCAGGGCGGCACGGCCGGCCTCCTCGAGGACCAGCACGAGGTCGGTGGCGTCCCCGCCCATGCCGCCGAGCTCGGTCGGCACCCCGATCCCGGTCAGCCCCACGCGCGCGATCTGCTCCCACGCCTCGCGGCCCACGGGCGCCCCGTCGACTGCAGGTCGCGCAGCCGGCTGACCGGGGCGACCTTGGCGAACAGGTCGCGGGCGACGTCGCGCAGGGCGGCCTGCTCCTCGGTGAACCGGCTGTCCAGCGGCAGGCGGGCGGCGTCCTTCGCGGGCGCGTCGGCCGTGCGGGGCAGTCCCAGCACGCGGCTGGCGATGATGCCGCGCTGGATCTCGGAGGTGCCGGCGTAGATGGTGGCGGCCCGCGCGTACCAGTACCGGGACCGCCAGCCGTCGGGGTCGGGCAGACCCGGCAGGGACGCCAGCGACTCGCCCGCAGGCCCGAGGAGTCGTCGTGCGCTGGCATACAGGTCGCGTTCGAGCTCGGACCAGGCGAGCTTGGTCAGGCTGGAGGCCGGCCCGAGGTCCCCGCCCGCGACCAGCGTGGCCAGGGTGCGCTCGGCGTGGTGCTCGTAGGCGTCGACCGCCGCCGCCAGACGCCCGAGGTCGTCGCGCACGACGTCGTCGGTGTCCAGGCCACGGGCACGGGCGATGGCGACGAGCTCGGCGAGGTCACGGTGGTACCGGGCCGGGGCGGCGGCCGGGGCGTCGCGTTCGAACTCGAGCGCGGTCATCGCGACCCGCCAGCCGTCGTCGACGTCGCCGATGACCTGGTCGGCGGGGACGCGGACGTCGCTGAAGAACACCTCGGCGAAGCCGGTGTGGCCGTCGAGCTGGCGGATCGGCCGGACCTCGACGCCCTCGCTGGCGAGGTCGATGGCCAGCATGGAGATGCCGGCGTGGCGGTCGGCGTCGGGGTCCGTGCGCACCAGTGCGAAGATCCAGTCGGCCCACACGCCGTGGGAGGTCCAGATCTTCTGCCCGGTGACGACCCAGTCGTCCCCGTCGCGGACGGCCCGGGTCGACAGGCGGGCGAGGTCGGAGCCGGCGTCGGGCTCGGAGTAGCCCTGCGACCAGATCACCTCGGCGGACAGCACGCCCGGCAGCCAGCGGGCCTTCTGCGCCTCGGTGCCGTAGCGCATCAGCGTCGGGCCGAACAGGTTGTGCCCGACGACCGTGACCCGCTCGGGACCACCGGCGCGCAGGTACTCCTCCTCGAAGACGGCCTGCTCGACGGGGCCCGCGCCCCGTCCGCCGTACTCGACCGGCCAGTGGATGGCGGCGTACCCGGCCTCGACGAGGGCCTTCTCGAAGGCGACGTGCTGGGCGAACCCCTCGGCCGTGCCCGCGGGAGCCAGGCCGGTCGGCACGTTGGCCGCCAGCCAGGTGCGCAGGTCGTCGCGAAACGCCTGCTGCTCCTCGGTGAGCTCGACGTGCACCCGCTCTCCCTCGCGTCGCCCGGCCGGGTCGGTGCCCGCATGCTACGACATATCTGACGGTGTGTCAGATTAGCGCACCGGGTGGAACACGTTCTAGTCTGCGTGCGACACGCGAGGGAGCCGCGCCATGTCCGACCACAGCCCGCCGGCCGTCCGCGTGTCGGACGTCCTGCCCGACGAGTTCGCCGCCATCGCCGACCGCGTCCGCACCTGGGGGCGCTGGGGCGAGGACGACGAACGGGGCATGTGCAACCTCGTGGACGACGACGCCGTGCGGCGGGGCGTGGCCAGCGTCAGCACCGGCCAGCGCGTGCCGCTCGGGGTGGCGCTGTCCGCGGACGGGCCCCAGGCGGGCCTGATCAAGGGGCGCGAGAACCCGACCCACCGCATGATCTCGCTGCGCAGCGCCCCGACCGGGCGACCCGGGCGACTACGCGATGAACGACGACGCGATCGACCTCGGCACGCAGGTCGCCACCCACTGGGACGCGCTCGCCCACGTCAGCCATGGCGGCCGGATCTACAACGGCTTCCCCGTGGACACCGTCACCGCCGAGGACGGGGCGACCCGCTGCGGCATCGACAAGGTCGGCCCCCTCGTGACCCGCGGCGTGCTGTTCGACGTCCCTCGCGCGCTCGGCGTCGAGGAGCTCGACGGTCCCCAGCCCATCGGCCCCGACGAGCTGGACGCCGCACTCGCCCACGCGGGCACGGAGCTGGAACCCGGCGATGTCGTGCTGCTGCGCACGGGCCAGGCCCGGTACCTGCACGCCGGCGACCGCGTCCGGTACGCCTTCCCCTCCCCCGGTCTGACCATGGAGGCCGTGCCGTGGTTGCACGAGCGGGGCGTGGCGGCCGTGGCCGCGGACACCCTCACGTTCGAGGTGTTCCCGCGCCGTGACCTCGGGCCGAACGGGGAGCACTTCGGCGTCCAGGACCTCGTCATGCCCGTCCACCTGCTGATGCTCACGCATGCCGGGATCCTGCAGGGCCAGAACTTCGACTTCGAGGCGCTGGCCGATGCCGCGGCCGACGACGGACGGGCCACGTGCCTGCTGTCGGCCACACCCGAGCCCATCGTCGGCGGCCTGGGCGGCCCCGTCGCGCCGGTGGCGGTCCGATGACGGCCGACCGCGACGCCATCGCCGACGGGCTCGTGCGCTACGCCTACGGGATCGACGACCGCGAGGTGGAGACGGTCCGGGGCCTGTTCACCCCCGACGCCCACCTCGACTACACCGCCAGCGGCGGCCCGGCCGGTCCCCGCGACGAGGTCGTGGACTGGATCTTCCAGGGGCTGTCGCTGGTCGGCCCGACCCAGCACGTGGTCACCAACCTGCTCGCCGACGTCGACGGGGACACGGCCACCAGCCGCTGTTACCTGGTCAACCCGCTGCTGTCGCCCGAGGACCCGCCCTCCACGGTGGTCCTGATCGGCGGCGAGTACCGGGACCGCTGGCGCCGCACCGACGACGGGTGGCGGATCGAGGACCGGCTCCACGTCGTCACCTGGACCCGCGCCCTGCCCGCCTGACCCGCCCCGCCACTCCCCCGAGGCTCCCCATGCTGCTCACCGACCGTGTCGTCGTCGTGTCCGGGATCGGACCCGGCCTCGGCCGTGCCATCGCCCTGGCGTGTGCCCGCGAGGGCGCCGACCTCGTGCTCGCCGCACGCTCCGCGGACAACCTCGAGGCCGTCGCCGAGGAGGTCCGCGCGCTCGGCCGCACCGCCACCACCGTGCCCACCGACGTCACCGTCGCCGCCGACGTCGCCGCTCTCGCCGAGGCCAGCGTGCAGGCCCACGGGAAGGTCGACGTGCTGGTCAACAACGCCTTCGTCCAACCCCCGCTCGAGGAGCTCACCGCCGCCACGCCCGACACCTGGCGCCAGGCCTTCGAGGTCAACCTGTTCGGCGCCGCCGCCGTGACCAACGCCTTCGTGCCGCACCTGGCCGCCGACGGTGGCGGGGCGGTGGTGTTCACCGCCTCCATGTCGGCCCGACGCGTGCGGCGACGGTTCGGGGTCTACTCCGCCACCAAGTCCGCGCTGCTGACCACCATGCAGCACTACGCCAACGAGCTCGGGCGCTCCGGGATCCGCTGCAACGCCATCGTCCCGGGCTACATCTGGGGCCCCAACCTCGAGGCCTGGTTCGCCTACCAGGCCCAGCAGCGGGGCGTGGACCCCGACGTCGTCTACGACGAGGTCGCCTCCGAGACCGCCCTGCACCACCTGCCGACCTCCGAGGAGGTCGCCGACGCCGCCGTGTTCCTCGCCAGCGACCTGTCCCGCGCCATCACCGGCGTCGGACTGGACGTCAACGCCGGCAACTGGTTCCACTGACCCGAGGCTCGGGCAGCCGGTCGTCGCCCCACGACATCGGGACGCGTCCCAGCGACCGGTCCGCCCTCGGCGAGGCTCGGGCGCTCAGCCCCGGAGGCGGTCCAGCTCGGCGCGCAGCTCCGCGCGGCGCCGTTCGAGCTCCTCGAGCCGTACCAGGTCGAGCTCGGCACGCCCCTGGGCCACGACGGCGAGACGGCGCTCGACCTCGTCGAGCTCGGCGGACACGAGCGCGGCGCGCCGTCGGCGCTGGGCCTGCAGCGTTGGCATGACGACCTCCCCTGAGCTGTCACTCTCCCGGGGCGGCAGCGTACGCGACCACGCGGCGCTCGCGCACATGCGGTGGCCCGTCGTTCGTCGCGGGCCGAGCCATCAGGCGCGCAGGGGCTGCTTGGACGCCGGGATGGGGTCGGGCAGGGCGGTCTCGCCCATGAGCGCCTCGTCGACCGAGGCCGCGCAGGCGCGGCCCTCGGCGATGGCCCAGACGATCAGGCTCTGGCCGCGGCCCATGTCGCCGCACACCCACACGTCGTCGACGCTGGTGGCGTACTCGTCGTCGCGGGCGACGTTGCCGCGGTCGGTCAGGTCCACGCCCAGCTCGGCGAGCATCCCGTCCTGCTCCGGACCGACGAAGCCCATGGCGAGCAGGACGAGGTCGACCTCCATCTCGAAGTCGGTGCCCTCGACCTTCTCGAACCGGCCGTCGACGAACTCGACCTCGTGGCCCTTCAGCCCACGCACCCGGCCGTCCTCGTCACCGAGGAACGCTTCGGTGTTGACCGAGTACACCCGGTCGACACCCTCCTGGTGGGCCGAGGTGGTCTTGAACGTCATGGGGTAGGTCGGCCACGGGTTGGTGGCGGGGCGCTCGTCCGGCGGCCGCGGCATGATCTCGAACTGGTGGACGACCTCGGCGCCCTGGCGGTTGGCGGTGCCGAGGCAGTCCGCCCCGGTGTCGCCGCCGCCGATGATCACGACCTTGCGGCCCTTGGCGCTGATCGGCACCTCGTCCACGTCCAGGTCGCCCTGCTGGGCCTTGTTGCCCCAGGGCAGGTACTCCATGGCCTGGTGGATGCCGTCGAGCTCGCGGCCCTCGATCGGCAGGTCACGCCACTTGGTGGACCCACCGGCCAGCACGACCGCGTCGAAGTCGCGCTGCAGGTCGGCCACCGGCACGTCCACGCCGACCTCGACGCCGGTGCGGAACTCGGTGCCCTCGGCCTCCATCTGCTCGAGGCGACGGTCGAGGTGGCGCTTCTCCATCTTGAACTCGGGGATGCCGTACCGCAGCAGGCCACCGATGCGGTCGGCGCGCTCGAACACGGTCACGGCGTGGCCCGCACGCGTGAGCTGCTGGGCGCAGGCCAGCCCGGCGGGGCCGGAGCCGACGACGGCGACGGCCTTGCCGGTCTCGCGCGTCGGCAGGACCGGGGTGACCCAGCCCTCGTCCCAGGCGTGGTTGATGATCTCGACCTCGACCTGCTTGATGGTCACCGGCGGCTGGTTGATCCCCAGCACGCACGCGCCCTCGCACGGGGCCGGGCACAGCCGCCCCGTGAACTCGGGGAAGTTGTTGGTCGCGTGCAGGCGGTCGATCGCCTGCTTCCAGTGGTCCCGGTAGACGAGGTCGTTCCAGTCCGGGATGAGGTTGCCCAGCGGGCAGCCCTCGTTGCAGAAGGGGATCCCGCAGTCCATGCAGCGGCTGGCCTGGGTCTGCAGCGTGGCCATCGGCAGGGGCTCGTAGACCTCCTTCCAGTCGTGGACGCGCTCGTCGACGGGGCGGTACTGCGGCAGCTCGCGCTCGCGGTGCTTCAGGAAACCTCGGACGTCACCCATGTGGTCGTTCTCCTCGTGGTCGCTCGGTGGTGGTCGTCCGGGGCTAGCCGTGCGCCGCCGCCATGATGGCGGCCTCGACGTCGCGGCCCTCCTCCTCGGCGGCCTGGGCCGCCTCGAGGACGCGCTTGTAGTCCTTGGGCATGACCTTCACGAACGACCGCACCTGGGCGTGCCAGTCGGACAGGAGCCGTTCGGCGACCGCCGAGCCCGTCTCCTCCAGGTGGCGCGAGACGATGTCGCGCAGCCACGACTGGTCCTCCTCCTCGAGCGGCTCGAGGTCGACCATCTCCGGGTTGAGGTCACGGTGGAAGACCTGGTCCGGGTCGTGCACGTACGCCATGCCGCCGGACATCCCGGCACCGAAGTTCCGCCCCGTCGACCCGAGGATCACGGCACGGCCACCCGTCATGTACTCGCAGGCGTGGTCGCCCACACCCTCGACGACCGCCACGGCGCCGGAGTTGCGCACGCAGAACCGCTCGCCGACCACGCCTCGGAGGAAGATCTCGCCGCCGGTCGCCCCGTAGGCGATCACGTTGCCAGCGATGATCGAGTCCTCCGCGACGAAGTCGGGGTGGGTCTCGCCGGGCGGCCGGACGACGATCCGCCCACCCGACAGGCCCTTGCCGACGTAGTCGTTGGCATCACCGAACAGTCGGAGGGTGATGCCCTTGGGCACGAACGCCCCGAAGGACTGCCCGGCCGAGCCGGTGAAGGTGATGTCGATGGTGTCGTCGGGCAGGCCGAGCCCGCGGTACCTGGTCGTCACGTGGTGGCCGAGCAGCGTGCCCACGGTCCGGTTGTCGTTGTGGATCTCGTGCTCGACCTGGACCCGCTCCTGGCGTTCGAGGGCGGGCTCGGCGAGCCGGATGAGCTCCTGGTCCAGGGCCTTGTCCAGCCCGTGGTCCTGCTCCTTCGAGCAGAAGGGGTCCTGCTCCCACGGCGAGACCGGCTCGACCAGGATCGGCGACAGGTCCAGGCCCTCGGCCTTGAAGTGGTCCACGGCCCGCTGGACGTCCAGCGCGTCGACGTGGCCGATGGCCTCCTCGATCGACCGGAACCCGAGCTGGGCCAGGTACTCGCGGACCTCCTCGGCGATGAACTCGAAGAAGTTCACGACGAAGTCCGGATCCCCGTTGAAGCGCTTGCGCAGCTCGGGGTTCTGGGTCGCGACGCCCACCGGGCAGGTGTCGAGGTGGCAGACCCGCATCATGATGCAGCCGGACACCACCAGCGGTGCGGTGGCGAAGCCGAACTCCTCGGCGCCGAGCAGCGTGGCCACGACCACGTCACGGCCGGTCTTCAGCTGCCCGTCGGTCTGGACCACGATGCGGTCACGCAGCCCGTTGCTGATGAGCGTCTGCTGGGTCTCGGCGATGCCGAGCTCCCACGGACCACCCGCGTGCTTGAGCGAGTTCAGCGGGGACGCCCCGGTCCCGCCGTCGTGCCCGGACACCAGCACCACGTCGGACTTGGCCTTGGCCACGCCCGCGGCGACCGTGCCGACCCCGCGCTGGGCCACGAGCTTGACGTGGATGCGCGCGTGCGGGTTGGCGTTCTTGAGGTCGTGGATGAGCTGCTTGATGTCCTCGATCGAGTAGATGTCGTGGTGCGGCGGCGGCGAGATCAGCCCCACGCCCGGCGTCGAGTACCGGGTCCTGGCGATCCACGGCCACACCTTCTGGCCGGGCAGCTGGCCGCCCTCGCCGGGCTTGGCGCCCTGGGCCATCTTGATCTGGATGTCGTCGCTGTTGACCAGGTACTCGCTGGTGACGCCGAACCGCCCCGACGCGACCTGCTTGATCGCACTGCGCCGTTCCGGGTCGTACAGCCGGTCCGCGTCCTCGCCGCCCTCGCCGGTGTTCGACTTGGCCTGCAGGCGGTTCATGGCCCGCGCCAGCGTGGTGTGGGCCTCCTCGGAGATCGAGCCGTAGCTCATCGCCCCGGTGGAGAACCGCTTGACGATCTCGCTGACCGGTTCGACCTCGTCGATCGGGACCGGCTCGCGCACGCCCTCGGCGAACCGGAACAGCCCGCGCAGGGTCGCCAGCCGCTCGGACTGGTCGTCCACCCGCGAGGTGTACTCCTTGAAGATGTCGTAGCGCTTGGTGCGCGTGGCGTGCTGGAGCTTGAACACCGTCTCGGGGTTGAACAGGTGGTACTCGCCCTCGCGGCGCCACTGGTACTCGCCGCCGACCCACAGGTCACGGTGGGCGGCCTCGGACGGCCGCTCGAGGTGGGCGAACTCGTGGCGGGCGGCGACCTCGCGGGCGATCTCGTCGAGCCCGATGCCGCCGAGGCGCGAGGTGGTCCCGGTGAAGTAGTCGTCGACCAGGTCCTGCGACAGGCCGATGGCCTCGAAGATCTGCGCCCCGGTGTAGGACGCGACCGTCGACACGCCCATCTTGGACATGATCTTCAGCACGCCCTTGGTGCAGGCCTTGACGTAGTTGCGCTCGGCCTTCTGCGGCGAGATCCCGGTGATGACGTCCTCGCGGACGAGGTCCCCGATGGTCTCGAAGGCCAGGTACGGGTTGATGGCCGTGGCGCCGTACCCGATCAGCAGCGCCATGTGGTGCACCTCGCGGGCGTCACCGGTCTCGACGACCAGGCCGACCTGGGTGCGGGTCTTCTCGCGCACGAGGTGGTGGTGCACCGCCGCGGTCAGCAGCAGCGACGGGATCGGCGCCATCTCCTCGTTGGAGTAGCGGTCCGACAGCACGATGACCTGGGCGCCGTTCTCGATCGCCAGGGACACGCGGTTGCAGACCGCCTCGAGGGCGCGGCGCAGCCCCTCGCCGCCCTCGGCGACCGGGTACAGGCCGTCGATGGCGAAGCTGGAGAAGCGCGCGTCGCCCCGCTCGTCCTCGTCGACGTAGAGGATCTTCGCGAGCTCCTCGTTGGTCAGGACGGGGCGCGGCACGACGATCTGCCGGCAGGCCTCGGGGCCCGGGTCGAGGATGTTCGGCTCGGGGCCGATGGTGCCGGCCATGGAGGTGACCAGCTCCTCGCGGATGGCGTCCAGCGGCGGGTTGGTGACCTGGGCGAACAGCTGCGCGAAGTAGTCGAACAGCAGACGCGGGCGGGACGAGAGCACGGCGAGCGGCGTGTCGGTGCCCATCGACCCGATCGGTTCCGCACCGATGCGCGCCATGGGGCCGAGGAGGATCTTGAGCTCCTCGGTCGTGTACCCGAAGGTGCGCTGGTGGGTCACGATGGAGCTGTGCTGCGGCAGCAGGGACTCGCGCGCCGGCAGCTCGTCGAGGTGGATCAGGCCCTCACGCAGCCACTCGCTGTAGGGCTGCTCCTCGGCCAGCTCGCGCTTGATCTCCTCGTCGTCGATGATCCGGCCGGCCGCGGTGTCGACCAGGAACATCTTCCCCGGCTGCAGGCGCCCCTTGGTCACCACGGTGCGCTGGTCGATCGGCAGCACGCCGACCTCGCTGGCCATGACGACCAGGCCGTCCTCGGTCACCCAGTAGCGCGACGGGCGCAGGCCGTTGCGGTCCAGCAGCGCCCCGATGACGGTGCCGTCGGTGAACGCCACCGACGCCGGGCCGTCCCAGGGCTCCATGATGCACGCGTGGTAGCGGTAGAAGTCCCGCTTCCACTGGGGCATGGACTCGTGGTTCTCCCACGCCTCGGGGATCATCATCAGCACGGCGTGCGGCAGCGAGCGACCGCCGAGGTGCAGCAGCTCGAGGCACTCGTCGAAGCTGGCGGTGTCGGAGGCGTCGGGCGTCATGATCGGGAACGCCCGCTCGAGCGCCCCGTCGCCGAACAGGTCGCTCTGCAGCGCCCCCTCGCGGGCCCGCATCCAGTTGCGGTTGCCCATGACGGTGTTGATCTCGCCGTTGTGGGCGAGCATCCGGTACGGGTGCGCCAGCGGCCACGAGGGGAACGTGTTGGTCGAGAAGCGCGAGTGCACCAGCGCCAGCGCCGACTCCAGGCGCTCGTCGGTCAGGTCCGGGAAGAAGTCCCGGACCTGCATCGAGGTCAGCATCCCCTTGTAGACCAGGGTGCGCCCCGACAGCGACGGGAAGTAGACGGGCTCGCCCGATGTGGCGACCTCGTGCTCGATCCGCTTGCGCAGGACGAAGGCGCGGCGCTCGAGGTCCATGCCGGAGAGCGGGGCGTCGGCGGGACCGGCCACCACCAGGTGGCGGAAGGTCGGCTCGACGTCCCGCGCGAAGGACCCGATCGAGGAGTTGTCGACGGGCACGTCGCGCCACCCGACGAGGCGCAGCCCCTCGTCCTCGATGAGGTCCTCGATGGCCCGCGCCGCCTTGTCGGCCGCGTCGGCGTCCTGCGGCAGGAACGCCATGCCCACCGCGTAGGTCCCGGCCTCGGGCAGCTCGAAGTCGCAGACGGCCCGCAGGTAGGCGTCCGGGACCTGCACGAGGATGCCGGCGCCGTCGCCGACGTTGACCTCGGCCCCGGTCGCCCCGCGGTGGTCGAGCTGGTGCAGGGCCTCGAGCCCCTGCTCGACGATGCGGTGGCTACGACGCCCGTGCATGTCGACGACGAACGCGACCCCGCAGTTGTCGTGCTCGTTGGCCGGGTCGTACAGCCCGTGGGCGGTACGGCTGGCCACCGGCGAACGCATGATCGATGCGGTCGAGGGCGTGCGGGCAGGAGGTGTGGACATGCGGTGAGATCCCACGTCGAACGGACAACGGACGAAGACGAGCGCTGGCACGCAGCCGGACGCCTCTGCGCCGGAGCGAGCATGGAACGAGGCTCGAGGTCCGGGACGACGTTGGCCCGGTGCATGGGACAGGATACGGGAGCGCCCCCCTGGCGCGCCAATCGCACACGCGTTCGAGCTACACCAGCGGGGCGACCTCGGTGCCGAGCAGGTGGACCTGCTCGACGAACTCCTCGATCGATCGGGAGCGCGGGCGGACCTGCACGTGGCTGACGCCGAGGTCGGCGTAGGCCCGCAGGTGCTCGGCGATCTGCTCGGGCGAGCCGGTGGTGGTCCAGCGCCCCGTGTCCCAGCCCGGGTCGCCGACGTACACGGGCATGGCCATGGCCCCGAGGTCGAGGTCGTCGGTCCCCCGGTCGCCCCGCTGGGTCGCGATCCGGTCGAGCAGCCCGCCCATCT
>CAWCLK010000010.1:0-167073 GCA_963796225.1 uncultured bacterium
GGCCCAGGAGGGTGGCACCACCCCCGGTGAGTCCAACGGGAACAACAACCCGCCCGGCAAGGGCTGAGTCTTCGCTCCTCAAGCGACGTCGTGGGGCCCCGTTCGCGGGGCCCCTCGACGTGTCACGGGGTCGGGATACCGTCGCGGCATGTCGAACACCACGCCCACCCTGCCCGACGGGCCCATCGCGCCCGACCTGCCGCCGACCCTGCCCACCCACGACGCCGAGGCGCCGTTCCGGGTCGTCGCCGACTTCACGCCCTCCGGTGACCAGCCCACGGCGATCGAGGGCATCGTCGAGGCGTTCGAGGCCGGCGAGAAGGCCGTCACGCTGCTCGGCGCCACCGGCACGGGCAAGACCTTCACCGCGGCCAAGGCGCTGGAACGCCTGCAGCGCCCCGCCCTGGTGATCGCCCCGAACAAGACGCTCGCGGCGCAGCTGGCCAACGAGTTCCGCGACTTCCTGCCGGACAACGCGGTCGAGTACTTCGTCAGCTACTACGACTACTACCAGCCCGAGGCCTACGTCCCGTCGTCGGACACCTACATCGAGAAGGACTCGTCGATCAACGACGAGATCGACCGGCTCCGGCACCGGGCCACGATGGCGCTGCTGTCGCGTCGGGACGTCGTGGTCGTCGCCTCGGTGTCGTGCATCTACGGCCTGGGCTCCCCGCACGAGTACGAGGACCACATCCTGTGGTTCAAGGCCGGCGAGGAGATGGGGCTCGACCGGTCCATGCGCAAGCTGGTGGACCTGCAGTACACGCGCAACGACCTGAACCTCGTCCGCGGCACGTTCCGGGTGCGCGGCGACACGCTCGAGGTGTTCCCCGCCGACGCCGACAAGGCGATCCGGGTCGAGTTCTTCGGTGACGAGGTCGACCGCATCAGCCGCGTCGACACGCTCACCGGCGAGGTCGGCGGGTCGCTCAAGGACTACGGGATCTTCCCGGCCTCGCACTACGTCACCAGCGACGAGACCACCGTCCAGCGCCCTCCGCACGATCGAGACCGAGCTCGCCGAGCAGCTCGAGCGCCTCGAGAAGGAGGGCAAGCTGCTCGAGGCCCAGCGCCTGCGGATGCGTACCAACTACGACCTCGAGATGATCCGCGAGGTCGGGTTCTGCAACGGCATCGAGAACTACTCGCGGCACTTCGACGGCCGCGCCCCGGGCGAACCCCCCTACACGTTGCTCGACTACTTCCCGAAGGACTTCGCCCTGTTCGTGGACGAGTCGCACGTCACCGTGCCCCAGATCGGCGGCATGTACGAGGGTGACCGCTCCCGCAAGGAGATCCTGGTCGAGCACGGGTTCCGCCTGCCCAGCGCCATGGACAACCGGCCGCTGCGGTTCGACGAGTTCCTCGAACGCATCGGCCAGCGGCTGTTCATCTCGGCCACGCCCGGCGCCCTACGAGCGTCGCGAGGCGTCCACCACGGTCGAGCAGATCATCCGTCCGACCGGGCTGGTCGACCCCGAGGTCGAGATCCGACCCACCAAGGGCCAGATCGACGACCTGATGGAGGAGATCCGCAAGCGCGCCGAGGCGGACGAGCGGGTGCTGGTCACCACGCTGACCAAGAAGATGGCCGAGGACCTGACCGACTACCTGCTCGAGAACGGCGTCCGGGTCCGGTACCTGCACTCCGACATCGACACGGTCGAACGCGTCGCGATCCTGCGCCAGCTGCGCATGGGCGAGTTCGACGTCCTCGTCGGGATCAACCTCCTGCGCGAGGGCCTCGACCTGCCCGAGGTGTCGCTGGTCGCCATCCTCGACGCGGACAAGGAAGGCTTCCTGCGCTCCGAGACGTCGCTGGTGCAGACCATCGGTCGTGCCGCCCGCAACGTCAACGGTCGCGTCCTGATGTACGCGGACGACGTCACCGACTCGATGCGCCACGCCCTGGACGAGACCAACCGCCGGCGCGAGATCCAGCTCGCGTACAACGCCGAGCACGGCATCGACCCGCAGACGATCCGCAAGCGGGTGGGCGACATCATCGCCGCCGTCCGCGCGGAGGAGGCGGGGGAGGCCTACGAGACCGACCACGCCGCATCGGCCCGTGGCGACCTCGACCGCACGTCGCTGGACGTCTCCGACATGCCGACGTCCGACCTCGAGGCGCTCGTGCAACGGCTCGAGCAGGAGATGCACGAGGCCGCGGGCGAGCTCCGCTTCGAGTACGCGGCGCGCCTGCGCGACGAGGTCGGCGAGCTCAAGCGCGAGCTCGAGGTGCTGCGCGCGGCCGGAATCCAGTAGCTGCGTTAGCGCTCCCTCCGGATACCGCGCGGTTCGTGCGCGTGGAGCGGGCCGTCTGCACGCTGACCGAACGGACGGCCAGGTGAACGTTCGTAGGTGTGCCTCTCGGAACAGTGTGTGTAACTCTGCGTAGCACGAGAGAGGGGGGATGTCGGTTCGCCGGCGCCTCCGGACACCAACCGAACGAAGGCGCTACGTGAGACGGCCCGGCAGGTCCGACGGACCACGGTCGGCCAGCGCGTGTGCCGCGTCGCGTGACTCGGGGGTCACGCACTCGTCTCCCACGAACCGGCACAGGAGTTGCCACATCATGAAGCGACCATGGACCCGACACGGCGCCATCGGCATCGCCGTCCTGCTGGGGGCGGCCATGCTCGCACCGGCGCAGGCGATGGCGGTCGAAGGCGACTTCGCGGCCGAGGCGAACGGCAGCCAGCTGTTCGTCGACGCGGTGAACTTCAACGCCCTGACCACCGAGCCCCCCGTGGGCAGCGTCGCCACCGTCGGCGTCTCGCCCACGCAGGCCCAGGTCGACGCGGCCGGGCTCGGCGGCGGCGTGCTCAGCCGCGGCTTCGGCCAGAACCTCGACCTGTCCCTGTTCGACCAGCAGGTGCCGCTCGACCTGTCCACGGCCGAGCAGACGGCCCCGCCGGACAACGCCGAGCCCGAGGTCAGCACCCTGGCCGACCTGAACCAGGCGGCCCCCCTGCTGACCGGCACCGTGTCGCAGAGCACCGCCTTCGCGCGTGACCCTGCCGCCGTCGAATGCCCCACCGACGGCCGTGCGGTCGTCTCCGAGGGCACCAGCACCACGACCGACCTCGGCGTCCTGCGAGATCGAGGAGGGGACCACGCCTCGTCTCGGTCCGGGACGGCTCTGGGGAGGGCACCCTGACCTCCGACCTCCGGGACCTACATCGGCTCCGCCGGCGAGGTCATCGCCGAGTCCCGCGCCCAGACGGCCGACGTGAACGTCGCCGGCGAGCTCGACATCGAGGTCCTCAACCCCACGCTGACCGCCACCGCCACCGGCGAGCCGGGTGGGGCGAGCGTCGACGTACACGGGCGAGGTCCGCGTCAACGGCGACAAGATCGCCGGCGCACAGGAGAACAAGCTCTCCCTCGAGGCCCTGCGTGACGTGCTGCTGCCGCTCGACGAGGAGGCGCTGAACACCCTGTTCGGGCCCCTCGACGAGAACGTGGTCAACCAGGTGTTCCCGCCGCTGGCCGAGGCCCTGCCGCTGCTCGACCAGGAGGGGCTGACCGGCGAGATGCTGGTCGGCCTGATCGACGACGGTGCCATCGACCTCGACCAGCTCGCCTTCCTCGAGCCCACGGTCCTCGTGACCGCGGGGCAGCTCGAGAACGTGACCGAGTCGGCCGACGGCACCCACGCCGCCGGTGAGGTCAAGACCGTGCGCGTCGAGCTGAACCTGGTCAGCACCCTCGCCGACACCGAGGTGCCGATCCTCACCGTCCACCTGATGCCGCTGAGCGTCGACGCGACCGCCCCGCAGGGCGGCCTCGACTGCGGCGGCCCCGCGGACAACCCGCTCGACGAGGTCCACAAGGACGTCTCGGCCGCTCGGGTCCGTCCCGGTACGACCTTCGACTACGCGATCACCGTCCCGAACCGTGACCCGGAGTGCACGCTGACCGACGTCACCGTCACCGACGTCGTCAGTGGCCCGGGCACGATCGAGTCGACCACGCCCTCCGGGCAGGTCGACGGGAACACCGTCACGTGGAGCATCGACGAGCTCGCCCCGAACGAGAGCCGGACCTACGTCGTCACCGTGCGTGTCGACGACACGGCCACCGCCGGGCAGAGCTTCGACGACGACGTGACCGTGACCGGCGACTGCGACGGCCAGGCCGTCGAGGGCGGCGACACGATCGACGACATCCCGGTGGTGACCACGGACAGCCTCGACGGCTGTGACGTGAGCCCGTCGAACAAGTCGGCGACCCACCTCGAGGTCATGCCCGGGCAGTCGTTCAGCTACCTCGTCCACGCCTACAACGCCGGTGACGCCGACTGCGGGCAGACGATCGTGACGGACACGCTGCCTGCCGGGACGACGTTCGTGTCCTGCCAGCCCGACTGCCAGGCCACCGGCCAGGAGGTCGTGTTCACGCTCGACGAGCTCGCTGCCGGCCAGGCGGCCGACCTGACCATCACGGTCACCGCCCCGGACGAGGCGACGACGGACATGACCAACGTCGCGACGATCCAGCCGACCAACGGGTCCTCGACCCAGGTCAGCACGGGGATCCCGGACGTGACCGACCGGTCCGTGCCGGCGCCGCCGAACCCGGCGGACTTCGCCCCGAACGCGGGTGGTCTCGAGCCCGAGAACACCAGCCTGCCGCGCACCGGTGGCGGGGTCGCGTTCCTCGCGCTGGGCACGCTGGCGGCCGCCGGCGCGCTGCGCCGACGCCGCTGACCCACCCGTAGCACCACGACGGGCGTCGATCCCCACGCGGGTCGGCGCCCGTCGTCGTGCCAGCCCGGGCGTCGCGGGGACGGGGAGGTAGGTTGCGGCGTCGTCGACGACGGGCGGGGCGATGGCCACGAACGCGCTGGAGGTGGAGGGGCTACGCCGGTCCTTCGGTGACCTGACGGCCGTCGACGGGGTGTCGTTCCACGTCGCCGAGGGCGAGACCTACGGACTGCTCGGTCCCAACGGCGCCGGCAAGACCACCACGATCTCGATGGTGTGCGGGCTGCTGGAACCGGACGCTGGCACCGTCGTCGTGTGTGGGCAGCGAATGAGCACCACGGCACGCGACGCCAAGCGCACCCTCGGCTTCGTCCCCCAGGACCTGGCCGTCTACCCCGACCTGACCGGCCGGGAGAACCTCCGCTTCTTCGCGCGCGTGCAGGGACTGGGCCGCGACGAGCTGCGCACCCGGGTGGACGAGGTGCTCGAGCTCGTCGGGTTGACCGAGCGCGGGGACGACCGCGTCGAGGAGTACTCGGGCGGGATGAAGCGGCGGCTCAACATCGGGATCGGGCTGCTGCACCGCCCGAGGCTGCTGCTGCTCGACGAGCCGACGGTCGGGGTCGACCCCCAGAGTCGCCACGCCATCCTCGAGTCCGTCGCCGCGCTGGCCGGCGAGGGCATCTCGGTGCTCTACACGACGCACTACATGGAGGAGGCGGAACGCCTCTGCGACCGTGTCGGCATCATCGACGAGGGACGGCTGCAGGCCGAGGGCACGCGGCGCGAGCTGGTCGCCAGCACCGGGGACCGGGACCGCGTCCGGCTCGCCGGACGGGGAGACCTCACCGGAGCCGCGGCCACGCTCCGGCAGCACCCCGAGGTCGAGGACGCCACCGTCGGTGACGGGGACGTGCTCGTCTCGGTGGCCGACGCGGGGCGCCTGCTGCCGCGCCTGCTCGAGGCGGCCGCCCGCGGTGGGATGGAGGTCACCGGCGTCGACGTCGTCGAACCCGACCTCGAGGCGGTCTTCCTGCAGGTGACCGGCAAGGCGCTGCGGGACTGACGTGGGCATCCTCTGGACGATCACGGCGAAGGACCTGCGGCAGCGGTTCCGCGACCGCAGCGTCCTGCTGCTCGCCTTCGTGGTGCCCATCGGGCTGGCCGTGGTGTTCGACCTGCTCTTCGGCGGCCTCGCGGAGGGCTCGCTGGGCGAGGTCGACCTCGGCGTCGTGGACCTGGACGGCGGGGAGGTCGGCCAGGCGTTCACGGACGGGTTCCTGCCCCAGGTGGCCGGGTTCCTCGAGGGGGACGGCACGTCCGTGCAGATCACGCCGGTCGACAGCGTGGCCGATGCCCGCGCAGCGGTCGAGGACGGCAGCCTCGACGCGACGTTCGTGCTCCCCCCCGGCCTCACCGACGCCCTGCACGAGGCCCGGTCGGCCGAGCTGCAGGTCCTGACCCACGCGGACCGCGGACTGCTCGGCGACGTGGCCGTCTCCCTGGCGAACACCTTCACCCAGCGGGCCGAGGGCCAGCTCGCCGCGGGCGTGCTGGCGCGACGGCTCCAGCTGCCTCCCGATCGGGCTCAGGAGTTCGCCGCCAGCGTCGGCACCGTCCAGGGGCGCATCGGGATCGACAGCAGCCCCGTCGTCGGCCGGCAGCTCGACACCTCCACGTACCTGGCCGCCGGCATGGCCGTCTTCTTCCTGTTCTTCACCGTCCAGTTCGGCGTCCTCGGCTACCTCGAGGAACGTCGGGACGGCACGCTGGCCCGGTTGCTCGCGGCGCCCATCTCACGGTGGCAGGTCCTCGGCGCCAAGACGTTGACCAGCGTCATCGTCGGTGTCACGTCGGTCGCGACGCTGATGCTCGTCTCCATCCCCCTGCTCGGCGCGTCGTGGGGCGACCCCCTGGCCGTCGTCCTGCTGGTGGTGGCGGCCGTCGTGGCCGCGACGTCGCTGGTCGCAGCCGTCGCGGCGATCGCGCGCACGGCCGAGCAGGCCAACGTCTGGCAGTCCATCATCGCCATCGTGCTGGGCATGCTGGGCGGTGCGTTCTTCCCGCTGCAGGGCGGCCCCGGCTGGCTGTCCTCGCTGTCACTGGTCACGCCGCACGCGTGGTTCCTGCGGGGCCTGTCGACACTCGGGGACCCCAGCGCCGGCGTCGCCGAGGTCCTGCGCCCCGTCGGCGCGATGCTGCTGTTCGCCCTGGTCGTCCTGGGTGCGGCGGGCCTGCTGGCACGACGCGAGGTGACGACGTGAGCCGCGGACCGACGACGGCCATCGCCGGGGTGGCGCTGCGGCGCCTGCTGCGTGACCGCGCCAACATCTTCTTCGTGTTCATCTTCCCGCTGCTGCTGATCCTGCTGGTCGGGGCGCAGTTCGGTGGTGGCCGCACGGCGCTGACCCTCGCGGTCACCGCGACCGACACCGGGCCCCTGGGCCAGGACCTGGTGGACGCGCTCGAGCAGGTGGAGGACGTGACGGTCGACACCTACGCCACCAGCGAGGACGTCGTCGACGCCGTGTCCCGGGGCGACGCCACCGGGGGCCTGGTGATCCCGGCCGGGTACGACCAGGCCCTGCGCACCTCGCCCCGCGGCGTGGTGCTCGCGTTCGTCGGGCGCCCCGACAGCCTCAGCCCCGCCCTGCAGTCGGTGGTGGTCCCGGCGGTCGGCGAGCAGAACCGTCGCATCACGCTGGCGGACCTGGTCATCGTGGTCGACGACGACGTCTCCTACGAGACGGCGCTGGCCCAGGCGGACGCGGCCGTCGGTGTGTCCCCGGAGATCGACACGACCCGGGAGGTGCTGGGGACCAACGAGCTCGGCGAGGCGTTCGCCGGACTCGGCCAGTTCGACCTCGGTGCCGTGCAGCAGCTCAACCTGTTCGTGTTCCTGTCGTCGCTGACCAACGCGGCCGCCCTGTTGCAGAGCCGCGAGTACGGGATCACCCGGCGCCTGCTCGCGCATCCGGTGACCGCGGGCCAGATCCTGCGAGGGGAGGCGCTCGGCCGGTACGGGGTCGCCCTCGTGCAGGGGCTGTACATCATCGTCGGCACGCTGCTGCTCTTCGGCGTGAACTGGGGCGACCCCGTCGCCGCGGTGGCCATCCTCGCCGCCCTGGCCGCCGTCAGCGCGGGCGCCGGCCTGCTGCTCGGAGCGGTGGCCCGCAGCCAGCAGCAGGCCGGGGCGCTGGGCATCGGCCTGTCCATCGCGATCGCCGCGATCGGTGGCTCGATGGTGCCGGTCGAGGTGATGCCGGAGGGCATGCGGGTGGTCGCCCGGTTCACCCCCCACTACTGGTCCTACGAGGCCTTCGCCGAGGTCGTGCGCCGCGGGGGGAGCTGTGCTGGACATCCTGCCCGAGCTCGGCGTGCTGGCGCTCATGACCGTGGCCGTGTTCGCGCTGGCCGCCCCGCTCCTGCGCCGCTCGATCACACGCTGAGGCCGGTCACCAGCCGCGTTCCCGCCAGGCCGGCAGCGACGGCCGTTCCGCCCCGAGCGTGGTGTCGTCGCCGTGGCCGGGGTAGACCCAGGTCTCGTCGGGCAGCGCCCCGAACACCTTGCCCTCCAGCCCCTGCATGAGCTCGGCGAACTTCTCGGGGTCGCCCCAGGTGTTGCCCGGGGCCGCCCGGGGAAGAGGCTGTCGCCGGTGAACAGGTGGGGACGCTCGTCGCCCTGCACCAGGTAGTGCAGCGAGCCCGGGGTGTGGCCCGGGGTGTGGATCACCCGGACCTCGAGCTCGCCGACCTGGAGCACCTCGCCGCCGACCAGCTCGCGGTCGAGCGGGGCGGGGAACATCTCCGCGTCCCCCGGGTGGCCCCAGACGGGCAGGCCCGGGTCCTCGGCCAGCGCCTCCCACGCCCGGACGTGGTCCCAGTGGCCGTGGGTCTGCACGACGGCGACGGGGGAGACGTCGGCCAGGGCCTCGCGCAGGCGCTCGGGGCGCGCGGCGGCGTCCACCAGCAGCGCCTCGCCGGTCGCGGTGCAGGACACGACGTAGACGTTGTTGTCCATCTCCTCGACCGACAGCTTCCGAACGCGGACGGGACCGTCGACGCGGTCCTGCCACTCGCCGTCGGGTTCGACATGGCCGGTGTAGTCCACGGGCTCCTCCGTGTCGTGGCGGGCCGCCGACGGTAGCCACCGCCCCGCCGCCACCGCCCCGGCCGAACATCCGTTCGGGACTGGCGTGGGGTGGGTACGCTCGGCGGTCGCCGCCATGCCCCAAGGATCTCCCATGGCATCCACGCACGACACCATCACGGTGCGCGGTGCGCGTGAGCACAACCTCAAGGACGTCGACCTCGACCTGCCCCGTGACAGCCTGATCGTGTTCACGGGCCTGTCGGGCTCCGGCAAGTCCTCCCTGGCCTTCGACACGATCTACGCCGAGGGCCAGCGCCGCTACGTGGAATCGCTGTCCGCCTACGCCCGCCAGTTCCTCGGGCAGATGGACAAGCCCGACGTCGACGTGATCGAGGGCCTGTCGCCGGCGATCTCGATCGACCAGAAGTCGACCTCGCGCAACCCGCGCTCGACGGTCGGCACGATCACCGAGATCCACGACTACCTGCGGTTGCTGTGGGCCCGCATCGGCACGCCCCACTGCCCGAACTGCGGCCGCGAGATCGCCTCGCAGTCGGCCGAGCAGATCGTGGACCAGGTGCACGAGCTGCCCGGGGGCACCCGGTTCCAGGTGCTCGCCCCGGTCGTGCGCGGCCGCAAGGGCGAGTACGGGGCGATGTTCCAGGACCTGTCGACCAAGGGCTACGCCCGCGTGCGCGTCGACGGCGAGGTGTACTCGGTCGACGAGGTCCCGAAGCTGGCCAAGACCTACAAGCACGACATCGAGGTCGTGGTCGACCGGCTGGTGCAGAAGGAGGACATCCGGCGCCGGCTGTCCGACTCGATCGAGACCGCCCTGCAGCTGGCCGAGGGCATCGCCATGATCGAGGTGCTGCCGTCGCGCGAGGCGGTCGATGCCGCCCGGGAGGAGGGGCTGCCCGACCCGCAGGCCGAGGTGCACGTCTTCTCCGAGCACCTGGCCTGCCCGGACTGCGGCATCTCGTTCGACCAGATGGCGCCCCGCAACTTCTCGTTCAACTCGCCCTACGGCGCCTGCGAGGTCTGCTCCGGCCTCGGCACGCAGCTGCGCGTCGACGCCGAGCTGGTGATCGGCGACCCCGAGCTGTCGGTGCTCGACGGCGTGGTGATCCCGTGGACCGGCACCGGCGGGCAGTCCACGTACTACAGCCAGCTGCTCAAGGCCGTGGTCGAGCACTTCGACGCCGACCCGCGCACGCCGTGGCGTGACCTGCCGGCCCGGGTGCAGGACGCCGTCCTCAACGGGCTCGACGAGCGCATCCACGTCAGCTACCAGAACCGCTACGGCCGCCGTCGCAACTACCGCGCCCGGTTCGAGGGCGTGCTGTCGCAGCTGCTGCGTCGCCACGCCGAGACCGACTCCGACCACGTCCGGGGCCAGGTCGAGCAGTACATGCGCGAGACGCCGTGCCCGGCCTGCGACGGGGCGCGGCTCAAGCCCGAGGTGCTCGCGGTCACGATCGCCGGGACCGGCATCCACCAGGTCTCGGCCATGTCGGTCCACGACGCCAACCGATGGGTGGACGACCTCGAGCTCACCGACCGCCAGGAGCTGATCGGCGCCCGGGTCATCAAGGAGATCCGTGCCCGGCTCGCGTTCCTGCTCGACGTCGGCCTCGACTACCTGACCCTCGACCGGCCCGCCGGGTCGCTGTCGGGTGGCGAGGCGCAGCGGATCCGGCTGGCCACCCAGATCGGGGCCGGGCTGGTCGGGGTCCTCTACGTCCTGGACGAACCGTCCATCGGCCTGCACCAGCGCGACAACGAGCGCCTGATCGAGACGCTGATCCGCCTGCGGGACCTCGGCAACACGCTGATCGTGGTCGAGCACGACGAGGCCACCATCGACGCCGCCGACTGGATCGTCGACATCGGTCCGGGCGCCGGCGAGCACGGTGGCGAGATCGTCCACTCCGGCTCCGTCGACGGGCTCAAGCGGCTGACCCGCAAGTCGCTCACCGGCGCCTACCTGTCGGGCACGAAGCAGATCGACGTGCCCGCCGAACGCCGGGACGGCAACGGCCACGTCCTGCGGGTCGTCGGCGCCGCCGAGCACAACCTGCGCGACCTCGAGGTGGACTTCCCCATGGGGACGTTCACCTGCGTGACGGGCGTCTCCGGCTCGGGCAAGTCGACGCTGGTCAACGAGATCCTGGCCCGCGTGCTGATGCGCCACGTGTACGGCTCGCGCGACGTGCCCGGCAAGCACCTGCGCCTCGAGGGCCTCGAGCACGTCGACAAGGCCGTGATCGTCGACCAGTCGCCGATCGGCCGCACGCCCCGCTCCAACCCCGCCACCTACACGGGCGTGTTCGACCACATCCGCAAGCTGTTCGCCAAGACCCCCGAGGCGAAGGTCCGCGGCTACCAGCCGGGGCGGTTCTCCTTCAACGTCAAGGGCGGCCGCTGCGAGGCGTGCAAGGGCGACGGCACCCTCAAGATCGAGATGCACTTCCTCCCCGACGTGTACGTGCCGTGCGAGGTCTGCAAGGGCCGCCGGTACAACCGCGAGACCCTCGAGGTGCACTACAAGGGCCGCACCATCTCCGAGGTCCTCGACATGCCCGTCGAGACCGCCCTGGACTTCTTCGGCAACCAGCCCGCCATCGCCGCGCACCTGCAGACGCTGTCGGACGTGGGGCTCGGGTACGTGCGCCTCGGCCAGCCGGCCACCACGCTGTCGGGCGGCGAGGCCCAGCGCGTCAAGCTCGCCTCCGAGCTCAAGAAGCGCGCCACGGGGCAGACCGTCTACATCCTCGACGAACCCACGACGGGCCTGCACTTCGAGGACATCCGGAGGCTGCTGGACGTCCTGCACCGGCTGGTCGACAAGGGCAACACGGTGATCGTCATCGAGCACAACCTCGACGTGATCAAGACCGCCGACCACCTCGTCGACCTCGGGCCCGAGGGCGGCATCGGCGGCGGGCAGGTCGTCGCGCTGGGCACGCCCGAGGACGTCGCCGCCGTCGGGGCCAGCTACACCGGCAAGTTCCTGCGGGACCTGCTGCTCTGATCCTGCTGCGCGGTCGCCGGGCCCGCAGGAACCGCGGGACCGGGCGGCTGCTGGGCGAGGTAGGCCAGGCGCTTGACCTCCTGGCGGCCCTTGGTGACCGTCTCGAGGATCGACCCGGCGAAGAAGCTCAGGGATGCCAGCAGGGCGAGGCTGGCCGACAGCACCGCGGTGGGGATGCGCGGCACCAGGCCCGTCTCGGCGTACTCGACGAAGACGGGGATCGCGAGGACCAGCGCCGTGGCCATCAGCAGGCCGGCGATGATGCTGAAGAACCGTCGGGGGCGTTCGGACTCGTACAGCCGCACCATGGTCCACGAGATGCGCAGGCCGTCGGACCACGTGGACAGCTTGCTCTCGGACCCGTGCGGGCGCGCGCGGTAGGGCGTGTCCACCTCGTCGAGCGGGGCGCGGATCTCGAGCGCGTGGACCGACAGCTCGGTCTCGATCTCGAACCCCGCCGCGTCGGCGGGGAACGTCTTCACGAAACGGCGCGAGAACACCCGGTAGCCCGACAGGATGTCGGTGAACTGGCGGCCGAACAGGCGCCCGAGGAAGCCGGTGAGCAGCCGGTTGCCGGTCTGGTGCCCGGCGCGGTAGGCCTCGTCGTGCTCGTGCACCCGCCGACCCACGACCATGTCGAGGTGCCCGGTCCAGAGGCGCTCGACCATCGCGGGCGCGCTGGCGGCGTCGTAGGTGGCGTCCCCGTCGACCATCACGTAGACGTCCGCGTCCACGTCGCCGAACATGCGTCGGACCACGTTGCCCTTGCCCTGCCTGGCCTCGTGGCGGACCACCGCGCCGGCCTCCCGCGCACGCTCGACCGTCGCGTCGGAGGAGTTGTTGTCGTAGACGTAGACGGTGGCATCGGGCAGGGCCGCGTGGAAGTCCGCGACGACCTGGCCGATGCTGACCTCCTCGTTGTAACAGGGGACCAGCACGGCGACGCGGGGCGGGACGTCGGGGCGGTCGTCGGTCGGCACAGGGCTGCCTCGCGGGGACGCAGGGGAGTGTCCCGGACAGTACCGAACACCACCCCCGCAGCCGGCGAGGGAGGTCGTCGGGACGGCCAGCGGCGGGGGGTAGCGTTCGCCACCCCGTCGAGGACGTCCCGTGACCACCGACCCCGCGCCCGGGCCACATGCGGCCGGCCGCGGCCGCTGGGTCGCCGCCGGGCTGGTCGCGTTCCTGCTGGCCGCGCTGTCGGCCGTGGCGACGCCACTGATGGGACTGCCCGACGAACCCGCCCATGCGGTCCATGCCGCCGCGGTCGTGCGTGGCCAGGTGGCCGGCCGGGACGAGGTGCGCACGGACCCGACGACGGGGTGGACACGGACCGAGACCCACGTCGAGGTGCCGGCGGCGTACGCCGCACTCCCGTCCCTGCCGGGGTGCTTCGCGTTCCACGCCAGCGTGCCCGCCACCTGCGCCCCGGACGTGGCGGCGACACCGGGGGAGGGGCAGGACGCGACGACGACGGTTGGGAACCTACGACCCCGCCTGGTACGTGCTGGTGGGCTGGCCCAGCCTGGTCGTCGGGCCCGCCGCCGGGCTGCTCGGCATGCGGCTGGTGGCGGCGGCGGTGTTCGGTGCGCTCGTCGCGATCGCCGTGGCGGCGCTGGACCGGGCGGGGGCGCGCCGATGGGGGCTGGTCGCCGTCGCCGTGTCGGTGACGCCGGTCGCCGTGCACCTCGGCGGCGGGATCAACCCGAGCGGGACGGAGATCGCCGCCGGGATCGCCCTGTGGGCGACCAGCGCCGCGCTGCTCGCCGGCGCCCGCGAGCGAGCGGACGTGGTCCGGTGGGCGGTCGCGGGCGTGGTGATGGCCGTCACGCGACCCCTCGGCCCCGTCATCGCCGTGGGCATCCCGGTGGCCAGCCTGCTGGTGCTGCGCCACGACCCCCCGGCGCCGTGGAACCGCCCCGACCTGCGCGGCGGGGCCGGCACTCGTGTCCGTGGTCGCGGTGGCGGCACTGGGGTGGAGCGTCTGGCGTGGCACCCTCTCGGCGTTCAGCGGCTTCCCGGACCCGTCGGCGACCGGGCTGGTCGCCGTGCGCCGGTCCCTCGGCCTGGTCCCGGAACGCCTCGTGGAGATGGTCGGCGTCCTCGGGTGGGCGGACGTGAGCCTGCCCAAGGTCCTGGTCGGCGGGTGGCTGCTGGGCGTGGTCGCGCTGGTCGCCTGGGCCTCCGGCACGCGGACCGCCGCGCCCGCGCCTGGCTGGCCGTCCTGGGCCTGGTGGTGCTCGCCCTGCCCGTGCTGGCGGACGTGCGGTCCGCCCCGACCATCGGGTTCGTGTGGCAGGGCCGGTACACCCTGCCGATCGCCGTGGGGCTGCCGCTGCTCGCCGGGGTCCTGCTGGACCGTCGCCGCCCCGTGCCCGCGCGACCTCGGCGGCGGGGCGGCGCTCGCGCTGGCCGCGGTGGGAGTCGGCCACGTGGTGGCCCTGGTGGCGGTGCTGCGGCGGTTCCGGGTCGGGGTCGACGGGACCGTCGGCGGGGCGCTCGGCGCCCCGGGCACCGTGCTCGGGATCGAGGGTGGGTCCTGCTCGCCGTCGCCGTCGTGGTCGCCCTGGCGCCGGCGGCGCTGGCATGGTCGGAGGGGCACGCTCGCCCCGCCAGCGAGGTCCGCGCCCGCGGATAGCGTGGCGCCGCCGACCTCCCGTCCTCCCTCCCGGCGGAGACCTGCCGTGTCCCCACGCCCCCGCGCGCTCGCGGTCCTGGCACTGCTCCTGCCCGCCCTGCTGGCCGTCCCCGCGGCCGCGGTCGCCGCCCCGACGACCACGTTCGTCGAGCCGCCCGAGTACGGGGCGGACGAGCGCCACGACCCGTTCGACTACGACGAGCCCACGGACCTCATGACCGATCGGGACGTCACCGTCGGCGTGTCCCCGCTCGCTCCTCGTGTGCCGGGCACCACCCGCTTCCGGGCGAGCGGGAACGGGGGCGGCAACTGGTACGTCTCGCCGGTGTGGATGACCTATCCCCACACGGTCGACCCCAACGCCTCTGCCGACGCGCTGCCCGACGCCGACGGCGGCGCCCTGCACGACCAGCACGACGGGCTGGCGCTCCCGGTCGACGCGGACACCTACACCCACGTGTCGGTGCGTTTCCACGTCGCCGGCGACCCGGGGCTGCTCTACCTCAGCTGGTTCACCTGCCAGGAGTGGCTGCCCGACTGCCAGGGCCTGATGCGCCTGCCGGTCGAGCCCGGCTGGAACACCGTCCAGCTGCCCGTCCGGGCCAACGTGCCCGAGTCGGGCCTCACGCGACCGTGGCAGGGCGAGGTGTACGGCCTGCGCCTGCAGGGTGTGGTCGGCGACCCGGCGACGATCACCCTCGACTGGTTCCGCCTCTACGAGGGCCGGTCCGAGCACGACGTGGTCGTCACCTACAGCGCGAACGACCCGGTCACCTACAGCGACGCCCCGGTGCTCGACGCCGACCCGGGCGTCGAGGCGGACCAGACCTGGGGGACGCTGCGGCCGCGCTACCGCTCGGCGACCACCAGCACCGTGCACGTCGGCGGGCTGCCCGTCGGCACCTGGTACCTGCACGACCCGGAGGGCAACCCGCTCGGGACCGTGCAGATCCGCCCGCGTCCGCACCCCGAGATCCTGGACCCGGACATGGCCGGCGGGGTGGACTACGCCACCGAGGTGCTCGGCAACCCCTGGGACTTCTCGGACCGGGGCGACGTGCTCGCGGTGGGCAACACCCGCGACGTCCGGTTCGCCGGTGGCGAGCTGTCCGGCGTGAACACCAGCAACGACCCGTGGGTCCGCCTGCCGTTGGGCCCCGACGGGCTCGACCCCGTCCACTACCACCGGGTCACCCTGGACCAGCACTACGACGCGGCCTTCAACCTCGACGACGGGGCGAAGGCCACCAACCCGATCCCCGGCGGCAGCCACGCCCGCCTGCTGTGGCGGACGGCCCGGCACCCGCAGGACGGCCGCGAGTGCGCGTACGTCTCCGACGGCCGCGAGTTCGTCCTCTACAAGACCTGGGACCGCTACACGTACGACATGGCCGACGTCCCCGCCGCCCAGGGGATGACCAGCTCGGCCGAGCCCAACATCGGCGTCTCGTACTGCACCGTCACCGGACCGGACCCGCACTGGACCGCGCTCGGGCCGCTGACCTTCCTGCGCCTGGACCCCCACGAGGCGCCCAGCCAGTACCGCTGGTACGTCGACGAGCTGCGCATCGCCGCGGACGACGCCGCCGCCCCGACCTTCGACGTCACCTGGGTCGACCACGACCCCATCCCCGGCACGCAGGTGACGGTCCGGCTCGACTCGGACCGCGACGGCTTCGACGGTGAGGTCCTGGGCACCGTCGACCAGGTGGCGGGCACCAACCGCCTGACCTTCGACGCCACCGACCGGCTGCCGGCGACCTACTGGGTCACCCTCACCTCCCGCACGCCCGACGGCCGGGTCAGCCACGACGTGTCCACGGGCCCGCTGCAGGTCTCGCCCCGCATCCAGGGCCCCGACCGCAACGCCACCGCGGTCGAGGTGTCCCGGCAGAGCTTCACGCAGGCCCGGACCGCCGTGGTCGCGTCGTCGCGGACGTTCCCGGACGCGCTGGTCGCCGTGCAGCTCGCCGACGCCGTCGACGGGCCCGTGCTGCTGACCGATCCCGACCGGCTCGACGGCCGCGTCGCCGACGAGCTGCGTCGCCTCGGTGTGCGCGAGGCCGTGGTGGTCGGCGGCGAGGCCGCCCTCGGGGCCCGGGTGGCCCGCCAGCTCGACGAGGTGGTCGACCGCGTCCAGCGCATCGGCGGCGCGACCCGGTACGAGACCGCTGCCGCCATCGCCCGCGAGGCACTGCGGCGGCGGGGTGCCACCTCGGCGTCACGCGTCGTGGTGACCACCGGGGACAACTTCCCGGACGCCCTGGCCGCCGGTCCCTTCGTCGGCCACGCCGACCTGCCGCTCGTGCTCGCCCGCCCCGCGGTCCAGCCGCCGCCCGACGAGGACGGGACGACCCCGCCGCCGGAGGTGCCCGCGGACAACGACGCCGCGCGCCGCTTCGTGCGCGACGTGGCGGCCGAGCGGGTCACCGTGCTCGGCGGGCGGGCCGCGCTCGGCGACGCCGTCGTCGACCGGGTGGCCGCCGGGCGGACCACCGACCGCATCGCGGGCCGCGACCGGTTCGCCACGGCCCGCCGGCTCACCGACGCCGCCGTCGCCGCGGGCGGGTCGGCCCGGGACGTGCTGGTGGCGACCGGCCGCAACTACCCGGACGCCCTGGCGGCCGGTCCCGCCGCGCTCGCGCGGGGCGGCGTGCTGGTCCTGACCGAGCGTGACGGCGTGCCCGCCCCGACCCGGGACTGGCTCGCCGACCACGGCGACTGGCGGTCGTGGCGCGTGGTCGGCGGTCCGCTGGCCGTGCCGCACGCCACCGTGCGCGCCCTGCGCCGCGCCGCCGACCTCTGACGGCTCCGACGGGCGGTGCCGGCGGCCCCCGGCGGTCACGGGGCGCGGATAGGTTCGCGGACGTGACGACCAACCCCGCCCTGGCGTTCCGCCCCGCCCCCGGCACGATCCCCGACGAGCCGGGGTGCTACCAGTTCAAGGACGCCCACGGGCGCGTGATCTACGTGGGCAAGGCCTCGTCGCTGCGCCAGCGCCTCGGCAACTACTTCCAGGCCTGGCACAACATCGCCGCGCGGACCCGGGCCATGCTCGAGGCGGCCCGCTCGGTCGAGTGGATCGTCGTCAGCAACGAGGTCGAGGCGCTGCACCTCGAGTACACGCTGATCCAGCGGTACCGGCCCCGCTACAACGTCCGCTACCGGGACGACAAGTCCTACCCCTACCTCGTGCTGACGACCTCCGAGGACGTCCCCCGCGCCCGCGTGAAGCGCGGCGGGGTCAGCAAGGGGGACCGGCGCTACGGCCCGTACGCCCACGCCTACGCCATCCGCGAGACCCTCGACCTGCTGCTGCGGATCTTCCCGGTCCGGACCTGCAGCCAGGGCGTGTACGACCGTGCCGAACGCACCGACCGCCCCTGCCTCTACTACCACATCGGCAAGTGCGCGGCCCCCTGCGTGGGGCACGTGACGCAGGACGAGCACCGCGAGCTCGTCGACGGCCTCGGCGCCTTCCTGGACGGGGACACCGAGCCGGTGGTGCGCCGGCTCGAGTCGGACATGGAGGCCGCCGCGGGCGAGCTCAACTTCGAGGCCGCCGCCCGGCTGCGGGACCAGCTCATGGACGCCCGCAAGGCCCTGTCCAAGCAGCAGATGGCGTCGTCGAAACGCGAGGACTTCGACGTCGTGGCCGTCTGGGAGGACGAGCTCGAAGCCGCGGTGCAGGCGTTCTTCGTGCGTCGCGGCCGGGTCGTCGGGCGCAAGGGCTGGACCGTGGACAAGGTCGAGCCGCTGTCGACCGCGGAGCTGTACACCTCGTTCCTCCTCCAGCTCTACGAGGAGCGCGAGGACGACGTCCCGCCGCTGGTCCTCGTCGAGGAGCTGCCGGAGGACGTCGACGCGCTCTCCACGCTGCTCGCGGACCTGCGACGTGAGCACCACGAGGGCGCCGGGCGTCCCATCCAGCGCGTCGAGGTCCGCGTGCCGCTGCGGGGGGAGAAGGTCCAGATCCTGCAGACGGTGAAGGACAACGCCCGCGAGGCGTTCACCCGCCACCGGCTCAAGCGTGCCAGCGACTTCAACGCCCGCTCGCAGGCCCTGCGCGAGCTGCAGGCGGCCCTGGACCTCGACGCCGCCCCGCTGCGGATCGAGTGCTACGACATCAGCCACCTCGGCGGCACCGAGGTCGTGGCCTCCATGGTCGTGTTCGAGGACGGCCTGCCCCGCAAGTCGGAGTACCGCCGGTTCAAGCTCTCCGACGACCGCAACGACGACTTCGCCGCGATGCGCGAGGTCATCACCCGGCGTTTCCGCGGCTACGTGGCCGAACGCGACCGCGGGGTGGACCCCGAGCAGGGCAAGTTCTCCTACCCGCCCAGCCTCGTGGTCATCGACGGGGGACCGGGGCAGCTGACGGCCGCCATCGAGGGCTTCCGCACGGTCGTCGGGGAGGCCGACGAGGCCGTCGTGGCGATCCTCGACGAGGTGTCGTTCGTGTCGCTGGCCAAGCGGTTCGAGGAGCTGTACCTGCCGGGGCGGCCCCACCCGGTCGTGCTGCCGCGCGGCTCGGACGCCCTCTACCTCGTCCAACGCGTGCGGGACGAGGCCCACCGGTTCGCCATCACCTACCAGCGCCGACGGCGGACCCGGTCGGTCGCCTCGGGCCTCGAGGACGTCGCCGGCATCGGCCCGTCACGACGCAAGGCGCTGCTGCGGCGGTTCGGGTCCCTGGACGCCATCCGCTCGGCCTCGGTGGACGAGCTGGCCGAGGTGCCGGGCCTGTCGCGCGTGCTCGCCGAACGGCTGCACGAACAGCTGGGCCGATGAACCGGGGCCCGCAGCCTGCCCGTCGGGACCCCCGACTGGTAGACACACGGGGAGCCGAGACCTCCCAGGGAGCTGTCGTGGACGACGACGTCACGTCGGTGTTGCAGATCGACCCGCACGGCCACGCGCGGGGCGACGGCCCGCGCACCGGGGGTGACCGCCCCCAGATCGTGGTCATCACCGGCCTGTCCGGGGCGGGGCGGACGCAGGTCGCCAAGGTCCTCGAGGACGTGGACTTCTTCGTCATCGACAACCTCCCGCCCACGCTGATGGACAAGGTGGTCGAGCTCGCCTCCGCCCCGGGCTCGACCGTCGACCGGCTCGGCCTGGTGGTGGACATCCGGGGTCGCCAGTTCTTCGGCGCCCTGGTCGAGACCGTCCGCGAGCTGCGGCGTACGTCCGACGACGTCAAGGTGCTGTTCCTCGAGGCGGACGACGACACCCTCGTCCGACGGTTCGAGGCCTCGCGACGGCGCCACCCGGCCGCCGAGGGCGACGCCGGCGTGCTCGAGGGCATCCGCGCCGAACGAGCCATGGTCTCCGAGCTGCGCGGCATCGCCGACCTGATCGTGGACACCTCGAACCTGAACGTCCACGAGCTGCGGGACCGTGTGCTGGACGCCCTCGAGTTCACCGGGGACGCCACGCTGCAGATCCAGGTCGTGACCTTCGGGTTCAAGCACGGCACGCCCCGGGACGCCGACATGGTCATGGACGTGCGGTTCCTGCCGAACCCGCACTGGGTCGACGAGCTCCGCCCGTACAACGGCACCCAGGAACCGGTCCGCGACTACGTGTTCGGCCAGCCGGCGACCACCCCCTTCGTCGAGGCCCTGGAACGGCTGCTCGACGTCGTGGTGCCCGGCTTCGTCGCCGAGGGGAAGCGCTACCTCACGCTGGCCATCGGGTGCACCGGCGGCAAGCACCGCTCGGTCGCCATCGGCCAGCACGTCGCCTCCTACCTGCGTGACACGACCGACCTGCCCGTCGTGGTCGACCACCGGGACCTGGGCACCGAATGAGCGCCCCGACCCGCACCGCCCCGCGTCGGGTGGTCGCCATCGGCGGCGGCCACGGCCTCAGCCGGACCCTGGCGGCGCTGTGCCTGCTCGACGACGTCCACACCACGGCGGTCGTGGCGATGGCGGACGACGGCGGGTCCTCCGGCCGGTTGCGCCGCGACCTCGGCGTGGTCCCGCCGGGCGACCTGCGCAAGGCGCTGTCGTCACTGGTGGCCGACCCGACCACCTCCCGCTGGCTCGAGCACCGGTTCGGCGCGGGCGAGCTGGCTGGCCACAGCCTCGGCAACCTCATGCTGATCGGCCTGCACCAGGTCCTGGGGGGTGAGCTGGTCGACGCCCTGGATCGGCTCGGCTCCCTGCTCGGGGCGCGTGGCCGGGTGCTTCCGAGCACGACCGACGCGGTGATGCTGGTGGCCGAGGGCGACGAGGGCGAGGTGTCGGGGCAGGCGACGATCACGCGCACGTCCGGGCATCGACGCGTGCGGCTCGACCCTGCCGACGCGTCGGCCTCGCCCGAGGCGGTGGCGGCGATCGCCGACGCCGACCTGGTGCTGCTCGGCCCGGGATCGCTGTTCACGTCGATCCTGCCCAACCTGCTGGTGCCCGAGATCGCCAAGGCGCTGGTCGACACGAGCGCCCCGCTGGCGATGATCGCCAACCTGCGGGAGCAGCCGGGCGAGACCCAGGGGCTGGACATGCGGGCGCACCTCGACGTGCTCGCCGACCACCTGCCCGACCGCCGGCTGGACGTGCTGGTCACCCACGTCGGGCCACCACCACGGGGACCGGGCCGTCGACTGCTCGCACCGACCTCGCACCCCCACGTCGACCGGATGGTGGGTACCGACCTGCTGGACGGCTCCGACGGGCACTCGCCGGATGCGCTCGCCCGCATCGTGGCGGACATGCTGGCGTGAGCCAGGGCGGCTCCTTCACCGAGCGCGTGCGGCAGGAGCTGTCGCGCTGCGAGGTCCCCGACGACCAGGTCGCCGCCGAGCTGGGCGTGCTGCTCCGGCTCGCCGGCCGGTTCCACCGGGTGGGCACGGCCGACGGGTCGCGCACCACGCTGGAGGTCGCCACCCCCAGCGGGGCGGTCGTCCGGCGGGTGTTCGGGCTGCTCCCGCGGGTCCACGGCCCGAGGCCGCAGCTGTGGGTCCGGGAACCCGGCGGCGTGCGCACGTCCACCACCTACGGGCTCGTCGTCGACGAGGACGTCGACCGCCTGGCCGCCGCGCTCGGCCTGCTGGACGGCTCGGGTCGCCCGGTCGCGGGCCTGCCCGGCGACCCTGCCCCGGAGGTCGCCGTCCGCGGGGCGCTGCTGACCGTGGCAGCGCTGTCCGACCCGGGGCGAGCGGTGCACGTCGAGCTGCGGTTGCCGTCCCGTACGGTCGGCGACGAACTCCAGGCCGCCGCCGCCGCGGTCGACGTCCGCGCCCACCTGGACGACGACCGCGAGCGACTGGTCGTCAAGTCGGGGGAGGGGCTGGCGCGACTGCTCGAGGTGGCCGGCGCCCCGCGGGCCGCGGCCGAGGTCGACGAACGCCGCCGTCGGCGCCGCCTGCGCAACGACGCGACGCGCCTGGCCAATGCCGACGCGGCCAACCTCCGTCGCACCATCGAGGCCGCCCAGGCGCAGCTCGAGCTGGTGGAACGGGCCGTCGCGGCCGTGGGCTGGGCGGGCCTGGGGGAGGAGCTGCGCTCGCTGGCGCTGGCGCGGATGGTCAACCCCACGGCCTCGCTGGCCGAGCTCGGTGAGCTGTGCGATCCCCCCATCGGCAAGTCCTCCGTGCACCGCCGCCTGCGGCAGCTCGCCCGCCTGGCCGGCGAGGGTGACTGAACGACGGCATGGCCCCGGATGGCCGGTGCTAGGTTCGAAGCACGACCTGTTCTGCCCAGCTCCCAGGAGACACCCCCATGGCCCTGCGCGTCGCGATCAACGGCTTCGGCCGCATCGGCCGCAACCTCTTCCGCGCCATCAAGCAGCAGGGGCTCGACGTCGACATCGTCGCCGTCAACGACCTGACCGACCCGAAGACCCTCGCCCTGCTGCTGCGTCGCGACTCCGTCCACGGCCGCTACCCGGGCACCGTCGAGGCCACCGACGACGGCATGCGCGTGGACGGTGACGACCTCAAGGTCCTCGCCGAGCGCGACCCGGCGAACCTGCCGTGGAAGGACCTCGACATCGACGTGGTGGTCGAGTCCACCGGCTTCTTCACCAAGCGCGACGACGCCGCCAAGCACCTCGAGGCCGGCGCCAAGAAGGTCATCATCTCGGCCCCCGCCAAGGGCGAGGACGTCACCGTCGTGCTCGGCTCGAACGAGTCCATGTACGACCCGGCCGAGCACCACGTCATCTCCATGGCGTCCTGCACCACCGGCTCGGTCGCGCCGCTGGCGCGGGTCCTGCACGACGCCTTCGGCATCCAGCAGGGCCTGATGACGACCATCCACGCCTACACCGGCGACCAGAACATCCACGACGCCCCGCACAAGGACCCGCGTCGCGCCCGTGCCGCCGCCCTGTCGATCGTGCCGACGACGACCGGTGCGGCCAAGGCCGTGTCCCTGGCGCTGCCGCAGCTCGAGGGGCGCCTGGACGGCATGGCGATGCGCGTGCCGATCCCGGACGGCTCGATCACCGACCTGGTCTGCGTCCTCGACCGTGAGGTCACCGTCGACGAGATCAACGACGCCTTCCGGGCGGCCGCCGAGGGCGACCTCGACGGCATCATGGAGTACTCCGAGGAACCGCTGGTGTCGGTCGACATCGTCGGCAACCCGCACTCGTGCGTCTTCGACGCGCCGTCCACCATGGCCAAGGGCAACCTGGTCAAGGTGCTCGGCTGGTACGACAACGAGTGGGGCTACTCCAACCGCCTGGCCGAGCTCGTGACCTACGTGGGCGATCGCCTGTAGGCCACGCCCACCCCACCGCCACGCACGGGAGGCCCGCCGTGGGACTGCTCGACGGTGTCCGCAGCGTCCGTGACCTCGACCCGGCCGGCACGCGGGTCTTCCTGCGTGCCGACCTCAACGTCCCGCTGGACGCGGGGCGGGTCGCCGACGACCTGCGGCTGGCAGGCGGCACTGCCGACCCTGCGCCTGCTGCTCGACGGCGGGGCGCGGGTCGTGCTGGCCTCGCACCTCGGTCGACCCGACGGCGAGGTCGACCCCGCCTACTCGATGGGCCCGGTCGGGGCGCGCCTGGCCGAGCTGCTCGGTCAGGACGTCCCCGTCGCGTCCGACGTGATCGGCGACGACGCGCGCGCCCGTGCCGACGCGCTCGGCGACGGCGAGGTCGTGCTGCTCGAGAACCTGCGGTTCGATCCCGGCGAGAAGGCCAACGAGGACCGCTTCGCCGACGCCCTCGCGGCCATGGCCGACGTCTACGTCGACGACGCCTTCGGGGCCTGCCATCGTGGCCACGCCTCGATCAGTGGCGTCCCGGCCCGCCTGCCCGGCTACGCGGGCCTGCTGCTCGAACGCGAGGTCGAGGTCCTCGGTGGCCTGCTCGAGGACCCCGCCCGGCCCTACGTGGCCGTGCTCGGCGGGGCCAAGGTCTCCGACAAGCTGACCGTGCTCGAGAACCTGCTCGGCCGCGTCGACGCGATCGCGGTCGGCGGGGCGATGTGCTTCACCTTCCTGCGCGCCGAGGGCCACGACGTCGGGTCCTCGCGGGTCGAGGCCGACCAGGTCGACACGGTCCGTGACCTGGTCGCCCGGGCCCGGGAGCGCGGCGTGACCGTGCACCTGCCCACCGACGTGGTCGTGGCACCGGAGTTCGCCGAGGACGCCCCGGCCACCACCGTCGGCGTCGACGCCATCCCCGCGGACCAGATGGGCCTCGACGTGGGCCCCGACACGACCGCGGCCTACGGGGACGCGATCCGCGCGGCGGGCGCGGTGTTCTGGAACGGGCCGATGGGCGTGTTCGAGTGGGACGCCTTCGCCGCCGGGACCCGCGGGGTCGCCGACGCCATGGCCACCTCCGACGCGTTCACCGTGGTCGGAGGGGGCGACAGCGCCGCCGCCATCCGCCGCTTCGGGCTCGACGACCGGGTCGACCACGTGTCGACCGGTGGGGGCGCCTCCCTCGAGCTCCTCGAGGGCCGCGAGCTGCCCGGCGTGGTCGCGCTGCGGGCCTGAGACCGGGGGACCCCGCCACCTGTCCGCCGACCGTGTGGTGAGCGCGCACCGGACACCGTTGCCGACGTCCGTCCACCGACCGCGCTACGGTCGCTCGGACCGGCTCCTATCGCGATCGTACGATCGCGGGCACTGGGTCGGTTCGTTCCCCCAGGAGGAAACACATGCAGCGATCGAAGACGCTGCGCCTGATCGGCGCAGCCGCCGCGATCGCCCTCTTCGCCACCGCCTGTAGCGGTGACGACGGCGGCGAGGGCGACGCAGGAGAGACCACGACCGATTCGCAGTCGACCGCGACTGACGGCGAGACCAGCACCGGGGGCGGTACGGCCTCGGACGCCATCGTGTCGACCTACATCGGTGAGCCCGAGGACCTGACGACCCTCAACACCAACGAGTCCGAGGGCATCGCGGTCCTGCGTGCGCTCTACACCGGGCCTGATCACCTACGACCCGCAGACGTCCGAGCCCGCCCAGGGCGTGGCCGAGTCCATCGAGTCGCCCGACGAGGGCAAGACCTGGAACATCACCCTGCAGGACGGGTGGACGTTCCACGACGGCACGCCGGTGACCGCCAACTCGTTCGTGGACGCCTGGAACTACGGCTCCTACGGCCCGAACGCCATGCAGAACAGTGGCTTCTTCGCCGACATCGAGGGCTTCGCCGACACCCAGTGCGGCACCCGCGAGGCCACGCAGGAGGACGTCGACGCCGAGAACGCCGAGGCCGTAGGTGACGAGGTCACCGACTGCGAAGGCTCCGCGCCCGCGTCCGAGACCCTGTCCGGCCTCGAGGTCACGTCCGACACCGAGTTCACCGTGACCCTGTCCGAGCCGCAGTCGTTCTGGGAGACCCGTCTGGGCTACCCGGCGTACTCGCCGCTGCCGCAGGCCTTCTTCGACGACCCGGAGGGCTTCAAGGAGTCCCCGATCGGCAACGGCCCGTTCCAGATGGACGGTGACTGGCAGCACGACGTCGGCATCAACACGACCGCCTACGCGGACTACGCCGGCGAGAACACCCCGTCGATCGGTGGCATCGAGTTCCGCATCTACGCGGACGTCAACACCGCCGTGACCGACCTCTACGCGGGCGAGCTCGACATCGTCGACGCCGTGCCGCCGGAGCGTTGGAGCGAGGCGCAGAACCAGGTGCCGAACAGCGACACCTCGCCGTCGTCGTCGATCAACTACCTCGGGTTCCCGACCTACTCGGCCCCGTACGACAACGCGGACCTGCGCGCGGCGCTGTCCATGGCGGTCGACCGCCAGGCCATCACCGAGACCATCTTCGAGGGCACGCGCCAGCCGGCGTACAACCTGCTCGCACCGGTCATCCCGGCGTACGAGGAGAAGCCCTGCCAGGAGTGGACCTACGACCCGGAGGAGGCCGTCAAGCGCTTCGAGGCCGCCGGTGGTGCCGACGCCCTGCCGAACCCGCTGACCGTGTGGTTCAACGAGGGTGGCGGTCACGAGACCTGGATCGAGGCCGTCGTCAACCAGTGGGCGCAGACCCTCGGGATCGACGCGAACAACGTCGAGTTCCAGCAGCTGCAGTTCGCTGAGTACCTCGGCAAGGCCGACGAGAAGGGTCTGGACGGTCCGTTCCGCCTCGGTTGGGGCATGGACTACCCGCACCCGCAGAACTACCTCCAGCTCCTGCTGGACAGCCGGTTCTTCCCGCCGGTCGGTGCGAACGACACGTTCTACAGCAACCCCGAGTTCGACTCGGCGCTGGACGACGCGCTCGCCATCGCTTCGATCGAGGAGGCCATCCCGGCCTACCAGGAGGCCGTCAAGGTCGCCTGCGCCGACGCGCCGCTGGCGCCGATGTTCTACGGGCTGAACCAGTTCGCCTGGAACGACGGTGTGTCCGGTGTCTACGTCGACGCCTTCGGTGACGTCGACTGGGCCGGCGTCACGGCCAGCTGACACTCCGGCTGAGCGCACTCTGCGCCCGGTGCGTGCGCGCACCGGGCGCAGGATGCCAGCCCGTCGCTAGGCTCCGGGGCGGTCCTCACGAGGACCGCCCCGGTGTCGTGCCGGGCCGTGACGGCGAGAGCGCGCCGTCGTGGCCCATGCCAGTTGCACCACTTCCCGCCGCGCCGGGCGTTGACGTGCCACCATGCGTGGGCATGCCCCTGCACCGGCGGGTGACGACGAGGAGACCGAGCGAGCGTGGGTCGTTACTTCATACGCAGAGTCCTGCAGTTCATCCCCGTGTTCCTCGGGGCGACGCTGCTCATCTTCGCCCTGGTGTTCGCCCTTCCGGGTGACCCCATCCGGGCCCTGGCGGGGGAGCGGCCCCAGCCGGCGTCCGTGCAGCAGCAGCTGCGCGACAAGTACAACCTCGACGACCCGCTGCTCATCCAGTACGGCAAGTACATCGGCATCGTCCGCGACGACGACACCGGGACCTTCAACGGCCTGCTGGAGGGCAACTTCGGGACCGACTTCCGCGGCCGCGAGGTCTCCGAGATCATGAAGGAGAAGCTGCCGGTCTCCATCCGGTTGGCGCTGCTGGCCTTCATCTTCGAGACCATCCTCGGCCTGCTCGCCGGGATCCTGGCCGGCCTGCGCAAGGGCAGCTTCCTCGACAACCTGGTGCTGATCAGCACGGTGGCGGTGATCTCGATCCCCATCTTCGTGCTGGCCTTCATCGCCCAGCTGGTGGTGGGGGTGAAGTTCGGACTGCTGCCCATCGCCGGGCTGCGGTCGGGCTGGGTCAGCTACGTGCTGCCGGCCATCGTGCTCGGCAGCGTCTCGCTGGCCTACATCGCCCGCCTGACACGCACCAGCCTGGTCGAGAACCTGCGCACCGACTACGTGCGGACCGCCACGTCCAAGGGGCTGTCACGACGCCGGGTGGTGGGCATCCACACGATGCGCAACTCGATGATCCCGGTGGTGACCTACCTGGGCATCGACCTGGGCAACCTCATGTCGGGCGCCATCGTGACCGAGACGGTCTTCAACCTGCCGGGGATCGGCCGTGAGGTGTTCCTGGCGGTCAAGTCCCAGGAGGGCACGGTCGTCGTCGGGATCGTGACCTTCCTCGTGCTCATCTACATGGTCAGCAACCTGCTGGTGGACTTCATGTATGCCGCCCTCGACCCCCGGATCCGCTATGAGTGACCAGGACGTGCGTCGATCCGAGACCCCGTCGCGGACCCTCGACGAGGAGCTCCCGCACACCGAGGGTGGCCCTACCGGTCCGTCCCAGCAGGACGAGGACCGGTCCGCCAGCCTCTGGTCGGACGCCTGGCGCCAGCTGCGCCGGAACCCGGTGTTCCTGATCTCCGGGTTCTTCATCCTGCTGTTCGTGGTGATGGCCATCGCCCCGCAGCTGTTCACCAGCGAGCCCTACCCCCAGGGGACGGCCTGCCCGCTGACCCAGTCGCTGCAGCGCCCCTCGGCCGAGAACATCTTCGGCTTCGACATCCAGGGCTGCAACTACTACGCCAAGACCATCTACGGCGCCCGCGCCTCGATCCTGGTCGGCATCTCCGTGACCGCGTCCGCCGTGGTGATCGCGGTCCTGCTGGGGTCGCTCGCCGGCTACTACGGCAAGTGGGTGGACGCGATCATCGCCCGCGTGACCGACATCTGGTTCGCGATCCCGACGGTGCTCGGCGCGATCGTGATGATCACCGCCCTGCGCAACGCCGACGCGGACTCCAACGTCGTCATCCGCGTCATCGCCACCATCACCAACGCGTTCGACTCGTTCGCGAACGTGCCCGGCATCGGGGTGGTGTGGTTCACGCTGGTGGTGCTGGGCTGGCCGACGATGCTGCGCCTGCTGAGATCGTCCGTGATCTCGGTACGAGAGTCCGAGTACGTCGAGGCGGCGCGGGCGCTCGGGGCCAAGGACAGCCGGATCATCATCCGGCACATCCTCCCGAACGCGATGGCGCCGGTGATCATCTACGCCACGATCACCGTGGGCGTGATCATCTCCGCCGAGGCCACCCTGTCCTTCCTCGGTGTCGGCCTGCGGCTGCCCGCGATCTCGTGGGGCCTGATGATCTCCGGTGCCCAGAACCGCATCCTGCAGACGCCGCACCTGCTGTTCTTCCCGGGCCTGTTCCTGTCCGTGGCCGTCTTCTCCTTCATCCTGATGGGTGACGCCCTGCGCGACGCCCTCGACCCGCGCCTGAGGTGAGCATGTCCTCCAGCAGCACGATCGAGCGAGACGTCATCGGCGGGGTCCCGGCGGACCCCGCGGCCCCCCTGCTCGAGGTCGAGAACGTCTCCGTCGAGTTCCGCACCCCGGACGGCGTGGTCAACGCCGTCAACGGGATCAGCTACTCACTCGAGGCCGGCGAGACGCTCGCGATCCTCGGCGAGTCGGGGTCGGGCAAGTCCGTGTCGGCCCAGGCCATCATGGGCATCGTCGACTCGCCCCCCGGCTACATCACCGAGGGCGCGGTCCGCTTCAAGGGCGTCGACCTCTTCAAACTGCCCGAACGGGAACGGCGCAAGGTGCGGGGCGACCGCATCGCGATGATCTTCCAGGACGCCCTGACGGCGCTCAACCCGACCTTCACGGTGGGGTGGCAGATCGGCGAGATGTACCGGCAGCACCGCGGCGCCTCCCGCAAGGAGGCCCGTGCCAAGGCGATCGAGCTCATGGAACGGGTGAAGATCCCCTCGGCCGCCGAGCGCGTCAACTCCTACCCGCACGAGTTCTCCGGTGGTATGCGCCAGCGCGTCATGATCGCGATGGCCCTGGCCCTGGACCCCGACGTCCTCATCGCCGACGAACCCACCACCGCACTGGACGTGACCGTGCAGGCCCAGATCATGGGGCTGCTCGCGGACCTGCAGCGCGAGACGGGCATGGGCCTGATCCTGATCACCCACGACCTCGGCGTCGTCGCCGAGGTCGCCGACCGGGTCAACGTCATGTACGCGGGCCGGATCGTCGAGACCGGGCCGATCGACGGACATCTACAAGGACCCGTCGCACCCGTACACGCTCGGGCCTGATGCACTCGATCCCGCGTGCGGACCTGAAGGGCATGAAGCTCGAGCCGATCCAGGGCTCGCCGCCGGACCTGCGGTTCATCCCGTCCGGGTGTGCCTTCCGGACCCGCTGCCCGTTCGTGCGTGACCGGTGCGCCGAGTCCCTGCCCCCGCTGGACGAGTCCGTGCCCGGCGAGGGCCGCGCCAGCCGCTGCTTCTACTACGAGGAGGTCCTGGCACGTGACTGAGTCCACTGCGCCAGCCGACCGGCCGATCCTCGAGGTCCATGACCTCGTCAAGCACTTCCCGATCCGCCAGGGCATCGTCTTCAAGCGGACCGTGGGCCACGTCCAGGCCGTGGACGGCGTCAGCTTCGACCTGCAGGAGGGCGAGACCCTCGGCCTGGTCGGCGAGTCCGGCTGCGGCAAGTCGACCGTGGCCCGCACGCTGCTGCGCCTGCACGAGCCCACCTCGGGCGAGGCGATCTACAAGGGCGAGGACATCTTCACGCAGAAGCGGTCGCGTGTGCGCCAGCTGCGCCGCGAGATCCAGATCATCTTCCAGGACCCCTACGCGTCGCTGAACCCGCGCATGACCGTCGGTGACATCATCACCGAGGGCTGGCGGATCCACGACGACATCGTCCCGAAGAAGGACGAGCGGCAGCGTGCGCAGGAGCTGCTGGACCGCGTCGGGCTGAACCCCGACCACATCAACCGCTACCCGCACCAGTTCTCCGGCGGGCAGCGGCAGCGCATCGGGGTCGCCCGCGCCCTGGCGCTGGACCCCAAGGTGATCATCTGCGACGAGCCGGTCTCCGCCCTCGACGTCTCCGTGCAGGCGCAGGTCATCAACCTGCTCGAGGAGATCCAGGACGAGTTCGGCCTGTCCTACATCTTCATCGCCCACGACCTGTCGGTGGTGCGCCACATCGCGGACCGGGTGGCGGTGATGTACCTCGGACGGATCGTCGAGTTCGGCAACGAGCACGAGATCTACGAGAACCCGGTCCACCCCTACACGCAGGCCCTGCTGTCGGCGGTCCCGATCCCGGACCCGACCGTCGACCTCGGCGACCGGATCCTGCTCGAGGGCGACCTGCCCTCGCCGGCCGACCCGCCGTCGGGCTGCCGGTTCCGGACCCGCTGCTGGAAGGCCGAGCAGAAGTGCGTGGACGAGGACCCGGCCCTGATCGACCGGTTCGGCCACGGCCACCCCGCGGCGTGCCACTTCGCCGAACCCCGCGAGGTGCTCTCGCACGACGCGGCCCCATTCGCTGATCGGCGAGCGGAGGCCCACGGGCACGGCAGCTGACTAGCGTGCGGGCCCCGTCCGTGTCCCCGCGTCGCAGGAGTCCCCGTGGCCCGCACGCCCGTCATCGCCGGCAACTGGAAGATGCACAAGGACCACCTGGAGGCCATCCAGCTGGTCCAGCGGCTCGCGTACCACCTCGACGACGACGACTACGAGGGCCAGGACGTGGTCGTGTGCCCGTCCTTCGTGGCCCTGCGCAGCGTCCAGACGCTGATCGAGTCGGACCACCTGCCGATCGCGGTCGGGGCCCAGACCTGCCACTGGGAGGACAGCGGCGCCTTCACCGGCGAGGTCGCCCCGGGCATGCTCGCGCGCCTGTCGGTCCGGTGGGTCATCTGCGGGCACTCCGAGCGCCGGGCGATGTTCGGCGAGACCGACGAGGTCGTGAACAAGAAGGTCAAGGCCGTGCAGTCCCACGGGATGCGTCCGATCCTGTGCGTCGGGCGAGGTGCTCGAGCAGCGCCAGGCCGGCGAGCACGAGCAGGTCGTCGCCGAGCAGCTGCGGGGCTCGCTGGCCGGGGTCACGGATCGACCGACCCCGAGGACCTCGTGGTCGCGTACGAGCCCGTGTGGGCGATCGGCACGGGGGAGACCGCCACCCCCGAGGACGCCCAGGAGATGTGCGCGTTCATCCGCGGCCAGCTCGCCGAGCTGTACGACCAGGAGACCGCCGACGGGATCCGCATCCAGTACGGCGGGTCGGTCAAGCCGGGCAACATCCGCGAGCTGATGGGCCAGACCGACATCGACGGGGCGCTGGTCGGGGGGGCCTCGCTCAACTCCGACGACTTCGCGCTGATCGTCAGCCACCGTCGGTGACCTTCGGGACCGCGAATGGTCGCCACGGACGGCGCGCATCCGTACGATGAGGTGACCGTCCGGCACCCGCCGGCCCCTCGATCGGATGCACCGTGTCCCGCCCCGCCAGCCGTCGCAACGACCCGCTCGAGAACCTGCTCGGGCCTCTCGAGCAGGACGTCATGGACGTGGTCTGGCGACTCGGCGACGCAACCGTGCGTGACGTCCACGACGAGCTCTCCTCCCAGCGCCAGATCGCCTACACCACGGTGATGACCACCATGACGCGCCTGGCCACCAAGGGCCTGCTGCGTCGCGACACCGCCGGCCTCGCGCACCGCTACCGGCCCGCGGTGTCGCAGGACTCCTACCTGCGATCGGCGCTCGGACGGGTGTTGACCTGGGCGCTCGAGCGCTACCCGGAACCGGCCGCCTCCTACCTGGCCGAGGTGGTGGACGACGTGGACGGGATCTCGCTGGACCAGTTGCGCGCGTCGGTGGAACGCCGACGGGACGCGGAAGGCTGACCGGTGCCCGACGCGGGGCTCCTGTTCACGCTGCCGGCGCAGTCCGTCACGGTGCGGCTGCTCGTCGGGGCGGTCGTGGCCGTGGTTGCGGCGCGGCTGCTGCTGCGTGCCGGGTTGCGCGTGCCCCGCATCCGGGTGGCCGCGGCGCTCGTGCCGGCGGCGACCGTGCTGGCCATCCTGGCCGTCTCGCTCGGCCAGTACCGGCTGCCGACGGTGATGGTCCCCAACGCGGCGGCCGCGTCGGTCCTGGTGCCCATCGAGAACACCTACGCCTACCTCGCCCCGCTCGCCCTGCCGGCCCTGGTCGGCGCCTGGGTCCTGGTCGTGGCGGTCCGCATCGGCTGTCGGCTGCGTCGCACCGTCGGCCTGTCGGCGCGCACGCAGGCCGCGATCGACCCCGACGCCGTCCCGGCCGAGGTGCGCCACACCGTCCGCCGGGTGGCCGCCCGCATGGGACTGGACGCCCCGCCGGTCGGGCTCGCCGAGGGCTGCCCCGGTGGCGCGTCCGTGGTCGGCATCCGGCGCCCCACGATCATCCTCGACGCCGAGCTCGCCGCGCGGCTGGACCCACAGGAGCTCGAGGGCGTGGTCGCCCACGAGCTCGCCCACGTCCGGCGCCGTGACAACCTGGTCGCCCTGGCCCTCAGCGTCGTCCGCGACGTCGTGTTCTTCGTCCCGGGGGGACGGTGGGCCCTGCGCCAGCTGCTCGTCGAGCGTGAGATGGCGGCTGACCACCTCGCGGTCGAGACCACCCAGCGTCCCGGTGCGCTGGCCGGGGGCCTGCTGAAGGTCCTCGAGGGTGCCGGTGGGGGACACGCCTGCGCGGCCCTGCTGCCCAGCGGCACGCTGGTGCAGCGGGTCAACTCACTCGTCGACGAACGTCCCCGCCCGACCCGGGTCCGGGTCGCGGGCGAGCTCGTCGCGGTCGGCACCGTGGTGTCGCTGGTCGTGATGACGGCCACGGCGCTGCCGCGCCTGGCCACCGGGGGGGACCCCGAGGGCGGGTTGGGGGTCATGCTCTCGACACCGCAGGCACAGGCCAACGCCACCGGCGAGACCGCCATCGTCGACGCCCGCGTCTTCGACACCTACCGCCGCTCCGCCCTTCGCACGGCCGCCCCGTCCAGCGCCCAGGCCACCGTCCTCGACGACGATGCCGAACTGACCTCCCGGTCCAGCTTCGCGGCATGCGCGGCGGCCCACCGCACCTGTGACCTCACGACCCGCGCCCCGACGCTGGCCCTGCGGCCGCGTCCGCAGGAGCACCCCGACGACGCCATGCTGATGCGCTGGCACGCGCACCCGGTGGTCGACACCGGCGACGTGCTGCGGATCTACTGGCTGTCGACGATGCGCTGAGGCTGCTCCGTCCCGCAGGGCGGTTGGTACGCTTCCCGCACCGCACGCCACAGCCCCTGGATGCGCCCGTGATCCCGTTCCTGATCGTCCTGCACGTGCTCTTCTCGATCGTGCTCGTGCTCTTCATCCTGCTGCACCGCGGCCAGGGCGGCGGGCTGTCCGACATGTTCGGCGGTGGCGGTGGCGGCATGCAGGGGTCGGCCATGGTCGAGAAGAACCTCGACCGCCTCACGGTGATCTCGGCCATCGGCTTCGTCATCGTGGACATCCTCCTCGTCCGGGGCCTCTCCTAGTCCGTGCCGGGTCGCCCATGACCCTCGCTGCGAGCGCGTCGCCGCGGACCCGCGGCGTCCGTGGTGCTCGCCGCCGTGGTCCTGACCGCGTGCACGTCGGCGCCACCCGCCCCCGAGGCGACCTCCACCCCGGACCTGCCGGCCAGCACGGCCATGAGCCCGTCCGACGCGTCCCCCGCCACCGGGGGCACGCTGCGGTTCGCGTTGGGGGCCAACCCGGCCAGCATCGACCCGCGCTTCGTGGCCGACGAGGAGGGCGCGACGGTCGTCGACGCGCTGTTCGACTCGCTGGTCGCCATCGGGGACGACCTGGTGTCGGTCGTGCCCGCGGCCGCGTCGTCATGGGAGGTCAGCGACGACGCCCGCACCTACACCTTCACCCTTCGCGAGGGCGCGACCTACCACGACGGCTCGCCGGTCCGTGCACGGGACTTCGTACGTGCCTTCCGCCGCATCGTCGACCGGCAGGCCAGGCCGACGTCCTTCCTCGCCTACCAGCTCGCCCCGGTCGCGGGCTACGAGGAGGCCATCACCGAGGGCACCCCGCTGCGGGGGGTCCGGGCGGTCGACGAGGGGACGCTGCGGATTCGCCTGTCCCGCCCCGCAGCGGAGTTCCTGCAGGTGCTGGCCCACCCCAGCCTGGCGCCCGTCCCCCCGGTGGCCTACGACGACCCCGAGGCCTTCGCGGAACGCCCCGTGGGCAACGGCCCGTTCGCCATGGCCGAGGCGTGGCAGCCGAACCAGTTCATCCGCGTCGCCCGGTTCGCGGACCACGTCACCCCGCCACGGCTCGACGAGGTCGTGTTCCAGATCTTCGCCGACGACCCCTCGCGGCAGCAGCAGTACGACGACTTCGAGCGTGGGCAGCTCGACGTGGCCGAGGTCCCGCCCACCGCCATGCAGGACGCCGTCGACGCCTACGGCCGGGCGGACGGCACGACGGGCCCGGGCGTGCTCGAAGGGCTGACCGGCACCCTGTACGCGTACGGGTTCAACACCGAGCTGCCCCCCTTCGACGACCCGGCGGCACGGCGTGCCGTGTCCCTGCTCATCGACCGGGACCGCATCGTCGACCAGGTCCTGCTCGGCGCACGGGTCGCCGCGGACACGCTCGTCCCGCCATCCCTGCCGGGGGCCGAGCCCGGGCGGTGCGACCACTGCCGCTTCGACCCGGAGGCCGCCCGCGCCGAGCTCGGCCTGGGCCCCGACGCCACCGCCACCCCCACCGACGACGCCACCGCGTCGGCATCCCCGTCGACGTCCGCGTCGCCGACCCCCTCCGAGGCGACCACGCCTGCCCCGGCCTTCGACACGCCGATCGAGATCGTCGTCAACGAGGGCTCGACCAACGAACGGATCGCGGCGCGGATCGCGGCGGACATCGAGGCCGCCCTCAACGTCGAGGTCAGCACCCGGACGGCCGCCCCGGCCGACTTCGTCGGCGAGCTGCACGCCGGCGAGGTGCAGGTCTTCCGGCTCGGGTGGCAGGCCGACTACCCCAGTGCCGGGGCGGTGCTCCAGCCGCTGTTCCGCAGCGACGCGATCGGCGAGGACAACCTCATGCGGTTCCGTGACGGCGAGGTCGACGAGCTGCTCGACCAGGCCCGCACCACGCTGGACCCGGCTGCCCGCCAGGAGCTGTACGGGCAGGCCGAGGAACGGATCCTGCAGCTCGCCCCCGTGGCCCCGATCTTCTTCTACCGCCAGAACCGCGTGATCGCCGAGGACGTCGAGGACCTGCGCATCAACCCGCTCGGCACGGTCGACCTGGTGTCGGCCTGGAAGCGGGAGCCGGCGTGACCCGAGACCGTCGCCTGCGGGTGCTGGTCGCCGTGCTCGTCCTGCTGGGCATGGTCGCCTGCTCGCCGGAGCCGCTGGCCGTGCCGGCCGACGCCCCGGCGGCCGCCGCGACGCTCCCGGCCGAGGGCGCCCGCACCGGCGCGCCGACGGGGACCGTCGTCGTGGCCTACCCCGACGAGCCCTCGACGTTCCTCGCGCCCGTGGGGCAGGAGGTCGCCACCGACGACCTGGCGGCCCTGTGGGGGTTGCCGCTGCTCCGCCTCGACCCGGCCGGGCAGGTGCGCCGGGGCCTGGTCGACGACTGGGAGGTCGTGGGCGACACGGACGAGGGATGGGTGGTCCGCCTCCACCTGCGCCCCGGCGCGTGGTCGGACGGGAGCGCGGTCGACGGCGCCGACGTGGCTGCCACGCTGCGCGCGCGTGCGGAGGCCGACCCGGACCGGTTCGGCGTCATCCGGGACATCGAGCCGGACGGCGACCACGTCGAGGTCGTGTTCGGACGGGCGTACGCGTCCTGGGCGGACCTGCTGGTGGAGGCAGGGCCGATGGTGCCCAGCGAGGCCGTGGCCGGGGGACTGGACGGCTACGACGAGGGCATCCCGGTCAGCGGTGGCTGGTACGAGCTCGTCGAGCGCGACCCCGGCCTGCGGCTGGTCTTCGCGGCGCGGTCGGACGGCCCGCTCGGGGCGCCGGCGATCGACCGTGTCGAGGTGCTGTTCACGCCCTCGTTCGAGACGGCCCTCGGGCTGCTCGAGGACGGCGAGGCGAACGTCGCGCTGGGGTACCTCGCCCTCAACGGGGTCGCCCGTGCCGAGGAGGTCGACGGCGTCACCGCCGCCTCGCCCGTGGGCGGGACGACCGTGTCGCTGGACGCCCGACCCGGCGGGGCGCTGGGCGGACCCGACCTGGCGGACCGGCGGCGGGGCGTGGCGGAGACGCTCGACGTCACCGAGCTGGTCGAGGGGTTGTTGGGCCCCAACGGCGAGCGAGCCACCACCCACTGGCCGTTGGTCGAGCGTGCCGGCGCGCCCCCGGTCGGCGAGGTGCGCGAGGGCCAGGACCTGGTGCTGCTCTTCCCGGCCGACAGCGAGGTGCTCGGGTTCACGGCGCGGTCGCTCCAGCGCGACCTCGTGTCCCGTGGGATGACCGTGGACCTGGTCAGCGAACCGGCGCCGCGCTTCGCCGAGGTCCGTGGCACCGAGCGTGACCTCGCGCTGGTCGCGCGCCGCACACCTCGCCGCCCGTCGCTGGCCCCATGGCTCGACGACGTCGGCGTGGCCCGGGCCGCGGGCGCAGCGGCGACGGACGCTCCGGCCGCGACGGCGGGCCTGGCGGCAGTCGCCGAGCTCGCGCGCTCCACGCCCCTGTTCCGCGTCGGTGTGCTGCACGCATGGCGCGACGTGGAGGGCCTGCGGCCGTCTGCCTGGGTCGGGGCGGGGTTCTGGAACGTGGGGGAGTGGTCGATCGACCCCGATTCCTGACCGGTTGCGTTCGCGGAGTCGGGGGGTCAGCGGCTACCCTCCGGTCCCCGCGGGTGACATCCACCCGCCCCACGCGCGAGTGGCGGAACAGGCAGACGCGCACGCTTGAGGGGCGTGTGCCCGAAAGGGCGTGGAGGTTCAAGTCCTCTCTCGCGCACTTCGCAGCTAGGACCCACTAGCTGGCAGAATTCGCACGAACAGCGACGACGCCCCCGACCCACGTCGGGGGCGCTTTTCGTGCTCCTGACACCATTCTGACACGACTAGACGGGAACAAGGCCCCGACGCGTGTCGGGGCCTTGGCGGTGGGTGGGGTGTGGTGGTGGGGTTCAGGGGCCGATGACCACCACCAGGACCCCGACGGCGACGTCATCCCGCCGGAGCCCACCAGCCGACAACGCGCGAGCGGTGGGCCCGGCGAGGCGGCTCGTACCGGGCGTTCCTCGCCGGGTGCACCGACCTCGCCTGACCGGTATCGTATGAATCATACGATAGTCCGGAGGTGGACGTGGCTGAGCTCCTTGACCAACTGACCGAAGCCTTGGCCAAGGCACGCCAGGGCGCAACGACCAAGCCGGTCTCCGTGACGCTTCCCGCACCGCTGGCCGACGCGTACCGGTTGCTCGCCGACCGCGGACTCATCGACAGCGTGTCCGTCGCGACCACGCACGCTCTCGAGGAGGCGCTCCAGGCGGTCATCGTGGGCATGCGACTCGACGCCATCTACGCCGAACACCCCGACGCGCGTCCGTCCGAGGACGAGATCGCCGACATGGCAGAACGTGCCGGCGTGGTCCTGCCGTGACGGTGACCGTCGTGCTCGACGGTGCCGGGCTTCACGCCTGGGCGCAACACGTTCCGCCACGCGAACTGCTCGCCGTCATGGAGGTCCTGCGTCGCCGCGGAGCGGGACAGGTACTCGTCCCCTCGGTGATCACCGTGGAGGCGCTCACCGGCGACGCCGGCGACGCACCGGTGAACCAGACCCTCAAGCAGGTCGACGTCGACGAGTCGCTGCCGCTGGACCGCACCCGGACAGCAGCACGGCTACGCCAGGGGACGGCCGCGTCCGCCGTCGACGCAGTCGTGGCCGAAGCGGCGGTCCGAACCCGTGCAGCCTTCCTCGTCACCTCCGACCCCGACGACATGACCACGCTCCTCGCCCGGGCAGGCGGAGCAACGCAAGTAGTCACGGTGTAGCCGCCGATCCTCACCCACACGACACGCCGCCGGGTTCCGGGCGTTACAGACTGTTTGCGCGTCACGCACTGGAGAGTTCTGACGGTGCCCAGACGGGCCAGCGGGTTTCGCCGAGCAGGGTTCCGTACTGGTAGCGGGCCACCTCGACGAAGTCCTGGCCGGTCTGCCCGGAGGAGTCGTACACCCGGGTCTCGTAGGCCATGTCCATGGCATCGATCACGTGGGCCCAGAGCCGCTGGTGTCGCTGGCGGATCTTGGCCTCAGGAACGTCGTGGCCGCCCTCGACGACGCGTTGGGAAACACGGGCAACCGACAGGTCCGCCGGCACGATCAGCACCCGGAGGTGCACCCGGTAGCCCGCCTCGACCCCCCGCGCCACCAGATCGACCTTGGATGCGTGGGAGAAGACGGACTCGGTGATGAACGAGCGGCGGTCCGCGATGTAGCGCTCCCGCACGGCAGCCGCTTCTGCGGCTGCGTCGTAGGCGTGGGCGACCTCGTCACCGGGCCAGTGGAAGGCAGCGATCTGGTCGGCGTTGATGAAGTCCAGACCGGTCGTCGTCAGCACCCGCTCGTAGAAGGTGGTCTTGCCGGCCCCGTTGGGCCCGGCCACCAAGTACAGGTCGGGCGAGGAGCTCACAGGCGCTCGACGGCCCCGTCAGGCATGTGCCGGACCACGTTGCCCTCATCGTCCAGGGTGATGACTGGCTGCCCGGCCGCATGCTTGTCCGCCGTGAGGTCGCTGGAGGCCAGTCGCTGGTCCATCTCCTCGTCCCAGGCCGTGCGGACCAGCGCCTGTTCGTCGGAGGGGAGGCTGTCGTAGTCCCGGCCAGCAAGCAGGTCCTCCGCTGTTCGGCGCCGCTGACGAAGTTCGAGCAGGGCGATGGCCTCGACCTCGCTGCCGACCTTGGCCCAGTGCGACAGCTGCTCGGCCACCGTGCGGCCCGTCAGGGACGCGGCGGCCTTCGCTGCGGCGTACACGTCCTTGTTGACTCGGGTCGGAGTTGCAGCGGTCGAACCCATCCGTGACTCCCTTGTAGCAGCCTGCTACTACGCTACCGCGTGATCGTTGGTGCGGCAATGGGGCAGGCTGGCTGCGGTGAGCGGATATCGTCGTCGTTCACGGCGAGAGACGCGCGATACCGGGGGGCGATCTGAGCTGAACACTCGCTTGGGGTTGGCCTGTTCAGTAGGGCGGGGCCAGGCCAACGATCATGGGGAAGTGCTTGATGTTGCGGGTCCAGAGCACCGCCTCGAGGGTGCGGGTCGTGGCGGCGATGATGTAGTCGACCGGATCTACCCCGGGGTGGCTTCGCAGGTAACCGTTGGCCAGCTGCCCGGCCTGTTCAGCGATCACGTCATCAACCGGGATCCAGTCCAGCACCCGCATCAGCCGGCGGGTGCTGGGCTCCTCGTCGGCGCGCATCCCGGCGAGGATCTCGACCTTCGTCACCACCGACGCCACGAGGCGTTCGCCGTCGTCCGCTGCGGCACGCAGCGTCCGGTGTGCTCGTTCGTCCCCGCGGAGGTGATCGATGAGCACCGAGGTGTCCACGACGATCGTCATACGTCGGCAAGCCGCCGGGCCATGCCTCGGCGCAGCCCCTCGACGTAGGCGGCGCCGTCCTCGTCCTGGTCGGACCATGCCGCGAAGCTGGCGTCGAGTCCCTCGACGATCGCGTCGTGCAGGGTCGACCCGTAGGAGCGGTCCACCGCACGACGGACCAGCTCGGCCAAGCCGAGGCCGGTCCGTTCCGACTCGGAACGCAGTCGCTCGTACTGCTCGTCGGTGAGGGTGATCTGGGTTCGGTGGCTCATGATGTAACCCTACATCACCTCCGCAATGGTTGCCACAGCTGCTGATCGGCCAGCGACCGATGGGGCTCTGCTCGAGAACGGGGTCCTGGACATCGACGGTGACGACCCCTGGTGATCGTGGAATCAGATCGGTGTGGCACTCGGGGTGACTCGCCAGGCGGCCCGGCAGCGCTTCTCGGACAAGGTGCGGACCTGACCCCGACGGGCGCGGATCGTTTCGCGCAGCGCGTTCTCTGACACCATTCTGACACCGGGGTGGAGGTTCAAGTCCTCTCGCACGCACCCTTCTCTGGGCTCCGGCCCACGCCGAGGCGGACGTGTCGTCCGCCTCGCCGCGTTGTACGGCGAACGGCGCGCACCTGCCTGGCGACGGGCCGGGGCGCCCCGCGGCGCGTCACAGCATGGCGCCGTAGACGAACGCGACGACGACGGTGAGCAGGATGAGCACGGCGGACACGCGCACCACCATGCGGCGCCAGCCGGACAGGCGCGTGGGGCTGGTGGCCGCGTCGTGGAGCAACGCCTCGGCCTCCTCGGCGCGGTCGTCCGGGACGGCGACGGCGAACCCGTGCGACCCGAGCGCCACGTGAGGGGCTGCGCCGCCGGCATCGTCGGCGATCGTGTCGGCGGGGATGCCGCGGGCGGTGAGCATCGACGCCGCCATGTCAGCGTGTGTCCGGGACCTGAAGGAGCCGACACGAACCATCGTGGTTTCCAGTCTCGTGGGGTCAGGGAAGGTCATCGGGGTACTGGATCACGTGCAGCGCACCGCCAGGAGGGCCGGATGACGCCGAGAGCGTCGGTTCGGGCGAGCGGCCGAACCGCAGGTGGTGGCGCACGAGGTCCCCATCGGCGTCGACCGACACGGCAGACGGGTCGACGACGACGGCGCCGGCGTCGGTGGTGGCGACTTCGTAGATCCGAAGTCGTGCGCGCCGGCGCGGTCAATGGTCTGGTGCTCGGCGATGGCCAGCCCGTCGAGGTGCCCGGCCGGTGGCAGGCCGTCGGCGATGTGCGGGCGCGCGACAGGGTCGGGTGGGGGAGCAGCCGGTGGGCCGGGGATCCCGCGCGCCGGCAGGTCGATCTGCCCGAGATGCGGCACACCGTTGGCGTCGATGCGCAGTGCGTTCCGAACCCCGCTGTCGGCCGGGGTGGCAGCGATGCGTCCCGTGACGGCTGGGTTGAACCCGAGCGAGACGACGGCGAGGTTCTCCCACCACACCAACTCGTCGCGAACACGCCCCGTCCCCGTCTGCACCTCGGTCGTGACCCAGCCGGGATCGCGTCCACCGAGGGTCGCCACGCCGACGGACCCGTCGGCGTCACCGCGAACGAGCGCCCCGTCGTGCCACACCTCCGGCACCACCAGCGGGTAGCGGCGTCCGTCCGATCCGAGGATCGATCCCGACCCGACGTAGGTGCCCGGGCCACACCAGGCTCGGCCACCGGGGAACACGTGGGTCGCCCACCAGCTGGCCGTGGTCGGGTCAGCGGCGTAGTCCGGATTGGCCCACCGGTACCGGGCGACCAGGCGATCCAGTCTCCCCAGTCGTGCCTGCACGTCTGCGACCGCCTCCGCCCCGGCCGCCGCATGGGCTTCGAGCTCGCCGGGCACCAGGGTGACCCGGGTCACCGGACACCTCCGGGGAGGCGTGCGTCTCGTTCGCGCAGGCGTCGTCGTCGCGCCTGGTCGTCCTGAGCGGCAGCCAGCTGATCGCGAACACGGGCGGCGGCCAGGCGGAGGTCCTCGGTGAGCGCAGCTGCGGTCTGCTGTGCGTCACGGTGCGCTCGCGCGAACGCCGTCGCGGAGCGGCCCTCCCACCCGGCCTGCGCGTGCTGGGCCGTGCGGGCGAGCCGGTCCACATGCCCGTCGAGCGCGAGCACCGCGGAGTCGAGCTCGTGGGCGAGCGGGGCGGGTCGTCGCGGAGGTCACGCGGCAGCCGGCTCCAGCGGCGCAGAGACCGCGGTGCCCTCCCGGCCGCCGTCGGATGCCCGGGCCGGTCGGCCCGCACGTGGCGGGCCCTTCATCGCCGCGTGTCGCTGCGGGGCACGGTTGACTCACCTCGTCGCCGGTTCGTCCGAGGTGTGGTCCCGTGTCCGCGCGCCCCGCTCGCCGTCGTCGCAGCCGCGCCGTGGCGCGAACGACGCTGGTCCTCGCCCTCGTCCTCACGGCCGGCGGCACCGTGGTGTCCGCCGCCCGCTGGGTGGCCCAGCCGACCACGGCCACGCCCGCCGCCGCGATCCGTGTGCCCGCTCCTGTCCCGTCCACGCCGCAGGCTCACCGTCCCCGTCCGGGACCGAGGCCCGTCCGCGACCGTGGCGCCGTCCGCGGACCCGGTGACGTCGCCCGTTCCCGTGCGACGTCCCTCCGCCGAGGACCCCCTGCGCGTCTGGATCGCGGGCGATTCGATGTGGGAGGTCGCCGGGCCGGTGCTGGCCGAGCAGCTGGAGGCGACCGGCGTCGTGACGGCGGACGTCGAGTTCCACTACTCGACCGGCCTGACACGCCCCGACGTCCTGGACTGGCCGGCACGGGCCTCCGAGGTCGTGGCGCAGGACGATCCCGAGCTGGTGGTCGTGCTGATCGGGGCCAACGACTCCCAACGGCTCGCCGACGGCGACCGCGTCCTCGACCCTGACAGCGAGGCGTTCGCCGAGGTGTACGCAGGGCGGGTGCACGACCTCATGGCCCGACTGACCGAGGACGGTGCGCGCGTGGTGTGGGTCGGGCTGCCCATCATGCGCCCCACCCGGTACGACGCGGCCATGCAGCGCCTCGCGGACATCCAGGCACACGTCGCGGCGACCATGCCGGACGTCACCTTCGTGGCCACGCGCGGGCTGTTCGCCGACGAGGACGGCACCTACGCCAGCGTGCTCCCGGGAGCCGACGGAACCCCGGTGGCCCTACGGGCGAACGACGGGATCCACCTGCTGCGGGGCGGCGCGGAGCGGCTGGTCGCCCGGCTGCGCGACGTCATCTCGGCGGAGGGTCTGCTCCCGGCATGACGACGCCCGTTGGCGTCACACCGACCCGATGGCCCACGAGGAAGGGACCTTCGGCCCTGTCGCCCCGGGCCAGACTTCCTTCATCCTGCAGCCACGGACCACCATCCGAGTCGGCATTCGAGGATGATGTGCGGATGAGGCCCCTGGGCACACGGCGTCGGCACCGCACGCGCGCGGTGCCTCCACGGTGGGGCCCCCGGGGGCAGCGTCCCCGGGTGCTGGTCGAGCATCCCGACCCGCGCGTCCGGCAGGTGCTGGAACACTCCCTCGCCGACCACGGCTACGACGTGACGTCGTGCGGCGGCCCGGACGCGGCGGGCCTGGACCTCGCGTGCCCGGCACTGCACGACGCGCCCTGCCCCGCCGTGCGGGGCGCCGACGCGGTGGTCTGCGGACTCGCACCGGGCCCGTCGAGCGACAGGATCGTTGCGGGCGTCGCCGACACCCACCCGTCCCTGCCGGTCGTCCTCGACCGGGGGCTGTGGTCGACCGTCCGTTCGGGGCGAGCCCGGCTCGCACCGCTTCTACCGGACCACGATCGCGCCGCTCGTCCGGCGCCTCCACGACGCGATGGCGCAACGCCCGTAGGCCTGACCTCGACGTCAGTCGGGTGTGCGGCCCGTGGGCGCCAGGATGCGGGTGTCGATGTCGTAGGCGAACCGGCTGAGCTCGCGTCGCATGTCCATGTAGCCCGACGTGCCGAGGATCTTCGTCAGGGACTCGAGGTGGTCGATGTCGACCTCCACGACGATCCGCGCTCCCGAACCGACGACCGTGTAGTAGCCGCGGATGGCCCGGAACCCGGGCTGGTCCTGCCACCACGGAACACCGACAGCGCGGACCCAGTCGGCGTAGTCCGATTCCTCCACGTCACCCGCGAGTGTGTAGGTGATCAGCAGCTGCACGTGGCCGGTCTGCATACGACGCTCCCATTCGGTTCACACCGTCATCGTCCGCCTCGTGCGCTCGTGGGGCAAGGGCGACGAACCGGCCAGCGACGCGACGGTCGCCTCGATCCCGCGGGCAACGAGGTGGGCGTCCGGCAGCGCGACCCGGTCGGCGGTCACGCCGAAGGTCACGTCGTCGCCGTAGGTGAAGATCGCGATGCCGAGGCGCACGGACTCGCCGATCGGGACGGCGGGCCAGGCCCGGAGCACGGGACGGCCCATCCACCACAGCGGGACCGGGGGGCCGGGCACGTTGGTCGTGACCGTGTTGATGTAGCGCTGGACGTGGTGGTGCAACAGCCGCGCCGCCGTGCGCAGGGTGGTCGTGACGGGAACCCACGGCAGGTGGGGCGACACGTCCACGATGGTCGCGGTCACCTCGGTCTCGCCCGAGTTCTTGAGGTCGTGCAGGCGGTCGTGGACGACCTGCAGTCGGTCGACGGGGTCCGCGATCCCCACGGGCAGGTCCGCGATCATCGCGGCGACGCGGTTGTGCAGCACGCCGTCCTCGGACAGGTGCCGGAGGCTCACGGGGACGAGGCTGCGCACGTCGCGCCCCGTCACGGACTCGTCGTGGGCGAGGAGCAGGTCCCGGAGCCCACCGGACGCGGCGGTCAGGGCCACGTCGTTCAGGCTCACGCCGTGGCGGTGCCGGATCGTCTCGACGTCGCCCCTGGCGACCCGGGCCGGCCACCACGCACGGGCTGCGTGCAGCGGACCGTTCAGCACCGTCGCGTGCGTCGGCAGCAGGTCATGGCTGTAGGTGAGGGCCCCGGCGGTCAGGTCCAGGGCCGTACCGGCCAGCTGGCGGGGTGCCGGGCGCCAGCGTCGCACGGCGTCGACGGCGGTCCGCACCCCGGAGACGGCTCCGTCCGCGGCCAGACGCACGGCCCCCGGCGTCGGGGCGGGCGTCCACGTGACGGGCGACGGGGGCGGGGCGTCGGGGGTCACGTCCACCAGCGCCGCGACCAGTGAGGCGCCGCCCACGCCGTCGGTGAGGCTGTGGTGGACCTTCATGACCGTGGCCCACGTCCCGTCGGCGAGGCCGTCCACCACCCAGATCTCCCAGAGGGGATGGGCACGGTCGAGCTCTCGGGCGAACAGCCGGCTGGCGAGCTCGGCCAGTGCGGCCTTCGTCACCGGGCGCCGGGACGGTGGTGCGCAGGACGTGGCGGGCCACGTCGAAGTCGGTGTCGTCGACCCACACGGGCCGGGTCAGGCGCGGCCACAGGACCCGCTGGCGGTACCGGGGGATCCGGTCGAGGCGGTTCGCGACGTCGGTCAGCACGTCGGCGTGGTCCGGGCAGGGACCTCCCATCACGGTGACCAGCCCCATGTGCATGTGGTCGATGCCGTCCTCGGCGTGGAGGAACCACGCGTCCAGCGGGGTCAGACGGTCCATGCACGACTCCTCGGTGCCCTGGTCCGATGGTGCGGGCGTGCCTGTGGGCACTGCAGAGCCGAAGGACCCGGCCGTGGGGGACCGGACGGACGGCGCACGCCCATGACCGGACCCGGCATGGCGGGAACGTCGGCGGGGTAGCGTCGCTCGGCCATGATCAGCGTCTCCAACCTGTCCCACACGCACCCCGGCGCCCCGTCGGGGTTCCTCGACGTGTCCTTCGACGTGCCGGCCGGCACGACCGCGGCGCTGGTGGGGGACAACGGTGTGGGCAAGACCACGCTGCTGCGGGTGCTGGCCGGCGACCTCCAGCCCGACACCGGCGCGGCGACCGTCCGCGGCACCGTCGCCGCCATGCCGCAGGAGGTCGGGTACGGCGATGCCGGCCTCGACGTGCGGCAGCTGCTGGCGAGCTTCTCGCCGCCACCGCTCGACCGGATCGACGCGGGCATCCGGCAGGCCGCCCACGAGCTCGACGCCGGGGACGACAGCGCCGGCATCCGTCTCGGCGAGCTCTACGGGCAGTGGGGCGACCTCGGCGGGTACGAGCTCGAGGCCCTGTGGGACGTGGCGTGCCAGCGCGTCCTCGGCATCGGCCTCGACGCGGCCGCGCTGCGGGACGCCCGGTCGCTGTCGGGGGGCGAACGCAAGCAGCTGGTGCTGGAGGTGCTGCTGGGGTCGTCGATCGAGGTGCTGCTGCTCGACGAGCCGGACAACTACCTCGACGTCCCGGCCACCGTCGCGCTCGAGGAGCGCCTGCGCGCCTCGGGCAAGACCATCCTGCTGATCAGCCACGACCGGGACCTGCTGCGCCACGTCCCGACCCGGATCGTGACCCTGGAGCGCGGGGGCGCGTGGATCCACCACGGCAGCTACGAGACCTACGAGGACGCCTACGCGGCCCGCCAGGAGGGCCTCGGGGACGAGCTGAAGCGCTGGCAGGACGAGGAGCAGCGGCTGCGGGACCTGGTCCGCATCCTCAAGGAACGGGCCCGGTACAGCGACACCTTCGCCCCGAAGGCCCGCGCCGCCGAGTCACGCTGGAAGCGGTTCGTGGAGGGGGGACCACCGCCGCCCCCCGTCCCGACCCAGCGGGTGCACATCCGGCTGGACGGGCGCGAGTCGGGCCGACGGATCGCGAAGCTCGACGGGCTCACCGTGCCGGGACTCGTCCGGGCCTTCGCGGCCGACCTGCGCCTCGGCGACCGCATCGGCCTCATCGGGCCCAACGGGGCGGGCAAGACCCACCTCCTGCGCGCCGTCCGCGACCAGGCTCGCCCCGACGGGGACGGTGGTCCGGTCCACCTGGGGTCCGGTGTCACCGTGGGGTTCTTCGCCCAGGTCACCGACCATCCCGAGCTCGCGGGGCGCACGCCCCGGGACGTCGTCGAGGAACGGACCGGCAACCACCAGCGGACCATGAGCGCGCTGGCCCGCTACGGGCTGGCGGGCACCGCGACGCAGGACTACGCGACCCTGTCGGGCGGGCAGAAGGCGCGCCTGGAGATCCTCCTCCTCGAGCTCGGCGGGACCAACCTGCTGCTGCTCGACGAGCCCACGGACAACCTCGACATCGCCTCCAGCGAGGCCCTGGAGGCGGCCCTGGAGGGGTTCCGCGGCGCCATCGTGGCCGTGTCGCACGACCGCGCGTTCCTGCGCCAGCTCGACCGGTTCCTGCACCTCGACGCCGACGGCCACGTCCACGAGATCACCGACGCCGAGTCCGCCATCGCGTCGTTGCTCGGGGGGCTGGACGCGTTGACCCCGGCCAGTCGGCGTCGGCTGACCAGCCGCGACGCCGTCGTGTGACACGCGGTCAGTCGGCCGAGGCAGGGTCAGGGTGCCCTCGACGATCTGTGCCGCCACGTCGTGGACGCGTCGCTGGTGGTTGCGCGTGTAGCTGCGCAGCCGCTCGTAGGCCTCGTGGGGGTTGAGGCCGAGCTGTTCGACCAGCACGCCCTTGGCCTGCTCGACGACGACGCGGGTGTCCAGGGCGTGCTGCAGCTGTCGGGCCAGCTCCTTGGCGTCGTCGATGGCGCGGGCCATGGTCACGTAGCCGGCGGCCATGTTGGACAGGGTGGCGGCGGTGTCGAGGACCTCGGGGGCCCACGGGCCGGCGTCGTCCCGGTACAGGTTCAGCGCCCCGATCGTCTCGGTCCGCACCGGCATGGGCACGCCGAGCACGGAGCCGTAGCCGAGCTCGACGGCCTGCTCGCGGTAGGCGGGCCAGCGGTCGTCGGTGGTGATGTCGTCGACGCTGATCAGCTTCCCCGTGCGGTACGCCGTCAGGCACGGACCGTCCTGGTGGGCGATCTGGGCCTCCTCGAGCCGTGCGGCGCGCCCATCGGTGGCCGACAGGAAGTGCAGCACGCCGGTCCCGTCGTCCAGGCAGACGCCGGCACCGTCGACGGCGAGGATCGTGGTGCACTGGTCGGACAGGTCGAACAGCACCTGGCCGATGTCGTAGTCACCCATGGCGAGGGCGCGCGCGTAGTCCGACAGGACCTCGCGCAGCGCGTCGTCGTCCACCTGCCGGCGCACGGCCACCCCTTTCGACACGCGACGCGGCCTGGGCCACGCGGATGAGGGAGCCGCGAGGCGAGGACGGCGTCATGCCAGTATTCGTACGAGACGCCGCGGCGGACGGGCGTCTCAGCGGGAAATGTGTACCACGCCGGCGGGGGGCCGGGGTGCCGACGGGCCGTGGGTGTGGCGAGCATGCGGGGTCACGGCACCCCCGCCACCCTCCCAGCATCGACCGCGCGCGCTCGCTGTCAAGGCCGTGCGCGGGAATGCTGTCCGGACAATTCGCGTTCCCGTCGAGGACCGTCTCCCCCTCGGCTCGGAGGTCCCCCGTGAACGCGCGTCGCCTGGCACCCGCTGCACTCACCATCGCCGCCCTCACCCTGTCCGCCTGTTCCAGCGCCCCGGCCGCGGACCCGGCGGCCACCGCCACCGCGGCGACCGTCGACGACGTCAGCGTCGTGTCCCCGGCCGAGGGCAAGCAGGTGCTCGACGCGGCCCCCGCGGGTCTCGTCGTCCTGGACGTGCGAACCCCGGCCGAGTTCGCCGAGGGCCACCTGCCCGACGCCGTGAACATCGACCTGCAGGGGCCCGCCTTCCGTGACCAGGTGGCGCAGCTGGAGCGCTCCGCCCCGGTGCTGCTGTACTGCCGGTCCGGCAACCGGTCGGCCACGGCACGGCAGGTCATGGTCGAGCTGGGCTTCGAACGCATCGCCGACGTGGACGGCGGCATCGTCGCGTGGCAGCAGGCCGGCCTACCCGTCGTCGGCTGAGCCCGACGACGAGGCGTCACGGTCGGAGCGCCGCCGAGGTCCCCGCAGGGCGTCGAGCCGCAGCTCCTCGGTGTCGGCGCGCGGGAACACCTCGCGCGGCATCCGCTGCTCGAACTGCCGGACGCGGTGTGAGCCGAACCGGTCGCGCAGCCAGACCCGGACCCGGGAGATGACGCGCCGTCCCCAGTCCGACTGGGACAGGATCAGCGCCAGCCCGATCGCGATGACCAGCAGGCCGGGACCGGGCACGACCAGCATGACGATCCCTGCCGCCACGAGGACGACGCCCAGCACGATCTTGGCCAGCATCTCGAGCACCGCCCGGCTCCTTCACGGTGCGTTCGCTGGAGCCAGTGTGGGGCATCGCTCGCCGACGGGCCACTGTTCGGTCGGTCCGAGCGGTCACGATCCCGGGATCGACCCGTACACCCAGACCCGTTCGCCCAAGGGCATCAGGTCCTGCTCCCAGATGAAGTTCATCGCGGCATAGGTGACGCGCACGCACCCGTGCGAGGCCGGGTAGCCGGGCACGCTGGTCGCCCCGTGCACGGCGATGCCACGTCCGCACTGGAAGTACTTGGGGCGCCACAGGAACCCGAGCGAGGACTCTCGGAGCTCGTCGCGCTCGTAGCAGACGTCGAAGGTGCCCGTCGGCGTGACCGCCGTGCCGGAGCCACCCTCCTCGTCGTAGGGGATCTCGCTGCCCGTGGAGGTGTTCAGCGTCCAGCGGGCTGTGCCGTCCTCGGCGAACATGATGATCTGGCGGGACTTGTCGATCTCGATGTGGGTCCCGGCGCTGGTGTCGGCGGGGACGGGGCGCGAGGCGACGGCCAGGCGGCGCTGGGTGGTGTCGTCGGCGGTCCCGGTGATCGGCAGGCGCTCGTACTTCTGGAAGGCCATGACCGCCTGGGTGGTCAGCGAGCCGAACTCGCCGTCCGGGGTGCCGAGCCAGTAGCCGAGGGCCACGAGGCGTTCCTGGATGGCGCGCACGCCTGCGCCCTGGTCGCCGCTGGAGACCGAGACCTTGCGGTAGGTCCAGGTCCGGTCCACGTGGGTCCATCCCTGCTCGTCCCGCACGGCACCCACCACCCGCACGGGGTAGGGCTGGCCGTAGGCGGCGTCGGTCATCAGGGCACCCACGGAGAGCACGAGGGTGTCGGCGAAGTCGCCGGTGCCGGCGCGGGTCGGGACCTCACGACCGTCGAACAGGACCGAGATCGACGTCCTGGCCATGTCGATCGGGCCGCTGAGCTTCAGCGTGAGCTGGTCGAGCGAGTGCAGCTCGGTCGTGACGTCGGGCAGCTCCTGCAGGACGGCCGGACCACGGTCGCGAACCGCTGCGCGGGCCTCCGCGACGACGCCGTCGGCGACGGCCACCGCCCCGCCGTAGACCCGCAGCTGCGAGGGCGCGAGGCCCCCGAGGGCGGCCCGGGTGGGCCGCGCGAGGCTGTGGGCCGGGGTCAGGAGCAGGCCCGTGCCCTGGCGGGCGGCGTCGAGGGCGCCCACGAGGGCGTCCGGGAAGGTCTGGCCGCTGGCGAGGCCGACGGTCGAGGTGTCGAGGTCGTAGGCGGCGACGATGCGGCGCGCCGTGGCGTAGCGGTCCGCCCCGGCGAGCTGGCGGACGTCACCGACGATCCCGTCGACCTGGTCGACGACGGCCGGCGACACGACCACGTCGCCACCGACGACGGTGGCGGCGTCGAGACCCTGCAGGGCACGGCGGGTCGCGTCCGGCAGCGCATCGCGGTCGGTCAGCAGGATGGGCTCACCGCGCTGGGCGGCCGGAGCCGCAGCGGCGAGGGCGTCGGGGAACGAGGTGCCGGACGCGACGACCGCGGACGTGTACGCCGGGAGCAGCTCGGCCACGGCGGCCGCGGTGTCGTAGCGGGTCGCGCCCGCGTGGCGCTCGACCCGCAGGTCGAGGTCGCGGACCGCGTCGGCCACGGCCGGCGCGAGGGCCGCCGACCCGCCGAGCAGGTGCACGGTCCCGCCCGGCTGGACGAGGTCGCGCAGCGCGTCGGCGGTCACCGACGGCAGCGAGGTCGGCGTGGACAGCAGCAGCGGCCCCTGCAGGTGGTGGGCGAGCGGCACACCCGCCAGCGCGTCGGCGTGCTCGTCGCCGCGCGCCAGGACCGCGGCGGCAGCGGGCTGGTCGCCCGCGCCCCGGCGTGCGATGGCCGCCGCCGTGGCATACCGGTCGGGGCCCTCGAGGCGGGTCAGGCCCACGCCCGTCGCGGACACCCGCCAGGTGCGTTCCGAGGGGGTCCCGTCCCGCGCGACGAAGCGCATGCGGACGACGTGCTCACCGGCGTCGAGTCGGGGGCGGGCCTCCACGCGTGCTGCGGTGTCGTTCGAGTCGATGATGGACGTCGAGACGGCCGCGCCGTCGACCTCGACCTGGGCGGACTGCACGCCGGTGGGGGCCGTCGCCGTCCCGGCGATCCGGACGGTGCCGGCGGGGACGACCGCCCCGGTGGCAGGGACGACGTCCCAGATGGCCGGCCACGGTCGAGGCGTCGCGGCCTCGGCGGCGGTCGGCGGCGCCACGACGACGAGCAGGCTGGCCAGCAGCGCCGCCGCCAGCAGGGCGACGGCGGAAGGGCGGACACGGGACACGCAGGGACCTTTCGAGATGGCATGCGACAGCGCGCGGCGATCGCTGCCCCAGGGACCGCGAGCGGAGGGTACGACACGCGGACCGGAATGCGAGCGCACTCACTGGTAGCTGACGTACTCCACCGTGGGGTGCAGGCCGAGCACGTCCGCCGGGGCGAACATGTCGGGATCCTCGTCGTAGAAGAGCTTGAAGCCGTGATGCCAGGGCCCGGCGTCGCGGGTGAGCGCTGCCCAGGTCGACAGCTTGGCCGCACGGCTGCCCTGGCCGTCCATCTGGACCAGCGTCGCCAGCTCGGGGCGCAGCACGAGCTGGTCCCGGTTCGTGACCATCCGGAGCTGGAACTGGTGGATCACGAACAGCTTCTGGGGCAGGCCGGCCTCCCGCGTGAGGTCCGCCAGCCACGCGGACACGGCGTTGACCTCGCTGGCGTCCACGCTGCCGACCTGCTCGAGGTGGCGCTGGTCGGGCTCCAGACCGCCACTCGGGGTCGAGGGCCAGCCCCACGTCGGGTTCGCGCAGCAGGTCCTCGTACCGGCGGGCATCGGTGAGGAAGTCGGTCCGGCCCGGCTGCAGGTCGAGCAACAGGTACGCCCCGGCGGCCCGGGCAGCGTCGAGCCATGGCTGGATCTCCGCCCGGGTGCTGGGGTCGGAGTAGTCGCCGTCGGGGCCCGCGCCCGAGGTGGCCAGCGAGACGATCAGCTCGAAGGTCGGCAGCACGTCACGTCCGTCGGCCCCGTACGGCGCGGCCACCGGGGCCAGGCGTGCCGCGGCCTGGTCGGGTGGTTGCTCCCCGAGCACCCCGAGGGACGGGGAGCCGTGGTGGCCGTACAGGGCGACGAGGCGGTGCTGGGGGAACAGCGCGCTCCCGCCGCGTGGCAGCGTGGGACCGTGCACGACGACGGGGAGCTGCCAGGAGATGGCGGGGGCGACGGCGTCGGGGCCGCCCAGCACGACCGCCCGCTCGGGGGCCCAGGCGCGCAGCAGGTCGGTGGCGGGGCGGGTGGACCACGGGTCGGTGCCGTCGAGGAGGACGAGCACGCCTCCGGTGGCCGCGATCGCCGGCGCGGCCGCCAGGCTGTCGGGCAGGGTGCGCCCCGTCGCGATCCAGGGCCGGGTCGTGTCGGCACCCGCGTGCACGGCATCGGCGGTCACGGCTGCGGCCGTCGCGTACCGGTCGGCACCAGCGCGCCGGACCACGCGCCGTCCCGGCGCCGTCAGCGCCTCGTCGACGGACGGTGCGACGACCGCGGGACCACCGACGACCCGCACCTCGGTCACGCCCAGCTCGTCCAGCACCGGCACGAGCCGCTGCGGGCGGGACCCGACCAGCAGCACCGGGGCGCCCAGCTGGGACGCGGCCGCGCCGGCGGCCAGCGCGTCGACGGGCCCGGCGATGCCTGCCACGTAGGCGATCGGGGACGGCCCGACCCGCCGGGCGATGCGCAGGGCCGTCTGCACGCGGTCCTGCCCCTCGACACGCGTGACGGTGCGCGCCCCGACCTCGGACGCGACGGCCGGGGACAGGGCCTGCTCACCGCCGAGGAGGACGACCTCCTCGGCGCCGAGGCGGTCGAGCTCGCCGCGGACGACGTCCGGCACCCCGTCGGTCGGGACCAGCAGGAGCGGGGCTGCGAGGTGTGCCGCCAGCGGCGCCCCGGCCAACGCGTCCGCGGGGTCGTCGGCCCGCGCGAGCACGACGGTGGTGGCGCGGTCGAAGCTGGCGCGGGACACGGCGACGGCCGTCTCGAGACGCGTCGCCCCGGCCAGCCGCCGCACGGTGGGGCCGTCGGTCTGCGCCGCGACGGGGCGGGCCAGTCCGGCCGCCAGCAGGGCCACGGCGACCAGCGCGCCCCGCCACCGTCGGCGCGTCACGCGGCCGGCTCCGTGAGGAAGTCGAGCAGCCGCTCGACGGCGCCCACCAGGGAGCGGTCGAGGTCGGTGTAGGTGCCGACCGCGGCGAGGATGCGGGACCACAGGGCCCCGGGTTCGTCCTCGCCGAGCGCGGCACACACCCCTTCCTTCCACGGTCGGCCCCTTGGGCACGTCGGGCCACGCGTCCAGCCCCATGACCTCGGGCCGCACGGCCGCCCAGACGTCGACGAACGGGTGCCCGGTCACCAGCACGTGCGGGTGGTCGACCGCGGCCACGACCCGCGACTCCTTCGACCCGGGCACGAGGTGGTCCACCAGCACCCCCATGCGCCGCCCCGGGCCGGGCGCGAACCCCCGCACCACGTCGGCTGAGGTCGTCGACCCCCTCCAGGATCTCCACCACGATCCCCTCCACGCGCAGGTCGTCGCCCCAGATCTTCTCGAGCAGCTCCGCGTCGTGCCTGCCCTCGACGAAGATCCGTGAGGCCTGCGCCTGGCGCGCCGACGTCCGCACCGCGACGGAGCCCGAGGCGGTCGTCGACGGGGTCGTCGGGCCGGCGTCGGGGCGACGGGGGATGCGAACACGCACGAGGCGGTCGTCGAGCATGAAGCCGGCGTCGCGCGTGTCGAAGGCGCGTTCCCGCTGCCGGCGGTCCCGCAGCACGACGGCGTGGCCACGGACCGCGACGACCTCGCCGACGAACGAGTCACCGAGCGCCTCGAGCACCATCCCGCGGCGGAGCGTGACCTCGGGGACCTCACGGCGGTGTCGCGGGTCGTCGTCGATGACGTCACGTCCGTACCGCACCGGGCAGGCCTTCCGGGTCGGGGCATCTCGCGGTGGGCGGACGCTACAGCGCGCGGGGCCTCCTGCACGGCAGGCGCGGCGGCGCCTCGGGGGAGGTGGCAGACTCGGCGGTGACACCCACGCCCGGGAGCCGGCATGTCGACGACCGCCCTGCGAACCTGTCCGCTGTGCGAGGCGACCTGCGGGCTCGTGCTCGAGCTCGACGACGGCCACGTCACGCGGGTCACGGGCGACCCCGAGCACCCCCTCAGCCGCGGCTACATCTGCCCCAAGGGTGCCGCGCTCGGGCAGCTCGACCACGACCCCGACCGGCTGACCCGGCCGCGCATCCGCGAGGGCGAGCGGTGGCGGGAGGTCGACTGGGACGAGGCGTTCGCGTACGTCGACGAGCGCCTGGCCGCGGTCGACGAGCAGCACGGACGGTCGTCGGTCGGCATGTACCTGGGCAACCCCAACGTCCACACCCTCGCCGGGCAGCTGTACGGCCGGGTGTTCCGCCAGGCCCTGCGGCCGGGCGTGTTCACGACGGCCAGCACGGTCGACCAGATGCCCAAGCACCGCAGCTCGGCCGAGCTGTTCGGCGACCCGCTCGCCGTGCCCGTGCCCGACATCGACCGCACCGACCTGCTCGTGGTCATCGGTGGCAACCCGCTGATGTCGAACGGCTCGATGTGGACCGTGCCCGACGTCCCCCAGCGGCTGAAGGACCTGCGCCGACGGGGCGGACGGCTCGTCGTGGTCGATCCCCGCCGCTCCCGCACGGCGGCTCGCGCGGACGACCACCTCGCGATCCGGCCGGGGACCGACGCGCTGCTGCTCGCCGCGCTGGCCCACACGCTCGTGGACGAGGACCTGGCCGACCTCGGCGACCTCGCACCCCACGTCGCGGGGCTGGAGCAGGTGCACGACGCCGTGGCCGCGTTCAGCCCCGAGGCCGTCGCCGGTGCCTGCGGGCTGGACGCCGGGACGATCCGTGCGCTGGCCCGCGACCTGGCCGCCGCGGACCACGCGGTGGTGTACGGCCGCATCGGGACGACCACGACGCCCCACGGCACGCTGGCCAGCTGGCTGGTCGACGTCTGCAACGTCCTCACCGGCAACCTCGACCGCCCGGGCGGGGCGATGTTCGCCCGTCCGTGGCACGAGGACCGCAGCGGTCGGCCACCACAGGGCTTCGGACGCTTCCACAGCCGCGTGTCGGGCCACGCGGAGGTCCTGGGCGAGTTCCCCGTGGCCGCCCTGGCCGAGGAGATCGACACCCCGGGGGAGGGCCAGCTCCACGCCCTGGTGTGCGTGGCCGGCAACCCGGTGCTGTCCACGCCCGACGGGGCCCGCCTCGACGCGGCGCTCGCGTCGCTGGACCTGCTGGTGTGCGTGGACCCCTACGTGACGGCGACCTCGCGACGGGCGCACGTGATCCTGCCCCCACCGCCGGCACGCTTCCGCGGCCATGCCGACATGGCCTTCGCCGCCCTCGCGATCCGCAACGTCCTGCACTACACGCCGCCGGCGCTGCCCCTGCCCGACGGGATGATGGCGGAGGAGGACATCCTCCTGCGACTGACCGCGATCGCCCAGGGGGCGGGACCCGACGTCGCCGCGGCCGACGCCGACGACCTCGTCGCGGCCGGGCTCGCGGGCCAGCTCGCGTCGCGCGCCACCGCTCGCACGGGCGACCGCGACGTGCCCGAGCTGCTCGCGGCCGTCGCGCCCCGCCGCGGTCCCGAGCGGCTGCTGGACCTGCTGCTGCGCTCCGGTCCCTACGGCGACGCCTTCGGGGACGATCCCGACGGCTGGTCGCTCGACCGGCTGGCCGACCATCCGCACGGCGTCGACCTGGGGCCACTGGAGCCCCGGGTCCCCGGCGTGCTGACGACCGCCAGCGGCAAGGTCGAGCTGGCGCCACCCGCGCTGCTGGACGACCTGCCGCGGCTGCACGAGCTGCTCGACAGCGCCGGGACCGCCTCCACGCTCCTGGTCGGCCGACGCCACCTGCGGACCAACAACTCGTGGATGCACAACCTGCCCATGCTGCGGGGCGGCGAGCTGTGCACGCTGCAGGTGCACCCCGAGGACGCCACGACGTGGGGCCTGGGCGACGCGGGCCGTGCCCGCGTGTGGACGGACACCGGCAAGGTCGAGGTCACGGTCGAGGTGACCGAGGACATCCGCCCCGGCGTGGTGTCCCTGCCACACGGGTTCGGCCACGACCTCGACGGGATCGAGCAGACGATCGACGCCGGTGACGCCGGGGTCAACGTGAACCTGCTGATCGGGACGGCCACGATCGACCCGCTGTCGGGCACGGCCGGCCTGACCGCCGTGCCGGTGCAGGTGGAGCCCGCATGACCGCCACCGCCCGGACCCCGGTGGCCGCCGTGCTCGCCGAGGTGCTCGAGGGCGTGGTGTCGTTGGCTCCCGTGCCCTGCGACCTGGCGGTCGCAGCGGGGCGGGTGCTGGCCACGGACGCGCGGTCGCCCTCGCCGCTGCCGCCCGAGGATCGTGCCGCCATGGACGGCGTCGCGGTGCGCGCCGCGGACCTCGCCGACGCCACCGCCGCGGCCCCGGTCCGACTCGTCCTCGACGGCGCCAGCCTGGCGGGGCAGGGCGACCGGAGCGAGCTGCGCGCCGGCACGGCCCGCGAGATCGCCACGGGCGCCCCACTGCCGGTCGGGGCCGACGCCATCGTCCGCGTGGAGGACCTGCGCCGCGACGGGGACGCGGTCGAGGTCGCCGCCCCGGTGCCCGTCGGCCACGACGTCCGCCCCGCCGGCCAGGACGCGCCGGCGGGGCACGTCCTCGTCGACGCCGGCCGGGTCCTGGACGCGGGGGCGCTGGCGGGACTGGCCGGCGCCGGGGTCGCGCAGGTCTGTGCCGTTCCCCGCCCCCGGGTGGCGGTGCTGCCGACCGGGGACGAGGTCGTGGCCGGTACCACCCCGGACGCCGTGGGGCCCATGCTCGTCCACGTCCTGGGGGCCGACGGTGCCGACGTCCGGGTCGCGGCACCGATCCGGGACGATCCCGACGCCCTCGCGGCCGGTGTCGCGGCACTGGCGGACGAGCACGACCTCGTGGTGACCGTCGGTGGGGTCTCGGTGGGGCCGCGGGACCACGCCGGGGACGTGGTGGACGGGCTCGCCGTGGGCCGCACCGTCTCGCTGGCGATGCGTCCCGGACGACCCTTCGCCTGGGGGCGCACGGCATCCGGGGTCACGCGTCATGTGCCTGCCCGGCACCCCGCTCGCAGCGCTGGCCGGGACGCTGCTGCTCGTCCGCCCCGTGGTGGCCCGCCTCGCCGGTCGCCCCGCGCCCCGCCCCGTCCGGCTCCCGCTCGCGACCTCGGTCGACGGCGACCCCCGGCGTCGGTCGATGGTCCCTGCGGCCATCGTGGAGGGCCACGTCCGCCCCGTCCCCGGCCACGGCGCCGCCGACCTCGCCCGCCTCGCCGCCACCTCGGCGCTGGTCGACCTGCCCCCGGGCACGGAGCGGTGCGCAGCGGGGGACACGGTGGACACCTGGGTCCTCCCGTGACGCGCGGCCTCGACGTCGTCGTCCTGGCGGGCGGGGCGTCGCGCCGGATGGGACGTGACAAGGCCACGCTGCGCCTCGACGGGCAGCGCCTGGTCGACCGCGTGGTCGAGCGCCTCGCCCCGGTGGCCGGCCACGTCTGGGTGGCCCGGGGAGACCGTCCGCTCGGGCGCGACGACGAGCTGGCCGACGTGGCGGGGTGCACGGGGCCGCTGGCGGGCGTGCTGGCCGCCCTGCGCGTCACCGAGGCCGACCTGCTCGGGATCGTGCCGGTGGACGCCCCGCACCCCGCACCTGCCGTCGTGGACCGTCTCGCCGAGCTGTGCCGCCAGCAGGGGCGCGCCGCGACCGTGGCCATCGCCGACGGACACGTGCAGGCACTCCACGCGGTGATCGCGACGACCGCGACGCCGGCGATCGAGGCGCGCGTGGCCGCGGGGGAGCGGTCACCTCGACGCCTGCTGGCCTGGCTGGACGCCGCCCGGGTGGACGTCGACGGGTGGGGCGACCTCGGCGGCTCGGGAGCCTGGGTCGACGACTGGGACCGTCCCGAGGACCTGCCGCCGGACCTGCGCTGAGGGTGTCAGGCGGCGTCCCTGGCACGGGCCGCGAGCATGCGGTCCAGCAGGTCCTGCTGCTCGAGCAGCACCCGCCGCAGGGGACCGGGCAGGTCGTCGCGCTCGAGCGCCTTGGCCACCCGCTGCGCCAGGTCCGGCGACGCACAGGGATGCGGGAACATGTCGCCGGAGAACTCGATGGCCCACTCGAGCCCGCGACGGTCCCACACGGTGTCGAGGACGTCGAAGTACGCCTCGACGTAGGGCTCGACGAGGGTCGGCTGCGTCAGCTGCTGGAACCCGGACCAGAGCTGCCGGGACAGCGTGTGGGACAGCGAGTCGTCCTCGACCAGGCGCGTCCACGCGGCCGCCTTCTGGTCGGGGTCGGGCATCGCGGCGCGGGCGGTCAGGGCACGCCGTTCCCCGATGTCGGTGCGGTCGCGGACGAGCTCGGCGTCGATCGCCGTCGGTCCCGACGACCCCCTCGCGGGCGAGCATCGTGACCAGGTGCCAACGCAGCTCGGTGTCGACCTGCAGGCCGGGGACCTCCCACGTCCCCTCGAGCAGGGCCTGGACCCGGTCGAGGTGCGCGGGGGTGCAGGCGGCGCTGGCAAGCTGGCGTGCCCACACGAGCTGGTGGCCGCTGCCGGGCTCGGCCGCCTCGAGCTGGGCCAGGGCGTGGTCGGCGAGCCGCTGGCGCAGGTCCGTCCCGGTGGGCCGGGTCGGCGTAGCGCTCGGCCGCCCCGAGGGCGCGCATCGCCAGCCGCTGGGTCATGCCGACCTCGGACTCGGACCCGCTGTTGGCGACGACCAGGTCCACGAACCGTGTGGCGGGCAGCTCGGCGTCGCGGACCATGTCCCAGGCGGCCGACCAGGCCAGCGCACGGGGCAGGGGGTCGCGCAGGGCGGCCAGGTGGGCGGTCAGGCCCGCCATCGAACGGTCGTCGAGGCGGAGCTTGGCGAACGTGAGGTCGTCGTCGTTGACCAGGACCAGCACGCCGGCGTCCACGCCGACCAGGTCGGGCACGTCGGTGCGCTCGCCGCGGACGTCGAGCTCGACGCGGTGGGTGCGGACCAGCGCCCCGTCGTCCCAGTCGTACACCCCGATGGCCAGCCGGTGCGGCCGCAGCGTCGGGTGCGCGTCGGTCGCGGACTGCACGACCGCGGCGGAGGCGAACGTCCCGTCGTCGGCGACGGTGGCGTCGAGGCCCAGCGTGTTGACCCCCGAGGTCGTCAGCCACGCCTGCGCCCACGTCGACAGGTCGCGCCCCGACGCGCCCTCCAGGGCAGCGAGGAAGTCGGCCAGCTCGGCGTTGCCGTACTGGTGCGCCTGGAAGTAGGCGCGGCAGCCGGCCAGGAAGGCGTCCTGGCCGACGTAGGCGACCAGCTGGCGCAGGACCGACGCGCCCTTGGCGTAGGTGATGCCGTCGAAGTTCTGGTGGACGGCCTCGACGTCGGCGAGGTGGGCGGCGATGGGGTGGGTGGTCGGCAGCTGGTCCTGGTACTTCGCCCAGGCCTTCTCGGAGTCGAGGAAGGTGACCCAGGCGTTCTGGAAGCGGGTGGCCTCGACCTGCGACAGGACGGCACCGAAGGTGGCGAACGACTCGTTGAGCCAGAGGTCGTCCCACCACCGCATGGTGACGAGGTCGCCGAACCACATGTGGGCCATCTCGTGCAGCACGGTCTCCGCGCGCCGTTCCCGCTGCGCGTCGGTGACCCGCGACCGGTAGACGTAGCCCTCGGAGAACGTCACGCAGCCCGGGTTCTCCATCGCCCCGGCCGAGAACTCGGGCACGAACAGCTGGTCGTACTTGCCGAAGGGGTAGGCGATCCCGAAGTTCTCGTCGTACCAGTCGAGGCCCTGGCGGGTGAGCTCGGTCAGCTCGTCCACGTCGAGGTGCTCGACCAGCGACGCGCGGACGTAGAACCCGAGGTCGACGTCGCCGTGCTCGCGCGTGCCGCGACGCGTACTGGCCGGCCACCACGGCGGTCACGTAGGGGGACAGGCGGGGCGTCGGGGCGAAGCGCCAGCGGCCGCCGGCGCCCTCCGCCGGCTGCTCGGTGCACCGCTCGTTGGACACCACGACCCAGTCCGCCGGCACGTCGACCGACAGGTCGAAGACGGCCTTGAGGTCGGGCTGGTCGAAGCACGGGTAGACCAGGTGCGCGTCGAACGGCTCGAACTGGCTGTGCAGGTAGACCCGGTCGTCGGTGGGGTCGCGGAAGAAGTGCAGGCCCTTGCCGGTGTGGCGGTAGGCCATGTCGGCGACGATGTGCAGCTCGTTGTGGGCGGCCAGGTCCGACAGCTGGACCCGCGTCGCGGCGATGTCCTCGTGGGGCAGCTCACGACCGTTCAGGACCACGCGGTGCACCTGGTGGGCCGTGAGGTCGATGAAGGTCGACGCCCCCGGCTCCGGGGTCCGGAACACGACCCGCGTGTCGCAGCCGAAGACCTCGTCGCCCCGAGTGAGGTCCAGTGTGACCTCGTACCGGACGTCCTCGATCAGCGAGGCACGGCGCTCGGCCTCGTCTCGGGTGAGGTTCTCGCGGACTGCGGTCACGGTGTTCCCTGGGTCGCGGGCAGGACGCGCGCGAGGCTAGGCGCTCGGCTGCTCCCGTCGTCCACCCGCCGAACGCCGCGCGCACGACCGGCCCGACGCCTCAGTCGTCGAACCGGCCTCCCCGCCCCGCGCCGCGGCGCGGGCACTCACGTGGTGAAGCTGCCTCCTCGCCCCGCGCCGGACGTGAACCGGGCGACGTCGGCCATGCCGCCCTGCTCGATCGCGGCGGTCCCGCGGTCGTGCTCGGCCAGCAGGGCCTCGTCCAGCGGCAGGTCGAACGCCGCCAGGACGCCGCCGCGGTCGGCGAGCATCGTCGTGCGCGGGAACGCCGTGATCTCGCGTGCCAGGGCCACGGCGGTGGCGCGGGCCTCGCCGGCCGCGCAGGTGCGGTTGGCCAGCCCGATGGCCAGGGCCTCGTCGGCGTCGACGGGGCGCCCCGTCAGCACCAGGTCCATCGCGAGGGACTGGCCGAGCAGGCGTGTGATCCGCACGGTCCCGCCGTCGATGAGGGGCACGCCCCAGCGACGACAGAACACCCCGAAGACGGCCGTGGCCGAGGCGACGCGGAGGTCGCACCACGCGGCCAGCTCGAACCCCCCGGCCACGGCGTGGCCCTCGACCGCGGCGATGGTGGGCGTGCCGAGGCGCCGTCGGGTCGGGCCCATCGGGCCGCGGTGGCTGCGCTCGACACGGTTGGCACGTTCGGCGTCTCCCGCCCCGACGGCGTGCAGGTCCGCGCCCGCGCAGAACGTGCCGCCGGCACCCGTCAGCACGATCGCGTGGACGTCCGGGTCGGCGTCGCCGTCGGCCATGGCCGTGTCGAGCGCCTCGGCCGTGGGACGGTCGACGGCGTTGCGGACCTCCGGGCGGTCGATCGTGACCACGCGGACCGGACCCTCGTCCTCGACGTGGACGGTCATGGCAGCTCCTCGAAGGGGGACCATCGACGCTAGAGGACCGGGCCATCCTGCCTTCGAGCGCTGGGACGATGGTCGGTAGGCTCGCCAGTCCGGCCCCGCGGTGGGGTCCGCGGGAGGAGTGGGTGACCATGCAGGAGTACACATCGTCGGGTGAGGTCGTGATCGACCCACAGTCGAACGTGACCACGGCCCTGTTCGAGCACGCCCGGACCTCCCCGCAGCGGCCCGCGCTGGCCCACCGGGTCGGCAACGAGTTCGTCCAGTGGACCACCCGCCAGTTCGCGGACGAGGTCACCGCCATCGCGCAGGGCTTCGTCGGCCTCGGGATCGAGCCCGGCTCCAAGATCTGCCTGATGAGCCCGACTCGGCTCGAGTGGACGCTGCTCGACTACGCGATCTGGGCCGCCGGCTGCGTGACCGTGCCGATCTACGAGACGTCGTCGGCCGAGCAGGTCCAGTGGATCGTCTCGGACTCGGGCGCGTCCGCGATCATCTGCGCCGACGCGTCGCTCAAGGCGGTCTACGACAAGGTCGCCGACGACCTGCCCGGCTGCGAGCACGCCTTCGTGATCGAGGAGGGCGGCGTCGAGCAGATCAAGGGCCACGGCGCCGACGTCGACCCCGCCGAGGTCGAGGCCCGCCGCACCGGCGTCGTCGCCGGCGACCTGGCGACCATCGTCTACACCTCGGGCACCACGGGCCGCCCGAAGGGCTGCGTCATCACCCACGAGAACTTCATGTGGGACGTCGCGCAGGTCCTGTCGGTGTCCAGTGCGTACTTCCACGCCGGCCAGTCCACGCTGCTGTTCCTGCCGCTCGCGCACATCTTCGCGCGCCTGATCCAGGTCGGCTGCGTCAGCGCGGGGGTCTGCATCGGGTACTCCACGGGCATCCCACAGCTCCTCGAGGAGCTGGCGATGTTCAAGCCCGACTTCCTCCTGGCCGTGCCCCGCGTCTTCGAGAAGGTCTTCAACGGCGCCCAGCAGCGCGCCCACGCCGACGGCAAGGGAGCGATCTTCGACCGGGCCGCCGAGACCGCCATCGACTACTCGCGCGAGATGGACCAGGGCGGCGTCTCGCTGAAGACCCGCCTGCTGCACGCCGTGTTCGACAAGCTCGTGTACAGCAAGCTGCGTGCCGCCATGGGTGGGCGCGTCGGCTACGCGGTCTCGGGCGGTGCGGCGCTCGGCGAACGGCTCGGCCACTTCTTCCGCGGCATCGGCGTCGTGATCCTCGAGGGCTACGGCCTGACCGAGACCACGGCTGGCGCCACGATCAGCCAGCCCGACGCGCTCAAGATCGGCACCGTCGGCCGGCCGCTGCCGGGCGTGACGGTCCGCATCGCCGACGACGGCGAGATCCTGTTCAAGGGCGGGCACGTCTTCAAGGGCTACTACAACAACGACGACGCGACGGCCGAGGCCCTCGACAGCGACGGCTGGTTCCACACCGGCGACATCGGGCAGCTCGACGACGACGGCTACCTGCGCATCACGGGCCGCAAGAAGGAGATCCTGGTCACGGCCGGCGGCAAGAACGTCGCCCCGGCGGTGCTCGAGGACCGGATCCGCTCGCACTTCCTCGTCAGCCAGGCCATGGTCGTCGGGGACGGCGAACCCTTCATCGCCGCGCTGGTGACCATCGATGCCGAGGCTGTCGTCCCGTGGGCCGAGTCCAACGGCAAGCCGGCCAGCGTCGACCAGCTGCTCGACGACGACGACCTGCGCGCCGAGGTCCAGAAGGCCATCGACACCGCCAACGACGCGGTCTCCAAGGCCGAGTCCGTGCGCACGTTCCGGATCCTGCCCGAGGACTTCGAGGTCGGCGTCGAGCTGTCCCAGAAGCAGTCGGTCAAGCGGCACGTCGTCAGCGAGAAGTACGGCGACGTCATCGCCGACATCTACAGCAGCGTCAAGCGGATGTGAGCCTGTGGGTCAGGCCTGGTGGTGCTCGCGCCACCAGGCCCGGTCCAGCTCACCCAGCTCGGTGGCCGGCGGGGCGCCCTCGGTGAGCTCCTCGTGGATCGCGCGCCAGTCGTTGCACGCCTCGAGGCGGCCCAGCACCGAGTTCAGGCCGAGGTGGATGCGGGTCAGCAGCAGGTAGTCCGACGGCAGGTTGAGCCGCCGGAGCACGCCGTAGTACTCCGACCGCGGGTCCGAGGTGGTGCGCAGCACCTCGGTCGCGAACTCGGAGGTGAAGCAGAACGGCTGGTCGGCGACGATGGGTCGCGTGTACAGCCGGAACCACTCCCAGAGCATGTCCTCGTCGATCCCCGCCCGCGGTGGCAGGAACCGGGTCTCGCGCATGGCGTCGAGGAACCCCTCGTGGTCGTCCCGGGCGACGGCGTCGTCCACGCGCCGCATCGACGCGTAGCGCTCGCGCGTGAACATCTTCACGCTGCCGTAGTCGAGGAAGGCCACCCGGTCGTCGTCGGTGATCAGGTAGTTGCCCGGGTGGGGGTCGCCGTTGAAGAGCCGGAATCGCGCGATGGAGCCGAAGGCGTACCGGAAGATGATCTCGCCGACCCGCTGGCGCAGGGCGTCGTCGCCGCTGGACGCCACGTCGTCGAAGCGGCGCCCGTGGATCCGTTCCGACACGAGGACCCGGTTCCGGCACAGGTCGCCGACGACGTCGGGCACCACGATGAACGGGTGGCCGGCGTACCGCTCGGCGAAGGCGCGCTGGTACTGCGCCTCGCGCTCGTAGTCGAGCTCGTCGTCGATGCGTTCGCGCAGCTCGTCGAGCAGCGGCTCGATCTCCTGGTTGGGGGAGAACCACCGTGCGAGCGGGGCGAACATCTCGGCGTTGGACAGGTCGGAGCGCACCGCGTCGGCCACGCCGGGGTACTGGACCTTCACCACGACCTCGCGGCCGTCGTGCAGCTTGGCAGCGTGGACCTGCCCGATCGAGGCCGCTGCCAGGGGCTGGCGTTCCCAGGAGGCGAACACCTCCTCGACGGGGGCGCCGAAGTCCTCGCGCACGACCCGTTCGATCGCGTCCGGGTCCACGGGCGGGGCGTCGTCGCGCAGCTTCGCCAGGGCGTCGTGGTAGACGCTGCGCACCTCCGGCGGCAGGTCGAGGTCGACGAAGCTGAGCAGCTGCCCCAGCTTCATCGCCGCGCCCTTCATCTCGCCGAGCACGTCGGCGACCCGGGCAGCCATCTCCTCGTGGTGGAGGCGTTCGGCGTCCTCGTTGCCGGCCCAGCGGCGCGCGGTGGCGCCGGCCAGGCCCATCGCGCCCCGGGCGCCGGTCCGCGCCAGTCGGGACGCCCGGCCGAGCCGTCCGCCGAGGTCGTTGCGGGGTTCACGCGGCACGTGGGGGGTCCTGTGCGGGCGTCGGGGGACGCTGCGGGTTCGTGCCCGGCGCGTGGGCCGGACGCGGCCCTCGAGTCACTCGGCCATCTCGGCCAGGGGGTTGCCCTCGGCGCGGGCGGCCTCGAGGCGGGTGGCCAGCTCCTCCCGACGCGAGTCGGAGAGGCAGTCGCAGCCCACCTCGTGGTCCTTGTAGTGCTTGACCTCGAGGCGGTGCATGGGGCAGGCCGCGACCTCGAGGCGGGTGATCGGTTCGGTGCGTGCCATCGTCGGGCCTTTCGGGTGGTCGGTCACACGTTGAAGCGGAAGTGGATGACGTCGCCGTCGGCGACGACGTACTCCTTGCCCTCGGAGCGCAGGCGCCCCGCGTCACGGGCCGCGGCCTCGGAGCCGAGGGTGTCCAGGTCGTCGTAGGCGATCACCTCGGCCCGGATGAACCCGCGCTCGAAGTCCGAGTGGATCACGCCGGCGGCCCTGGGGGCGGTCGAACCCGCCCGGACCGTCCAGGCGCGTGTCTCCTTCGGCCCGGTGGTGAAGTAGGTCAGCAGGCCGAGCAGGGTGTAGGCCCGGTCGATCAGCCGCTGCAGGCCCGACTGCTCCAGGCCCAGGGAGTCGAGGAACTCGGCCCGTTCCTCGTCGTCCAGCTCGACGAGCTCGGCCTCGACCTGCGCGCAGATCACGACGACCTCGGCGTCCTCGCGGGCCGCGATCTCGCGCACGACGTCGACGTGGGCGTTGCCGTCGGGCAGGTCGTCCTCGCCCACGTTGGCGGCGTACAGGACCGGCTTGCCCGTCAGCAGGGACAGCTCGCGCCGCAGCGGCGTGCTGTCCCCGTCGCCCCAGTCGAAGGTGCGGGCGGGGTCGCCCGCGGCCAGGTGGTCGTGGAGGCGCTGGACGAGGTCGCGCTCGGCCAGCAGGGCCTTCTCCCCGGACTTGGCCGACCGCTGGGCGCGTTCGAGGCGCTTCTCGACCGTGTCGAGGTCCTTGAGCACCAGCTCGGTCTCGATGACCTCGATGTCGCGCGCCGGGTCGACCTCACCCGCGACGTGCACGACGTCGTCGTCGTCGAAGCACCGCACCACGTGGCAGACCGCGTCGACCTCGCGGATGTGGGCCAGGAACTGGTTGCCGAGGCCTTCGCCCTGGCTGGCGCCGGCGACCAGGCCGGCGATGTCGACGAACTCGATGGCGGTCGGGACGATCTTGGCCGACGTGGAGATCTCGGCCAGCCGGTCCAGCCGGGTGTCCGGCACGGCGACCACGCCCACGTTCGGGTCGATGGTGCAGAAGGGGAAGTTGGCCGCCTCCGCCCCGGCCTGGGACACGGCGTTGAACAGCGTCGACTTGCCGACGTTGGGCAGCCCGACGAGGCCGACCTGGAGTGCCACGGGAACACCTTCGGGAGGCAGGGAGTGTGCGGCCACGCGAGGTGGGAGCGGGCCGCGGTGGTGACGCGCGATGGTAGCCACCGTGTCGTGGACTACCGTTGCCGCCCGATGCGTGTCCTCGTCGCCCGGTGCTCGGCCACCTACGACGGCCGCCTGTCGTCCACCCTGACGTCGGCGGTCCGGATGGTCATGCACAAGGCCGACGGCTGCGTCGCGATCCACGCCGACGTGGGCGCCTACAAGCCCCTGAACTGGATGAACGCGCCCAACACCCTCGAGGACCACGGCGACCGCTGGGTGGTGACCAACCCCAAGGGCGAGGTCCTCAGCATCGAGCTCGAGGAGGTGTTCGAGGACGTCAGCTACGAGCTCGACACCGAACGCGGGCTGACGCTGGACGGGGTGGAGAAGGAGCTGCAGCAGCTCCTCGCCGACCACCCCACCCACCTCGAGGACGGCCTCGAGCTGGTCACCCGCGAGTTCCGCACGGACCTCGGGCCCGTGGACCTGCTGTGCCGCGACCACGACGGTGCGGCGGTGGCCGTCGAGATCAAGCGCATCGGCGAGATCGACGGGGTCGAGCAGCTCACCCGCTACCTCGACCGCATGCAGCGCGATCCGTTGCTCGCCCCGGTGCGCGGCATCTTCGCCGCCACCGAGATCAAGCCCCAGGCCCGTGTCCTGGCCGAATCCCGCGGCATCGCGTGTGCCACCGTGGACCTCGGTCACCTGCGGGGCGAGGAGGACCCCCACCCGCGGCTGTTCTGATCCCTGCGCCGTCGCCGTCCGGACGCCGGGCGGCTCCCGCCGCACGGCGCAGCAGCCGTTCTCGGGCGGGCGTGCCCCCTAGGCTCTCGTCCATGACGACGACCCTGCCGCCGCTGCCTGCGGGCGACCGGCTGCCCGACGGCCTGTGGGTCGGAGCCCTCGACCGTGACCCACGTCCCGGCCGCCACGGGCGGACCCGGCGGTGGTCCTACAGCGCCGCAGGGGCCGAGGACGTCGCCGTGGGGGCCGCCGTGGTCGACCTCGGGTTCGCGTCGACCGCCTTCGCGTGGTGCCTGGTGGACGGTCAGCTGCTCACCTGGGAGGCCCGGGGCCTGCCCATGGTGTCGGCACGCCTGGGGGACCACGCGTCGAGCGCCTCGCGGTTCCGCGCCCGGGGCGCCCACGTCGCGATCGGTCCCGACGGGGACCTCGACCTCGACGTGCCCGTGGCCGGCGGCCGCCTCGTCGCCACCGTGGACGTCGAGCGTGACCAGCCCGTGGTGTGCGTGACGCCGACCCCGCATGGCGGGTGGAACACGACCCAGAAGGTCGCGGGGGAGCGGGCACGGATCCGCGTCCGCACCGCGGCCACCCAGGTCGCGGTCACCGGTGGGGCCTGGCGAGACTGGACCCTCGGGGCGCAGGACCGCGACACCACGTGGCGATGGGCGGCCGCGGCGGGTTCTGCCGATGACGGCCGACGCGTCGGCCTGAACGTCTCGACCGGGATGAACGGCGCCGGGGCGGGCGAGGACGTGGTGTGGTGGGACGGTGCCCCGCACCCCCTGGTGCTGTCCGGGCTCGGTCCCGCGGGTCCACGCATGGCGGGTGACTGGCAGCTGTCCGGGCCGGACTGGTCACTGGCGGTCGCCTCGGCCGGGGCGCGGGCGGCGGACGAGAACCTCCTGCTGGTGCGGTCCCGCTACGTGCAGCCCGTGGGCACCTTCACCGGGACGCTGCCCGACCCCGACGGGGTCCCCGTGCCCGTGCACCTGGTGGGGGTCACCGAGGACCACGTCGCCCGATGGTGAGGATCGACCGCATCCGTCCGCGCCGCAGCTGGAACCGCCCGGCCCGATGGGCCCCCGGCGTGCTCGAACGACGCCGCCTGGCCGCCATCGCCGTGGTCTTCGGGCTCGTGCTGCTGGTGGGGTTCGTCGGCTACCAGGTCCTCGAGGACGTCGGTCCCCTCGACGCCCTGTACATGACGGTGATCACCATCACCACCGTCGGGTTCCGCGAAGTGGTCCCGCTGGATGCCGCGGGCAAGATCCTGACGATGGGGCTGATCGGGACGGGCGTGGTCACCGTGACCTACGCCGCGTTCACCGCGGCCGAGTACGTGGTCGAGGGCCACCTGCGCGACGAGCTGGAGCGACGACGCATGGACCGTGCCATCAGCGACCTGTTCGACCACACCATCGTGTGTGGCTACGGCCGGGTGGGGCGGCACCTGGCCTCCACCCTCGACCGGGACGGCGCCCCGTTCGTGGTCGTGGACACCGACGACGAGAAGCTCGAGGAGCTCGAGGAGCGCGGCTACCTGCGCGTGCGGGGCGACGCCACCGAGGAGCACGTGCTGGCCGAGGCCGGCATGGCCCGGGCGTCGGCGCTGGTGGCCTGCGTGAACTCCGACGCCGACAACGTCCTGGTCACGCTGACGTCCAAGGGCATGCGCCCCGAGTGCGTCGTGATCGCCCGCTGCAAGGCGGACGAGAACGAACGCAAGCTCCAGCGGGCGGGGGCGGACCGGGTGATCTCGCCGTCCACGATCGGGGGACGCCGCATCGCCCAGATCCTGACGCGTCCGGCGGTCGCGGACTTCCTGGACGGGATCGCCGGCGGGGCGACCGACTACACGCTCGAGGAGGTCACCGTGGCCGCGGGGGGCGAGCTCGACGGGATGACCTTGCGCGAGGCCGGCATCCGCGAACGCTTCCACTGCACCGTGCTGGCGCTGCGGCACGCGACGGACCGGCGCCTGGATTCGCACCCGCTGCCCACCGCACCGCTCACCGTCGGGGACGTGCTCGTGGTGATGGGGTCCGAGGAGGACGTCGTGGCCCTCCGCACCCACTACGTGGGCTGACCGGCCGCCGTCGTCGCGACGGCCGCCCGCACCGCGTCGCCGACCGACGCGTCGCCCCACGCGTCGATCTCGTCGGTCGCCACCCACTGCAGGGCGGTGCTCTCCCCGGCTGCGGGCGCGAACGCGGCCTGCCCGTCGCCGAGCAGGAGGTAGCGCAGGTCGAGGTGGAGGTGGCCCCGTCCGCCCTCGTGCACGTCGACGTGGACGAGGCGCGGTCCGTCGTCGGGGTGGCCGACGGGGACGCCGGTCTCCTCCCGTGCCTCCCGCAGCGCCGCCTCGGCCGGCACCTCGCCCGGGTCCACGTGGCCCCCGGGCTGCAACCAGAGCCCGAGCCGCTTGTGGCGGTGCAGCAGCGTGCGCCCCGCCCCGTCCAGGACGATCGCCGACCCCGTCACGTGGACCGGGTCGGCATCCTGGTCCAGGGGCCGCGGCAGCCACGCCAGGAACGCCAGGGTCCGGTGCTGGGCCGCCACCTCGCGGGGCGTGGCGGGGCGGTGGGCCGCGACGATCGCGCGCAGGTCCTCGGGGCTCACTCCTCGGTCCCGAGGGCGTCCGCAAGCCCCATCCGGGCGACCTTGCCCGTGGGCGTGCGCGGCAGGTCGTCGACCACGCGCACGTCCTTGGGGACCTGGGCGCGGCGCAGGTGCTGGCGTGCGTGGGCCACGAGCTCGTCCGGAGAGGCGTCGTGGCCGGCGTGGAGCACGACGGCCGCGGTGACGCGTTCGCCCCAGTCGTCGTCCGGCACGCCGTACACGGCGGCCTCGCCCACGGCCGGGTGCTCCAGCAGGACGCGCTCGACCTCGGCGGGGTAGACGTTGACGCCGCCGGTGATCACCAGGTCGCCGGGGCGGCCGTGCAGGAACAGTCGACCCTGGTCGTCCAGGCGCCCGAGGTCGCCGACGGTGAACCGGTCACCGTCCCAGGCCTCCGCGGTCCGCTCGGGATTGCGCCAGTACCGCCAGTGGGCGTGCATGGGGGCCTGGCACCAGACCGTCCCGATGCCGGACGCGTCGGCGTCGCGGATCTCCAGTCGGCGCCCCGGCCGGGCCTGGCCGACCGTGCCCGGGGCCGTGCGCCACAGGTCCGGGGGACAGACCGTGAACTGGCCCTCCGTCGAGCCGTAGAACTCCCACACGGCGTCGGACGGGGCCAGCGACAGCAGGCGCTCCTTCAGCGAGACGGGGCACGGCGCCCCCGCGTGGGCGAGCAGCGTCAGCGAGGAGAACAGGTCCGCGTCGGTGTCGGGGTGCTCGAGCAGGCGGTGCAGGTGGGTGGGCACGCAGAACAGCGAGGTCGGCCGGTGCTCGCGCAGTGCCTGTTGCCACAGCTCGACGTCGAAGTGGGGCAGGACGCGCACACGCCCACCCGACAGGGCGGTCACCGCGGCGAAGCGGAACGGGCCGGAGTGGTACAGCGGCGAGACGACGAGGTGGCGGTCGCCATGGCGGTCGTCGAAGGCGGCGAGCTCGTCGCGGACGACCTCCGCACCCCAGGCGGCGTCGTGGACCCCGACGCTGACGCCCTTGCGGCGCCCCGTGGTCCCGGAGGTGTAGGCCATCGGCCGGGTCCGCGGCATGTCGGCGTCGGGCTCGATCGCGGGCAGCGACGCCCACCCGTCGGGGGGTGGCGCAGCGGACGGCCACGCCGCGACCGTGTCGGCGTCCGTCGCGACCCGTGGGTCGACGAGCACGAGCTGGGGGTCGGCGTCCTCGACGACCTCCCGCAGGTCACGCCCCGCCAGGTCCGGCGGCAGGGGGACCTGCACCACGCCAGCCAGCATGCAGGCCATCCCGAGCGCGAACGTGTCCTCGTCGTTGCCCAGCAGCGTGACGAGCCGGTCGCCGGGCTCGAGGCCGACGTCGTGCAGCCACCCGGTCGCCCCGGCGAGCGCGGGGCGGTGGTCGGGCCAGTCCGGCCGGGTCATGCGTCGCCGGTGCGCTCGAGGCCGAGCTCGGCGACGAGGTCCTCCGGCGTCCGACGCATGCCGATCACGAAGTCGCCGAACTCGGCGAACCGGGCCGAGGCCTCGTCGTAGCGCAGGGTGTAGACGATGTCCTTGACGTCGGCGATGTCGTGGGCGAACAGCGTGACGCCCCACTCCCACTCGTCCAGGCCGGTCGAGCCGGACACGAGCTGCAGGACACGCCCCGTGTAGGCGCGCCCCGACCGCCCGTGCTCGCCCATCAGCCGCTTGCGCTCGTCGAAGTCCAGCTCGTACCAGTTGTCGTCGCCCTCCCGGCGGTGCGACATCGGGTAGAAGCAGGCCAGCTCCCACGCGGGCATGTCCGGGTAGAGCTTGTGCTGGGTGTAGGTGACCATGCGCTCGGCGAACTCGTCGACGCGCCTCGTCAGGTCGGGCTCCTCGACCCCCTTGGCCGCCATCTCCTCGCGGTACTGCTCGGGCGTGGTCGTGTACTCCGAGCCCTCGGTCAGCGACAGGTACGACCAGGTGCGCTCGAGCGCGGGGCCCGCCTGCGAGCCCTCGACCGCCGTCTGCAGGGCACGCAGGGTCGCCAGGTCCTCGTCGATGGCCATCAGCATGAGGTCGGCCTTGTGGCCGGGGACGCTGAACACGTGCAGCTGGGTCCGGTCCTGCCACTCGGCCAGCACGTCCGCGAGGTCCTTGCCGGCACCGGGCGGCAGCGACGCGGCGACACCACGGTCGATGCGGTGGAACAGGTGCAGGACGAGGCGTCCCTCGCCGGGCGTGACGGGCTCGATCATGGCGACCTCGTGGGGCTCTCGCGGGCCCCGCGAGCGTAACGGGCGCCCCGAGGGGGTCTACCCGTCCAGGGTCTGCTTGGACCGCACGGTCCCGTCCTCGTCGAGGTCGTAGACCAGCGGGATGCCGGTGGCCAGCTCGAGGCCGGGCACCTCGTCCGGCGCGAGCTGGTCGAGCTCCATGACGATCGAGCGGTTGGAGTTGCCGTGGGCGACGACGAGCACGTCCTTGCCCTGGGCGATGTCACCGAGGATCGCCCGCTCGAAGAAGGGCAGCGTGCGCTCCGAGGTCATCTTCAGCGACTCGCCCTGCGGCGGGGCGGTCGCGAAGCTGCGCCGCCAGATGTGCACCTGCTCGTCGCCGTACCGCTCGGCGGTCCGGGCCTTGTCGAGCCCCTGCAGGTCGCCGTAGTGACGCTCGTTGAGTGCCTGGTCGCGGATGATGGGCATGCCGGTGACGCCCATCGTGTCGAGGATGATGTCGAGGGTCTCCTGCGCTCGCTGCAGCGTGGAGGTGTACGCGACCGCGAACTCGTGGCCCCGCAGGCTCTCGCCGCCGGCCCGGGCCTCCTCGCGGCCCTTGTCCGTCAACGGGACGTCCACCCACCCGGTGAAGCGGTTCTCGAGGTTCCACAGCGACTGGCCGTGGCGGACGAGGGCGAGGGTGGGCATGGGAGGCTCTCACGAGGTCGGCGGCGGGAGTCGGAGACTACTGAGCCCGCGTCAGCGCCGAGCCCGCGCTCAGCGGGAGATGATGCGCTCCAGCTCGAAGTGCATGCCGTCGGGGGTGGAGAAGTCGCCGCCCCACTTGAAGCCCCAGCGCCGGAAGGCCTCCACCACACCCGGGTGCATCTGCGGGGTGGCGCCGTAGCCGTTGGTCGGCACGTTGATGTCGAAGGCCAGCCCCCAGGCGTGCTGGGAGATCCCTCGGGACGGGTCCCACAGGATGTGGCGTGGGACCCAGCAGCCGGAGAACTGGTAGATCTGGTCGGCCAGCCCCGCCGCCTGGATCTCGGCGAGCGCGGCCGCCATCTGGTCGATGATCGCCCGGTGGCAGGTGACGCGGCCGAGGATCGGCAGGTCGACCGTGACGATGTGGCGAGCGACCCAGGCGGGGTCGATGCGGATCGTGCCGTCCCCGACGCTCTGGTAGGTGAAGGACTCGAGCGTGGTGGCGCCGATGGTGCCCGGCGCCGCCTGCCGCTGGACCTCGGGCTCGCGCAGGACGCTGGCCTCGCCGCCGACCAGCTCCTGGACCTCGGCCATGACCGCGTCCGGGTCGGCGTCGTCGGCCACGGCCACGAAGAGGGTGTCGCGCGCCCCGGCACCGAGTCGTTCTCCGACGGCCTCGGGCAGGAGCAGGTCGGCCAGCTGCGGCAGGCCGTTGGCCGCCAGCGCCCCCACGCGGAGGGCCTCGGTCGAGCGGGGACCCGACAGCGTCGCGGACTCGCCGAGCACGGCGTCGACGCGGTTGGCCGCCGCGGCGGTGAAGACCGCCTCGCCGTCGAGCAGGCGTTCCCAGACGCCGACCTCGTTGGCGGTCACGTCCGGGGTGAACCGGCGGAAGCCCGGGACGTCCACGACGAGGGCGTCGACCGGGACGAGGCCGTCGGCGGTCGGCACCGAGACCTGCAGGGAGCGGGCCATCACGGCGGCCTCCACACCGGGCAGGTCACGCACGCGGGGCGCCGCGCCGGCCGGGGCCCCGTCGACGCGTACGTCGGGACGCACCGGGGCGACGGTCGGGGCGAGGGGTTGCGCCGGGGCCGGGGCCTGGACCGGGCGGACCGGCTGGGACGCCGGGGGAGCGGCGGTGACGTCGGCAGGCAGGGCGGCGACCACGTCCCCGCGGGCCGCCACGGGCTGGACCGCCTTGGGCGGCTGCGCGCCGCCACACTCGACCGCCAGGGCGGCGAACGCGACGACGACGGCCAGGCGGTGACGTAGCACGAGGAGGTGACTCCCGAGGGGATCGGCGGCACCTGGACGAACGAGTCGCCACCACGTCGGTGACGGGGACGGCATCGTAGGCGTCCGGTCACCGCCCGCCGTCCGGCCGATCGGCCGATGGGATGACGGGGCGAGACCGCCCGCTACGCGTGCGTGGCGCGGGCGCTGGTCGTCGTGCGGGCGTCCGGCGGTGGGGCGGCCGGGGGGCGCCCCGTGCAGATCGACAGGAACCGCTGCCCGAAGGCGGTCAGGCGCACCGACCCGCGCTGGCCGCGGGCGCGCCACAGCCGATCGTCGCGGTAGCGCCGCGCCGCGGTCCGGTAGGCCTCGGTGCCCACGATCAGCTGGTAGTCGTCGTGGTCCTCGAGCTCGACGTCGGTGAACTCGACGATGCCGAGCCGGGAGAGGTTGGCGAGGTAGGTGTCGACGTCCTCGGGATGCGAGCAGCCGGCGCGGTCGGCGACCATCGTCTGGCGGGCCAGCACGGTGCGGGTTCCACGGCCCACGATGGACACGGCGTGGAGGTCGATCACCGGTGCCGGTCCCGTGTCACCCAGCAGGCGCAGGATCCGGGCCTCGTCCGGGGTCAGCTGGGCCACGACCTCGAGGAACGCCGGCAACCCGGCGTCGTCGCCCACCTGCGTGGACCGTTCCAGCAGCTCGTCGAACCGGCGGCGGACCAGCTCGGCGTCGGAGGCGTCCTCGACGTCGGGGGCGACCAGCGTGCGCATGACGTTGGCGGTGTCCAGGGCCTGGCGGGGGATGGGCAGGCCGGTGGTCTCCTGCACCACCCCGGGGATGTCCAGCAGGGCCTGCAGCGGCTCGGCCACGGCGCGACGCAGCTGCTCGACGACCTCGGGGGGAACCGCGCCGAGGGCCCCGCGGACCGCGACGGTGCTGACCTCGGTCGCGAGGGCGAGGCTGCGTGCCGTGGCGTCGGCCACGGTCCGCGTGAGCCGGTCGAACAGCGTCATGGGGCTCCCTACAGGCCGGTGAACACGAACAGGGACTGGGCCAGGCCGGCCAGTCCACCCAGCACCGCCCCGACGGCGATCAGCTTCCACTCGTCCTCCTCGACGGTGGGGCGCATGAGGTCGGTGAACTCGAGCGGGGACATGGCGGTCAGCTTGTCGTACATCTCGGCCCGGACGAGCTCGCCCCGCGACGCGACGAACGCGGGGTCGTCGAAGGGCTCGGCGGCCAGCTCGAGCGCCCGGGACGACAGGTCCTGCTTGACCGCCTCGTACTCGCGGGACCCGACGGCCACCCGCACCGCCCGCCGTGCGATGCCGAGGGCCTCGTCCACGCTCGGCTCGATGTGTCGCTTGATCAGCGCGATGGCTCGGTCCGAGCGCGGGCCGTGCAGCATGCGGTCCACGAAGTGGCGGATGGTGAGCATCTCCGCCGACGCGGTGTCGGCGAAGTAGGCCGCGATCTCGTCCTGGCGCTTCAGGAACAGTCCCTGCAGCCGCCACGGCCCGATGCGCCGGGGTTCGACCGGTTCGAAGATCAGCGTCAGGGCCAGCCAGTTCGTCAGGTACCCCACCAGCAGACCCGCCACGGGCAGGATCCAGGGCGACGGGAACCACAGCTGGAGCAGCATCTGCGGGATGCCGAGCAGCGCCCCGAACCACAGCCCGGAGGTGACCAGGAACCGGAACTCGCGCGCGCCGGCCTCGAGGAAGATCCGGTTGAGCATGCGGGGGTCGTCCGACAGCTGCTCGACGACCATCAGCCGCATGTCGAGGATCTCGTCGATGTGTGCGGTCATGTCCTCGACCAGGCCGTCGAGGATCCGAGGGAGCATGGCGCGGGCGCGGTCCACCACCGCCCGGCGGATCTGCGGCGGGGCGGCCTGCCAGACGCGGGGCGCCTGCTCCCGGGCCATCTCGTCGACGATGGCGGGCATCTGCTCGTCCGCCGAGCGCAGCACGTGGGCGGCGATGACGTCGGGCTCCATCTGCCGGACGACGTCCTGCAGCGTCCCGATCCGCGTGATGGAGGAGTCCGTGGCGATGGAGGCCATCTTCCGGGCGCGCGACGGGATGATGCCCTGCCACCCGAGCCACGGCGGGATGCCGACGAACTCGACCGGCCAGAAGGTCATCTTCACCGCCAGCCAGTTGGTGCCCCAGCCGATCAGGCCGGCCACCAGGGGGATGCTGGCGTACTTCCACCACGCCTCGGTCCCGGCACCGGCCACCTGCGCGAGGACGGTCGTGACGACCACGACTGCCACGACCACCCCGGCCTCCTGTGCACGACCGGGGCGATGCTACTCCTCGGCGCCCTCGTGAGACACATGCGGCAACTCTGTCTCGCCGGTGGCACCGGTTGCCGGGGGACCGCCGAGGGCGACGTGGCAGAAGTCCTGCCCGAAGGGCGTCAGGTGGATGCTGCGCCGCACCGTCTTGCCCCGCCCCGCCTCGCGCAGGGCGGCGGACACGTCGGGCTGGGCCTCGAGGACCTGGTAGCGGACGAGGTCCTCCACCGGTTCCCGGCTGAACCACACCAGCCCGAGCCGGAAGAGGTTGTTCAGGTAGGCGGGGACCCGCTTCTCGTACCGCACCCCGGCGTGGGCCCCGATCATGCTCAGTCCCGGCGCGACCATCGACGAGCCGACCTGGACCACGGGGGTGCCGGCCGTGCGCACGTCCACCGACGGTTGCGGGCCCTCGGTGCACAGCAGGCGCAGGATCCGGGCCTCGTCGGGGGCCAGCTCGTCCAGGATCCGGTCGTAGGCGGGGTGGGTCGGTTCCTCGTAGTGCACGTCCGCGGACGCGGCGAGCAGGCGTTCGCCCCGCCGGCGCAGGTGCTCGCTGGAGTCGATGCGGGCCTCGACCACCTTGCGGGCGGGGTCCTCGGGGCGCCTGGCCATCTCGAGGCCGAGCAGCTCGCGGGCCTGGAACCGGGCGGTGTCGATGGCCTCGGCGGTCAGCGCCCCGACGGTCTCGCCCTCCATGGCGGCCCGCAGCACCCGCTGGGTGGCCGACAGCGAGGACCGCCAGGCCCAGGTCGACATGCGCCAGCCCAGCCCGCTGGCCAGCCGGACCAGCCCGGGGCCGGCCGCGAGCAGGTCACCGGCCAGGCTCATGGCCAGCGCCTCGGCGTCGCCGGGACGAGCATCGGCGTCACCAGCCGCGTCGCGGGCGGGGTCGTCGGGGGAGGGGGCATCAGGGTCCATCGCTCGTCACACCGTCAGGATCTGCAGCAGCCCGGCACAGAACCCGAGGACGCTACCGAGGAACAGCAGCATCCACTCGTCCTCGTAGATGGCCGACCGCAGCATCTCGGCGAAGTCGTCGGGGGGCAGCTCGCGCATGCGCGCGACGAGCAGGTTGTAGACCCGTTCGCTCTGCTGCTCGTTGAAGGCCGGGTCGGTCAGCGGCGTCATCGTGTAGTCGACGGCCTCGCTGGCCACGGACTCGCGGATGGCGTCGTACTCGCGCCGACCGACGGCCACGCGCACGGCGCCCCGCGCCGGGCCGAGCGCCTGGTCGATGGCGGGGCGCAGCGCGTCCTCGATCATGCGCCGCGTGCGGTCCGACCGCGGTCCGGTCAGCAGCTGCTCGCCGATGTTGACCAGGTTGACGATGTCGTCGGCGATGACCCGGGAGTAGACCTCGGCGACCTCGTTCTGCCGCTTCATGAACAGGCCCTGCAGCCGGAACGGGCCGATGCGCACCGGTTCGATGGGCAGGAAGATCACCTTCACCGCGATGAAGTTGGTCAGGTAGCCGACCACGACGCCCGCGATCGGGAGCAGCCACCAGTTCGGGAAGTTCATCCACAGCGGGATCACGCCGAGGCCGAGGATGAAGCCGAGGTACAGCCCCGAGTTGATGACGAAGTTCAGCTCCTTGCGGCCGACCTCGAGGAAGATCTTGTTCGACAGGCTCGGCTCGGCCTCGATCTTCTCGATGACCATCAGCTTGATGTCGAGCAGCTGGTCGATGTTGCGGCCGAGCTCGTCGGTGACCTCGTGCACGATCTTCGGCAGCTGGGCCTGGACGCGGGCGTGCACGGCTTCGCGGACGGGGCGGGGCGTGTCCCGCCACAGGGTCGGGTGCTCGCGCTCGAGGATGGACTCGACCAGCTCGTGGATGTCGCCCCGGGCGGAGGCGAGGATGTGCTCGGCGATCTTCTCGGGCTCGAGCTGGTCGTAGAACTCGCCGGGGGTGCCGAGCTTGGCGATGCCCTTGTCCACCGCGATGGAGCCCATCTTCGCCGCACGGGACGGGATGATCCCCTGCCACCCGACCCGTCCCTGGAGCATGCCCGGGATGGCCTGCAGCTTGCGCGGCAGCAGCGTCGCCGCCGTCTGCAGGCCCGGCACGCGGAACCCCACGTGGTGCACCGGGAAGAACAGCAGCTTGATCGCGGCGTAGTTCGTCACGTACCCGATGATCCCCGAGATCACCGGGATGAGGGCCAGCGACCAGTTGATGTCCATCCCGCTCCCTCATCGTGACGTCGTGAGCCTAGGCCCCCGACCAACGAACGTGACGACGCCACGGGACGGTGTCACATACGAACGGCCCCCGGGAGATCCCCGGGGGCCGCCGACGATCGGTCAGGTCGCAGCTCAGCTGCGCGACCGGATGTCGCAGCTCAGCGCGCGAGCGGATCAGGTTCAGCGCCGAGCCGGCCCTGAACCAGTCGATCTGCTCCTCCGACATGGTGTGCTTGACGGGGAAGCTGTCGGTGGTGCCGTTGTCGTGGGTCAGGGTGACCGTGAGGTCCCGCCCCGGCGCGAGCTCGTCGAGCCCGGTGATGGCGACGCGGTCGTGCTGCTGGACCTTCTCGTAGTCGGCCGGGTCGGCGAAGGTCAGCGGCAGCACGCCCTGCTTCTTGAGGTTGGTCTCGTGGATGCGGGCGAAGCTGCGGACGATCACCGCGCGGCAGCCGCGGAACCGCGGCTCCATGGCGGCGTGCTCACGCGAGGAGCCCTCGCCGTAGTTCTCGTCGCCGACCACGACCCACTCGACGCCCTGCTCGTGCCAGCGCTTGGCGAGGTCGGGATAGGTCACGCGCTCGTCGTCACCGACGACGTCGGTGCCCATCCCGGCCTCGCCGGTGAAGGCGTCGACCGCCCCGTTGAACAGGTTCCCGGAGATGTTCTCGAGGTGGCCGCGGAACCGCAGCCACGGCCCGGCCATCGAGATGTGGTCGGTGGTGCACTTGCCCTTGGCCTTGAGCAGCACCGGCAGGCCCTCGAGGTCCTCGCCGTCCCAGGCCGGGAAGGGCGACAGCCGCTGCAGGCGCTCGGAGTCGGGCGCGATCTCCACCGCGACCGAGTCGTCCCCGGTCGGGGCGACGAAGACCTCCTCGCCCCGGTCGAAGCCACCGTCGGGCAGCTCGATCCCGACGGGCTCGGGCAGCCGGACCTCGTTGCCGTCGGCGTCCGTGAGCGTGTCGCGGGTCGGGTCGAAGTCCAGCCGCCCCGCGAGCGCCATGGCCATCACGGTCTCGGGCGAGCCGATGAACGCCAGCGTCTCGGGGTTGCCGTCGTTGCGCTTGGGGAAGTTGCGGTTGAAGGACGTGACGATGGAGTTGGTCTCGCCCTTGCTGATGCCGTCGCGCTTCCACTGGCCGATGCACGGACCGCAGGCGTTGGCCAGCACCATGGCGCCGACTGCCTCGAGGTCGCCGAGCAGCCCGTCGCGCTCGATGGTGGCGCGGACCTGCTCGGAGCCGGGCGTGATCAGCAGCTCGGTCTTCGAGGTCAGCCCGTGCTCCTTGGCGAAGCGGGCGATCGAGGCGGTGCGGGTGATGTCCTCGTAGGAGGAGTTGGTGCACGACCCGATCAGCGCCGCGGAGATCTCGACGGGGTAGCCCTTTGCCGGGGCCTCGTCCTTGAGCGCGGAGACCTCGCGGGCCAGGTCGGGGGTGTGGGGACCGACCAGGTGCGGACGCAGCTCGTCGAGGTCGATCTCGATGACCTGGTCGTAGTGGGCCGCGCGGGTCGTCGTAGACCTCGGGGTCGGGGCGCAGGTGGTGGGCGTTGGCCGTGGCCAGGTCCGCCAGCTCCTCGCGCTCGGTCGACTTGAGGTAGCGGGCCATCGAGTCGTCGTAGGCGAAGATCGACGTGGTCGCGCCGATCTCGGCGCCCATGTTGCAGATCGTGCCCTTGCCGGTGGCGGAGATGGACTCGGCGCCCGGGCCGAAGTACTCGACGATCGCGCCGGTCCCGCCCTTGACCGTGAGGATCTCGGCGACCTTGAGGATGACGTCCTTGGGCGAGCTCCAGCCGGACAGGCGGCCGGTCAGCTTCACGCCGATCAGCTTCGGGACCTTCAGGTTCCACGGCATGCCGACCATGACGTCGACCGCGTCCGCCCCGCCGACGCCGATGGCGACCATGCCGAGGCCGCCGGCGTTGGGGGTGTGGCTGTCGGTGCCGATCATCATCCCGCCCGGGAAGGCGTAGTTCTCGAGCACGACCTGGTGGATGATGCCGCTGCCGGGCTTCCAGAACCCCATGCCGTAGCGCTGGCCCGACGAGCGCAGGAAGTCGTAGACCTCCCGGTTGGACTCGTTGGCCAGCTGCAGGTCGGCGTCCGCACCGACGTGGGCCTGGATCAGGTGGTCGCAGTGGATGGTCGTCGGGACCGCGACCTCGTCCTTGCCGGCGAGCATGAACTGCAGCACGGCCATCTGCGCGGTGGCGTCCTGCATGGCGACGCGGTCGGGGCGGTAGTCGGTGTAGTCCTCGCCCCGTTCCAGCCCGCCGTTCCTGGGGGTCGTCCATGTGGGCGAACAGGACCTTCTCGGCCAGCGTCAGCGCACGTCCGTGGCGTTCGCGGGCCAGCGGGATCCGCTCGTCGTACTTCGCGTACGCCGCCTCGACGAGCGAGACGGGGGTCGACGCGGCGGGGTGCCGGGTGGTGTCGGCCATCAGCGTTCCTTCGTGGTCTGCGGCGCAGCGTAGGCGCCGGGATCGGGGTCTCGGGGGGTCGGGGAGTGGCGCCGGCTCGGCCTCGCGCCACTGGGCCAGTGCCGCCGCGATGGCCAGCGCCCCGCGGTCGCGGACGCGCCGTGCGATGGCGGGTTGCGACACGCCGAGGTCGGCAGCGATGTCGACCTGGCGCTCGCCGTCGAGCAGCCCGCGCAGGGCCCGTCGGTCGCTGGCGTCCATGCGTGCGAGCAGCTGGTCCTGCAGCATGAGGTAGGCGTTGACCTGCGCCCCGCGGACGGGGTCGTCGTCGTGCAGGACCGTGCGCAGGCTGCCGGGCCAGCGCGTCTTCGCGGGCAGCTCCTGGGCCGCCCGCCGGGCGTCCTTGGCGTGCCACCACGCGGCGCCGGTCTGGGACCCGGCCTCGCCGACGACGACCTCGCCCCGCCCGATGCCCACCCGGACGTCGACGGCCTCGTCGGGGCCGTCGACGGTGGGCAGCACCAGGTCGTCGGTGAGCAGGCGCAGGCGCAGGGTGGCCTCCAGGACGAGGTGGGTGTGGGCGTACAGGCCGTGGAACTCGTCGCGGACGACGAGCGCCAGCGGCTGGACCGCCTCGACCGCACCGTTCACGGCCGCGAGCACGCCGGCGAGCCCGTCGACGAGCGCCTCGGGGTCCGCGAACCGCCGGGACTCGACGACGTCGCCGACCAGCGCGAGCGTCATGTGCGATCCCTCCGTCGCCGAACATAACACATGCGGTTATGTCTGCCAAGTATGCGACGCGCACTCGCGCCACGCGAAGCTGCGTGCCAGGCAGGTGGCGACCTCCGCACCGGTCTGACGGGGCCCACTGCACTGCGCGACGGGGCGGTGACGAGCAGGCGACTGACGGGCCTCGTACGCTCGTGGTCCCCCGCCCCGAAAGGGCCGTCGCCGTGTTCTTCTCGCGCCCCACGCCCCGCATGGTCTCGCCCGACGAGGCGCTGCCGGGCCGCGACACCCCGCCACCGGCCGTCCAGGCGGTCCACGACGCGCCGGAGCACCGCGTGCTCGGGACCTCGATGGTGCCGCCGTGGCCCGAGGGGCACGAGGTGCTGTACGTCGCGATGGGCTGCTTCTGGGGCGCCGAGCGGATCTTCTGGAAGCTGCCCGGCGTGCACACCACCGCCTGCGGCTACATGGGCGGGTGGACGACGCACCCGACCTACGAGGAGACCTGCACGGGGCGCACCGGCCACACCGAGTCCGTCGTCGTCGTGTACGACCCGCAGCAGGTGGACCTCGAGACGCTGCTCAAGGCCTTCTGGGAGAACCACGACCCGACGCAGGTCAACGGCCAGGGCAACGACGTCGGCACCCAGTACCGCTCGGCGATCTTCCCGACGACGCAGGCCCAGCTGGCGGCAGCGGAGGCGTCGCGCGACCGGTACCAGGCGGCCCTGGCCGCGGCCGGCCACGGCGAGATCTCCACGCAGATCACCCCGTCCGACGAGGCCGGCGACGGCACCTTCTACTGGGCCGAGGACTACCACCAGCAGTACCTCGACAAGCACCCCAACGGGTACTGCAACCACGGCTTCTGCCAGGTGGCCTACGACGCCGCCGCGCACGGGCAGGCCGGCGGGCCGCAGCTCCCACGCGCCTGATCGCCGGGCGGCGCGGGGAGGTCAGCCCACCGGGGTGGCGGGGGTGCTCGCGGCTCCGGTCGCGCCGACCGGGGCGGGCAGCCGCAGGTGGACCTCGGTGCCCCGCCCCGGGTCCGACCGCAGGTCCAGGCGCGCCCCGAGCAGCGGGGCGAGCTCGCCGACGAGCGTCAGCCCGATGCCCAGTCCACGGCGGTCGCGGGTCAGGACGTCGCCCTGGCGGGTGAAGGCCTCGAGCAGCCGTCGGTGCTCCTCGCCGGCCAGGCCGCGCCCCTGGTCGACCACCACGACCTCCACCCCGTCGTGAACGGGCTGGGTCGAGACCCGCACCGCCGACGGGGCGTCGGAGTAGGTGAGGGCGTTGTGCACGAGCTCGGCGAGCACCGCCCCGGCCAGCCGGGGGTCGGTGTGCACCGCCACGCCATCGACGCTGCGACACGTCGACCCGCCCGACCTCGACCCCGACCCGCTGCAGTCGCTGCAGTGCCTCGTCCACCACGTCCGCGGCCGACTGCGTCGTCGGTCGCGCCCGGACCTCGTGGGCCCGCAGCTGCGCGAGCAGGAGGGTCGCCTCGACCATGCGGTGCAGGGACAGCGCGTTGTCCTGGACGCGCTGCAGCAGCAGGCGCACGTCGCTGTCGGCCAGCTCCTCCCAGCGACGCAGCAGCAGCTCGGGAACGCCCCGCAGCGTGACCAGCGGGGTACGCAGCTCGTGGGAGAGGGTGGACAGCACGTCGTCCCGCAGCCGGCTGGCCTCGGCCTCGTGGGCGACGGCCTGGCGGCGCGCCTCATCGGCCCGTTCACGTGCCTCCAGGGCCCGCCGGGTGGCCGCCGAGCGCAGCCGGCCCGCCGTGGCGAGGAAGAGGTCGGAGACCTCGTCCAGCAGGACCGGGTCGACGGCGGTGCGCGCGGTCAGTCGGCCGCCCGGCACCCAGCGCGGACAGGACCCAGGCGCCCAGTCCGGAGCGTCGGACGTGGACCTCGTCGCCGCCGGACGGCTCGTCGTCGGACGGCGGGGGATCGTCGGTCCCCACGGCCTCGAGCGTGACGCCGTCGACCTCGAGCCACACCGCGTCCGCGTCCCAGACCGCGCGCACGGTCGCGAGCCACGGGGCCAGGTCCATGCTCGGATCGCGCAGGACGGCCAGCTCGACGTCGGTGAGTCGGCGGGTGTCGGCCCGTGCCCAGGTCCAGCGCAGCCAGCGCGGTGGGAGGTAGCCGGCCGCGATGACGACGCAGGCCGCCAGCGCGAACAGCGCGCCGCTGGACTCGTCCAGCCCCGGGACCAGGAACGGCACCGCGACCGCGGGCGCGAGCCCGAGCACGCCCGCCGCCATGGTCCGTGCGCGTGCGCGTCCCACGGAGGACGTCAGGCGCTGCCCGAACCGGACGAGGCGCGCGCCCACGAAGAGGTCGACGCCGAGCCACACCGCGGAGAGGGTGACGAGCACCGCCGTCCCGGCCGGGGAGGCCGGCGACGCATCCCCGAACGCCTGGGGGTCCACCGCCGCGACGACCCCGGTGGCGACGAACAGCAGCCCCGCCACGACGGCCAGCCGCACGCGCCGGCCCGCCGAGACGGGCTGGAGGGTGTGGGCGAACTGCATCAGCGCGACCGGGTGCACCAGCAGCCCACCGGCCATCGCCATCAGGGCGAGGAAGGATCCCGTCCCCGTCGCCCCGTCGTCGAGCTGGGGCACCAGCAGCCCGGCGATCGCCAGGGAGGCGAAGGAGACCGCGAGCCACACGCTGGCTCCCCGGACCGCGATGCCGCGGCGGACCGACACGACGCACAGGGTCGCGAAGGCCACGACGGTGACCACCATCAGCGCGTCCACACGAGCCCCCTCGAGGTCGCCCGGGGCGTCCGTGCGACGTCCGCACCGTACTCCCGTCCGACCGGCCCGGGGCGGGGTCGGGACGCGGCGTGCTTACGCTGCGCGGGACGCCACTCACAGGGTCTGAACGAACGCTCGTTCACTGACCCCGACTCGCACGAGGCCCCGCATGTCCTGGACCGCACGTGACATCCCCGACCAGTCCGGCCGCGTGGCCGTGGTCACCGGCGCCAACGGGGGCCTCGGACTCGAGACCGCCCGGGAGCTGGCCCGCGCCGGCGCCCACGTCGTGATGGCGGCCCGCGACCAGGCCAAGGCCGCCGCCGCCCGTGACGACCTGGTCGGGTCGGTCCGGGACGCCTCGGTCGAGCTGGTGGAGCTCGACCTGGCCTCGTTGGCGTCGGTCCGGGCGTGCGCGGACACGATCACGTCCTCGCACGACCGCGTCGACCTGCTGGTGAACAACGCCGGCCTGATGGCGATGCCCGAACGGCGCACGGCCGACGGCTTCGAGATGCAGTTCGGCGTCAACCACCTCGGGCACTGGGCGCTGACCAGCCACCTGCTGCCGCAGCTGCTCGCGGCGCCCGCGCCCCGCGTCGTGGCGGTCTCCTCGACCGCGCACCACATGGGCTGGGTGGTCGACCCCGACAACCCCCACCTCGAGGGTCGCTACGGCCCGTGGCGCGCCTACGGGCAGTCCAAGCTGGCGAACCTGCACTTCGCCATCGGCCTCGACCGCGAGTTCCGTCGCCATGCCCCGCACGCCGCGGCACTGGCCGCCCACCCGGGTCTGACCAACAGCGACCTCCAGGCCCGCAGCGTCCGCGAGCAGGGCGGCCCGTGGGCGAAGTTCTTCCACGCCGCCACGCGCTCGACCGGCATGTCGCCCGCCTACGGCGCCCTGTCGCAGCTCCGCGCCGCGACCGACCCGACCGCACGGGGCGGCGAGTTCTACGGGCCCCTCTGGGTCAACAGCGGGCCGCCGGTCCGCAAGCCGCTGCTGCGCAGGTTCGACCTCGACCGGGGCATCGATCGCCTCTGGGAGGTCTCCCGCCGCGAGACCGGCGACGAGCTCGACGTCGCCGGCGCCATGCCTGCCCGGGCGTGAGCACCACGACCGTGGGGCTGCTGGCTCCGCTGCCCCTGCCGGTCCTGGCGGCCGCCTGCTGGCACGCGCTCACGGCCGGCTGACCGAGGTCACTCGTCGCCGTCAGCGGCCTCGTCCCAGGCACGGTCCTGCTCGTCCCACCGTTCGTTGCGCGCCTCGGCGGTCTCCCGCCAGTTCTCGGCGGCCTCACGCGTGGGGTAGGGGCCCATGCGGTCGAGGGCACGACACGCCTGCCCCTCCGGCTCCGCCGTGCCGTGCTTGCGGCACCAGTACCACTGATCCGCCACGTCGTCTCCTGCGGTCGCCCGACAGCCCCCGAGGCTAGACCCTCGACGCCCCGTACCCTCCCGGCCCGACGAACGGGGAGGACCACCATGGCGGGCTGGACGAGGCGCTCTCGAGCGTGGGTCGTGGCCCTGGCCGGCCTCGCGCTGCTCGCGCCGGCCACGGTCGACCGCGCCCCGGCGGTCGCGCAGGCGGGCGGGTCCGTGGTCGACGTCCACCCCCGTCCGGCGGCGGTCGTGGACCTGACGGGCGTGACCCTCGAGGCGCTGGTCGCCACGGACGCCAGCGTCGAGGACGTGGCCGTCACCGTGGACGGCACGTCGGTGGACGCCACCACGACGGCGCGCAGCACCGGCACGGCCGTGCGTGCGGCGCTGCCCACCCTGGCACCCGGCCTCCACGACCTCGCGGTGGTGGCCACGACCGCCGATGGCGACGTCACGCGCCGGTGGGGGGTGACCGCCACGGACGTCACCGTGTCGCGCCTGGCGGGCGCCGACCGCCACGCCACCGCGGTGGCCGTCTCGCAGGAGCAGTTCCCGGTCCCGCACGACGCTCCCGCCGTGGTCCTGGCCCGGGCCGACGCGTTCGCCGACGCCCTGGCCGGCGGTCCGCTCGCGCACCACCTCGGTGGGCCGCTGCTGCTGACCGACTCCGACGCCCTGCCGTCCAGCACGCGGACCGAGATCGACCGCGTCCTGGCCGAGGACGGCACCGTCCACGTGCTCGGTGGGCGCGTCGCGGTGGGCGAGGACGTCGTGGCGGCGCTCGAGGACGACGGCCACCGCGTCGTGCGCCACGGGGGCAGTACCCGCTACGACACGGCAGTCGCGATCGCCCGACAGCTTCCGGACGCCCGCACGGCCGTCGTGGCCTCGGGGCGTGCGTTCCCCGACGCGCTGGCGGCGTCGGTGCCCGCCGCCCGCGAGGGGTGGCCGATCCTGCTCACCGAGCGGGACGCCCTGCCGACCGAGACCCGCAACGGCATCGACACCCTCGGCCTCGGGGCGATCGTGGTCGTCGGCGGCGAGGCCGCCGTGGGCCAGGGCGTGGTCGACGAGCTGCGCGGCCACGTCAGCGACCTCCGGCGCGTCGCCGGCGAGGACCGCTACGCGACGGCACGGGCGATCGCGGACGCCTTCCTGACGCCCGGCGACGAGGTGGCGCTGGCCTCGGGGACCACGTTCCCGGACGCGCTGGCCGCGTCGGTGCGCGCCGCCCGTCGGGCTGCCCCGCTCCTGCTCACCGACCCGCGCGTCCTCGCCCGGCCCACCGACCAGGCCCTGCGTGCCTGGCAGCCGACCACGGTCACCGTCCACGGCGGGCCGGTGGCCGTCCATCCCGACGTCGATGCCGCCGCACGCCGCGCCGTGGTCGACGGGGTCGGGGCGCCACGCGTCGTCGCCGCGTCCCCGGGCTCGGGGGTGGCCAGCCCCACGCTGGCTCCGATCACGCTGTCGCTGTCGCGCGCGCTGGTCGCCGACTCGCTGGAGGCGTCGGTGACGCTCGACGACGTCGAGCTGCCCACGACGGTGCGCCTCGACGGCGACGGCACCCGCGTCGTCGTCGACCCCCTGTCGCCCGGTGACCTGCCGCTGGACCGGCCCCTCGAGGTGGTGGTCCGGGTGCGGGGCGCCGACGCCGACGGGCGGACCGTCCACCACCTGCACCGGTTCACCCTGCAGGAGGACGACCACGTCTTCGCGACCGTCGGGGACATCGAGCTCGTCGAGCCGTCACCGTCGGTCGAGGTGGTCGGCTACCACCAGAGCAACCACGAGGGTGCCCAGCAGATGACGCCGGCGCCCGACGGCCCGGACTGGGTGACGATGGGGGACCGGGGGCGGCTGACCGGGTCGCGCAGCGCCGCGGACGTCGTCGCCGACCCCGACCGGGAGGTGCTGGCCCCGGTCACGGGGCGGGTCGTGCGGTCGGGGACCTACGTCCTGTACTGCGACCACACCGACAACTTCCTCGCGATCGAGCCGGACGGCCACCCGGGCATCGAGGTGAAGATGCTGCACTTCCGGGGTCTGCGGGTGAGCCCGGGGGAGCGCGTCGTCGGCGGGGAGACCGTCGTGGGGGACGGGCCCCGGCAGCTGCCCTTCGCCTCGCAGGTCGACGCCTATTCGGACTCGGGCCACGGCCCGCACGTCCACGTGGAGCTCGTCGACACGTCGATCCCGAACGTGCCGAACGGCGGCAGCGGGAGCGAGGACTGCTGAAGTCAGGACCCCATCGCGTCGACCATCCCGCTGACGAGCTCCTCGAGCCCCCAGTCGACCCCGTCGACGCCCGTGGTCAGGCCCAGCCGGACCACGACCATGTCCTGGGACGGCAGCACCAGCACCTGCTGGCCCTCGTTGCCCGACGCCCAGAACGCGTTGGCCGGGACCGAGGGCATCCGCAGGTGCCCGTCGGAGCCCTCGTTGAGCCACCACTGCGCCCCGTAGGGGTTCTCGGGGCCGAGCTCCTCGGAGACCGGGGTGGTGGAGTAGTCGATCCAGTCCTCGGGCAGCATCTGGTCGCCGTCCCACTCGCCGTCCTGCAGGAACCACTGCCCGAACCGTGCCCAGTCACGGGCGGTGGCGTACATGAACGACGAGCACACGGCCCCGCCCGACGCGTCCGGCTCGAGCACCGCGGACTGCATCCCGAGTGGCGTGAACACCAGCTCGCGGGCGAGGTCGACCCCGTCGATGCCGGCCGCCTCCGCGGCGATGTCGCAGATGATGTTCGTCGTCCCCGACGAGTAGGCCCAGGACGTGCCGGGGTCGTGCTCGAGCGGCTTCGCGGCTGCGTACGCGCCCGTGTCCCCGGGACGGAACAGCATGTTGGTGGCGTCCGTGTTCGGGTCGTAGGTCTCGTCGAAGGCCAGGCCGCTGGTCATGTGCATCAGGTCGTCGAGCGAGATCTCGGCCCGCTGGTCGTCCGACCACGCCGGCCGAAGGTCCTGTCCTTCGAGGTCGAGCATCCCCTGCTGGACCAGCCGGCCGACCATCGCGTTGGCCACCGACTTGGTCATCGACCAGCCGAGCAGCGGCGTGTCGGCATCGAAGCCGTCGGCGTAGCGCTCGGCCACGAGCCGGCCGTCGTGCAGCACCACCACGGCCCGGGTCCCCTTGACCGCCCCGTCGGGCAGGTCCTCGGCGAACGCCTCGTCCAGCACGGCCGACACCTCCTCGGAGGGGTCGGCGACCTGCGGCATGTCCGGGGCGCCGGGGACCTCCGGGGGCAGGGCGAACCCGGGGTCCTCGTCGGCCAACGTGCACCCGGTCCCGGGGGTGAACCACGCCGTGGACCCCCACAGGCCCAGCAGGGTCGCCCGCACCGTCCCGCCCCCCTCGTCCGCGGAGACGCGGAGGAACGGCACCAGCGGGTTGTCGGGCAGGTCGCCCTGCACGTCGTCGACGTCCCGCCCCGACACGAAGTGGCCCGAGCACAGCGTCTTGGCCGCGTACCCGGTGGCCACGGGCGCGATCGGGGACAGGTACCAGGCGACGCCGCCCACCAGCACCACGAGGACGGCGGCGAGCGAGAGCAGGACGGTGCGACGACGCATCGGGTGGGCTCCGGGACAGCGTGGGAGGACGCAGGCCGGCACAGGTGTACCCGGTCGCACACGCCGGACCACGGAGGCGCCCGCCGGAGGCCCCGACCACGAGCGTCTACGCTCGTGGGTCGACGTCCGGGCCCGTCCGCCCCGACCTCGTCCAGTCCCCGTGCCCTCGAAGGCCCCGCCGTGCGCGTGCACCGCCGCAACCCCGACCGCATCGACGAGCTGCCAGGCCCCCTCACCGTCGCCGAGCTGCTCGACCGGCTCGACGTCGACCCCCACACCGTCCTCGTGATCCACGACGGCGAGCTCGTCACCGCCGCCACCTCCATCCCCGCCGACGGCGAGGTCGAGATCCGGCCCGTGATCTCGGGCGGGGCGGGCGGCCCGACCTGCTTCGTGTGCCGGGGGCCGGCCGTCATCGAGGAACCCCGCCACCGCGCGGCGTGGTGCGGGGCGCACTTCGTCGACCACGTCCAGGGCCAGGTGCGCAAGGCCGTCGACGCGCCCCGCCACCGCGAGTGGGACGCCGAGGACGGCGGGCGGGGCGCCCACCCCCGCCCACACGACGGTCGGATGTTCTCCTACGACGACCGGATCCTCGTCGCGGTCTCCGGCGGCAAGGACTCCCTGGCCCTGTGGCACGCCCTGCTCGCCATGGGCTACCGCGCCGACGGGCTCTACGTCGGGCTCGGCATCGGCGGGTACTCGTCCCGCTCCGAGCGGACCTGCCGCGAGTTCGCGACCCGTCACGCCGAGCCGCGGGGCGCCACGCTGCACGTGGTCGACCTGGCCGACGAGTACGGCTACACGATCCCGGCCGGGTCGCGCGCCGCCGAGCGCCCCACCTGCGGCGTCTGCGGGCTGTCGAAGCGCTACGTGTTCAACCGCGTGGCCATCGACGAGGGCTACGACGTGATGGCCACGGGCCACAACCTCGACGACGAGGCCGCGACGCTGCTGGGCAACACGATCCGCTGGCAGGACGGGTTCCTGGCCCGCCAGCGCCCCGTGCTGCCCGCCACCGGCGGCAACCAGGTCCGCAAGGTCAAGCCGCTGTACCGCCTGTCCGAGCGCGAGATGGCCGCCTACTGCGTGGTCGCTGGGATCGACTACGTGGTCGAGGAGTGCCCGCTGGTGGACGGCAACACCGGCCACGAGCTCAAGGAGGCGCTCAACGTCATGGAGCGCACCTCGCCCGGGATCAAGGCCCAGTTCCTGTTCGGCTTCCTCGACCGCGAGGCCCACCACTGGCCGGCCGACGAGGCCGACGCCCACGCCGTCCGCCGTCGGGGCGTGCGACACCTGCGGGATGCCCACCACCACCGAGACCTGCGCCTTCTGCCGCCAGCGGGAGCGCATCACCCAGTCGCTGCCGCTGGTGGCGTCCACCTCCCCCCACTCCCTGGAGCACGCGTGAGCGACCGCCCCGACCCCATCCCTCCCGTCACGCGGCCGCCGGGCAGTCCCGAACCGCTGGCGGAGGGCGAGCTGGTGCTCCTGCGTGACCGGCGGCAGCGGCGCTACCTGGTCACGCTGCAGGCGGGCGGCCAGTGGCACAGCCACAGCGGGGTGCTCGAGCACGACGACGTCATCGGCGGTCCCGAGGGGCGGGCCCTGCGCACCACCAAGAACATGGAGGTGGTGGTGCTGCGGCCCACACGCACCGACTACGTGCTGAAGATGAAGCGGGGCGCCCAGGTCGTCTACCCCAAGGACCAGGCGATGATCGTGGGGCTGGCCGACGTCCGGCCCGGCATGACGGTCGTCGAGGCGGGGGCCGGGTCGGGGGCGCTGACCCTGGCGCTGCTCGACGCGGTCGGGCCGACGGGGCGGGTCGTCTCCTTCGAACGGCGTGACGACCACCTGCCCCACGCGATCCGCAACGTCGAGGACTGGCACGGCGGCCGACCGGCCACCTGGGAGGTCCACCTGGGCGACGTGGTCGAGCACCTGCCGGACCTGCAGGCGCACCGGGTCGTCCTCGACGTGCTCGAACCGTGGACGGTCGTGCCCGCCGCCGCCGAGGCGCTGGCGCCCGGGGGGGTCCTGCTGACCTACACCCCGACGGTGACCCAGCTGATGCGCGTCCACGAGGCGTGCGAGGCGGATGGACGGTTCGCCGACGTGGCCACGACCGAGACCTTCCAGCGCGGCTGGGACGTCGACGGGCTGGCGGTTCGCCCCGCCCACCGCATGGTCGCCCACACCGCCTTCCTGACCACCGCCCGGCGCGTGCTGGCGGGCGAGGAGGGGGCCCGCCCCGGCGCACACGGTCCGGTGGGCCGGGGATCGCGTGGGTCGACGACACGTCCGGGTCGGACGCCTGACCCGCGCCTCGACGGTTCCGGTTCACAGGGGGACCTGCTTCGTATACTCGAGGGTGACCCCAGGTGGGTCGCCTGACGGCACCCACGTGTCGCCGTCGCGCGGCACACCCGGGAGCGAAGGACACACACGTGGCCACGGACCAGCCCGAGCAGCCGCAGCACCCGCACGGTGACGTCCCCGAGCCGGAGTGGGCCGACCCGACGGGCTCCCACGTCCGTCGCGTGCCGGCCGAGGACCACGCGGTCGACGCCCCCGTGCCGACCGACCCGGACGAGCTCGCGGCCGAGGTCAAGGTCCTGCGCGAGGAGATCGAGCTGCTCCGGCGGCGGGTCGCTGCGTCGCCGGGCCGCATCCGGCTGCTCGAGGAGCGCCTGCTCGAGACCAAGGGCCGGCTGCAGGCCGCCCAGACCCAGAACACCAAGCTGTCCGACACGCTTCGCGCCGCCCGCGAGCAGCTGGCCGCCCTGCGTGACGAGGTCGAGAAGCTGTCGACCCCGCCGCAGAACTACGCCTCGTTCCTCGCGGTGGACGACGGTGACGAGTCGACCGTCACGGTGGTCCTCCACGGCCGCAAGATGAAGGTGCAGGCCGCCGACGAGATCGTGCTCGACGAGCTGCGCCCCGGGCAGGAGGTCCTGCTCAACGAGGCCAACAACATCGTGGGCGTGGGGGACTACGAGGACCGCGGCGAGATCCTGTCCGTCTCCGAGCTGCTCGGCGACGGCCGCGCGCTGGTCGTCGGCCACGCCGACGAGGAACGCATCGTCTCGCTCTCCGACGAGCTGCGGGCCAGCCCGCTGAAGGCCGGCGACTCGATCCTCGTCGACCTGCGGGCCAACGTCGCCCTCGAGCGCATCCCCAAGGCCGAGGTCGAGCAGCTCGTCCTCGAGCAGGTCCCCGACATCAGCTACGAGCAGATCGGTGGGCTCAAGGACCAGGTCGAGGCCATCCGTGACGCCATCGAGCTGCCGTACCTGTACGGCGACCTGTTCGTCGAGCACGAGCTGCGCCCGCCGAAGGGCATCCTGCTGTACGGCCCGCCCGGCTGCGGCAAGACGATGATCGCCAAGGCCGTGGCCAACTCGCTGGCCCAGCGCGTCGCCGAGAAGACGGGTCGGGACGACGTCCGCAGCTACTTCCTCAACGTCAAGGGCCCCGAGCTGCTCAACAAGTACGTGGGCGAGACCGAGCGGCAGATCCGGCTGATCTTCCAGCGTGCCCGCGAGAAGGCCTCCGAGGGCTTCCCCGTCATCGTGTTCTTCGACGAGATGGAGTCGCTGTTCCGCACCCGCGGGTCGGGGGTCTCCAGCGACGTCGAGACCACGGTGGTCCCGCAGCTGCTGGCCGAGATCGACGGCGTCGAGTCGCTCAAGGACGTCGTGGTCATCGGGGCGTCGAACCGCGAGGACATGATCGACCCGGCCATCCTGCGCCCGGGTCGCCTGGACGTGAAGATCAAGGTCGAGCGCCCCGACGCGGCCGCCGCCCGCGAGATCTTCGGGATCTACCTGCACTCGCGCCTGCCGCTCCACGACGACGAGGTCAAGGCCGCCGGGGGCGACCCGGAGCAGGCCGTCGAGCAGATGGTCGCCGCCACCGTCGACAAGATGTACGCCGAGGACGACGACACCCGCTTCCTCGAGGTCACCTACGCCAACGGCGAGAAGCAGATCCTGTACTTCAAGGACTTCAACTCCGGGGCCATGATCGAGAACGTCGTCGCCCGGTCCAAGAAGTACGCCATCAAGCGCTACCTGGCCGAGTCCGAGCGCGGCATCCGCACCGCCGACCTGCTGCGGGCGATCAAGGACGAGTTCCGCGAGAACGAGGACCTGCCCAACACCACCAACCCGGACGACTGGGCGCGCATCTCCGCCCTGAAGGGTGAACGCATCGTCTACATCCGGACGCTGACCCAGGACACCTCCGACCCCGGTCGGTCCATCGAGAACCTCAACCCCGGGCAGTACCTGTAGTGGCGAGCCCCAGCTACGTCGGCACCGAGACCGAGTTCGGCATCCAGGTGGTCGGCGGCGAATCCGACGTCAACCCGGTGCTGGCGTCGTCGATGGTCGTGGCCGCCTACCGCGAGGCCCGTGACGTGCGGTGGGACCACACCGACGAGCACCCGCTGCGGGACGCCCGCGGGTACGAGGTCGACGCCCACGAGCCCCCGACCGACGACGAGCTCGGCCTGGCCAACACGGTCCTGACCAACGGGGCGCGGTTCTACGTCGACCACGCCCACCCCGAGTACTCCTCGCCCGAGGTCTCCAACGCCCGGGACGCGGTGATCTGGGACAAGGCGGGGGAGCGGATCCTCGAGGACGCCGCGCGTCGCGCCGCCGCCACGCTGTCACGCGGACGGGTGCTGATCCACAAGAACAACACCGACGGCAAGGGCGCCGCCTACGGCACCCACGAGAACTACCTCGTGCCCCGCGACGTCCCGTTCGGGATGCTCGTGCGCCAGCTGACACCGTTCTTCGTGTCGCGGCCGATGTACGCCGGGGCGGGGCGGCTCGGCAACGAGTTCGGCCTGGCGGACGTGCCGTACCAGCTGACCCAGCGGGCCGACTTCTTCGAGGTCGAGGTCGGGCTCGAGACCACCCTGAAGCGCCCGATCATCAACACGCGCGACGAACCCCACAGCGACCCGGACAAGTACCGCCGGCTGCACGTGATCAACGGGGACGCGACGCTGTGCGAGGTCGCCACGTTCGTCAAGATCGGCGCGACGATGATCGTGCTGGCCATGGTCGAGGACGAGTTCCTCCCCGACCCGCCCCGCCTGCAGGACCCGGTCCGTGCCTTCCACCGCATCAGCCACGACCTGACCCAGCGGGGCACCGTGCGCCTCGACGACGACCGCGCCGTCACCCCGCTCGAGCTGCAGTGGCACTACCTCGACTACGCCAGCAAGTACCTCGAGCACCAGGACGTCGACGAGGTCACCGCCGAGGTCATGCGACGCTGGGAGTCGATCCTGGTGATCGCCGAGCAGGACCCCCGGGGACTGGGCGGCATCGTGGACTGGGCCACCAAGCTCGACCTGCTCGAGCAGTACCGCGACCGGGACGGGCTCGACTGGGGCGACGCCAAGCTGTCCATGATCGACCTGCAGTACCACGACGTCCGCCAGGACAAGGGCCTGTACAACCGGCTCGCGGCCCGCGGCAGCGTCGAGCGGCTGGTCACCGAGGACGAGGTCCAGCACGCCATGACCACGCCACCGGAGGACACCCGGGCGTGGTTCCGCGGCCGGTGCCTCGAGCGGTTCCGGGACCAGATCGTGGCCGCCGGCTGGGACGCCCTGATCTTCGACGTGGGGCGGGACGCCCTGCAACGCATCCCGATGATGGAGCCGGGGAAGGGGACCCGCGCCCACGTCGGGGCGCTGCTCGACGAGGTCGCCGATGCCCGCGAGCTGCTGGACCGTCTGACCGGGTGAGCCCCTCGGGCCGGCCGTTACGGTCGCCGCCCCCGACAGACGAGGAGGCCCCGTGGCCACCTGGGTCACCGCGCCATGGTCCACCCTGGGCTGGGTGGCGCTGTCCACCGCCGTCGCCTACATCGGCGTGATCGTCTACACCAGGATCGCCGGGCTGCGGTCGTTCGCGAAGATGTCGGCGTTCGACTTCGCCGCCACGATCGCGATCGGGTCCATGGCGGCGTCGATGTCCCTGCTCGACACGCGTGGACATCACCACGCGGACTGGTGGGCCTCGCGACGCTGTACCTGCTCCAGCTCCTCGTCGCGGCGATCCGAACGCGGTCCGAGGCGTTCAAGCAGGCCGTCGACAACTCGCCGCTGCTGCTGATGGCTGGCCCCGAGATCCTGCACGACAACCTGCGGATGGGGAACATCAGCCTCGACGACCTGCGTTCGAAGCTGCGCGAGTCCGGGGCGCTGCGCCGTGACCAGGTCGTCGCCGTGATCCTCGAGACGACCGGCGACATGACGGTGCTGAAGGGCCAGGATCGCGTCGAGGCCTGGATGGTCGAAGGGGTCCGGGGTGCCGACCGGCTCGATCGTGAGGTCCTTGGCGAACCGTGATCCCGGGTCACGGACACGGGGCGGGGAGGCCGCCGCTGGGTACAGTCCTCGACACGAGGCGCGAGGAGCCACACCATGGCTGACGGCGGACAGGTCCAGGGCAAGGGCCGCGACCGCGACGAGGACGAGGTCGAGGAGACCACGTCCGCGGCCGAGACCGACGAGGACCTCCTCGACGACGTGGACGGCCTGCTCGACGAGATCGACGACGTCCTCGAGGAGAACGCCGAGGAGTTCGTCAAGAACTACGTCCAGAAGGGCGGCCAGTAGCCCGTGGACGTGTGACGGGCGCCCCGACCGGGGCGCCCGACGGGAGGCGCGGCGCTACGTGCTGGCCTTCTTGGTCGCCTTCTTCGTCGACTTCTTGGCGGTGGCCTTCTTGGTCGACTTCTTGGCGGCCTTCTTCGCCGGGGCGCGCTTCTTGACCGGCTCGTCGTGGTCGTGGTCGTGGGCCTCGCCCGCGTGCTCGCGGTCGAAGTCCTCGTGCGGCCAGTGGGCGTGCGTGACCTCGGCGTGGTCGTGCGAGTGGCTGTGCTTCCAGCTGAGGTGCTCGAAGCCCCCGGTCATCTCGCGATAGTTGTGGGTCACGTGCCAGTGCTCGTGGTCGTGGACCATCGCGTCGTGTGTGTGCTCTTCGAACTGTGGGGTGTCGGCCATGCGGTTGCCTCCAGTGCATCGGCTCCGGGCCCGACCGTAGAGCGTCGCGGTCGGTCCTCGTCACGGTCGTCCGACCGACCCTGCGCCGACCGGCCTCAACGCGCCCCGCGTCGGCCGTTCGGGTGCCTACCATCGGCCTTCCGCACCATCGAAGGAGCGCCCGGTGTCAGAGCTCGGACTCGGGGACGTGTTCCCCCGGCCCTTCGAGGCCCAGTCGTCATCCTTCGCCGAGGTCCTGCGCCGCGCCGTCCCCGACGCCGTCGCGGACTGGCGCGGGCGTGAGCTGTCGCCGTCGCTGCACGACCAGGTCGTCGAGGGCACCACGGTGCTGGCCGTCCTGTTCGACGGCGGCGTGGTGGTGGCCGGTGACCGGCGCGCCACGGCCGGCAACCTCATCTCGAAGACCGACATGCGCAAGGTCTTCCCGGCCGACCACCACTCGGCGGTCGCCATCTCCGGTGCCGCGGGCCCCGCCATGGAGCTCGCCCGCGTCTTCGCCACCGAGCTCGAGCACTACGAGAAGGTCGAGGGCGAGGCGCTCAGCCTGGAGGGCAAGTCGAACAAGCTCGCCGGGATGGTGCGTGCGAACCTGCCGCTGGCCATGCAGGGCATGGTCGTGGTGCCGCTGTTCGCCGGCGTCGATCGCGCGCTCCGGGGTCCCCGGCATCTACGAGTACGACCCGGTCGGCGGTCGCTACACGGCCCGCCGCCACGCCGCCAGTGGGTCCGGGTCGCTGGTGGCACGCCAGACGCTGCTGCACGGCTTCCGTCACGCCACCCCCGAGGCCGGCACGGTCCGCCTGGCCGTCGAGGCGCTGTTCGACGCGGCCGAGCAGGACTCCGCGACCGGAGGGCCGGACCTGATCCGGCGCATCTACCCGATCGTCGCGATCATCGACGTGGACGGGTACCGCGAGCTCGACGACGATGCCGTGCTCGGCCACGTCGAGGAGATCGTGGCCGACCGCGAGGCGCGCCACCCCGAGGACTGACCGAGCACCCCACCCGTTCGACCTGACGAAGGCCCACACCATGGCGATGCCGTTCTACGTCGCGCCCGAGCAGATGATGAAGGACCGGGCGGAGTACGCCCGCAAGGGCATCGCCCGGGGTCGGTCCCTCGTCGCCATCGAGTACGCCGACGGGGTCGTCTTCGTGGGGGAGAACCCGTCCCGGATGCTCTACAAGACCTCCGAGATCTACGACCGGATCGGCTTCGCGGCGGTCGGCAAGTACAACGAGTTCGAATCGATGCGCGTGGCCGGCATCCGCCTCGCCGACGTCAAGGGCTACCAGTACGCGCGCGAGGACGTCACGGCCAAGTCGCTGGCCAACGCCTACAGCCAGGCGCTGGGCGCGATCTTCATGGGGGACAGCAAGCCCTACGAGGTCGAGCTGCTGATCGCCCAGGTCGACGGGCCCGAGGCCGACCTCGAGCTGTTCCACATCCTCTACGACGGCTCGATCGTGGACGAGCGCGACGTCGTCGCCATCGGCGGCGAGTCCGAGTCCCTCACCGAGCGGCTCCGCGAGGGGTTCCGCCCCGACATGGACCTGCAGACCGCCATCCGGCTCGGGCGGGACGCCATGGGCAGCGCTGGGGGGCGCGACATCCCTGCCGAGGACCTCGAGGTCTCCGGCCTCGACCGCACCCGGCCGCGACGCCGTTTCTTCCGGATGCCCCCCTCCGAGGTGGCCGACCTCCTGGGCTGACGAGGACGGACTAGTCCCTTCAGCGCCTCGAAAAACGGCCCAGCAGAACCATGGCGATGTGGTTGACACATCGGCATGCTTGCAACGCACCGTCAACAGACATGACGGTGTGTCACTGGAGGGCCAGATGAACACCGCCGCGGTCGAACGTCGCACCGGGCTCCCACGGGCCGTGGCACTCGGGCTGGCACTGCTCCTGCTCGGCCTGGGGGCACCTGCGAGCCTGGCCGGCCCCGCCCCGAGCACCCAGCGGGTGATCGTGAGCGGCGCCGCCGGTGCGATCGACGGGGTGGTTGACAGCGTGACCCGTCTGGGTGGCGCCGTGCTGCGCGAGCTGCCGGTCATCCACGGCGTGGTCGCCGAGGTCCCGACCGGCATGCTCGACCAGCTTCGGGGCGCGCCCGGCGTCCGCGGCGTGGCCAGCGACGGCTCGGTGACCGTCAGCGGCGCGTACGACGACTTCGACCCCACGGCGTGGCCCGGGTCGTTGCCGAGCGTGACCCACCTGGTCGGCGCGGAGAACTTCTGGGGCAGCGGCAACCGGGGCGAGGGCGTCGACGTCGCCCTCGTGGACACGGGTGTCAGCGAGGTCCCCGGGCTCGACGCCGGACAGGTCCTGCACGGCCCGGACCTGTCCTTCGACAGCCAGGACCCGGCCACCATCCACATCGACACCTACGGCCACGGCACCCACCTCGCCGGGATCATCGCCGGCCGCGAGGCCGAGGCGTCCCTGCCCGACGGCACCGGTGACGACGCCCACCTCGTCGGCATGGCGCCCGGCGCCCGACTCGTGAGCGTCAAGATCGGCGACCGCAACGGCGTGGCCGACGTCTCCCAGGCCATCGCCGCCATCGACTGGGTCGTCCAGCACCGCGACCGCGACGGCCTCAACATCCGGGTGCTCAACCTCTCCTTCGGCTACGACAGCACGCAGTCCTACGACGTGGACCCGCTGGCCTACGCGGCCGAGGTGGCGTGGCAGCACGGCATCGTCGTGGTCGCGGCCGCAGGGAACGGCGGCAGCCGCGCGCACCTGTCCTCACCCGCGTACGACCCGAACATCATCGCCGTCGGCGCCACCGACAGCATGGGCACGCGCACGACCGACGACGACCAGATCCCGTCGTGGTCCTCCTGCGACCCCAGCCGCAACCCGGACGTCGTCGCGCCGGGGCGGTCCGTGGTCAGCGCCCGCGTGCCGGTGTCGTTCATCTCGCACAACTTCCCCGAGTCCCGCGTCACCGACACGCTGACGCGGGGGAGCGGTACCTCCCAGGCAGCCGCCGTGGTGTCCGGCGCCGCCGCGCTGGTCCTCAGCCAGCGTCCGTGGGCCACGCCGGACCAGGTCCGCGCCCTGCTCACCTCGACCGCCAACCCGGTCAAGACCAACGCGTCGAAGCCGTGCCAGGGCAACGGCGTGCTCGACCTCGCCGAGCTGTGGGGCACCACGACCCCGACGGCCACGCCGAGCAAGCGGGGGACGTCCACCGGCCGGGGGAGCCTCGAGGCCGCGCGCGGCGCGTACCACGTCGCCGACACGACGATGGAGCAGGACGACCCGAACGCCGGGCTGACCGGCGAGCAGGACATCTTCGGGATGCCGTGGGACGGCGCGCGCTGGTCCGCCGACGCCGCGGCAGGCCGCAGCTGGGACGCCGGGTGGTGGAACGGATCCCAGTGGACCGGGTCGCAGTGGACCGGGTCGCAGTGGACCGGGTCGCAGTGGACCGGGTCGCAGTGGACCGGCTCGCAGTGGACCGGCTCGCAGTGGACCGGGTCGCAGTGGACCGGGTCGCAGTGGACCGGGTCGCAGTGGACCGGCTCCCAGTGGACCGGGTCGCAGTGGACCGGCTCCCAGTGGACCGGGTCGCAGTGGACCGGCTCGCAGTGGACCGGCTCCCAGTGGACGTCCGTCCCGTTCTACTCCGCCACCTGGGACTGATCGGACCGGCTCATGGCACGCGAGGCACGCCCCACCTCGGCGCACCCTGACCTGAAGGCCTGGCTGCTCACCGCCCTGCTCGGGGTCGGGGTGGCGGCCATCGCCACCCGTCTGGTGTCGGCACCGCCCCTCGAGCCCATGCCGTCCGAGAGCTGGCTCATCCTCGCACTGCTGATGGCGCTGGCGGACCGGTACCGGGTCCACCTGCACGTCGGACGAGAGACCCACAGCTTCACGCTGGCCGAGCTGCCGACGGTCCTCGGGCTGTTCCTCGTCTCGCCGGTCGGGGTGATCGCCGCCCGGATGCTGGGCACGGGAATCGCCCTGCTCAACGTCCACACCCGCCGTCCCCTGAAGCTGGCGTTCAACGTCGCCAGTGGGACGTTCGAGGCCGCCATCTCCGTCCTCGCCTTCCAGGCGCTGCTGCCCGTGGTCGGGCCGGACACGTGGGCGACCTACGTCTCGGCACTGGTGGCGATGCTGGTCGGCAGCGTCGTCGGCATCGTGATGGTGTGGGCGATCATCCGCATCGTCGAGGGCACCCGCACGCTGACCGAGCTCGCCCGCTCCATGGCCGCCGGACTGCCGTTGGCCGTGGCGAACGCGTCGATCGCCCTGTTCGTGGTGGCACTGTGGCGGATCCGGCCTGGAGCTCGTCTGGATCGCGCTGCTGCCGATCGCGGTGCTGGTCATCACCTACCGCGCCTACATCGGCCAGTGGCGCCACCGCAACGCGCTGGACTTCCTCTACGACACCGCCGTCCAGACCCAGAAGCAGCCCGAGCCCCAGGACGCACTGCTGATCCTCGTCCGCCGGGCTCGAGAGCAGCTGAACGCCCAGATGGCCGAGCTCGTCTCGCTCGGCGAAGCCGGCACCGGCGGTTCCGGCACCCGCGCGACCGTCGTGTCCGTGGGACCGGGCGAGCACGAGGAGGTCCGCACCACGGCGCTGGAGGACCTGCCGCTCGAGGTCCGGCTGCGCATCGCGGCCAGCCAGGACCAGGATGGTGATGTCGGCGCCGACGAGGTCTGGGCGGGGGGCGCCGGGACCGCCAGTGGCCCGCTGCTGCTGCGCGTCCGGGGCCCGATCGGCAACGCCGTGACCTTCGACGACACCGACCTCGAGGTCGTGCGGTCGCTGACCCGGTTGGCCACCATCGCCCTCGACCGCGCGCAGCTGGCCGAGCTGAAGGCGGCGTTCCTCAGCGCGGTCTCGCACGAGCTGCGCACGCCCCTGACGGTGGTGGTGGGCACCGCGGCGACCCTGCGTGCCCGGGCAGGGCAGCTCGCCCCGGCCCAGCAGGCCGACCTGCTCGAGCGCCTGGAGGACCAGGCCCACCGGCTGGACCGCCTGCTCAGCGACCTGCTGGACGTCGACCGACTCAACCGGGGCGTGATCGAGCCCCGCCGGCACCTGGTCGACCTGGTCCCGCTCGTCGAGCGCGCCGTCCGGTCGCTGGACGTGCGCACCCACACCGTGGAGGTGCTCGCCGACACGCTCGTGGCCGAGATCGACCCGAGCCTGACCGAGCGGATCGTCGAGAACCTGGTCAAGAACGCCGTCAAGTACTCGCCGGCGGACACCACCATCTCCATCGGCCTGCAACGCGACGGGTGCGAGGTCGCCATCAGCGTCGAGGACCAGGGCGCCGGGATCCCACCGGAGATGCGCGCGAGGATCCTCGAGCCGTTCACCCGCATGGACCCGCACCACCCGCAGCCGGGCACGGGCATCGGCCTGTCGCTGGTGCGGCGCTTCGCCCAGCTGCACGGGGGCGACGCCCGTGTCGAGGAGGGCGCCTCGGGCGGCACGCGCGTCGTGGTCACCCTGCAGGACGTCCACGTGCCCGACCTCGCAGACGGACGGCTGCTGCCCACCTGAGCGCCGTCGGTGCCGGTACCGTGCCAGTACGCAGCGGGCGGGTGAGGATGCACCGACGGATCTTCGGGATCGAGAACGAGTACGGGGTCACGTGCACGTTCAAGGGCCAGCGCCGGCTCTCGCCCGACGAGGTCGCTCGGTACCTGTTCCGCCGGGTCGTGTCGTGGGGACGCTCGTCCAACGTCTTCCTCGAGAACGGGGCGCGGCTGTACCTCGACGTGGGCAGCCACCCCGAGTACGCCACGCCCGAGTGTGATTCCCCGACCCAGGTCGTCACCCACGACAAGGCGGGGGAGCGCATCCTCGAGGACCTCGTGGCCTCGGCCGAGCAACGGCTGCACGAGGAGGGCATCGCCGGGGACATCTCGCTGTTCAAGAACAACACCGACTCGGCGGGCAACAGCTACGGCTGCCACGAGAACTACCTCGTCGCGCGGGTCGGCGAGTTCCAGCGGCTCGCGGACGCCCTGATCCCGTTCCTGGTGACGCGCCAGGTCTTCAGCGGGGCCGGCAAGGTGCTGCAGACCCCGCGCGGGGCGATCTTCTCGCTGGCCCAGCGCGCCGAGCACATCTGGGAGGGTGTCTCCTCCGCGACGACGCGGTCACGGCCGATCATCAACACCCGCGACGAACCGCACGCGGACGCGGAACGCTTCCGCCGCCTGCACGTCATCGTCGGCGACTCCAACATGTCCGAGTACACCTCGTGGCTGAAGGTCGCCACCTGCGACCTCGTGCTGCGCATGCTCGAGGACCAGTCGGCCGGACGCGACCTCTCGCTGGACAACCCGATCCGGGCCATCCGCGAGATCAGCCACGACATGACGGGCACCCGCCGGGTCCGCCTGGCCAACGGGCGCGAGATGTCGGCCCTCGAGATCCAGGAGGCCTACCTCGAGCGCGTCGAGAAGTACGTCGCCTCGTCGCTCGAGACCGACGCCGAGGCGGACCGTGTCGTCGAGGCCTGGAAGGACGTCCTCGAACGCCTCCGGACGGACCCCATGTCCCTGGGCCGCAGGCTCGACTGGGTCGCCAAGTACCGGCTCGTCGAGGCCTACCGGGCCAAGCACGAGCTGCCGCTCGGCCACCCGCGCGTCGCGATGGTCGACCTCGCCTATCACAACGTGTCACGCGAGCGGGGCCTGTACTACCTGTTGCAGCGGCAGGGGCGGGTCGACCGCGTGCTGGACGACGCGGCCATCGAGGCCGCCAAGGACGAACCGCCGGCCGACCACCCGCGCGGCCCTGCGCGGCCGGTTCATCCGGCAGGCCAAGCAGCGCCGCCGCGACTACACCGTGGACTGGGTGCACCTCAAGCTGAACGACCAGGCGCAGCGAACCGTGCTGTGCAAGGACCCGTTCCGGCACGAGGACGAGCGGGTGGACAAGCTGATCGCGTCGATGTGACCCGTCAGCCCTCGGCGCGTCGGGCGCGCAGCACCGGCACGGTGTCCTCGCCATCGAGCGCGCGGCGGAACCGGTCGAGGTCGTCCGGCAGGGCGGAGAGCACCCCCTCGAAGTCCTGCTTGTCGTAGACGGCGAAGGCACCCCGGGAGAGCAGCTCGCGGGACCGCCGGGGGTCCACGTGGGACGACAGCACGACGACCATGGTCTGCTGCGCCTCCAGCACGAGCCGCGGCAGGGCCGCCTCCCCGTCCAGCGTCGGCATCGCGAGGTCGAGCAGGACGACGTCGGGCTGGTGGTCGCCCACGCAGCTGATGCCCTGCTCGCCGTCGCGTGCCGAGCCCACGACCTCGAAGCCCTGCTTGGTGAGCAACCGCTCGAGCAGGAACAGGACGTCCGGCTCGTCGTCGACCAGGACCACCGTCGGTCGGCGATCCTGCTCGTCCCCCTCGGCCGGCCTGGTCACCAGCTCGTCCGTCGCGATGTCGCGGCCCTCCACCAGTCAGCGCGACGATCGTAGCCTCGTCGCGCGAGGGCGTGGCGCCCCGGTGCGGGGTCGCACGCCAAGTAGGCTGCCGGCCGCCGCCGAGAGGACGGAACGGACCGGCGTGGCGCCCAAGGTCGAACGACTCGTCAACCTGACGATCGCGCTGCTGGAGGCCCGTCGGCCGCAGTCGCTGGACGACCTGCGTCGACGCACCGGCTACTACGACCAGGCCGACGGGGAGTCGGCCCGGCGCATGTTCGAACGGGACAAGGACGAGCTCCGGCGCCTCGGCGTCCCGGTCCAGACGACCCACGACCCGCTCACGGGCGAGGCCGGCTACGTCATCGACCGCGCCGACTACGAGCTGCCGGACGTCGACCTCACCCGAGAGGAGATGGCCGCCCTGGCCGTCGCACTGCGCATGGTCGGCCACGCCGACGAACGGCTGGCCCTGTCCAAGCTGGCCGCCCGCGCTCCGGACCCGCTGGGACCCGCCACCGACGCTCCCGAGGCGCGGGTCTCGCTGGAGACCCAGGCGGTGGACGGCGTCGCGGACGCCGTCGTCGGTCGCCAGGCCATCCGGTTCACGTACCAGACCGGTGCGGGCGAGCAGCGCGAACGCACCGTCGACCCGTACGGCGTGGTGCTGCGGCGGGGCACCTGGTACGTGGTGGGACGCGACCACGACCGTGACGCCCTGCGCGCCTTCCGGCTGGACCGGGTCCGCAGCCGCGTCCGTCCGGTGGGGGAGCCGGGGGCCTACGAGCTCCCCGACGACGTCGACCTCGCCGCCCAGGCCGCCGGGCCGGCCGGCGACGCCGTCGACGTGCTGCTCGCGGTCACGCCGGCGGCCCGGTGGGCGATCGAGGCCCGGGGCGGGCACGTGGTCGAGCAGCGCCCCGACGGGCGCCAGCTCGTCCGGCTCGTCGAGGTCGACCCGTGGCGTCTGCTGCCCTGGCTGCTGGGGTTCGGGGCCGACGTCGAGGTCGTCGAACCACGGGCACTGCGGACCGAGGTCCGTGACCGGCTCGCCGCCATGGCAGGCACCGCGTGAGCGCCGGCAGCGACGTCGCCCGCATGCTCACGATGGTGCCCTGGTTCCTCGAGCGCCCCGGCGCCAGCGTGGCCGAGGCGGCCCAGGCCTTCGGCGTGCCGCCCCGGACCATCCGACGCGACCTGTCGCACCTCGACTTCTGCGGGCTGCCGGGACTCGGTGGCGGCGCGCTGTTCGACGTGACGCTCGAACAGGACCGCGTGGTGGTCAGCATGGCCGACGAGCTGCGCCGCCCGCTCCGGCTCACCCCCCGCGAGGCGCTGCGGCTGGTGCTGTCCCTGCAGGCCGTGGACGAGGCCTTCGGGGACGAGCTGCCCTCCCTGCGCTCGGCCATCGACAAGATCCGCCACGCCGCCGACCTCCCGGCCCACGCGGCCGTCGCCGTGGGGGAGGACACGGACCGGTCGTGGCTGGGGACCCTCCGGGACGCGATGCGGTCCCACCACCAGGTGCAGCTGTCGTACCAGGGCCGTCACGACGGCGCCCCGCGCAGCCGGGTCGTGGACCCGTGGCAGCTCGACGTCACCCCGGACGGCTGGTACCTGCACGGCCACGACCACGACGCCGGCGACCACCGCGTCTTCCGGCTCGACCGGGTCGCCGACCTCACCGTCCTGGACGACGCCATCGCCCACCCCCGCCCCGACGCCCCGTTGCCCGAACCCCGCTACGAGCCCGGCGAGGACGCCGTCGAGGTCGTGGTGCGCCTCGGGCCGGGAGCACGCTGGCTGGCGGACGCGGTCGACCACGACGAGCTCGTCGACGACGGCGAGCACCTCCAGGTCCGGTTCCGGACCGACGCGCCCCAGTGGGTGGCGCGGCTGCTGCTGATGGGCGCCCCGGCCGTGGAGGTGGTCGCGCCCGCCGAGATCGCGGACCTGCTGACACGTGAGGCACGAACGGCCAGTGGCCTCTACCCATCCGGGGACTAGTCCGGTCGCGCACCCAATATTGACACGTTCGGGCCGTTCAGGGGGCTCGTTGCCGCGCCGACGTTCTTGTGTGAGACGTCCTCACCAGGGAGATGAGCGACATGACCCGGATCCGCGCCACCTGCCCCAGCTGCGGCGAGGTCGAGCTGCGTCCCGACGACATCGAGCTGCACGTCGTCGGCATCGACCCCGACGACGTTCGCGAGGGCAGCACCTACCGCTTCGACTGCCCGGCCTGCTGCGACGAGATCGCCAAGCCCGCCGACACGCGGATCGCCCGGCTGCTCGCCAGCGGTGGCGTCCCGGTCACCTGCACCGGCGACCCCGAGGTCGAGGCCGTGGTGGCCGCCGCCATGGAGTCGATCATGCACCCCGAGGGCATCGTCCTCGGCCCGGCGTTCACCTCCGACGACCTGCTGGACTTCCACGAGCTGCTGCAGGGCGACGACTGGTTCGACCAGCTGCTGTCGCAGACCCCCTGACGTCCTTCGTTCTCCCATGCGAGACGGGCCGGACCCTCCCACCCGGCCCCCTTGCTCCCACGGCGCCCCGCCAGCTCCCGGCGGGGCGCCGTTCTCTTCGTCACGGATCGGTAGTCTCCGCCCCGTCGTCAACCCTCGGGCTGGTCGTGTCCCCCGTCACCTGGATCGTGGTCGCCACCATCGCCGTGGCCAGCGTCCTCGGGGTCATCGCCACGATCGTGGTCGTGTCCACCCACCTCAAGCACCTCGCCGGGACGCTGTCGACGGTCCGTGAGGAGGTCGAACCCGAGCTCGAACGCCTGCGGGCGGCCACCGAGGTGGCCCGCGACGAGCTCGAACGCGTGGGGGACGCGGCAGACGAGCTGTCCGCGTCTCGGCAGGACTGACCGTCACCGGGCGTTCACCGGCCCGCCGATACACTCGCGGGCGCGACGTCCGGACGGACCTCGCGTGTCCCCCGCCAGGAGAAGCGCCATGGGAGGCCTCGGCCCCACCGAACTGATCATCGTGCTGGTGATCGTCCTGCTGCTCTTCGGGGCGAAGAAGCTCCCGGACCTCGCCAGCTCCATGGGCAAGTCCATCAAGGAGTTCCGCAAGGCGGCGGAGGGGGACGACGACGCCGACAGCGACGCCGACGCGGCGACGCGACGACGCGCGACGACAAGGAAGCCTGACCCATCGCCGGTCCCGCCCCGGCGGCCGGCGAGATGACCCTCTTCGAGCATCTCGCCGAGCTGCGCACCCGCCTGTTCCGTGCCGCCCTGGCCCTCACGGCCGGGGCGGTCGTCGGCTACATCCTCTTCGACCCGATCCTGGCGCAGCTCATCCAGCCGTACTGCGAGCTGCCGTCGCGCCTGCGGCTCGAGACCGCGGCCGGCCAGGACTGCGGGCTGTTCGCCTTCAGCGTGCTCGAGGGCTTCTCGGTGCGCATCAAGACCGCCGGCGTGGTCGGGCTGTTCCTCGGCGGACCGGTGATCTTCTACCAGCTGTGGCGGTTCATCACGCCGGGGCTGACCAGCCGCGAACGCCGGTTCGCCCTGCCGTTCGTGGTGCTCAGCCAGGTGATGTTCGGCATCGGGATCGTGTTCGCCTACGTCATCATCCCGCAGGGGCTGTCGATCCTGCTGGGACTGGGGGGTGACCAGATCGTCCCCGCGCTGTCGGCCCAGGAGTACCTGTCGTTCGTGCTGACGACCGCGGTGGCCTTCGGGCTGGTCTTCGAGATGCCGCTGATCCTGGTGTTCCTGTCCCTGGTCGGCATCGTGACCGCGGGGGGGCTGCGCCGGGCACGGCCCTACGCGATCACCGCGATGGTGTTCGTGGCAGCCGTCGTGACGCCCACGACCGACCCGGTGAACCTGTTCTTCATGGCCGGGCCGATGCTGCTGTTCTACGAGCTGTCGATCCTGGCCGCCTGGCTGATCGAACGCTCCCGTCGACGAAGGGCACGTGCCGGATGACCTCGCCCCGCCGCACCGACTTCGAGGCCACCCTCGGCTTTGCCCCCGACCCGTTCCAGACCCAGGCGATCGACGCGCTGGTGGCGGGCCGGTCGGTGCTGGTGGCCGCCCCGACCGGGGCCGGGAAGACCGTGGTCGGCGAGTTCTGCTGCCACGACGCGGTCGGGCAGGGCGGCAAGACCTTCTACACCACCCCGATCAAGGCGCTGTCGAACCAGAAGTACCGCGACCTGGTGGACCGCTACGGCGAGGACCGGGTCGGGCTGCTGACCGGCGACCGGTCGATCAACGGCGAGGCGCCCGTGGTCGTGATGACCACCGAGGTGCTGCGCAACATGCTCTACGAGGCGTCGGCGACGCTGCGCGGGCCTGCGCTACGTCGTGCTCGACGAGGTGCACTACCTGGCCGACCGCTCCCGCGGGGCGGTGTGGGAGGAGGTGCTCATCCTGCTGCCGGCGTCGGTCCAGGTGGCGGCGCTGTCGGCCACGGTCTCCAACGCCGAGGAGTTCGGCGACTGGCTCGACGTGGTCCGTGACGGCTGCGAGGTCATCATCGAGGAGACCCGCCCCGTCCCGTTGCGACACCACTACTACGTCAACGACCGGGTCTACCCGACCTTCCGCGCCGGGAACAAGGGGCAGGCCTCCCGCGAGCACCGTGACCGGGCCGCCCAGGCCCTCGCCGGCGTGCCCAACCCCGACGTGGTCATGCTCGAACGCCGGTCCTCCCGGTCCAGCCCGCGGGTCAGCAACCGCGGCCGGCGCGTCCACACGGGCCCACGCCTGCGCTGGCCGTCGCGCCCCGAGGTGGTCGACGAGCTGGCGCGCCGCAGCTGGCTCCCGGCGATCATCTTCGTGTTCAGTCGGGCCGGGTGCGAGAAGGCCGTCCAGGAGCTCGTCCGGTCCGGCATCCGCCTCACCACGCGCGAGGAGCGCGACGAGATCGCCCGCACCGTCGACACGCTCCTGGCGGACCTGCCCGCCGAGGACCTCGCCGTGCTCGACCACGCGCAGTGGCGCGCGGCGCTGCTCGACGGCATCGCGGCCCACCACGCCGGCATGGTCCCGGCCTTCAAGGAGGCCGTCGAGGTCTGCTTCCAGATGGGGCTGCTGAAGGTCGTGATCGCCACCGAGACGCTGGCGCTCGGGATCAACATGCCGGCCCGCACGGTGGTCATCGAGCGGCTCGAGAAGTGGAACGGCGAGAGCCACGTCATGCTCACGCCGGGGGAGTACACCCAGCTCACCGGGCGGGCGGGGCGGCGCGGCATCGACAAGGTCGGCAACGCGGTCGTCAACTACCAGCGCAACCTCGACTTCCAGACGGTCGCCTCGCTGGTGGGCACGCGTGCCTACCCGCTCAGCTCGTCCTTCGCCCCGTCCTACAACATGGCCGTCAACCTGCTGCGCCAGCACGACCAGCAGCAGGCCGAGACGCTGCTCGGCGCCTCGTTCGCGCAGTTCCAGGCCGACCGGGCCACCGGTGGGCTCGGGGTGCGGCTCGCCGAGGTCGAGGAGGGCCTGCGCGGCTACGCCCCGCACCTGCAGTGCGACCGGGGCGACTGGGCGGCGTACTGGGCCGCCCGGCGCGAGCTGTCCCGGGTCGAGAAGCGCCAGTCACGGGACCGCCGCCGCAACGCCGCCGCGGCCCAACGCGACGGGCTGGCGGCACTGCAGCCGGGCGACGTGCTGTCACTGCCGTGGATCGGACGTCGTGGCCTGGCCGCCGTCGTGGGCGTGCACGTGACCTCCAAGGGGGTCCCGCTGGCCGAGGTCGTCACCGACGAGCGCGTCCTCACGCGGATCGGCCCGCGCGAGCTCGACGGACCGCCCACGGTGATCGACCGCATCCGGCTGCCCAACCGCGGCAACCCGCGGCAGCGCCACTACCGCGACAACGTCACGTCCCGGCTCCGGTCGGTGCACCCGCCGGTCGACCCCGATGACGACGGTCCGCCCGCCGTGGACCCGGCCGCCACGGACCAGGTCGACACGCTGCGGGCCCAGGTGACCCACCACCCCTGCCACGCCTGTCCCGAACGGGCCGAGCACGAACGCTGGCAGTACCGCGCCGACGACCTGCAGAAGGAGGCGGACAAGCTGCGCCAGCGGATCGAGAAGCGCACGGGTTCGCTCGTCCGGCAGTTCCACCGGATCATCCGCGTGCTGCAGCAGCTCGGCTACCTCGACGACGGGGTGGAACCGACGGCCGAGGGCATGCGCCTGGCCGGCATCTACAGCGAGGTCGACCTGCTGGTGGCCGAGGCGGTGCGGCGCGGGTTGCTCGTGGGCCTGGACGCGGCCGAGGTCGCGGGGATGTGTGCGCTGTTCCTCTACGAACCCCGCGGCGGCGACGAGACGCTCGACCCGATCATCCCCACCCCGCGCCTGCAGGCGGCCGTCGACGAGGTCCTGTTCCTCGCCGCCGAGCTGCGGGGCATCGAGGAGGACGCCGGGCTCACCCCGGTCAAGGAGCTCGACGCCGGGTTCGTGAACGCCGCCTACCGGTGGGCGTCGGGGCGCACCCTCGAGGAGGCCGTCGGGACCATGGAGATCACCGGCGGTGACTTCGTCCGCACGGTCAAGATGCTGGCCGACCTCGCCGGCCAGCTGCGCGCCGTCGGGGACCCCGACCTCGCGGACGCGGCCAACCGCGCCGTCGACGGCCTGCGCCGCGGGATAGTCGAAGCTGAGCGGAGCCCTCGGGTCAGGGGCCTGACGCCACTAGGCTCCCGCCCCGCCCGACCCTGACGAGGACCGCCCCGTGGACGCTGCACTCCTGGACGGGCTGCGGGGCGTGGTCGCCACGGTCCAGGACGCCCCCGAGCACCTCGGCACCTACGCCCACGACTGGTGGCCGCGCCTGCTGATGCAGCACCGGGCCGGCGCGGACCTGCCCGTCCCGGACGTGGTGGCCGCCCCGGCCACCCGCGACGAGCTCGTCGAGCTGGTGCGCTGGTCCCACGCCAACCGCGTCGCGCTGGTGCCCTTCGGTGCCGGCACGGGCGTGTGTGGCGGCGCCGCGCCGGTCGCCGGTGCGGTGACGGTCGACCTCAAGCGCCTCAACCGCATCGTCGAGCTCGACGAGGAGTCGGGCACCGTCACCGTCGAGCCGGGGGTGCTGGCGCAGTCGCTCGAGGACCACCTCGCCCACCGGGGCTGGACGCTGGGGCACTTCCCGTCCTCGATCCACTGCTCGACCATGGGCGGCTTCCTGGCGATCCGGTCCGCGGGCCAGGCCAGCACGGGCTACGGCAAGCTCGAGGACATGGTCGTCGGGCTCGAGGTCGTGCTGCCCGACGGCCGCGTGTTCGAGTCCCGCGCCCAGCCGTCGTCGGCGGCCGGGCCCGACCTCAAGCGGCTGTTCCTCGGGTCGGAGGGCACGCTGGGCATCATCAGCCGCGCGACCCTGCACGTGCGCCCCGCCCCGGCCGTCACCCTCGACCGTGGCTTCCTCGTGCCGGACTTCGACACCGGCCTGCGGGCCGTCCGGGACGTGCTGCGGGCGGGGATCGCCCCGCCGGTGGTGCGCCTGTACGACGAGACCGACACCGCGGTGGTGTTCGGTGGGCAGGGCCTCGAGGTCCCCGAGGGGTGCCTGCTGATCACCGGCTGCGAGGGGCGCGAGGACGTCGCAGCGTTCACCGAGTCCGTGGCCCAGCAGGTGCTCGCCGACGCGGGGGCCCGGGACCTCGGGCGCGAGCCGGGCGAGAACTGGCGTGCCCATCGCCACAACATGTCCTACCGCTTCGCCGAGTACTTCCGCCCCGGCGGCACGTTCGGCGACGCGCTCACGCTGGACACCATGGAGGTCGCGGCGACCTGGCGGCACCTGCCGCAGGTGTACGCGGCGGTCCGCGGCGCCCTGTCCGAGCACGTCGACCTCGTGCTCGCCCACGTGTCCCACGCGTACCCGAGCGGGGCGTGCATCTACTTCACCCTCGGGGCGATGAACGACGGCGACGAGCAGGCCGCCGTCCGCCGCTACGACGCCGCCTGGGACGCGGGCCAACGGGCGGCGCTGGACGCCGGCGGCACCGGCTCGCACCACCACGGCGTCGGGCTGCTGCGCGCCCCGTACCTGGTCGACGAGCTCGGCGAGGTGGGCCTCGACGTGCTGCGCGCGGTCAAGGGCGCGCTGGACCCGCTCGGGCTCGCCAACCCCGGCAAGCTCGGCCTCGGGGCGGGGGAGGGGCAGCCATGACCGAGCTGCCCGTGCTGCCCCCGGGCACCGTCGACGCGGCGGTCCAGGGCTCCTACTGCCCGAAGATGTGCTCGTTCGCCTGCCCGGTCCACGCGGCGACGGGGCGCGACGACGCGGTGCCGTGGAGCTTCCACCGTGCCGTGACCGACCTCGCCGACGGCCGCAGGGACGCCGACGCCGTCGCCGACGACCTGGTGGCCTGCACGGGCTGCCTGGCCTGCCAGGTGCCGTGCACCTTCGACCAGGACGTCCCCGCACAGGTCCGCGACGCCCGGGTCCTCGCCCGCCCGACCACACCGGCGGCGGACCAGGCCCTGGCGCACGTCGCCGCGGGGCGACGCCCCACCGGCGAGGACGACCCCGTGCCGACGTCGGTCGCCACCGCCGGCGCGACCGTCCTGCACGTGGGCTGCCACGACCCCGCGGAGGTGGTCGAGGCGGCCCGCACGCTGCTGCTGGCTGCCGGGCTGGACGTCGCCGTGGTCGCCGACGGGTGCTGCGGGCAGCTCGCCCGCGACCTGGGCGACGCGGCCACCGCCGACGACCGGGCCGAGCACCGCGGCCAGCAGCTCGCCGGGGCCGCACAGGTCGTGGCGCTGGACCCGCACTGCGCCCCGTCCCTGCCCGACGGCGTCCCCGTGCGGGACCTGTGGTCGGTGCTGGACGAGTCCGAGCTCGCCTGGCGTGACGACGCCCCGGCCCGCGAGGTCTCCTACCACGACCCCTGCCTGCTGGCACGCCGCGACGGGGTGACCGACCCACCGCGACGCCTGCTCGCCGCCGCCGGCGTGCGCGTCGTCGACCCCGAGTTCTCGGGGCGCGACACCGCCTGTTCCGGCGCCGGGATGGGCCTGCCCCTCCTGGACGCCGACGCCGCGGACGCCACCGCCCGCCGGCGGGTCGCACAGCTCGCGGCGACCGACGCCGCCACGACCACCGCCTGCAGCCGCGCGGCCGACCGCCTGCGCTCGGCGGGTCGCCCGACCGACGACCTCGCCGTGCTGCTGGCCTCCCGCGTCAGGACCACCCCATGACCAGCCCCTTCGGCCCGATGCTCGTCATCGCGAACCCCGCGGCCGGGCGGGGTCGCCACGCCGTGCTGCCGCGCCTGGTGCGCAGCCTGCAGGAGGCCGGCCTGGCCCACCAGGTCGAGCCCACCCGTGGGCCCGGGCACGCGACCGAGCTGGCCCACGCGGCGGTGACCCAGCGCGACCTGCGCTACGTCGTCGCCGTCGGGGGCGACGGGACCGTCCACGAGGTCGTGAACGGCCTCGTGGACGCCGAGTCCGGGACCGCCCACCGCGACGACGCCGTGCTGGGCGTGGTGGCCGGCGGCTCGGGCTGCGACTTCATCCGGACCTTCGGGCTGGACCGCTCGCCCGAGTTCGTCGCGCGGCACCTGGCGGGGGAGACCACCATGCGGGTGGACCTGGGCCGGGTGCGCCTCACCGGGCCGGACGGCACGCCCCGCACCCGGGTGTTCGCCAACATCGCCGAGGCCGGCTGGGGCGCCGAGGTCACCCAGCTCGCCAACCGCCTGCCGCGGTTGCTCGGCCCGACCCGCTACGTCGCCGCGATCCTCGTGGCCACCGGGCGCATGCGGCAGGTGGGCACCACGGTCGCCGTGGACCACACCAGCACCACCGAACCGGTCAGCGAGGTCGTGGTGGCCAACGGCCAGTTCTTCGGTGGCGGGCTCAAGGTCGCCCCCCGCGCGCTGCCCGACGACGGTCGCTTCAACGTGCAGACCTGGCGGTCGAAGCCGTCGGACGTGCTGCGCGAGCTGCCCAAGGTCCGGGTGGGCGAGCACCTCGAGCGCCCCGACATCCGCGAGTGGCAGTCCGCGCGCGTGGAGGTCACCGCCGACGAGGCGCTGCTCGTCGAGGCCGACGGCGAGGTCCTCGGGCACACGCCCGCCACCTTCGACGTGCTGCCCGACGTGCTGTCGATCAAGGTCTGACACCGGCGGTCAGGCCAGCGGCACGACCCCTCGCTCGGCGGCCACCGCCGCTCGGTAGGCGGCGACCTGGTCGGCCCGGGTCGACGCGTCCCAGCCGAGCTCCTCGGCCAGGATGCCCGCGGCACGCTCGATGGCCGGCCCACCCGCGGCCGCGTCGCGCAGACTGACCCGCAGGCGGCGTGTGAGCGCGTCGTCCACGGTGCAGGCCATCTCGTGCCGGGCGGCCCAGCGCACCTCGCCGACGAGGTAGGGCAGCCCCTCCACCAGGACGTCCAGCTCGCCGTCGGCGGCGCACGCCGCGACCACCTCGGGGGCCCGGTCGCCATGCCGGTGGTAGAGCGAGCCCGCGTGGCCGGGGTCCCCGCCCGCCGCGACCAGCGCCCGTCGCGCATCGGCCAGCCCGTCCAGGACCGGCCCCGTGGCGCCCACCGACAGCCTCGTGGTCCGACAGCGCCGCCGCAGCCCGTCGCCGGCCACGAGCACGTCCACGACGTCCTCGGCCATCTGCCGCTCGGTGGTCAGCTTCCCGCCCGTCACCGTGACCACCCCCGGCGCCGGCTGGTGGACGAGGTGGCGGCGGGACAGGTCCGCGGTGCGCCCCGCGCCGGCGTCCACCAGCGGGCGCCATCCCGCCCAGGCGCCGACGGCGTCCTCGGGGCGCAGGTCCGTGGCGAAGGCGGTGTTGACGGCGTCGAGCAGGTAGGCCGCGTCGGGGGCCGTCACGGTGGGGCCGCCGTCCAGCGAGGTCTCGGCGTCATCGGTCGTGCCGACGTAGACCTGCTCGCCCCAGGGGATCAGGAACAGCCGCCGGCCGTCGTCGCCTGCCGACGGGATCACCACGGCACGGTTCACGGCCAGGTCACGCCGCCGGAAGGTCAGGTGCACCCCCTTGGCGGGGCGCAGCGGCGGGGCGTGGGTGCCGGGTGGCACCTCGCCGATGCGGTCGGCCCACACGCCGCCCGCCCCCACGACCCAGCGGGCGCGGACGTCCACGTCGGCCTCGCCGAGGCGGTCCCGCACGCGGGCGGTGGCGGGGCGGGCCCCGTCCCGCGGGGTCAGCTCGACGACCTCGGCGTGGGGCACCACCAGCGCCCCGAGGTCGCGGGCCGCCTGCACGATGGCCAGCGTCAGCCGGGCGTCGTCGGTCTGGGCGTCGTCGTACCGGAAGCCCCCGTGCCGGGCCCCGCGCGCCAGCCCCGGGGCGTCCAGCAGCACCTCCTGCTGGGACAGCCGCCGATGGGTCCTCGCGCCGCGCCCCAGCGCCATGGCGTCGTAGGCGACCAGGCCCGCCCGCAGCATCGCCACGTCCAGCGCCGTGTCGGTCGGGACCACGAAGCCGAGCGGCCGGACCAGGTGCGGGGCGGCCCGGCGCAGGCGCTCCCGTTCCCGCACGCCCTCGAGCACCATCGCCACGTCCCCGGTGGCCAGGTACCGCAGCCCGCCGTGCACCAGCTTGGACGACTTCGACGAGGTGCCCGACGCCACGTCCTCGCGCTCGACCACGCCGACCCGGTAGCCGCGCGAGGCCGCATCCAGGGCGATGCCCGCCCCGGTGATGCCGGCGCCGACCACCAGCACGTCCAGCGGGTCCGCGGCCATCCGGTCCAGCAGGCCGGGGCGGTCGGCGGCGGTCCACGTCACGGTGGGCTCCAGGCGGGCGGGGCGGGAGGTCGGACGGGGCGAAGAGCGAGCGGAACCGCTCCTAGGATGCGGACCGGCCGCCACGAGCCTAGGACCTGTCGTGACCGACTCCCGCCTCGCACGCGCCCAGCAGCGCCTGCGCGACACCGACACGGCCGCCCTGTTCGTCGGGCCGTCCGCGGACCTGCGCTGGCTGGTGGGCTACCACGCCCTGCCGCTGGAACGCCTCACCCTGCTGGTCGTGCCCGCGGAGGGCGACCCGACGCTGGTCGTCCCCGAGCTCGAGGTCCCGCGTGCCCGGGCGTCGGGCGCCGGCGAGCAGGTGGCGATCACCTCCTTCGGGGAGGTCGACGACCCGTTCGACCTCGTGGCCGGGGCGCTCGACGCCGTGCCCGCAGACGGGCGCATGGCCGTGCAGGAGCGGCTGTGGTCGATGTTCACCCTGCGGCTGCAGGACCGCTTCCCGGCGGCCAGCTGGGACACCTCCACCCACGTGACCGGGTACCTGCGGCTGCGCAAGACCCCCGACGAGGTGGCCGCGCTGGCCCGCGTCGGCGAGGCCATCGACGACGTGCACGCCCGCGTGCCCGACCTGTTGCGACCGGGTCGGACCGAGGCCGAGGTCGGGCGCGACATCGCCGACCTGATCCAGGCGACCCACGACGAGGTCAACTTCGTGATCGTCGGGTCCGGCCCGAACGGCGCCAGCCCCCACCACGAGGTCGGCGACCGGGTCCTCGAGCACGGCGACGCCGTGGTCGTCGACATCGGCGGCACGCTGGACGGGTACTGCTCCGACGAGACCCGCAACTACGCCGTCGGCGCCGCCCCCGACGGCTACCAGGACCTGCACGACGTCCTCCAGGCGGCCCAGGCGGCCGCGGTCGCGGCCGTGCGCCCCGGCGTCACCGCCGAGGCCATCGACCGCGCCGCCCGCCAGCCCATCGTCGACGCCGGCTTCGGGGACCACTTCATCCACCGGACCGGGCACGGCATCGGCGTCGAGGAGCACGAGGAGCCGTGGATCGTCGACGGCAACGCCCAGGCGCTCGAACCCGGGATGGCGTTCTCGGTCGAACCGGGCATCTACCTGCCCGACCGCCACGGGGCGCGCATCGAGGACATCGTGGTGGTCACCGACGACGGCGTGCAGGCGTGCAACCACCGACCGCACGAGCTGCTGGTCGTGTGACCGGGCGTTCGAAGGAGGAGGCAGGCGTGGCCATCGAGGTGCAGCGAGCACGGATCGAGGAGATCCGGGGCCTGGCGGACCGGTACCGCACCGAGTCGAGCGCCCGGTCGGCCGACGGTCGCCCGTGGGACCCGCCGGTGCCCCAGGGCGGGATCTTCTGGAAGGCCACCGACACCGAGCGGGGCGAGGTCGTCGGCTACGCCGCCGGGACCCTCCGGCCCGCCGGCATGACGGTGGGACCGATCTTCGCGGTGCCCGAGTCCCGACGGCAGGGGGTCGGGGCGGCGCTGCTGCAGGCCATCCAGGCGTGGGCCGGATCCACCCGCGTCCCGGTCGTCGAGATCTCCGTGTCGGCCGACAACCCCGACGGGCAGGCCTTCCTCGAACAGCTCGGCTACCACCCGCGCCGCATCCTGATGACCCTGCACCCCGACGCCTCGGGCAGCTCGGCAGCCCCACCCGACGCCCAGGACGAGCTCGCCGACCTGTGACCACGACCCCCGACCCCGACCGGCCCGACGAGGTCCCCGGCCCGCCCGAGGACCTCGACCAGCAGCGGCAGCGCCGCATGCGTCGCATCGCCGGCATCGGGATGCTGGTGGCGCTGGCGCTCGCGCTGCTCGCCGGGCTCGCGGGCGGCAGCGGCCAGGCCGGCGCCGCCATCTTCTTCCTGGTCTCCGCCGCGTCCTGCGCCGTCGCGGCCACGTGGGGCGTGGTGACGGCGGTGCGCGACGACCTCCGCGACGAACGGGTGTCCCGGGCCCGGGCCGCCTGGGTCGTCGGGCTGTTCTTCGCCGGTGCGGCGCTGATGGCGATGACTGCCGGAGTTGGTGGCTGATCGTCGGGGGGTCGGGCGCCACCGTCCGGCACGCGCACGCTGCTACCGTCCCGGACGAGGAGCAGGCGAAGGCGGACCCGTCCGAGGCAGCGGATGAGCGCGACGCAACACGGCCAGGCCGCGGCCGTCGGCCCCGGGGCGTCCCGGCGCGACGCCGCGCGGGGGGTGCTGCTCACGGCCGACCGGGTCGTCACCCTCGGGCACGGCCGGTACCGGGCCCGGGCACTGCTGGTCCGCGGCCGCCGCGTGGTCTGGGTCGGCGACGACGACGAGTCCGCGCCCCCGCACGCCGTCCGGGCCGACTTCGACGGCTGCGTGATCGGCCCGGCCTTCGTCGACTCCCACGTGCACATGACCCCCACGGGCATCGGGCTGCTCGGCCTGGACCTGTCGACGGTCGGGTCCGGCGCCGAGCTGGTGCGCGCCGTGCGGACCTACGCCGAACAGCACACCGGCCGGGTCATCTGGGGGCACGGCTACGACCCGCACGAGTTCCCGGACGCCCTGCCCACCCCCGACGAGCTGTCCGAGGCCGGCGGGGGCTGCCCGGTCACGCTGACCCGCGCCGACGGGCACTCCAGCCTCGTCGACCGCCACACGCTGCGCTCGGCACCGCTGGCCCGCAGCGAGGGCGTCGAACGCGACGCGGACGGCCAGCCCACCGGGATCGTCCGACGCGAGGCCAACAAGATCGTGCGTCGGTGGGCGGTCGGGGCCATGAGCCGGCAGGAGCTCGCCGACGCCCGCATCGCCGCCGCCGAGCAGGCGGCACGCGTCGGGATCGCCTCCGTCCACGAGATGGGCGGGCCCGACTCCATGGGCGAGGAGGACTTCGACGCCTGGCTGCACGGCGACTGGCCGGTCGAGGTCGTCCCGTACTGGGGCGGGCTCGACCTGCGGTTCGTGATCGAGCGCGACCTGCGCCACATCGGCGGGGACATCTGGCTCGACGGCTCGCTCGGGTCCCACACCGCCGCGCTCCGCGAGCCCTACGCCGACGACCCCACCACCCGGGGCAACCTCGAGTTCGACGACACGACCCTGACCGACCTCTTCCGCGAGGCCACCCACGCCGGCATCCAGGTCGCCGTGCACGCCATCGGCGACGAAGCGATCCACCAGGCCGTGCGCTGCTGGCGCGCCGTCGACGACGACCTGCCCGACTACCTCGAGGGCGGCGTGCGCCGGCTGCGCCACCGCATCGAGCACGGCGAGCTCATGCGGCCCGACCTGCTCGAGGAGGTCGCCGACCTCGGCCTGGTCGTGTCCACCCAGCCCACCTTCGAGACCACCTGGGGCATGCCCGGCGGCATGTACGAGAAGCGGCTGGGACCCGAACGGGCCGCGTGGACCAACCCGTACCGCTCGCTGGCCGACCGGGGCGTGGGGCTGGCCTTCGGGTCCGACGCGACCTCCGGCGCCATGGCCCCGTGGGCCAGCATCGAGGCGGCCGAACACCGCCGACGCGAGGAGCACGCCATCACCCGGCTCGAGGCCGTGTCGGCCTCGACCCTCGGGGGCCGCAACGCCGCGCGCCAGGACCGGTTCGTGGGCGTCGTGCGCGCCGGTATGCGCGCCGACCTGGCCGTCTGGGAGGGCGACCCCTTCGAGATCTCCGGGCAGGCACCGGCGTCCTCCGTGCTCACCGTCGTGCGGGGTCGGCGCACCCACGGGGACGGGCCGTTGCCCCACTGGACCGACTGACCGGCGACCTCGCCACGACAGGCGCACAACCCCGCGCCACGGACCGCACGTCGACGGGGTTCCGGCTTGACGCGACGCCCCTCGCGGACCATGCTCGCAAGCGTTGCCAACGGGACACCGACCCGGCGCGAGGAATGGCGGGGCGGACACCGGCAGGCGGCTGACAGGGGCGCACCACTGGCCTTCGTCAGCGGGCCACCGACGTGCCTGACTCGCGATCCGGGCCCGTGTGTTCCGGGCGCGCAGTGTTCCCCGCTCAGTAGACAACGTGACTCGGCCCCGCCTTCAACGGTCGATCACGGCCCCAACGGCGGGAACCGCCCGGAAATCCAGGGGGCCCCGACACCATGTCGGGGCCCCCGGTTCTTTCCGATGCTCGGGACGGATGCCCGATCTGGGTGGGCGACCCTTGCGAACGGCGGGGTGCCGTGGTACCAACCGCGCCCCCGCACCGTGACGCCCCGCTCACGGCCCCGCGCGAAGGACCCCGCATGGCCCGGTCGCCCCGCCGCGACGACGAGGACGCCCTCGACCCCGTCGAGGAGGCCGACGAGTCGACCGAGGAGGACGAGGAGCTCGACGGGTTCAGCGACGTCGACGACGACGCCCGGACCTCGAGGACGACGAGGACGTCGACTTCGAGGACGACGGGGACGAGCTGCCGGACGAGGACCTCGCCGAGGGCGAGCTGCCCGAGGGCGACGACGAGGACGTGATCCCCGCCCTGCTCGAGGAGGACGAGATCGCGGTCGTGGTGGCCGAGGCCGAGGAGGACGACGAGGACGAGGACGCCCTGCGCGAGGGCGAGTTCGTCTGCCGGTCCTGCTTCATGGCCAAGCGCGAGAGCGCCCTCGCGGACCCGGACGCGATGCTCTGTCGCGACTGCGTGTGACGGTGACGCCCGCGCACCCGTCGTGATCCCGCGGCCCCACCTGCTGCTGGCGCTGCTCGCTGGCCTGGCCCTGGCCAGCGCCCACCCCCCGGCAGGCATCGGACTGCTCGCCTTCGCCGTCCCGGGCCTGGTCGTGGCCGGCCTCGACGAGGCGCAGCGGCAGGGACGGCGCGCCTGGCCCGTCGGGGCGGTGGCTGCCGCCGTGGGCCACGGGCTGATGCTGCTGTGGGTGGTCCAACCGGCCGGGTACGTCGGCTGGACCCTGCTGGTGGCCGTCCAGGCCGCCTGGTGGGCCGGCCTGGCCGCCGTCGTCGCCGGCCTGCCGACGACACGGGTGCGGCCGCTGCTGGTCGCCGTGGCCTGGGTGGGCATGGACGCGGCCCGGGGCCTGGTGCCGCTCAACGGCTTCGCCTGGGGGACCCTCGGCGCCGCCACCGTGGACCTGCCGTGGATTCGCCACCCTCGCGCGGCTGGCGGGGGAGAAGTCCATGACCCTCGCGGTCGTCGTGCTGTCGGTCGCGGCGTGGGAGGCCCTGCGCGGGCCCGTGGACGCGGCGCGGGACGCCGGTGGCCGGGTCGTGTGGGGCCGGGTCCGGCAGGCCCTGCCCGCCGGGCGGATCGGGGCGGCGTGGCTCGGCGGGACCATGCTCGTGGTGACGCTGGCGACCATCGAACCGCCGGCGCCCACGGGCGAGCTCGACGTGCTGGTGGCCCAGCCCAACGAGTTCGAGACCTTCGTCGGCACCGGCACGGAGCTCGACGCCGCCATCGCCCGCAACGCCGTCGACCTCACGGCCGCCTCCGTGACCGCCGAGGGGACACCGGACCTCACGGTCTGGCCCGAGAGCAGCATCGACCGCGACCCCGCCCGCAGCGAGGTGATGGCGGACGCGCTGGCCCGTGGCGGGGCGCTGACCGGCGGCCGGCTGCTGGCCGGTGCGATCCTGGACGGGCCCACGCCCCGCACCTTCCGCAACACCGTGCTGTCCGTGGCCGCGGACGGCAGCGTCCGCGACCGGTACCAGAAGCGCCGCCTGGTCCCGTTCGGCGAGTACGTGCCCTACCGCGACGCCCTCGACTGGTTCCCGCCGCTGGCCCAGGTGCCGCGCGACGCGGTCCCGGGCGACGGCCCGCAGCAGGTCCGCGTGGGTGACGACCTCGACGTCGCCGTGGTGATCTGCTTCGAGACCCTGTTCCCGGGCCTGCTGCGCAGCAACCTGCTGGCGGGGCAGGACCCCGCCGGGCTCGTCGTCGCGGCCACCAACGACGCCTCGTTCGGGCGGGGCGGTGAGGCCGCGCAGCACCTGGCCCAGAGCCAGCTGCGTGCCCTCGAGACCGGCCGCTGGGTGGTCCACGGCGCCGTGTCGGGCACGTCCGCCTTCGTCGACCCGGACGGCCGCGTCCACGACCGCACCCGCCTGTTCTCCGCCACGAGCATCCGGCGCACCGTCACCACCACGACGGGGCGCACCCCGTTCCTGATGACCGGCGACTGGCTCGCACCTGTCACCATGGCCGGCCTCGCGGCCCTCGCCCTGGTCAGCTGGCGTCGCCGCCCCCGTCCCACCCCCGGAGGAGCCGATGGCTGACACCCTCGTCGTCATCCCGACCTACAACGAGCGCGTGACCATCGCCGAGGTCGTCGGCCGCGTCCTGGCCGCCCCGGTCGACGTCGACGTGCTGGTCGTCGACGACGCCTCGCCCGACGGCACCGGCCAGATCGCCGACGAGCTGGCCGCCGAGGACCCCCGCGTGCACGTCCTGCACCGGCCCGGCAAGGAGGGGCTCGGCCCCGCCTACCGCGCCGGGCTCGGCTGGGGCATGACGGCCGGCTACGAGATCCTCGTCGAGATGGACGCCGACCTGTCCCACGACCCGGGGCACCTGCCCGAGCTGGTCGCCCGCACCTCCCGCGCCGACCTCGTCCTCGGCAGCCGCTACGTCCCCGGCGGCGGGACCCGCAACTGGCCGTGGCACCGCCGGGCACTGTCGTCCGGCGGGAACCGGTACGTGCGCCTGGTCACCGGCGTGGGGGTGCGCGACGGCACCTCCGGGTACCGGGCCTTCCGCCGGGCGGTCCTCGAGGAGATCCACCTGTCCGAGCTGCGCTCCGACGGCTACAGCTTCCAGCTCGAGACGCTCCTGCGGAGCTGGCGCGCCGGCTTCGTGATCGACGAGGTGCCGATCACGTTCGTCGAACGCCGCGCCGGCACGTCCAAGATCTCCCGCGCGATCATCCTCGAGGCCCTCTGGCGGGTCCTGCGCTGGGGCCTGCAGGGCCCGCGGCGGGCCACGGGGCGCAACCCGCGATCCGTCCTCGCCTGACAGCTCCGGTGTCCACGTACCGGAACTGTCGGTTGGCTCGTGCGGCGGTCCGGCGGCCCCTGACGGTTCCGGTGCCCGATACCGAACCGTCCGCGGGCCCCGGCTCGGGGCGTCCGGCCTCGGACCGGTAGCCTCGCGCCCGCCCGAGCCCGCCTCGGGCGTGCCCCTGTCGTCCAGCGGTCCAGGATCCCACCCTTTCAAGGTGGTGACGCGGGTTCGAATCCCGTCGGGGGTACTCGTTCGGTCGCCGGACCGGCGGCGCGACGCCCCGTGACCCATCGGAACAGGCCCGCAGCGCGCGCGTCCGGCCGGCACGTCGGTCGCCGGACCGGCGCGGACGACCCCGGTACGCTGGTCGGTCACGTCGCGAACCACCTCACCGACCCCCCGAAAGGCTCCACGTGGCCACCAAGGACAAGATCGAGGTCCAGGTCCCCGTCGAGCGCCAGAAGGCCGCCCAGGCCGCCGGCAACTTCGAGCTCGAGGACCTTCCCGGCCGCCTTGCCACCCCCGACGCCGCCGTGCGCCTGGGCAAGGCCGCCAAGCAGGACAAGGCGCTGGTCGCCGTCCGGTCGATGAACTCCATCACCAAGCTGCACCCCGGCCAGGTCATCGCCAACTACGGCCGGTCCGAGTCGCGCTGGGCCACCGCCTACCAGAAGCGCCGCGCCGGGGCGTGCCGAGTTCCACGAGCTGCTCAGCTACGCCCGCCAGATCGTCGGCCTCGACGAGAACGGCCAGCTGCAGATCTGCCTGATGGGCCACGCCGGCCAGGGTGCCTGCATCCCGCTGTGGGTCCCGCGCGACGAGGTCACCCTCACCGTGCAGCCCAACGACATCATCCTGCGCTTCGACGACATGAGCTTCGACTGGTGACCTCGCGGGTCGACCCGGACGACCTCGACACCCTCCTCGGCTTCGCACACCGGCTGGCCGACGCCGCCGACGCCATCACGCTGCCGGCCTTCCACGCCGGCCTGGACGTCGAGACCAAGGGGGACGGGACCCCGGTGACCGAGGCGGACCGGGGCGCCGAGGCGGCGATCCGTGCCGCGATCGCCGAGGCGTACCCCGGCCACGCCGTCCTCGGCGAGGAGGACGGGCGCGTCGGACCGGACGACGCCCCGACCTGGGTGGTCGACCCGATCGACGGGACGCGGTCGTTCATCACGGGCAACCCGGTCTGGGCCACCCTGATCGGCCTGGTCGACGGCGACGGCGTCGCCGTGTCCGTGGTCTCCGCTCCGGCGATGGGCCACCGCTGGGACGGGCGGCGGGGCGGTCCGGCGCACAGGGACGGCCAGCCGATCCGGGTCTCGACGCGCACCGAGCTGGCCGACGCGCAGGTCACGTTCGGCGACCTGTCGAGCTTCGCCGAGGCGGGCCGTGCCGGGGCGCTCGAGGCCCTCACGCGGGCCACCGTGCGCCAGCGCGCCTACGGCGACTTCTGGGGGTTCTGCCTCGTCGCCGAGGGCGTCATGGACGTCTGCGCCGAAGCGATCGCGTCGGTGTGGGACTTCACGGCGGTGCAGGGACTGGTGGAGGCCGCCGGTGGCCGGTTCACCAGCTTCGACGGCGACGCACGGGCCGACGCCGGGTCGGGGGTCGCCACCAACGGGCACCTCCACGATGCCGTGCTCGCCCGGCTGCGCGCCTGACGATCCGGCTGGGGACGGCTCCCGGCCGGTGTCACCGACGCCGGTTACCGTGCGAGCATGACGCCCCGCCACGACGCGCCGCCGGCCACGTCCGCCGACCTGCCCCCGTCCGCCGAGCTGCCGACGACGGCACGGTCCGGCTCGACCTCGGGGACGTGCTGGCGGCGGCCGACCCCGACGGGGCGTACGGCGACGCCGAACCGACGTCCCCACCGCTGATCGGGCCCGACGGCCGGGTCCGGCTGTCGTTCTCGCGCATCGACGCCTACCGGTCCTGCCCGCTGCGGTTCCGGTTCTCCTACATCGACAGGCTGCCGTCGGCGCCGGCCACCTACCTGTCCTTCGGCACGTCGATCCACGCGGCCCTGGAGGCGTTCCACGACCGCACGCTGTTCGGGATGCCCTCGGAGGACGACCTGCTCGGGTTCCTCTACGACGGGTGGGACTCGTCCGGCTTCCACCGGGAACCGCGCGAGGTGCAGGTGCGCGAGTACCGACGCGCCCAGGACGTCCTGCGCCGCTACCACCGGCGCGTGCGCGACGACTACCGCCCGGCCGCCGAGACCGAGAAGTGGTTCGAGCTGCCCGTCGGCGACCATGCGACCGTGGTGGGCAGCATCGACCGGATCGACGTCGACGACGACGGCGCCTACCACGTCGTCGACTACAAGACGGGCAAGCTGCGGGACCGCCAGCAGGTGGGCCGATCGCTGCAGCTGGCCATCTACGCGCTGGCCTGCGAGCACCTCTTCGGCGCCCTGCCGGCCTCGGTGTCGCTGGACTTCGTCGTCGCCGGTACCGAGGTCAGGGTCCCGCTGGACGAGCTCGACCTCGACGGCGCACGCCAGGCCGTCGAGGACACCGCCCGCGCGGTGCTCGACGAGGCGTACGAGCCCACGCCCTCGCGGCTGTGCGACTGGTGCGACCACCGCGGGCTGTGCCCGGCGTGGCAGGGCTCGGGTCCGGACGTGCTCGGTCCGACCGTGGTGGCCCTCGAACAGGCCCGCCGGGACGCCCGGCGGGCTGCCGGTGACGTCCGCCGCCTGGAAGCGGCGCTGGCGCGGGCGCGCGACGACCTGACCGCCCGCGGCCTCGACCCGGTCGCCGAGGTCAGGGTCGACCTGCACGAGTGACCGGCCGGGGCACCCCGGGCCATCGCTACATTGCGGCCGATCCCGACCGACACAGGAGCGTCGCCGTGGGCGAGCGCGTCAGCGACACCGTCACCATCCGCGCGTCGCGCCAGGAGGTGCTCGACGTCGTGCTCGACCTCGAGGCCTACCCCGAGTGGGCCGACGGCATGAAGCGCGTCGAGGTCACCGAACGCGACGACCAGGGTCGCCCCGTCCTCGCGCGGTTCGTGGTCGACGCCCGCGTGGCCGAGATCGACTACGTCCTGCGCTACGACCACAGCGGCGAGGACCTGACCTGGCAGCTGGAACGGGGCGAGGTCGTCCGCCAGCTCGACGGCCGCTACCGCATCGACGAGCAGGACGGCACCTCGGACGTCGAGTACGCGCTCGAGGTCGACGTCACCCTGCCCGTCCCCGGCTTCCTGAAGAAGCGCGCCGCGAAGGTCATCCTCGAGACCGGCCTGCGCGGCCTCAAGCAGCGCGTCGAACGACACGCCGGCGCCTGACACCAGCGACGAGGAGCAGCATGGCACGCGACGACGTCGAGTCCGCCTACTTCGCGCTGCTGCGGGCACGCGACGAGGTCTCGGACCTCCAGCGCTACCACGAGTACCTCGCCGACGAGGCCCGGCGCCTGCGCCGCAGCACGTCCGAGGCCGACGCCCTGTCCACGCAGGCGCCCCCACGGCTGCGTCGCCGCCTGCTGCACACCGACGCCCCGCTCGCCGAGGCCATCCGAGGCCGGCTCGAGGTCATCGCGGACGAGCTGCGCTGGGTCCCCGACCAGCTGAGCGCCGCCGAGGCGTACGTGGCCGAGTGCGAGGCCGAGCACGACCGACTCAAGCGGACGGCCTGACCCGTGTACCGCGACGACCCACTCGACGACGAGATGGAGCTGCGCGACCTGCTCGGCGACGACCCCGTCGACACCCTCGTCGACGCCGACGCGGTGGTGCCCGCACTGGACGTGCTGCGGGTGCTGCAGGGCTGGGTCGACGACGACCGCGCCGCGCGCTGGTTCCTCGACGTGCAACGCCGGTTGGACGACCGCGACCCGGTCACCGCACTGGCCGACGGCGACGACGACCTGGTCCTGGATGCCGCGCGCCGGTGGGCAGCCGCGCAGGGCTGACGTGCCAGTCCGGCGCGCCCGGCGCTGGGCTGCGGCGCAGGGCTGACCCCACCACCACAGGCGCTACGCTTGCCGTCCGGGCGATGCACTCGACCGCACCCCGTCGCGCCATCCGTGGCGTCCGACCGGGGCCAGCCACCATCGCCCGCCCCGCCACCGACCCCGCGTGCCCCGTGCGCGCCGGTGGCACCCACGACCTCCTCACGACCGTACGACCCACTGGAGTCCCCATGGCGACCGCCACCGTCAAGGTGTTCCACACCGACCGCAACTTCGGCTTCCTCACCACCGAGGTCGGCGAGGACGTCTACGTCCACGCCGACCAGGTCGACGGGGGCACGCTGACCCCGGGCGACATCGTCGAGTTCGAGCTCGACGACGAGGAGGGCCGCGACAAGGCCGCCACGTCCGTCAAGGTCGTCAAGGCCGCCCCGGCCGCCAACCCGGTGGGCCGCACCATGGCCCCGCCGCCCACCTGGGACACCCTCGAGGAGCGCGAGCGGCAGCGCCGCCAGGCTCGCCGCCGCCGCCGCTGAGGCGATGTCCGGCCCGGCCTCGGCCCCGGTCGTCGACCCCGACGTCGACGAGCTGACCGATGTCGACCCGGACCGTCCCTGGGACGTCATCGTCTGGGACGACCCGGTCAACCTGATGACGTACGTGGTGTTCGTGCTGCGGCGCATCTTCGGCTTCCCCGAACCCACGGCGCGCAAGCTCATGCTCGAGGTGCACAACACGGGCAAGGCGCTGGTGGCCACCGAACCACGCGAGCAGGCGGAGTTCTACGTGCAGCAGCTGCACGGCTACGGGCTGCAGGCCACGATGCAGCGCGCCACGTGACCCCGGCCTTCGTCCGCCACGGCGAGTCCGTCCGCATGCAGCTGCGCGACGAGGAGGTCGACCTCCTCCGTCGGCTGCGGGACGAGCTCGCCGCCGTCCTGCAGGAGGGGGACCGCGGCGACGCGGTGACGCGCCGGTTCTTCCCGGCGGCCGTCACCGGCGACGACGAGGCCGACGACGAGCTGCGTCGCCTCATGCACGACGACCTGCTGCAGTCACGGCTGACCGCGCTCGAGGAGGTCCTCGGGTACCTCGACCGGGGCCATCGGGTGCGCCGTCGCCATGTCGTCGACCTGGTCGAGGGCGAACCGGTGCTGGTGCTCGGCGTCCTCAACGACATGCGCCTGGCCCTCGGGGCGCGGGTGGGCTTCGACCTGCTCGAGGCGCGCGACGGCATCGACGCCGACGACCCGCGGGTCCCCACGCTGGCGGTCATGGACTACCTGGCCATGTGGCAGGAGCAGCTGCTGGCCGTGCTCGACCCCGTCTCGACGGCCCACTACGACGAAGGCCACGACGAGGACCGCTGACCCCACGACGAAGGACGCTGACCATCCGTGCCGTGACGTTCGAGGACAACCAGGTGGTCGTCGCCGACCGCCCCGACCCGTCACCGGGGACCAGCGAGGCCCTGGTGGCCGTGCGCGCCGCGGGCCTGAACGGTGCCGACCTGCTCCAGCGGGCCGGCCACTACGACCCGCCGCCGGGCGCGCCGGACATCCCCGGGCTCGAGTTCGCCGGTGAGGTCGTCGAGGTGGGGGAGGGGACCCGCGACGTCGCTGTCGGCGACCGGGTCATGGCCATCGCCGGTGGCGGCGGCCAGGCCGGCCTGGTGACCGCCCACGAACGGATGCTCCTGCCCGTCCCCGACGACGTCGACTGGGCCGCCGCCGGTGGCTTCATGGAGACGTTCACCACCGCCCACGACGCGCTGTTCGGCCAGTGCGGCCTGCAGCCGGGGGAGCGGCTGCTGGTCAACGGCGCCAACGGCGGCGTGGGCACGGCCGCGATCCAGCTCGGCGTCGCGGTGGGCGCGACCGTGGTCGCCTCGGCCCGCGCGCAGGCGACCCACGACGGCCTGACCGCCCTCGGCGCCCACGAGGTCGCCACGCCCGACACCGCCCACGACCACGGCCCGTTCGACGTGGTCCTCGAGCTCGTCGGGGCGCCGAACATGGCCGCCAACGTCCGGGCCCTCGCCCCGTGGGGCCGCATCGCCGTGATCGGCGTCGGTGGCGGCCCGAAGGTCGAGCTCAACCTCCTGGCGCTCATGGGCTCCCGTGGTCGCATCCACGGCTCCACCCTGCGTGCCCGGCCGCTGGAGGAGAAGGTCGCCGCCACCCGCGCCGTCGGCCGCCACGTCCTGCCGCTGCTGGCGGCGGGCGCGATCCGCGTCCCCGTCGAGGCCACCGTGGACCTCGAGGAGGCTGCGGACGCCTACGAGCGCTTCGGCACGCCGGGCAAGGTCGGCAAGGTCGTCCTGACGACGGGCTGACAGCCGGCGGTCAGTCGGCGTCGCGGTCGTCCCGCCGTTCGCGGCGTCGGCGTTGGCCACGCCAGATCGTGAGCCGGTCACCCAGCGACAGGCGTGAGGCGACCATGCCGATCGCGGTGTGGGCCTCGTCCACGCCGGTGGCCAGGGCGACCAGGACGAACACGAGGCCCATCGCCCCGGCCGCGGCCGGGCCGCCCAGCCAGCGCGGCCAGTCGAAGACGAGGTAGCGCATCCCGACGCCGACGGCGACGGCGACGATGCCCGGCAGCACCAGCCGGCCCCGGTGGCTGCCCCCGCTGCGGACCGTGACGCCGAAGTGGTCGCGGATGCCGCCCTGCAGGCGACGGAACTCGTACCACGCCCCGCCCACGGCGCCGAGGGCCAGACCGGACGCGCCCAGCCGCAGCACGTCGGTGGACTCGCGCAGGGACGCGCCGACGGGGGAGAAGGTGGGCAGCGACCCCCGCAGCGCCAGGCCACCGTCGACGATCCCGACCTGGTCGAGCTGGAACATGAACAGCACGCCCAGGACGCGTGGAGATGACGACCCGCTCGGCCGCGGCCCGCGCCGGCGTCCGCGTGTCGCCGATGGCGTAGAGGGCCGACTGCAGCAGCCGGGAGGACGTCGAGGCCATCAGGCCCAGGCAGAACGCCGCCAGCGTGATCCACACGAGGATCTCGTCGGGGCGCCCGAACGCCCCGCGGGAGAACAGCGTGCCGATGACGAGGTCGCCCACCACCAGGAACACCAGGGCCGTGGGCAGGACGTAGAAGGCCATCGACGACAGGCCCCGGTCCAGGCGGCCGGCCAGCACGTCGGCGCCGGCCCGCTCGCGGGACATCTCGGGCAGCTCGGCGGCGGCGATCGACATGCCGAACAGGCTGATCGGCAGCAGGTACAGCAGCAGGGCGTTCTGCAGGGCCGCGGTCGCGCCCGCGGCCAGGAGCGAGGCGAGCACCAGGTCGACGTAGGCCGACAGCTGGACCACGCCCCGCCCCGCCACCACGGGGCCGAGCGCCCGCAGGACCCGCCGGACGCCGGGGATGTCCCGGCGCAGGCTGGGGCGCAGGTGCGGTTCGAGCCGCAGCACCGACGGGATCTGCACGAGGAACTGCAGCACGCCGCCCACGACCGTGCCGACCCCGAGGGCGCGCACGAGCGTGCCGAGGGTCTCCATCGACGCCGCGCCCGGGTCGAGCGGGTCGTCGAGCAGGACGATCCCGGCGCCGACCAGGATCGCGATCTGGGCGACGTTCCAGATCACGGGCGCGACGTAGGACAGGAAGAAGCGGCGGTGGCTGTTGAGGACGCCCAGGCACCACGCCGACAGGACCAGCACCGCGACGCCCGGCGTGATGATCCGCATCAGCGACACGGTCAGCTCGTACTTGGGGCCCGTGAACCCCGGGGCGATCAGCGTCGTGAGCGGGGCGGCCAGCAGCACCGCCATGATCGTGAACGTGCCGGCGGCCGCCGCGAGCAGGCCGGCGACCGCACCGGCCACCCGCCCCGCCTCCTCGTCCTTGCCCTCCTCCAGCAGGCGGGCGTAGACGGGGATGAAGGAGGCCGAGAGCACGCCCTCGCCGAGCAGGTTCTGCATCAGGTTGGGGATCTTGAACGCGGCGGTGAAGGCGTCGGCGATGGCCGACACGCCGAAGAAGTGGTTGACCGCCGCCTGGCGGACCACCCCCGCGATCCGGGACAGGAAGATCCCGGCCGCGACCAGGATCGACCCCCGCCGCCGCCCAGGCGCCGCCGTCTGCTCGTCCTCCGCCACCGCGCTCATGCCCAGCGGGTGGGACGGTCGCGCAGCGTCTCCACGCCCAGCCGGTCGCAGATCGCGAGGAACGGCTCGCGCGGGACCCCGCCGTGCTCGAGGTCCGCCAGTTCCTCCGGCAGCGGCACGTCGTGGGCCAGCGTGGCCAGCTCGCGGTACAGCAGCACGTCGTCCCACTGCTCGGCGAGGCGGGCCTGCAGTCCGTCGGCGCCCCGCACCTGCACGTCCCAGGCCCCCGACCGGGGGATGTCCTCCAGGTGGCCGTACCGGCCCAGCACCGCTGCTGCGGACTTGGCCCCGAAGCCCTTGAGGCCGGGGATGCCGTCGGCGGTGTCGCCCATCAGGGCCAGCAGGTCCGGGACGGAGGCCGGCGGGACGCCCAACCGCTCCTCGACGCCGGCTGCGTCGAACTCGCGCTCGCGCATGCGGTCCACCTGCACGACCCGGTCGCCGTCGACGACCTGGCCGAGGTCCTTGTCCGGCGTGAGGATCCGGACCTGGTCGACCTGGTCCTTCCACCGCACGGCCGCGGTGGCCAGGGCGTCGTCGGCCTCGTGCTCGTCCATGGACCACACGGTCACGCCGAGGGCCCGCACGGCGTCCTCCACCAGGTCGAACTGCGCCAGCAGCTCGGCGTCCACGCCGCTGCCGTCCTTGTAGGCGGGGAAGCGCTCGTTGCGCCACGACTCGATCGGGTTGTCGAAGGCCACGGCGAGGTGGGTGACCTGCTCGTCGTCGTCGTCGAGCAGCGACAGGACGGCGTCGACCACGCCCACGGTGGCCTTGACGTCCCGCCCGTCGGGGTCGGTGCGTCCGGGGCGGCGGGAGAAGTGGCTGCGGAACAGCTCGAAGGTCCCGTCCACGAGGTGCAGGCGCACGGCGCGGCATCCTTCCTGCGTCGGCGCCGGACGGTAGCGCCGCAGCGCCCCCGGATCGTGCCCCTCGGGCGCTACCGTCGGACAGGTGACCACCAGCAGCGCCCCGGGGGAGGGGCCCGAGGACCTCGCGGCCTCGGGCTGGGTCCCGCGCGTGACCATCGACGCCGATGACGTCGCCCCGCCCCCGCGGCCCGTCCCGCCGTCGGCCTGGGTGCTGCCGGAACCGGCCGGCGCCGACCCCGACGGGGTGGTGGGCATCGGTGCCGACCTGGCCCCGGCGACCCTCGTGGACGCCTACCGGCGCGGCATCTTCCCGTGGCCCCACGACGGCGTGGCGTTGCCATGGTTCTCGCCCGACCCGCGGGGGCTGCTGCGCTTCGAGGACGTGCGCGTGTCCCGGTCGCTGCGGCGGACGATGCGCCAGTCCGGCTGGACCACCACGGTCGACCAGGACTTCGACGGCGTGGTGGCCGCCTGCGGCGAGGACCGGGGCGACGACGGCACCTGGATCACACCGCCGATGGCGCGCGCCTACCGGCGCCTGCACGTGCTGGGCTGGGCCCACTCGCTGGAGGTCTGGGACGGTGACCGGCTCGTGGGTGGCATCTACGGCGTGCAGGTCGGCGGGGTGTTCACCGGCGAGTCGATGTTCCACCGCGCCACCGACGCCTCCAAGGTGGCGATGGTGGACCTCAGCGCGCGCCTGCGTGCCGCCGGGGCGTGGTTCCTCGACGTGCAGCTGACCACCAGCCACCTCGCGTCCATGGGCGCCCGCGACGTGCCCCGGGCCACCTTCGTGTCGTGGCTGCGTGACGCCCGCGAGCTCGACGTCCGGCTGCGCCGCGGACGGCGCCCCGTGTCACGACTGGCCACCTTCCACCGCTGACCGCCGAACCGCACGGGTGGTGGTGGCGAACCCGTGCGTGTGGCACCATCGCACCCGTGAGGACGCCGAGTCCGGCCCACCCTCCCACCAGCGCGCGAGACGTGCGCGTCCGCGGTCCACGCCCTGCAGGACCCGGCGACGCCTCGCGTGCACCCTGACGACACGGACAGACACGTGACGGACACCTCGACGACCGCCACCTTCTCTGCCGACGGCGACTTCAAGGTCCGCGACATCGAGCTCGCCCAGCTCGGACGCCACCAGATCATGCTCGCCGAGCAGGAGATGCCGGGCCTGATGGCCCTGCGCGACCGCTACGAGGGCCAGGCGCCGCTCGAGGGCGCCCGCATCGCCGGCTGCCTGCACATGACCACCCAGACCGCCGTGCTCATCGAGACGCTGCAGGCGCTCGGGGCGCAGGTGCGCTGGTCGTCCTGCAACATCTTCTCGACCGAGGACCAGGCCGCCGCGGCCGTCGCCGCCGCCGGCACCCCGGTGTTCGCCTGGAAGGGCGAGACCGAGGAGGAGTACGTCTGGTGCATCCGCCAGACGCTGGACTTCGGTGACGGGCAGGGCCCCAACCTGCTGCTCGACGACGGCGGTGACCTCACCGCACTCGTCCACGACGAGTACACCGAGCTGATCCCCGACATCCTCGGCGTCTCCGAGGAGACCACCACCGGGATCAAGACGCTGCGCCGCTACTTCCGCGAGGGGACCCTCCGGATGCCGGCCATCAACGTCAACGACTCGGTCACCAAGTCCAAGTTCGACAACCTCTACGGCTGCCGCGAGTCCCTCATCGACGGCATCAAGCGCGCCACCGACGTCATGATCGCCGGCAAGCGCGCCGTCGTCTGCGGCTACGGCGACGTCGGCAAGGGCTGCGTGCAGGCGCTGGACGGCATGGGCGCGACGGTCTACGTCACCGAGATCGACCCCATCAACGCCCTGCAGGCCACCATGGAGGGCTACCGGGTCGTCCTGCTCGAGGACGTCATCGACGACGTCGACATCGTCATCACCGCCACCGGCAACGACGACATCCTCACCCTCGACCTCATGAAGCGGCTCAAGAACCACGCCATCGTGGGCAACATCGGCCACTTCGACACCGAGATCCAGACCGCCGCCCTGCGCGAGTTCCCCTGGACCACCATCAAGCCCCAGGTCGACCTCGTCCACCTCGACGACGACCACGCCATCATCCTGCTCGCCGAGGGGCGCCTGCTGAACCTCGGCTGCGCCACCGGCCACTCCAGCTTCGTGATGTCCACCTCGTTCACCAACCAGGTGCTCGCCCAGCTCGAGCTCTGGACCAACCACGAGAACTACAAGCCCGAGATCTACGTCCTCCCCAAGCACCTCGACGAGGAGGTCGCCCGCCTGCACCTGGAGAAGGTCGGGGCGAAGCTGACCACCCTCACCGACAAGCAGGCGGACTACCTGGGCGTCCCGGTCGAGGGCCCGTACAAGGATGACTCGTACCGCTACTGATCCCTCCTCGGTTGGTGGGGTGACCGGCGGTCTGTCGGGGCCGGCACCGGCCGGACCCTCCGCTTGGTGCTCGGCCCTGGGGGCCTGCGCTCCGCTTGAGTCGGGTCCAGGGCCGGCACCGGTCCCCTCCGACCGCCTCCCCCAACCCTGCCGGCGTTGTCGGCAGCGGGACTCGCAGATCAGCGACGCCGGCGCCCCTTGGGCGCCGGCGTCGTCGCGTGTCCCGGCCCGCGCGGGCGGTGAGCGAGGCCCGCGGGGAAGCGGAGTGGGGTGGTGGAGCGGGCGGCCGAGCCAGCCCGACTCAAGCGGAGCGCAGGCCCCCAGGGCCGAGCACCAAGCGGAGGGCTGGTCGGGCGTCCGCCCGCCACCCCACGGAAGCACCACAAGGACCGGACTCCCCACCGCGTGGGGGCGGTGTTAGTGTTGTGGTCGGTGTTGAGGATGTTCCCGGGAGATTGGTGCTGTAGTTCCGCGGGGAACGTGCCGATGCACCGGGTGGGCGTCCGGCCCGGCGAGGAGTGACGCATGCGCGCGATGGTGGCGACGGTGGCCCTGACGGGTCTGCTGGCGGCTGGTCTGGCGGCAACGGCCGCCACGGCACAGGACAGCGGGGACACGGACGAGCAGGCGCCGGCGACGGGGGCCTCGGACGAGGCCCTGGTGGACCGGCTCGTGGACATCGAACGCGGGCTGCCGCCCCTGCCGCCGTCGGCGTCGGACATCGTGATCGACCCGGAGCAGACCTTCGGGGAGCTGCAGGGCGACTACGTCGGGGCGCTGGCCGAGCTCGAGCTGGTCCACGACCAGGCCCAGCAGGTGTTCGTCGACGCCGACGAGGCCGACGGGGCCGTGGCGGATGCCGTGGCGCTGGTGGCGCGGGGCTACCTGCGGCTCGAGGAGGCCTACGGCTACCTGGCCGCGTACGAGGAGCACGACCTGGTCCGCCCCGTGGGCGCCACCGACACCGACGGTGTGGCCACGGGCGCCGACACGGCGATGGGGCTGGTCGAGCCCGGGATCGCACTGGTCGACCTGGCCCGGCAGGACGCCCTGCTCGGCTACGGGGTGCTGCGGGACACCGAAGCCGCCGACGACGCCGAGAAGGGCCTGTTCGACGCGGCCTACCGCGACACCCAGCAGTACCTGACGGAGGCACGCCCCGAGGCCCACACGCTGATCTCGGCCAGCTCGACGGCCGTGCTCGTGGCGGTCGACCGCTTCGACGACACCGCGCCCAGCGAGGCCCGTGCCCGCGACGTCTCCTACGTCTGCGTGCCGCGGTCGCTGTACCCGGTCGACAGCCCCGACCCGGTCGTCGCGCTCGCCGGCCTGCTGACGGGCGAGGAGCTCGAGCTGCTGCCGACGGCCGACTGCCCGGACCTGCCGAGCGACGAGAACGTGGTCACCACGCAGGCGCGCTGAGGCCGGGAGCGGCGTCCGGCCCCGGGTAGGCTGCGGCCGTTCGTCGCCGTGCCGTCAGGACCCCCCGTGGAGACCATCCCGAAGCCGGACGAGCTGCTCGCCCTGCACGACGTGACGGCCGAGATGTTCACGACCCTGCGCGAGTGGTTCGGGGTCCCGGCCCGGCCCCCGATCGACCTCGAGGGCATCGACAGCGCCGTCGCCGAGCTCGGCGACCCCGTGATGATCGCCGCGCTGGCCATGCGCAAGCTGCAGGCCCTGCGCCTGCTGTCCACCCCCGGTGTGCGCACGTCCACCGACGTCGTGATCAGCATCGTCCAGGACCTCGACCGTGCGCTGTTGCAGGCGCCGGTCATGCGCCTGCACCTGGCCGCCGAGGCGGCCGACTGGGACGCGGCCCTGGCCGACCTGGTCGACGCCCCGGGCGAGTCGGAGGCGCCGGCGCCGCCGACGACCGACGCCGACGACCCCGAGACGGCGCGGTTCCGCCAGCTGCACCAGCGGCTGCACGAGGCCGCCGCCTCGGTGCTGCGGGCCTCGGAGGGCGAGATCCGCATCCTGCAGTAGCCGTGCCACGTGCCGGGCCGAGGTTGCCTCCGGGCCGGCCCGGCCGACAGGTCCCCCCGCACCCGCCCCGTCCCCCCTCGAGACGCCCATGTCCTCTGCCCCCGACGACGCCCAGAGCCCGCTGCCGCCCCGGTGGGCGGCCTCGGACCGCTACGTCCCCCGGCGCTTCGTCCAGCCCGTGCTGTCGTTCATGCGGCTGGAGGCCGCCGGCGGCATCGTCATGCTGCTCGCGGCGGTCCTGGCGCTCGTGTGGGCCAACAGCCCGTGGCAGCAGTCGTACTTCGACCTGTTCGGCGCCACGATCGACGTCGGGTTCGGCGGCTTCCACTTCCACCACCTCAGCGAGCTCACGGTCCAGGAGTGGATCAACGACGCCGCGATGGTGATCTTCTTCTTCGTGGTCGGACTGGAGATCAAGCGCGAGCTGGTCGTGGGCGAGCTCAACGACCCCCGCGCGGCCGCCCTGCCGGCGCTGGCCGCCCTGGGCGGGATGATCGTCCCCGCGCTGCTGTTCACCGCCTTCAACGCGGGCAGCCCCGCGAGCCACGGGTGGGGGATCCCGATGGCGACCGACATCGCCTTCGCGGCGGGGGTCGCATCGATGATGGGCTCGCGAGTGCCCATCGGCGCCAAGCTGTTCCTGCTCGCCCTGGCCATCGTCGACGACCTCGGGGCGATCCTCGTGATCGCGATCTTCTACACCGACGAGCTCGCCCTGGCCTGGCTGCTGGCCGGTGCGGTGGGCCTGCTGCCGTCGTCTACGGCATGCAGCGTGCCGGCATCCGCGCCCTGCTGCCCTACGTCGTCGTCGGCACGCTTCGTGTGGCTGTCCCTGCTCGAGTCCGGCGTCCACGCGACCATCGCCGGGGTCGCCCTGGCGCTGCTCACGCCGGTCCGCAGCCACTACAGCCCCCGCCACTTCGCCCCGCGGGCCCAGGCCCTGGTCGACCGCGTCGACGCCTACCTGCCCGACGAGGACGACCTCACCACCGCCGACCACCACACCATGGAGCGCGTCCAGAACCTGCTGGGCGACCTGCGCCACCTCGCCCAGGAGACGATCGCGCCCCTCGACCGGCTCGAGCAGGCCTGGTCCCGCTGGTCCAGCTACGTGATCGTGCCCGTGTTCGCGCTGGCCAACGCCGGGCGTGGCCATCGCCTTCGGCGACCTCGGGTCGCTGCTGACCGAGCGCGTGACCCTCGGGGTCGCCGTGGGCCTGTTCGTGGGCAAGACCGTCGGCGTGACCGGCGCGGCGTGGCTGGCGGTCAAGCTGGGACTGGGCCGGCTGCCGTCCCGGACCCGGTGGTCCCACATGATCGGCATGGGGCTCCTGGCCGGGATCGGGTTCACCGTCGCGCTGTTCGTGTCGGCGCTCTCGTTCGACGAGGGCTCGCCCGTTCGGTGACGAGGCCAAGATCGGCATCTTCGTGGCGTCCCTGCTCGCCGGGCTCGGCGGGTACCTGTGGTTGCGGTTCGTGTCGCCGGACGCCGAGGAGGTCGACGACGGCGTGCTCGGTGACACGGACGCCCAGGAGCCCGCCGTCGCGGGCTGAGTCGGGTGCGTGCGTGGCGCGCCCGATGACCCATCTCGTGGGGTGAACCTCCGCGGTCGCCTCCGACGCCCGTAGTACAGTCCGCACGCGTGCGGCGTCCGTCGCACGCCAACGCCCGACGGCGTGTCTCTCCCGCCGCGGCGCACGAGGCGTCGTCCCGGGCGCCCGGCCTCCCGTGCACGGCCTGCCTGGTCGCGCATGCACCTTCCGTCCCCCAAGGGGCAACACCATGAAGACCACCACGCGCGTGCTCGCCGCGCTCGCCTCGGCGGCACTGCTCGCCACGGCCTGCGGCGACGCGCCGGACGCCACCGACACCGAGACCGACACCGAGACGACCACCGCCACGGCGACGGACACCGAGACCTCGGCCTCCGAGACCGCCACCGACGGCGAGACGACGTCCGCCGCCGACTACCTCGCCTGCGAGGTCACCGACACCGGTGGCGTCGACGACCGCTCCTTCAACGAGACCGCGTACGCCGGCATGCAGGACGCCGCCGACGACTTCGGCGCCGAGGCCAAGGTCCTCGAGTCCGGCTCCCCGGCCGACTTCGAGCCGAACATCAACGCCTTCCTCGAGCAGGACTGCGACATCATCGTGACCGTGGGCTTCCTGCTCGGTGACGCCACCGCGTCGGCCGCCGAGGCCAACCCGGACCAGCACTTCGCCATCGTCGACTTCGACTTCTTCGACGCGGACGCGGGCGAGGACGTCACGTACGACAACGTGCGCGAGCTCACCTTCGCGACCGACGAGGCCGCCTTCCTGGCCGGCTACGTGGCCGCGGCGATGACCGAGTCCGGCACCGTGGGCACCTACGGCGGGCTGAACATCCCGACCGTCACCATCTTCATGGACGGCTACCTGGCCGGCGTCGAGTACTACAACCAGGAGAACGACAAGGACGTGAAGGTCCTCGGCTGGGACGGCGAGGAGGGCCAGTTCACCGGTGACTTCGAGGACCAGACCAAGGGCCGCAACATCACCGAGTCGATGCTGCAGAACGGCGCGGACATCATCATGCCCGTCGCTGGCCCGGTCGGCCAGGGCACCGGCGCGGCCCTGCAGGCCGCCGGCACCGGCAGCATGATCTGGGTCGACACCGACGGCTTCGAGTCCGCGTCGCAGTTCTCCGACCTGATCCTGACCTCCGTCGAGAAGAAGATGGACCAGGCCGTGTACGACACGATGGAGAAGGACATCAACGGCAACTTCGAGGGCGGCCTGTACGTCGGCACCCTCGAGAACGACGGCGTGGGCATCGCCCCGTTCCACGAGTTCGAGGACGACGTCCCGCAGGAGGTCAAGGACACCCTCGACACCCTGCGCCAGGGCATCATCGACGGCTCGATCTCGGTCGACCCGGCCGACTACCAGGGCTGATCGACGCCCCACCCGCCACGGGGCGTCCGACGGCCTGACCGTCGGACGCCCCGTCGCCCGGCCCCGCCCGTCGCGGGGGGAGGAGCCTGACCGCCCATGCGGCTCGAGCTGCGCGGCATCACGAAGCGCTACCCGGGCGTGGTCGCCAACCGCGACGTCGACCTCGTCGTCGAACCGGGCGAGATCCACGCCCTGGTCGGCGAGAACGGCGCGGGCAAGTCCACGCTGATGAACATCCTGTACGGGCTGGCGACGGCCGACGAGGGCGAGATCGTCGTCGACGGCGAGGTCCGCACCTTCGACGGCCCGGGCGACGCCATCGCCGCCGGGATCGGCATGGTCCACCAGCACTTCATGCTGGTGCCGGTCTTCACCGTCGCCGAGAACATCGTCCTCGGGGTGGAACCCACCGGCGGGCTCGGTCGCTTCCGCCGACGCAAGGCCGAGCAGGCGGTGGCCGAGCTCGCCGAACGCCACGGACTGCCGGTGGACCCGGCGGCCGTCGTCGAGACCCTGCCGGTCGGCATCCAGCAGCGGGTCGAGATCCTCAAGGCCCTGCACCGCGAGGCCGAGCTGCTCATCCTCGACGAACCGACGGCCGTGCTGACCCCGCAGGAGACCACCGACCTGTTCCGGGCCATGCGCGAGCTGCGCGAGGCCGGCCGCTCGCTGGTCTTCATCACCCACAAGCTGGGGGAGGCCCTCGAGGTCGCCGACCAGATCACGGTGATGCGCGGCGGCGAGGTGGTGGGTTCCACCACCCCCGCCGAGACCAGCCAGGCCGAGCTCGCCACGATGATGGTCGGCCGTGACGTCGACCTGGTGGTGGACCGTCCCCCCAGCACCCCCGGCGACGTGGTGCTGGCCATCGACGGCCTGCGGGTCGCCGACGGCCGCGGCGGCATCGCCGTCCAGGACCTCGACCTGCAGATCCGCGCCGGGGAGATCCTGGCCATCGCGGGCGTGCAGGGCAACGGCCAGTCCGAGCTCGTCGAGGCGCTCAACGGCGTCGCCGAGGTGCTCGCCGGCAGCATCACCCTCGAGGGGGAGGAGCTGGTCGGCCGCGCCCCCAAGGAGATCCTGCGGGCCGGCGTCGGGCACGTGCAGGAGGACCGGTACGCCGAGGGCATGGTCGCCGAGTTCAGCGTCGCCGAGAACCTCGTCCTCAACAGCTGGGACGCCGCGCCCTACGCCAGCAGCGGCCGGATCGAGCACGACGCGGTCCGCGCGCTCGCCGACGAGCAGGTCCACGAGTTCGACGTGCGCACCCCCTCGGTGCTGACCACGATGGGGTCGCTGTCCGGCGGCAACCAGCAGAAGGTCGTGGTCGCCCGCGAGTTCGCCCGCGACCTGAAGGTGCTGGTCGCCGCCCAGCCCACCCGCGGCATCGACGTGGGCTCCATCGAGTACATCCACAAGCGGATCGTCGCGTTCCGCGACCAGGGCCATGCCGTGCTGGTGGTCTCGTCCGAGCTCGACGAGGTGCTGGCCCTCGGCGACCGCGTCGCGGTGATGTACCGCGGGCGCCTGTCGGGGCCCTACGACGCCCCGGTCGACCGCGACCAGATCGGGCTGCTCATGGCCGGCGTGGACCCGGACGGTCCCGTCAGCCTCGCCGGGGAGGACCGGGCATGACCGAGACCCCCACGCCCCAGCACGGCCACGACGCGACGACGACGGCGTCGTCGCGCGCTTCGTCCACGAGGTCGTGCACGGACAGACGCTGCTGGTCACCGCGCTGTCGGTGCTGACCGCCCTCGCCTTCGGGGCGCTGCTGATCATCCTGTCCGAGGACGCCACGCGCGAACCCCTGACGTACGTCTTCGCGCGCCCCGGTGACTTCTTCTCCGCCGTCGGCACCAGCGTCGGCGATGCCTACGCGTCGCTGTTCACGGGCTCCCTCGGCGGCCCCCGGGCGTGGTCGGAGACGCTGGTCGCCGCCACGCCGCTGATCCTCACCGCCCTGGCCTTCGCCCTGCCGTTCCGCGCCCTGCTGATCAACATCGGCGGCGAGGGCCAGTTCATCGCCGGCGCCATGACCGGCAGCCTCGTGGGCTTCGGCATCCACGGCCTGCCCCTGCTCGTGCACCTGCCGCTGGTCCTGCTCGCCGGCGCGCTCGGCGGGGCGTTCTACGGCTGGATCCCGGGGATCCTCAAGGCCAGGACCGGGGCGCACGAGGTGATCGTCACGATCATGCTCAACAACATCGGCCTGCTCCTGCTCGGCTGGATGCTGACCACGGACGTCGTGCAGAACCCCGGCCGCAACGACCCGATCAGCAAGGCCCTGGCGTCGTCGGCACAGCTGCCGGTCCTCGGCTTCCGCCTGCATGCCGGCATCTTCGTCGCGCTGGCGGCGGCGGCGGTCTCCTGGTGGCTGATCGAGCGCAGCACCTACGGCTTCGAGGTCAAGGCGGTCGGCTACAACCCCCGGGCGGCCCGGTTCGCCGGGATGCGCCCGACCACCATGTACTGGTCGATCCTGCTGATCGGTGGCGCCATGGCCGGCCTGGGCGGCATCGTGACCATCGCCGGGCTCGAACCGCACCGGCTCACCGGCGGCTTCTCCGCCGGGCTCGGGTTCGACGGCATCACCGTGGCCCTGCTGGGTCGGTCACGCCCCGCCGGCATCGTGCTCGCCGCGTTGCTGTTCGGGGCGCTGGAGGCCGGGGGCCTGCGCATGCAGGCCGACACGCAGACCTCGCTGGACCTGGTGACCGTCGTGCAGGCGATGGTGGTCATCTTCATCGCCGCACCGGCCCTGATCCGATCCATCTACCGGGTGCGGGCCGTGCGGACCGAGGGCCTGGAGACCACGCACGGGGTGGAGCACATGAGCGCCACGACGACGACCCCGACCGCAGCCGCGTCCGCGACCAGCCGACGCGACCGCGTGATCGGGCTGTTCCTGCTCGGCCTGGCCGCCGTGACACTGGTGTTCCTGTCGGGCGCGGGTGGCCGCGACGCCACCTTCGTGCTCAACGACCTCACCCAGCCGACGGCGGTCCAGCTGCCCAACCTGGTCCTGCCCGTGATCCCCACGGTGATCGTGATGGCCGTGATCGCGGCCGCGCTGGGCGGGGTGCACCTGACCCGCGGATTCGGGGCGCGCACCACCCTCGTCATCGGGGTCGCCCTGGGCGCCTTCGTGTTCGCCTTCCTCACCTGGGCGACACGTGACCAGACGCTGAACCTGCTGTCGATCTTCCGGCTGACCATCCGCGGCGCCGTACCGCTGACGTTCGGGGCGCTGTCCGGCGTGCTGTGCGAACGCTCCGGCGTGATGAACATCGCCATCGAGGCCCAGTTCCTCGCGGCCGCCTTCGCCGGGGCGCTGGTCAGCAGCCTGTTCGGCAACTGGGCGGGCCTGGTGGCGGGGGCGCTCGGCGGCGCGTTCATCGCCGTGATCCTGGCGGTGATGGCGATCAAGTTCCGCACCGACCAGATCATCGTCGGCGTGGTCCTGATCGTGTTCGCGACCGGCCTGACCTCGTTCCTGGCCTCGCAGGTGCTCACGCCCAACCCGCACCTGAACACGCCCGAGACGTTCCGCCCCATCAGCCATCCCGCTGCTCAGCCGGATCCCGATCCTCGGGCCCCTGCTGTTCAACCACACGATCTTCGTGTACGGGGCGGCGGCGGCCGTGGCCCTGGTCCACTACGGGCTGTTCCACACCCGCTGGGGCCTGCGGACCCGGGCCGTGGGGGAGCACCCCCGGGCGGCGGACACCGTCGGCGTCGACCCGCTGCGGACCCGCTACGTCGCGGTGATCCTCGGCGGCGTGGTGGCCGGCCTCGGCGGGGCGTTCTTCACGCTCGACTCCGCCGCGCAGTTCTCCGAGCAGATGACCGCCGGGCTGGGCTTCATCGCCCTGGCCGCGATGATCGTGGGCCGCTGGCGGCCCCTCGGGGCGCTCGGGGCGGCCCTGCTGTTCGGCTTCGCCGGGTCGCTGTCCAACGGGCTGGCGCTGGTCCGCGTGCCGATCCCGTCGGAGTTCCTGCTCATGGCGCCCTACGTGGTCACGATCTTCGTGGTCGCCGGGCTCGTGGGACGTCCCCGGCCGCCCGCGGCCGACGGCACCGCCTACGTCAAGGAGTGAGCCGACTGGCCCCCTCCCGCGTGCGCTGATGCGCACAGCGCACGGATGCGCCCAACTGGCATACTCTGGGTGAACTGACGGCTACGAAGCGTCGTTACAGGGGATGGCCACGCAGGAGCGCGCATGAGCGAGATCTCGGAATCCGTCGCATCGGTGCTGGGGGGTGACCTCGTCGCGGCGTCCACCGCCGACGTGGGGCAGCGCCGCGAGCGCCAGCGACTGCGCCGGCTGGGGACCATGGCCGCGATCCTGGCGGTGCCGCTCGGGTTCCTGTGGTGGCGGATCGCCTCCGGCGCGCCGTTCAACGTCCTCGCCCTGCCCAGCCTGCCCGACGACTGGGTCATCTGGATCCTGCCGATCGTGATCATCCTCGCCATCGGCCTGGCCGTCGCCATGCCGCTGATGGCCGGACGCTCGCCCCACGTCGAGTACCGCCCCGAGCAGATCGACGTGGGCTTCGACGACGTCATCGGGATCGGACCGGTCAAGGAGGAGGTGCTGCGCACGCTGAACACCTTCCTCGGCTACGTGACCTACAAGGACCGCCTCGGCGGCACGCCCCGACGCGGCCTGATGTTCGAGGGGCCGCCCGGCACCGGCAAGACCCACCTGGCCAAGGCGATGGCCAAGGAGGCCGGCGTCCCGTTCATGTTCGTGTCCGCGACCTCGTTCCAGTCCATGTGGTACGGGGCGACGGCCCGCAAGATCCGCAGCTTCTTCAAGGAGCTGCGCAAGACCGCCCGCAGCGAGGGCGGGGCCATCGGCTTCATCGAGGAGATCGACGCCATCGCGGGCAAGCGCGGCGGCATGAGCGCGACCCCCGCGGGCCTCGTGCTCGGCGAGGTCGACGCCATGGCCATCGACCGATCCACCCGCGTCGACGCCATGATGAGCGAGGGGACCGGCGGCGTGGTCAACGAGCTGCTGGTGCAGATGCAGTCCTTCGACGACCCGCCAGCGAGCGACCGGATCGTCAACTTCTTCGTCGACACGACCAACAAGTTCCTGCCGGCCCACCGCCAGCTCGAGCGCCGCCCCGCCGAGTACAACAACATCCTGCTGATCGCGGCCACCAACCGGGCCGACATGCTCGACCCGGCCCTCATGCGCCCCGGCCGCTTCGCCCGGCGCCTGACCTTCGAGCTGCCCGCCAAGGGCGACCGTCGCGCCCTGATCGACCACTTCCTCACCCGCAAGGCCCACGCCGACGAGCTCGAGGGCGACGAGTTCCGCGACCAGCTCGCCGGCCAGACCTTCGGCTACACGCCCGGTGATGATCGAGCACCTCATGGACGAGGCGCTGATCCACGCCCTGCGCGCCGGCCGCGACGGGATGACCTGGGCCGACCTGCAGGCCGCACGGCTGACCGAGGAGGTCGGCCTGAAGAACCCGGTGCCGTACACCGCCCACGAACGGCGCCTGGTCGCCACCCACGAGGCCGGCCACGCCACCGTCGCGTTCCTGTCCCAGACCCGCCGCCTCGAGGTCCTGTCCATCGTCAAGCGCGCCGGCTCGCTGGGCCTGCTCGCCCACGGTGACCTCGACGAGCAGTACAACCGCAGCCGCTCCGAGATCGAGGCGCTGATCGACATCGCCATGGGCGGCATGGTCGCCGAGGAGCTCGAGTTCGGCGAGCCGTCCACCGGCCCCGCCGGCGACCTCGCCACCGCCACCAACCTCGCGTGCCGCCTCGTCGGCGCCGCCGGGATGGGCGGGTCGCTGGTGTCGCTGGCCGCCGCCCAGGGCGGCATGTTCGACGGCAACGACCTCGTGGCCAAGACCCTGCGTGACGGCACGGCGCGCCCCGAGGTCGAGCGCGTGCTCGCCGTCGGCAAGGCCCGCGCCAAGGCGCTGGTCGACGCCAACCGCCACATCCTGCATGCCCTGCGCGACGCGCTGCTGGACCGGGACGAGCTCATCGGCGACGAGATCACCGAGGTGTGCCAGTCCGCCGGCGCCCCGGTCCTCGACGTCCAGATCGAACGGCGGGGCGACGAACGCCGCCGCATCGACCACCTCGCCGACGAGCGCGAACGCAACGGGGCGATCGGCGTGCCCTACGGCGACTTCGAGGTGCGGGGCGAGCCACTCTGACTGCGCCGGTCGCGACCGTCAGCCGTTGAGCAGGGTCGCGATCCGGTCGATGCCCTCGGCCAGGTCGTCGTCGCCGAGCGCGTAGGAGAGCCGGGCGTAGCCGGGCGCCCCGAACGCCTCGCCGGGGACCAGCGCCACGTGGGCCTCGTCGAGCAGCAGGTCGGCCAGCTCGAGCGTGGTGTTCACCGTGCGGCCGGCGATCTCGCGGCCGAGGACGCCCTCGAAGCTGGGGAAGACGTAGAACGCCCCGTGCGGCTCGATGCAGGTGACGCCCTCGATCGCGGACAGCTTCTCGACGGCCAGGCGCCGGCGCCGGTCGAAGGCCTCGCGCATCGTGGCGACCGGCTCCTGCGGACCGGACACGGCGGCCAGCGCCGCGCGCTGGGAGACGTTGGCGACGTTGGAGGTCGACTGGCTCTGCAGCCGGCCGATGCCGGACGCGATCTCCTGCGGGGCGATGGTCCAGCCCACGCGCCAACCGGTCATGGCGTAGGTCTTCGCGACACCGTTGGTGACGATGCAGCGGGGCGTGAGCTCGGGCACGGCCACCGGCATCGAGGTGAACTGCGCGTCGCCGTAGACCAGGTGCTCGTAGATCTCGTCGGTGATGACCCAGATGCCCTTCTCGGCCGCCCACTGCCCGATGGCCTTGACCTCGTCGGGCGGGTAGATCGCCCCGGTCGGGTTGGACGGCGACACGAAGATCAGCGCCTTCGTCCTGTCCGTGACCTTCTCCTCGAGCTGGTCGATGCTGGCCCGGAAGCCGGTGGAGGCGTCGGTGGGAAGGTCGACGATCGTGCCGCCGGCCAGCCGCACCTGCTCGGGGTAGCTCACCCAGTAGGGGGAGGGCAGCAGGACCTCGTCGCCCGGGTCGATCAGCGACAGGAAGATGTTGAACAGGCTGTGCTTGCCGCCGTTGGAGACCACGATCTGGCTGGGGTCGCAGTCGTAGCCGGAGTCGCGCTTCGTCTTGGCGGCGATCGCCTCGCGCAGCTCGGGCAGGCCCGGGGCAGGGGAGTACTTGTGGTTGACCGGGTCGGCGCAGGCGGCCTGGGCCGCCTCGACGATGTGCGCCGGCGTGGGGAAGTCCGGCTCGCCGGCCCCGAAGCCGATCACGTTCTCGCCAGCGGCCTTCAGCGCCTTGGCCTTCGCCGTCACGGCGAGGGTCGGCGATTCCTTGATGGCCTGGATGCGGGCGGACAGGGACACGGGGGGTCCTTTGCGTCAACGTGCGGACGGGGAGGGGATCGGCCATCGAGCCTACGGGGTCGAGGTCCTCGACCTCCAACGTCGGCGGCTACCGTCGGACACCGAACCTGTCTCCCCGCCACCTCCCGAGGTCCCCTCGTGGCCGATCCCGCCGACATCACCATCCCCGCCGACCTGCTGCCCGCCGACGGGCGGTTCGGGTGCGGCCCGTCCAAGGTCCCCGCGACCGCCCTCGACGCGCTGGCCATGACGGGGCGCGAGCTGCTGGGCACCTCCCACCGCAAGGCCCGTGTCAAGGACCAGGTGGCGCGCCTGCGGCGTGGGATGGCCGAGCTGTTCTCGCTGCCCGACGGGTACGAGGTCGTGCTCGCCCCGGGCGGGGCGACCGCCTTCTGGGAGATGGCGGCGTTCGGCATGGTCCAGCAGCGCGCCCGCCACTACGTCTTCGGCGAGTTCTCGTCGAAGTTCGCCAAGGCGACGGCGAAGGCCCCGTGGCTGGACGACCCCGACGTCGTCGAGGCGCCGGTCGGCACCCGCCCCGCCCCCTCGCCGGCCGACGGCGTGGACGTGCAGGCGCTGACCCACAACGAGACCTCCACCGGCGTGATGATGGACGTCGTCCGCCCCGACCAGAATGCCCTGGTGCTGGTCGACGCCACCTCCGGCGCCGGGGGGCTGCCGGTGGACCCGGCCGACGTTCGACGCCTACTACTTCAGCCTGCAGAAGGGCTTCGCGTCCGAGGGCGGGCTCGCGGTCGCGCTGCTGTCCCCGGCCGCCATCGAGCGTGTCGAGGCCATCGCAGCCACCGACCGCTACGTCCCGACCTTCTTCGACCTCACCACGGCGATCGACAACTCGCGCAAGGACCAGACCTACAACACCCCGGCGATCGCCACGGTGTTCCTGGCCGCCGAGACGGTCGACTGGATGAACGCCGAGGGTGGCCTCGACGCCATGGTCGAGCTCGGCCGCGCCAAGGCCGACCACCTGTACGGCTGGGCCGACCAGCGCGACTGGGCCAGCCCCTTCGTCGCCGACCCGGACGCCCGGTCGCTGGTGGTGGGCACCGTCGACCTCGACGACGCCGTCTCCGCCGACGACGTCAACGCCGCGCTGCGCGCCAACGGCATCCTCGACACCGACGCCTACCGCAAGCTCGGCCGCAACCAGCTCCGTGTCGGCATGTTCCCCACCGTGGACCTGTCCGACCTGCAGGCCTACACCGCCTGCGTCGACCACGTGGTCGAGCAGCTGGGGGCGTAGTGCAGGAGGACCTCGACAGCGAGCGCGCCGAGCCCGGCGAGGGCGCCGGGCCGGCCCGCGCGGCGCTGGCCGACCCGGACACGCTCGTGGTCGCGGTCCGCCAGGACGGCCAGGTCGCCGTCCGGCAGGGCCTGCCCGATGCCATCGACCCGGGCTCGCTGCCCGCCCCCGTGCTGGCCGACGCGGGTCCTCCCGCGATCGTCGCGCTGGCCCTCGAGGTCGGCCGCGACGACGAGGCCATCGCCCAGCTCGGACGCTTCCGGGACGACCGGTCGGCACTGCTGGACCTCGACGATGCCGAACGTGCCCTCGGGGCACTGGGCTTCGGGCAGTGGCGGGCACGGACCCGGTTCTGCCCGCGCTGCGGCACCCGGCTGCGCCCTCGCGACGACGGCCGCGCCCTGCACTGCGACGGCTGCGGGACCGAGCACTTCCCACGCCTCGAACCGGCCGTGATCATGCGCGTCACCGACGCCGACGACCGGCTGCTGCTCGGCCGCCAGCCACAGTGGCCCACGGGACGGTTCTCCGTCCTCGCCGGGTTCGTCGACCCCGGCGAGTCCATCGAGGACGCCGTGCGCCGCGAGGTCCACGAGGAGGTCGGCGTCGTCGTCGACGAGGTGGCCTACCTCGCCTCGCAGCCGTGGCCGTTCCCCGCCAGCCTCATGCTCGGCTACGCCGCCCGTGCCGCGACCACCGAGCTGCGGCTGCTCGACGACGAGATCGCCGAGGCGGCATGGTTCACCCGCGACCAGCTCGTCGCCGCCATGGACGCACGCGAGGTGTTCGTCCCGCCGTCCATCTCCATCTCGAGCTGGCTGATCCAGGAGTGGCTCGGCGCGCCGCTCACCACGTGGCTCGACCAGTAGCCGGCTCGGGCGTCAGAGCAGGTGCGGGGCGATCTCGGCGGCCGGCTCGTCCCCGAAGCAGCCGGCGAAGCGGTCGCGGAACTCGGTGCGGTTGAGCCGGTACTCCTGCGTCCCGATGTGCTCGAGGACGTAGGTGGCCAGCAGCGACCCGACCTGGGCCGCGCGCTGCAGGTCGACACCCCACGACAGCCCGGCGAGGAAGCCGGCGCGGAAGGCGTCGCCCACCCCGGTGGGGTCCTCACGGCGCCGTTCGGGCGCAGCGATGACCTCGATCGACTCCTGGTCGGCCCGGTCGATCACGCAGCCCTTCGGCCCGTGGGTGGTGATGCGCATCCCGACCCGCTGCAGGACGTCGTCGTCGCCCCAGCCGGTCTTCTTCTCGAGCAGGGTCTTCTCGTAGTCGTTGGTGACCAGGTAGGACGCGCCCTCGACCAGGCCGCGGATCTCCGGTCCGTCCATGCGCGCCAGCTGCTGGCCCGGGTCGGACATGAAGGGCACGCCGAGCTGGCGGCACTCCTCGGTGTGGCGCAGCATGGCCTCGGGGTCGTTGGGGGAGACCACGACGAGGTCGAGGTCGCCGTGCTCCTCGACGATGGGGCCCAGCTCGATGAAGCGGGACTCGTCCATGGCGCCCGAGTAGAACGACGCCATCTGGTTCTGGTCCTCGTCGGTGGTGCAGAGGAACCGCGCGGTGTGCTTCATCTCGGAGACGTGCACGGTCGAGGTGTTCACGCCGTGCCGGTCCAGCCAGGTGCGGTAGTCGGCGTTGAAGTCCTCGCCGACGGCCCCGACCAGCAGCGGCCGCTCCCCGAGCTGGCCCAGCCCGAACGCGATGTTGGCGGCCACGCCGCCCCGTCGGACCTCGAGCTTGTCCACGAGGAAGCTGAGGCTGATCCGGTCGAGCTGGTCGGCGACGATCTGGTCGCTGAACCGCCCCGGGAACGTCATCAGGTAGTCGGTCGCGATCGAGCCGGTGACGGCGATTCGCACGGTGGCCTCGTGGTGTCTCGGGCGGTGGCGGGGCGAGCCGCGAGCGTACTGGCCGGCCTGTACGGCCCCCGCCCGGCGCACGCAGCGCGTTGAGCGCTCGGCCTGCCCGCACCAGCGGGCACCACCTTGTTAGCGTCGGCGGGGGAGTACGACACCAGCGTGGGAGGTCGATCCGTGCAGCCCGACGATGTGCTGAACAGCCTGCGACAGCACGTGCTGGTGGACGGGTACGACCTCGTCCTCGACCTCGACCGCAGCCACGGGTCCACCCTGGTCGACGCACGCACCGGCACCTCGTACCTGGACATGTTCACGTTCTTCGCGTCCAACGCGCTGGGCATGAACCACCCGGCGATGCACGACCCCGACGTCGAGGCGCGCCTGCTGCAGGCCGCGCGGCACAAGCCGTCCAACTCCGACGTCTACACGGTCGCGCAGGCCGACTACGTCGACGCCTTCGCCCGCGTGCTGGGCCCCGACCGGCTGCCCTGGCACTTCATGATCGAGGGTGGGGCGGCCGCCGTCGCCAACGCCCTCAAGGCGGCGTTCGACTGGAAGAGCCGGCGCAACGAGGCGGCGGGGCGGGACCCGGCGCTCGGGACGAGGGTCCTGCACCTGCGCCACGCCTTCCACGGCCGCTCGGGCTACACCCTGAGCCTCACCAACACCGACCCGATCAAGACGGCGCGGTTCCCGACCTTCGACTGGCCGCGGATCCCGTCGCCGGCCCTGCGGTTCCCGCTGGAGACCCACGCCCAGGCGAACCAGGACGACGAGGACGTCGCGCTGTCCGCCGCGGCCGACGCGTTCGCCGCCCACCCGCACGACATCGCCTGCTTCATCACCGAACCCATCCAGGGGGAGGGGGGCGACCGCCACCTCTCCACCCGGTTCCTGCAGGGCATGCAGGACCTGTGCCGCGAGCACGAGGCCCTGTTCGTCGTCGACGAGGTCCAGACCGGCGTCGGGATGACCGGCACCCCGTGGGCCCACCAGCAGCTCGGCATCGAGCCCGACCTGCTCGCCTACGGCAAGAAGACCCACGTGTGCGGGGTGCTCGGCGGTGGCCGCCTCGACGACGAGCCCGACCACGTGTGGCGGACCTCCAGCCGGATCAACTCGACCTTCGGCGGGTCGCTGGTCGACATGGTCCGGGCCACGGTCATGCTCGAGGTCATGGAGCGCGACGGGCTGATCGACCGCGCCCGTCGGCTCGGCGCCGACCTGCTCGCACGCCTCGAGGACCTGCAGGACCGGCACAGCAGCCTCGACAACGCCCGCGGCCGCGGGCTGATGTGCGCCGTCGACCTGCCCTCGCGCGGCATGCGTGACGACGTGCGTGCCCGCCTGGTCCGCGACGAGCGCGTGATGATGCTCGGGTGCGGCGAGCAGAGCCTGCGCTTCCGCCCTGCCCTGACCGTCCCCGAGGACGACCTCCACCGCGCCGTGGATGCCCTGGACCGAGCCGTGAAGGCCGCCACTAGCGAGGTCCAGGCCTGGACCGACGTGAAGCCGCCACCAGCTGACCCACCCCCGACGACCCTCCACCGGGAGGTACCCCATGACGATCACCAGCCGCATCGACGGTCAGCCCTGGACCGGGGCCACGTCCCGCACCGTCGAGATCCCCAACCCGGCCCACCTCGACGAGGTCGTGGCCACCGTCGAGCTGGCCGGCGCCGAGGCCATGGCCACCGCCGCCCGTCGGGCTCGCGCCGCGCAGGCCGAGTGGGCCCGGGTCCCCGCCCCGATCCGGGGCGAGGCGATCCACGCGATGGGCGAGCTGTTCCGCGCCAACAAGGAGGCGCTCAGCCAGCTCGTCACCCGCGAGATCGGCAAGCCCATCACCGAGTCGCGGGGCGAGGTCCAGGAGGCCATCGACACCTGCACGTTCTTCGCCTCCGAGGGTCGGCGGCTGTACGGGCAGACCGTCCCCAGCGAGATGTCCGACAAGCAGCTGTTCACGTTCCGGACGCCCGTCGGTGTCATGGCCGTGATCACCGCCGGGAACTTCCCGGTCGCCGTGCCGTCCTGGTACCTCGTGCCCGCGCTGCTCGCCGGCAACGCCGTGGTGTGGAAGCCCGCCGAGTACACCCCGGCCATCGCCGATGCCGTGACTCGGATCGTGCACGCGTCCGGCATCCCCACCGGGGCGTTCCAGCTCGTGCTGTCCGACGGGCCCGACACCTTCGCCGGACTCGAGCAGGCGCTGGAGGCCGGGGACGTGCACAAGGTCGGGTTCACCGGGTCCGTGGACGTGGGCCGGCGCATCGCCGAGGTCTGCGGACGCCACCTGGTGTCGCCCACGCTCGAGCTCGGCGGCAAGAACCCGCTGGTGGTCATGCCCGACGCCGACCTCGACCTGGCCGTCGAGGGCGCGCTGTTCTCCGGCTTCGGGACCGCCGGCCAGCGGTGCACCTCCCTCGGTGTCGCCGCCGTCCACGAGTCGATCGCCGACGACTTCCTGTCGCGGTTCGGCAAGGCCGTCGAGGAGGCCGCCGGTCGGCGACCCCACCCAGTCCGTGCTGTACGGGCCCATGATCAACCAGCGCTTCGCCGACAACTACGAACGCTGGCTGGACGAGATCCAGGACCACCACACGGTGCTCGGGTCGTCGGGGCGCGGTCGCATCACCGCCGACAACCCGCGCAGCGGGTTCGTGGGCGACCCGGCCGCCGGCATCTACGAGCACCCGACGATCGTCGCCGGCGTGACGCGCGACGACGTGCTGTACCAGCGCGAGACCTTCGGCCCCATCGTCCCGGTCGCCACCTTCGCCGACTTCGACGAGGCGATGGCCGTCGCCAACGACCACGGCTACGGGCTGTCCGCCGCGATCTACACCAACGACCCGCGCACCGCCTTCCACTTCCGCGAGCGTGTCACGGCCGGGATGGTCTCGGTCAACAACTCGACGTCCGGCGCCGAGGCGCACCTGCCCTTCGGCGGCAACGGCAAGTCCGGCAACGGGGCGCGCCAGTCCGGCATCTGGGTGCTGGACCAGGTCACCCGCTGGCAGTCGATGAACTGGGACGTGTCCGGCAAGCTCCAGAAGGCCCAGATGGACGTGGGCGGCATCGACGCCGACCTGGACTTCCGGTTGTAGGCACGTCGCGTCGCCGATCCGCCATCAATCAGACTGGTTGCGGAGGAAGCGCTCGAGCTCGGCGGCGATCTGGTCGCCGGTGGGCAGCGGGCCACTGATGCCGGTGTCGTCCGCGACATCGGCGTCGTAGGCGCCTTCGAGGGCCTCGATGTGGCTGAGCACCTCGGGTGAGCCCTCGGCAGCCTCGTGCAGCCGGGCGTTGTTGGCCTCGGCGGCCTCGTCGAGCTCGTCGGTGGCGATCTCGAACCCGAGGTGGTCGGCGAACCGTCGCACCAGCGCGGACGCGGCGGCGGGGTACTCGCCGGCGACGTAGTGGGGAACCCGTGCCCACAGCCCGAGCGTGGTCAGCCCGGTGTCGCGCATCGCCGCCTCCATGACGACCTGGCACGACGCCGGCACGACGACCTGCTCGTGCGGACGGCCGTAGCGGGCGAGCAGGTCCGGGTCCGAGGACGTCGTGATGATGCGCACGGGACGCGTGTGGGGGACCGGCCCCGGGACCGACCCGAGCCCGATGTAGGTGGTCAGCCCGAGGTCACGCGCAAGCTCGGACACGTCGTCGAGCACGGTGCGCCACCGGAAGTCCGGTTCCGCCCCGGTGAGCAGCAGCACCGACCGGCCCGGGAGGTCGACGCGGTACAGGCCGAGCTCGGGCCACTCGGGCTCGGCAAGCTCGCCCTGGTCGATCCCGATGAGCGGTCGACGGTCCCGGAAGTCGAACAACCGGTCGTCGTCGAAGGCCCCGAGCAGGGTCGGCGTGTACAGCCCCTGCAGGTGCTCGGCCGCGGCCGTGCCGCCGTGGCCAGCGTCGGTCCACCCGTCGATCGCCACCACCAACGTGGTCGCGTCGCGGGGGTCGAAGTCGTCAGCGAGCTGCAGGAGGTCCATGCCGCGGATGGTAGGGGCCGGCAGGCGCCGTCACGTCCACCCGGCAGATCGGGTGGACACGATCGGGGGCGGCCAGCCTGGCCGCCCCCGACGCGAGGATGGTGCGGGGCCCAGGGGCCCGCGGGGCGCCTACAGGTCGCCGGGGCGCAGGGTCGCGCGGCCGTTGCCCTTGGCGCGGTTGATGGCGCGGGACAGCACCTCGTTGACCTCGGCGTTGAACGCCTCGGCGAAGTCACCCGAGACGCGGATGTCCGCGGCGCGTGCTGCCTCCTTGATGCGCGAGGCCACCACGAGCTGGACGTCGGCGCTGGACGACGTCGCCTTCTTCGTGGCCTTCTTGGTGGAGGCCTTCTTGGTCGATTCTTGGCCGACTTCTTCGCGGCCTTCTTGGCCGGCGCCTTCTTCGCCGGGGCCTTCTTGGTCGACTTCTTGGCGGGCGACTTCTTCGCGGCCTTCTTGGTGGACTTCTTCGCAGCTGCCATCGCGGTGTGGGCTCCTCGTCGGGTCCCCGCGTGATGGCGGGGTCGGCGCGAAGACTACGGTCACGCGCACCAGCGGCGAAGGATCTGCGCCGACGAGTCTGCGCGCCCCGACGGCATCGGAGGACGAGGTGGCCGACGGGGCCTGGCGCAGCGAGGACCTCGACGCCGACGCGGCGGCCTGGGCGATGTCCGCCGACGGGCTGGCCTGGTTGGCCGACCTGCTCGGCGACGAGAGTCGGCGCCGGACGGGGCGCGGGCTCGGACGACGACCTCGCGGTGGCCACCCGGCTGCGTGCGGCGGGGCTCGACCCCGCCAGGGCCGCGGCCGTGCAGGGGATCGCGGCGGCGTCCCGGCGAGCGCGTGGGGCCGGCCAGCCATCCCACACGTGGTGGACGCCGTCGGCCGCCGAGCAGGCCAGCCACCCGGCCGTCGCGGCGTGGCGCGCGGCTCGCTTCGCCGGGGCGCCGGTGACCGACCTGACGGCCGGCTGCGGGGGTGACGCACTCGCGCTGGTCGACCGCGCCACCGAGCTCGTCGCCATCGAGCGCTCGGCGGTCCGCGTCCCGATGCTGCGCGCCAACCTCGACGACCGTGCCGCCGTGGTCCGGGGCGACGCCACCGCCCCGTGCCTTCGCCCCGCCGCGTGGTGGGCCTGGGCCGACCCGGGACGACGCGTGGCGGGGCGGCGGGTGCGTGGCCTCGCCGACACGGTGCCGCCCGTGCCGGGGCTCGCGACCACCGGGTGGGCCGGCCTCGGTGTGGCGGTGTCACCGGCCGTCGACCTCGGCGACCCCGCACGCCCACCGGACGCGGAGCTCGAGTTCGTCCAGGTCGACCGCCAGCTCGTCGAGGCGACCCTCTGGCTGGGCGCGACCCGCGACACCGGTCCGGGCGAGCCGGCCGCGGCCTCGGCCACCCTCCTGCCCGAGGGGGTGCACGTGCGCGGCACGCCCGCCCCGCCGGGCGGGCACGTCGAGGAGGTCACCGTCGGGGCGTGGCTGGCCGAACCCGCCCCGGCGCTGGTCCGTGCCCGCCTGGTCGACGACGTCGCGGCGGAGCTGGGACTGGCCCGGGTGGCACGACGCCGGGCGTTGTTCGTCGGGTCCCAGCGCGTGGACAGCCCCTGGTTCCGATGCGAGCGGGTGGAGGCGGTCGTGCCCGCGCGCCCCGCTCGCGTGCGCGAGGCCCTGCAGCGGACTGGACGAGCTGCCCCTGGAGCTCCTGGTGCACGGGATGTCGGTCGACGTGCGCGCCTGGTGGCGCGGTCTGGGCGGTCCGCCGCGGGGGCCGCGCGGCCGCGCGGTGCACCTGGTCCGGCTCGACGACACGAGCCTGGCGGTGCTGACCCGGCGGGGGCTCGGCTGAGCCGCTCGCGGACGCGCGCTGGGGCGGCCACGTCCACACTCGTCCACTCGGATGTGTGCGACGTGTCCCGTGGCGCGTGGTCGTACCGGTACCGTGGGGACCATGGACACCTCTTCTGCCGCTCCCACGGTCCACGAACCGATTCCCCTGCCCGAGCAGCGGGGCTGCACCCGTTGCGACGGTGACCAGCACCTGGTCGCCGAGGTCGAGGGCATGGGCAAGTACCGCTGCGACACCTGCCACCTCGTGGTGGGGTTCGACCTCGAGGGTGAACCGCGCGAGTTCCTGCTCGACCGCGGACGCCCCGGCGCCTACACCCGCGAGGTCTTCGGCCCCGTGCTCACGGGCGCCGAACACCGCCTGTAGCCGGTGGCCGACACCGTCACCTGCCGCACCTGCGGCGCGTCCTTCGAGCCCGACCCGTCCCTGCAGGAGCGGTTCCCGGGCTGGACGCCACGTGACTGCCCGTCCTGCTACCGCGGCGGCCGTGGCGCCGCCCGTGGTGGGGGAGCGGGGCGCCAGGGGTCGCTCCTGGACGGCGCCGGATCCCCGCCCGATTCCCCGACCGACGGCGTGTTCACCGATGGCTCCGCCGTCCCCAACCCCGGCCCGGGCGGCTGGGGCGCCGTGTGGGTCCAGGACGACGAGGTCGTGGCCCGGGCGTCGGGTCGCGACCCCGACACCACCAACAACCGGATGGAGCTGCGCGCCCTGATCGAGGGCGTCCGGCTCCTGCCCGAGGGCACCGCGGCCGTGCTGTGGTCCGACTCGAACCTCGCGGTGCGCACCATCAACGAGTGGGCCGCCGGCTGGAAGCGTCGCGGCTGGAAGCGCAAGACCGGCCCGGTGGAGAACCTCGACCTCGTCCGCGAGCTGTACGAGCTGATGTCCTCGCGCCCCGAGCTCGAGCTGCGCTGGATCAAGGCCCACGTCGGCCACCGCTGGAACGAGTACGCCGACCGGCTGGCCAACGGCGAGGACCCGGACGCCGTCGCCTGACGCGCCCCGCGCCGGGGCGCCGGGGCGCAGGGCGTCCTGGTTCAGGATCGGTCGGGGGCACCCGCCCCGTTCCGCCTCTTTGCGACAGCTCCAGCGCCTGCCTCCACCGCATCACTGACCGATGTTGTCACATGGTGAGGCTGAGGCCGCCGAAGACGGTCAGCACGACGATGATGAGGATGATCCAGCCGAATCTACTTGCCTGAAGCGTTCTCGATGACCTCATCGATCTTGTCGTGGACTGCATCGGCGGTGTCGTCGGTCTTGTTCTCGAGGCTGCCGAAACGTTCGTCGCGCTTGCCTTCCCGCTGGAGCTTCTTGTCGCCGGTGATGGCGCCAACGGCCTGCTTGACGCGTCCCTTGGTCTTCTTCGTGTTTCCACCCATGCGGGTCTCCTTCGTTCCTCCCCGGAGCATTCCCCGCGGGTGTGACCGCCGCGTGACCGCCGCGTGACCGCACAACTCCCTGGAAGAACTGAATGCCCCGGCAAACGCGCGTGGTGGAGATCGCGCCGAGGTGCGAGTGGTGAAGGTCGCGAGCCCACAGGCGTGCGACGGTGGCCACGGTCCCCGACGGCGGCTCCGCGAGTCGCGGGGCGGCAGAACCGCCATCTGCTCGCGTGGCCGCGTCTGGACTGGTCGGCCCCGGGTGCAGGATGTGGCACCATGAACCTCCGCAATGAGGAGACGCATGGACGCGAGGGACCGAGCCGTCTCCGCGGCCGGGTCCCGGAACTCGGCTGGGCCCCGGATCTCGTTGCTCGGGGGGTTCGGGCTCTCGGACGGCCGCGTTGACGTCGCCATCGCGGAGGGGCCACAGCGGCTCCTGGCCTTCCTCGCGTTGCGCAAGCGGCCGGTACGGCGCACGCTCGCCGCGGGCGCCCTGTGGCCGGACGTCGGCCATGAGCAGGCCAGCTCCAGCCTGCGCTCGACGCTGGCACGCCTCGACGAGGGCGCCCGGTCGGCGCTGGCCGTCACCGCGTCACAGCTCGCGATCGCCGACCGAATCACGGTGGACCTGTGGGAATCCGAGGCGCTCGCACGCCGACTGGCGGGACCCCACGAATCGTTGACCATCGACCGCTCGTCCTCGGCCGAGGTCGATGCGCTCTCGTCCGACATCCTTCCCGACTGGTACGAGGACTGGGTGATCGTCGAGGCCGAGGCGTGGCGCCTCCAGCGCCTCCACGCGCTCGAGACCCTGGCCGACGACCTGCGCAGCGAGAAGTCCTTCGGACAGGCTTCCTCCGCGGCGCAGGCGGCGATCGACGCCGACCCACTGCGGGAGAGCCCCCGAGCGGCGCTGATCCGGATACACATGGCCGAGGGCAACGTCTCGGACGCCATCCGGGAGTTCACCCGGTACCGGGAGCTCCTGAAACGGGATCTCGGGCTCGACCCCACGCCTCGGTTGCAGGCGCTGCTCGACCAGGGTCGGTGACGCTGCGGTCACGGGCGTCGTGCACGCTGTCGGCATGACACGACATCAGACCGGCCTCATGGTGCTACGGGTGTGGACCGAAGATGGCTCGACCGAGCCGCTCCGGGTCGACGTCCGCCAGACCTACGACCTGTCCCGCGGGTTCCGCCGCACCGTGACGATGACCGACACCGAACTGGTTCTGTCCGCCGTCAGGACGTTCCTGGAGACCGGCCGGGCTGTCGGCGCCGCGAGCGGCAACGGGGCCGAATGACCGGCTGACCGGGGCGTCACGCCACCGTCACGCCTCGGTCACACGACCACCGCACCATCGCAGACGAGCCTGCCGCTGAGAGCCAGCCGGTCACACGACCACTCGCGGGCCCAGAGAGCAGGCAATGCGTATCGGTGTGAGCATCTTCCTGATCGCCGTCGGAGCGATCCTGCGCTTCGCGCTGGAGACCTCGGTCGAGGGCATCAACCTTGCCACGACCGGCGTGATCCTGATGGTGGTCGGCGCCATCGGACTCGTGATCTCCGTGGCCTTCTGGAGCAGCCTCAGCCCATCACGCCGCCGCGCGAACCCCGCCAACAGCGAGGTGGTGCGCGAGACCGAGACCGTCTCGACCCGCGACCCCGAGGTCGTCTGACCCCCTACTGAAGCTGCCACGACCGTGCATCGACAAACGTGAGGAAACCCGTATGGGCATCGTGATCGTCCTGTTGTTGCTGGCTCTGCTCCTGGGTGGGGTCGGACTGCTGGCCGAGGGGTTGAAGTGGGTCCTGATCATCGCTCTAGCCCTCGTCGTGGCCAGCTTCTTCTCCTACCGGGGCAGCCGCCGCTGACCGCCCCTGCATCCACCCGCGCCTCCGCCCACCGAGCGCTTCAGAAAGCACGACCGTGACCGACCTCTCCGCCGCCAACCCACTGGGCGAGCTCGGCGCCCTCCCCGAAGCGGCGACATCCAGGCCCCTGGTCCTGCTCGATGAGCGTCCGAACGCGCCGTCGGCCGTCTTCACGTGCACGGAGCAGCTGCCACGGGACGTGGTGGTGCGCCTGAAGGCCGTGTCCCGACAGGTCGGTGCCCTGCGCCTGGAACATGCCGCAGACGCCGGGCTGTCGGTGCGGCTCGACGCCGTCGCGGCCAACCTGGACGGCTTGATCCAGAGCGTGTACGACGAGACCGCCCGCCACGTCGCTGGCCGAGCCACGTGAGGGGGCTCGTTCTGAGGCATGGCTGTGTCGCCCCGCCGTGGCGGGGCGTGCGGGTCAGGTGGGTGGTCGTGGGTGGGTGACCACGGTCCGCCGTCGGTCGGGGGAGGTCCAGGTCACCGCGGCGGTGGCGACGTCGAGTTCGGCGTGCCAGCCGTGGTGGTGGATGAGGTCGTGGCAGGCCGAACACAGGGCCAGGCCGTTGTCGAGGTTGGTGGCGCCGTCGTGGCGCCACCATCGCAGGTGGTGGATCTGGGTCCAGCCGATGGGGCGGCCGCAGGACGGGCCGCGGCAGGACCGGTCGCGGGCGTTGACGGCACGACGTTGGGCCGGGGACCACACGCGGGTCTCGCGGCCGACGTCGAGGACCTGGGACGGGCCGGCAGTGACCACGCGGGACACCCCGGCGTCGCAGCAGATCCTCCGGGCGGTCTGCGGGGACAGGGTGCCGGCCCAGGCGGTCTGCGCACCGGGCAGCCCGGCCCACATCTCGTGGTCGGGCGGGACGGGCCGGTCGGGGTCGTCGGGGTCGGTCAGGTCGGTGTCGAAGGTGGTCAGGTCGACCAGCACCGCGACGTGCGGCCGGGAGATCCCGCCGGCGGTGGGCAGGGCCCCGTGGTCCAGGCCGATGTCGACCAGCCGTGCCAGCGCGTCGGCCAGCCGTTGGTCGGGGCGGCGGCGGTGGTCGTCGGGGGTGTCGGCCGGGTCGGCGGTGTCGAGGGCGTCGAGCAGGGTCCGGAACCGGTTGCCGACCTCGGCGGTCAGCTGCCCGCCGGGCTGCCACATGCCGTCGTCACGTTCGGTCAGGGTGAACCGGCGGCGGGCGTGCTGGGCGCGTTCGTCGGCCAGCATCGCGGTGCCGTCGGCCTGCTGGGTCAGCCGGCGGACGTGCGAGCGGAGCTGTTCGGGACCGTCGCCGGCCAGGGGCAGCAGGGTGGTCTCGACCTGCTCGGGGGTGCCCAGCCGCCCGTCGGCGACGGCCCGGGCGATGGTGTCGGCCGCCTCGGGACCGAGCTGTCCGGACGCCAGGGCGGTGGCGGTGGCGGGCAGGTCGGCCAGCGCCCCGGACAGCCGGGTGGTGCGGGCGGCGTCCCGACGGGACCGGCCGGTCTGCTCGGCGACCCACGCGGTGGTCGAGGAGGCCCCGTCGGCCCGGATCGCCCCGGACCGGGACAGCGCCCCGACCGTGGCCGCCAACGCCGCCGCGGCCATGCCCTCGACCCGGCGCAGCACCTGCACCCGCGCCCGCAGCTCGTCGCCGTCCCGCTCCTCCAGCTCGGCGGCCGGGACGTCCAGCAGCGCCCCGAGCCGATCCACCACCGCGACCAGCTCGGCCCGCGTCGTCCTGGCGCCCGGCGACCCGGCTCGACACCGCCCCGCCCGACCCCGTCATCACGACCACGAGTCGCGCCGGCGCTCCGTCTCGTAGGCCCCGCGGTCGTCGGCCGCCAGCGCCCCGCGCCATGCCCCGTCCCCACGCGTCACGACACCCCGCCGGTGGCGGGGCTGGTGGCGGTGACGGCGTCGCGCACGGGGGCTCCAGTCCGATCGTGCGTTCGAGTCCGGTCACCGTGCCACGCCCCGCCCCGCCACCGCAAGGGCCTCGGTCACATCTGGGGACAGATCGACGAATCTGTGGATTCAGCCGCTGAATCCACAGGACAGAGCCTCTCTCGGACAGGACAGATCGTGGCTGATCCACAGGACCCGCGTGCGCCCCGCGACACCCCATGCGCGGACCCGTGCGGCCATCCACAGGTCCTCGCGGCCGCCCGCACGGCGGGGGACCCGGCGGCCCCACCGAGGCACACGCCCCCGACCGAACGCGCCGCCTGCTCAGCCCTCGTAGTCGAACTCGTCGACGCAGATCCAGGTGCCGTCGAACTCGGCGACGAGCTCGCCCTCGACCGTGGCCTCCACGTGCACCTTGGCCTTGCGGTGGTCGTGCTCGCGGACCTCGGCGTGGAACACGACGCGGTGGCCGACCGGGGTGGGACGCACCAGGCGCACCGAGTAGCCGGCGGTGACGGCCCCGACGGGTTGGCCGTCGCGGTCCTCGCTGAAGGTGTGCATGGCCGCCCAGGTGGCGTGGCAGTCCATGGGGATGGCCATGACGCCGCCGTTGACGACGCCGGGCGGGCCCTGGAAGCGGTCCTCGGGGACCCACTCGGCGGTGTAGGTGCCGTCGCCGACCTCGTAGCTCTTGATGTGCAGGCCGTCCGGGTTCGCCCCGCCGCAGCCGAAGCAGCGGTTGCCCGGGAGGAACAGGTCCTGCAGTGCGGCGGTGGTCACGGGAGGCTCCGGTCGGGGGAGGCATGCGACGGGGCAAGGCTAGCCCGGAGCCCCCGCTCTCGTTGCGAATTCGGTTGCGGTTGCGATATGGTTGCGCGAAGGAGGGGACGATGACGACCATCGCCGAGCTCGACCCACGCGACGCGGCGTCACGCCTGCTGGAGGCGCGCGGTGACGCCTGGGTGGCCGAGCTCGCGCAGGAGCTCGACCACCGGCTCAGCGGACGGCAGCTCGACCGCGTCCTGCGGGTGTGGGGCCTGTCGCGTACGGAGCTCGGCGAGCTGTTCGGGGTCAGCCGGCAGGCGGTCTCCAAGTGGATCCGCGACGGCGTCCCGAGCGATCGCGCCACGGCCGTGGCGGACATCGAGGCCATCACCGACCTGCTCGATCGCTACCTCAAGCGCGACCGCATCGCCGCGGTCGTGCGCCGACGGGCGGACGGGCTGGGTGGGCGCAGCCTGCTCGAGCTCGTGGGGGCCGGTCGCACGGCCGAGGCGCTCGAGCTGACGCGGCGGATGTTCACCTTCGGCGACCTCCACCGGTGATCACGGAGGACCTCGCCGACGGGCACGGGTGGCTGCGGATCTGCGACGCGTCGTGGGACGACCCCCTCGACGACACCTTCGCCCAGGAGCGCGGAGGACGGTGGAACCCGCCGGGGTCGTGGCGGACGCTCTACCTGAACGAGGACCTCGTCACGGCCCGCCTCAACCTCGATCGGTTCATCGCCGACTGGCCCTACGAGCCCGAGGACCTCGACGTCACGCACCGGACCGCACCTGGTCGAGGCACACCTGCCACGCAGCGCAGACGGTCGCGGACGTCCACACGCCGGCCGGCGTCGAGGCGACCGGCCTGCCCGCCGAGCTACCCGCTGGACGGCGGGGGAGCGGTGGTCGAGCACGAGCCCTGCCAGCAGGTCGGCCAGGAGGTCCACGACGCCGGGCTGCGGGGCGTGCGCTGCCGGTCGGCCCAGGCGCCCCACGGGGCGGGGCGCGAGCTCGCCTGGTTCCCGGCGACGGGGCGCAGCCGGGCGCGTCTGGTCGCGCGGCTCACGTTCGACGAGTGGTTCTGGGGATGAGATGGCCCGAGGGCCCCGAGACCGGGGAGGCATCACAGCATCAACCATCGTGATGCTATGATGCCTCCATGCGTACGACCGTCACCCTGGATCCCGACACCGAGCAGCTCGTTCGACGTCGGATGCGCGAGCGCGGGCAGTCCTTCAAGGACGCCCTGAACGACGCCATTCGTGAGGGCGCAACGGCTGGTGCCACGCCGTTCCGCACGCCGACGGCGTCCTTGGGACGGTCGGCCGTGCCGTTGGACCGTGCCCTGCAGATCGCCGGTCAGCTCGAGGACGACGAGCTCGTCCGTCGCATGCGCGAGGGCTCGTGAAGCTCGTCGACGCGAACGTGCTGCTCTACGCCGTCAACGAGGACGCCGACCACCATGGTCCCGCCCGACGCTGGCTCGACGGGGCGCTGTCGGGCCAGGACACCGTCGCGTTCGCTTGGGTGGCCCTGCTGGCGTTCATCCGGCTCGCGACCCGCGAGGGGCTGTTTCCTCGGCCACTCGCACTGGACGAGGCGATGGACATCGTCGACATGTGGGTGGCCGCGGCGCCGGCCGTCGTCGTCGAACCGACGGTGGACCACCCGCGCGTCCTGCGGCGCCTGCTCGAAGGGATCGGTGTGGGCGGGAACCTGTCAACGAACACCTGCGGCACTCGCCGTCAACGAGGACGCCGACCACCACCGTGCCGCCCGGCGCTGGCTCGACGACGCGATGCCGGGCCAGGACACCGTCGCGTTCGCCTGGGTGGCCCTGCTGGCGTTCGTCCGGCTCGTCACCCGGAGGGGCTCTTCCCGCGACCACTCGGACTAGGCGAGGCCGATGGGCCTCGTCGAGCTTGCCGGTTGCCAGCGCCGCCGGCGGTCGTCGTCGAGCAGCACGCCGTGGACCACGCGCGTGAGCCCCGGCGCCAGCACGAGCAGGTCCGTGGGGCGGCAACTCCCTCGCCACGTCGCCCGACCAGGCGGCACATCGAGGTCGGAGCGCCGGTGCCCACCCTCGTGCCGTCGATCACGCCTTCCGGATCGACGGTCAGGGACGTGGGAGCCGACCGGGCGCTCCTGACCCCGAGGAGGCCACTCCTTCCCTGCCCGCCTGTGCTCGTTATATTACGAGCATGCGGTCGACCAGGGAAGGGGAGTGATGGCGACGAGACGGTCCCGTGCCGGCGACCGCACGCCCAGCGATCGTCGGCAGGTCGGCCTGACGGTGCCACGACGCGTCAAGGACCGCATGGCGGCCGCGGCCCGGGTGCTGGACTGGTCGGTCGGCGACTGGGTGCTGGCCGCAGCCGCGGAGTTCGGCGACCAGGTGCCGGACATGTCGAGCGAGCTGCGCAAGCGGCCGGCGGTCGCGGACGCGACGTTCTGTGCGCTGTACCTGACCGCCGAGGAACGCCAGGAGCTCGACGACCAGGCCACGGCCCGGGGTCTGAACCGGTCGGCGTTCGTGACGGTGCGGCACTGCGCTCGCGGCAGAGGACGTCCTGCGGCGCTGACGACAGGCGAGGAGGTCGCACTCGGCGTCCACCCTCAGGACGTGGACCCCGTGGAGGTCAACGGAATGCTGACGGCCTTCTGGTGATCGACGTCGGTCGCGAGGTCACGAATCGGGAAGTCCTCGATGCCATCGACGAGCGCCGCCAACGTGGCTGACGCGGCCGCGGACACCGCGTCGAGCGGTTCGCGGTCGGAGACGTACGACGTCTGCGTAGTCGCCCTGCCGCATGCTCAATTCCAGATAACACTGATTATGCTGAAAACAGGGTGAGGGGCAGGGGCTCACAGGTCGCCGGGGACGACGGCGACACCGCCCTCGCGTGCCGCTCCCCTCTGTCGCTCGTCGAACGAGGCCAGGACCACGTCCTTGTCCAGACCAAGCGCGTGTGCCAACGCGATGTACACCGCATCGGCGCCCCGCACGGCGTGTGACGCTGCGACCTCACGTGCGGCGGCAGCCAACTCCGCGTCGAGCATGCGCAGCTCGATGTCGTCGGCGACCGTTCGCCACTCGCCGTGGACGTCGTCGACGGAGCCCTGAAGCCGTCCCGCGCGCCCCGCTGCGGAGATCGCCGACGCGACCTCGGGCACGATGAGTGTCGGAGCCAGCCACGTCACCGGGTCGTCCCACAGCTGCTGCACGAGATCCGTGCCCGCCTCGAGGATGACGAGCTTGGCAGCGGCGCTGGCGTCGGCGACGAGGATCACCGGTCGCGGTCCCTGGAGATCTGCTCGGCCGTGTCCCCCGGCCCGGCCTCGACGACGCGGATCTCGGATGCCGGACGTCGCGGTCGGCGGGCCGGCCGGACCAGTCCTTCTGCCACCCAGCGGTCCAGCACCGACTCGGCCGTGGCCGCCACCACGCGGACGCTCGGCTCCCCGTGGTCGGTCACGACGATCTCCTCTCCGGCCTGCACGCGGTCGTGCCACGCCCGCATGTGGGCGCGGTACTCGCTGGTGGACACCTCGGTCGCCACGGCGGAACCTATGTACAGATCGGGAGGCCGTTCCGTACATCGTACGTCCCTTCGCGTCCAGTATCACCGTTCCGGCGCCACCGGGATCGCGCGATCCACAGCCCTGACGGGTCAGCGCTCGCCACACGGCAGCCGATAGCGTCCGCGCCCCGATCGTCGGAGGGCACCCGCATGGATCCGATCCGCGCCGCGACCCGGGAGCTGCTGCGCACCCGTGGTCCCCTGCCGCTCGAGGAGCTGGTCGGGCTGCTGGTCGCTGACGGCCACACGCTGGCCGAGGACCCGGATGCGCTCGACGAGCACCTGTTCCCCTTTCACGAGCCCGACTGGTCCCCGGTCGAGCTCGCCGACGGTCGCCTGGCCGACCGGCACGCCCTGCTCGACGGGCTGGTGCTGACGACCGAGCTGAGCAAGCAGGACGTCGAGGACGGCCGACCCACCTTCTCGCCCGACCTCGATCCGCTCCTGTACCTCATCCACCCCACCGGCATGCTCCTGGCCGACGGTGGCCAGCTGCGCGTCGAGCTCGTCGAGGGCGACTGGCACGTGGCCGGACCCACCGGATGGATGCCCGGGGCGGCCGGCGAGCTGCTGGTCGTCCGGGTCTCCGGCGAGCGCCTGGATGTCGAGGCCATCGACCCCGCAACGGTCGAGGAACGCCCCGAGCTCGTGGCCGGGTTGGCATCCACGTTCGACGAGGTCCGTGAGCAGCTCGCGGGAATCGAGGTCGTGGACCTCGTCGCCGAGCTGCGGGCCCGCCACCCCGACACGCTGCGGCGCCCCTCCCCACCCGTCGGCGAGCTGCTGGCCGACGCCGGCCTGCTCGCGTACGGCGACTGGGTGGTGACGCGGGAGGAGTTCGAGGACATGCAGGAGAGCGCCGACGACCCGCTGTACGGCGACGCGTCCGGTTTCGCGAGCCCGATGGAGGCGCTGGCGTCGCACCTGATCGTCGACCACGACCTCACGCCTGACCAGGCCGACGAGTTCGTCCTCCTCACGATCGTGACGACCGGGATGCGGCTGTCGCCGCCCGCCGACCTCGACGACGAGGAACGGCAGCGGATCCTCCTGGCCCGGGCCCTGGCCGGGGACGATCCCGACGATCCGTCGCTGGACGAGGAGGCGATCGACATCGGGGCGGCACTCCCCCGGCTCGAGCGGCTGTTCGGCGACGACCAGCTCGCCGCGCTGGTCCCCGACGACCTGCTCGCGTCCGACGTGGCCGCCGTCGGGCCGTTCGCGGTCCTGGCCCGTCGGGTGGCGCTGGCGTCCCGCGACCGTGTGGTGCGGTCGAACGCCTGGTGGCTGTACGCGCAGGCGTTGGAGTTCCTCGACGCGGACGGGGTGGAGACCGAACGGGCGCTCCGACGTGCCCTCGAGGCTGCGGGAGACCACGTCTCGGCGGCCTCGGACCTGGCCTGGCACCTCGACGACCGCGGCCGGGCCGGCGCCGCCCTCGGGCTGCTGGTCGAGCACGGCCTGGACGACTCGGGCTGGGCCGAGGCGCTGCGTGGCTGGGCGGCCCCCGGGCCCATGTCGGCCGGACGCAACGACCCGTGCCCGTGCGGTTCGGGGCGCAAGCACAAGGTCTGCTGCGCCACCACCAACGGCTGGCACCTCGAGGCACGCATGGACTGGGTGCTACAGAAGCTGCTGCGGTTCGCCTCGCGGCCGGTGCGAGCCTGGGAGGTCGACGAGATCGCCGCACGCGCGGGGATGGCGTCCCGCGACGCGCTGCCGGAGGACCTGGCCGTGGCGAGCATGTGCCTGTTCGACGGCGGGCTGGTCGCCGAGTACTGCGACCGTCGCGGACCGTTGCTGCCCGCGGACGAGCTCGACCTGCTGCGTCGGTGGGAGGAGACCGGGGCCGCCGCCTACGAGGTGGTCGAGGTCGAACGGGGCCGGAGCATGGTGCTGCTGGACCTGACCACCGGCGAGCGCCACGAGGTGCTCGAACGGACCGCCAGCCGTGACGCCCGGCTCGGCGACGTGGTGCTGACCTGGCTGGTCCCCTACCCCGACGGGTCCACGCGGATCGCCCTTGGCGGGGTCCAGGTGCCCCTGCACAAGCGCTCGTCGTTGCTGGTACTGCTCGACCGTGCCCCGTCCGCCGAGGACCTGGCTGCGTGGTACGCCAGCCTGTTCGCCCCGCCCCGGCTGCACAACACCGACGGGGACCCGTTCCTGGCCTGCCGGACGCTCGTCGACGTGCACGACCCCGAGGCCGCTCTCGACACGCTGGCCGCCGTCGGCGACGACGCGTCTGACCTCGTGGACCGGCCATGCGCGACCCTCGAACGCGAGGACCGGGCCGTCCACCTGCTGGCCGACACCGACTCCGGCCGGACGTTGATCGGAGCGATCCGGATCGACGCCGACAACCTCGTGCTCGAGGCCAACTCCGACGTCCGCATGGACGCGCTCCAGCAGCTGGTCCTGGATCGGGTCGAGGGGGCGACCGTCCTCGAGGACGACCGCACGCCCATCGGCGACCTCCTGGGCCACAGAGACCGCGACGACAACGGGATGGACGGCGTCGGCCCGACCGACGACCTGAACGCGGGCCGGCGGGCCGAGATGGTGGAGGCCCTGAACGGGTACATGGCGCAGATGGAGGAGCGGTGGCTCGACGAGTCGATCCCGGCGCTCGGCGGGGTCACACCGCGACAGGCCGCCGCCGACCCCACGCGGCGCGGGGACCTGATCGCACTGCTCGACGAGCTCCCGCCGGTCGACACGACGCTGGGGCAAGGCCGCGGCATGGATCC